>CAZUVD010000011.1:0-83257 GCA_964623075.1 uncultured Coxiellaceae bacterium | reverse complement strand
ATTACCTTCGTCATTGCGAGGAGCAACCATTACCTTCGTCATTGCGAGGAGCAACCATTACCTTCGTCATTGCGAGGAGCGCAGCGACGAAGCAATCCAGCTTTTGATTTCCCTTGAAAAGCTGGATTGCTTCGTCGCTGCGCTCCTCGCAATGACGACCATTCCTCGTCGTCATGACGACCATTCCTCGCAATAACAGCTCACAATAGCAAGAACATGCCCAAGCTAAACTATTCCGCCTGCGTCTCAAACAAAAACCAAGTCCTGCGTTCTGTTTCATCAATAAAAACTTCTAAAATGCTCGTCGTTGCAACATCACCATTTTCCGAACAAACTTTGTGTGCTGCGCGCATACGTTGTGTAAGCTGCTTACTTTCTTCCATTAAACGACGAATCATTATTTTAGGAGCAACATATAATTCATTATCGTCATGCACCGATTGCAATGCATTGATTTGGCTAATCGAGTGAATCGTGGTGCAGCCAATTTTGCGCACGCGTTCTGCTAAGATATCAATCATATTAAAAATCTGTGTTGCTTGTTCATCTAGCAACAAATGATAATCGCGATAATGACTACCCGACATATGCCAGTGATAATTTTTCGTTTTCACAAACAATGCAAATGAATCTGCCACTAATGGATTAATAGCGGTTGCAATGGCTTGACGAGCTTTTTCTTTTAAATCAGAAGGGGTTGCTAATTTTAACGGTGTATGATTTTTTCTCGACATGATCGCGTCCTTCATCACTATTACTCCTTTCAAATATAGCAGACTTATATGATAGCATTTTTTAGGGCTTTCGGTCACTTCTCACCATCCCTATGATTTATATAGCAGATTTTAGCACTATTTATTTATGTTAAAATGAAAGAATAGAACAAGTAGGAGAATGCAGATGATTTTAGTCATTACCGCAAATGCCAGTAAATGCCGCTTGTACCAGTTAAATAAAAATAAATCCGAGCTTGTTTTTTATAAAGAAATCGCCCACCCTGAAAACCGCTTAAAATCTAGCGAATTAACAGCAGATAAATCAGGCCATTATAAAAGCCCCAATGGTAGAAAGGGTGCCTATTCACCGCACATGGATGCAAAAGATATTAAAATTGACGATTTTTCTAGAGAAATTGCCCGCGAATTGAATAATGAACGCAATCATCATCAGTACGATCATTTAATATTTATCGCTCCCCCACACATGACAGGCCTGGTACAGCAACACCTGGATAAACACGTAAAAGAATTAATTGCCAAAGACATTCAAAAGGATTTATTACATTTATCACAGCATGATTTAATGGCTTTTTTAAAAGATAGTGTGAAGTTTGTCGCAGATTTTTAAAATGTCGCCCGGACACGTTTTTTGTGGTCCGGGATTGCCATCCCTCCCCTAATCCATTACCATGTCGCCATGACAAAGCACCCACTTCCAAACCCGCATATCCATACTCTTGCCCTCTACCAACCAGGAAAATCTGCTATATCTTTACAAAACGAATTGGGTGTCAATATTGCGCAAATGGCGAATAACGAAAACCCCCTAGGAGCAAGCAAATCCGTGGCTAGCGTCTTGCAAAATGCCATGCAACACATTCACCTGTATCCCGATGGTGAATATCAAGCATTAAAAAAATTATTAGCAAATAAATTTGATCTTGATGCCACACAAATAACACTCGGCAATGGCTCGGAAAATATTCTTGAATTAATTATTAAAGCGTTTTTACCAGCAAATGCAAATGCGATTATTTCTGAATATACTTTTTTAACCATTCCAATTTTAATAAAAAGTTATAACGCACAGATTATCACCGTGCCGACCAAACATTTTCATACTGATCTTAGTGCGATGCTTCATGCAATCAACGATGAAACACGCATGATTTTTTTAGTTAATCCCAATAATCCTACTGGTACTTATATCAAAACGGATGATTTATTATTTTTTCTAAAATCCGTACCATCCCATATTATCATTGTGATTGATGAAGCTTATTGCGAGTATATTACAGAAGCTGATTTCCCTAATACGATTGCTTATTTACAAACATTCCCAAATTTAATTATCACGCGTACTTTTTCAAAAGCATATGGGCTTGCTAATTTGCGTTTAGGCTACGCCATGTCATCATCGGAAATAGCAGACATCATGAATCGCGCGCGTTTGCCGTATAATGTCAGCACACTTGCCATGCAAGCAGGTATTGCTGCCTTGAATGATCAACAACATATCGAAGAAACTTATCGTTTTAATTTGGCTGGTAAAAAGCAATTAGAAACCGGCTTAACCGCACTGAATTTTTCATTTATCCCATCAGTTGCTAACTTTATTACTGTCAATGTACATGATGCGAAACACGTTGCAGCAGAACTAGAATCGCAAGGCATTTTAGTAAGACCACTGAACGCTTATAACATGCCGCAATTTATTCGAGTGTCGATAGGAAGTTACGAAGATAATGCCCGATTTTTACAGGCACTGTAGCCTGGACACGCGCATCGTCGTCATTGCGAGGAGCAACCATTACCTTCGTCATTGCGAGGAGCGTAGCGACGAAGCAATCCAGCTTTTCAAGGGAAATCAAAAGCTGGATTGCTTCGTCGCTACGCTCCTCGCAATGACGACGTTGCGCATATCCAGGCCACCGTCTACAACGACGTTTTATTTGCACAGCCTATATCGATAACTTATACTCCCTACCTACTTTTCTCTAAGACAAAGGCATATGAAACTAGGTATTTTGCAAGAAATTGCCCCAAATGAAACCCGTGTAGCATTAACTCCCGCAACCACAGTAAAGTTACTCAACAATCATTTTAGTGTTTTTGTACAAAAAAATGCCGGCGTAAAAGCGGCTATTAGTGATGCTGATTACGAAGCAAGTGGCGCTAAAATCTGTGATGATGCTGCTTCCGTGATAAATGAAGCCACTATTGTCGCTAAAGTGCAAAAACCCTCGCTGCCTGAAATTGCGCAATTAAAACCAAATACCACGCTCCTTGCCCCACTTTATGCCTTGCAAAACCCCGAATTAATTAACGCCCTAAATGATAAAAAAATAACCACTTTCGCTTTAGAAATGATCCCACGCATAGCCCGCGCACAATCCATGGATATTTTAAGTTCTCAAAGCAGTATCGCAGGGTACAAGAGCGTTATCATGGCAGCGAACATCATTGGTAAATTATTCCCCATGATGACAACGGCTGCAGGCACCATTCCGCCTGCTAAAGTAATTGTCATTGGTGCGGGTGTTGCTGGCTTACAAGCAATCGCAACCGCCAGACGTTTAGGCGCGGTCGTTATCGCATTCGACACTAGACCTGCTGCCGGTGAACAAGTTAAAAGTTTAGGCGCCGATTTTGTCAGTCTTGAAGTCACACACGAGCAAAGCCAAGATAGCCAAGGTTATGCTAAAGAACAAACCGCTGAATTTTACCAAGCAGAACAAGACATCTTACAAAAATATTTACCCCAAGCAGATGTGGTCATTACAACCGCATTAATCCCTGGCAAACGCGCGCCATTGTTAATAACTGAAGCCATGGTACAAGTAATGAAACCAGGATCCGTCATTGTTGATCTTGCTAGCGAACAATCTGGCAATTGTGCATTAACAAAGCCAGGTGAAGTTTACGAAAAATGGGGTGTAACAATGGTTGGCACACTCAACTTACCCAGCTTGGTCGCCATTCATGCTTCTGAATTATACGCAAAAAATATTTTGTCATTTTTAAATTACATTGCGCCATCTTTACAAAATGGCACATTTGACATGGAAGATGAATTAATCAAAGGTTGTTTAATTTGTCGTGATGGTGACATTATCCATCCCGCTATCAAAACAGCATTACAAACACAAGGGTCAACTCATGTCGCATGAACTTGGTATTTCCGATATCTATATTTTTATTCTTGCCGGTTTTTTAGGCTTTGTTTTAATTTCTCGAATTCCAGCATTACTGCATACGCCTTTAATGTCAGCAACCAATGCGATTTCAGGTATTTCGTTAATCGGTGCGATTGCTGTTGCTGGACAAGATTATAGTATGGTAACAAACATTTTAGCGTTTATCGCCGTTACTTGTTCTACCATTAACGTTGTCGGTGGTTTTATTATCACGGATAAAATTTTAAAAATGTTTAAAAAAGAAGATAAGAAAATATAACCATGGATATTATTCAAGTTTGTTATATCGTTTCTGCTGTATTATTTATTCTAGGTGTCAAAGCATTAGGCTCACCAGAAACTGCTCGTCGCGGCATGAATCTGGCATCCGCTGGTATGTTGATTGCTGTGGTGGGTACCTTATTTATTAATGGTATTGTCAGTTATACCTGGATAATCGCAGGCTTAATTGTCGGAACATTATTGAGTTTACCCATTTCTTTGTGGATTCCTATGACCAAAATTCCACAACGAATTGCGCTGTCGCACGCAGGTGGCGCGCTCGCTGCTTGTTTAATTGGTATTGCTGAATATTATCGTTACCGAACCTCGCTGGGTAATATGCAAATGGGCATTATCAGCGTGGAAGTCATGTTAGGCGCTTTAACCTTTACAGGTAGCTTGATGGTTGCTGCTAAATTGCAGGGTTTATTGCCTGGCAAGCCGATCACTTATAAAGGGCAAAATGTCGTAAACATTAGTTTGTTTATTTTAATGATAGCGATGTTAGTTTACATCACCTTAAATCCCGTGATGAATGCGGTGTTTTATTTATTATTAAGTTTGTCGTTTATTTTTGGCGTCATGTTAGTAACACCGATTGGCGCGGCTGATATGCCGGTAGTGATTGCTTTATTTAACTCATACGGTGGTTTAACCGGCGCTGTCATGGGTTTCATGTTAGCTAATCGCATTCAAATTATTACGGGTGCATTAGATGGTGCATCTGGTTTTATTTTATCGATGCTAATGTGTAAAGCGATGAATCGCTCCATGACCAATGTCTTGTTTGGTGCTTTTGGTAAAACCGAACAATCCGATACCACTGATGCAAAAATCGCAACCGCTAACAATCAACAAGCCGTGCAATCGCTAGATATTGATGAAGCCTTACAATTATTAGATCAAGCGCAATCCGTTATTGTGGTGCCCGGTTATGGGATGGCGGCATCACAAGCGCATCACGCTTTGCGCGAATTAGCTGACAAATTAAAAGCAAAAGGGGTTAGCGTCAAATACGCTATTCACCCTGTTGCTGGCAGAATGCCTGGTCACATGAATGTGTTATTGGCAGAAGCCAATGTTCCCTACACGGATTTATTTGACATGGAAGATATCAATGCAGAATTCCCGCATGCCGATATTGCATTGGTTGTCGGGGCAAATGACGTCACCAATCCTGCAGCACGCACCATGAAATCAAGCCCGATTTACGGCATGCCGATTTTAGATGTCGATAAAGCGAAAAAAGTGATCGTTTTAAAACGCGGCATGAACCCGGGGTTTTCAGGTATTGAAAATGATTTATACGTGAAAAATCACACTTGGTTATTGTTTGGCGATGCTAAAGATTCTTTAACCAAATTAGCTTATGGTTTTAAACGCGGCTGGTAAAAAAATAATTTTTTTAACATATAAACGAGGTTTTTTATGATTACGTTACAAACAAATTTAGGCAATATCACCTTAGAATTAGATACGGTGAATACTCCGATTACTGCTACTAATTTTTTAAATTATGCCAAAGAAGGGTTTTATGACGGCACTATTTTTCATCGCGTCATGAATGGTTTTATGATTCAAGGTGGTGGTTTTGATGCTGAGATGAAACAGAAAAAAACCAACGCCCCTATCGTCAACGAAGGCAAAACCGGCGGTAAAAATGTCCGTGGCTCAATCGCTATGGCGCGCACCTCAGACCCGCATTCTGCTAGCGCACAATTTTTTATTAATGTCGTTGATAACGATTTTTTAAACTTCACTTCAGAATCTACCAATGGCTACGGTTACTGCGTTTTTGGTAAAGTGATTGAAGGCATGGATGTCGTTGATCAAATCAAAAAAGTAGCAACCACTTCAAAATCTGGGCATCAAAATGTGCCAGTTGACAATGTTGTGATTGAAAAAGTAATCATCACAGAAGACAGCATTGCATAATCTTGGCGTCATCTGAAATACTGTCGTCCCGGAAATGCCGCAGGCATTGTCCGGGATCCGGCTGTGAATTCCAACCCCACCATTACCAACCGAACCACTCCAGTTTTTAATGCATTCCCATAAAACATTCGCTATATTTAATTATTAAAAAAATGAATGATAGGAATGCCGAGAATGTCTTTTCTACGCAAACAACTTGCCAGAACAACCATTTCACATAGGGAATTACATACTATTGAACTAATCAATATCCTTAGAAAAAATGAAAAAAATTCTGACGACATTAAGCATCACTTTACATCTAACCGTTACAACGTAATACCACCGTATGATTATGAAGTATTAAGATTAATTTGTGAATTTTATGACTCTGATTTGTTTCGTTTTTTCTTTGAAGAAAATAAATTTAACTTGCGTTATAGAAAAGACAGTAATTTTCAATTATTATTTTATGCGACATTCAATATTAAGTTTCCAGAATTTGTACGAATATTTTATAAAGAAAATGTTTTAAAAGCATTGCGTGGCGATATTTGCATTACTCATGTTGCAGCAGCTTGTGGGGATATTTCTGTATTAGAAGATCATGAAGATAAAATATTTTCATTAGATAAAACAAATTATACCCCTGCATTTTATGCCGGCCTTAGAAATCATTACAAAGTATTGGCTTATTTATTAACTCATGACAATTTAACAACTGAATTACAGATAAAAATAACTCATGATTTTCTGAGTGGCCAAAATGAACAAAAAGAGCGTGAGCACCCGATCATAGAAACTCCATCATCAACTTCGACTTCCAGTTCTAGTTCTAGTTCTAGTTCTAGTTCTAGTTCTAGTTCGACCTCGATTGATCCACTAACGTATCTGAATAATCAAGCAAGTCAATATGGCTATGATCATATAATGTATCTACCTGGCAAACATAGCTTCTTTTTTGCCATTGCTTATTTATCTCAATTTAAAACAGGCATAGCAAACCCTGATACCACCTTAACCATTAATGAATTAAGAGAACAGTGTAGCAATCATCTATTAGAAAATGCTCGTCATTATCAATCTTCGTTTTCTGGCGATTTTATAGCTCATGCTGAACAGTTTAAACGAGACTTGCCGGCTGATCCGTTTGCTCTCATGGCTATTGCTAGAATCTTAAAATGCGCTATTGCAGTTATTGATACTGACACGCAAGTACCATTAAGAATATATAGAGACCAAGAGGTTGGGACAACTTTTTTAATAGGCTTAAATAGTGCAACGAATCAGTATTTTCCTTTTTTTAGAGATGCGGCACTTCAAGCTGAGAAAAGCTTAAAAAAGAGCACTTTGGAAGCAGAGCCTTTACCGCCATTAACGGACGACTCGAAACCCGATGAAGTCAGTGAGACATCCGCATCACCCGTTTCTTTTGCCAAGCACCAAGGTGTGTATGCTGGCAATAGCCGTGGCTCATTATCAACTTCTTCTAGTACTTATTCCGATGACACCACAGTTGATGAAGATACAATTAAACTCCGGCATACAAACTAATTCCTGATTTGCCCTGATTTAATATATGCATGCAACGGATTCCATCCAGCATAATAAGTTAATAAAACTGGATGGTTAACATCCCAGACAATAAAATCCGCCATTTTACCCACTTCTAAAGTTCCAATCGTTTCATCTAACGCTAACGCTTTCGCTGCATTTCTCGTTACACCATGCAATGCTTCCTCAGGCGTTAAACGATATAATGTGCAACCTAAATTCATGACTAATGGTAATGACATAACGGGCGAAGTTCCTGGGTTACAATCACTTGCCAGTGCGATGGGAACTTGATGTTTGCGTAATAAGTCAATCGGCGGTAATTTCGTTTCCCGTAAAAAATAAAAGGCGCCTGGCAATAAAACGGCGACCGTCCCTGCTTTTGCCATTGCTTCAATGGTTGCGATCGATGCATATTCTAAATGATCTGCTGATAACGCTTGATGCATTGCTGCTAATCGACCTGCACCGGTATCTGATAATTGTTCTGCATGGCATTTCACTGCTAAATGATAGCGTTTAGCCGTTTCGAATATTTTTTCAGTTTGTTGTAAATTAAAAGCGATTTTTTCACAATAGACATCGACTGCGTCTGCTAATTTTTCAGTTGCCATGAGTGGAATCATTTCATGACAAATTAAATCAACATATTCTTGTGGTCGCGTTTTATATTCTGGCGCAATCACATGTGCTGCTAATAATGTCGTTTTTAAAGTAATCGGTAATGTGGATGCTATACGTTTCGCCACACGCAACATTTTTATTTCCGTTGCAATATCTAAACCATAACCTGATTTAATTTCTAATGTCGTCACACCACTTGCCACTAATGCTTTGGCACGCGGCAAACTTTCTGCAAATAATTCATCTTCTGATGCAAGACGCGTTTGCTGCACCGTACTTTGTATGCCACCACCACCTTGGGCAATTTCTTCATAACTCATCCCTTGTGCGCGCTTTTCAAAATCATTGGCACGATTGCCGGCATAGACTAAATGCGTATGACAATCGATTAATCCAGGCGTGATAGTAAAACCTTTCACATCATAAACTTTTTCAGCTAATGATTCCGGTGCTGACTCCAACTCAGCCATGTTCCCAACCCATGCGATTTGCTCATCATTGACCGCAATAGCACCACTTACCAATATCTGACTGTCTTTTACGCATGTTGCAATCGTTGCATTAATCCAAATCGCATCCCAACGTTTTTTTGTCATACAAAGTATCCATCTTCCTTTATAATAATAGAGATTATTCACTTATTTGGACGAAGCAATCACCATGACCCAAATGAATAGATATCATCCACCGGTAGCCACTCTTTGGCAAGGTCGTGCTGATAACGATGATGCCTCTAGCTTTTTTCAAATTACCCAAATGTTAGATTTAAATAAACCTCTTCCCGCCTTATCTGAAAAAACCTCTTTTGCCTTAATTGGTTTTTGTAGCGATGAAGGTGTAAAACGCAATTTAGGTCGCGTTGGTGCCGCAGAAGGCCCTGATAGCATTCGCCAAACGCTGGCAAAACTTCCTATTCAAAAAAAACATTTCTCCTGTTTTGATGTAGGCAATATTACTTGTGAAGATGGTGATTTAGAAAAGTCGCAACAAGCACTCGCTGAAACCATTCTTTTATTATTAAAACACGGTTTGACACCAATAGTATTGGGTGGCGGCCACGAATTAGCGTACGGCCATTATCTTGGCATTGATAAACAATTTCATACTGAATCATTAGGCATTGTGAATTTCGATGCACACCTAGATATGCGGCCTTTGCTTGCTCATGGCCATGGCAGCTCAGGTACACCGTTTTTGCAAATTGCACTCAGCGAACATGCTGCCAAAAAACGTTTTGATTATAATTGCATTGGTATTCAACATGCGGGTAATACTCATGCTTTATTTGAAACAGCCAAAAAATTTGATGCCAAATTTATTTTAGCGGATGATTTGCATCTTGGTTACATGGATAAATGCGTTAATTTTGTTGATCGCATTATTGATGAAAATCAAATTATTTATTTATCAATATGTCTTGATGTTTTAGCCGCACCTTACGCACCTGGCGTTAGTGCGCCACAAACTTTAGGTTTAACACCCTGGCAAGTCGTACCATTGTTACGGCAATTAGCGGCATCTGGCAAAGTCGTTAGTTATGATATTGCTGAATTAGCTCCTCGATTTGATATTGATAATCGCACAGCAAAATGCGCTGCTAATTTTATTTTTGAAATTATTCATCATCACTTAACTTATTCAGGTAATCATCATGCTAATCACATCCAAAAATGATGCTACCAGACGAATCAGTGCCGCAACGGGTAATCAATTGACAGCAAAAAATTGGTTAACTGAAGCTGCCATGCGCATGCTAATGAATAATCTGGATGTTAACGTTGCTGAAAATCCAAGTGAATTAGTGGTCTATGGTGGCATTGGTCGCGCTGCTCGCGATTGGCCATCATTTGATAAAATTATTGAGTCATTAAAAAATTTAAACGAAGATGAAACATTACTGATTCAATCTGGTAAACCCGTTGGCATTTTTAAAACACAAATCGATGCACCCCGCGTCTTAATCGCTAATTCAAATTTAGTACCACATTGGGCTACGTGGCAACACTTTCATGAATTAGATAAAAAAGGGTTGATGATGTTTGGTCAAATGACGGCTGGCTCTTGGATTTACATCGGCAGTCAAGGCATTGTGCAAGGTACGTATGAAACATTTTGTGAAGCTGGCAAACAACATTATCAAAATAATGTTGCTGGTAAATGGATTTTAACCGGCGGGCTGGGTGGTATGGGTGGCGCACAACCGTTAGCAGCAACCATGGCTGGTTTTTCGATGATTGCCGTTGAATGCGATGAAACACATATTGAAAAACGGTTATCAACGGGTTATCTCGATTTTAAAGCGTATACGTTAGATGAAGCATTAACGTTATTAAAAACACATCAGGGAAAAGCGATATCAATCGGTTTACTCGGTAATGCGGCTGATGTTTTTCCCGAAATATTAAAACGCAACATCAAACCAGATTTAGTCACCGATCAAACAAGCGCGCATGATCCACTCAATGGTTACCTGCCACGGGGTTGGACGTTAGAACAAGCCCGTAAAATGCGTTTAGAAAATCCCGATGCTGTTATCAAAGCAGCAACCGATTCGATTGCGATACAAGTAGAAGCGATGCTTGGTTTTAAAAAATTAGGCATTCCTACTTTTGATTATGGCAATAATATTCGCCAAATGGCTTTTAATCATGGCGTGAAAAATGCTTTTGATTTCCCTGGATTCGTGCCTGCTTACATTCGACCGTTATTTTGTCGCGGCATCGGGCCATTTCGTTGGGTAGCATTATCGGGCGATCCTGAAGATATTTATCGCACCGATGCCAAAATTAAGGAATTAATACCAAACGACAAACATTTGCATCACTGGTTAGACATGGCGCGTGAGCGAATTCATTTTCAAGGTTTGCCGGCACGTATTTGTTGGCTAGGTTTGGGCGCACGGGCTCGCATCGGTTTAGCCTTTAATGAAATGGTGAAAAACGGCGAATTAAAAGCGCCGATTGTCATTGGTCGCGATCACTTAGATTCAGGCTCTGTCGCAAGCCCTAATCGTGAAACAGAAAGTATGTTAGATGGCTCTGATGCTGTTTCGGATTGGCCATTACTCAATGCTTTATTAAATTGCGCAAGTGGTGCTAGTTGGGTCAGCATTCATCATGGTGGTGGTGTTGGTATGGGTTATTCGCAACATGCAGGGGTTGTGATTGTTGCGGATGGTACGGATGCAGCAGCAGCTCGTTTACAACGAGTTCTTACTAATGATCCAGCAAGCGGTGTCATGCGTCATGCCGATGCAGGTTACAAAGAGGCTATTCAGTGTGCCATTGAAAATCATTTAAAACTTCCCATGATGTAGCCTGGACACGTTTTTTGTGTCCGGGGTTGTTGCATCTGGATACCTCTCGATACAACAACCCCGGACCACAAAAAACGTGGGAAGGACTACGGAGAATACGACATGAACATAACATTACATCCAGGCAAATTAAAAAAATCAGATCTAAAATTATTGTTAAACGAAACAAATAAATTAACGCTAGATAAAAAATGTCATGCTGCTATAAAAAAATCTGCTGAAGTGATTTCTAATGTCGTTGCCAGGGGAAAAACTACTTACGGTGTGACAACGGGATTCGGTGCATTGGCAAATACCACTATTTCGAAACATGAATTAACCGAGTTACAAAAAAATTTGGTTTTATCTCATGCTTGCGGCTGCGGTGAATTCCTCGATGATAAAATTGTCCGTTTAATTTTAATATTAAAAATAAATTGCCTCGCGCGCGGATATTCGGGTGTAAAACTGACAACTATTGATGCCTTAATTAAATTACTCAATGCCAATATTTATCCGTGCATTCCATCGCAAGGTTCTGTTGGTGCTTCGGGTGATTTGGCGCCTTTAGCGCATCTCAGTTGTATTTTATTAGGTGTCGGTCACGCGCGTTATCGCGGCAAAATAATTACAGCGAAAAAGGCATTGCAATTAGTTCATTTAAAACCATTACAACTTGCACCAAAAGAAGGTTTAGCATTATTAAATGGCACACAAGTTTCAACTAGCATCGCACTAATTGCTTTATTTGCTGCAGAAGATTTATTAATGCATGCATTAATTGCAGGCGCAATGTCAACGGATGCCGCACGCGCTTCCTATCAACCATTCGATGCGCGTATTCAAAAAGTACGTGGGCATCTTGGCCAAATACAAGTGGCTAGTAAATTACGCGCACTGCTAAAAGACAGCCAAATCAATGCATCGCGTCGTGATCGCTTCAAAGTACAAGATCCTTACTCATTGCGCTGCCAACCACAAGTGATGGGTGCTTGCTCTGATTTATTAAACATACACAGTAAAACATTGTTAATTGAAGCGAATGCTGTTTCTGATAATCCGCTCATTTTTAACAATAGCATTTTAACCGGCGGTAATTTTCACGCCGAAAATGTCGCTTTCGCTGCTGATGGTATTGCGCTCGCCATTGCAGAAATCGGTGCTTTATCTGAGCGGCGCATCGCTTTATTAGTTGATCCTCATTTTAGTGGTTTACCTGCGTTCTTAGTAAAAAATTCAGGCTTACATTCAGGTTTTATGTTAGCGCAAGTAACCGCCGCATCGCTTGCAAGTGAAAATAAATCACTAGCGCATCCAGCCAGTGTAGATAGCATCCCAACCTCTGCCAATCAAGAAGATCACGTTAGCATGGCAACTTTTGCCGCTCGTCGATTATTTAGCATGATTGAAAACACTAACACGATTGTAGGTATTGAATTATTAGCAGCTGCTCAAGGAATAGACTTATTAAAACCATTAAAAACATCGCCTTCATTGCAAAAAGCACATAAATTGATCCGTGAATCTATTGCATTTTATGCAAAAGATAGATACTTTGCTAAAGATATAGCCGCGATTAAATCACTGATGAAATCTTGTGCTTTATTGTAGCCTGGACACGCTTTTCGTGTCCGGGGTGGTTGTATCGAGAGGTATCCAGATACAACAACCCCGGACACAAAAAGCGTGTCCAGGCTACATTCACAATTACTTAAATAATAATTTGGATCACACATCATGGATAAACGAGCGCTCAGCTTACCCATTCTTATTGCCATTGTGGTTGGCAATATGGTGGGTACTGGTATTTTCTTACTACCATCTGCCCTATCTGCTTATGGCACCATTTCTATTTTATCGTGGGGATTTACTGCTTGCGGTGCGATGTTATTAGCTCTCACATTTACGCATTTAAATAAACGCTACCCGCAAACCGGTGGTGCGTACGCTTATTGCCGCGAAGCATTTGGTGATTTAGTCGGTTTTATCATCGCATTAATTTATTGGATGAGTGATGTTGTATCGGTTGCAGGTATTTCAATCGCATCGATTGGTTATCTAGGTTATGTTTTTCCAAGTTTAAATGCGAGCTTGCCAGATTATAATGAAACATCCACATTATTATTTGAATTAGGCATCATGTGGTTTTTTACTCTTGTTAACGTTATGGGTATTCATTTTGCTGGTGTTGTGCAATTATTTTTAACTATTTTAAAAACCACTCCCCTAATCTTAATTATTTTATTCGGTATCAGTCATATTGAAATACCGAATCTCATGGTGTTTTCACCCACCAATATGTCGCATTTCTCAGCGCTTAGTAATGCTGCTGCATTAACTTTCTGGGCATTTGTTGGTTTAGAAGCAGCAACCGTTCCTGCTGAAAATACCCTAGGGCCAAAAGATGTTTTTCGCGCAACCATCTGGGGCACATTAATTAGCTCAATGATTTATATCGCCAGCACCATTGTTTTAATGGGTATGATTCCTATCAGTGAATTGCAAGTATCTCAATTCCCATTTGCGCAAGCGGGCTCTATGATTTTTGGCCAATTTGGCGCTGTCATGATTGCTATTTTTGCCTGTGTTTCTGGTGTGGGCGCGATGAATGTTTGCATTCTGTTACAAGGCCAAATCATTTTCGCCGCCGCTCGCGATGGTGTTTTCCCTAAATTTTTTGCCAAATTATCCAAAAAAGATGTGCCTGTACGCGCACAATTAGTATCTTCGCTGGTTGGCACGGTATTATTAACAGTAACCATGCAACCTAGTTTATTAAAACAATTTAACTTTGTTGCACTCCTTTCTGCATTGTTGTCATTGATTGTTTATTTAGTTTCAATGTTTGCTGAAATGAAATTCATCATGCGTAGCAAAGGTACCATCGCACAAATGTTAGCAAGACCCATGACTATAGTTGCGCTATTAGCAGCATTATATGCAATCTGGATGATTGCTAGCATGGAAGCCATCACCATCAAAGTTGCCTTCATACTGATTGCTTGCTGTGTGCCATTATATTATTTACTCGGCATTCGCCGTCGTTTTAGAAGCCATTAAAACCGTTTGGTATATCGATGGCAGTAAGGTTGTTTACCAGTTTTTTGATAGTAATCTTGGTGATAACCTTCTGCCTGCCAAAACGTCGTAACGGGTAATAATTTGGTCGCTATTTTTAAGCCATTTTCTTGCAATATTGCAATCACTTGTTTCGCTGTTTTTTGTTGTTGTTCATTATAATAAAACACCACACTTAAATATTGATGACCAATGTCAGGGCCTTGACCATTTGTTTGTGTTGGGTCATGAATTTCAAAAAAGTATTTAACAACGCCTGCAAAATCTATCACGGTTGGATCATACACCACACGAATGACTTCATAATGCCCCGTGTTACCGCGACAAATATCATCATAATTTGGATTTTCTAAATCACCACCGCTATAACCTACTTGCGTTTTTAACACGCCTTTTAATTGTTTGAAATAATGCTCTACACCCCAAAAACAACCGGCAGCAAAAATCGCTTCTTCGGTTTTTAACACATTCATGTCTTTAACAAAATCTAAACTCAGTGAATTAACACAATGGCGCGTATTTTTGGCAGTTAAAAATTCGCCTTGAAAAACATGCCCTAAATGCGCTTGACAAGTTGCACAAATAATTTCAACTCGTCTGCCATCAGCATCTAAAACTTGCGAAACGGCATTTGCAATTTCTTCATCAAAACTCGGCCACCCACAACTTGAATGAAATTTTGTTTTCGAGCGAAACAAAGCACTACCACATTGTCGACACAAATAAGTGCCCGCTTCACCAAAATCATTATATTCGCCAGTATTGGGGTACTCTGTGCCCTTATCACGCACCACATGCAAAATACTCTCAGGTAAACTCGCGGCCTTGTTAATCATAAATGCTCCTATGTAGCCTGGACACGCTTTTCGTGTCTGGGTTGTTGTATCTGGATATATCTGTATAACCACCCCAGACACAAAAAACGTGGGAAGGCCTACTCACAATCAATGATGCTTGTGATATATTCATCAAAGATTATCATTAGAGTTAACACAAATGAATCTTCAGTATTGGTTTATTGTATCTAACGACAGCTTAGTCACAGATGCTGCAACTCAATCACCCATACTCACCATAACACAAATACAACCCATCAAAGAATTTTTAAAACACCAACATTTTCTCGGCAATATTAATAATACTGATATTTATTGTGCTGAATTAACCCATATCGAAGCAATGCCGACACCATTATCAACATTACCGCTACGCAAAGCCTTAGATATCATCAGCGATGAATGGTACATCACAGCAGTCAAAGCACATGGCATTATCAATTGGGATAAAAATCATCAATTTTGTGGTCGCTGCGGCAACCCAACCAAACATGATTCACACCTTTTTGAACGTATATGCATAGCTTGCGGCCAAGTGTTTTACCCACGCATTTCTCCTTCTGTTGTTGGTTTAATTTATCGCGGCAATCAAATCCTCATGGCGCGCAGCCCCCATTTTACTAAAGGTGCTTATGGTTTGATCGCAGGCTTTGTTGAACCGGGTGAAAGCGCTGAAGCGGCCCTGCATCGTGAAATCGCAGAAGAAGTCAGTATTAGCATTAAACAACCACACTATTTTGGCTCGCAAGCTTGGCCATTTCCCGATTCACTCATGCTTGCCTATATCGCGGAATACTCACATGGTGATATTGTGATCGATGGCAAAGAAATAGAATGCGCCGATTGGTATGATTTTGATAAATTACCAGGCAGACCTAGTACACGCAGCAGTCTTTCATCAAAATTAATAGATTATTTTATTGCAACGCAGAGGAATTAAAATGGAACTCTACAATAATTGGCATGAAGAAATGCGTTCAGCATACATTTATGAAGTACTGGCTAAAAGTGAAAAAAATATTTTGCATCGTAAATTATTTGCTGATTTAAAAACAGCGGCATTAAAACAAGCCGCTCTTTGGGAAAAAAAAATAATAGAGGCAAAACAACCTCTCCCAACTTTCAAACCTGATATTCGAACACGATTGATTGCATGGTTAGTCACCCTGTTAGGGGCTGAGCGTATGCATACAGTCTTATCAAGCATAAAAATTCGCGGCATGTCTGTTTTCACGAGTTATCATGCGGAACATAAACATACTTCGTTAAATACAACCAGTAATTTACGCGCAGCCGTTTTTGGTGTTAATGATGGCTTAATTTCTAATGCGAGCTTAATGTTGGGCATAGCAGGCGCGAATGCAGATCAGCATTTTATTCTATTAGCAGGCATTGCTGGTTTATTAGCAGGCGCTTGCTCCATGGGAGCTGGTGAATATATTTCTGTACGTTCACAACGTGAAGTATTTGAATATCAAATTGCCATTGAAGAAGAAGAATTAAAAGAATACCCCGAAGAAGAAATGCAAGAACTCAGCTTAATTTATCAAGCGCGCGGTATTCCAATAGATGAAGCAAATAAATTATCACGTTTAATGATTGAAAACCCAGCCACCGCACTGGATACCCTAGCCCGTGAAGAGTTAGGTTTAAATCCAGATGATTTAGTGTCACCTATTGGTGCCATGTTATCATCATTTTTTTCGTTTGCATTCGGTGCAATCGTTCCTGTATTACCTTACTTCTTTAGCAACTCAGAATGGAATTTAACGATTAGCATTACCTTAACCGCTATCACTTTATTTAGCGTCGGCGCCATTTTAAGTTTGTTTGCGAATAAAAATCCATTGTTGTTAGGTTTGCGCATGACATTGATTGGCGGTATAGCAGGGAGTGCGACTTACATGATAGGTAAATGGTTGGGGATATAACAAGGTCTGTCATCCCGGACAATCGGCTACGCCGATTCCCGGGATGACAATATCCAAATTAATCTCAAACCGTAGGGCGCATAAATTTTTCTAAATACATCATATAAATTAAATAACCAGCCGCAACACCAACCACAATATAAAGCAATCTAGCAATCACTTCGCCAAACATGGCATTTAGTAAGAAAACATTGAATAAGCCAACAAAAAACCAGCAAATTCCGCCAACCAATAGCAAGATGTTAGCAATCAAACGATAAAGTGGTTTATCAATATTAATCATTACAAACTCCTTGTGAATAAATTTATCTCGCCCAAAAAAGCATATCACAATTGATGTAACTTTAAACAAAAAAATGATTTGGTTGTTTAAACAGAGATACCCTCCTCCCAAAACGCTTTTAAACGTGCCCGTGAACGTGCCCGCGTGCGTGCCCGTCTTTTTCGCTTTTAAAATGCATTTAAAAAATCAAAAAACGGGCACGTTCACGGGCACGTTTAAAAGCGTTTGGGATGGCGGTTTGAACCAACAAATTCACAGGTTTATATATCCGACTTAATACTGTCTTAAGTTTCATCAGATACAATATCTCAAAATAAAAATGAGGCAATCCATATGTCATTCTCATCAGCCGCTACCTCTTTTGCTAGCAAATGTTTGAAAGCAATTAAAGATCATCCAATAATCGCAGCAGCAACTATCATCAGTATTCTTGCCATCGCTGGCTTTTTAACAGCGGGTTTAATAGTACCTTTCATCGTTGGTGTCTATGGTATTATTGCTGGCCTTGTCGTTGGCGGGGTTACCTGTGGCGCCTTACTCACACTATCGAAGGCAAACTCATCCGATTATGACGATGAAGGTAACGCTATCCCTGATCGCGTTAATCCCTTTGGCATGGGATTCGCTGCAGGTGCATTCATCGGTGCTATCGTTAGTATATGCGCTCCTGTTGTTGGTTTAGTTTCATTAGCTTTAGTGGTCGGCGCCACTGTATTTGGCATCACTGCAGGCATTATGGTTGGTATCAAATCACTGCTAAATAAAAATAATCCCCCTGCTGAAACAGAAAATACACCATCAAGCATGACACATACAACATGCCATACTACTTTTGGATCTAAACCTGCAAACAAGATAAGACGTGAGTCAGCACCTGCTCCACAGTCAACACAAACTGCGAGCAACTCAAACGCCGTAGTGGTTAGCAATTCTACAACCTCTACCCCAGCTACGAAACCAACACGTACTAATTTATCTAGATCTAGTTACTAAATTAAATAATTTAAAACAAACAATGACGAGAAACTTCTCGTCATTGAAGCTTATCCACAATTTCAGTGGATAACTTGTGGAACAAGCTGTGTGTTCCACTGTATGAAGAAAATTATTTAAACATTTGACGCCAAGTAGAAATGGGTGGCGTGCCTGGTCTTACCAGACTAATAGCCCATAAATTAACTGACACAGGAGATGTATAAGTCGCCCAAGCAGACCCTTCCCAATGACGAATAGCACCCGATGCCCCAACCACCCAAGCATCATTCGCATTAAACACGTCCGCGCCGTTAAACGCTGTACTACCGGAAGTCAATCTAGTCCAACTTGTGCCATTGTAGGTTAAAAGATTTCCTGAAGCGCCCGCAATAACACCAAAATTTGCCAACCCATCGCCATCAGTATCAATCATCGAAATAGCATTTAATGCAACCGATGCAGGAGTGGTAAACGAACTCCACGCCGATCCATTCCAACGAAGAATTAATCCACCAGCCCCAACTGCCCAAGCTTCTGAGGCAGAAACAGTATAAACAGCATTTAAATTACTAGAAGTTGGGCTGGAGTATGTCACCCAATTAGTGCCGTTATATCGTAAAATAGTGCCACTATTACCCACTGCAAAACCATTATCAGCACGTGCATCACCATTTGTATCGATAACATGCACTCCATTTAAATTTTGCAAAGTGGTAGAATCTGCCGGAATACTAGGCGAGGTAGAGGGTGTTAACAAACTCCATGACGTGCCATTCCAGGCTAAAATGGTATACCGATAATTACCACTAGATGCACAAGCCGGTCTATAACGTGCGCCAACAGCAAAACCCTGAGCCGATGACACCATCGAAATGCCATTTAAATTCTGACCAGTACAAGCACCCGCCAAGGTACTAAACGCCCATGCACTGCCATTCCAGCGCAAAAATGGAAAGCCCGCTGTGATGCGCGCACCTGTCGCCCAGCCATCAACGCTAGAAACCATACTAACCGCGCGCATAATCCCCCGATTAGCAGACGTACCAGCATAAGAAGTATTAATCCAAGATAATTCGGTATTACGGTTCCAATTAATAATGGTTTCATTAGAGCCACTATTAGCACCAACCGCGTAACCATTTTGTAACTGTAAATCCATGCGTAAATTACGACGAAAAGTGGGGGTTGTCACACTGGGAATACCCGCTATCACATCGATTGAACATTGATATTGACCAACGCCCGCACCACTTGCATGACTAGATGCCAGCGTACCGCCTGTGCCACGTGTCAAACCATTAAAAGTGTTGCCAGAAATACTGGTGTAATCGATTGCTTCTCTATCGACAAATAATCTACCCATAGGCGCAAAACCACTACTACTCGCCAATGTCAGTGAGGTAGCAGAAGATGTTAATGCTCCGCTTAATGTATCAACTGAATAAATTGGCGAACTATTGATTGTTGTTGCCGTAAATGTACCGCCATTTAAAGAAGCATTCGTTAATTGCGCAGTACCCGTCACACTCGCACATGAAATTCGTTTCGGTGTACCAACAATATATTTACGATTTAAATAATGCATCGTAATTTCTAAAGCCGATTCCGCATTATAAAATGCTTTTAACCCATTAAACTGATAACCGGTAATCGTGGCTCGACCTGCCACAAGCGAAGTCATCACCGCACCCATAATGCCCATCACCAAAATAAAAATAACGGCTAATAATAAAAAATAACCCTTGGTTTTTCGCATTATTCCACCCCTCTAACACCGGCCATGGTAGAAAATGATGAAGTAATATTATCATCTGTCATCGTCACACTCATTGTGACGTATCGCACATTAGCTGCAGTTGCTGTGACTGAGCCATTACGATCTAAATAAGTAAACGCTAATGCCGTCACGCCTCTTGCTAACACAATGCTATTTCGTAGCAAGTTAGTTCCACTTAATTGATAACTTATCGATGCGCTACTCATATTAGTAAACGCAAGCGCTGTACTTGTCATTGACGTAATTAATGCAGGATCACCCATGTCATGAATATCATTTACCATGCGTGAAATAGCGATATACCCTTGCCAATCCACTTCGGATCCACTTTGTGCTGTATTAAAAGATTTAAATCCCTGAAACATAATTTTACCAACGGCGATACTAATCACAGTGATAATTGCCATCACCATGACTAACTCAATTAATGTGAAACCGGTGGTTTTTCGTCGCAACATATTAATATTCCCCAATTTGCAGCGAAAAAGTAGCAGGAGCAAGTCCGGTAACACTAACCGTAATTGTTTTATAATTCGTATCACTATTCCATGTCGTACAACTAATCGTATTAGTAATGCTATAACCCGTTGGCACGGTACAAGCAGAAATAGTTGGTGTACTCGGGCAAGTTAATTGACCATACCCTTTTAAACGAGCTTGCTCGACAAACCATTCCATACAACGTCTTGCCGTTTGAATAGCCACCATTTGTTTTTGATCGGAAGGAATATTCCGTAATGCCGTATTTGCACCAAGCAACATGACACTCATCAATAAGCCAGAAATAATGATAAAAACTAATAATTCAATTAACGTAAAACCACGTTGTCTCATGATATGGTTCCTGCGCCTGTGACGGCATTA
This sequence comes from uncultured Coxiellaceae bacterium, assembly GCA_964623075.1. Lineage (GTDB taxonomy): Bacteria > Pseudomonadota > Gammaproteobacteria > DSM-16500 > DSM-16500 > Aquicella. The sequence goes on along the minus strand of CAZUVD010000011.1, from coordinate 61,949 downwards.
ATTTGCACGGTACTGGTCACCGATCCTGATACCAATGGAATAGTAGCAGTCGAGGCTAATGCAGTCATGGGTGCAATGTTTGTGACATAAGGCGTGCCGGTTGAATCAAAAACAATATAGCTATTTGGCAAATTAGTTAGCGTACCAAACGTGGTATTGCCATCTAGGGTGACAACGGTATTGCCGCTTGGCATTACAATGGGCGTTTGCGCTTCATTATAAATACTATAAGTATTGCTCGATAATTTCACCCAAGCATAAAGATTACCCGTTGTTAAACTCAAGGCTTGGGCATAACGAATGTCATTTAATACTTGTAACGCCTGATAATTGACATTCAAACCCGTTGCTTGCCACTTGGGCATCACATTGACCGCCAAAATAGCGAGCACAGCAACGACCATGAGTAACTCTACTAAGCTAAAACCGATTGTTTGTCGCGAAGGGTAAATCTTCATGACACATCCATGTGAAAATTATTTGAATAATGATAAACTACCTAGGTGCAAGAATATAGTAACGCAGATAGTAACTGAAGGAACAGTCATCCCGTGACCCTTGCGACATTTGCCGACAAATACGTCAATCAACTACGCCGCTGGGTAAAGCCATTGTTCGTAGAAAAAGAACCCATTCTAACCACTGAACGTTATTGCCTTTTTATCGGTTCACATCATATTCATCTTTTAGGTGTCGATAAAACACCAACAAATAATATATTGCTCTCAAACAGTTCACTCGAATATGACGATGTGAAAAACATCCCCTTAATTTTAACGGGTTTGATTGAACGAATTTCACTGACGAATACCCCTATTTATTGGTTATTATCACCGGAAGATTATCAATTATCATTAATCGAATCCCTACCCGTGCAACAAAATGAACTTTTTGGAGCCATAAAATGGCGCGCACGAAGCTTAATCAATTACCCGATTGATGAAGCGGTGATTGATTATTTCAACTTACCACCGCCTAAAAAATCGGCGACATCAAACATGATTGCCACCGTCATCGCCCGCAAAGCAACATTAAGCGTCATGATCGACACACTGAAAAGTTGTCAGGCAAAATTAAGTGTTATTGATATTCCAGAACTTGCTATGCGCAACTTAACCGCTCTTTATGAAGACGATGAAAAAAGTACCGCTTTTATTTATTTTGCTGATAATACCATTATTTTAAATATTACCCGAGAAAAAACCCTATTTTTTACGCGTCGTTTAGCTTTAGATAGCGCTAAAGAAATCACGCAAGCGAATTACGAACAATTATGCTTAGAAATTCTTCGTTATTTTGACTACTATCAAAGTCAATGGCGTCATCCAAGCCCAACCCGTATTTTTGTTTCAGCGCGCCATTTAGATGATGCCAAGCTTGCCACCAAATTATCAGAATTAATGTTACTCACTATTAACCCTTTTAAAATTAAAAAATTAGAAGGCAATCAGGCTGATTTACAGTCATTAGAAAAAAATAATTTACTTTCTTTTGGCTGCGTCTTACGTGAGGATGGCATGCATGCAAAGACAGGAAATTAACCTCTATAAACCATTTGCAGCATCAAATCCTGCTGCCAATTTTCTTAATTGGCAACGTTTGTGCTATTCATTTTTAATAATCGCTATTTTATTTATTATTTATTACTGCATATTATTAGGCAATTTTATTTATCTCGAAAAACAAAATGCGCGCATACAAACGCAATCCAAAAAATTAGAAAATGAATTTCTGGCACTAAAATCCACTTTCCCGCCGTTATTTTTTGCCAATGACGTCAACATTTCTGTTGAAACGTTAAAAAAACAATTAGAAGAACAAAAGTTATTATTAGATTCATTAGGCCCTGTTAGTATTTTCTCCAAAAATTTAACTGCTTTTGCAACAGACATTGTACCAAATGTCTGGTTGACCAATATTACCATCGATAACAGTGGTCGCAGTATTACCTTAAAAGGTAAAAGCACGGATATGCAAACCTTACAAAGTTTCTTTAGCCAAATTACCAAAAATTCCTTATTTAATGGCTACATTTTCAATGCTGACAATGTCGCCAAAGCGGATGTGGTAAAAGATCAAGGTAATTTAATTTTTGAATTAAGCATGAGTAAACCGAACGCATGATTAAAAAACTCGAATTTATCAAAATATGGTATAGCGAACGCGATGTTCGAGAAAAACTCCTGGTATTAGCATTAGGCGCCGCTCTTATTTATGCTTTCTTATCGATATTTTTATTAAATCCATTAGCTGAGAAAAAAAAGCTTCTTTTAACACAAATGGAAGCCGCGGATTTACAAATTAAAAATTGGGTGCTGCAAATTGATGCCTTAAAAAAAATCCCACACACACCACTTTATAAAGAATGGATAACACAAAGTAATAAACTGAATATTTTAAAATCTGAATATCAACACTACTTAAAAGAAGCGCCTACAAAACAATGGGACAATGTGATTAAAACTATTTTAGCAACGCATCACAACATCACCTTAGTTGAAATCAAAAATTCGCCTGAAACGCTTTATAAATCTTCGGTGTCGACTACCAATAAAATTTATCAACAACATTTAAGCATGACCATTTACAGCAACTATTTCGACACCATTAGTTATTTACAACATTTAGAACAAACACTACCGCACATCCACTGGGAAAAATTAAGTTATGAAGTGGCTCAATATCCGATTGCAAAAGTTCAACTGGAGTTTTCAATCATTTATGACAAAACATCCACTTAGAAAATTATGCTTCATTGGCTTTTGCATTTGCATCATGGGTGCATTACCACTGCGCGACCCAACACAACCGCCTATGGCTGCTGTTCTTTCACCAACTGTAAACGCTGACCAATCACCCAGTCATTTACAATTAACCGCTGTCTTCATTTATCCTACTTATAAGCTTGCTATTATTAATGGCGCGCCTCTTAAAGAGGGAGACCACTTAGGTGAATATACTATTACAACGATTGCAACAAATACGGTAGAATTAGTAGGACCTACTAATGATAAGCTCATGTTAACATTGGTAATGGATTTGAAAAAATAGGTGCGAATAAAGGATGTTTAACTCTATGTATATGAAATTAAAAGAATTATTTCGCATAGTATTTTTTTATTTCCCCATTTTTCTACTCCTCACCAGTTGTCACACCGTTCACCCAACGCACCCCACTTCCATACAAGAAGCGGATCTTACTTTAAAACAAGCGATCGCCAACAATACTCGCAAGAGTCACTCATCACATTTACCCAGTGATGTGAATAATTCTCTGTTACCACCATTATCTCACTACGTGCGACCGGCTCCTCCGCAAGAACCTCATTTTGATGTGGCAGCCAATAAAATTCCGGCACGAGAATTTTTTGTAGGCCTGGTTGCTGGCACTTCATACAATATGATTGTGCATCCTGATATTAACGGCACTATTTCACTGAAATTAAAAAATGTCACCATCAAACAAGCAATGGATGCGGTGCGTGATGTCTATGGTTATGAATACCACAAAACTTCTTATGGTTATGAAGTGCTACCACCAACACTTGAAACACGTCTTTTCCACATCAATTATTTAGATGTGCAACGTAGTGGTAAATCTTACACTCAATTAACAACCGGCCAAGTCAGCAATAAAGTTGGCACCGTTTCAATCGGTGGCGGCAGTGGTAATGGTGGTTTAACTGGCCCCGCACCTAGCAATGTCCCTGAAGGTATCGGCACCATCAGTAGCATCGAAACCAAATCGGAAATGCAATTTTGGAAAGATATTGAAAAAACACTGGTGAATATGGTTGGTAATACGAATGGTCGCAGTGTCGTTGTTAATGCGCAAGCGGGTGTCATTGCCATTCATGCCTTCCCAATCGAATTACACCGCGTCGGTCGTTATATTGGTAGCTTACAATCTAGCTTAAATCGCCAAGTGATTTTAGAAGCTAAAATCATTGAAGTGCAATTAGATGACCATTTCCAAGCGGGGATCGACTGGAGCGTACTTGGTAACCCTGCCCTCATTAACCCTGCTACCGGTTTACCTTATACCACGGCAGGTCTTGGACAAGCTGCAAACGGTATTTTTGCCAATACTGAATTAAAAGCATTAACTGGTAACGGTGTATTTGCATTACGCATCAACGGTAATTTCAAAGTATTAATTAACTTGTTACAAACTCAAGGTAATGTACAAGTGTTATCAAGCCCTCATATTTCAACAGTGAACAATCAAAAAGCGGTTATTAAAGTCGGCCAAGATGAATTCTTTGTGACTGGCGTTTCTACTTCAAATACCATTATCGGTACCAATACCATTCCATCGCAAGACGTTTCATTAACACCGTTTTTCTCAGGTATTACGCTTGATGTCACCCCTGAAATCAGCGGTGATGATACCGTGGTATTACATATTCACCCAAGTGTTAGCAAGGTAACGGAACAAACCAAAGTGGTGGGTCTTGGCACCAACTCAAATGGCACCGCCAACAACTTAACATTACCGCTAGCATTCAGTACCATCCGCGAATCAGACAACATTGTTCGCGCCAAAAACGGCCAAGTGATTGTGATTGGTGGTTTGATGCAAAACAATATGGCTGAAATCAATGCCGCCACACCTGGTATCAGCAAAGTACCTTTCTTAGGGACTTTATTTAGACGTACGCAACAAGTTTCTGCAAAATCCGAATTAGTCATTTTATTAAGACCAATAGTCGCTAACAATAAATCGTTCACTGAAAGTCTCGAGCAAGAACGCAAATCGTTCACCGTGTTGCGTCGACCATTCCACCAAGGTGGATTGCCAAAAGTATTTGGTAATGAAGGCGAAAGAGACGATAACGAATAAGAAATAAGGAATACATTATGTATCAAGATTTTTTTCAACTAAATTCATTACCATTTAGTTTAACGCCAAATCCTAGCTTTTTTTGCCAATTAAAAGGCCATCAAGAAGCATTAAATATTTTGCAATTTTGCATTAAAAGCGGCGAAGGGTTTATTAAAATTGTAGGTGAAGTTGGCTCCGGTAAAACATTATTGTGTCGCAAATTATTGGATTCTTTAAGTGAAGAATATGTCACCGCTTACATTCCCAATCCCGATTTAACACCGGTTGAATTACGCAAAGCGTTTGCGCGTGAATTACATCTTGATCCAACGCAATCACATGACCAACATGAGTTAGTTGCGAGCATTAATCAGCATTTAATTGATTTACATGCAGCGCAAAAAAAAGTGGTCTTAATTGTTGATGAAGCACAAGCCTTATCCGATGAAAGTTTAGAGACACTGCGTTTACTAACCAATTTAGAAACTGAAAATTGCAAATTGATGCAAGTCGTTTTATTTGGTCAGCCTGAATTAGATGAACGCTTAAACAAACCGCATTTACGGCAATTAAAACAACGTATTAGTTTTTCCTATAATTTGCCCCTAATGAATAAAGAAGATCTTGAAGTGTATCTCAATCATCGCCTAGCCGTTGCCGGTCATACCCATAGTCAATTATTCACTAAAAAGGCGCAAAAATTATTATTTATCGCAAGTCGTGGCATACCGCGTATTGTAAATATTTTATCGCACAAAGCACTATTAGTTGCTTATGGTCGAGGTAATAAACAAATTGATCATATCAGCATGCGCCTTGCCGTTAACGACACAGAAACAACACGCAAAATGTCTCTCAATCGTTTAGTAAAATGGACACTACTATTCACAGCATGTATAGGCGTCGCCTACATTGCAGCCTCATTACTGGGAGAATCGATTTAATGAGTTTGATTAATAATATGCTCAAGGATTTAGAGCGCCGTGAAAATCGATCCGGTAGTATCACTTATATGCCTTTTCGAAATTCCCACAGCAAACAATACTACTTAAAAACAATGGGCTATTTTGCTGGAATAATAGCGATTTTTGTTACATTCACTTTTCTATTTATGAAAATATTTTTTACTCACACGCATAGCCGTTTGAGCCCGTTTGCGATTGAAAATGCACCAACAACCACAGCCACAGCACATGCCATTGATAAAAACTGGAAGAACACCATCAATATCACCGGCATTACCATGCAAAACAAAGATAATTTAACAGAAGTCACTTTGTTATTAGACCACGAAGCACTTTATCGCTTAGTCAGCGATGAAATGCAAAATCAATTAATTGTTTATATTGATCGTTCACAATTAAAATCTGAAATTCCAGTCGGATCATTTGGCAGTAAAGCGATAAATAAAATGACGGCCACCGAAATTAAAGGTGATACCAAATTAACGTTATCATTAAATGCCGGCAGCACGATAAAATATGTCACAGAAAATAATGTCAATGGTCATCCGGAATTAGTCATTGCCGCAGTTTCTGAAAATTCAACACCTGCGCCCACACCAAAAGAGACACCCGTCACTAGTCCTGATGAAGCAACCATTAAATCTCCAGCAATGCAAAACTTATTAACTGATCGCTATCAAGCAGCATTGCAAAAAGCAGAAGCAGGTCAATACCAATTAGCCATGCAAGATTTAGAATCATTATTAAAATTAGACCCAGATTATAAAGACGCACGCGTTTCATTGATTGCTTTATTGATAGATCAAGATAAATTAATGGAAGCAGAAAAAATGATTCATGTAGGTTTACAACAAAATCCTGACTTTATTCCTTTTATCGAATTAAAAGCTCGCATCTTAGCACTCAATGGTAAATATAAATTAGCCTTAAATACCTTGCGCAGCAGAACACCCAACATTGATGAAAACCCTGAATATCACGCATTTATCGCTGCGATGTATCAACAAAATAGTGATTACTCTCTCGCGGCTTCACTGTATCGACAATTGCTTGCGATTAATGGCAACAACAGTAGTTGGTGGTTTGGTTTAGGGGTGTCGTTAGATAAACTCAATCAAGAAAGAAACGCGATTGATGCTTACCATCATGCAATCAATGCGGGTCATTTAAGCCCAGAATCGATGACATATCTACAAAGTAGATTACGCAAATTAGAAGAGGCTAGCGATGATAAGGAATAAAAAAACCTATATCGCCGAAATCTTATTAGAAAATAAATTAATTACCAAAGAACAACTCGAGCTTGCGCTAGAGACGCAAAAAAAATCCGATAAAAAAATAGGTGAAATTTTAGTTGATTTAGGCTACATCAAAGAAGATAAACTATTAAGCTTACTCGCCATTCAATTAAAAATTCCATTCATTGATTTACAAGAATACAAACTTGACCCCGAATTAGTGCATGTTTTACCTGAATTTTATGCTCGTCATTTCCGCTCTATTGTTTTAAAACGAGAAGATGATGGTTATTTAGTCGGCATGGTCGACCCGCAAGATTTAGTCGCCTATGATGAAATCTCTCAAATTTTAGCAAAACGAGTTCATTTAGCCTTAGTGCGCGAAGATGATTTATTATTTGTATTAGATAATCTCTACCGTCGTTCAGAAGAAATTTCCCACTTCGCCGAAAGTTTATCGGCAGAATTAAGCCCTAGTGAAATGAATTTATTTTCAGAAACGCAAGATATGTCTTCTGAAGATATGCCGGTTGTGAATTTACTGCGTTCCATTTTCGAAGACGCCGTGCAAATTAATGCATCTGATATTCATATTGAACCTGATGAAAAAGTATTGCGTATTCGCTTACGTGTCGATGGTGTTTTGCAAGAACAAATCATTGATGAAAAAGCCATTGCTGCAGCGTTAGTGCAACGCATCAAATTAGTTGCTTCATTAAATATCGCTGAAAAACGCTTACCACAAGATGGTCGTTTTTCTATTAAAGTTAACAATAAAATTTTTGATGTTCGTGTATCAACATTGCCAACGCAATATGGTGAATCCGTTGTGATGCGTTTGCTAAATCAATCGGCGGATATCTTACAACTTGATCAAATCGGCATGCCCGATAATATTTTGCATTATTATCGTCAAGTGCTAATGGCTTCCTATGGATTGTTATTAATCGTAGGCCCTACCGGTAGCGGTAAAACAACGACTTTATATGCCTCTTTAAATACCTTAAATAGTCCTGAAGATAAAATAATCACGGTTGAAGACCCGGTAGAATATCGCTTACCACGCATCAATCAAATTCAAGTGAATGCTAAAATTGATTTAACATTTGCAAATGTTTTGCGTTCTATTTTGCGTCAAGATCCAGACATTATCATGATTGGTGAATTGCGTGATAAAGAAACCATGGAAATTGCGCTGCGCGCAGCCATGACCGGTCACTTTGTATTAACAACATTACACACTAACGACACTATCAGTAGTACCACACGTTTATTAGATATGGGTGCGCCATCGTATTTAGTCGCCAGTGTTTTACGTGCAGTGATTGCGCAACGTTTAGTGCGCCGCATTTGTGAAAAATGTATAACCCCCTATGAATTAACAGAATCAGAACGCGTTTGGTTAACAACAGTTGACCCTAAACTGACGTCCGCCGTTTTTATGCATGGCACCGGTTGCACCTATTGCCATCACACAGGCTATTTAGGGCGAATCCCAGTTTTTGAAATATTACCGATGACACCTGAATTAATTGATGCACTACGAATCGATGATGTAAGTCTATTTATCAATCTTGCTAAAAAAGTGCCGCTCTACCGCCCATTAGTCTTAAGCGCTTTAGATATCGCGGTTGCTGGCACCACGACAATTCAAGAAGTGATTCGCATGGCTGGTGAAATTTAAGGAAACACGACATGCCCCAGTTTTCTTACAAAGCACGTGATAAAAATGGCGTCATGCGCACAGGGTCTCGCTTTGCCTCAACACTTGATCAATTAAATAATGATTTAATCAATGAAGGTATTTTTCCACTAGAAATTAAGCTTTTCAAAGAAAAATCCGCCTTTGCCGAAAATTTTGAAAATTGGATGCAAGGTGAAGCCTTACACAAACAAGAATTAGCTATTTTTTCTCGCCAAATGAAATTGCTATATCAGGCGGGTGTGCCCATGGTCACTGCCTTTAAACAATTATCCGCGCACACGCGTAGTAAACGTCTAGCGAAAGCATTATTAGGCGTCATTCAATATTTAGAAAAAGGCCAAAGCCTTGCAAGCTCGCTTGAACATTACCCTAAAGTCTTTTCGCCCCTGATTATCAACATTGTTCGTATAGGTGAAAATACGGGGCATCTGGATAAGGCATTTGAACATATTCATGAATACTTAGAATTTGATGCCAACAATTTGAAACAAGTAAAATCAGCTTTTCGGTATCCTATTTTTGTTTTAATTTCCATTATACTCGCTATTATTGTTTTAAATATATTTGTAATACCTTCTTTTGGTAGGTTTTATGTCAATTTAACGGTGCCTTTGCCTTGGCAAACGCGATTGTTAATTGGTAGCTCCAATGTCATGATGCATTATGGTATCTATTTTTTAATGGCTTTCGGCATCATCGGTTTTTACTTGATGCGCTATATCAGAAGCCCTATTGGTAAAGCCAAATTCGATAAATTGCTTTTGTCGCTGCCTGTATTTGGTAGTTTATTACGTCGTATTATCTTGATTCGTTTCGCGCAATCGTTGGCAATTATGCATAGCTCAGGCTTATCCATCACGCAATCACTAACCCTGGTGCGTGAAATTATTGATAATACCTACATCCAAAATCAAATTGCTGACGCTCAAGAAGCGATTGAACGCGGTTCCTCTTTTGTAAGCTCTATTAATAAAATCCCACTTTTTACCCAACTTGAAATACAAATTTTAGCGGTGGGTGAAAAAAACGGGGAATTAACACCTGCCCTTAAATACATTGCGACTTTTCATAGTGAAGAAATTGTTTTCGAATTAAAGCGTATCAGTGACTTAATTGGCCCAATATTGATTGCTGTCGTTTCAGGGCTTATATTAATAATAGCCTTAGGGGTATATTTACCTATTTGGAATATGATAAATTTAGTACATACATAATCGTAAACTTCAAAGGGAGTTGTATAATGAAGGGAAGAAAATCTCAGTCAGGCTTTACACTGATCGAATTAGTCATTGTTATCGCCATCATCGGTATTCTTGCTGCTGTTGCGGTACCAAAATTTATTAGTTTAACGTCAAATGCCAATTCTGCGGCAACAAATGCAATTGCTGGTGCCTTATCTTCAGCTAATGCTAGCAACTACGCTGCGCGTTCATTAAGTTCATCATTGGGTAATGCAGTATCAAACTGTACTGACGTTGCAACGTCTTTACAAGGCGGCTTGCCTAGCGGTTATACCATTACATCGGCTACTGCTTCTTCTGGTACCACTGTAACTTGTACCTTGACAGGTCCTGGTTCAACTACGGCAACCTTCTCTGCAACAGGTATCTCTTAACAAAGTAGCCTGGACACGCTTTTTGTGTCCGGGTTTTTTGTGCGTAAAGATGTATCCAGATACAACAAACCCGGACACAAAAAGCGTGTCCAGGCTACAAAAGCTTAGCAACTAATTCCTGCTACGTGACACATGCCGTCTAAAAAGCCCCATAACGCCATTGCTGCTTCTTTGGTTGCTTTTTCAGCATAATCTTTATCAACATAACGTTCGATTAAGCTTGCTACTTGGTTAGCATGACCGACATCATAGGTTTGATGAGCGGTGAAAAACTCTAGGGTTTTTTCATCATGAATGCCATAAAACTCTTTTAAGCCAGCAATTTTAGATTTTGAAATTTCTGGAACTTGATATTCATAAGCATAAAGTGCGCATAAGCCATCACGCCAATCGCGTTCTGCTAATTCATAAAATTTATCAACCATTGCATCTGTTTCTGCTAATGGTTTAGCATTTTTGACGGATGCTTGCGTTGCACCTAAGCCTTCGGCAAATTGCATCCAAAGAGCAGGATGGTCTGTGCCATGAATTTCTTCATCGACTAAATTTTCTAATAATACTTTGCGCGCAGCAATTTCAGGGCAACCGGTATGAACACGTGAAATAAAACGTGGGAAAGATTGTACTTGCGCGTAATATTGTTCAGCGTAGGTTTGCAAAGTGGCTTTGCATAATTGCCCACTTGACCATGCTTGGTAAAACATATGTTTTAGTAAATGATGTTCGTTAATAATTTCGTTCAAACTTGTAATGATTTGCATGAGCGTCTCCTTTTCCGGTCAATTTTCGCCATTATATGCTGGTGACAAATCATTGCCACTGGTTTTTATGCCCAATTATCATGCAAATACGATTTATTGCACTATACTTGGACTATAAATCTCGAAAAAGTGAGGAGACGTGTTATGCGCACCGCGGTGATGAAAGTTGCAAAGATTACGACCTGCCAATTATTATTATTTTTAGTAACAATAGCTTATGGTATGAATGGTCATGCAGCTGCTAATAAGGCCTCATTCCAAAGCGTCAAAGGCCATCATATACAATTGGCTAAAGGCCAAGCGTATGTGCCACCCTATAAGCCACAATGCGAATGCAGTATACGTTCTTAAAGCTTTTTTGAAACAACTCAGATTTGCCTACTTCCTCCCCAACTCGCTTAGGGAGGAGTTTTTTTGCGGCTTTAAATGACTTCTTCGCGGCGTTTTTCTAAGACTACATGGTGGGCATGTTGACCATCGTTAAAACACTCACCTTGATATTCCACAGCATCCCCTATCAGTAGTTGTTGAAAACTTGGATAACTCACATTGGTCATACTAAAATAATATTCATTACCATCGGTGCCCTCGATAAAACCATAGCCATCCGTTTGCATGAGACGACAAATTTTACCGTGTAATACGTCATTATGTTTTTTCACATGTCCATGACGTCTACGCGTGTGCTCTTCTAATTGGCGATATACAGCGTTAAATGCATCGCGAATCGTGATATACACATCTTCATTTTGTTTCTTGGTCACCACTAATTCTTTTCCTGGCACAGTAATGTCGATTCGGACGTTAAATAATCGACCGTGATGTTTGCTTTTTTGAGCAAGCTCAATCACAACTCGACAACTACTAATTTGGTCACAATAGCGGTTTAGCTTTTCAGCTTTTTTGCGGATATGATTTTCAATAACAACGGATGCGGGTAAATCTCTAATAGTGATTTGTAAAGGTAATAACATGCAACGTACCTCCCTCGTATGTATAATATTTTTTTATTATTAACAAGCAGTTATGTACGAGATGGGTCTCCTTTTATGGATGTCTTATTTTGAGTATAGTCGATATTTTGAAGTTGTTTATGTACGCTTCGCGCGATATTTTAACCCCGGATGGCTTTGTTGCATCAAATTGTCATCGGATTGTCATCCCGGAATTTTTACCGTTTTTTGGTAAAAATGTCCGGGATGACAGTTAGATGCAACAGCGCGAAGCGCACAAATGAAGACAACTTATGGAAAATACGGCGCAATCATATCAGGCGTAACCCCATGCAGATTATCAGGTTGCCATTTTGGCTGTTGGTCTTTGTCAATCAGTACTGCTCTAATGCCTTCGCTAAAATCATGGCTCTGAATAAATTCGCGAACTAGATAATATTCTTGCTGCATGCAAGCATCAAAATCTAATTTTTTCCCGCGTTGCAATGCTTCAAACGTAACTTTTAAACTGGTCGGTGATTTTGTCAGTAATATATCTGCTGTTTCTTTAGCGAATGGGTCATCTGATGATTCAAGGGTTGCGAGAATTTTTTCAACGCTATCAGCAGCAAAATACTGATCGATTTTTTTTTGTTGTTGCATTAATTTGCTAACATTCGGTGTGATTTGAAAATGGTTAATTACTTTGGTGACTGACTGGTTAGCATCGTCACCCAAATCAGTGCTAGCGAGTACGTTAATTAATTTAGGTAAATCATCACTGGCTAATTTAAATGGTGCAATTCCTAATGCGGCACAATCATCAGCATCAATACGCGCGCTGGTTAATGCCAAATACATCCCTATTTCACCAACAAGTCTTGGTAAAAAATAAGTACCACCCACATCTGGGAAAAAACCAATAGCCGTTTCTGGCATAGCAAATAACATTTTATCAGTAGCAACACGATGAGAGCCATGAATTGAAATACCCGCACCACCACCCATGGTAATACCATCCATCAAAGCGATATAGGGTTTTGGATAATGAAAAATTAATTTATTTAATTCATATTCATCAGCAAAGAATTTTAATAAGCGTATATCTTTATTTTTAGCAGCCTCATAGGCTTGACGCAAATCACCACCGGCGCAAAAAGCGCGACCCTCTGCTGCTTTAATAACAACTGCTTTAATCGCGGCATTCATCGCCCAAACCGATAATTGCTGTTGCATGGCTGCAATCATTGCTGGATTTAACGAATTTAAAGCTTTGGGGCGATTTAATGTGATTAATCCCAAATGGCCATTGTTACCTTCAATCACATCAAACAAAACATCCATTTTAATTTCCTTCAAATACCGGTGGGCGTTTCGCTAAAAATGCTTCAACCCCTTCTGTTTTATCAGCTGTCGTGCAACAAAGGGCAAAATGCAGCGCTTCTAATTCTAAGGCTTCGACCAACGGTAAATCATAACCTTGATCTATCACTGTCATGATACTTTGCAAAGCAACAGGTGGAAAAGTCACTAATTTTTTCAGTGTGGCTAATGCCCGTGAGGTTAATTCGGCTTCCGGTGTTACTTCTGAAATTAAACCCCATTGCAAAGCATCCTCAGCACTAAAACGTCTGCCGGTTAAACATAAATCTAACGCGCGACCCTTGCCAATTAAACGTGCTAACCGTTGCGTGCCACCAAATCCTGGAATCACGCCTAAGTTCACTTCAGGTTGCCCAAACAACGTATTTTCAGCAGCCATGCGCATCGTTGCAGACATTGCTAATTCGCAACCACCGCCGAATGCGAAGCCTTGAATAGCAGCAAGAGAGGGTTTACCTAATGTCTCTAACGCCCGAAACGTTGCTTGCCCAAGTTTTGCAAACGTTAAGCCCGTTAAACCATCTAAGCTTGCTAATTGTTTAATATCAGCGCCAGCGCAAAATGCTTTGCCTTCACCAGTTAATAAAATAGCTTTAATAGCACTATCTTGTTTTGCGATCTGAAAGAGCGAAGACAAATGAGTGAGCACTTGCTCACTCAATGCATTTAATTGTTGCGGGCGATTTAGGTGAATTTGCAAAATGCCAGCGAGAGGCTCGCTGGTAAAGACAACATCCGTGTTAGTCGTCATTTTATTTCCTTATTGTTTACCAAGTCATTAATGTTCTAATGCAATTGTTTTTGAAATTAAATAATCTGATACTTCTTCAGAAGTCAGTACCGCTCGACTTCTAATCGCAATTTGTAAAATCACAATACTAAAAATGGCAATCACTAAGAAATCCCAACCAAAAGGTATAAGATTAGTACCACCAAATGAACCTAAATATGAAATCACCACTAAGCCAAATAAATAAGGTAATACCCACATAGCTGATTTTAATTCATGGCGTTGCATTTTGACACTACCGCGCAAATAAGAAACGCTAAAACAAGCAAGACCAATACAAAGAGCAATGGCTAACTTAGAAATCGTATCCCATCCTGTCCAATAACTAAATAAGTTACAGCTATAAAATGCTAACCAACATAATGGGGTAGCCATTGGTAAGCGAAATGGGCGCTCTTTTTCAGGCAATGTTAGTCTTAAGCACAATAACGCGATCGGACCCATAGCATAGGTGATCACCATGGCAGAAACCAAGAAATTCACCATCGCTTGCCAACCCGGTAAAGGTAAGAATGACATCATGCCTAATACAAAATTAACGACAATGGCCCATACTGGGAAATTTTGATGATTTAAGCGTGATAAAAATCTAGGAACATAACCAATACGGCTCATTGCATATAAGATACGCGCGGTGGATGTAACATAAACTAAACCTGCACTTAATGGTGACACCATCGAGTTTAAATATAGCAATTTTAACAAGATAAACAAACCCAAACCTGCTGCTAAACCTACGAATGGCCCAATATCACCGCTAAAACTTAAATTGCCCCAACCATTAGCGATGGATGCAGGCTCTAATGCACCGATAAAACAAATTTGTAAGCCTAAATATAGAAATAAACAAGCAACCACAGAACCAACAGTCGCCAGCGGAATCGCTACTTTTAAATTTTTTGCCTCACCCGCTAATTCAACACCATTTTTGAAACCGTTAAATGCTAAGACAATACCACCTGTTGCAACAGCACTTAAAATTGCTTTCCAGCCATCGATAGAACCCGCGGCTGATAACGCACCATCGAAATTGCTTGGATTAAAGCGTGCATGAATAATTAAAAAGATGGTTAAAAAGATCACTGAAAATTTAAATACGAACAGTATAAAATTAAATCGAACTAACGCTTTGAAATTAACAATATTAACGACACATAGTGTAATCATTAGTATTGCCGCCCAAATATAGCCCGTGATACTCAATACAGGTATACCATTTACTTGATGCGTTAAACTTGGAAAATAAAGCGATGCGTATTGCAATACTGCTTGCACTTCGATCGGTGCTAAAATTAATGACGTAAGCCAAGCAATCCAACTTAAAATGAAACTAGTGAATGCACCGTGACTTAATTGTGGAATATGTGCCGTTCCGCCTGCAATCGGTAACATACTGGCCAATTCAGCAAAGGTAAAAGCGATCAACATCGAAGCAAGCCCACCAATGGTCCATGAAATCATCGATGCGGGACCGGCAATTTTTGCCGCATATAATGGCGCAAATAACCAACCTGATCCGATTAATCCGTTCATACATAGCATAAATAATGTCATTGGAGAAAGACGACGGGAAAGCTGTGACATAAAAACCCTCTTTTTTTGCTTATTTTAATGTGAAGTGGCAGATTTAGTATTTGTTATTCTGTAGCGGCTTCTGCTGCCGCAGACTGCGCACGGGGAGAGGAGGCGAGTTTGGCCTGACGTTTGGCTTGCTGTCGATCGGCCGAATAGGTTGCTTCATCCGCAGTCACGACTCCAGCAGTATTGCCGTCTAGATCGATCCGTGATGCGCCTTCAACAACCCCTTTGTGGTAAGCAGCCGTATTTACGTAATAGGTTAGACTTTTTACCATGCATGCTTTGTCTTCGGTCACTATAGTATCAAGGGTGCTGAGAAATTTCACCAAATCTTGTTTTATACCTTTTTTCAAAGGCTTAACAGCAGATCCGGACAGAAAACAATGGGGGAAATAGGCTTTTAATAATTCTACGCCATATAATGCGTGTTCTAACCATTTTGGTTTTGGTGCCACGGCTCTTGCTTGCGGTCTCGCTTTAGTCTGCGGCGCCGTTTTGGGTGCGCTAGTGCGCGAACTAATATTAGCCGCCTTATTAGGTGTAGATGGTTTTTCTTGCTTGTCGCTGATTTTTGAAACCATTGCCTGTAGCTGTTCTTTTAAACTTACGTTACTCATTTTACTTTGGCTCCGTCACCAAAAAAACTGGATAGTTAGGCTCTCACAACTATTCCATTTTTGTACTTTAATGAGTTCTTCTCATGAATGCAACAAAGTTTAACCTTTATGATCATTTTGTATATCTACAGTAGACATACTGGCCAGAAGAATGTTAAATTTTACCATCTTGATTTCACCGTTTTAATTAAGGAATAAAAAACATGTCACGAAGAAAATCCGCTCCGAGCAAAACGAAGCGAAAAGCTACAAAAACAAATACTGCAGCAAAAAACAACTTAGAAAAAATGTTTTCTGAAATCCCAGCTAAGCTTGCAACACAATTTTCAAAAGAAGTTGATGGCTTACGCAAAGTAGAAAGCAAAATCAAAGCGACACTTGCAAAATTAAAATTACAAGCTAGCAAAGCAAAAAATCGCGTTAAAGCAAACAGTATTGCTAAAGCAATTGCAACCACTACCAAACAATTAGAAGCAACTGCTTCTTCATTAGCTGAAGCTATTCAAAAAAATGCACGCGTTGTAGCATTACGTAAACACTTAGCGGCATTTGAAAAAGATTGGGCAAGCAAATTAAAAGCGATGAAAACCAAAGCAACATCCACCAGCGCAAAATCAAAGAAAAGTAAATCCAAAAAATCCAGTGTAAAAAAATCAACCGCAAATGTGATTACTTTGCCTCAAAATTCTATGGATTCTGATAGCGACATGGAAAACACAGAGCAAAATAAAACAGCGGAAATGTCTTAATTTAAGGCATTTAATCCCCTTATCCGGGTTTTTGGTTTCAAATGTCATGGATAGGCGTTCTATTTGTATAATGCTAGGGAAAGTATGGAGTTTGATCTATGAATAAAACTATGGCAACAGCTGATGATTTGTCAACCATCACGCTCAAACAAGTCGTCAAAGAAACGTTACGCAATTATTTCGCGAATATTGGTGGTGAACAACCAATCGATTTTTACTCTATTTTATTAGAAGAAATCGAACGTCCATTACTTGAAGTGCTAATCAATCATACGCACTACAATCAAGTTAAAATGGCGCATATTCTCGGTATTTCACGTGGCACGTTACGCAAGAAATTAAAGCAATACGGAATGTTAGATTAGTTTCTGCTTTTCTTAACCGTCAAAATCCAACCATGCAATGCGTCATCTTGCATGGTTGTGTTCGTTTAAAATTATGGAATTAATTCATGGACACTTGGTTACCTGATGACACTATTTTAAAAACAGCTAATATTGCAAAATGGATGCAAGAATTAGGCTATGCAAATGTCACCAGTTTTCATCAGTGGTCATATACGGAATATGAAGCTTTTTGGCAAAAAGTAGTTTCTTCCCTCCCTATTCTTTTTAAGCAGCCTGCGACCAAAACGTGCGCATTACGCGCTGACGCTGAACACGTCACTTGGTTCCCGAATGCTCAATTAAATATTGTCGATAGTTGTTTTCAGGCACCAGATGACACGCCTGCTTTTATTTATTTAGATGAATCACAACTTTTAAAACAAATGACATATGGTGAATTGCGACATTTAGTGCAACGCATTAGTTATAGTTTACAGCAAGCTGGCATACAAGCAGATGATGCTGTTGGCTTAGTCATGGCGATGAATCCGATGGCATGTGCGATTTATCTCGCTATTATTCATATGGGCGGTGTTGTTGTTTCAGTTGCTGATAGCTTTTCTGCAAGTGAGATAGCGTTACGCTTTAAAATTGCGAAGGTTAAAATAGTATTTACGCAAAATACGATAGGTCGCAATAGCAAAGTATTTTCACTATATGAAAAAGTTAAAATGACCGAATGCGATAAAATAATTGTTCATCAAGAAAATAAACAAACAATCGATTTGCGTCAACAAGATGCGTTAATGGGTGATTTTTTACAAATTGAACAACAATTACAATCAGTCAGCCGTGATCCTATGGCTGCGTTACACATTTTATTTTCATCTGGTACGACGGGTGAACCGAAAGCCATTGTTTGGAACCACACAACCCCCATTCGTGTCGCCTCGGATGCTTATTTTCACCAAAATATTAAACCTGGCGATGTGCTTGCATGGCCAACTAATTTAGGTTGGATGATGGGACCTTGGCTGTTATTTGCTGGGTTAATGCATAAAGCAACCGTTGCTTTATATACTGATTCGCCGAAAGAACGTGCGTTTGGCGAGTTTGTGCAACAAGCCAAAGTAACAATGCTTGGCATTGTACCAACCATTGTGGCTGCGTGGCGTCAATCGCATTGTATGCAAGATATCGATTTTAGCAGCATCAAAGTGTTTAGTTCTTCCGGTGAATGTTCAAATGCAGGTGATATGCAATTTTTAATGCAATTAGGTGGCAATAAACCGGTGATTGAATATTGCGGTGGAACAGAAATTGGCGGAGCTTATATTTCTTCGACCGTGGTGCAAAAAAATATTCCTGCAGAATTTTCAACACCAACGATCGGCACCCGTATTGTAATTTTAGATACAGAAGGTAATGAAACCAATAAAGGTGAAGTGGCTATTGTGCCACCGACCATTGGTTTATCGACTACGTTAATAAATGCAGATCATCATCGTGTGTATTTTGCAAATATGCCCAAAGCTTCAGATGGTGCAATCTTGCGTCGGCATGGCGATGAAGTAGAGCGCTTAGCAAATGGCTATTATCGAGTATTAGGTCGTGTTGATGATACGATGAATTTGGGTGGCATTAAAATCAGTGCGGCTGAAATTGAGCGTGCGCTTGCTGGCATGGATGATATTGTCGAATTAGCGGCAATCGCCTTACCACCGAGTGATAATGGGCCTACACGCTTGATTATTGTGGCGGCGACGGATGTGGAGTTGAGTAAAGACACAATGTTGCCTTTGATGCAAAAGCGGATTAATACTGCTTTGAATCCATTGTTTAGAATCAGCGATATCGTTTTTATGAAAGAATTGCCGAAAACGGCTTCCAATAAGATTATGCGACGGACATTACGCGATGCATTGATGTAGCCTGGACACGTTTTTTGTGTCCGGGGGTTTTTGGGTTGTCGGAGAAATAAACCCCGGACACAAAAAACGTGTCCAGGCTACTACTTCTTAAGACTCACTGTCTTTTCGCTTGCATTAACCCCACTATTACTCGACACGCTTTGTGAAAACAAAAGTGCATCTGCTCTCTTTGCATAAATACGTCCACACGAAGCACTGACTTTCTCAACATTGCTTATCATTTCATAAGACAAATCCTCCATCTCATGCAGCCAAGCTATGATCCACAAAAACGGATAATTCCGCAAAGCATGATAACTGTCATTACTATGTGCTAGCTGATTAAATACGATTGCCATAGGGAGTAATGAATAATAAAACGCTCGATTCTTTGCAATTGAATCAAGCACAAGCTTTTTTATTGAATCATTACTAATGGTGCCATTAATGTTTAATTTTCTAAGCGTTTTATTACGCGTTAACACATGCAAATCAGTAACTTCTATTTCCATATTAGTCGTTACGCAAGATAACCTTTTAAATTTTTTATTCGCTAATAACGCTATCAATCCTTTCTTCCCAATCTGAGTGGCACTCATGTCTACTTTTTTAAGAAAAGAATTCGCTGCAATCTTTTTTGCACCATCATCCTCGATTGCATTGCCGCCAACAGCTAAATCACGAAATATTTTATTTAACGCTAAGTATTCGGCTCCTGCGTTAGTTATTTTGTTATCGCCTATTGATAATTTTTCTATTACTTGATTCATGGAAATAATCTTTGCACCATCATCATCAATATCATTACTTGCTATACTTAAATATTTGATTGACCGATTCACCCTGAGTGCTTCGAGGCTCGCAATACCGAGACCAGTCATATTTGCACATAAAGTATTTAGCGTTGCGCTTGTAGCTAATGGGATCATTCCATTGTCACCAATTTTATTATAGCTAATATCCAAATTCTTTATAATTGGATTCTCTGCCAATGCTTGTGCGCCTTTGAGACCAATTTTATTAAAAGCTATTATTAAATGTGTAATTGTCTGATTCCGAGCCAATATACTCACATCGTCATCATCAATTTTACAATGGGACACATCCAAGGTCTTAATTGATTTATTCGCAGCCAGTGTTACAAGAACTTGCCTATTTATACTATTTAAACTCACATTCAAGTATTGAAGTGTGCGACTTGCAGCTAACCTCTGTACACCTTCAGAGCAACTATTGTTAACAGACAAATATCTAATTGTTTTATTGTTAGCAAGCGCAATGTCCGCTGATAGACTGCTCCTTATGTTGCTATGGATGATGTTAAGGCTCTTTAGTGTATTGTTCCCAGCAAGCTCAATGACGCCATCCGTACCAATATCGTTATTGCTAACATCTAAGTACTGCAATGTCTTATTTAAGGCGAATGCTTTTGCAGCTTTATCCCCAATTCTCTTAAAGTTTTGTGAATGCTCTATATCATATGAATGATTTGAATTTAGGTTCAAGCTTAACAGTTTTTGATTGCCCGCCAAAAGACATGCACCCTCTTCATCAATTCTATTGCCACTTAAATCCAAATGCTGCAATGTTGGACTCAAAGCTAACAATTTCGCACTCTCGGTGCTAAGGTTGTTACCGCGCAAGTCCAATGTCGTTACTTTGGTATTATTTGCCAATAAGCGCATTAGCACTTGGAATTGCGCATCAGTGATATTTTTGTTACTTAATTTTAGTTTTTTTAAGGTGAAATCGTTGCGCAGAATACGTTTTACCGTCTGCACATCCAAAATATCATTTATTAAAACAGCCCAATCGTCCTCAGACAACGTTGTCGTACTAGTTTGCGCAATCGAATTGGAAAACATAATCTAAGAACCTCATTTGAATGTGGCTGTGTGTATCTAACTTATTGTTTTTATACGATTTAACAATTAAATGAATATTTTATGATCTGATCATACAGATTGTATTTATTTTTGTCAAATTCAAACCGTTTTTCTAACGAAAAAAGGCGTTATCGCAAACATTTGAGTTCACGAAAAAGTCGAACAATTAACTTATAATTTCTGTTTTAGATATCGATTCCGCATCCGGAATCGGATGCTTCAAGAAGTTCGTCATCATGTCTTCATTTAATGGTCTTGTTAAATAATAACCTTGAATTTCATTGCAATTTTCGCGTTCTAAATAAGCGTATTGTTGATGTGTTTCAACACCTTCCGCAATCGTTTCACAACCCATTTTTTTGGCCATTGCTAAAATTGCTGTCGTGATAGTAGCAGATGTTTCATCCGTTGTGACATGACGGATAAATGATTTGTCGATTTTTATTTTATCAATTGATAATTGCTTTAAATTATTTAACGACCAATATCCGGTTCCAAAATCATCAATGACAATTTTCACACCAATGTCTTTTAAAGCAAATAAAACACGTAATGTATTTTCAGGATCATCCATGATGATACTTTCTGTGATTTCCATTTCAAGTGAGCGTGGCGAAACACCTGTCTTATTTAAAATAGCTAAGACATCATCAACAAAAGTCACGTTTTTAAATTGTCGTGCGGAACAATTGACTGCCATGGTAAGTGACGTCATGCCTTGATCATGCCATTTTTTTAATTGCGTACAGGCATTTTCTAATACCCAGTCACTAACAGGAATAATTAACCCAGTTTCTTCAGCAAGCGCTATGATTTCATCCGGTGTGATGCTGCCAAAATCTTTATTTTTCCAGCGTAAAAGTGCCTCAATACCAGTAATTTTTCGGGTTTTTAAATCCATTTTCGGTTGATAATTTAATAAAAATTCATTTTTGGCTAATGCGTGTCCTAGAGCGTTTTGTAACAATAATTTTTCCTGAGCTTGGTTTGTCATTTCATTAGCGTAAAATTCATAATTATTTCTACCATGCTCTTTGGCACGATATAGCGCTAAATCAGCATGCTTTAATAGCGTTTGCATATTTTGACCGTCGTTTGGATAAATACTAATACCAATACTCGTTGTGATATAAATTTCTTGATCATTAATAGAAATCACCCGCAGCACATTTTCTAATATCTTTTTAGCAATGGCTGCGACTGTTTGAGGTTTTTTGACATCGGTTATTAAAATAATAAATTCATCACCGCCCAATCGGGACACCATATCAGAATTGCGCACTGCACTTTCTAACCGTTCTGAAACAATTTGTAACAACATATCGCCAGCATCATGCCCGACTGAATCATTCACATTTTTAAACCGATCTAAATCGATAAACATGACAGCAAAACCAGTTTGTTGACGACGAGATGTTGCAATCACATGATTAATAAATTGCTCGAGCTTATTGCGATTAGCAAGCCCTGTGAGTGGATCATGATACGCCATGTGTTGCAAACGTTCTTCTGCGCGTTTTTGCAACGTGATATTTTCAAGTTGAACAATAAAATGCACAGGACGATTGTCTTCATCTCGTAACATGGACAATGTTGTATTTGACCACATCATTTCGCCATTCTTTTTTAAGCATTGTTGTTCGCATTGATACACAGATAAGGTGCCGTCAATTAAATCCTGCAAGTGAACCTGTAAGTCACTAAAATCTTTGGGGTCAATTAACAAAAAATAATTTAAATTCGGTGTTTTTTTGCTAACGCTATAACCTAGTATGCGATAAAACGCTTGATTCGCTTGTTGGATTTTGCCATCTAATGCTACTAGCATGACAGCCGTGTTGGTGTGATTAAATAAATTATTATTTAAAAAATTATCGCTAGAAGCTTTTTTTTGTAATTCATGTCGTTCGACTTTAAGCTGTGAGATTTTATTTTTTTGCAGATATATATTTCGCAACAAGATAACGGTTGCAAAAAATAAAATAAATTCTGATAAAAAAGCTAAACTAATAATTTTAGCTTCAGATAATGCAGCATCTGGTGAATTAATAATAATAAGTTGGTAGATAAGTCCCAACATTATTAAAACCGCGACAAGAGTGAGTGCAATCCGTTTCATTTTTATTCCCCGTTTTTGCACGCGTTTTTTTATTATCTAATTAATATAATACCTGATTTAACATCTATCTGGAATCATCTCTCTTCCATTAGTTTTAAACTAGTATTAAAATCAAAAGACTATACAATAAAAAATTTCCACGGAGGGTTTCATGCCATTTCTCTCGCGCGCTATGTCATTGTTTGTAAACTTACTATTTATTGTAAGCTTATTTTTTTTCGCAAAATGTGCGATCGCAAAAGATATTAATTTATACGATCAACCACAAGCAGCCGCAAAAATAGTCGGCACATTTGATTCAACAAAAGGATTTATTCCTATTTTTTCAACGCCTGATGGGCAATGGGTAAAAATCGGCGATCCACGCAATGGTAATGTGGGTTGGGCAAAAATCACTGATTTAGCCACAACGAATGGTCCCGCAGGTATTTCTGTAATGCAAAAAACGGTAAATGATCCAAGCGGTGTTCCAAAGAGTTATCAAGTGTTTCAATTTTTAGATCCAAGCACAACGCAACAACAACGACAAAAAATGTCACAAGATTTGCAATTCCAAGATGGTCCGCACAGTTTACAAAACACCCTGAAAGATTTAGCGACAGATTTGAATAAAAATGTGGAAGAGATGAAAAAGCAACATAATATTCAAATGCAACAGTCGGGGATTCCGGGTATTGTGATACCAGTACAACAACCCGCACAACCACAACAATAAACGTAAGTTTGTTTTGTGTCATCCTTGGGTAAATCTAAAGCTGGTCATTGCGAGGAGCGTAGCGACGAAGCAATCCAGCTTTTCAAGGAAAATCAAAATCTGGATTGCTTCGTCGCTACGCTCCTCGCAATGACGACGGTAGTTGTCGCTCCTCGCAATGACAACAAATTCCTCTCAATGACGAACTTTATATTCACCCCGAGTGACCAAAAAAATTTATTTACCTTCCAAATAATCCACTACCACTTTCAAATATCTTGTCGCTTCTCCACCGGTCACTGCTCGATGATCAAACGTAAACGATAATGGCAATATCCTACCAACCACCACTTTACCATCAGCAACAACCGGTGCACTTCGCACTCGACCGCAACCTAAAATCGCAACCGCTGGTGGCACAATCACAGGGGTTGCATAACGTCCTGCAATCATACCAAAGTTAGATAAGCTGACCGTGGCGCCCTGCATTTCTTTGGCATTTAATTCACGCTTTTTGACACCTAACTTCAATTCATCAATTTTCGCACGCAAAGATTTTTTATCGTATTGTTCGATATTTTTAATGACGGGCACAAATAAACCTTCGACAGAATCTACTGCCATACCAATATGCACGTTTGTAAAAATTTTTCTCTCGAATGTTTTAGCATCAAACCAGGCGTTTAATGCCGGTTCCGCTTGTGCCGCTTTTGTCATCGCCATCAATAATGCGACTGTTAAATCTTCATCCAATGGTAAATTAGTAATATCAGCATCTTCGATAATCGTAACTGGCACCACTTCACGTTGTGATAGCATCATGGTTTGTGCCATGACGCGGCGCACACCGTGGATATTTTCAACTTCATGCGCTTCGGTTGTGGTGTGTTGAGGTTGCGATGAAGTCGACGTACTATTTTTCACATCATTCGCGGTGATTAAACCGCCAGGTCCTGTTGCTTTTACAGTAGCCAAATCAATATTTAATTCTTTTGCCAGCGCACGCGCTGCAGGCATTGCTTTGATGGTGACATTAGTGGAGGTCGCACTACCAATGATAACATCCCCATCATCCCATTTTTTTTCACTACTTTCTAATTTTCCAACTACACTGCCTTTATCAGCTGGTTTTTCAGCACTAGCACCTGCTATTTCATATTCAATAAACGGTGCGCCGGTTTTAATAATATCGTTTGCGCTGCCGTGCAATCGTAAAATTTTGCCCGCATAAGGTGATGGCACATCAACAATCGCTTTTGCTGTTTCCATCGACACTAAGGGTTGATCAACGGTGACGGTATCACCTACTTTAACATACCATTCTCTAATTTCAGCTTCAGCCAAACCTTCGCCCAAATCAGGTAAATAAAATATTTTCATGCGAACTCCATCAAGCCGTGTACGGCATTTAAAATTCTGTCTTCAGTAGGGATATAATATTTTTCTAAGCGTGCATATGGCACGATCGTATCAAAACCGGTCACGCGTATCGGTGGTGCTTTTAATGCGAATAACATTTTCTCAGCAACTTGAGCGACAATGTCAGAGCCGACACCGTTTGTTAATGCGGCTTCGTGTATCACCACACAACGCCCTGTTTTTTCGACAGATGCAAAAATCGTAGCGATGTCTAATGGTTTAATGGTCGCAACATCAATGACTTCTGCGGTGATACCGCTTTCTGCCAATTGATCTGCAACGGCTAGGGTTTCTTTCACCATCGCACCCCATGTTACTAATGTCACATCATCACCTTGACGCAAGGTAAAACATTTATCTAATGGTAATGCTTTACCATCATTGGTGACTTTTTGTTTTGCGTAACGATATAAGCGTGATGGCTCTAAAAATATCACCGGATCAGGATCGCGAATGGATGCTAGTAATAATCCATAAGCGCGCGCGGGAGATGATGGCACCACCACGCGCAAACCTGGAATATGCGCGAATAATGCTTCGGTACTTTCTGAGTGATGTTCCGGTGCATGAATACCAGCACCAAATGGTGTACGAAAAACAATAGGGCAAGATAAACGACCACGCGTACGATTGCGCATGCGTGCTGCGTGATTAATGATTTGATCAATCGCAGGATAAATAAAACCCATGAATTGAAATTCAGCAACAGGTTTTAAACCTTCCACAGCCATACCAACAGCAAGACCTGCAATCATGGATTCTGCCAATGGTGTATCTAATACGCGCTCAGGACCAAACTCATCCAGTAAACCTAATGTTGCACGAAACACACCACCATCTTTACCAACATCTTCACCCATGACAATAACACTATCATCCTGTTTCATTTCATAACTGAGTGCTGTTGCAATTGCTTCTACTAATGTCATTTCACTCATGTGTCACACTCCCTTGCATACTGAGAACAGCGTCTCTTTGTTCTTTATAAATATCGGGTAACGTTTCATATAGATAATCAAATATGGATTCGACCGGTTGTGCGGGAGTTGCCAAATAAGCTTGCACAGCAATATCTACTTCTTTTGCGCATTCCGATAACATTTCTGCTTCTTTTTCTTTGGTTAACACGCCAAGTTCAGTTAAATACAATTGCAAACGCGTAAATGGTTCTTTTTTCCATTCTGATTCACGCTGATTTTTTGGCTCATAACGACTCGCATCATCTGCTGTGGTGTGATCATGTTGACGATAGCAAATTAATTCTAACAAGGTGGGTTGGTTTTTTTCGCGCGCTATGCGTAATGCTTCGCGTGTGCGCTCGACAACAGCAATAATATCGTTACCATCCACTTGCTCACCAGAAAATCCTGCAGCAATTGCTTTTTGCGCAATCGTTTTAGCAGCCGTTTGTTGATCTCGCGGCACCGAAATGGCCCATTGATTATTGCAGACAACAAACACGACGGGTAATTGCCACATACCAGCCACATTCATTGCTTCGTAAAAATCGCCTTGTGAAGTTGCGCCTTCTCCACACATTGACACAACGGCTTGTTTTTGCTTTTTGTATTTCAACGCAAAGGCGGCCCCTGCTGCATGCAATGGTTGACTACCGACCGGGACACTAAAAGGAAAATCTTGTTTATTGTCGGTGAAAACATTGCCGCGTTCATCACCACCCCAATACAGTAAAATTTGCGTCATACTAACGCCACGTTGAATTAAAGTGCCCATATCTCGATAATACGGCACGAACACATCTTTTTTATCCATTGCATAGCCAACACCAACAAACACAGCTTCTTGGCCTCTCGTGGAAGGATACGTGCCTAATTTGCCAGTACGTTGCAAAGCAATTGCTTTTGCGTCCATGGTGCGAATGAGTAACATGAGTCGATAGAGCGCTAGTAAACTTTTACTATCTTTGGCAAAAGCCCCTGCATCGCTTGTTAAATGACCGTTTTCATCTAAATACTGATAATATGGAACCTCGAAACGGTCGACGATCTTCACCTTTAAAACTCCTTTTTCGTTATACTATGGAAATGGGGCGTTATCACAGGAATCAAGGTTAGCCATCAAGGTTTGTAGAGTCAAGTCGAATGGAGAAAGGCGATCTATGACAAAAAAAGTGGCATTAGTGACCGGTGGCATGGGTTGTATTGGTAATGCAATTTGTCGTGCATTGCATGATCAAGGCATTCAAGTGGTAGCCGCTTACAGTCGCAAGCATGAAGAAGCTCAAAAATGGCAAAAAGATCAAGAAGCGCAAGGTTATCACTTTGCCATTGCCTATGGTGATGTTGCTGATTTTCATTCTTCAGAAGTCATGGTCAAAAAAATCAAAGCAGAAGTTGGCCCAATTGATATCTTGGTGAATAACGCCGGCATTATTCACGATGCAATGTGTGCACGTATGAAAAAGGAAGAATGGGACGCGGTGATTAATGTCGACTTGAATAGTTTGTTTTATGTGACACATGCTTTAATCAATGATATGAAAACACGTAAATTTGGCCGAATTATTAATATCTCATCGATCAACGGTCAAAAAGGTGGATATGGGCAAGTCAATTATTCTGCAGCAAAAGCCGGTATGCATGGTTTTACCAAAGCCTTAGCGCAGGAAGTGGCGAAAGATGGTATTACGGTTAACACCATTTCACCTGGTTACGTTGAAACGGAAATGGTAATGTCAGTTCCTGAACAAGTGCGCAATAAAATTTTAGCAGAAATCCCCATGGGACGATTTGCTTCCCCGGAAGAAGTCGCTAGAGTCGCTGTGTTTTTAGCTGATGAAAATAATGGTTATATTACAGGTGCTAATATTTCGATCAATGGTGGTCATTACATGAGTTAACCAAAAAATATAGAAAAATCAACTATTTACACCTAATTACATTGACCACTCTCTCCCTTAAGCGTACAATATAAGCATAACTATTAAGATAATGATGCACATTTGGAGGGAGCCCTCATGTATACCGAAAATTATGAGCAATGGTTTAAAACCAGCAAATCTTTTGCAACCCCTCTTAATGAATGGAATAAAACCACACAAGAAATGTGTCAACGTTTTACGCAACAACAAATGTCATTAATCAGCAACCAATGTTCGCGTTTTTCAGAACAAATGAAACGTTTAACGAATGTGAAAAAACCTGAAGATTTTGTGCAATTACAAAAAGAATGCTTACACGAAAATATCGCTGCTTCCATTGAAAACATGCAAAACATTTTGTTAATGACCATGGAAAATTTAGAAGAACTTTCTAAGTTGTGCCAAATTCAACGCGAAACCATGAGCAGCAAAACAACCGAAAAGAAATAATGTAGCCTGGACACGTTTTTTGTGTCCGGGGCATTTTATCAATCGGAGAGGAAAGCCCCGGACACAAAAAACGTGTCCAGGCTACATTCAGGATAACAAATGCAAACGGATGCTGAAAAATTAGATCATTTGCTACAAAGTACCATTGGTAAAATCACCAATGGGATCTCACCAGCCGCATTACTATTAGCATTCTCTGATTGGTATTCGCATCTTTTATTGCATCCCGCCAAACAATTAGAATTACTCACCCTATACCATGATCGTGTGCAGCATTGCATGCTGCAATTTCAAAAACATTTATGCGGTGATGCAACCGGTGAATTTAGTGTGATTCCAAAAGCGCAAGATAAGCGTTTTATTAGTTCCGAATGGCAACAATTTCCCTTTTCATATTTGTATGAATCCTTTTTATTTAGTGAAGAATGGTGGCGCATTGCGACGACCAATGTGCATGGTGTTAGTAAGCATCATGAAGAGGTGGTAAATTTTACTCTTCGACAAATTTTAGATATGTTTTCACCCTCTAATTTTCCATTTATTAATCCCGATATTCGTCGAGAAACGATAGAATCGCAAGGGCAAAATTTAACGCGTGGTTATAAAAATTTCTTGGATGACCTACATCGTTATCAAAATAATCTACCGCCTGAGGGTTCTGAAAATTTCGTCATTGGTGAAAATATTGCGACAACGCCAGGCAACGTTATTTATCAAAATCGATTAATGCAATTGATTCAATATAAATCTGAGACAGAAACTGTCTATGCCGAACCTATCTTGATTACACCTGCTTGGATTATGAAATATTATATTCTTGATCTCACTAAAAAACATTCGCTAGTAAAATATTTAGTAAAAAAAGGTCACACTGTTTTTATGATTTCATGGAAAAATCCTGATAAAAACGATAGTGATTTAGGGATGGAAGATTATTTAAATTTAGGAATCATGAGTGCATTAGCAACCATTAATAAAATCATTCCCCATCGAAAAGTGCATTTAGTAGGTTATTGTTTGGGTGGCACGCTCGCCGCCATTGCAGCTGCAACACTTGCTCGTGATAACAAAGATTTATTAGCGACTTTCACTTTATTCGCCGCACAAACGGATTTCACCGAACCTGGTGAATTAGGCTTATTTATTGATGAAAGCCAAATTGC
Source organism: uncultured Coxiellaceae bacterium (assembly GCA_964623075.1). GTDB lineage: Bacteria > Pseudomonadota > Gammaproteobacteria > DSM-16500 > DSM-16500 > Aquicella. Next base: position 31,943 of record CAZUVD010000011.1, on the reverse strand, counting down.
TTTCTTAGAAAATATGATGCGTGAAAAAGGGTATTTAGATACGCATCAAATGTCGGCTGCTTTTCAATTATTACGTTCTAATGATTTAATTTGGTCGCGCTTGATTCAAGATTATTTTTTAGGTAAACGTAAACCCCTAACCGATTTAATGGCTTGGAATGCAGATGCAACACGTTTGCCTTATAAAATGCATTCAGAATATCTACGTCAATTGTTTTTAAATAATGAGTTGGCAGAAGGTAAATATTTGGTAGCCGGTTTACCGATTGCATTATCTGATATTCGTATTCCGATATTTGTCGTTGCCACCGAGCGTGATCATGTATCACCTTGGCATTCAGTTTTTAAAATTAATTTATTAACTGATAGTGATGTTACTTTTACCCTAACCAGTGGCGGACATAATGTAGGCATTGTCAGTATGCCTTCCAAAAAAACAAAACGTTATTTTCGTGTCAGCACGTTATTGGAAAAAGACCGGTATATCGATGCTGATACCTGGTATCAAACCACCAAGCAAAAAAATGGCTCTTGGTGGCCGACATTTGAAAAATGGATTGCAAAACATTCGAACGACCAAGTACCGCCACCGGGTATTGGCAACAAGCAGCAAGGCATCGACATTATTGAAGATGCCCCCGGCACTTACGTCTTACAAAAATAAGACGCTATTTATACAGTTGATCACTTGCACCCAATACTTGCGGCATGTGGCTGGCAGAACTTGCTGTATCCATCAAGAAATTGTAAGTTGCATCACGCTCTGAATAAGAACTGGAACGAATAGTATCGATCACATAATCAAAACTTAAACCCAAATTGTAAGTACTTGGTAAGCGTTCTTTACCAATCGTATATTCCCCATTTACACCTATCGTCCAAAGGCCAAAAAACGGCACTGCCATCCAATTTAAATGTGCTTGATAGTTATTGAATGGTTGACGTCGACCCGCTTGTAAATCAAGCACGACATTATCGCCTAATGCTTGAATAAAATGCCCCGTGGCACCCAACCCTCTAGGATCTTCGGAACTTTGGAAATTGTTATTGTATTGCACGTTATCGTAGTTAAGATCAATACCAGTAACCGCACCCGGCCAAGGATGCAAATAAAATCCAGGGCTAATCCCTGCCGCCGTCGAACCCGTAATACGCGTCGTATCGGTATAACTCACGGTGCTGCCAGTGCTATTGGTATACGTGCCGCGATTGGTACGCAGGCTTTTATTCGGCGTGTGGGACACATAGGCTTGCAAGCCAATTTCAGGTGCAAAACGATAAAGGTATTCACCTAATTCGTAATAATAATGCGCGCCTAATGCGACTTGGGGTCGCCATTGCGATGTGTTGCCACTGGCAAAACCGTAAGTGATATTCTGCATCAAATATTCGGCGGAAATTTTCAAACGTTGGCTATCTTCTGGGAATAAAAAACCAATGGTGCCATCTAAGCGGATATTACTTGTACTAAATTCACCAGAAATGGCATATGCATCTGTTCGCGATATTGTTTGTGCTACACCAAAGCTTGCGCTTGGTCCTAAAAATGTCGTGGGATTACCGTTATCAGGCGCTGCCGCACTAACAGCAAAAGGCAGTAATAATAGCGATAAACTCAATATTTTTTTCATTGCCAATCCCTTTGATCAATGACGCCAACAAGAACTATAAATCAACATTAACAAAATAAATAGGCTAATTAGCATAAACGCATAATCGCGTATGTGCGTATAAAAACAGAATAACAAAAATACGCGAATCGTTTGCGTGGAAATTAATAATAATAAACCAAGTTGTACCAGTCCTAACGGTGTGAAGGAAAAAGCAAATCGCCACACTTCGCTAATCGACACTGGTTGAGATAGCGGTTGTAGCAATTCACTTTGCAAGGGTTCAGCGCCTGATTGCCATAAATACCAAGCACCGCCGATCATGACAATGAATGTAGATAATAATGTGCCGACTAATAAAATCACGCCAATTAACTGTTGAATTTTTGGAACTGATTGCGATTGCATTTAAACATTCCCTGTCGCTGCATTGTAGAGCATTTCAAAACCGATTAAACAAATGACAATGCTAAAAATCACCCGCAAAACATAATTATTTAAACGTGATAATAATTTTGCGCCGCAAAACGAACCTAGCACCACGCCGATTAATACTGGGAAAGTAATGCCGGGTCGAATATAGCCATGTGTGAAATAAATGCCAGCACTCACCGCCGCGGTAATACCAATCATAAAATTACTGGTGGTGGTGGCGACTTTATAAGGCAAACGTAATGCTTGATCCATGGCTAATACTTTCAACGTGCCAGAACCAATACCAAGCAGCCCTGATAAAACACCAGCCATACCCATAATACCTAACGCTAAAGGCACTCGTTGCACGTAATAAGGTCTTAATTCATGATTAACGGGATAGGTTCCCTCGAGTTTTAAATATTTTCCCCAGGCGTGTGAGCATGTGTAATGTTCTTTTTCTTCCCTTCGACGGATCGTTAAAAATGCTGATAAAAATAAAACCAAACTAAACAAAACTGCTAATAAAGTTTTCGATACGACCGCGATTAATAATGCGCCAATAAATGCACCAACAACCGTTGCTGTTTCTAAAAATAAACCGATGCGTAAATTGGTATAACCTTCACGCATATAAGCAGCAGCTGTTCCTGATGATGTTGCAATCACGGAAATGAGTGCTGCACCCATCGCATAGTGGATGTCGATATGAAATAACAAAACCAACACCGGAATAACAACGATGCCGCCACCAAGACCCGTCAGCGCTCCTAACATCCCTGCTAAGAAAGCAAACATTAACAATAACGCGGAAAATACTAAAATAGTCAAAGCGTTTTCTCGGTGTAATTTTGCTTTTTATCTTATCATTAAGTCTTCAGCCTTGGTACTTTCCATTTTCAATTTGCGCACTACACGCGCTATTGTTGCATCAAACTGTCATCCCGGAAATTTCCGCAGGAAATTGTCCGGGATCCACCCATAAATCTTTACAGAACATATTTTTTGTTTAATACCTCCGTGGATCCCGGACATTTTTACCAAAAAACGGTAAAAATTCCGGGATGACAGTTTGATGCAACAATAGCGTGCGCAGCGCACAAAAGATTCCATTAAAACCGCGAACTGTTTTATACTGTGCGTCTATGAAAATTTCGCGATTACAGTTATTACTAGCCACAACACTTTTAATCAACGCGGCCAATGCCGGTTTATACGGCAAAATGCTATGCAAAGAAGAAGGCTATCATTGCCAAAAAGTAAAACGCGGCCAAACATGGCGATCCCTTTTCAAAGATCCCGATCAACGCAATTTAGTCATGCGCGTTAATCGCATGAATACGCAAATTTATGCTGGTATCACTTTAGCTGTGCCCAATAATCTTGATACCGTGAATATCTTAGATTTAGCGCCATTCCCAAAAACCATTGATGCGCCTAACGAAAAACTCATTGTCGTAGATCCCGCCCACGAAGCCTGGGCGGCTTATGAAAGTAACGGCAGTATTGTTCGCTGGGGGCCGATCTCGGCTGGTTCTGATTTTTGTCGTGACATTGATGAAACTTGCCGAACGCATGATGGTGAATATCGCATTTATTCGCTGGGTAGCAGTGATTGCCATTCAAGAAAGTTTCCATTGCCTGATGGTGGCGCACCAATGCCCTACTGCATGTATTTCAATAACGGCCAAGCATTACACGGCGAACCCAATGGTTTACCTGGGTATAACGCAAGTCACGGTTGTGTCCGCATGTATGTTACCGATGCCGAATGGATGCGTTACAACTTTGTTGAAGGCCCAAATGAAGCCAATGATTTCCGTGGAACAAAAGTCTTAGTCAGCAACTATGCCAACGAAAATCCTTATGACCAAGCTGACGATAACAATGATGATAGCGACAGCAGTGATTCCTCAAGAGACGATAACACCTATTATTGATTGATAACCTCGCACACACTCACTGTCGTCATTACAAGTGGCGACAACTACCGTCGTCATTGGGAGGAGCAGCCACTACCTTCGTCATTGCGAGGAGTGTACGTAATTTTTCGTCATTGCGAGGAGCGCAGCGACGAAGCAATCCAGCTTTTCAAGGAAAATCAAAAGCTGGATTGCTTCGTCGCTGCGCTCCTCGCAATGACGACCACCCCTCCTAATGACGGCATTACAGTTTCCTCGCGATGACGACCATTCCTCCTAATGACAGCATTACAGCCCCCTCGCAATGACAATAATACTGGTCCCTGATCATTCGTGTTCCACATGGAACATGAAATCTTATTGCTAATCAATCTGTTACAAACTAGCCGACAACTAAGTGTGACGCTTATGGGAAAAGTGTGACGGCTGTGGGAGAGTGTTTTTCTGCCGTTTTAGTCATAAAATTCAATGAATTAAAATTAATTAAATTTATTATTATTCAATGAGTTAAGATCAACTTCGGTAACCGTAGTCCGTACACGAGATTCGTGTACGGGGCTACCTTTAGAGGGATTTAAATTTCAGCGTGAGGGGCTGTTTGGCGTAATAAACGTTGAATGATGCTAGCGCGGATAAGATTGCTTTTCACACCTTCGATCGTAGGAAATTGTTTGCGAATTTGCACAATGGCATGTTCGATACGAACCATTAAATCTTCGGGTAATCGAATGCTAACCATATCGCTTAATTGATCCATGTCTTCAGCAATATCGACTAAAGAAGGAAAGTCTTCAATTCGCAATAAAGATTCTATGGATTCGATAATCCATTTGCTTTTACCACGCATACCATAACCATCAGCGATAATGCGTTGCTGTAAGCGCAAATGTAATTTCTTTTGTAATTTGATGGAGGTTGTCAATTTTGCTTGCTCTCTCATAAGGCCATCTCTACTTCTAAAAGTTCGATTAATTTTCTAAACGCTTTCGTTGATTGGCGGATATCAGACCAATTAATTTGCGAAAAGATATCTGAAAACTTATCAAATCGCTTCTGTTTTAATACACTATCGATGATTGCTTTGATGACATCCACATTGTTTGTTGCACCCATATTAATGCGAGCGGCAACTCTACCACGAGAAATCGTTTTTGCAGACTTTTTCTCGCGACCTAACGCTTTAAATTGGCTGATGATGAGTCGTAATTCTTTTAAGCTAGAACCATTAATACAAGCTTCAATCGCCCGCGTTCTAATTTCAGGAGATTCGACGCTTGCTAATAATGCTGCTTTATCTAAATTGCGAATATGCCCATGTTGAATTTCACGCTTTACATCTTCAGGGGCGTTGATCGCGGTTAGATAATAAGTGGTTTGCGATAACGATAAACCCGTGATGTTTTTTAGCGTGGTCGCATTCACGGTTTGATTTTCATTTTGTAATTGGTATTCACGGATAATTTCTTTAATGTTGTCGATGCGTTCATTCAACGTTAAATCTTCGCGTGCGGTATTTTCGATCCATTGAATTAATTTAAGATCGAATGCTTTTGGCTTTTCGCTAAAAACGCGAGCTTCAATTTCTTGTTTACCCGCTAAGATCGAACCTAAGCAACGGCGCTCGCCCGCTACCACTCGATATAGTTCACCATTTTTATAAACGACGATTGGGTTAATCACCCCACTCGATTTAATCGTATGCGCCATTTCTTTTAAGCGTTCTAGTTCTTCTTGCTTATGCGCCTGACGTGGATCATCAGCGCGAATGCCATGACGCACATCTGCTAAATCAATCGTTAATTTACGTGGATTTTCCGGGTCTAACTCAATGCGCGATAAAGGCAACACCACGTTGCGATACATGCCTAAATTGTTTTCGACCACATTGATGGTTTCACTCAAACCGCGAGTCATCGCCTCTGAAATACCAAAACGTTTTTTCTTACTCATGGATTGATCCTCCGAATATTCTATCCGCAATAACACTACAAACTTCATCCGCTTCACTTCGAGCAACATGTTGCTCAGGAAAATCGAATATGGATTTTGGATTAGAGTCGGCAGCATCAACTTCAGCAAATACGATGCGTTGGGAAAACTTCACTGGCAAAACGTATTTACCAATCGCTGGGTTGTCTTGCAAACTCATCAAGATATCTTTGTGTAAACGCGTTTGCTTAAACATGTTTGGCAAAATGCCCACTAGGTTTAAGGGACGCGATTTATCACGCGATAATGATTCTTGCATCCAGAGTTGCAACATCCCATAGATACCTTGCACCGGTTGTTCTTCCATTACAGATGGAATAACAATGTGGGTGGCTGCTTTAATCACACTAATAGTCAGCGGCCCTTTTGATGGTGCTGTATCAATGACAACTGCATCGTATTCTGCGCGCACATCAGGATGATTTAAAAAGTTTGCTAATTGCTTATGAACTTTTTCAACGACTTCTGATCGTCGAACTGACTCAGCTGTGAGTAATTTTTCGGCATGTCCTGGCGCAATGTCTAATTTTTCTACGTGTGTTGGGTAAGGAATAACACCTTGGCCATAAAAAATTTCAGCAATGCTGCTACGACCATCCCAATGATCGTCTTCTGGTTCAGTTGGATCATAATCGGGATGAATGGGTGGAATTAATCCTTCAGGTGCTGCGGGATCAATTTCCATATGAAGATATTGATGTGAGAAATTACATTGAGGATCGAAGTCGATGCACAGTGTTCGCTTATTTTTGATTTTGCTTAGATACTCAGCCATCAATTTGCTACACGTTGTTTTACCGACACCACCTTTATTATTTACAAACGCTATGACTTCCATCTAAAGACCCCTTCCGTTGTATTACGATACTGCTTAATATATCATTAGTTTTGCTTTACGCTACTTAAAAATATTAACAACCCTAAGCTTTATCATGTTGTGTTTTTTGTTTAGCTCTTGTTTTGTTTTTGTTTACGAGCGTGTAACTGTATGATCTTCTATAAGTTTTAAGTGCAAAGTGTGACGCATGTGGGAAAGTTTGTGACGGTTGTGGGAAAAAGTGTGACGTGAATGGGAAAGGGATGTGACGCATATGGGAAGAAATGTGACGGATATGGGAATCGAGAAAGTGGAAAAAAAACGCGAGTTGAAAAAACACGCGGCGACTATCCATTGTTCGAATGCATTAAGTTTATTGCAGCGCAAAATCAGTAATGCCTTACTGTTTCATGCGTACAAAGAATTAATGCAAAAAGAAGAACATGAAATCACGTTAAAACAACTTTGCCACTTAATTGGTTACCAAGGCCACAATCACGCGGCTATTCGCGAAGCATTGAAAGGGTTAATCTCAACCGTTATCGAATGGAATTTGATAGATGACAAAACCGGCACAGAAAATTGGACAGCCAGTTCAATAATTGCGAGTGTTAGTTTAGAAGGTCCGCTCTGTTATTACGCATATTCCCCCAGAATGAAACAATTACTACACACTCCTTCGATGTTTGGCAAAATTGATTTAGTCATTCAATCGCGTTTTCGCTCGAGTTATGGTTTGGCGTTATATGAAAATTGCATCCGATATCTTGGTTTGCCTCATACCAAATGGTTTGAGATGGAATTATTTAAAAAACTCATGGGGATTCCAGATGGCATGTACGATGTGTTTCGTGATTTTAAACGTCGTGTGTTAGATAAAGCCGTCGATGAAGTGAATATGTACTCAGATTTGCTCGTAGCAGCGGAATTGGTGCGTGAGGGTAGGAAAGTGGTCAGGGTGCGGTTTAAATTAAAGGAGAGGGCGAAAAAAACGCGTTTAGGCAAGCAAGCGAATGCCGAGGCGACTCCCGCGTTGCCAAACAATATGCCGTTGCGTGAAAAGCTAATTAATATCTTCATGCTGTCGGATAAACAAGTGACGCAAGTATTGGGTCGCTATGAAACGGCTTTCATTGAAGAAAAAATGGCGTTGATTCAAGCATCGCGTCCATTCAAGCAGGGTTCCGTTGAAAACCCAACAGCGTATCTCATGTCTGCTCTGAAAAAAGATTTCCAAAAACCAGCACCTAAGTCGAAGGGAAAGCAAGCACAAGCTGAAGTGGTTAATTTGGCAGAAGTGAAACACGAGCAGCAATTATTAAATTTAAAACGGCACGTGACCGTCGTGCAGCAACAATATCAGCAATACCGCGAAGAAGTGGTGCAATTAGCGATTGATGCTTTAACGAAAAAAGAACGTGAAACGTTCTTGAAAAAATTTACCGAGTTTGCAGAACCGACCATTGCTTCCATTTTGCGATTACAAAAAAGCAAATACACGCGCGACAATGTTTTAGATTCGCCGCATTTAAAAGCGTTATTAAGACAATATGCGGTGCGGGAATTAGATATGATTGTGTTGTTGCCGCTAGAAGAGTTTGTGGCGGGTCTTGAAGATGAATTAATGGAATCGTGGTTTAAGTTGAAATCGTTAGATCCCGATCATCCGTTGCTACGAGTGTAGCCTGGACACGTTTTTTGTGTCCGGGGCTTTCCGCTCCGATTACATAAAACCCCGGACACAAAAAACGTGTCCAGGCTACTTCCGTGGTTGTGGAGTAGGTTCATCACGCGCTACTTTCGGGTTCGAGCAGGATGTGAAAAATCTGCAAAAACGCGCAAACATCGACGGTCTTTTCACAATATTAAATTCTGTTAAATCAATCGATGCATTTTTTTCTTTTATTACCTGAAGAATCTTAGCTAAATCACCATCATCATAAATGGGTTTCTTATTGATAATAGAGGCAACTTTATTAACAACCGCTTGTGCAGTCATTTCAGCTACTTCACAAGGCTTATCACTTGGCAGCAAAAATTTAAAATATTGGGAACCAAAATAGTGTTGTTGTAAAAGTTTACCGTATGTATTAAATGTTCCTTGTTGAGCGTAGGTAAAAAAAGTATTTAATGTGCTTTGTGCGTTTTCCTCATTTTTACAATGAGTTTGAAATTGAGTTGAGGAAGCTTCGTCTAAGACACTAGTGTCTTTCTTAATTCTAAAAAGATATTCATCGCCTTTAGTTTCAGTTGGCGCTGTTGAGTTATAAATTTTATTCCAATACGCTAGACTTTTAGTCATTTTTTCTCTAATTATGATGCTTTATGAATGTCATTTTATCAAACAAATATTAAGACAATATTAAAGTAGCCTGGACACGCTTTTTGTGTCTGGGGCTTTCCGCTCCGATTACATAAAACCTCGGACACAAAAAGCGTGCCCAGGTTTCATTATGTCCTTCCAACCACAATGGCTTTCAGATAATCCGTCTCTGGAATATTTAAATGAATGGGATGATCCATCCCTTGATGTCCGCGCTCTAACAATTGCATAGGGCAATACGATTTTTGCGAGGCACGCTGCAAAATCAACGTTAAATCTTCAACACTAATATGCATGGAACAAGAACAAGAAACTAAAATACCTTGAGGGGCTAATAATTTCATCGCTAATTCATTCAAACGTTGATACGCAATAAAACCTTCTTTGCGGTCTTTCATTTTTTTCACAAAAGCAGGTGGGTCAAGAATAATAACATCGTATGTTTTCTTTTCTGCTACTAATGCTTTTAGAGCATCAAAGGCATCGGCATTAATCGCTTTCACTTTATCAGCGACATTATTTAATTTGGCATTTTCACGAATGAATTCACAGGCTGTTTTTGAGGCATCAATGCAATCGACTTGCGCGGCACCAAAGGTGGCTGCTTGAATACCAAATGCTCCCAAATAACTAAACACATCTAGCACGCGACGATCTTTCACATATTTTTTTAAACTAGCGCGATTATCACGATGATCGTAAAACCACCCTGTTTTTTGCCCGTTTGCTAACGGCGCGTTAAATTTCACGCCATTTTCCAACACCAGCATCGTATCAGGCGGGGTACCAAACATGGGTTCGATGTAATTGGTTAAACCTTCTTGCAAACGGATCGGACTATCGTTGCGTAATAAAATCGATTGTGTTTCAGGTAAAACAGCAAGCAATGCAGCCGCAATAATATCTTTTTTCAGCTCCATACCAGCGGTATTGATTTGTACCACGAGATGTTGGTCATAACGATCAACGACTAAACCGGGTAAACCATCTGCTTCACTAAAGATTAAACGATAAAACGGTGCATCATAAATACGTTGACGACGTTTTAGCGCGGATTGAAACATTTCTTGCAAAAATGCTTGATCTAATGCTTGCTTAGGATCACGGCTATAAATACGACCCGCGATCAACGAATGCGGATTAATATAAGCCTTACCCAGCTGACTACCATCATGCGCAAACACAATGACTTCATCACCGGCGGTAAACGTTTTAAGCGGTGTTTCCTTCGAATTGATCTCATTGCTGTAAATCCAAGGATGGCCACTACGGATACGTTTATCTTCGTGTTTATTGAGTCTGAGCATGGGGGAGGGTCTCATTTATTATGATTTGGAATGGATAGTAGCCTGGACACGCTTTTCGTGTCCAGGTTTATGTGTCATTCATGCAAACCATCCTAAGACACAAAAAGCGTGTCCAGGCTAATTTTTGCAGGTACAATCGTTTAAATTGGCAGGAGCCTAATGATATGACTTTTCTAAACTTTGCACTCGGCGATACCGTCGATATGCTACGCGAAGCCATTCGCGATTTTGCAGAACAAGAAATTAAACCCATAGCAGCGAGCATTGATGAAAAAAACCAATTTCCGATGCCGCTCTGGAAGAAGCTCGGGCAGTTAGGGGTCTTGGGTATTACCGTACGGGAAGAATACGGTGGTAGCGGGCTTGGGTATTTAGCCCATGTGGTCGCGATGGAAGAAATCAGCCGAGCCTCAGCATCAGTGGGTTTAAGTTATGGCGCTCATTCAAATCTTTGTGTCAATCAAATTCATTTAAATGGTACTCACGAACAAAAATCCCATTACTTACCCAAACTCTGCAGCGGTGACCATGTCGGCGCATTAGCGATGAGTGAAGTCGCAGCAGGTTCTGATGTGTTGGGGATGCAATTATCTGCCGTTGCCGATGGTGATGAATACGTTTTAAATGGTACGAAAATGTGGATCACGAATGGTCCGGATGCGGATGTGTTAGTGGTGTATGCGCGTACGAGTAAACGCGAAGGTTCACGTGGCATTACGGCATTTATTGTCGAAAAAAGTTTTAAAGGTTTTTCCACCGCACAAAAACTCGATAAATTAGGCATGCGCGGTTCAAATACTTGCGAATTAGTTTTTGAAAATTGTCGAGTGCCGAAAAAAAATATTTTAGGTAAATTAGATCATGGCACAGAAGTATTAATGAGTGGTTTAAATTACGAACGTGCGATTTTAGCAGCGGGACCTGTTGGTATTATGCATGCGTGTATGGAAATTGTGTTGCCTTATATTCATGAGCGCAAACAATTTGATAAAGCGATTGGTGAATTTGAAATTATGCAGGCGAAAATTGCTGATATGTATACGGCGTTAATGACATCGAGTTCATATTTATATGCGGTTGCGAAAGCTTGCGATCGAGGTGATGTATCACGTAAAGATGCAGCATCTGTTATTTTATATACGGCCGAAAAAGCGACATGGATGGCATGTGAATCGATTCAATGTTTGGGTGGTAATGGTTATGTCAATGAATACGCTGTTGGCAGGTTATGGCGTGATGCGAAATTATATGAAATTGGTGCGGGAACATCTGAAATTCGCCGCATGTTGGTAGGACGTGAATTATTTGAGGAAACAAAGTAGCCTGGACACGTTTTTTGTGTCCGGGGCTTTTCTCTCCGATAACCAAAACCCGGACACAAAAAGCGTGTCCAGGCTACAATTAAGGATAAAGCAATGTCTAGCTTTGATACGCAAATCAAACCCAAAGAAAAACAATTCAAATTAAATGCCGCTGCTATGAAAGAGCAAGCAGAAGAATTAAAAAAAATATTAGATACAATAAAGCAAGGCGGTGGCGAAAAAGCACGAGCAAGACACAGCGAACATGGAAAATTATTACCGCGCGAACGCATTCAGCTTTTACTCGATCCCGATGCTGATTTTCTGGAATTATCAGCACTAGCAGGTTATGAGTTAGACGGTGAAACCATTCCTGCGGGCGGTATTATCACCGGTGTTGGTCGTGTCATGGGTGTGGATTGCATGATTGTTGCTAATGATGCAACCGTCAAAGGTGGCACGTATTTTCCAATCACGGTTAAAAAGCATTTACGCGCGCAAAAAATTGCGGAACAAAATAGGTTGCCTTGCATTTATTTAGTTGATTCGGGTGGTGCTTATTTACCAAAGCAAGAAGAAGTGTTTCCTGATGAAAATCATTTTGGCCGGATTTTTTATAATCAAGCCAATTTATCAGCGCAAGGGATTCCGCAAATTGCTGTTGTTATGGGTTCTTGTACGGCGGGTGGTGCTTATATCCCCGCGATGGCAGATGAATCGATTATGGTGCGTGAACAAGCAACCATTTTTCTGGCAGGTCCACCATTAGTTAAAGCTGCCACCGGTGAAATAGTGACAGCAGAAGCATTAGGTGGGGCTGATGTGCATTGTCGTATATCAGGTGTTGCGGATCATTACGCGAAAAATGATGAACATGCATTAGCACAAACGCGCAGAATCATTGCTAATTTAAATTTTCAAAAATTAGGGTTTGTGAATCGTAGACCCATACAAGAACCAAAATTTCTAGCAGAAGAATTATACGGCATCATTCCAACTGACCAACGATATCCATTTGATGTGCGTGAAGTCATTGTGCGTATTGTCGATGGTTCTGAATTTGATGAATTCAAAGCATTGTATGGTAAAACGATAGTCTGTGGTTTTGCGCATATTCATGGGATTCCGGTAGGCATTATTGCCAACAATGGTATTTTGTTTTCAGAATCAGCCTTAAAAGCAACACACTTCATTGAATTATGCACGCAACGCGGCATTCCACTGGTGTTTTTGCAAAATATCACCGGCTTTATGGTTGGGAGCAAAGCAGAATCAGAAGGTATCGCGAAAAATGGTGCGAAATTAGTATCAGCAGTCGCATGCGCTAAAGTGCCAAAAATTACCGTGATTATCGGTGGCAGTTTTGGTGCTGGTAATTATGCAATGTGTGGTCGCGCTTATGAACCACGTTTTTTGTGGATGTGGCCAAACGCCCGCATTGGTGTCATGGGTGCAGAACAAGCAGCAAATGTGTTGGCGCAAGTGCAACGCGAAAAGAAAAATCGTCATCAAGAAGCATGGTCACAAGCAGATGAAGATGCACTAAAAGCACCAATCATCGAACAATATCGTAAACAATCGTCAGCTTATTATGCGAGTAGCAAATTATGGGATGATGGTGTGATTGATCCAATGGATACTCGTCGCATTATTGCCGCGAGTTTATCAGCAACTCTCAATGCAAAAATTGAAAAAACCACTTTTGGTTTATTTAGGATGTAAGCATGGCAGATTATATTGAAATGGAAGTCAAACAAGGTGTTGCAATCATCACGTTAAAACGCGCAGAAAAACGCAATGCGTTAAATGGGTTCATGGTGCATGAACTACGCCAAGCATTCAAACAAGCCTGTAGCGATGCAACAGTCGCAGTTGTCATGCTAAAAGGCGATGGGGAACATTTTTGTGCGGGTGGTGATATTCAATGGATGCATGAAATGTCGCAACGCAGTACTGAAGATAATTATGAAGATGCACTGCAATTAGCAGAACTCATGTATGAAATTTATAATTGCCGTAAACCAACGATTGCGCTTGCTCATGGCAAAACCATGGGTGGTGGTTTAGGATTATTAGCAGCTTGCGATATGGTATATGCTGCTGAAGACGCTAGTTTTTGTTTCGCCGAAGTAAAAGTAGGTATCACACCCTCAACGATCAGCCCCTATGTTGTTGCTGCCATTGGCGAACGTTATACGAAATATTATTTTTTAACCGGTGATAGTTTTGATGTCAAACAAGCGCAACAGATTGGTTTAGTGCATGCTATCATGCCGAATGCCAATTTAGTGGAAAACAGCTTAAAATTAGCTGTTTTAATGCAACAAAATAGTTTACAAGCGATGATGGCTGCAAAAGAATTAGTACGAGAAGTCGCAGCAGAACCAATTAACATCAGCACTCGCAGCATGACAGCCATGCATCTTGCCAAGTTACGAAAAACGGCTGATGCTCAAGAAGGTTTACAGGCATTCATCGAGAAACGCAAACCAAGGTGGAAATAATGCAGCATTTTCCTTCATTTGTTAAAGTAGTAGAAGTCGGTGCGCGCGATGGTCTACAAAATGAAAAAAATATTATTCCAACCAGTGTGAAAATCGAATTTATCAATCGATTATCACAAACGGGTTTATCAGTCATAGAAGCAACGAGTTTTGTATCACCGAAATGGATTCCGCAATTAGCAGATAATGCTGAAGTTTTGCGTGGCATTACACAAGTGGCAAATATTCAATATCCAGTGTTAGTTCCTAATATGCGTGGATTAAAAGACGCAATTGCTGCAGGTGCCAAAACCATTGCCGTATTTACCACACCTTCTGAACAATTTTCGCAAAAAAATACGCATTGTTCTGTAGAAGAGAACATGGCAAATATTGCAGAGATTATCGAATATGCTAAAAAAGAAAATATACCTGTTCGGGCTTATATTTCCTGTGTGTTAGGTTGCCCGTATGAAGGGGAAATGCCTGCTGAAAAAGTGGCAGCTCAAGCAGCGGAATTGCATCGCTTAGGGTGTTATGAAATTTCGTTAGGCGATACCATCGGTGTTGGGACGCCGTTTAAAACCTTACATTTAATTGAAACAGTCAAAAAAGTGGTACCGATAGAAAAACTGGCTGTTCATTTTCATGATACCTATGGGCAAGCACTCGTTAATATTTATGCTGCATTAAGCTTAGGGGTTGCGGTTGTTGATAGTTCAGTCGCGGGGCTTGGTGGGTGTCCTTACGCCAAAGGTGCTGCGGGAAATGTCGCCACAGAAGATTTAATTTATATGTTAAACGGCATGCAAATCAAAACCGGCGTTGATTTAGAAAAGTTAATCGAAGTTGGCAAATACATTTCTAAGATCAAGTAGCCTGGACACGTTTTTTGTGTCCGGGGTGGTTGCATCTGGATACCTCTCGATACAACAACCCCGGACACAAAAAGCGTGTCCAGGCTACATTCTGGTTTTGATTAATTTGCAAAATTGGTCTTTTAAGTCATCGGGTAAAAAACTATTTTCGATTTTTTGATTCCAGGCGGGGAAACAGCTATGCATAAATTCAATCGAATTATGCATTACTTTCTCAGGGATCTCGAGATTTTTACCAAATTCAATAAAATCCTTTTTTCGAATATTTTGCTTTTTGCCATTTAAAGAAAGCGCTAATTCTTCAGGGTCAACTTTTGCGGGAATTAATAATCGTGTGGACAAAAGATCATACCAGGGTGATAGGCAGATGTTGGTTGTATCTTCTGTGATTAAGCTAAAATTTTTTAAATGCATATCCGCGTTACCAACGAGAAAGCTAAATAAAATTAATTCAAAAAATTTGAGTTTTTCTTCATTTGGCATGCTGGCATAATGATTGATGATTTTACCGACTTTCTCATAAGAACTTTTGTATTTATCTTCTGTCATTTTTTGAGAGAGCTGGCATAAATCTTCAACGCCGATTTTCTTCTTACCCATTCGATCAAAACGTTTGGTGATGTAGGCTAATTTGCCGCCTTGCATCGGTAGCAATCCATGCAGCGCAACATTTAATTTCGCAATCTCAGCCAAATGCATTGTTAAATCTTCAATTTCAGGCATAAAAGGGTAGTCGGAGCTTGGTGGTTTTAAAATATAATCGCCACCCAGATAACCAACAATGGTTAATCTTTTATGATGGGTTTCATCGGCTTTTGTTAAGGTGAGCGATAATTTTTTTTGGACACCAGGGATGCCTTTTTTTTGCTTAACTAGCTCTAATGCCATGGCTTCAATTTTTTTATGATTAAAGTCAAAATCAGGTAATTCTTTTGTGCCAAATAATTTTTTAACACAAGTTGGGTGAAAATGGGATTTATCATTGATGGCTTCATAGCAAATATAGCAGCGATTAGGTTTCATTGATTACGCTCACATTACCAATGCAATCGGTGCATAAATATAATAATAAACCCATTCTATCTTTGTAGTGTAATTTCCAATTTTTAGCACCAATATCCATTAACCATCCTTCAGGAATTAAGCCATCGAAAAATGGGAATAACGTTTTGGAATGAAATACTTCTTTTTGTTTTGGCAGCGTTAAACTAACTGGATGATTATTATCATTGGCAAGGTATGCCGTGTCATATTGGAATGTATATTCGCCATCTGCGGTTTCAATCAAAATCCCAGCGAGTAAATCATTTACTAAAATCTTGGCCTTTCGTGTCATCATGTTGTCTCATCATAGGGTAACAATGTTTTCTTTTTGATAACGGGCGCAATTTCATAACCAAAAAAATTTAATACCAATTCGACTTTATCGAGTTTCAAACTTTTTTTGCCTTGTTCTAATTCTTTTAAAAAGCGCAAACCAACGCCAATTCGTTTAGCCAATTCTGATTGGGTGTAACCTAATTGTTTTCGTTTCGCGCGCGCAAGATTGGCGATAGGGCCGGTTTCTTTGTTTAATTCAGCAAGCGTTCTTTTCTTCATATTTCTATTATAGCACCCGGACGGGTATTATCAAGATTTATAATGAATTATAGAACCCGAACAGGTGTCATATTGATAATTTAATGAAAATAGCACCCGATCAGGTATTGTAGCCTGGACACGTTTTTTGTGTCCGGGGTGGTTGTATCTGGATACCTCTCGATACAACAACCCCGGACACAAAAAACGTGTCCAGGCTACTTCAAAATACTGTGTTTTATACCATACAAGAAATAAACGAAAAGCCCTACCACCGTCCAAATTACAAACCGTTCCCAAGTCACATCCGATAATTGCGTCATTAAGAAAATACAAGAAGCCATGCCTAAAAACGGAATTAACGGATTAAATGGCAAGCGGAAAGGGCGTGGTAATTCTGGATGAGTGATGCGCATCACAAAGACACCGCCACAGACAAAAGCAAAGGCGGCAAGAGTGCCAATATTGACTAATTCGGCGGCACGATTAATCGGTGCTAATCCTGCGATGGCAGCAATCAAAACACCGGTGACAATAATAATTCTGATGGGTGTATGCGTTCGCGGATGAATCGTTGAGATGGTGATTGGTAATAACCCATCGCGAGTCATGGCTAAACAAATGCGTGTTAAACCGTAATACATCACTAACATCACAGTCGTCAGTCCTGCTACTGCTCCTGCTGCGATTAAACCCGCAATCGTTGTATAGCCAATGGTTAATAATGCATCTGAAACGGGGGATTCAACATTTAGCGTATAATAAGGCACAATCAATGTTAGCAACGCAGACACTGCAATATAGATCAGCGTACAAAAAATTAATGAAACAATAATCCCAATCGGAATACTACGTTCGGGATTTATGGCTTCTTCTGTTGCTGTTGATAAAGCATCAAAACCAATATAAGCAAAAAATACCATCGCCGCGCCTTGCATCACACCCATCCAACCGAATGGCATGAAATTATCCCAGTGACGTATATTGACATGTTGGCTGGCGACAACAATAAAGGTAAATATCGTGATTAATTTAATAGACACAATGAAGGTATTAAAACGCGCACTATTTTTAACGCCTAAACACAATAACGTCATTAACGTTAAAATAATGCCAACACCTAGCAAATTAATATAGCCACCTTCAAATGGGTTTTTCGTGATTTCAGTTGGCAAATGAATGTGAACTGCTTCTAACATATTATTAACATAACCCGACCAACCAATGGCCACCGTTGCTACTGACATGACATATTCTAGTAATAAATTCCAACCGATAATCCAAGCAATCAATTCCCCAAAACCGGCATAAGCATAACCATAAGCGCTGCCCGTCCCGCCAATGCTCGCGGCTAATTCCGCATAAGCAAGTGCGGCAAACATCGATGCCAGGCCTGCTAAGGCATATGCATAAACAACAGCAGGGCCTGCTTTGGTCGCAGCGGCAATACCGGTTAGCACGAATACACCGGCACCGATAATGGCACCAATCCCCATAAAAATTAAATCAAAAGCGGTGAGTGAACGCAGCAAGCCAGACTGCCTTGCGATATGAGCAATGGGTTTTTTACGCATGATTCTGTTAAACATAGACAATCCTTGTCTTATTCATAATAACCCCTACATCATTTCATATTGAGGGCCACTACCACCTTCAGAAGGTGTCCAGCGAATATTTTTAGTCGGATCTTTAATATCGCAAGCCTTACATTGAATACAGTTACCGCCATGAATCATTAAGCGGGGTAATTGTTGTTCATTATACATGATTTCATAGACACCAGCAGGGCAATACCTACCTTCTGGGAAAGCATATTCTTTTAAATTAACATCAATGGCGACTTGCCTATTGGTTAATTTTAAATGGTACGGTTGATTTTCATCATAAGCGATATTGGCTAAGAACAACGATTGAGATAAATCAAAGGTAACTTGGTTATCATGTTTTGGGTAGACAATAGGGCTAAAATCGGCGGCTTTTTTTAAAGATTTTCTATCTGCAATTTTATGGTGCAAAGTCCAAGGGGCATTACCACGTAGAATATAAGTATCAAATGCTGCATATAATAATCCAGCATATAAACCATGACGCAAAGCAGGGCGAATATTACGAACGCGATATAATTCTTGCCACAGCCAACTTGCTTTTATATTTTCAAAATACGTAGTGCATTCTACTGACGAATGATCTTTTAATAAAGGGAAAATACTTTCCGCTGCAATCATGCCAGATTTCATGGCGGTGTGAATACCTTTGATTTTCGGCACATTTAAAAAGCCTGCCGCATCACCCACTATTAAACCACCAGGGAAAGTTAATTTTGGCAATGATTGAATACCACCTTCAATCAACGTACGCGCACCATAAGCAATACGTCGGCCTTTGGCTAATAATGGATAAATACTCGGGTGTAATTTAACGCGTTGTAATTCTTCATAAGGATTTAAGTAGGGATTTTGATAATCCAGACCGACCACCAATCCCAAAGACACTAAATTTTCCCCGAAATGATATAAAAACGTGCCACCGTAAGTATTGCTATCCAGTGGATATCCAATAGAATGCATCACCGTGCCAGCTTGATGTAATTCTTTCGGCACTTCCCAAATTTCTTTAATGCCTAACCCAAAGGTTTGCGGATCGCAATTTGCGCGCAAATTAAATTTGGCAAATAAACTTTCCGTTAACGAACCACGACAACCTTCAGCAAAAATCACTTGTTTTGCCATCAAATTAACACCCGGTTGAAAATTCGCTTTTGGTTGACCACGCGTATCAACACCTTTATCGCCGGTGACAATACCAACGACTTTATCGTTGTCATAAATGATGTCAGTGGCAGCAAACCCTGGGAAAATATTAATACCTAGATTTTCAGCAACCGATGCTAAAAATCGACAAAATTGCCCAAGACTAATAATGTAATTGCCGTGATTATGCATTTGCGGCGGTGTGGGTAAAGTATATGTTTTTTTCTCAGTTAAAAATTGAAAATAATCTTGGGTGACAGGTGTGTGTAGTGGCGGATTTAAGTTTTGCCAGTCAGGCAATAATTCATTTAACGCGCGTGGTTCTAATACGGCGCCTGATAAAATATGCGAACCAATAGCCGCGCCTTTATCAACCAAACAAATGGATAATTCAGTTTGGTTTTCTACGGCTAATTGTTGCAAGCGAATGGCTGTTGCAAAACCGGAAGGTCCACCACCGACAATGACAACATCAAAATCTAGTGATTCGCGCGTATTCATTAGCATAACTCAATGGCAATAGCAGTTGCTTCACCACCACCGATACATAATGTTGCAATACCACGTTTTAATTCATTTTGTTGCAGCGCTGAAATTAAGGTTACTAAAATGCGCGCACCTGTTGCACCAATAGGGTGACCTAAAGCGCAAGCACCACCATAAATATTAATTTTTTCACGTGGAATTTTTAAATCATGCATAAATGCTAAAGCAACAACGGCGAATGCTTCATTAATTTCAAATAAATCGACATGCTCAACAGACCAATTTATTTTTTCTAATAATTGACGTGTGGCATCAATGGGAGCTGTTGTGAAATCTTCAGGCGCTTTGGCAAAAGAGTGATGACCAATAATGCGTGCAATTGGTTTAAGTGCCTTGTTTTTTGCAGTAGATTGTCGCATTAAGATTAATGCGGCCGCACCGTCTGCAATCGAGCTAGAATTGCCAGCCGTAATCGTACCATCTTTAACAAAAGCCGCATTTAATTTTGGAATTTTTTCAGGGTTAACACTAAATGGGTGTTCATCGGTATCAATAATGTGTTCGCCTTGTTTGGTTTGCACGGTGATCGGTGCAATTTCAGCGGCAAAGGATTTTTCCCGAATGGCATATTGCGCACGTTCAAACGAACTAATGGCAAAATCATCTTGTTGCTTGCGAGTGAATCCATATTTTTTGGCGCAAGTTTCAGCAAAGGTGCCCATGGATCGACCTTTGTCATAAGCATCTTCTAAACCATCTAACATCATGTGATCAAAGATTTGATTGTTACCTAATCGATACCCTTGTCGACCTTTTAATAATAAATAAGGCGCATTAGTCATGCTTTCCATACCACCAGCAATGGTAATGTTGGCTGTGCCACACATTAAAAGATCGTGACACAACATGACAGCTTTCATGCCGGAACCACACACTTTGTTAATGGTAGTCGCTGGTGTGCTATTTGGAATGCCGGCATGGATCGCGGCTTGCCTGGCAGGTGCTTGACCCTGACCTGCTGGCAACACGCAACCAAGAATCACTTCATCAATATTCACTGGCAAAATGCCTGCTCGCTCGAGACAGGCTTTAATAGCATGACTGCCCAGGGCATTGCCTGAGAAGTCTTTTAATTCGCCTAACATGTTACCAATAGGGGTGCGTGCGAAGCTTGCGATGATGATCGGATCCTGTGACATAATGCGTCCTTAAAAGGTCTTTATTGACATTATGTTAGCTGAAAGTAAGCTTACTTACTAATCCGACCGTCTAATTTTTCATTTTGCGAAGCATCTAAATTGACCATGGCTTTAATTTTTGCCAAATCATCGCTATTCAGTTCAAATCCAGCATCTTTCAAAGCCTGCTCTGGATTTTTTTTGAATTTCTCATGAAATTCAGGGTTATTCTGTAATTCATGATAGACATCGATTAAATTAGCCATTTGTAGCTTCCGGTGATTTTAGCTTTGCTAAAATCGCATCGTAATTCGCTTCATCTGATATTTCTTTGACTAACTCAGTATAGGCCACTTTGCCTTTTTCATCGATTAACACCACAGAGCGAGCCAATAAACCTGTTAATGGTTCATCCATGATTTCGATGCCATATTTTTTGCCAAAATCACGATGGCGAAAAACACTGACAGGTTGCACATTTTCTAATTTTTCCGCAGAGCAAAAGCGTTTTTGGGCAAACGGCAAATCGGCTGAAACACAGAGAATTAATACATCAGGCACTTGTTTAGCGAGTTCATTAAAACGACGCATACCACTTGCGCAAGTGGGCGTGTCTAAGCTTGGAAAAATATTCAGTAAGATTTTTTGGCCTAAATAACTTTTTAAATGCACTTCGCCTAAATCCATTTTGGTTACAGTAAAATCAGGTGCTTGCGAGCCAATAGTTGGAAGATCGCCGCTAGTGTGTAAGGGTGAGCCATTGATGGTGATAATTGCCATGATGAAATTTCCTCAAGTGATGATATTAATTATAGCGCAAATAAGGGCTGAAAGGCATCGCTACCCGCCTTTAGCATTGACTCACTTTCAATGATTATGGTGGTTTTGCGCGCAAATAAAATTCTACTCAACATTCATCAAAACAGCATAAATAAGAGTAGCACATAATCAAGGCTTAAGTGTTATAATTATTCAATTGCAAAGAGGATTTGCACTTGAAGAGTGAACAGACTGACAACGCGATCAATCTTCATCATCTCACGTCTAAGTTGCGTGCGACGCCTATTTTCCAAACGGTTGCTGAAAATGATTTAGAGAATCTAGTAAACAATGCCGAAATCCTAACAATCTATGCTGGCGATATTATTGTTGCTGAACATGCTTTAATTGATAGTATTTATTTCATTATCAATGGCACGGCCGAAGTGTTGCAATCGGTTAAAAAAAAGCATGGTATTGTGACCAATGTTTCGGTTGCCACTCTCCATGCGGATCAATGGTTGGGACTTACTGAAAGTGGTTTTTATTCTGAAACAATGATACGCACAGCAACTGTGCGAGCATTAACAAATGTATCTGTGTTACGAATTAATTTAAAAACATTAAACACATTTTTACAACAACATCACACTGCAACCCATTTACACGCAACGATTCAGTTAATGTTGCGCATGCATTTTATTAAACAAGTATTGCCTTTTACTAAAATATCATTAGAAAATTTAAAACTTTTAGCTGAAAAAGTGACAGAAAAAACCTTTGCACCTAATGAAGTTATTTTTAAACAAAATACCAAAGGCGATACCATTTATTTAATACGAAAAGGTTCTGTCGAAATTTCGGAACAAGATACAGTCGGTAATGAAAAACAACTTGCGATTTTAAAACCGCCCGCGATGTTTGGCGAAACAAGCATGTTGTTGTCTAGTCAACGTAATGCAAGCGCAAAAGCGTTAGAAGAAACAGAAGTTTTATGCTTGCAGCACGATGTGCTAACAGCATTAATTGCCAAAGATGTGCATATCAATCACGTTTTTATGAATTTAATGATTAATCGTAGTAAACCAAAAAAAATAGCGCATATCACCTTGCACTCACAAATTACGGTTGATCGTGAAGAAGTCATGGTGTTAAAAAATGCTGAAAATGGCAATTATTTTAAATTATCAAAAGAAGGTGCGTTTATTTGGCAATTACTCGATGGTGAGCACACGTTACAAGAATTAACATTAGCATTGAGTGAAGAATATAACGTTTTTGCGCCTGATGTTGTTTCTATATTAATTGCACGTTTAAATGAATCAGGATTTATTGAGAATATTTACACGCGGCATAAAACCAAAAATGATACTAAGTTTACACGCTGGGTCAGTAATATTAATGATTATTTGGATTGGCGAATACCCCTCGGCGATGTTGATAAAGGACTTAGTTTTTTATATCAAAAGTTTGTACGTTATTTATTTACCTTACCCGCACAAGCATTGTTGTTAGCGCTAGCGGTAGTTGGCGTGTATTTGTTTCAACAAAATACCAGCGATGTTTTGATCTTTTTTAATGAAAAACATGCAGGATTATTTGTGATTTTAGCAATGTTGCCTTTAAGTTTGTTAGCAACGTTTTTACATGAATTGGGGCATGCCTTTGCGATGAAAGCATTTGGGCGTGAAGTACATCAAATGGGCATCGGATGGTGTTGGATCACACCGGTTGCGTTTACCGATACCACTGATATTTGGTTGAGTGGTCGCAAAGAGCGAATGCTGGTCAATGCTGCTGGTGTGTATGTGGATATGATTGTCGCAGGTATTGCAACTCTTGTGATGTTATTAACGCATGATCCTTATTTTTATTCTCTGTGTTGGATTTTCGCTTTTTATACTTATTTTGGCGCCTTTCGAAAATTAAATCCGTTCCAAGAGACCGATGGCTATTATTTTTTAATGGATGTAGTGCAAAAAAATCATTTAAAACGCTCTACCGTTTTGTGGGCAGCAAAATGGTTTCCACAACCAAAAGCGCATATTCCGGAGCTGATTTATTGTGTTGCATGTTTGAGTTATGTATTTGCGATAAGTCTCGTCACTTTGCTGGTGCAATCATGCTTACTACGCATCTTCGGCGTGCAATTAGAAAATTTAATATTTACGTTAATTGTGCCGATCACGGCTGCATTAATCGTGAGTGTGCGTATTATGCTAGAGGTAAAAAACGCAGAAATGTAGCCTGGACACGTTTTTTGTGTCCGGGGTTTATAATAGCGCGCGAAGCGCACATAAAAACACACCGAGATTCCCTGTTAAACCTTCATAGGCAAAATCACCAACTCTTTCCCCATAAAATGCAAATTACGTTGTAAGGTGAGAGCAGTTTCATTATGTAAGAAACGCGTCATGAAATTATCATTTTCAAAAATTAATTTGCTAGCGAAAAAGATGCAATTCGAATATTGTTTATTAATCTTTTCACCAAGTTTTGCTAATTCCTCAACGGTATCAGTACCAAAGGCAGCATAAGCTTCAGCGGCTAAACCGTATTGATGACAATAATCAACGAAATATTGCAAGTTAGTATTGACACTATGGCGCATTGCTTCTAATTCGGCTTGTCCTGCGAAACTTTCAACATCGACAACACCGGCACTTAAGAATATAAAATTTTTAAAATGCTGCGGGAACATACGGATAACGTTTAATAGGGTGTGCATCGCAACACCGGGGCTTTTTCCCACTAAAATGACAGCGGTTGGTTTATGTGGATCAAGTGGTTCAGGTGCGAGTGCGCGCTCGATAGGCTGTTTTAATAAAATATCAATTTGCGCGAGTTTTCGATTGAACTTTTTATAATGACGTTTGATCATTAAGCACATCAAAATAACGGCACACGTAATCACGACAGTTAACCAACCACCGGATTCAAATTTCGTGATTAAGGTGACGCACAAAATGCTACTAGTGATGGAAAATGCTAAAAATGAAAAGGCTAATCGTAATTTCCAACGTTTTGAAGCTTGTTCGCGTTCACGTAGCCAATAAACGCACAAACCAAATAATGATAATGAGAAAGTGATGAATACATTAATACTATATAAAACGACTAACAAAGACACTTTGCCATCACACCAAAGCACAATACCTATCGCTGCAATACCAAATAAAAATAAGCCATTTTGAATCACTAACCGTGTCGATAAATGCCGAAAACGATTTGGCATCCAACCATCGATTGCCATGTTAGCAAGTACACTGGGTCCTGCTAAAAAACCGGTATTAGCAGCAGCGAACAGTAAACCCGCTTCAAATAATAAGGTAATCAGTAAAATAAATTTACCCGAACCGCTATCGCCTAAAATCGAATGAAACACGACAGCATTTAATGTTTGCCCATCTTGTGGAATCGGTGCCCACAACAAGAACAGCAAAATCATACCGGCTGCTGTCATGCTGAGAGACACGGCCATGTATAACATCGTCCATTTACCCGTTACAACCCGGGGTTCACGCAAACGATTGACGTTATTTGAAACAGCTTCAAGACCAGTATAAGTACCGCTACCCAAAGAGTATGCATGCAATATCAGCGCCAAAACAGGTAATAATCCTAAAGCGCTAATGGCCGATTGCGTATCGGCGATGGTATCTGGAAAAATAGCCAGTAAACCGGTTGAGTGCGCGACAATACCGTAGCTGATTAAGCCAACATGCAAGATAAAAAAGCCTAAGAAAATCGGCAACAAAAACTTAATCGATTCTTTCATGCCGCGCATGTTTAATAAAATTAAAATTAAAATGAGCGCGACTTCGGAAATTAATTTGTAATGCAAAGCAGACAATGGCAACAAACTAAAAAGGGCATCCATCGCGCTGGCAGTTGAAACTGCAATGGTTAAGACATAATCGACAATTAAAGCAGCGCCTGAAATCAATCCTAAATGCGGCCCTAATAATTGCGATGCCACTTTATAACCGCCCCCACCACTGGGGAATAGTTCAATGACTTGATTATAACCAATCGAAATCACAAAAACGGTAATGGCAGTTGCAATTGCAATATATAAAGCGAAATGCGTGTATTGCCCTAAGGCAATGTAAGCTTCTTCCGGACCATAACAAGAAGAAGACAAACCGTCAGCACCAAGACCGACCCAAGCAAAAAATGCAATCAAGGAAACGTGACGCATCATGCCAGGTTGAAATGGATTAAGTGGATTACCTAAAACCATTTGTTTCATTTTTTGGAGCAGTGACATATTAATCCTTTAAGAACGCATAAAACTAAGATTGAAATTTTGTACTATTACGTAATGCTGCAATCCGTACATTGAGTGGTGGGTGCGATGAAAAAATATCAAGCCAACTGGGATGATGCGCGATTTTTAAATTAGCAAAAGCAGGTGCTCTATCATCTTCGATGTCTGATACATATTCGAGTCGTGTTAATGCCGCAATCATTTTTTCGCGACTAGCTAAACGGGAGCCACCGTGATCTGCGCGAAATTCGCGATAACGTGAATAATAGGCAACTAGCATGCTGCCTAGTACCGTGAATAAAATATCTAAAATAAAACTGATGATGTAATACGTACCATGAGCAATTTCAGCGCCTTTTTCATCGTCTTTGCTCATGGCAATGGTAATGGCGTAAGCGACAATACGAGACAAAAAGAGTGAGAAGGAATTTATAATGCCTTGTACTAATGTCATGGTGACCATATCACCATTGGCGATATGCGATACTTCATGTGCTAGCACACCTTCTAATTCTTCCCGGCTCATGGTGTTTAGCAAACCCGAAGAAACGGCGACTAAGGAATTATTTTTGGAAGGGCCTGTTGCAAAAGCATTCACTTCAGGTGAGGGATAAATGCCGACTTCTGGCATGGTTTTTAAACCTGCTTTGGTGGCGAGTCGATACACTAAATCTAATAATTCATGTTCCATGCGCGTCATGTGTTCGGGATGGATAATGACAACACCCATCGCCATTTTCGCCATGACTTTTGACATTAATAATGAAATAAAAGCGCCGGTCATGCCCCAAATCGCGCAAGTGAGTGCAAGCGTTGCGTAATCAATGCCGTGTTGTGTGAGGTATGGGCGCAAACCTAAGATGGAAAGTATGATAGAGATGGTGGCAATGACCAAAATATTAGTCATGACAAATAATAAAATTCTTTTTGGCATACATATCCTCGGTAACATATTCGCTTTTGTAGCCTGGACACGCTTTTTGTGTCCGGGTTTGTTTGTGTGGCCATCAAACCCGGACACAAAAAGCGGTGTCCGGGTTACGATTATATATTTATTTGGCTTGCATACGCAAAGCGCCATCAAGGCGTATTACTTCGCCATTTAACATCGGGTTTTCAATGATATGCTGCACTAATTTTGCATACTCTAAAGGTGTTGCTAAACGCTTTGGAAAAGGCACATTGGTTGTTAATTGTTCTTTCGCGCCCGCTGATAATTTATCAAACAAAGGTGTGTCGACTAAGCCTGGGGCAATCGTCATCACTCTGATTGCAAATTGTGCTAACTCTCTTGCTGCTGGTAATGTTAGAGCAACAATGCCACCTTTCGAAGCACTGTAGGCGGTTTGGCCAATTTGTCCCTCGAATGCAGCGATTGATGCCGTATTAATGATAATGCCGCGTTCTTCGCTGTTTACGATTAAATCTTGTGGGATCATTCGTTCGCTAACTAAGCGCATCATATTGAATGTGCCAATAAGATTTATATTGATCACATTTTGAAATTCTTCTAAAGGCATCGCGCCTTGTTGGTTGACCATTCTTCTAGTGTGAATGATACCGGCGCAATTAATGCAAATTCGGGTGGGGCCGTTTGATTTTTCGGCGAGTGTGAGTGCGGCGGAGATGCTTTCGGGTTTGGTGACGTCGCACTGTATGGGGGTTGCGTTGATCTTATTTGCGGTTTCTGTAAGAGCCTGCATATTAACATCTAGCAAAGACACCTTTGCGCCTAGTCCTGCTAATAATTTCCCTGTTGCTGCTCCCATTCCTGAAGCGCCGCCAGTGATTACTACACCTATGTTTTGTATTTCCATTTCTTATCCTCGAGGGAAAAGTTCATTGTAGCTTTTGCTTGTTATGAAAGGCACTACTAATTCACGCCATTTGCGGATTGTTGATGCAATAATTTGGTGTAGCCTGGACACGCTTTTTGTGTCCGGGGTGGTTGCATCTGGACCCCGAGCATAAACCGCCGGACAATACCCAGATACAACCACCCCGGACACAAAAAGCGTGTCCAGGCTACATTGATAGTGCTGTTTTCCGCGATCGATTGTAGTTACAATTCTTAGGCTAACTTTCATCTTTACTAAGGAAGCTCCAATGAAGATTCTTGTGCCAGTCAAAAGGGTGGTTGATTACAAGGCAACGGTGCGTGTGAAGCAGGATGGAAGTGCGGTTGATATTGCGAATGTGAAAATGTCGATGAATCCGTTTGATGAAATTGCAGTCGAAGAAGCATTGCGATTGAAGGAAAAAGGGACGGCAAGTGAAACCATTGCATTGTCGATTGGGTTGGAGGTTTGTCAGGAAACATTGCGTACCGCCCTTGCGATGGGTATTGATCGAGCCATTTTAGTGAAATCAGATTTAGACATTCAACCATTAGCAGCCGCAAAAATCATACGAGAAATTTGCAAGCAAGAAAATATCGATTTAGTTATCTTAGGCAAACAGGCGATTGATAGTGATAATAATCAAGTCGGGCAAATGTTAGCGGGATTATTAAATTGGCCGCAAGGAACGTTTGCATCGAAAGTAGTGATTGAAAACAAAAAAGTAAATGTTACTCGAGAAATTGATGGTGGTTTAGAAACATTATCATTAACGTTACCTGCTGTGATCACCACCGATTTACGTTTAAATGAACCACGCTATATTTCACTACCGAATATTGTGCAAGCAAAGAAAAAACCGCTCGCAATCATTGATGCTCAAAGTTTAAATCTTGATTTGCAACCACGTATTAAAACCTTACAAGTTGCTTTGCCGGATAAAAAACGTCAATGTGTTAGAGTGGCAGATGCTGCGGAATTAATTGCAAAATTAAAACAAGTCGCGAAGGTGATTTAATGAAAATATTACTGTTAGCAGAACATAATAATGTTGAATTAAAAAATGCAACGCGTGCAGTGTTGGCGGCAAGCAAACAATTAGAGGGTGATGTTGATATATTAGTGATTGGTGATCAATGTGAAAAGGTAGCAAATGAAGCTGCATTATTACCACTACAACAAAAAGTCATTCTTGCAGATCATGCGCAATATCAACATCAATTAGCAGAAAATACAGCGGCCTTGATTGCTGAAATTGGCAAACATTATGATTACATATTAGCAGCATCAACAACGATGGGTAAAAATGTTTTACCACGAGTAGCGGCATTATTAGATGTTGCAATGCTCAGCGATGTGATACAAGTCGTTACACCCGATACCTTTGTGCGACCAATTTATGCCGGAAATGTATTAGCAACCGTGCAAAGTGCTGACAAAATTAAATTATTAACCATTCGTACCACAGCATTTAATCCATTGCATGATGATCAGAAGACACCAAGCGCTATCGAAAAAATAACAACTGTGATTAATAACACGCAATCACATTTTGAAAATGCCGAATTAACTGTTTCATCGCGACCCGAATTAACAGCAGCCCGTGTTATTATCTCTGGCGGACGAGGCTTAAAAAGCGCGGAAAATTTTAAATTACTGGAACAAATCGCAGATCGATTGCATGCAGCCATTGGCGCATCGCGGGCAGCAGTAGATGCCGGTTTTGCGCCAAATGATTATCAAGTGGGGCAAACAGGTAAAATCGTGGCACCAGAATTGTATATTGCCGTTGGCATCTCGGGTGCGATTCAACATTTAGCGGGTATGAAAGATAGCAAAGTGATTGTTGCTATTAATAACGATCCCGAAGCCCCTATTTTTCAAGTGTCAGATTATGCCTTGGTTGGTGATTTATTTACAATTTTACCGGAATTGGCGGCGGCTTTAGATAGGTAAAGGTGGGTGGCCACATAAACAAACCCGGACACAAAAAGCGTGTCCAGGCTACAAAAGCGTATATAATTATAATAATAACGTGAGGAAATACCATGGCTAACGCCGATTCGCCAAAAAACAAAAAGCGAAAAAAAATATTTTTAGAAAAAGATGAAACAGACGAAGGCGCCGGTAGTGGTACTGGCGGTAAATCTGGCGCAATTGAATTTCGCGAATTTATTAAAAGCAGTGAATCCTTACGAGATGACTTGTTAACAGGTGAAGAAAAACGTCGTTATTTAGGTGTACATGAAAGAATACATGAAGGTGTTGTCAAAAAACAAAAAAATTTAGCAGATGAACGCAAAAAATTAAAAGACGGTAAAGTGAGTTTAGCGGCGCATCGTTCTGGATTGTCAGCGGCTAGTTTAAATACTCAATATAAAAGTCATCCGGTTTTAAGTCAAAAAGCACAATTTAGCGGTATCGATCGTCAAGTCAATGCATTGCCAGAGGAAAATATTGCTGATACCAATAAAGAAAACCGTGAAGAATTACAACATCGTTATCAATTGAAGCATCAACCACAAAACAGACCCGGCTTCAATCCTCAGCCCATTAAACGATAGAAGTAGCTATTTATGTTTTCATTAGCAGATGCCATTATCAATGAACATATCGCGGGCGTTGAACAAATGCTTCGAATGGGTGTTCATGTGAATGAATTAGATGAATACGGTTTTACGCCACTCATTGAAGCCGCTATTGTAGATAATATTGAAATTGCCAAATTATTATTAGCACGCGGTGCTTTTCCAGATTTACAAGATGTCACCGGTGGTACCGCCCTACATTGGGCAACAGAAAATAATAATCTGGCGTTTTGTCGATTATTACTCGAACATAAAGCCAATCCCAATGCCTATAATTTCGCAGGGCAACCTGTATTGGTAATGCCAGTGTTAAGAGAACAATCAGCGTTACGAAAATTATTAATAGATCATGGTGCTAATTTAATTTTTGCGCAAGATTATATTAACGTAAAATTGTTAGGGCATATGTATGAATTACTGGGTCCTGCGTTAATTGTTAGCCCTGATAATCAATTTGTAGAAGTTGATTTTGAAGGTTTTTATTTAGAAGTGACATTGGGTGTGATATCAGATGCGCTGGCACAATTTCAAAATCACTTTGCAGCACGTAAATTACAGCGTTATTCCAGTATTACCAAATTAATTGTTAATGCTATGCAGCGCGCTGAGCAATTAATTAAATTTCAGCAATATCGAGTTGATCTTAAAAAAGTGCAAACGCATGTGGATGAACTCTTGCAATGTGATCCGATGATTATCCCGGTAGGGTATGAAGGGCATGCGATAACATTCGTGGTATCAGGCGATTTATGGGTAAAATGCGATCGTCGAGAAGATAGTCGCTTATATGATAATGTGATGTTTTATCGCATTACCCGCATGGAAAATTTAACCAAAGATTTTTTGAAAAGTTTAATTTACATTAAACAAAATGATGAATTTATCAATCATGAAATTGATAGAGTATTAGGTTTAGAACCGATCACTGAATTAAAAGTTGAAGCGCAAATCAGTGGTAATTGTTCTTGGGCAAATGTTGAAGCTGCGATTCCGGCTTTATTTTTCTTGATTATGTCGCAATTAAATCCTGAAAATAAAACCATTAGTTATTATAAAACCCTCGCACTTAATTATTTTCATCGTTTTCGTGATTGGAATAAAGAGCGCGCACTGCATTACTGCATACAAACCTTTGAAAAAGGCGATGCTTTGCGAAAAGCGAGTAAAGCTGAAATGTTAGCCGCTATTTTATTTCAGCGCAGTAACATGGATAATCAAGGTGATCAAACTCGTCTGCGACAAATTATGCACTTATTAATTCATTCACCTTATGAATATATTTTGAAAAATTATTTGCGTACTTATCATTACAATAATCATACGGAAGAAGGTAAGCAATTTGCGAAGTTGTTGGAAGATTACGGGTACCGGAAATAACCTCTTTTTTGCGACGAGTGGTCATTGCGAGGAGCAACAACGACTGCCGTCATTGCGAGGAGCGCAGCGACGAAG
>CAZUVD010000010.1:0-90595 GCA_964623075.1 uncultured Coxiellaceae bacterium | reverse complement strand
AGTAGCCGTGTCAGATATGGACAGTTATAAAATGCAACATAATGAAAATTTGATATCTTTATATCATCTGTCTGTGTCTGATACTTCAAATTTCAGTACGCTCCTCGCAACACCGAAGGCGAGTTTAAAGGTTACCCGCCCTATAAGCATAAAACGTTTTTATTAAGTATTCCTCTTGAAAGTAATCACTTTCGACCATTCTGGATAAGTAAGTTCCCACAAACGGTATAACTTAGTATCTTTATATTCAGCAATTAAAATCAATTCAATTTCTCGGGCGGGTTCATTTGGCATCTTTGTGATGATAAATACCCTACCAGCAACTTTATTTTCATGTGCAACAAATGTTTTTTCATCATAACGAACATTGTATTGAATGGCTGTTTTAAAGATATTCTGATTAAGTTGTAAGTATTCATTATAATTACTTTTCTTTCCATTTGAATACAATTCGAAATCCTTGTCATAATACAATGGAATTGCTTTAGCATTTTTCTCAACCGCGACTTTAGCAAACATTTCTTTTAGTAATGCAATGCGATCAGGTTGCGACGCAATCGCTGTTTGCGTCATTAGTAAAAACTGAAAAATACATACGATAGTAACCAGTATAATTTTCATCATTACCCCTTGCAATTATTTAAACGCATGTAACACAAACACAAAGTGTCAGACATAGACACCTAAAAAATATTATCAATGTCATTAAGATGTTGTCCTTGAATTCTGTCCATCTCTGACATGGATAGATGATTACATCTTTAACTCGATAGTAATATTTGTAGGGGCTGACACTTCAAAAAACTTTAAAAGATGTATAAGCTTGAGGATTGCATTTTAAAGTAGCCGTGTCAAATATGGACGGTTATAAAATGCAACATAATGAAAATTTGATAGCTTTATATCAGCGGGTCAAGCGCTTGCTTGACCCTTTAGATTAAGTCCGTTTTGCTACTTTTGATCGTAACGCCATCGTTGTGCCATCCTGTTCCATTTGGCGTTTACTTCCGGTTTGCTTAGTAGTAGCACTTGAACTGCTGGTTGCTATTAAAGAATCATCCGCGGAATAAGTCGACTCGGTGGAACTTGTTGCGCTATTCCAATAAACATTTTGTTTGCCAGAAAATAGGCGAGCTTTACTCTTGTTTGCTGTAGGGTGACGCGTATTGTCAGAAGTTGTTGTTGCTGCCAGTGGTGAGGGTTTACTCGTGGTAACTAAATGATCGCTGGTAGTAGCGGCTGTTACTTTGGCAGCTTTTTTATTAATGAAGTCTTCAATAAACAATTTCCAAGTATTAGCTTTTCTCTTCAGGATATTTCCTTTTCCACCCAGGTCAGGCATATGATCTATAAGCGAATGAAAACGTGTATTCGATAACTTGGCACGTAGTACTTCTTCGGTATGTTCAACAAAAACAAAATACTTAATTTTATTTTTACTATCTAATATTGTATCGGCAATTCTCGAAAACTTTACATTGGGGTGTATATATAGCGTGTCAATATTGTCAGGTAGGTGTTCTAAGAAAACTGTATCGATATCATCATGGAGATCAAGTTTCGTAACTTGGCAACCTAGGTGATGTAAGGTATCTAACGTCTGGGGGTTTTTGTATATACCGACACGATTAGCGTAAGTTACTTTGCGCGCTTCCTGATCGGATAATTTTCCGTCAAAATGAACAGAATGTATAGTAGGTGATAAATTCACGAGGGTACCATTTTCCGCTATTCCAATCGAAGTGGTACTGGGAGGAATATTATGGATATCAACAGGCTCGCTGTTTTCTAACATGTTGAAAAGTATAACGGTAGAGGGAAACTGAGCCAAAATGGGATGTGTGTGAGATTCGATTTGTTTGACAGTGGCAGGCAGCATTTTAGGGTTAGCCATAAGCTTGCTAATGTTTCGGAACAGCACCGTGTAACTACGAATAGCTGCAAGTTTGTTTGAATCTGAAATAATGTCGTCATCAAGCATAAGACTTGTTACACGTAATGCCCTAAGAACTTCTATATTTACCTCTTCAAGATTCAAGGAGATGACAGTGTCTGGATCAATGGCGCGCGCAGCATCTACACTGATATCTTTAGGTAACGCTTGGGCAATGTTTTCACTGCTTTCATTACGACTATCCAAAATACCACCCCGTATTGTTTATTATTTGAACTACTGTAATTATTATGGCCGATTATAATATTTGTATCAAAAAAAAGCCAGCACTTAACCGCCCTTTGCTGCTTAGTGGCTGAGAGGAATAAGATACATCACAGAAATTTTTTGAACCCACAAAAGGAGCTATGTGCACGCCCACGCCCAAAGTGTCAGACATAGACACCTAAGAAATATTATCAATGTCATTAAAATGTTGTCCTTGAATTCTGTCCATCTCTGACATGGATAGATGATTATATCTTTAACTCGATAGTAATATTTGTAGGGGCTGACACTTCAAATTTTGGCGTAAAGTTATCGATCTCTATACACAAAATCATTTTACCGAAGAAGTGGTGGATGACCCTGATTGGGAGCCGCTTACGCGTCAACAGTTTATCTCAAATTCAATGAAGCCATCGTTGAGTGAAAGTAATCGTGATATGGGATTATTTTTCAGGAGGTAGTTACACTTTAATAACGATCTTGAGTGACAATCACAGACAACAACGCGAAGTGATTTTAGATGGTATTACTCAAGCATTGACACCTGAACACCTGACCCTGCTCTTAGCATCGGCAAGCAAATTGCACCGCCGCATCACATCCGCAACCCAACTCTCTCAACATCTGCAAACAGTATCTTATTAATTCCCCACACCACCGCATACAAAAACGCCAATTGCAGACAAAAAAAGTTTTTTCGCATTTCCCAAGTTTTCAGCTTAAACATTGGGGTATTGTTCACTTGCAACATACAATTATCATCACCATCCGTCATAGTAATACCAATCAAACTAAGACGTTCACCTACCAATTGCTTGTGATGAAGATTCAAATAAGAAGTATTCTGATTGCGCGCAAAAAGTGAATGCTGACTGAGCCAAGTTTGAGGCATGCCAAGCGTATCTACATAAAGCTTATCCAAAAGAAAATTATACAAAGATTCTAAACTTGAATTCATCGTTAAAAATGACGGATGCATGCCAATTTCTCTTAAACCTAATTGATTAAAATCAAATTGTGCACCACACGCATGCATAAATTGCAAAATCCTAAGATAGTTAGCTGTACTTTCCATATTTCGCGAACCAAGCGCACCATTGTTGAGGGAAAACCGCACTGCGAACTGATGCAATCCTGGCATCACATCTACATCTACTTGGCAATCAACTGGAAACACAGGCAAAATCGGAGATTGAAAAGCAACTTCATTAGCAGACTGCCGCTCTGCACGGCATACCGTAAGTAAAACCAACGCTTTTTTAAGATAATGACAATGCGATAAATCAGCTACGGACGACGCTAAACTGTTACACGTACCAAATATGAGATCACCATACAATTGTAAAAAGTAACTGTCAGGCACTGGATCAATCACCGCAAGATTCATTTGCAAACGCAGAGCAGAAATATTTTCCAATTTTTTCGCTAACAAAAATGCAAGAGCGCCACCTTTACTAAAACCAAAGACATTCAAAACCACTAATTCATTTTGCTCGCTAATTAAATTCCGTACCGTTCGAACAATCCACGGCAACTGCTGCTCTGCTATATTCCCAGGCAAACAAATTGAAATATGATCATCATTCTTCGCAGTCGCGCGATCTAATATAGTCGCGAGCGAAACATTACCTTCTGCTGGAAAAATATGACTCTCGTCGGGGGCGTTGATGTATATGTGGATGTATTTAGCCATTTTTATCTGTTTTTTATTTAACTTTAAGGCTGAATTTGCGGCAATTTTATCTCAATCCTTGGCTTTATACAACCTTCCCCCTACAATCCGCTCCAAACAACTATGCGCGGCGAAAAGTAACCGATCATCCGATCAAGCAACAGCAACAAGATTGCGAAAGATTTCATCGCATAATTGATAAGCCTGATAATCTACTAATACTTTTTCCTTTGCATCATAGTGACAATGCGAGAATCGATCGTTAATCTGTTTGATTGGTAGTAATTTATTTTGATAGAGATAGGCTAAAGACAACATAACAGGCCCTTGATAGGCAAGTAAGCGCCAGCCATTTGGGTCTGCAATCTTTGATGGCAAAGGGGCAATTCTTTCATTAATCATATGCACGATTGCTAGCTCTTCGAGAATAAATCTGACATTCGCATCTGTAGGTTCACGACCATACATATCGTAAATAACATAGTTACGAAATTTATTATCGTTATTAAAACTTTTTTCAAGTTTATGCATGTAATCAGAAAAACATGGCGAATTCAATACAACATAATCCCAGGGATAATAATGAAATGCTTGCGGTACAAATTCATATCTTTCTTCTATGATTGATTTTAAAAATTGCATATGCATCAACATTTGATTGGTTGATCTAATGCGCATCGATAATGCATCTTGTTCTGAGTTGAAGTAGAGTCCGTTTGTATATAAAAAAACGACATCTACAGAAATGCGTGGAATCTTTTTTTCTATAAATCCTAAAAATTTATATATTTCCTCTGGGCTCTGTTCCCCATGCAATTTAGGCATAGATAATGGTAAGACAATAGTGCCATTTTCTGGTAATCGTTTTATGTCGTAAAATTTATTCATTTCAAATGTTCGCTTATTAAAAATAACGAGATTCTATGGTGTTTAGTTTAAAGCGCCTATCTTAAGAGAGTCTTATCCCGAGATGCGTAGTAAATACCAGTCTAGTGCTTGACCCATATACAGATTGCTTATTATTATCCAGATTTAAATCAAAAAAGGCAGCAACATAACATGCATCCTTTAGAAACCAGATTCATCGCCGAAATCGAAATGCTAGCGGCGCATCACCAATGCTTGTTATGGGCGATGGACAAAACTTACACCAAGGAATTATTTGTCTCTTCTACCTTCAAAACATTGTGGGGGCGTGAAGTGCCATCTATTTATCACAATAAAACCGCCAGCGACTGGCACAAATACGCAGAAGAAATTATCAGCGATAAAGTTTGGGCAAAACTATCAACACGGGTAATTAACCCTAAATATACTGCCATCTACGGCCTTAAACTATTGGATGGCACCATACAGTTAGTCTTAGATCGCAGCTTTCATTTAAATGATGCTGAGGGTAATTGTGTGATTGTTGCCGGTGTTGCCAAGTTTATTTCCGAAGACGATCTCATTAAGGCAAAGCAAGAAATCATCTCAAATGAAATTGACATCATTAGCCTTGAATTCTACCGATTATTATCCCTACCCTACCCATTAAGCGCTCAAAGTAAATCTGATGCTTATAGAAAATTGACATCACAACATAAGGCGATATTTAAATATTTGATTCAAGGCTTAACCGCAAAAGAAATTGCTAAAGAAATGCATTTATCATTTCGCACAATCGAATTTCACATTAACTCAATTAAAAAACGTTTCCGCGTTAAAAATAAATCAGAATTGATTAGTTTGGCAATTACAAAAAACTGGATCACCCTTCACCTGTAGCCTGGACACGCTTTTTGTGTCCGGGTTTGTTGTATCTGGATATCCGTGTATGCAACCAACCCGGACACAAAAAGCGTGTCCAGGCTACTTCTAAAGCGCCTTTGGGGGTCAAGTCTCGGCAATTTCAAATGTTGCACCCTCAGGCAGGATCGGAAAAGTCCAATGGGCAGATGTTCCAGTAAAATCAAAGCATTTTTCAACTTCACAAGCAAAATCGATATGTGTAGGTATAGGATACGCAGTTTGGCATGGTTAATATTTCACCACTAAAGATCGATAAGTAATCCCTAGACCATACTCCGGAAATGGCGTACAATAACGGAGTATGGTCTGAATAAAGGAAAGCTAACATGTTATCTCGATTATTAACCCTGCCCCCTGATCGAAGCTTTTTTTTATTTGGGGCTAGGAATACCGGCAAGAGTACTTTGATAAGACTTCTTTATGATTTGGAATCTACATACTGGATTAACTTACTAGATCCTAACGAAGAAGAAAAATTTGCAAGAAATCCAAGTGAACTACTCGCAATTGTGCGTGCTCTGCCAGTTCATATTACACATGTTGTTATTGATGAAATTCAAAAAATTCCAGCCTTATTAGATGTCGTACATCTCATTATGGAAGAAAATAAAAAATTATATTTTATATTGACGGGCTCCAGTGCAAGAAAATTAAAGCGCGGTGCTGCGAATTTATTAGCAGGCAGAGCTTTTGTTTATCATTTATTTCCATTTTCATATATTGAATTAGCTAATAAGTTTAATCTTGATGATGCATTACGTTGGGGTATGTTACCCAAAGTATGTGAATATCAAGATGATGACGATAGATTAAGATTTTTGCAGGCTTATACACAGACTTATTTAAAGGAAGAAGTATGGTTTGAGCATTTGATTAGAAAATTAG
Organism: uncultured Coxiellaceae bacterium; assembly: GCA_964623075.1. Taxonomy (GTDB): domain Bacteria; phylum Pseudomonadota; class Gammaproteobacteria; order DSM-16500; family DSM-16500; genus Aquicella. The sequence goes on along the minus strand of CAZUVD010000010.1, from coordinate 84,086 downwards.
ATCCATTTCGCAAATTTTTAGAAGTATCTGCACAATGCAACGCAAAAATTATAAATATGGCGAGTATTGCTAAAGATGTTGGTGTTGATGAGAAAACAATTAAAGAATATTTTTCATTGTTAGAAGATACGTTGATTGGATTTCTCCTCGAGCCGTTTAAGAATTCTTTTCGCAAAAGATTAAGTGCACATCCCAAATTCTATTATTTTGATACGGGTGTGGTACGGGCATTAGCACGATATTTAACTGTACCGCTAGTTCCAAGCACTAGTGCATACGGCGATGCATTTGAACATTTTATTATTTTAGAATGTATGAAGTTGGCTTCGTATTTTTACCCTGAATATCGTTTTAGTTACTTAAAAACGAAAGATGATGTGGAAGTTGATTTAATAGTTGAAAGACCAGGCATGCCACATTTATTTATCGAGATAAAGAGCGCAAATCATATATCTCAACCTATGATTCAAAGTTTCATCAATATAACAAAGGATTTTGGTGAATGCGAAGCAGTATGTTTTTCTAAAGACAAAGAGCTAAAAAAATATGATAACGTCACTATTTTTCATTGGGAAGAAGGGGTGAAAAAATATTTTTTTAAACCAGAGTGAACGGATGGCCAAGTTTCGGCAATAGACATTAAGTACGTACTAGCATATTTAACAAATAAAAAGATAGAGACCGTAGCCTGGACACGTTTTTTGTGTCCGGGGTTGTTGTATCTGGATATACCTGTATGCACGAACAACCCCGGACACAAAAAACGTGTCCAGGCTACGGCTTGCTGAGCAAGCTTAACCCTTCCAATTTGTAAAGAATCCCCTTATTCAAGTAACCGCGCTCTTACTGCTTAAATGAAAAGTCAGGCGTGATGGTAGCATTTTTATTAACGATACCGAAAAATTCCCTATAATCTACATCCTTTTTAATCGAATAAAATTCGCAGTGACAATCCGGATATCGAATTTGAAAAAATTCAATTAAACGTAGCTGTAACTTTGCAAGTGAGGAATGTTTGAAAACGATATTCCCAATCCACACGTTATTATTCTGAAATCTTTGTCGACAATTAATATAATCAAGTTTAGTCGCTTCATTTTTTTTATCAATCAACCACACTTCGGAAAATGTACTTAATTTATATATACTATTTGTTCCGTTTAAATAATCAGAAATATCAATAATGCCGATTATATATTTTTTTTCATCTTCAGGTAGTAACGTAGTTAATGATGATAATTTATCGATAAGCTTGGCGCATACGTTTTCTACCTCGTGTGCGGTGCTGTTCCCATCGTCATATGATTTGGCTACCACATTAACATAAGGTAAGAGGTTGTCTTTAAGCCAAGGATTTAGTTCGCAATATCCGCGAATGTGACCCAAGATACGGATCAAGTCTGTAAATGCATCGTCATATACTAAGCGTGAAATTCCAAAATCAATCGCATGGAGAGTGTTGTCGAGATAATCATAGATAATGTTTTTTTTATTTAGGTCCTTATGGATCATGCCCTGTTTGAGGAGATTTTTTGTTAAGTTAAGAAGCTGAATAATCAATTTAATTATTTGATGCGCGGGACGGTGTTTGAAATAAGTATTTTCTAGTATATCGCCTCTTACGTAATGCATGAAAATAGATGTCTTTGAATGACTAAATTCCTCCGATTGGTGATATAGTTTATTTTTTTTATAATTACCTTTCACGGCTAATAAATTGGCCTTTTCTAGCATTTTACATTCATGTGTAGTGTACATGTCAGGAGTTGAAATTTTACATGCTTCCCATGAATTTGTTTGAGTATTACGAGAAGCTTTAACCGCGCCAAATGCTCCATGTCCAATTTCATATTTATGAATAGCGTGTATCACGCCATTTATGACAGCAATAGTGGTTTTGGTATTTAAGGTTTTTTTGGAATAACGTCCATCAGGTAAATGCATAGCATTTAATCGCGCAACTTCATCGGCTGGGAGTGAGTTTAAATCTTTATCTAGATCATCCAAATCAACGCAGGGAGGAATATCTGGTAAAGTTATTTCTTCTACTGCATTTGTATTAGAAAATAAAACTCCATGAGAAAGCATATAACAACCTGAATCAACTTCAATTAAATAACGAGCAACGCATTTTTTATAAACTTTGGCACACCGTCAAATTCATTCGCTTAGTTGCCCGGATAAAAAGCTCTTCGTTTTATCCGGGGTTAAATTATCATTATTTCTTTTATTTCACCATTTAATTCTTGCAGCAACACATAAGAAATTCGGGGTCAAGTTTCGACAATAGACACAAAGTGTTTTTAATATGTCTATTGTCGAGACTTGACCCCAAAGGCCAAAGGCGAGTTATCGAAATCTGAATGTCTGTTAGGCCCGAACTACGATCTACTTTGTATTTCTTAAGCTTTGCACATTGGTTTCATCTTTTGCAATAGGAATTTCTTTGTCAGTGTCAATGGTTGGTGCGGGTGCTGTTGCAATTATGCTGGGCTGAACAGGGGTATCATTATTTGGCATAGCACTTAAAATTAAAGAAGTTGAATTACTAGTTGTGGAAACTTCTGTTAACCTTTCTGCGGTTACTGCTTCTTGCGCCATTTTATATTTATCGCAAATAGATTTAGCATAATGTGGGCCTGCCTCAGGCATGACATATTTCATTTGAATAGAAATATGTTCTTTTTCATTTTCTGGCGCCAGGGATAATGCTTTTTGTAGTAATTGAAAATGAAGAGGAGAAGCAGTCAGTAACAGTAAATGTTCTCTATTCTCTTGATCGACTAGCACCCATGGGTAAGCAGTAGTTGTATTAGAGTATAAATAGCTGCGAAAAGAACAATAATAACCACGATCAGGATTAACAGAAACACTCGTTAAAATCGCTCTAATTTCATCAATGGGAGCTGTCATGTACCATTCAACATTGCGTCCATTATGATCTTTCATAGTCATATCAGCGTTCGCAGCAATTAACATTTTTCTGATATTATTCATACCAAGCGCTGCTGCAATCATTACCGGTGTTCTGCCAAATTTATCAGGCGTATTAATGCCGACGTCGAATTTGGTATCAGCATGAAGTTTTAATAACCGCGTCACTAATTTTTCAAATCCTAAACCAACGGCTAATAAAAGTGCTGTTTTTTCCTGATTATCTTGTAAAGTAAAATCTATCGGATTTAACTTTACTCTGTGTTTATTCCTAGCTCGTTCAACCAATTCAATAAAAGCTATGGCCAAGTCTTCACGTTCTAATGCAATCAAGTAATGTAGGTGGGTATTATTAAATATTAAATCTGTGCGTGCATTCACATCAGTGCCAGCTTTAACTAATAATTTTACGCTTTTCATATCGTTTGCTAATAAACAACGGGTAAGAGGATTCAAATAAAGGTGTGTTGGCGTAATGCCTTCAAGACCAAAAATTTTGATAAAATGCTCTAGGGATTCATGATTCACGTTAAAAAAATTTTCCGCCAGGCAGTGTTTATAAAGCGCACCATCTTCAACTAACATTTTAAATAATTCTTTATTGTTGAGTAATGCGGGTGTATTCCATTTTGGTAAGTGGTGCAATGCTTGGGGCAGATCTTCACATTGATGGCCGCAAATTAAAACCTGAATCAAGTTCCATTTGACTTGGCCATTCTTTTTAATAAGAGATTGATAGTGTGCTCGGTTTTGTTCATAAGTATGAATGTTTTCAATTGCATAATTAAAGTCTGTGGCGTCGCTATCTTTTGTTAAAAATGGTAAACGCCAAATGAGTGAAGGTCCCATCACTTCATCAAAACCAAAATACACGCCTTGCTTCAAATCTTTGCCACGAAATTCTGAGCGATTCAATTTTCCAAGGGGGGTATCTACATATAATGTTTTTAGTTTCAAGTCTTTAACTTGATCAAGGGTAATAGGTGCTCGTAGCATTTTGACTTCTCGTTTGCGTCGTTATTGTTTAATATTATAACTTATATTCACAACTTGATCAAACTGAGGACTCCACTGTCGGAGTATCAGGGTCAAGTCTCGACAATAGACATTAAATACGTGCTAGCATATTTAATAAATGAAAAGATAGAGACCGTAGCCTGGACACGCTTTTTGTGTCCGGGGTTGTTTGTGCATACAGGTATATCCAGATACAACAACCCCTGACACAAAAAGCGTGTCCAGGCTACATTACTAACGGCATTGTTTTGTACATAAGGTTGGTGGATCCCGGACAATCGCCTACGGCGATTTCCGGGATGACATAATGACATACAATTCATCACTGACTGTTCTGCGGGGTGTTTGTTGCGGTTGAATTGGTAGATGTCGTTGTAGTAGTGGCGCTGGTAAATAGTGTGAATCTATAGTTAGTGGGATTTGTAGTGGTCGTCGTTGATTGTGTCGTTGCTGATGTTTGCGTTGCGGTAGCCGCACCAAACATTCTGGCATTAGCAGCGTTTACTTGTCGTCGAATTTCCTGTAATTGGTTTTGTCCACCCTCAGTTACGCCTTGTTGTCTTGCAGCTGCCACTCTTTCCTCTCGTACTAATAATTCCTGTGCCCTCAAGTTAAGTAACGTATTAACAGCACCAACCACCCATCCCGTTCCATACTGCTCGGCAAGCGTGAGGAATGAGCGTTGTAGTGCATCACGCTTTTCTCGGTTCGCACCGCGCTCTATCAACAAGGCAATGACATCCATTTGCCCACCCGCCGCTGCATAATGTAATAATGTCCAACCTTTACGATTAAAGCTGTGATACCAAATATCCGCATCAGCTATAGTGTACGGAACATAGGTCGAGCCGACGATTAATGCCGTTCCGAATGCAAAGGCAACCGCTGCTGGTGGATTTGTTGCAGATGCTACCACTGCGGTTGGTGCTGATGTGGTATTAGCAATAAATATAGCAGGAGCGACCACCGCACCAAATACTTTTTTTCCGCCAAACGTTATTGAAGCCAAAAATGGCATCAAACAACAACCGCCTTCATCTGCTAAATCCACATGAGTAGGATTTGCGTTTAAATAATTTCTAACAACATCAACATTCCCAGCAAACGCATATTCAAATATACTCGGCATATTATTCTCCTCTTATCTATATTGATTAACCATTGAAAATGACACTCTACCTTCTTGACCAACTTGCATTCGAATACCTTGATTAAAAAAACGAGCACTTGTTGCAACTATTTCATTTTTTATTAATACAATGTCCGCTTCTTTTGCACGAATTGCTTCTACTTCCTGTGGCATTTTTTCTTGTCTTTTTAATTCTCGTGTATTTTCAAAATAATATTCACCGCGCACTGAACACGAGCGATAGGTTTTATTAACACCATTATCAAAGACAACAAATATGGGTTCGCCGGTTTTGAAAGCAGCGCCACTTTCTAAACCTTGCGCTTTATAATCAAATTGCCCAGAGCCATTCGTTAATACATAGACAAGAATAGGACGATTAAAGTGTTGCGCCAATGTTTGAATGATAAAAGCATCATCTTCAATTTGGCCTTGTCTTGCCGTTGCATTCCATTGTGCTTTAACAATGCGCTCTAACTCTTCTGCTGACAACTGAACATATTCAGCAATTGCCATATACAAACCATGCATATCTTGTGTCGATGCTGCGCGTGCAATCATGACTTGATCAGCATAGTAAGAAGCATAAAATACAGCTTCACTATAGCATCTTCTTAATTCAGGATACTGAACACGATAATCGACTATTGTATTTTTAAAACAATTAAATAAATGTGCTGCGCTAATTCGTAACTCTTTTAATCGATTTTGATCAGCTGCAGAATCACGCATTTTTTTCGTCAATGCAAAAATATCCGCTTGGAAGTTATGCACTTTGCGCTTTAAGAGTTCTTCTTGATATTGACCGTTCGCATAAATAAAGCCAATTTGAATAGCATAATTAAGCAAATTAATCGTCGTGATAATGGCATTATGGTATGGAATTAACGCTTCACTTATAAAAGTTGCAGTAAATTCACCACCCAAACTCAAGGTCTTTTTCAGAATCGTTAAAATAGCTCCAGCATTTTGGTTCGTGAATTTGGTCAACATACTAGTATTAACGTTTTGCACAAAACAACTTAAGAACACTCGATAGGGATCGGTCGTGCAATGCTGATCTGGGGTTAAGGTATCAACTAAGAAACTTGCCAAAAGCGGTGCATTAACCAACATATTTCCCACGCCATCAGCAAGCTGCAAAGCATTTGTTTCAGCACCGTTTAAGCATAACCAAAATTGATTACCGCTATTAACAGTTGCCGCAGTATTTAAAGTAGTTGCAAGCAAACTTTCAGCTTTTTGCAACAACCATGTTAGCCATTCATTTTTTACCCAATCATCAAATGAAACTTCTTGCGCTTTTTCTGGTGAATGGTCATAACTGTTTTTCAAGGCAAAATTGCATACCGCTTCTGCTACACGCAAACCGGCGATTGTTTCGCCATGTTGTTTGAAAAACTCCGCTATTTGATTGGTATTACAGTTGCCACTAGCATCAATAAATCCTGCAAATATTTCTTTATCTTCTGGATTACTTGCTACCAACTGTAATAGTTCACTCTTAGCTAATAGGTCGGCACGACGTATCGCACTCTGCGATTGCTCCACAAAGAAACTAATCGCACTGCCGGCAATACGCCTTAATCCATTTTTATTTGCTTCAATATCATCGGGATTAAAGCCTAATATTCCTGCCAACCAAACATCAGAACCCGTCAAACTTAAAAGATCAAGACCCAATTGAGTAAGACAATAGTGGAAATGTTCTCGGCGAGCAGAAGCTGATGCATGTGATGTGACTTTGTCTTTTAAAAGCCTGGTATTAATTATAATTTCTTTATTATTTTCATGATGTCTTTCCTTTAGTGGTGCATCAGCATTTTGCGCGGACAGCTTTAATAACGCATTTTGCAACTGATGTGTTTGTAAAAGCGATTGCAAATAAGCAACATGTTCATTTACCCGTAAATTTTCATGCGTCATACTAGCATCAGCCAGATCCATAGCGATAATACGCTGATGACGACCCGCATTTTCTAATTGATCAAAATGCGCCTGATGCAACTTCGATGCTCTCGTTGCCAAATTTTCAGCACATGCTAATAAATTGCGATTACCTGCCTGATCTCGAACATTATTCCATTCTTGAGCAAATTGCTGCAACACATCATATGCAATCTGAAATGACTTCTGGCCAACAGTAACAGATGAATCATTTAGTAACTCATTTAGAAACGACGTCATTTGAATGAGCGTTGCTTGCTGAAACTCTGCCCTCGTATACTCATTTTTAATTTGACCGAGTGCCGCTCTTGCATTGGCAAACTGATTACTTTCTATAAAGGCCATTAATGATTGAATTTGACGAAATTGATCAAATGAACCATCTGAATCTTCATATAATTTTAGAAAATGGCGATTGGCGATTTTGTTAGCATCATCAACTTCATAATGGTCGTTATGCAACAATAAAGTCGCGCGATATAATTCTTCAAAAGCATCTTGACCTGCTTCATTATCAAGATCAGCCTGCTGAAGTACGCTTCTTTGTTTATTAGCTGAAGCCAACAGAAATGCGCCCAGACGTTCTCGTTTCTCGGCATCGGTCATTTTTTCGATGTTGGCAGTATCTTGCAATAGTTTCGATGAGGTCGCAACTGACAGCATCATATCTTTCACATGCAATGCCAACGATGAACCGCGGAAATAAAACTCACCCTTATCAGCTTCAAATAAAAAATGACCGTTCTTTAATGGTACAGTTGCCCAATAATCAAGACATTCTTTTGCTTTGGTATCAAATGCATCTTTTAAAGCTTTTATTTGCTGCCAAGATTTAAGCTCACGCACGGCTTTTCTATAGTCTTGATAAGTCTGTTGCAGCTCAACCCCTTTTTCTTTTGCCCTTCGTTGCGCTTGATTGTTTTTCAAGCCATCAGGATGCTCGTCACTAGGTTTTACTTTTTTATAAAGCGTTTTAAATTCTTCTCTAAAGCTGGTGCAGTTTTCTAAATTGATATCTGGAATTTCAAGATTATTTTCACGCACAATCATCGGTGTCATATCAAATATTGATTGATATGCTTCAAATTCCGCCATTGACCCTTGCACTAAATTTTTATTTTTGGTGACACTTAAGAGGTAATTGTATTCTGTTCTTTCATCTAAACTTGGATTTGATTTATTCCATAATTCATTTAAACGATGATGAATGGCGCCTATGGAAAGCGTTGCGCATTTTGCGGCAGCCATTTGTTTAACACGATCATACGATTTTGCCCTAAGAATATCTTCTTTATTTTGCGCTTGATGAGAACGCATTTCATTCTGTATATTTTGATAGGAATCTTCGCGCTCTTCCGAATGATCATCCCATCTGCCGTATCGAGCCTCATCCTCTGCATATCGTTTAGCTTTTTCTTTCAGAACCTTTAATGATTTATCGACTTCACCCATATATTTTATATATTCATCAAGCGACATCTTATCTTCATAATATAATTTTTCTTTGGTCTCTTTTTCAGGTTTTAATATATTCTTAAATTCATCATAAGCATTATCCATTCTAGTCGCATGATGTCTTAGTCTAGTCGGCTTGCCATTCACATAATGAGCAAGTTCATATAATCCATATCCGATAGCAGCCAAGGGCAATGCCGCCCAACTAGCGCCTAACATGCTGGTAACAAAACCTGGGGCTGCAAACGGTACCGAAGCACCAACTGCCACAGCCATACCATTTTGATCTTGCTTAAATCCTAATGAAACAGTTGCTCCATTATTAAGATGCAATCTAACACCATTACCACCATCCACTGTCTGACCCACATCGACACTTTGAATATTATATTTTTTACTTAAATAATTTAGAAATGAATTTACTTCACTATTAGGATAATTATCAACTCGCGCACCACGCAATTCATGCAATCTGATATTATCTGAAAAATTTGGCCTATTTTCGCTAGTTTCATTTGAATGAGTATTCGTTTCTTCATCAACATCTGGTGCTTCTGTAGTTGCTGGCTCTGTTGTTGCTGGTTCGGCTGATTCTTGTTGTTTTACTTCTTCATCTTCCGCTGATACCACATTCACTTTACAGCCTGCTCGATTACTCCAACGACAAATATCAATTAATGCACCAATCGTTTGATAAATACGCTGCCCTAGCAGTTGCAATGGATAAGCTTCTAATACTTCAGGATGATTTAAAACAGCTAATTGTTCTGCGCTAATCCCATTCACCCCAAAATCAGCACCAAATGGAGTATCATATAAGAAAATATTATTTAATATTTCTTGATCTGTATATTCTCGCGATGCTAGCCATACGCCTGATGCGATTTGATTGATAGTATCAATAAATTGGTTTCTAACATCTGGTATTGCCCCAATACTACGCACGCCCATTCTTAAGTAATCGTAGCCTTTATTTATAAATTGCCCTACTTGTTGCAAGCAATAAGCTTCTAGTGCTTCCGGGTGATCGAGAATCGCAAGCAGCTCAGGAGAAACACCTGTTAGACCAAAATCTCTTCCATATGGATGTTCGTATAAAATAATGTTATTTAATTTTTCAAGACTGGTCAGCTCTTTCCTGGGCTCAGCTTGAATTGGTAGTTGGCTTACTGCGCGATCATAATTTTCCTTAACATCAGGTAAGTCACCCAGTAAAGATAAAATTGCTGGCGCCGCAGCACTGATGCGCGCTATTTTTTTGATAGCATGATCAACACCACTCTTCAATAACTGCAATTGTGCCGCACTTAGGATAGGGTTACTGACTGGAGGTCCCAAATTTTCATCTGCAAAATGATTACTTTCTGCATGAATTTCCACAGCAGTTAATGTGGTGTTTAATAACTTCAAACCAACAAGCCCAAGTACCGTTTTTGTTGCTAAACGATTTAATCCCAAACCCGGCGTTACAGGTCTGCCACTCGGCTTAGAATACTTTGGTATTTGAAATAAATGATATTCTTTGATTTTCGGTAATGGTTGACTTCGTAAGCCGGAATTAATAAATTGCCCTTTGGCATTCAAACCAAATTGACTAAGCGAGGTTTCAACTACTTTTTCCAAATGTTCGCCAGTTGTTCGATAATTCCAACTTGCCCGGTTAATTCCGTTTAAACCTGAAGGATGTCCTGTGGCAATCTTTCCTCTCCAGATATACATTTCACCTGCTGCTATGACTGGCTGTCCACTTGCGAGCCCTGGATGACTGATACGCACTCGAAAATGTTTCGGCTTATTTTGTGAATCAAAATAAACAATGTTGTCACTGTAATTTGAAATAACATAATTAGGATTCTTGTAAGGAGTGACAAAAGAATTGTATTTGTTATATTGAGCTATCTGTTCAGGTCTGAGCGGTATGATCATACTCCACTCACTGGACACTCTCACTTCACCATCTTTTAAAACAACATATATTAAGCGATCAGGTCTATCACAATTAAATCCTCTGCCCTTAATCTGCTCTGGATTCAAAAATTCGACCGGTGGAAATAGAATAGGTAACTCAGACTCATGCACGTTAGCAAAAACGGGAACTTCGATTAAATCAGCATTTCTTAAAGACATGGCAATATTTCTCCACCGTGAATAATTTAGGAGAAAATATAGGCTTATTTAAGACGATGCAATATGGGAGTTTTTCCCCTATGTTGTCATCCGGGAATGTTCTTCGTCGCTCCGAGATGTAGCCTGGACACGCTTTTTGTGTCCGGGTTTTTTCTCAGAAGAGACAAAACCCGGACACAAAAAGCGTGTCCAGGCTACATCTCGCAACGACGAGGGGGCATCACATTTTTTGACGAGGCACTTCATTACTAGAACAAGATCTTGGTTGGCTATTAGTACTCGAGTATAACGTTGCTGAAGACGATGAAACTGAAGTAACATTCTTTTCCGGTTTTTTAAATAGATCCACTGTTAAACAAAGAAAAGAATCTTCAACAAATTTCAATTTCATTAGTGCACAAACTTTCAAGGCATGCGCAATGCATTTATATAACGGATATTGATTTAATATAATAGTGAGCGCTGATCCATTCTTGCGAGATTCTTTTGTTTGCACCCAAGAAAGATAATCGACTACTTCATCGAGAATATGCTTTCTTGCTTTTTCTTCCCATTCTGCGAGCTCTTCATCGGATGCATTTTTAAGTACTTTTTCTTGATTAGATCGATTTTTATGAGCCTCAACGTCTTCACATAAGTATTCTTCAAAGTCAGCCTTGAATTGTTCATAAAATTCATCAAAACATACTTTAGCATCAAGCCATACTTGCTTTTCACGCCAGTGGCTTCTATTGATATAACAATCTTCATCTAAACGATTGAACAAACTTTTTGGGTCTGCTTTACAACCGGCCAATTCACGGTGCCATTCTTTAAGTGACTCTTCATCTTTTGGCCCCAAAAATAGAGAGGTTTTATATTTATCTTTAAAAGCTTGCTGCAAACAACTTTCTAAAAATTTAAATTGATTGGTATTGGAATAGCCAATACAACAAGGCATCAGAAAGGTAACTTGACTTGGAGTATATTTATCTGACATTTTTTTCGAAATCTCAGCACGGTTTTTATGCGGCAAATATTGTATTTCCTCTTGAACCTGTTTAGGTTGCGGTTGTTTAGCTTCTAACTCAGCCGCTGCCTTGCGATTTTCTGTAGCCAACTTATCATTTACGCCAAGCATATTTTCATCTTCATACATGCCTGCTATAAGCTTACATGCTTCAATTGATCGATGTTTTTTTGCTTTGGTAAGCCAGGTTAAAGCCTGCTGATAATCTTTATTTATTCCCGCGCCATGATAATACAGGCTACCAATTGCAAATAAATCGCTTGGATCAGTCACAATGGCGAATAAACGATTTAAATGCACTTCTGCTGTATCACTGCCATATTCTTTTGCTTGAATATATTTTTTGACGGCTTGCACGTCATCTCTTTCTTTTTTATCGCATGACTCATGGATCGCCGCTTCTCTTAACAGCGTCACTGCCATGTTATCAAATTCTGTGATTTTATCATTTGCTGCTGCCAATCGGTATTCGCTGGCACGAAGATAATTTTCACGAGCAAGCACAATGTTTCTTTCACGTTGATATTCCTCACCACGCCGCAAGTAATCGTTGGCATGGACATGCCAATTATCAATGGCAGCCTGAGCTGGCTGGTAACCACTTGCTCTAACTTGACGATATATTTCTAAAGCTCGGCACACATTTCTAATTGCAAAGTCAATTTCTTCATATCGCCTACCCGTTGCTAATCTTTGTTCCGCATTTGTATTTAATCGTTCAATATCTACCGCGGCAAGAGCATAACCACCTGCTATTGCCAATTGATATAACTCTCTTGCTCGTAATAAATTTTGCGGGAAATGAGGTTGACCCACTTCATACAGCAAACCACGATTTCGAATCGCCATGCTATCACCTAAAATAGCTGCATTTTTAAAAGCCCTCTCAGCACCCAAAAAATCGCCATCAGCATGTAATTGCGCGCCTAAATAATTGAAATCTGCCAATCGATTGAGATCGATTTGAGCTTCCATATAACCATTAGTTAATGCTCTTCGATATTCATTTCTTGCTCGGAGTACATTTTGCGGAACACCTGGGTATCCGTTTTCAAATAAAGCTCCGATATTCCTAACAGCTTCATAATGACCTAAGCTTGCCGCTTCTTCAAAAGCTAACAATGCTTCATAATATCGCTGCTGATGAAATAAAATTTTTCCATCTTCATTTTTAGTGTTACGAGTAGAAACGCCAGCAGCAGCACCCGTGAAAATTCCCGCACCAACCCCATAGAGGATAGCTGGCAACGCACCACCCGTTAAAGCAAAAGCCAGAATGCCACCTACCATAGCGCCACCACTGATAATGTCATTTTGTTTATCGGTATTAGTCGGCATATTTATTTCTCACAAGATAATTTCAATTTAATACTAGATAACTGCAATCCCGCGGCGATTAAATCTGAACGACTGCGACAATTCAGTTTCATTTTAATAGCATCAAGATAATGCTCGACAGTCTTTGGGGATAAATTTAATTGATCCGCAATTTTTTTCATGGTCAAACCTTTCACGAGATAATATAAGCAATCCAATTGTCGCTTCGATAATTGCACTTCATCAACATGAGATAAATGATTGCCCGGAAAATTTAATAATAATTGATTCAGTGGTTCATTTGCCTGATAGACAAAAGTCACACCGATAACGCCAGCCACTTTTTTACTAAAGCAAGTACGAAGTGTTGTTTTATAACTTAGTCCGAAAATAGGCGGCCCATTTAGTGCAACACCTGGTTCAATAATAATACTAGGCTGCTCATGATGCATCACGGCTAAATCATTTTGTCGGTAAATTGGCGCAAACTCGGTTGGGAAAATATCCAAATCCGTGCCGCCAACTATATCCACTCCTTGATCAAATCCCGTCGCCTTTGCCTGCGTGTTATTACAACCAAGGTAAACACCGTAGGCATCTTTCCAATAAAAATGAAAAGGCTGGTGGTCAAATTCAGTTAAATCCAGCTTTAAAAATTGCTCGGGGTCCGAGAGTTGCTGTAATTTGGCAAGGGAAAACATAGTATTTTTTATTCTTGGTTATATTTAATACAATTTATGTTAGGTGTTCATTGTATAGGCCAGCGCGGCGAGTTTCAAGGAATAGCCTGGACACGTTTTTTGTGTCCGGATTTTTATCAATCGAAGAGAAAAGCCCCCGGACACAAAAAGCGTGTCCAGGCTACGGTTTGGTGAACCCTTTATTGACTTATCTATATTCGTTGCCAAAAATCTCCCTCGCTATCTTTTAACGATGGCTGGCAAGCGACGGGTACCGTTCGCATTTTATCCCCTGGCGTCATTTATCCTTGGGCAAAAGACATCGATATTTATGACACAAGTAATAATCAAATAGGCTTGATTTCTGGTAGCTTCGCTACACTTGAAACAGCTAAATATAATCTTTATGAATACGATGAAAAAGGTTATGCAACATTAGTTGGTATTGCTTATGCAAATGCTGATTTTTCTGGCTTTAAGATTGTGCCATCAAGTACCGATCCACGACCGATAGCAACCCTCACTCGTAATTATAATAATCACACATGGTCAGTGGATGTAAATATGCCCGCGATGATTGATGATAGGCTTATTCGAATTTTTGCAGGGTTTGTGATTGATTTTGAGGATAAGTTTAAGTAATTAAAATTGGGATCAAGTGTTATCGCATGGTGTAAAATCCATACAGTGCGCAAACACTTGATCCCGTTTTCCGTTTTGTCTATGTCTAGCACTTCAATGCATATCAAAAATCTTTAGCAATATTAGTAAGAAGAACCTATTAGCTAAAAATGAGAAATGGGCGATGTTAATCGCTTATTACAGCATTTCTGCTTAACTGTATTTAGGTGTTAAAACAGTTGGTGCACTATTGAATATGTTGTTGAAATCTTGCAACGTCATATTATGTTGGTAAATAGCATCTAACTGTGCACGAATATTCACTCCGGTTAAACGCTCAAGCAAATTGCATACCTGATCTTCTACATCTGATAATTTAGCGCGCCAATTTAGCACGGCTAACGTTTCTTCTGCTTTAATCCTTGGGCTACCAAAAGCGATATCTTCATAACGTGCATAAACAATAAGATCAACGATTGCAATATGCTGACTCAATGCCGTGACATCTTTATTAAGTTTCACAAATTCTGTATCACTAGCTTGTTCTGCTGGAATCATACTCAATATCTTTTTCAATACGGCTAAACGCTCGCCATAACGCATTTTAGTTTCATCGCATTTTCTATTTTTAGCCCGCTCTCTGTTTTGCATATAAACTTTCCTCTATTATAAATGAAATGTGGATTTTGGGCTCGGAAGTGAAAGAGAAATATCAGTACTTTGGTTCTTTCCAAATAATTTTTCTAGTAAAATCCGCTCCGATAATTTATTGCAAAATATTTCTTCTAATTCTTTAGATATATCGATGCCCTTATTTTTCTTGATCACGCCGCAAATTCGTTTTTGCACATCTCCTAATTGACAACGCCAATCTAGAAATTTCTGCCGTTCTTTAGTGTCTGTGGCTGAACCATATACCGCGCTGCGATCATGACGAGAGAAAACAATGGACTCATGCAAGCGACAATCACGGTCAAGCTTCTCAATGTCACTTTTAATTTGACGAATGTCTTGCCCTATATCGTCGTCATCATCATTATCGTAACTGTTTCCATTTGCCGTCAAACTATTGACCAGCTTTTTGAATAAATCCAAACGCTGCTGATAGCGCATTCTTGGCTGCTCACTATCGTTTTCTTTCAAAAGATCGACAATCGATTCAGGAATAATTCTCTGCTTAACGAACACTTGCAAGGATGCCCTGCTTGCCGTTAAATCCCGATGATACCATTGCAACATTTCTTGATTTGCCGAAAGTGTAGTGATGATAAAGTGCAATGAAGGCGATAACCATTCAGCTTTACCAATTTTACTGGCAAAGGTGGCATAACGCTGAAACAAAACTAAGGGCTGATGCATTGCTCTCACTAAAGCGAGTAACATTGCTTCAGTAGCGCGTTTCTCACCAGATGCAGAACGATTCTTACTAAATGGAATTTGCTTTGCCTCGACTTGACTTAACACAAAGAGAATAATCCAATTTGCGATGGCTATATCATCTAAATGTGTCGCAAGTGTTGCGACCGCATTGATATGCGCCTCAGCTGATTTGCACTTAGATTGCATCACATCATGCAAGGCATATAAGGCGCGAGCACTATTAATTAATAAGGAATTTAACTGTGAGTCATCCTCTGGCAAATGCAATAATAAATTAATCACCGCATATCGATGTCGATGATGTTCTGAGAAAAATACTGGCCGCAGTAAGCTCAGCATAATGGGACGCATGAAGCCATTTCTTGCTTCCATATTTTCATTTGCCATGTGCCCATAAATCGAAAAATAAATTCGAATTAATTCGACTGTGAATTTTTGCAAACCTTCTTGGTCGTTTTCAAGTAAATACCCTAACAGGTATTGCATGAACGGTGTATGGCGGTTGAATGATAAACCAAACAATCCTTTTTTAATACGGCATTTTGAAATATCACGAAAAATACATTTTGCCAATTCCACTCTAGCTAATTGTTCGTTAACGCGCGATCCGATATGTTTATCTAAATATTCGCGAATTTCGAGAGAGTTTAATTTCACATTATTGGCAAACGTGACTAATTCTCCCTGCAAAGCAGTCTCATCGCGCAAGCACGATATTAAAGTGCTTCTCGTTGGTTTCAACTTTCCCGATAAATCAGATGCCGCAGTAATCTCAAATTGATCTGCTAAATGAGCTAGCAAAGACGGATGCTGCATTAAATCGTTGGCTGTTACATTAAAACACATACCATTTTCATGAAAATGCCCGTGCAAATGACAGTTTATTAACGATAATGTCATTGTCTCCAAAGCAACATTCGAGGTGGCGATCACGCTAATTAATGAATCTAATTCTAAATGTTCGCTCTCGTTAAAATTAATATGCTGTAAATTTGGTGCAGACACTGAGACTGTGCGGAGCTTTTTAGAACGACGCATACTTAATTGTCTGAGGCTAGGCATCTCACCAAAATTCGCCTCTTCATCACGATAACCATCTAAATGTAGAATTTCCAATTTCTTAAACGCAGCAAGCGTTGATGAACCTGCTTTAGTGAGGGCGGTTTCACTTACATTTAACTCCACCGTGTGTACAGGAACATGGTCTAGTACGATTTTGGCGTTTAAATCAGTGACAGTTTCTCGTTGGTGTTTCCATCTTATCATGGCGGCATTTGCTGCATTTGGATTTACCTCATCCATGAGCTCTAAACAACGAGCACGTTGATCTTCGCTAACCCTAAAATTAATAAGCGCATCAATTTTGCTTGGTGTTAATTCTTTTTCACTGAGGAGGTAATCTGCCAAGGCAGATGAAATGCCTTGGATAAGGCTTTTGCTAGACAAAGGCTCTACTGCTATTATTTGCCTTATTGAAAATCGATTTAAGGCTAAAAACGCCAATAGTTCTTCTATTTTAATGTGCTTATCATGTTTGATTGACACCCGCACCCCGCCGCCATCGACACTAATCACACTACAACGATGCAATTCCAAAGTGAGACATTGGTTAAAGATAAGATTTAAATTATTTTTAGAACCTTCTATGACATCAGAGGCACTGATTTTGACATCCTTTAATTGACGAGCGCTTGCAAAACTCAGTGTATTGGTATTAGCGTGTAAAAACACATGCGCATTAATGGATGACAATTTGCTATTAATGATAGTGATAGTATCAATCGCTAGGTGCTTTGTTTTTCGTAATAAGACAGACAATTCAGTTTCGTTTAAATCCCTATTAAGTAATTTACTAAAAATTTGATTTTTTAAAGCCACAGGCATGATTGGTAATTGATGTGGAGGGGCAATAGACAGTAAGTTTGATTCATACTCATTGATGCGGCTAACATGCAAAAATACATTTCGAATTAATTGGGCGTAATTTGCCATTTCCACTTCATATATTGCGTTATCCATTACTTGGCGATAAATCTTATATTCAAGACAGCTAACATTTAGCTTGTCTTCTGCCATGACTGTCACACGATATGCCGTTGTGACGATGAATAGCGGCTCCTCAAACGATTTACTGCAAAGACCGTCATCTTCTAATTGAATATCCGCTGATGGCAGTGGACAGTCTTGTGCATCTTCAAATATTTTTGCTAAAATCAGTGAACGTACCGATGCTGTTAATTTAATATCGATACTGCTGCCATCTTTTCCTGCTTCAATTTCAATTTGTATGGTTGGTTGAATCGTAAGACTAGCGTTTATAAATGCGAATTGCATTGGACCGACGATAGAATTCGATAAACCATTTTGATGGCAATTGCCGTAAATAAATCGTTTTAACAACGGGTGGCATGGCAATGAATCAATATAATTTTTAACGAGAGGAAGATAAACACTACCCTGCATGTAACTTTCTTTAGGAAGTCCATTAATAATAATTTGCTTAGAACGATCCATATCATAATCGAAATTCCGCATCGTATTGACGGCAGATGTCTCGACTTCTTCCTTCGTGAAGGTCCGGTCAAAATAATCATCTTGTGGGTTATCGCTAAAGTAATTAAATACCTGACGACTAACGTCCGATACAAGTTCGTTTTGGCTCATGTCAATGTTAAATAAGGATTTTCGCTGCATGATTGGCTCGGAGGAATGAAAATAATTAGGGTGATTTTAGTACAATTTATGTTAAGTTGCAATATTATAGATCGAATATGCTGCGTTAATTTCCAACAGTATGACTGCCTGCTAGAACCGGGATCAAGCTGCGCATTTGAACTTTCAATATGATAGTGGGGATCGTTCAGCACTTGTCCTCGCACTATTGTAGCCTGGACACGCTTTTTGTGTCCGGGGTTGTTTGTGCATACAGGTATATCCAGATACAACAACCCCGGACACAAAATGCGTGTCCAGGCTACGGCTTGCTACAATATACAATTGTGCTAGCCAGACCCGCAATGATACGTTTACCCTAGGACATTTATGGCTTGTATCCCCCTTAATGTTCCCTTAATTTTACTCTGCTATTCTAACCCCATTATTAAAATAAACCTCAGGATTTTAGGCCATGTCATCAACATTACAAGAAGAAATCACTAGACAACAAGAACTCATTACAACTACATTTAATGAAGCGATTAAGCGCTTATCAACTATAAAAAGTGACGCCAATTTCATAGCAAAATTTCATTTAAATATTGATGAAATTGAAGCTTCTATCAGTGAAATTGAAAAGCTGAGAAATAATATTCAAGATAGAATTACGGAAAACAAACAACAATTTCCGCACCATACAATAAAACTTTGTCGTGATTCTCTTGATTTTACACAAAAACTTAATGACAGTATTTCCTTAGCGACAACGATAAAGTGCGATGAAAATTCACTAGAATTACTTAATTATTCTTTTAATGCATTACATTCAAGCGCAAAAGCAGGTATTCATCCTAAAATAAAAAATGTTGCTCGATCCATTGGCATTTCTTTAGTGTTTCCGATATCGCTAGGTGTGTTTTGGGGTATTGTGATGCCAGCATCATTAATCGCGTCAATCGCTCTACCAGTGATTCTACCCGGATTAATTGTAGTATACGCGGTTGGTTTCACCATGTTTCACTACTGTTTAGAGAGTAAAGCCCGAAATACAGCGAAATTTGAAACGATCTCGCGTAATGACAGGCTTAGCGGAGAAGGCAAATTACGTAATACCTTATTTGCTCCTATCACCAAACAACATGAAGAAGCCGCCGCAGACAGATACACAGCAAATCTTTCTTAAATAAACCGTAGATACTGTCCTTAAAAGCAAGACCATTTATGCACAATTTGCATTGAATGGTCTTCGATTTTTAAGAATGCCGAATATATGACTGCATCTCAACCTTATTTTGCTAGATATTATAATTTATCTGTTGCAATCAGACAGAGTCTATATATGACCCCATTTCTCTGCAAAACAGAAGATGAGATTGAAGCCTAGTTGCCATTTAACATCGATAAAAGTTTTCAATGATCTCGTAACGAGCATATTTAAATTTATATAGGGATTTGTTATGAATAAATATATCTATCAATGGAAAACACTGCCAGGCATTGTTAAGTTGTTTCTATTAATTTATGCAACTTGTTTTCTGATTGGAGGATTGCAGCATTGGGTTGATATTTTTAATGCTGGATTATTTCCCTATCATTCTTTGCCTAGGCTATTTAATATTTTTCTTACTTTACTTGCTGCGGTTGACGTAATTGTTTCAATAATGTTTTTTATAAGACCGATAATAGGGCTATCTTTAGCTATCCTAATCATGGCTTCTGATTTATTTGTAGATTTTTATGCGAGCTATTTTTATTGGCATATTACAATAGTTGAAAATAAGAAACTTCAATTGTTGGTGATATTTGGATTGTTTGTATTTATCTCAGCGCCATTACTCATTCGATGGCTGGGAAATAATAAATTAAAGTTTTCTATTTGAATATTTGAATCTAAGCAGACCCTAGAATTAGCGGAAATGAAAAAAATCAACGAAATATCTTTGGGTACAAGATTGTTTGCTAGCATCATTCAATAATTGAATTATCTCAGCGGTTGATGTGGCACCATGAGAGCAGCTAGCAAGATATCCAGCCAGTCCGTTAACTTTGCCAGATTCCATTGTTCTTGCTCTCTTATATAGAGCTGACAACACTTGCTCTTTATCATCAAGATCTTGTTCCCACCAACTTCTTGAATGGTTCATAAATATAATCCACCATAATTTCGCTTTTTAAATCACGTGCATGCACAATTGGTTAATGCTCAGACTGCTACTCATTGAAGTAGCATCTGTGATTTTAGTTTTGTTTGATTAATTATAGCAGGGTTTTTACCACAGCCTTCTGATGGGATTTTCGATATATTTATTTTTAAAACAATAGGATAAGTCTAATACTAAAATTCGATCTGTAATTATCCTGATCAGTTTGCTATAATGTGGAGCTATTTAAATACAGATAATGACTACTAATGGCAAATTATTTTACGGTAAAAATACTCCCTGCTAACGCAGATTCAGGAAAAAATGTTTTCATCTAATTTAATGATTCTACGAAAAGCTCTACGTTACCCATACGGACTACCTAATCTTTGTGCTGGTGTAGCAATGACTGGTATTCAATCTTTCGTTTTACAGAAAATTAAGGAAAAAAATAATGAGCATTCGAATGAATTTAAAAATTTTATTAAACGCATTGAATTTATTTTAAAGCATATTAATGTTAATGAAATCGCAATTAATATTTCACAAATTAAAAATAATATAAAAAAATCACCTAAACTTTTTGACATGACTGAAGACGCACGTTTTATGCTTGAGTTAGCGTGCTTTATGGAATGTGTTGAACTGTATCATAACGCACATTTGTATGATCAATGTTTAGGAGGCAGTGTCTCCCAGTCCGAACAAGAAAAGATTGCTTACTTTGTACAACCGGTCGAATTAGAAAAACATGGCGGCTTGATTACATTAACATCATTCTCTGGGATTTATTTATTATCTGAGTTAACAAAATATATGGGGTTAATGCATCATTTGGCGAGATCAAGAAAGATTGATCTGGCTTTGCAATTAGGAAGTGATAACCACGCAATAGCCGCATGTTACGATTATAAACAAGATGCTTGGAATTTAATTGATTTAGGTTCATTTTCTAAAGCAATAATTTCATCTTCAGATAAATTAGCTCAGAAAATATTTTCCAGCTTTGAGAGCGATGACGCTGAATTGCTTTGTGGTTTTGAAACCAAATTCTTTGCCGCTGGCAATAATCGTGAGGAGATGCGCGCTTTTATTGATGCTTTAATCAAAGAAGAAGTGTTTATATCAATACACGCATTGTCGTTAAAACGTGCACAAATGTCAAATGAGCGTGGCGTTACATTGGCTCACATCATGTGTTTTTCTGGTGATAATGCTAGCTTAGTAAAGCTTGTCGAACTGCAAAAAGGTAAAGACGAACTGGTTATTGATTTCAACAGAGCAACAGATCCTGATGGACTAACGCCAATACTCGCTGCCGGTAGCACCGGTAACTTAGAAGCATTGAAAATTCTTGCTTCATTACGCAAAACAAACGGCGATATGCATGTTAATTTTAATGGCGCATCGCCAAATGGAGCGGGATTGTGTTATATTGCCGCTGCCACAAATCAAGTAGCTATATTAGCATTTCTTGCTAGTTTAAAGCAAAACGATGCATTTATTATTAATTTTAATGCTGAAAACATTAATGGCGCAACACCTGTCTACATCGCGGCACAGCATGATCATATTGCTGCATTAAAATTCCTTGCCACATTAAAACATCCGGACCACACTTTTGTTGTAAACTTCAATAAAGCAAAAATTAACGGCACAACTCCAATACAAGTTGCTGTTGCTGCAGGCAGCATAGCCACGTTAAAGTTTTTAGCCGAATTAAAAAATCCTGATGGCACACCAGTCATTAACCTTGACGAAAAAGATCGCTATGGCGATACACTAGATGACATTGCCCGTAAATTTAATCAGAAAGAAGTGGAACAACTTCTTTCTGAATTACGACAAAATATATTAGCTAGTCAGCGTCCAAAAAGATGAGCTCCTAATAAAACCTCTGTGTTAGGGTACGTCCGACCAAGGGCCTATCTACTCATTTCTTATAAAAACTTATGCGACAACTAAAGTAAAACCAAACGGGCTTACGCAATTGCACTTTCAATATAATAGTAGGAATCGTTCAGTACTTGACCTTGAGGTATTGTAGCCTGGACACGCTTTTTGTGTCCGGGGTTGTTTGTGCATACAGGTATATCCAGATACAACAACCCCGGACACAAAAAACGTGTCCAGGCTACGGCTTGCTAAACAGTAGTTAAATTAGATATGGCGGTACTTCTCAAGTTATTTGAGTGGCGGCTGTTTTAAAATTTGAGTAGTATCAGCCGCTTTTGTTTTAGAACGAAAAAATAATGAGCTCCCCATTTTTTTAGTTTTACTTAAATCTGACTCAAGAAAATGTGTGAAAATTTCCATTAACTCTTTAAAATCTTTTTCATTATTACTTAAAATGACTATTTGTAATTGGTGGTTAGGGAGGTAACCCAGAAAGCTATGGTAGCTATCTTGCTCTCCTTGGAAACCAATCAGTGGGCCGAAATTAGTTTGGGTGGTAGTCAAACCTAGATTGACGATATCCTCATCTTCGTCTAGGAAATACTCTTTGAGCATAATTTTTCTGATTTCAGTATTTGATTCGCTGTGCAGATATTTATTCCAACGCAATAAATCCTCACTACAGGAAATAATATTTCCAGTACCAATAGCATTGGCCATATTAATAAAAATATTATTATTTATATCTGCCACAAGGTTTTGAAAGCGATTTTCTTGAACAAACTTATGAAAATTATCTTGTATCGGCGCATAGGAAAAATCCATTTTGGCTGGTATTTTGATTAACGCATTAAATAGCTGATCAAAATCCTCGCCTTGCATTTCTTCAATCAGTTTGCCTAATAAAAAATAATTGGTATTTGAATAATGATATTTTTTTTCAGAATCAAAATTTACAGCATGTAGTATGCTCTTTGGATCAATTGCTTTATTTAATAATTCAGGTTGTTTTAACTGAAATTCATATGCTGCGATATAATCGCTTAAACCAGAACGATGGGTTAATAAATCCAATAAACTTATTTCATCTAACCAGCTTTTATCAAAGCTTTTTAGGATACCTGAATCAGGAAATTCTTCAGACAATTTACGATTTAATAATTTTTCAAGTTTTTCAGACGGATGTTTTTTATGTAATAAATTAAGAAAAATAAAGGCTGTAAATTGTTTGGTCAAAGAACCAATGTAGAATTGAGATTGATTAAAAACATTGTTACTTGAATAAGAAAAATTTTCTTTCTCATTATCAATAAGAATGATGCTGCCATTTAATATCGGCTGAATTTTTTCTAATCGCGATTGTAAATTCTTCATTTCTTTCTCGAATGAGGGGCTAAGGTACGGAAGCCTCGTTTCGCCGCCACTTTATATTTAAGAAACTCCATTTAAATATTCTACTGCTATTCTTGCCATCATCTCAGCAGAAATCGCAATTAAATCATCGTTAAATTGGTATGTTGCGCTATGAATTGCGCCATTGTTTCCATTACCCATAAAAAAGAAGCAACCGGGTATTTTTTCTAAATAATGCGAGAAATCCTCTGACGCCATACTGGGATCAACAAAGCATTCAACTTTATTATCACCAAGTATTTTTTTTGCAATATCAAAAACAAACTTTGTTTCATTTTCATGATTGATTGTCGGTGGGAAATGTTTATCAAACACGATCGTTGCCGTGCCGCCTAATGATGTTGCAATATTTTTAGCAATTGACTCGACATGTTCTTTCACTTTTTTCTGTGATTGTAAAGTCACCGTACGAATCGTTCCACTTAACATTGCCTCGTCTGGCATTGCATTATAAGTCGTACCACTATGGAATTGTGTTACAGATATCACCACACATTCTGTTGATGGGGTGGAACGGCTAACAATACTTTGTAATGCTTGCACAATGGTAGAACCTATATAAATAGGATCAATAATATTTTCGAGATGTGCAGCATGCCCTCCCTTTCCTTTAATTGTTATGGTAAATGCATCTTGCCCTGCCATTAAACATCCAAACTTGGTTTTAAGTTCCCCTAATTCTGATCGAAATGTATTATGATAGCCGAAAATAGCATCAACTTTTGGATTTTCTAATATACCATCCTTAATCATGGCTGCTGCGCCCGCGCCAGTTTCTTCGGCTGGCTGAAAAATAAATTTAATTTTTCCTTTAAATATTTCTTTACATTTTATCAATGAACCAGCTACTGCGAGTAATGTAGCTGTATGTCCATCATGACCACATGCGTGCATAACCCCATTATTTTTAGATCGATAATTTAAATTTGATTGTTCTTGAATGGGCAATGCATCAAAATCAGCGCGCAATGCTACTGTTTTGCCAGGGCGCCCAGAATCAAGAACAGCTGAGACACCGGTTTTTGCATAGCCCGTTTTTACATCATAACCAAATTTTTTAAGTGTCTCGCATATAAGAGCGGATGTCGCAATTTCATTAAATGCAAGCTCCGGATTTGAGTGAATTTGGTGACGTATCTCAATTATGTCAGGCAGCAATTCTTTTAAAACCAATTTAATCATTTTGACCCCCTGCTATAACATCCCAAATTCATACAGTAACGAAGACGAACTTTTATATTACCTGAGGCTCAAGTTCATTTCAGTACGAAAATGAAGCGAGGTCAAAACGGTGGTTATATTTCAATACAAAAGTGGGGATCGTTCAGTACTTAGCCTTGAGCTATTGTAGCCTGGACACGTTTTTTGTGTCCGGGGTTGTTTGTGCATACAGGTATATCCAGATACAACAACCCCGGACACAAAAAACGTGTCCAGGCTACAGCTTGCTAAATTTGTTAGCAAAGAGGTTAAAGTTCTGGCAAGATCGCGCTTAACGTAGTAGTTTCCGAGTAAACATCTATGAGACCTGAAGAAAGATTAATGCAGTGGTTGCACGTAATGAGCGTCCATAAAGCTAATTTAAATTTCCACCTTAAAAATTACGATAGTAAAGATTGTTATAAAGTGGATGAGCGATCTACAAAGGAACATTACGGGACACTTGCTACATCGGATCTGTTTATGATTAGAGACGCGGCGCAAAATATGTTTCCTTTACTTTTTAAGCCAGAGGATAATGGTTTTGAGTTGTTTACTAAAATTTCAAACCAACTAAACAAATTCAATCATTATCCTGCATCAGCAATATGGCGCGCTGAATTGATTAAAAAACCCCTTTCAGCGTGGTTTAATAGTGAAGTACTCGAGCCAGACTTTGCGAATGAGTCAATTTATTCGTTAATTGAAAAATTATTTTCTTTATTTGATGATTTAAAAAACAGCGCATTAACTAGATTGCAAAAGGAAAAAAACCTTGACGAAGAAGTACGTCAGTTAAAAATAGAAAATGAAAAGCTAAAAAGGGAAATGCTTGCAAAGATTAATGAGCTGGAAGAGCAGCTCAGCGCTGCAAAACAAGAGATTCAACAACTTCAATTGTCCAAATTTGCAAACTCAGAAGATAACTTTACAGTTTTGAATACAATGATACAGTCGCGTATGCAATGTGCGAGTCGTGTAAAACACGGAATCTTTAAAGGGCAACTGCCACGAAATCTACGCGAGCTTGATGAAATATTAGTTAACATGAAGCAAGGCACAATCAATTTTGCTTTAGGCTTAGTAAAACTACATGAGGTGGCGCAAAAAATGGGAAAAAATGATCCTATTACCACACAAATTCAGCAATGCATGAATAAGCAAGGGGCAAGTCTCAAGATTTGACCCCGACTTTTGCATCGCGAGAAAAGATATCGAACATTTTAAAAAGTTACAGCAAATTTTCCCCTTATGTCACTAAAAGCCTAACACACTGTTTGTGTACGGGGTATTGGCTTCATCTTGCATTGCCTCATCCTAAATATTGAGTCCGTTCCCTCGTATACAAAGAGCGTGTATGGGCTAAATTTTATTTAGATATGCGTTATGGGTTACGTAATATATCATAATGCTAGTTTAAAGTTTGCTGTGTCGAAAGTGTTTATGCAGTTCTTGGATTTTTGGCTGCTTTATAGGGATGCGTGCCTATTGCCAACTTTGATCTAGCTACCTAATACCGAATAATTCCTGCTAAAATAATGAAAATTTCAATAAAAGCAGGAAATCTAGGGAATGTAGCATGTGGTTCAGCATTCAAAACCAACAAGTAAAAATACGAATCTTTGCCAAGCCAAACGCAAAGAAAACTGCTTTTTTAGGTTTCAGTGAAAAGGGTTTACTTATTTCAATTCACGCCAAACCGCATAAGGGCGCCGCGAATCTCGCCTTAGTCGAATTTTTAGCGCAATTGTTACAGTTACCCAAAACACAAATTATCTTGTTAAAAGGGGAAAACAGTAGGGTTAAGCAGGTACTCGTCCCACTCACTACTAACGTACAAAAATTTATTAATCAAAAAATAGAGGAATGATGCGAATCAATTATACCGTGGCCGGGCTATTATTTTCATTTTTCAAATGTTGGCGTTGATAAGAGGGTAATATTTTTAAAGCAATACGATATTTTGCTACCGTTCTTCTTGCAATATGAATACCTGCTTCATTTAACGCTCGCGCAATATCATCATCACTTAATACCTGACCTGATTTTTCATTCGCAATAAGATCTTTAATCTTTTCTTTTACCGCCGTATCTGAACAAATATCGCCTTCATCCTTTTTAACACAGCTTGGAAAAAAGTATTTCAATTCAAAAATTCCCCAAGGGCAAGTTAAGTATTTGCCAGTGGTGATACGAGAAACAGTCGACTCATGCTTATCTAACTCAGAAGACACTTCATTAATATTCAGTGGTTTTAAATGCGCTTTTCCAAAATTAAAGAAATCTTCCTGTTTTTTGACAATATAACTCGCAACCGAAAGTAATGTTTGATTACGATGTTCAATAGATTTTATCAACCATTGAGCTTCTTGTAATTCTTTTGTCAGGGCATTATACGATTTATCACCGCGATTACTTTGAATTAATTCGCGATATTTACTATTAATATTTAATCGCGTGAAAAAACTATCTGCAAGTGCAACTACCCAATCATTCCCCTGCTTTTTGACAATAATTTCAGGCTCAATATGATAATTAACTTCTGTTTTAAAATTTAAACCAGGCTTAGGAGACAAGATTTTAATAATTTTTAATGCTTCTGAAAAAAGATTTTCATCTATATGCATTTTTTCACGAATAATTTTGTGTTTTGATTTACTTAACAATTCAAAATGTTCGGCAATAATTTTTTTAGCAATCGTGACAACATTTTCTGGGGCATCGATTGCATTTAACTGTATTAATAACGATTCCTTCAAATCGAAAGCGGCAATGCCATAGGGTTCAAAATATTTTATATGACTTAAAACCGTTTCAATATCTTGTAGTGTTGCATTTTCGATTTGAATTGCATCATATATTTCTTGCGAATTTAACCGTAAATATCCATCTTCATCAATGATGTAAATCATCGCTTCAGCGATGAGTTGTTGTAGCGGGTTAAATTTACATAAAGACGTTTGATTTAATAGATGCTCTTGCAATGTCATCGCACTAGAGACATTTTCAAGATAATCAACTTTGTTATATTCGAAGTTATTTAAGTTTTTGATCGGTTTATTGGTTAGGTATTCCATGGATTCATGGTAATCATCATCTTGATCATGAGAAGCATCCAGTGATTCATGTTCATTTTCACATTCATCAACTTCCAATAAAACGCTGGTTTCAAGGAACTGCTTGATGAGTTGAGTTAATTCAAGCGTGGAATATTGCATGAAAGAAATAGCCTGACTCAGCTGTTGATTCATTGAGAGTCGCTGGTTGAACTTAAGGCTTAAGTTTAGCTTTCCATTCATATGGTTATTATTATACCCTAAAACTCATAATTAAATTAGTCACTATCAAAGACCAGCCATCGAGCAAGGTAAAAAATAACAGTTTAAATGGCAAGGAAATGACCATTGGCGAAAGCATCATCATCCCCATAGACATCAGCACGCTAGAAATAACAAGATCTATAATTAAAAAGGGTAAAAAAATTAAAAAACCAATTTGAAATGCCGTTTTCAGTTCGCTGGTTAAATAGGCCGGCATCACAATCAACAACGGTGTATCATTGACATTTTCCACTTTCATTTTCGCTATATTTTGGAATGCTCTCAAATCAGCGCGTCTGGTTTGTTTTAACATAAACCCTTTTAATTGCGCTCCGGCAGTCTCTAACGCGACTTCTTCTGTTATGGTATTGGCTAAATAAGGCTGTATGGCAGTAGCATTGACTTTATTGATCATGGGCATCATGACAAATAAAGTCATCATTAATGACAAGCCAACTAAAATTTGATTACTAGGTACGTTAGGAATACCTAAAGCCTGGCGTAAAATTGCCAACACAATCACAATACGAGTAAAAGCCGTCATGGTCATTAAAATAGCTGGTAACAGGGTGAGAGCGGAAATAAAAAGCATCACTTTGATGCTCATATTATAGGTGGTGGCATTCTTCGATTGAGTCGCAACCAATAAAGGTACCATGCCGGGTTCTTCAGCGCTGCAAATGCCAGAATACAATAACGCCAAGAGGAAACTGATCATCACTAAAATAAGCGTCGATCGTCGTAACCTCATGTTACTTTCTCCGAAGCCGATCTTGCTAATACTTGGCTAAATGGTAATGGTTGATTATTTTCACTGGCAATATCACTGACTAACATATCGATAGAATCAATTTTTGTGATTTGATGAGCTGTGATGCCAATTAAAATATTTTTTTTCTGCCATTCAATCACAGCTATTTTTTCCTTATTACCAACATTGATCATATGATTAATTTTAATAAAATTTTGTTTCGCATTATTAAGTGGATGACGCTTTTTATAATAATGTAATATGGCTAATAAAATGGTAATCAGACATATTACTTTTAATATTGCATTAATATATTGAGCGTAATCCATATTAATCCTTATTAAACACTTGGCATCGATGTCAATTTCACATTGTATTTACCGTTCACGGTGACAATCATTCCTTTTGCTATGATTTTACCATTTGCTAAAATATCTACAGGTTCTCCCGCATTTTTATTCAAATCAATGACTGAATCTTTTGTTAAATTCAGTAAATCTTTAATTTTGATTTGTGCCCGGCCAATTTCTATCGATAAAACAATTTTCACATCGTCTAAAATACCTAGTTTTTGAGCATCAAACGGTTGGTTATTCGTAGACTTTTCTTCGCCTTGATTAACCGTTTTTTCGTCTTGATCTGCCATCGTCTTGCTCCTTATATTTGTTGAGTCACTTTAACCACTAGATTTGAATTGGACTGGCCAGCGGTAGCATGAAATAATTTGTAATTATTAAGACATACATACACATGGGTTGGATCTTCAATCGGTAATAAATCACCTTCTTTTAATTGAGAAAACTGTTCTAAACGCATAGGAATATCCGCAAGCGTGATATTCACATTAACGATTGAATCAACCACTTGATTTTTTATAGCTTCGCGCCAAAAGTCTTTTTGTCTCACTTTATTATTATCAACTTTTTTGACAAATGAATTAGTAACTAATTCTTGGGAAATTAAGATTTTAAGTTTATTCTCATTTTCATCTAAAATTAACGAATAATCTAACACATAAACTTCGTCTTCACGTTCAATACCATAGTTGAAGGCAAGGTTTAAGGTAGTGGTGCTTTTTAAAGGCTCGCAAGTCACATTGACAAAATCTTTGCACCCGATAATAAATGCATCCAAAAACATTTCAGCAATTTTATCTGCGATAATCATGCCTACTTTTCCAGGATTCGTAATAATTTTATCGTTGGGATTCACTTTACCGCCATACAAAATATTAATCGTTTGGTGAATTAAGTTATAACTGATATTGATAATTCCATAGGATTCTGTTGGTAGAAGCCTAAAAGCGATATAAACATTATTATTTTCTTCATTGCTTAGTGAACTGCCAGCGCGTGCGACATTCGCGGGATTTGATTTTAGGAATATTTTGTTTCTATAAAAAGTAGTAAGCGATTTTTCTAATTCATTGCGAGTTAAATCACAGATGTTACTTAGTGTCTGTGATGAATTTTTTATCGCATCAACAGGCGATTCTACCGTTCCTAAAACGGATTCACCCTCTTCCTTTTTATTTTGGGCAACCTTAAGTAAGGTTTCCACTTCTTCATTTGATAAAACCGGATCAGACATACTCGTATTCCTTTCGTTATTT
The DNA here is from genome assembly GCA_964623075.1 of uncultured Coxiellaceae bacterium. Lineage (GTDB taxonomy): Bacteria > Pseudomonadota > Gammaproteobacteria > DSM-16500 > DSM-16500 > Aquicella. The sequence continues at coordinate 53,482 of CAZUVD010000010.1, read as the reverse complement.
CTGCATGTTTTCAACAGCTTTGTCAGTTAAGACAATGATTTCAATCCGGCGATTACTTGGATCATAAGGATCTTCTTTATTTAATAAATTTGTATCAGCGCCACCAATCACACGTAATACTTTGTCACTTGGCAACCCGGCACCTATTAAGACTCTTCTCGTAGCATTCGCTCGATCAGAAGAAAGTTCCCAATTGGAATAACCATTTTCCCCGCTATATGGCACTGAATCCGTATGCCCTATCACTACTATTTTGTTATTGTAGCCATTAATTTGTTCGGTTAGCCATGAAAGGATCTCCACAGCGTATTGCTCGAAATCGGTTTTGCCTTGTGAAAACATAGGTTTTTCTTCTAAATCTTTAATAATGACTTTTAACCCATCAGAAGTTACCACAAAATTAAGTTGGTTTTGGAATTGACTCATCACAGGATCATTCTTTAGTTTTGCTTCCATGTCAGCTTTGAGCTTTTCCATATCACCAGAATTATTCAATGATTTTTTGTTTTGATCATATAGCGGTACCTCTTCGTTTTTCTGCAATTTCAACTTATCCGCTGATGCGGCAGTATTATCATTTGCATTTACTTTTCTGGTTGTTTGATCAACATCAACACCTGGATTTTTAGAAGGTGCTTGAAAACCCGTTTTGTTATAAGTCAAAGGACCTGTTTTTTCTTTGGCGTTTGAATTTTTGGCTGAATCGACGTGTTGATTATTAAATAATTCTTTGAGTGGCTTTTTAAAATAATTCGCAATCCCTTGTTGTTGATATTTATTTAACATGGATAACAGCCACATCAACAAAAAAAAGGTCATCATAGCCGTCACAAAATCAGCGTAAGCTATTTTCCAAGCGCCACCATGGTGCTTATGCACCTTTTTCTTGATGTTCTTGATAATAATAACTTTTGCTTCACTAGGTTGATTCGACATTCGACTCTTCCGATTTATTTGATTTAATATCTTTTAATATATCTTCTAATTCTTTACTGTTAGGTCTGGTATCTGAATATAGAACTTTTCTTGCCATCTCAACTGCAATCGTTGGCGCTAAATTATTAACGGATGCCAGTAACACAATCTTGATGGAATTTAAAATTTTAACTTCGCAACTGCGTTTGTTTTCAATAATGGTTGCAAACGGTGCGATAAACGCATAACCGACTAAAACTCCTAAGAACGTACCAACTAATGCTCGAGCGACTAATGCGCCTAATTGTTCTGGAGGAATACCGATAGATTCCATCGTGTGGACAACACCCATGACCGCCGCAACAATACCAAATGCCGGCATACTATCTGCTACTTTGTTAATAGCGTTAACGCGTAATTCCACTTCTACTTCATATGTTTCAATATCAATATCCATGATTTCATCTAAATGATGGGTATCAACGCGACCAGTAATAATGAGTCGTAAATTATCGCATAAAAATTCCATGATTTTGGGTTCACGACATACTAATTTATACTTAGTAAAGAGCGGACTTTCCTTGTAATTTTCAACATCAGACTCGATAGCAAGTGTGCCTTCTTTTTTAATTTTAGTGGATAGATCAAACAGCATCGATAATAATTCGATATAGAATTTTTTATTGTATCGATAGCCCTTTAAGGTATTTAAAACGGCAACAAATGTCGAAAATATAATTTTAGTATTGTTAGATACAATAAATGAACCTAACGCAGCGCCCCCAATGATTAAAAACTCCGTTGGCTGGAATAAAGCATATAAATGCCCACCGCCTAAGGCAAACCCACCAAAGACCGATAAAATAATAACTAAAAATCCAAATATAACTAGCATAGATTATCCATTTTATAATTCGATAGTGGCTTCGTTCATTCCAGTAACAACCGCTTCCACTTCACGTTTAGAATACGGGTTGTATACTTTTATTAATGAATTTAATTGTCCATCGTTGCGAGCAACACCTTGCATACTAACGGCAACGCTATGGCTTCTGCTAACTAACGTCACATTATGATTAGCGTGAACTAATAAGGGTTTGCGTATATTTTTTTTGTTAATGATACTACCTGCCATAATTAATCTTGCAGCTTCAAAACCAGAGGTTTCGTCCATCATTTTATAATAGCCATCGAACATTTTATTTTTATCCATTTGTGCAAATGTCAAAACGCTAGGGTCGATTTTTTCACCTGTTGGAATATTGACTTTCGCAACAATGACATTAGTCATCACACTAACTGAAACAGGCACTAATATTTTCCATTTATTGGCGCCTAAGCAACTTAATTCAACTGAATTTATTTTTTCAACATTACTATTCGCAGGCAATGAAGGCGTAATATCAATATCGCAACGCGTAACTTCTCTGGCATAATCTTTACTAACATTAATTTCAGCGGTTTCATCTTGCTCTAACCGTAATTGGCTTTTAACAAAATTTTCTGTTATTCGATTGATTCTTTCTGTTGATTCCAGTTGATAGGCAAATGCATTTTCAGCTATAAAAGCAAAGCAAAAAATATAAAAACTATAGTTAATTTTCATTACCTATCCTTCTCAATTATTTATTAGGCTCCGAGCTTATCTTTCCACTTTTATCATAGGTTTCAGATGTGGTTGAATGCATTTTTAAAATGGAATCAAACATCGTTTTTAACTGATGCATGTTGTTAAACAGTATTTGATTATTTGAGGTTATGATATCAATACATTTTTTGGCTTTTGAGTGAATCACATCTAATAATGCACGAATTTCTTTTTTGTGATGAGAATCAGCAGATTGCTCTTGCAGCTTAATCATGTGTTGTAAATCAGCAGTATGAATTTTGGCGTCAATTTCGATATTTAAAATGCCTGAAATTTTTTCTATTTCAATTAGTTCATGTTCATTATTTTTAATCACCGCTGGAATGTTATTTTTCTTAAATTGTTTAACATCCTCTTCCAGCAACTTTTCAAGATTGATGCAATAATTGGCAAGCTCATTGAGCTTCATAATGAGTAATTTAGTATCTCCATGCATAATTTGCTACTTACTCCTTGTTAGTTAATAGCTTCTCTCCAATCTTTTCTGCTAATTTATTAAAATCAATCGCGTAATCTTGTGAAGCAATTTTTTGTTTCATAGCACTTACTTTAGCGCTGCTTTCATTGCTACTTAATTGCGTCGCTTTTTTCAAAATCTTGCTGTCATCCCCTTTCAGCAAAGAAACTTGGCTCACATCTGTAATTTTCATGCTGCACATAATTTGCTCTCCTTTGAAATATCTTCCATTCTCATAACTATAGTCGTCCATTTTCTGAAAAAATTAAGGTATATTATTTAATGCCTTATTAATCAGTGAGTTAAATGACTTACTATGGAAGATACCCAAAATCTTATCGGCATAATGTTGGTCTGTCGCAAAACCTGCCTTTTGTAACTCTGTTAAATAGTCAGCCGCATTTCCTGCTTTCTGAACTACTTTTTCATATCGAGCGTTATTTTTGATAAAGGCGACATAATCATCAAAACTATCTTTAAAACTTTCATAACGACGGAATTTTACGCGTTCTTGCTTTAATACACCGTTTTCTTGTTCTAACGCATTCACGGTGGTTGATTTACTTTTCCAACTCGGGTCCGCTTTAATATTAAAAAGATTAAACGTAGAACCACTTTCTTCACTATTTAAAATTTTCTTGCCCCAACTTGTTTCTAATGCAGCTTGAGCTAGCAACACTGCAGGATCAATATGCAATGCATGTGCGGCTTCTTTAGCATAACCCCATAAATGACTAATGAAATCTTCTCGAGACGCAAATTTTTTATCTTCCTCGATATTGTCATCATTGAGATCTATGGCTTCAGTGGTTTTGCTAGTTTCCGACACCTTAGTAACTGCGGTTTGCTTAGTGTTTAATTGGCTAAACAAGTTTTTATTTTTATCCAGTTCTGCCATTTTATCTTCTGGGTTTGTTTGCAAATTTAAATGATATTGATGTTTTAAATTTTCTTCGATTAATTTTCCTAAACCTAAATCTTGTTTTGACATTTCTAATGATAATTGTTTGGCATACAAATCATTGTAAAAATCCATTTCATCACTAGCAAATAAACCGCCCGACATTGCTTTATTAGCTTCCGACATACTTTTTAATGCCATTTGAAATAAATAGGCCTGAAATTGTTTTGCTACTTCTTTCAAAGCTGCTGGCTCATTATTTTTAGCAGCATAGCGCAACTTTTCTAAGCCTTGTACATCGACATAATTTTGTGTGTCATATGACATTTTATCTATTAACATATGTCACTCCTATATCACATCAAGATCAGCATGCAAGGCGCCTGCTGCTTTGATCGCTTCTAAAATAGCGATAATATCGCCAGGTGCCGCACCGACACTATTTATGCTATTTACTAAATCATTTAGTGAAGCACCCGGTGCAAAAACAAATGCCCGTGTTTTTTGTTGATTGATATTAATATCTGATGCATTACCCGTCACTGTTTTGCCTCTAGCTAATGCATTAGGTTGACTCACATAAGGGCGTTCCGATACAACCACCGATAAGTTTCCATGAGAAACTGCCACTGGTGAAATTAATACATTTTCACCGACAACAATCGTACCCGTCCGTGAATTAACAATGACTTTTGCTTTTGTATTAGATGGATTTAATTCTAAATTTTCGATACGAGCAATAATGGGTACGTATTTCGCCATCATAGAGGCGTCATTGCGTATTTTTTCCATAAACATCGGACCATCTTTATAATATTGTTTTTCAACATAACTATAATCAGGTCGAATTTGTGCTATTTTAACTTCTACCGCACTCGCATCATGCGCTTTGGCCACATTGGATTTAAATTCTTTATTGATGATATCTTGCATTTGTATCGCTGTATTAAAATCGGGATCTTGCAATTGAAATGTTACCCCACCATTTTGTACAAAAGGCATATCTATCGACTTTTCAACGGTAGCACCATTTGGAATGCGGCCACTGCTGGTGACATTCACAGTGACTTTAGAGCCGTCACTACCTTGAGCACCAAAACCTGACACCACGACGCTACCTTGTGCGATCGCATAAGTCTGACCATCTGCCCCTTTAAGCGGGGTCATTAATAATTCTCCACCACGCAAACTAGTGGCATTCCCTAAAGAACTGACGGTGATATCTAAATGTTGTCCTGGTTTAGCAAAGGGGGGCAATGAAGCACTCACGGCCACTGCGGCAATGTTTTTTAACATCAAATTGCTATTTTGCGGTAAACGGATTCCAAATTCTAATAACATATTGGTAAAGGTTTGTTGTGTGAAAGGAGCTTGGTTAATTTTATCGCCGGTACCGTCTAACCCAACTACCAAGCCGTAACCCACCAGCTGGTTGTCTCTTATTCCCGCTATATTAGTGATGTCTTTAATACGTGTTGCCTGCACATTGGGGACGAAAATGGCAAACAAATATATTATCAACAGCACTTTGTTACGGAATCGTTTTATCATATGTTCTTCTTAAGCAAACTCCGACGCTATAACTAATGCAATTTCTATGCCAAGCGCACCCTAAAGATGAAATTTTTTTATCGTTAAGTTTTCAGATAGAAATGCTAAAATAGCAATAAATATACAAACACTCATGGATGAGACCTCATGAAGATCCCTAAAACAATGAATATCGGTGCCGATACCACGAATCCTGATGTCAATTCCGCGATGTTATTACAAATGTCTGACGTTTTTTCGATGATTATAAATAACTTAATGACACAATTGCCTCAACCTAGCCTCGACGATGCCTCTAAACAAACAGCGACTGATCTTGAGGTAGAACCTGCCGCCATTCCAACCATTGATCAGCTCCCTACGTTTAACCAAACGACATCACCGATGACGACATCATTGACCACCACGCTGTTACCTGAATCAACTGAAATTCCTAATCAACCGCAGTCATCTACCCTCTCTTTCGCCAATAAAATGGCAACACAAACGATGGATATACCCACCCAAGCGACAGAAGAACCGATTTTAAAACAAATTTTAAATCAGTTGGTTAGACAGCCGAATGATCCAGAACCCTCTACCGATTTAACGCCGCCAGTAATGCCCACTGATCACATCGCATCGAATAGCACCCCTTTGATAAAGCAAACCCCTAATCGCTCGTTGGATAATAAGGTACAAAGTGCTAGCAATGAAAAAAATGAAGGTGCCCAAACAAATCCCGCTGAAAAACAGCAGGTCCAAAACCCTAGCCCTTATTCCCCGGCATTAACGGCAACTGAAAAAACACCCGCTTATTTATCATTTACCTCGTCGCCCGTGAATGAAGTGGTGGTCGAAAATGAGAGTGGTACAACTAATATTGTCATGAATACCACCATTGCATTATCGCCACTTAAAACAGAAAACATAAATAGTGAGCGTTTACCAACACGAGAAATCCAAACAACTGCCACCTCTCTCCCGGACAATATGAATCTTAATTTACAAGTCATCTCCTTGGGCGAGCCTGCTCTTAAACAAAGTTATGATGTGTTTATGAAAATACATCCACCCGCATTAGGTGAAGTAATAGCTAAATTACATTCCACTAAAAGTGGCACGGAATTACATATCAGCGCAGAAAATAAGCATACTCAAGAATTAATTATTGCAAACATAGCGCACTTAAAAAATGAATTTCAGCAATCAGGCTTTTCTATTCAACAGATTAAAGTGGATGTTCAACAACAAAATGCTGCTAATCAACAACAGTCGGGCTCTGAGCAGCGAAAACAGTCAAAACCGGATACGGAAACCAACGCTGAAGCCAAGCCTCAAAATACAGCAAAAAGGAACAAAAAGTTAATTATTGATACCTACGCTTAGTTAATGTATTGAATTTTCTAACATTAATCACAAAGAAAATCTTCCAACTTTCTGCATAAAAACCCCTTAAGTTTTTCTCATTTTCGCCGATTCATTATGTGGGACGTAAATAAAAATACTTAAGGAGATAAAAATGGCTATTACAATTAATACTAACGTCAGCTCGTTACTTGCTCAACAATACTTAACACAAAACAATCGTATGTTATCCAACACGTTACAACGCCTTTCATCTGGTAAACGTGTTAATAACGCAAGCGACGATCCAGCTGGCTTAGCTATTGCATCAACAATGAATGCTGCTATTAATGGTACTAACGTTGGCTCACGTAATGGTCAAGATGGTATTAATGCTATTTCAACCGCTCAAGGTGCAATGCAAGTTATTTTGAATAACTTACAAACCATGAACAGCTTAGCCGTTCAAGCTGCTAACGGAACGAATAGCTCATCTGACTTAACCAACTTAGACACACAATATCAACAATTGTTGTCTGAAATTGATCGTGTAACTTCATCTGTTAAATTTAACGGTGTATCAGTATTAGCTGGTGGTTCGATTGCCATTCAAGTTGGCGCAAACAACACAGCTAACGACTCGATCAGCGTGAGCTTAACCGATACCAGTACAGGCAGCGCAAGCTTAGATATCTCTGGTACCGATTTAACCAGCAACTCTAATGCTTCTGATGCTATTGGTGCGTTATCAACTGCTATTCAAACCTTAACGACTGGTTTAGCGCAGTTAGGTGCATATCAATCCAACTTGCAAGCTGCGATTGATAATAACAATGCATATGCAACTAACTTGTCACAATCTCAGTCTTCCATTATGGATGCTGACTTTGCTGCAGAAAGTGCGAACTTAGCTAAATACAACGTCTTAAATCAAGCAGACGTAGCTATGTTATCACAAGCAAACTCAGCTCCATCATTTGTATTGCGTTTATTACAACAATAATACAAATGAGAAAATCCGATCCGGGGCTAGCAATAGCCTCGGATATGGTATGATAGAAAACCGTAAAGTCAGTCAAGGAAGAGATTATGTCTGGCATTGGACAAATAGATGTTAACAAAGCCGTGGAATTATTAATTGCTGCCAAAAGCAGAAAATTAGATACCCTTCAAAACATCAAAAAAACACAAACCAGCAAAATAAATGTCTATGACAATATTAAAAAACTCATAAACGAATTTGGTGATGCTCTCGGAAAACTGAAAACCAGTTTTTCTGCAGTAAATTATAATATTAATAGCTCAAACAGTAATGTAGCAACAGCAACTGCCTCCAGTAATGATTTAACAGTGGGCACGCATACAATAGTCATTGACGAATTAGCACAAAGCCAACAAAGTACCTCTAACAATCATTTTGCTTCGATGTCGCAAGATTTAAATTTAGCTGGCACCTTACAATTTACCAGTGGAAGCGACTCATTCACTGTCAATGTCAGCGCAGGACAATCATTACAAAATATTGTAAAGAGTATCAATGATAATGAAAATAACACTGGTATCACCGCTTCCTTAGTGAAATCAAATAATGTGACAACGGGTGATGCTGAATATCGTATTGTGTTAAATGGCGAAGCTACAGGCAGTGAACATGGTTTCACTGTTAGCGGCGATTTAGCATCAACTTTCGATTTTCAAAACACGCAAGATGCTAAAAACGCAAAATTTACATTTGATAACTTAAATGAAACCAGTGCCAGCAACACCATCAGTGACATTGTCGATGGTTTAACTATCAATTTAACAAGCGCAAGCTCGTCATGCACGATTACCATTAAAAAGGACGACGCAACTCGTAGTAGCACTATAAAAGAAGATATTGCTTCGATCGTTAAAAAATATAATAGCATTATTAATTATTTTGACTTAGCTCACAGTGCCAGTGAAACCAATGTTTCACAAATATCATTTTTAAAAGCCTCTTTTGAAAAAAACATGAATAGCAGCTTTAATAGCGATGGCAAATACCATACCTTATTAGACTTAGGGATCAAATTATCAAAATATAAGGAATTGACCAATACTATTAGCGGTCAAAAATATACTTCAACCGGTAGTATTGAAATTGACACTAGCATTTACAAAGATAATCAAACAAAACTCGATCATATTATCGCAAATGATGGCGAAGCCCTTTATGCGTTTTTTAGCAACGCAAGTGATGGCTTTAATAAACAATTAACGGATTTTATCAGTCATGATTTATTAGACGTCGTCGACGGTGCGCTGCCAACCGCCATTCAGTCTGCTAATGATAATATGCGATATTTAGATAATAAAATTAATGACGAAAGTAATCGCTTAGATTTAGTAAAAGATAAACTTGTAGAGCAATATTCTGCATTAAATGCAAAATTAACTGTATTTGACAGTATTAGTAAAGCGCTAGAAAAACAATTAAGTTACCTAGACACCCTTAGCAGTAAAAAATGAGGATATAACAATGAACAGAAATAATTTTTATGAAAAAGCAGCTATAGAAGAAGAAGTGTTAAAAGCATCGCCTCATAAGTTAATTCGTTTATTGTTTGAGAAATGCGATAATTTGCTAAATAGCGCCAAAGCTAAAATGACTTCTAATAAAAATAATGAAAAATGTGAAGAAATCATTAAAGCAATTAATATTTATGAATACTTGATAACTTGCCTTAATTATCACGATAAAGAATCAGAAAAATTAAGCTTACAGTTACACGAATTATATAGCTTTTCAATTAATGAACTTTACCTATCTTATAACGAGAATGACAAAAACAAATTAGACAATGCCATGAATGTGTTGCAAACATTAAAAGCTGCTTGGCTTGGTATTGAAAATAAAGTTTAAAAGGACAGTCATGAATTTATCAAAATTATTACAAAAGTTAACGAGCTTTATATCTGAAGCAGATATGGCAGCGGTAGAAAACAGTGAACAGTTATTGGCTGAGCTTGTCGTCAAGCGTGATGCCATTGTTGCTGAAATTGAAGCCTATATTGCAGAAGATATCGATGTCAGCATTTTAGAGTTTAAAGCTGTAAAACATCAATATGATGCGCTCATTCAGCAATTTCTTGAAAAAAGAAATTTACTCGAAGAGGGGCTTAGCAATATGCAATCCTTAGATAAATATTATAAATAATATTATCTGCCTCTTGGCATAGGGCGTGGGGGAAAGGGTCCGCCATTTGGGTACACATACGGTTGTATCACTGGTTGTTGGTTACAATTACTATTATCAACGTTATAAGGTTTTTTGGTGCCAGTCGAATACACATCAGAAGAACTGCCATCACCATTATTAACAACACTCATCCCTTCTTTGCCGTTATTGTTATCATCGTCATTGTTATTTTGATTACAATTATTTTGTGCCTGGGGTTGTTGCGGGGCTGAATTATAATTATTTATAATCGCTTGCTCTGCATAACAAGTAACCGAAGAGAATAACAACACTGATGCCACAATCGTAAATTTCATATTTTATCTCCCCTATTTACTATTATTTTACCACATTTAATCTTGTCCTCTACCGGGAACGAATTTTCCTCTAGCGGAAAAAAATTTCCGCTATTCGAATTCTTGTCTTCATGCTACGAAATCATTTTTCAATGTCTAAAAACTCAAATTATTTTTATTAAGCTATTTAACAAATACATAACCTGTATGCTTGCTTAGTTGGCACGATTGTTGCATCTATCATAATGCAAAAATAAGAGGAGAAGTGCATATGGCATTACCCATATTTGGATTAGCAGAAGCTGCTATCAAATTAACAGAACAACGAACTTCTATTTTGGCTGATAATATTACCAATGCGAGCACGCCAAATTATAAAGCGCGTGACATTGATTTCCATCAAATTTTAAAAGATTACCAAAATAAAGCAGAAACAACGACTAACACAAAAGAATTGGATTCCTTAAAACAAAACATTACAAATAATCAGCTACTTTTTCGTGTGCCGATGCAAACCAGTCTAGATGGCAACACGGTCGATGACAACATTGAAAGATCTAATTTCTTGCAAAATTCATTACGTTACCAGTTGTCGCTTACTTATATACAAAATAAATCTAATGAAATTGAAAAAGCCTTGTCTGGAGTATAAAAATGAGCACGACAGTCAATCTTGAACAAGTGATTTCAAATTCTTCTACAGGACTTAGCGCACAAAGTATTCGCATGAATACTATCGCGAGTAACTTAGCAAATGCGGGCAGTGTCGGTTCAACTGAAGAAGGGACTTATCATACAAAATATCCAATTTTCCATCAAATCACACAGCAAATGGGTGGTGATATTGATCAACCTAATGCCGGTGTTGAAGTAACTAAAATCGATCAATCGACTAAACCACTGGAAAAACGTTACGATCCTTCGCACCCGATGGCAAATGAAGAAGGATATGTTTTTGTTACGGATGTTAACCCCATATCCGAAATGACAAACATGATTGCTGCATCCAAAGAATATCAAGCGAATGTTGAAGTGATTAATACCATTAAGACAATGATTAATCAAAGTCTTGTTCTTTTGAATAATAAATAAGGAGTGTAACCATGACGCAAATAAATAACATATATGGCAGCTCTCCTAATGGTGTTGAGACACCAACGAATGGTAGAAAAGAATTATCTAAAGATGATTTTATTAAAATCTTCTTAGCCCAAATGAAATTACAAAGCCCTCTTAAACCTTATGATAGTAGTGCGATGCTACAACAAATGTCTCAATTAACGTCCCTTAGCGCCACCGAAGAATTGCAAAGTACCATTAAAAATCTCAATTATAATCTTGGTAAATCGCAGGTATTATCTGCGTCGCAACTTATTGGTAAAAGTGTGCAAGTGCCAAGTGAAGTCAGCCCTTATGTTAAAGGTGAAGGGTTACGTGGCTCTGTGATTCTGCCAACCAGTGCTTCTAATATTGAAATATCTATTAAAAATGCCAAAGGCGAATTAGTGCATACCATTAATAAAGGTTCATCTAATGCCGGTGTATTAGATTTTCAATGGGATGGTAAAGATGAACAAGGCAATGAACTAGAACCTGATTATTATCAAATTTCAGCATCAGCCAATATTGATGGTCAACGAAATCAATTAATCACAGCTGGAACGTTTAAAGTTGAAAGCGTTGCTCTAAATCCAACACAAAACAATGTCATTTTAAATGTTGATGGCTTAGGTGGCATGGACATGAATGACATCATAAAAATTATCTAATAAGGAGATGGCACATGGGTATCGGGAATATAGCAAATACGGGTATGCGAGCTGCGATGGCTAATATGGAAACGATTAGTAATAACATTGCGAATGCTAATACCATTGGTTTCAAGCGTTCAAATGTCAATTTTAGTGACATCTATCCATCAGCAAGTGGTACATCTGGTACACAAATCGGCTTAGGGGTAAACGTCGGTAGTATCAGTCAGGATTTTTCAACCAGTGGTTTTGTATTAACTAATTCTGGCTTAGATTTAAGTATTTCTAAAAATGGATTTTTTATCACGAAAGACGCAATCGGAGGACAAGTGAGTTACACTCGTGCAGGCCAATTCTCGACAAGTCCTGACGGTTACATCATTTCCAAATACAGTGGCAACCGCCTTCAAGGTTACGCTGCTAGTAACGGTGTTATTCCTCAAGGTGGCGGCATCACGGACTTGCATTTTAATAATTCATCGTTGCCAGCAAAAGCTTCCACATTAATTTCGACAAATATCAACTTAGATGCAAATTCAACTGTACCCGCGAATCCCTTTGATCCAAGTGATACAAGCAGCTTTAATTTTCAATCCAAATCATTTTTATATGACAGTTTAGGTAATAAACATGACGTTATTTCATATTATTCAAAAACGGCCAATAATAACTGGGACACCCATGTTTATATCGACAATAACTTTGTTGGAACCAGTGGTAGTCCAACGGGAAGTATTGCATTTAATTCTGATGGCTCAATTGCTTCTGTCACTGGGTTAAATAATCTTAGTTTTTCTTCCACCAATGGTGCTGATTATCCGCAAACTTTCTCTTTTGATTTTGAAGGATCAACACAAGTTGCCACTAATTCCATCGTCAATTCATCTGAATCCGATGGATATGAACCTGGCCAATTCTCTGGTTTATCGATTGATAACAATGGTATGGTTTGGATGCAATATTCCAACAGTCAAAAATTTTTAGCAGGTCAAGTGGCGTTAGCCAATTTCAAAGCACCACAAGGTTTGACTGATATCGGAAACATGTCTTGGGTTGCTTCATCCGATTCTGGGGCTGCACTCTTAAATCAATCCGGTAGTGTTGGCAATATTCGCTCGAACTCACTTGAGCAATCGAATGTTGATTTAACTTCTGAAATGGTTAGTTTGATCAATGCGCAACATACTTTCCAAGCCAATGCGCAAGTTGAACAAACATACAGTGAAGTCATGAGTACGGTTATTAAAATATAATAAAAAAGGGGTGATGTATCATGGATAAATTACTGTTCGTTAGTATGAATGGCGCTAAAAATTCCATGCGCGAACTGGAGGTTTTAACTAACAATCTCGCTAACGTGAATACCACTGGTTTTCGCGCTGACGCGACCATGAATACTCCTTTTAAAGTAAAAGCAGGTGAAAATCAAAGCCGTGTTTATTCTAAAATGGATAAGGTTTTCACTGATTTTAAACCAGGCCCTACGATCAATACGCAACGTGATTTAGATGTTGCGATCACAGGTCCTGGCTTTATTGCCGTGCAATCTGCAACAGGTAAAGAAGCTTATACCCGCGCAGGCGATTTTGAATTAGGTGAAGATGGCATTTTGAAAACCCACGGTGGACATTTAGTCATGGGTAACAGTGGCATCATTAATTTGCCTAATGTCACGAAAATTTCCATCAGTGGTGATGGTACTATTTCTGGGTTGTTTCCTGGTGCACCGGATATGATTCCCCTTGATAAAATCAAACTCGTTAATCCCGATGTCAAAGAACTTGCCAAAGGTAAAGATGGTTTATTCTACACTAACAAAGGCAACAGTTTAGAAAGCGATCCTACTGTTAATCTGACAAAGGGTGCGCTCGAAGGCAGTAATGTCAATGCTATCGAAGTCATGACTAAAATTATTGATATTTCGCGTTCTTATGAAATGCATACTAATTTCATGAAAACAATGGCTGAAAATGCTATTAAATCGAACCAATTATTAAATTCACAATCATAAAACTAGGAGCACATTATCATGGATATGGCATTATTAATCGCACGCTCAGGTTTAGATGTGCATCATAAAAATATTGAAGTAATCAGTAACAATTTAGCAAACGCAAATACAACGAGTTACAAAAAGAATCGCGCTGAATTTGAAGAATTACCTTATCAAGTAATTAATCAACCAGGCTCGATTGTTTCAGGAACCACAGAAAGCCCAGCGGGTTTAATGATTGGTACCGGTGCAAAGTTATCGAGTAATAAAAAAATCTTTGCAGATGGCGCCCCTATTCAAACTGGAAATTCACTGGATGTGATGATCGAAGGGCGTGGATTTTTGCAAGTACAAATGCCAAACGGCAGCGAAACGGCCTATACGCGCGCAGGTAGTTTGCGTTTAAATTCACAAGGACAATTAACGAATCAAGATGGCTATGTCCTTCAACCTCCTGTTACTGTTCCGCCTGGCACACAACAAATATCAATTGGTATGGATGGCTCGGTAAGTGTCGTGGCAGCTTCTGCTGGTACAGAACAACAAATCGGACAAATCCAACTTTCCGATTTTATTAATCCTGATGGTTTACAACCCATCGGCCAAAATCTTTATCAAATAACGACTTCGAGTGGTAATGCTGTTACTGGTACACCGGGTCAAAATGGTCTGGGTTCAATACAACAAGGTGCATTAGAAGGTTCTAATGTAAACATTGTCGAAGAAATGGTGAATTTGATTGAAGCCCAACGTGCATTTGAAGTGACTTCAAGAGCAGTGACGGCGATTGACAATATGTTAGGAAATATCAATCAAGCAGGATAATTCGCATGAGACAGATTTTAAGTGCTAAACAGCGTTTATTATTAATTAGTATCCTTCTGATGCTTACTCTCGGTTTGTCGGGATGTAAGCATTGGATGGATGATGCTGGTTTACGCGATGAAACTGTCTTACCACCTGCTTATCCAATTGATAATCCACCACCGCCTAAAAGCTCGGGATCCATTTTTCAAGATGGTTTTGAAATGTCACTTTATCGTGATCGTATTCCATCGCGCCGTGGCGATATCTTAACGATTCGTTTAGAAGAGCAAACTCAAGGTGAGAAAAAGGCCAAAACTAAAACCAATAAAAATGGTCAGTATGCTTATAAACTTCCTGGTTTAGAAAAAGGAAAAATCACAGGCCATACAGCTGATTTTAATTCCATGACTGATTTTAATGGTGAAGGCGAAAGTAACCAACAAAACAAATTACACGGCACGATCTCTGTCACCGTGACCCGCGTCTTAAATAATGGCAACTTGATGATGCAAGGTGAATCATGGGTGACAATCAATCAAGGACGCGAATATATTCGTTTAACTGGTATTGTTAGACCTTATGATATTGATTCTAACAACACGGTTTCATCTCAACGTGTGGCTAACGCCAGAATTACCTATAGCGGCAACGGTCAAGTAGCTAACAGTTCCACTGCCGGCTTATTCACCCAGTTCTTACTCAAATTCTTCCCATATTAGAGATGGGCTAGGGAGTAGCGATGAGTGACATGTTATCGATTGGATTGAGAAGTTTAGTTACCTATAAAAATGCATTAGGCATCACGGGTAACAATATTTCAAATGTTGCGACTCCCTACTATAGTCGCAAAGAAATTTCATTAGTAGCGGCTTTATCTAAAAATGGCGTAAACATAGGTAGCGTCAATCGAATCTATGATAATTTTTTAAGCAAAAACTTGCGCTCGGCTAACAGTGAAGTAGCCGAAAATGAAGCGCTTTACCAAACTTTGTCGCAACTGGAAAATTTATTGCAATCCGATAAAGACAACATTGGTGCTTATTTAAATGATGCTGTCAAAGCGATTCGTGAAGTTGGTTTAGACGGTTCTACCACCAATCGTGCCACTTTTCTTAATCGTTTATCAACATTAACTAGCCGCATTAATTCATTGGGTGATCAAATTCAAAAAGAAAAAGCCAATGTATTCGATTACATTAAAGCAAATGTCAAAGAAGTTAATTCGCTTACCTCGCAACTAGCTAGTATCAACACTAATATTTTCAATAATAATGGTGGCGATAATTCTGATTTATTTGATCAACAAGAACAATTATTGCAAAAATTATCGCAATATTTAGATTTTACTACTACCACCGATGAAAAAGGTGTGACTAATGTCATGCTTAAAAATGGTATTTCGTTGGTGGATAACAATAAATCATATGAATTAACCACTAAAAATAATCCAAAAAATTCAAGTGAAATATTGGTATCGATCAAAAGCCAAACTAGTTCATTAGATGTGACCGATGCTATTCAATCTGGTTCTCTTTCAGGTTTATATCAATCTTTGCAAGCATTAAAGAATACGCAAGCATCGCTTGATAAATTTGCTCTGACGATTGCACAACGCTTTGATCAGCAAAATAAACTTGGCGTGGATGTAAATGGTAATTTAGGAAAATCTATTTTTAAAGATTTAAATACGATAGCATTACAAAATAGTCGCGTTATTGCTTCTGCTAACAACACGGGTAACGAAGATGTTAAAGTGAGTATTGCTGATGCAGATCAATTAACCTTATCTGATTATTCTCTTAAATTTGACGCTAGCAATCATTACATTTTGACACGACTTACTGATAATCAAGTCGTTAGTAGCGCAACCATTTCTTCGCTACCGCTTTCAATTGCAATAGATGGCATGCAAATAGATATCAGTAATACTAGCATTACCAGTGGTGATCAATTTTATTTATCACCGACGAAAGGTGCCTCTGCTAGCTTAAAAATCTCGCTCACCGATCCGCACCTCCTTGCTCTTGCTTCACCAATTAACATCAGTGCCAATAGCGCTAATCAAGGTAAAGGTAGTCTTAGCATCGGTAAAATCACAGATATAAATAATAGTAGTTTCAGTGTCGCCGGCCAATTATCACCACCATTACAAATCCATTTTACCTCTGCTAATAGTTTTGAATTAATTAACGCCACGACGCATGCTGTTCTTGAATCAAATATTCCTTATGATCCCGCCACCGGATTAGAGTTATTCCCAACACCTGGTGCTTATGATCCTGGTTATCGCATTTCCCTAAAAGGTATGATGCAAGCCGACGATACATTTGATATTCAATATAATGCAAAGAGCTTAGGCAACTTAAATACCCTGGAGTTTGAAGACTTACTCACCAAAGGTAGTTTAAAAGCAGATTACCAACTTTTCGCCGGCGACGTCTCATTGCAAGCAAATCACGCCAAAATTCAGTTGGATAGTTTCACCACTATCCAAACCCAAGCCACTTCCCGCTATGAACAATTATCAGGTGTCAGCTTAGAAGAAGAAATGGCGAATTTTGAACTGTATCAAGAAGCATATCAAGCAAGCGCTAAAATTTTAGAAGTCGCCAGAGATGTATTTGCTGAGTTGATCGCAATAGCAAGGAGATAACCATGCGCGCACCTACTTTATTAGAATTCCAAAATCAGTATCATCATATTGCTGATAAAATGAATTTATTAAATAAACTTTATACGCAACAATCATCGCAAAAAAATCTGTTACACCCTTCTGATGATCCTATTCTAGCAAAGCAAATTGAATTCACTCAAAATTATTTAGACGAAATTCGTACCTTTAAAAATAACAATATACTCGCTTTAAATCACACACAATTATTAGAATCGGCTGCTAAAGCCAGTGTCAACGTCGTCGATGAAATTAAGCAATTAATGATTAGTGCCAACAATGACACACTGTCTGATTCTGATCGACAATTATTAGCGGTACAGTTAGAAGGTAAAATGAAAGATTTATTAAATATTGCTAACCGAGAAGATAGCAATCATCATTATTTATTTTCAGGCATTGATACAGACCAAACCCCTTTCGCCTTAACCAATGGTCAATATGCTTTTCAAGGTTCACAACAAAATAGTTTTGTGCACATAGGTCCTGATGTTTCCACTGCCTACAATCAATCAGGTTATTTATTATTTGATCATATTTTAGACGGCAATGGCTCTTTTAAAACAACGTTAGATGCCGGCAATCAAGGAACGGTTTCAACCTCGATTGGCAAAGTGACCGATGCAAATAGTTATGTACCCGATGATTATACGATTACCTTTGTTACCAATAGTCTAGGCAAATTAGCTTATCAAGTCACAGGCGCAAGTTCGGGTCAAATCCTCCCTGCCCCGCCTGCTACCTTACCAAACGATGCACCAGAGTATCAAAGTAATCAGCCGATCGAATTTAACGGTGTTCGTTTAGAGTTACGAGGACAACCGGTCGTTGGCGATAAAATCGAAATAACACCAAGCACTACTGATAATGCTTTTAATAGATTAGAAGCGTTTATCGAACAATTAAAAACGCCGTTACAAAATGATGCTGCAAAGACGGCGCAATACCATCAATCCTTGTCTCAAACCCAAGCGACTATCAATGAACTATTTCAGCGTCTCGTTAATTTTGAAAGCGACGTTGGTCAACGGCTAAATAGCATCCAAACACAAAATGAAGCCAATGAAAAATTAGAAACTGAATATGAAATCAATTTTAGTTTATTGAATGACCCTGATCCCATCAAAATTCAAACCGAAATCACTCAACAAACGATTTTTATTCAAGCCTCACAATCGGCTTATATGCAAATACAATCCGTATTAATGAATTTACTAAAACTAGGCTAATCGAACCTTAAGTAATATCCGCTTTTAAAAAATCAGCAAATGGAGACAGCTGGTTAACTAACGGATGGTTAATTTGTCTTAAGTAAATACATAACTGTTCTTGTACTAAAATATTGTTTAACCCATCTCGCAAATAAACCTGATGGTACATGCCCGCCAAAAATTTCTCGAACTTCTTAATAATGCTCGCCCTATTTTGTTCTGGCATCTCTTTGAATAAACCAAATAATTGTGTTTCTTGAAAGCGTCTGAATTTTGTTAACGTGACGACATCTTCGGTCAACTTATTATTTTGATTTAAATGATCGACTGATTTATTGTCACGATTGATCGTAACGCTTTTTTTGGTTGGCTGATAATCATCGCGCAGAGCTGAAAGCAAATAGCGCGCCAAATTCTTCACTTTACCGCTCTTATAACTTGGTGATGATTGAACAAGATCCATTTTTTCTCTTATAAACTTTTCTTCATATTGCTCGGCTGTTTCTATAGCCTGTTTTGAAGAAAATCCGAATCGAGATTTTAGAATATCCGTTAATCCTTTCTCTTCTAGATCGTCATCATCAATACTGCTCATTGAGACCATATTCGATTTTTTTATCAAAAACTGAATAGACGTCACCTGGCGGTTTTGTTTGCGCAGTTGAGGGCTAATGACCAGTGAAGAATATTTATTCACTTCTTCCACTGCTTTATCCAAAACACGGGTTTTGAAATCACGAAAAATTTTATATTTACTCTCTTCAACGCCCATTAATTTGCGAAATTTTTCCAAATCAAACCAGGGTGTCTTACCAATATCCTGAAATCGATTGCAGTTTTCATATAATGCCAAGCCATATCCGGAACGGAATTTTGCCTGTACGTGCATGTCTAACCGCCCATAGATATTAGGTCGATAGAGAAGTTTTCTCATTTTATTACTATAGGAGTATGAACACATGGCTCCGTCAATACTTGCATCGGCTATGATAGAACTAGCGTTCCAAATCCCTTCACTATCTAAACGCTGACCATCAACTAAATTCCACTCAAGTACCGTCGATAGCAGATTGACTAAAGCACGCTTAATACTTTTAGAATCTTTGCTATCGTAACCAATTAACTCACACAGCTTTACGATATGAATAGAATGTTCTTCTTTTTCTTGTAGCTCACGATAGGCATTAAAAAGAAGGGCGTTGGCAATCTTGCGTTGTAGCAGTGATAACTTATTATTTGAATGAATAATGGCAACATGCTTTTTAAGCTCTAATGCTTTCTCTGATGGTATTGCCATATTTTAGTATCCTTTCCTAAATTCATTTACCCTGTAAACGTCACATAAAAAATCGATTTGCCCTGTAAACGTCACATCTTCATTATTCATAAGATGATGGATGTTTCACGTAGAACAATATTTAGCCATCCCTGTTGTATCTCGTTTTCCTCTATTTAATTTTTAATAAAAACTATATATTTCAATAAGTTATCTATAAGTTCAGTGACTGAACTTCTATCTTATAAAAGCCTTTGCAGAATGGCTGTTCGCATTATTCTGCTTTGAACCCCCTCAATTTCGGGATATTTCTTTCTAATGTTGATGATTGATTCATCAAGCTGGCTCTTTAATTTATGCTCAATTAAAATTGATTCGAATTTTTCAAATCCTTGCATGGTGTCATTCACTTTAACCAGATCAATAAAACTATCTCTTAGAAATAACTGTTCAATAGCCTCAGCAACCCACTGACTTTTTCCTTTTAAACTATAGCCATCATGAACCATTCGTTCTTTGAGGTCTTTTTGAAGACCTGCGGGAATGACAAAACTGATTTTAATTTTTTTAGACATTGTCTATCTCTCTATGCGTAAATTTTTTCTAAGGTTTTTAGGACTTGTTTAAATATGTCAGATACTGCGCGATGATTAGTCCAATCTATATTTTTAAAAGATGACTGTACTGATCCTAAGGCATTATTGTTCGCCAAGGACTCAATAATAATTTTCGCAACATTCATATTTTTAGTCGCCCCAAAATTAACAGAGACCGTATGACGCCCCCTACTTTCTTTTGGTTTTGTCGCAATCACTTTTAGATTAGCTTGATCGGCAATACTTTTGAGTTGCTTGAGAGTAGCTCCCGCAATACACGCTTCTATCGCATGTTGCCTTATATCCTGAGGTTTGATATCCGATATCAATGCTGCCTTTTCTAGATTTTTAATCTTATTGTCAAAAATAAGATTTTTAAGTTCTTTATCAGCACTGAGAATGGTTTTGTAATTCATTGCATGGGATTTAACACAGCCAATTAACCCACTTAATTCGGTAATGGTTACTTCGTTTGGTTGTATGCCTTTTGAGCTTGCATAAGCAGCAACGATTTTCTCAAGATTATCCAATCTCTCCCACAAAGACAGATCACTTCTTTCAATATTCTCTACCCACTGCAACAAACTAATTTTAAGTTCGTCTGGCTTTTCATCCAAAATTTTAGCTTGGATATCTGTCTTGCCTGCCAAAATAGATGCTAACGTTCTTCTTTCACCAGCAATTAGTCGATACTTATCACCGTGTTTATAAACAGTAACTGGATTGATGATTCCTTGAGTCATAATTGAATTAGCAATGCTTTGTAATGATTCTAATTCGCTTACTTTACGGGATCTTTCTTCATCAGACTCTTTAATGCCATTTTGCACATCCATCATAGTCAGTGCCATATTGCGTGGATTAGCAGGATCTAATTCCATTTTTTTAAGCGGTATAACATCAATTCTTAATTCGCCTGAATAATTTTGTGCAGACTCTATCGTTTCTTCTAAGCCTTGCGATAAAGCATTACCGATTGAAAAGACTTTTTTCTTAGCCATTGTCTAATACCCTCTCCATAATAAATTTACATGCCGCTTCGTATTCCATACGAGCAACATTCTTGGCAGCTAATTCGAAAATACTCTTTGGATTGGCTTCTTCTGTTAAAATCTCGGTATAAATTGTTCTTTTCTGGATAGAAACGGGCATCATATATTTACCGGTATTTTCTTTTGTTTTTAAGTCTTTGAGAAATTCTTTATGAATACGAACACTACGCATTTGATTAGGAAGTATACCAACCAGTACAATTTGATTGTTTTTTGATCTACTATAAGATTCTTGTTTCCATAACTGCAACATGCCATAAATCCCTTCAATCGAAAATTGTTCCATTTGTGCGGGAATCACTAGATGAGATGCCGCTTTAATGGCTGCGATCGTTAATGGACCTTTAGAAGGTGGTGTATCAATGATAATGACATCATAACTATTTCGAATGCCTTCTAAATCCAGAAAGCGCTTTAACTGTAAATGGACTTTTTCGAGTACTTCATTTTTAGTAACGGCCTCAGCTTCTTGTAATTTCATTGAATGCGCGGGCAATAATTCTAGATTGGGTATCGCGGTGGGATAAGGAATGACTTCTTCACCATAAAAGATATTGGCTATTCCACTTCTACCATTCCAGTCCTTATCAATTTCTGGCTCGTAATCAGGATGCAGTGGAGGGATTTTTCCACCTTTATCTGTGTGATCATACTCCATCTTGATATAGCGACCGGAAAAATTGGCTTGAGGATCTAAATCGATGATTAGTGTTTTTAAATTGAGAACGAGGGCGCAGTATTCAGCCAACATAATTGAATTAGTTGTTTTTCCTTCCCCGCCCTTGTGTGTGGCATTGACGACGATCTTTGTCATGCGTAACTTCCTTAATATATATCCTATATTGTGAATGAGCATAACATATGCTTTTCGTTAAAATAAAGACATTTTTGTTTTTTAAATCTCCAATCAAAAATAAAAAACTAACTAAACTGTTTGTTTCTTGTTTATAAGGTTTAATTAGTTTACCTATCGGTAACTAACTGAATATATTGTAGTAATAGCCGCTAAATGTGACATCTACAGGGCGTTATGTGACGTCTACAGGGTTAACTGCGACATCTACAGGGGTTAAATGTGACGTTTGCAGGGTAAATATTTGTCTTTGCGTGACATCTACAGGGTGATGTGACGTTTACAGGGCGACATTCATTAGAAATGTTCCATGGAGAACATTTTTAAAAACTAGACATGGTTATTTTTAATGCGGTTGTTAAAAAGGAATGCATCTTATACTATTACAGTCACCAGTTATTTGTTCTTTAACCTGGATGATCAACCATGGATATGCCGTTGTGTTATATACAATACTTTCGGGAAATATTTCCTATCGATCTTACTTCGCAAGATCATACTGTTTCTTTAAATTATTTTTATCATTTGCTATTGGCGGGCAAGTTTAATCTTTGGGAAGTGAATATCCTGACTGGAGAAGTGGTCGATTTTGGTTACTCAGAATCCTTAGCAACAAAAATTGGTTATGAGCCAAGAGAAACATCAGATCTTCATCAAGAGACCGTTTCTCGTCGAGAGTATTTTTTTGAACGATTACATCCCGATGATCGCAAAATGGTAGAAGAAAAACTAAGACGGGTATATACGGATGGAGAAGAATATGAAGCAGAATATCGCATTAGATTTAATAATCCTGATCGATATGAATGGATTTTAGCTAGAGGAAATTGTTACGTTAATTCAAAAGGGCTGAAAACAAAAGTCGTTGGCACCTGGCGAAATATCACTCACGAAAAAACCCAAAATTTATTGGTCCATAATCAACAACGAGCGTTAGAGCGAATGTCTCGTGTTTATTCTATGGCGGAATTAGCAACGACTATTGCCCATGACTTAAGCCAACCCTTATTGGCGGCGCACTTACATATTGCTGAAGTAGAGCGACAATTAAAAAGCCAAGCGCCAGATCAAACGGCGTTAGGGGTATTGCGGCAAGCTCAAAAGCAAATTGATGAGGCAACAACAATCATTCACAAAGTAAAAGGGTTGATTACTGAAAACGAATTTAAAAAAGAAAGTATTTTTTTACCAGATTTAATCAAGCAAGTTGCAAAAATATGTAATCATTTAAACCTTTCCCCGTTAAATTTGAAAATGTCATCCGAAGGCGATGTGTCACTGATTGATGTTGATCCGACTCAAATGTCACAAGTATTTTTTATATTATTTAATAATTCGATTGAAGCAGTGCCTAATATTGAGCAGTTATCCATTACAATCCAATTAAAACAACAGGAAGAGCGATTAATTATCATGTATCACGATAATGGTATCGGTATTCCTCCCGAAAATATAAATAGCATTTTCACACCATTTTTTTCTTCCAAAGAAAATTCAATGGGAATTGGTTTGTTTATTTGTCGTCGAATTTTGCAAGCTTTCGGCGGCAGTATTAATCTTGTGGCTGACGAAAACAAGGGCGCCCATTTTTGTATCGAATTACCCACCAGCAAAGGATAAGTTTTCATGAATGCGCCAGTTGTGTATGTTATTGATGATAATGTTGATGTGTTAGCCGGATTAAAATCATTATTGGAATCGGTCAATTTAACGGTTTATACCTATAAAAATCCGCAAACCTTTTTAGATGAAATGAATGATAGGCCAACGGGATGCGTATTGTTGGATGTACGTATGCCTCACTTAAGTGGCATGGTGGTGCTAGAACGTATTGTGAGTAAACATCCTAAATTAGCGGTCATTATGTTGAGTGGTTACGGCGATATACCGATGGCGGTGAAAGCGATTAAGCTTGGAGCGGTTGATTTTGTTGCTAAACCGTTTAAAGATCAAGCGCTGCTTGATTTAGTACAATCGACGTTAGGAAAGCTCAAAGCGATTGACCAATTAGACAGTTCAACGGATGTAACAAAATTATATGGTTTGCTAACCCCCCGAGAGCGTGAAATTTTGCATTGCATTGTCGAAGGTAAATTGAATAAGCAAATCGCTTCAGAATTAGGCATTGCTATTTCCACCGTGGAAATGCACCGCAGCAATATCATGGAAAAAATGAAATCAGAAAATATTGTTCAGTTAATCAAAAAATATTTAATGCTGAATCAGCTGTACCTAGAAGCAAACGCTACCTAAGGTAAACCATAGGTTTACTATGGTTAGCGTGAATGGTTTTTAACATACAAATTAGTTTAGATTGTACAAAATAATTTGTAGAGCATTGCTCAATGTTAAAAAACGATTTACTAGGTATGGTTCCCCCGTCTGTGTTTTATGCAGAGTTAGGTCAGTTATGCCAAAACGCTCATAAGAACCATTTATTATTGGTGGGAATATTAGAAGTTATTCCAGAGAATCCTAATTTAGAAGAATCGTTTTTGTATCATGAGGCGGAGGTATTAGCTTTAATAAGCCAAATGTTAACGATTACGTTTAATACCGACGAGCTAGTGAGTTATAACGATACCCGGGAATTTTTAGTCGCTTTTACTACCAATAAAATTAATATCCATGAAATTGTCAAACAACAACTATCGATGATAGTGGATTGTGTCAATGCACATTTTGCCTTGTATTTTAAAGTGTTGATTTCGTTTTCTTATACTTTTAAAAATGAAGATTTATCGACTTATCCAGACCAACTGATTGACCGGGCGCGTAAGAGTTCCAAACTAACGATTGGTGGGTATACCTATCAATCGTTAGGCTTGGAAAGCTAGGTTATATTCTTTTACTTTTTCTATTAATTTATTAGTGCCCATCGATAAGTAATCCGCCGCAGCATGAATGATACCGCCTGATTTTATCAAGGCAAGTTCAATGGTTTCACGTTCAATCGTCGATAAATATTGCGAAATGTTAAAGGGTTCTCCATTATCCGGTAAAACAATGGAACGACTTAATGGTAATGGCTTTAAGAGTAGTGTATTCACGTCATCAATTTCCACTTCTTTGCCCGCATGCAGAATGACCATGCGTTCTAGGAAATTTTCTAATTCACGTACATTGCCAGGCCATTTGTATTGTATTAACAATTCTCGGGTGGCTGGTGATAATGAAATAGATTGCTGAGTACGCTTTTGAATTCGCTTTAAATGGTAATCAATTAAAAAAGGGATATCATCGGTGCGTTCACGTAAACTCGGCATGTGAATAGGGAATACATTGATTCGATAATAAAGATCATACCGAAATTGATTATTTTTAATTAACGCTTCAATATTGCGATTAGTCGCAGCAATAATTCGCACGTCTGCTTCAATACGAGTGGTGCCACCAATACGTTCAAAGGATTTTTCTTGTAACACCCTTAATAATTTAACTTGCATATGCAATGGCATATCACCAATTTCATCTAAAAATAGGGTGCCATGTTGCGCCATTTCAAAACGGCCGAGGCGTTTAGTCACAGCACCTGTGAATGCCCCTTTTTCATGGCCAAACAATTCGCTTTCGATTAATTCTGCAGGTACCGCACCGCAATTGAGTGGAATATAGGGTTTATTTTTACGTAATGATAAAGCTTGAATACAGGAGGCAACAACATCTTTCCCCGTGCCAGATTCGCCTAATATTAGAACGGTAGCGTCAGATTTGGCAACTTGTTGAACCATTTTTTTCACGTTATTAATAGCAGCACTGGTTCCCAACAGTTTTTCAAAAATTAAATCGTTTTGATTGAGCAGTAAGTCAGCTAGCTTTTGTTTGCAGGTAGTAAATTTGTGGTTAAATTCATTCAAATTAAAAAATTTAGGTAAATAGTATATGGGTTCATTTAATTTCGAAGCAGTTAAAAAAGAAAAAGTCGCGGCTGCTTTAAATTCAGTCGGGGGTAATGGCAGCGAGGATTCGACTTGATCGCAAACCAATAAAATAGCTGACTTGCTAGAATTTTTAAGTTTAGAAAAACCTTCACGGTCTACCTGTTGTATTGGCAATGAAAGAAATCGTAATGTATTGGTGATGTAAGTGCAGTGATCGCAATGATCGCCTAGTAAATAATAGCTTAGTAAACCATCCATTCTTACCTCACCAGCGAATCCAACTTGTTCATTTACTATATACGCTGAATTATTTTTTGTCAAAGTAAGGCTTAAAATTATACAAAATATCAGCTTGTTAGCCTAATTCCAAATTTTTGGTCCAAATTCCCAGGCGACTTGGTACGAATATTGCATAAAGAAAAGGGCAGAAAATAGGAAACCAATATGTTTGATATTTTGATTCAAGACCAAGATAACCAGCGTTATGAGCAAATCAAGCAAGCGCTTGGGTCACGTTTTCATAACGTGAAGCGCATGAATGCTGAACTTGGCGTTAATAATCAGAGTATGGAGTCAGGGTTACTATTAGTGTTGGATGAGCAACCGACTTATATTGTCGCGATGTTAGAAAAATTAAAAAAAGACAATATCATCATTGTATTAACGAATGTGACGCTCGATATACCAGCGCACTTATATGATCACTTATTTTATTTAGCTAAAACAGATACGGTTGATTTAATTGCCGAACAGGTACATGCGTTGGCCGAAGTCATTGAAGATCAACAACTTATACCAGTGATAGCTGATAATAAATCAAAAAAAATGTATCAAATATTACGAAAAGTTGCCAGCAGTTATGCACCTATATTAATAAATGGTGAAACAGGGACAGGTAAAGAAGTGATTGCTCGTTTTATTCATCAGCATTCGTTAGCTAAAAATGGTCCGTTTGTAGCAGTGAATTGTGCAGCTTTACCAGAAAGCATGATTGAATCCATTTTGTTTGGTTATGAGAAAGGTGCTTTTACCGGTGCATTGACGGCTCATATTGGAAAATTTGAACAAGCCAATAATGGCAGTTTATTTTTAGATGAAGTTTCGGAATTACCTCTAAACTTACAAGCTAAAATTTTACGCGCATTACAACAAAAAGAAATAGAACGTTTAGGTGGTAAAAAGCCAATTAAAATTAATACTCGTATTATCTCAGCTTCTAATCGAATTCTAAAAGATGTAATTAATGAAGGACAATTTAGAAAAGATTTGTATTACCGTTTATGTGTTGTACCAATTGATTGTCTACCATTACGTGAACGTCCTGAAGATATTTTACCCCTAGCGCATTATTTTTTAGCTAAATATGCCTACAAGTTGAATTTATCACAACCTAGTATCAGTGATGATGTAAAAGCAAAGCTAGTCCATTATTCTTGGCCAGGCAATGTGCGCGAATTAGAAAATGTGATGCATCGCTCAATTATCTTGGCAGAAAATAGCAAAATTAATGTGTTAGATGGCATAGATGATAATACGCAAGCGTTTTCTGGCCAAACTGAATTCAAATCTAAAATTGAAGAATATGAAGCAAAAGCAATTATTGAAACGCTAAAGGCTCATGATGGTAAGCGCAATGTAGCAGCTAAAATTTTAAAAATGAGTGACAGGGCATTACGTTATAAGTTAGCAAAATTAAAAGAAAATGGTGTTGTGGTTCCATAAGAGGAGATGGCAATGACGATTAATACAGTTTCAAACATGAAAATTGATTTAAACGATATGCTAAGCCGCATTCGCGAAGTCAGTAATAAAAATAAAGCATTTGATGTGTCTGATAACAAGCATACGCCAGAAGTCAAAAAAAATAATTTTTCCGATGTGCTTGGTTCATTAAGTAACGTATTGGATAACGTGAATACCATACAGAATAAAACAGATAGCATTAAAAATGCTTATTTACTTGGCGATAAAAATACCTCCTTAGCAGATGTGATCGTCTCTTCTCAAAAATCCAAGTTGGCATTTGAAGGATTAGTAACAGTTAGAAATAAAATTTTAGAAGCTTATAAAGAAGTAATGAATATGCCAGTTTAATAAAAGGAAAGTATCATGGAAGAGCCAAAAAATAATAATAATAATGCGAAATTTAATATCAGCTTGGGTATGCTATTGCGTACACCATTGGTTAGACAAATTATATTTTTGGTAGGGATGGCAGCGAGTATTGCTTTAGGTATGTATTTGTTTGCTGAAATGAAAGACCCAAATTTTAGACCGATCAATTATCAAGTAACGCAGAAAAATATTTCATCGATTGTAGATACGTTAGAAAAAGCAGGTATTAAATATAAAATCAATACGACAGATGGCGTATTATATGTAGATGCAACAGAAATACAAAACGCAAAAATAAAATTACAATCAGCGGGTGTGCCACGAGATGATAGCATCAGTTTTGACTATTTAAATCAAGAAGGCAATATAGGCAATAGTGAATTTATTGAAAATGCACGTTATATACGAGCATTAGAAGGGGATTTATCAAAAACAATCAGTGGCATTGAGGGTATTTCAGGCGCCAAAGTACATATTGCTATTCCACAAGGGAATGTCTTCGCAGATGAAAATCAACATCCTTCAGCTTCTATTGTTGTTAACATGGCAAATGGGTTTAACCAAGAAAAAATTAGAGCGATAGTTGGAATTGTTGCAAGTAGTGTCCCTGGGTTAGATGAAAAATTCGTTTCGATTACTGATCAAGCCGGTCACTTTTTAAGTGGCGCATTATCCGATAATCTGATTTATAACTCTCAGCAAATGAATTACCAAAATAATTTACAGAATGATTTTGAAAAACGCATTCTAACCATGATTGCGCCATTAGTCGGTGATAATAAAGTGAATGTACGTGTTTATGCGAATATTGATTTCACACAAAATGAAGAAGCGAATGAAAAATATAATCCATCAGAAACGGCGGTACGAAGCGAACAAACAGTGAGTGAATCAGATTCATCGAGCGGAGCAAGTGGAGCACCTGGATCATTGTCAAATTCGCCGGAAGAAGGTGGCCCTAAAGCACCCGCTGCAGGCAGTAGTTCTGGAAAAAGCCAAAGCACCAAAAACTATGAAGTTAGTAAAACGGTTACTTACAAGAAATCGGTAATACCAAAAATAATTAATTTATCGGTTGCAGTTGTCATTGATAATCAAAAAGTAGTTGATCCAAAAACAAAGAACGTTACTCAAAAACAAATAGATAAAGACACTTTAAACAAAATTAATGAATTAGTGAAATCAACCATTGGTTTTGATACGCAACGTGGCGATAAGGTGACTGTGATCAATAGTACCTTTGAAGGCGCAAAAGATGATTTACCAATAGTAAAACAAGCTCTATGGGAACAACCATGGTTTTGGGATGTCGTTCAAAAATCCATTACCGGAGTGTTAGGGTTGATCGTATTATTTTTCAGTACAAAAAAATTATTTAATTATGTTAAGTCCAATGCGAAAGAAGCAGGTGGTAATTACGCTGATATGAGTATGACCACAGAAGGTGGCATTACACCTGAGATGCAACAATTAAAGTATGAACAAATTAATCGATTGAAGGAATTAGCTAGCAAAGATCCTGGTAGGGTGTCCGTCATTATTAAAAGTTGGGTAGATAAATAATATGACAAAAATACGTAACGCAGCGATTGTCTTGTTGGGAATGGGTGAGAAATACGCTGCAGACATTCTCAAAAATATGAATCCGAAAGAGATTCAATCAATTATTGAAGAAATCAACAAGATTGATAATGTTGATGAAGTTGAAGTGATTAAAGCATTAAATGATTTTTTTAAAGATGCAAAAAGCAGCAATGGTATCGATCTTGTAACTAAAGAATATTTGAAAAGCTCCCTGACGACAGCGGCAGAGTTTGGCATATTAGGTAAAGATGGTAATCAAGCAGGCGAAAGTCGCGCGAAGTGGTTAGAAGTGATGAAATGGCAACCCGTTGAAAATATCGTAAATATTATTCGCGATGAACATCCACAAGTGATCGCCGTGATTTCCACTATGATATTAAATGCAGAAAAAGCCTCTAAAGTGATTAAGTGCTTACCTCGCGAATTGCAAAATGAAATTGTCATGCGCATGTCTAATATGAGCTCCATTTCTAATTATGCAATGGAATCTTTAGCAAAATACTTTGAGAAAGAATTCGAAAAGCCAGAAAAATTTAATGCTATCAATGTCGATGGTATTGATGCTGTTGCTAATATTATATCGTATCTGGATATCGATACAGAAAATGAATTATTAAATACTTTAAATTCAGCAGATAAATCATTAACTGAAAAAATTCAAGATCGTGCTTATCCATTCGATCGCTTAACACAGCTTGATTCAAAAAGTTTACAAGTGTTATTAAAAGAAGTGAATAATGATGATTTAGTGGTGGCATTAAAAGGTTCAGATGAATTTGTTAAATCAACTTTTATGAAGAATATGTCGAGTAAGTCAGCTGATATTTTAAAAGATGAATTAGAATCAAAAGGACCTGTCAAAGTATCTAATGTCGTTGAAGCACAGAAAAGAATTATTGGTTTAGCAAAGAAATTAGCAAGTGAAGATAAAATTATCCTCTCAACAAAGAGTGACTCAGGCATCATTTATTGATTAGGAGGAGAAAGTGGGTAATTCAGATGACAAAAATAATGGTTGGGTGTTCCCCGATATTAACCCACGGCATGATGCATTAATTGATGAAGAAGCAGCCCCTGATGTGGCTGTATTAATGCAGGAATTAACAACCCTTAGAAAAGATTATCAAGCGCTCTATAATGAATATGAACAAAATAAAAAAATTTCGAAAGAAATCTGCGAACGATTAACACAATCTAGCAAATATATCGAAGATGAATTAATCGATGAAATAAAAAATATTATCAATTCCATTTGCAATAAATTAATTCAACGAGAGTTATTGCAAGACCAAAACTTACTAGTTGATATCATCGAGCATTTGAAAAAAACGTTAGATAACAACAATGGACCGATCAGTATTTATGTCTGTGAAAAAGACTATAACACTTTAAAAAACGTCGCTCATCCCTTATCTGAAATTGTCAAAGTAGACAAATTGTTAAATGTCGGTGATGTTATTTTGCAGTCAAATATTAGCGAAATAAGAGCAGTTATTAGTGAAAATATTAATAATTTATTAGGATCTTCATGATTAACTTGCTAAATAAAGAAAGTGTACTTAAAAAAATAAAGATGCAGAGTATTGCGTCTGCTGCCAAATTGCCGATCAAAATGATTGGTCAAGTCACACGCGTAAATGGCATGCGAATTGAAGCACGTGGATTATCAGTACCAACAGGGACAATTTGCAAAATTGAGTTAACTCAGCTTGATTATGTTTATGCTGAAGTGATCGGATTTAGTAATAATGTTGTGTATTTGATGGCTTTTGATGAAGTAGTGGGTGTGAAATATGGTAGTAAAGTGATTGCCATTTCAACCTCCAATTTTGTGCCAGTCGGTGTTTCTTTGCTAGGTCGTATTATTGATGCCAAGGGCAACCCGATTGATGCTAAAGGCAATATTGAATATGCAGATTATTATTCATTAAGTGGTAAATATATTAATCCTCTAGAGCGACATCGTATTTGTGATCCTCTAGATGTCGGTATTCGTGCCATTAATGGTTTATTAACAGTAGGCAAAGGCCAACGTATTGGGATTTTCGCAGGCAGTGGTGTTGGTAAAAGCGTTCTGTTAGGCATGATGACTCGGTTTACTCAAGCTGATGTCGTGATTGTCGGTTTGGTAGGAGAGCGTGGTCGCGAAGTTAAGGAATTTATCGATGAAAGCATTGGTGAAGAAGGGTTAAAAAAAACAACCGTTATTGCCTCACCGGCAGATACTTCGCCACTCATGCGGGCAAATAGCGCGTTATTAGCAACAACCATTGCTGAGTATTTTCGTGATCAAGGGTGTGATGTGTTGTTAATCATCGATTCACTAACACGCTACGCTCATGCATTACGTGAAATTTCGTTATCGGCAGGGGAGATGCCAGCTGCACGAGGTTTTACACCAACGGTATTTGCTAAATTATCGCAACTGGTCGAAAGAACCGGTATTGGTAAAAATGGAGTAGGTAGTATCACAGCATTTTATACAGTACTCGTGGATGGCGATGAAAATCATGATCCAGTTGCAGATCATGTGCGATCAGTATTAGATGGTCACATTATTTTATCAAGACAAGTCGCCGAATCTGGCATTTATCCAGCTATTGATGTCGAAAAATCCATTAGTCGCATCATGCCGCAAGTAACTAGTGAAGAGCAAGTGTTATTAGCGAATCAATTTAAACAATTATATGGATCGTATCAACGTAATAAAGAAATTATCAATATGGGTATGTACCAAATGGGGTCTGATAAAAAAATTGATGAAGCCATCAGTAAGAAAGATTTATTACTGCATTATTTGACACAGAAAATGAATGAATCATCAGACTTGGAAGAGTCGATTGTAAGTTTATATAAAATTATTATGGAAAATAACACCAAAAAATAAAGTTTGAAGGATGAGACATGTTGAATATAAAACAGTTAGATACCATTATTGATATGTTAACCAATAAAAAAAATAAAATTAGCAATGATATTGCTAAATTAAATAAGGAAATTCGCTACAAAAAAGATTTAATAAATAAAATTAATCAATATCAACTCGAATGTAATAATTTAAATACTATCAAAAATACGCATGTTTTTCCCATGTTTATTGCTAATCGATCTATGTTTAGTAATCGCATTTTTCAGCTAGTAGAAAATGAAAAAAAGGAAATCACTCATTTGAATAATTTTCTACAACAAACCATTTCTGCTTATAAAGATGTTGATAATCATTTATCTGTATTTAACAAATTTAAAGAAAACATACGAAACATTAAAGATTTGAATGAGATGCGACGTGAAATGATAAAAATGGAAGATAACATCAACTTCGTTAGGGCGCAGGAAGAATATGATCGATTATGAATTAATTAATGCTATGCGCGAAATGCTATTTTACACAGTGTTAGCAGTTTGCATTTTAACGCTGCCAACACTAGTGGTGGGTTTAATTGTTTCAATATTCCAAGCCGCCACACAAATCAATGAAGTGACATTAACATTTATACCCAAAATGATAGTTATGTTCACCGTAGTGTATTTATTTGGTCCGTGGATGATTGAATACTTAATTTCGATTTCTCAACATTACTTTACTAACATTATTCATTATATAAGATAATATGGACTTACTTAATCATATTGAAGATATATATAAATACTATGCGCTATTTGCGCTAATATATACTCGTATTATTACGTGCCTGTATACTATTACTGTTTTTAGAAAAGAAATGATTACGGCGCGTGTCATGATTTCATTAGCAGCTGGCATTTCTTTTATACTGTATCCTCAAGTGGCTAACGTATCATTTGATGATAAAGCACCATTATTTTTAATGATGTTTTGTCAGTTTGTTATTGGGTTTGCATTAGGCTTAACAACAAACTTCATTTTTGAAGCCTTTCAAGGCGCCGGACAATTCATTTCAACGCAAATCGGTCTGTCAATCGGTAGTTTGATTGATAATCGCATCGGTTTAATTACGCCTTTGACGGAATTTTATTATCTGTTAATCGCTATATTATTTTTCATGACAAATGGCCACTTGATGATTATAGAAATTTTAGTGCGTACTTTTCATGTTTTACCATTGCAAAGTTTTGATTTGCATAATGTCCTTTCAGCATCATTAAAAGAGTCCAAAACTATATTTGTGGTCATGTTGTTACTTTCCGCTGTTATTTTGATGTGCGTATTAACCACTAATTTAACAATCGCTGTGTTATCAAAATTTTCACCACAATTTAACGTGTTTAGCATTGGTATTAATATTCAATTAATACTAGGTTTATTTATTATATATCTAACTTTCTATGAAATCGTTCAATATTCAAGTCTTAGTCTTCATGAATTTCTAAATCATATAGCTACAGGGTTTTTAGGAGGGCATTATGTCAGATGATAGCTCAGAAAAAAGTTATCAGGCAACCTCACGAAAACTTGAAAAATTAAAAGAAGAAGGGCAAGTGTTACGCTCACGGGATTTAATGAGCGGTATGA
Source organism: uncultured Coxiellaceae bacterium (assembly GCA_964623075.1). Lineage (GTDB taxonomy): Bacteria > Pseudomonadota > Gammaproteobacteria > DSM-16500 > DSM-16500 > Aquicella. The sequence continues at coordinate 18,903 of CAZUVD010000010.1, read as the reverse complement.
TATTTATGGGTTGTTTAATAGCGTTAGCCATTTTAGCAGATAAGATATATCAAGTGATAGCTAGCACTTTCAATGATAGTTTTGCGATGATTTCATACATTGATTATCAACCGAAGTACTTAATTGCGATTTTTAAGCATTATATCAATGCTATTTCAACTATTATATTACCTTTGTTTTTTGTTGTTTCCATCATTATATTCCTCACGACCACATTATATGGTGGTTGGAACTTTACATTAAAATCAATTGAGTTTAAACCAGATCGAATTAATCCATTTGTTAACTTACCCAGATTATTTGGGGTTCAAATCTTTGTAAATATATTAAAGTCCGCAGCAAGATTTGTCATCATATTTTCTTTGATGGTTTTCTTTTTATATGTGAATAAATCAAATATTTTGCAATTATCAGCTATCAGTAAAGGCTATATTGGGGAAACGATTTACAATTTAATTATTCATTTCTTATTTATTATGTCAATTGGCATCGTTGTGATTGTTACCATTGATCTCTTATATAACTACTATGACTTTAATAAGAAATCAATGATGGACGCACATGAAATGAAAAACGAATTTAAAGAAACGGATGGTAACACCGAAGTAAAACGTAAACTTAAAATGATACAAATTAATTTAATTAAAAGTAGATTGTCTGCGATCATACCAAAAGCAACTGTTATTGTGACCAATCCGACGCACTATGCAGTCGCTATCAAATATGATCGTAATAAAGATGCTGCGCCAAAAGTGATTGCTAAAGGGAAAGACGAAATTGCAGCCAAAATAAGGGAACTTGCGAACATTAATGGTATTCCAATTTATCAAGCCCCGAGTTTAGCCCGTTCCCTGTATTTTACAACTAAACAAGGCGCACAAATTAATCCTGGTTTGTACGTTGGTGTGGCAATCGTTTTTTCTTATATTTATCAATTAAAGCAATATCAGTTGGGTAAGGCGCCATTTCCTGAGTATGTTTCAGATTTAAAAATACCTGATGAACTTGTGTATAAGGAAACATAATACTTATGAATTTACCATTTTATTCAAAACTCTTTAAGCAACTAAATATTGGTTTGGTCATCGGCATCGTGGTCATGCTGTCAATGGTGATTTTACCCATGCCAACCATATTATTAGACCTTATTTTTACTTTTAACATTTCATTGTCGATTGTGATTTTAACAGTCTGTATTTATGTGATGAAACCATTAGAATTTAGCTTATTTCCCATTGTATTGCTGATTACGACCTTGTTACGTTTAACTCTCAATATCGCATCGACTCGTGTGGTTTTATTAAATGGTCATTTAGGACCGGATGCTGCAGGTAAAGTGATCCGCGCTTTTGGTGAAGTGGTGATAGGCGGTAATCTGGTTGTTGGTATGATTGTATTTGCCATTTTAATGATTATTAATTTTATCGTGGTGACTAAAGGTGCAGGTCGAATTTCAGAAGTCAGTGCGCGATTTACTTTAGATGCCATGCCTGGTAAACAAATGGCGATTGATGCTGATTTAAATGCCGGCATTATTAACCAAGAAGAAGCTAAAAAGCGTCGTGGTGAAGTGATACAAGAAGCTGATTTTTATGGTTCGATGGACGGTGCAAGCAAATTTATTCGCGGTGATGCGATTGCTGGTATCATGATTCTATTTATTAATTTAATCGGCGGTATTGTGATTGGTATGGCGCAATATGGCATGTCGTTTACATTAGCATTTAAGACATTTTCATTATTGACGATTGGTGATGGTTTAGTGGCTCAAATCCCATCATTACTATTGTCTATTTCTGCCGCCATTATGGTTACTCGTGTTAGCAATGAATCTGACATGAGACAACAAACCATGACTCAATTGTTTAATAATCCAAAACCACTTTTTATTACTTCATCTATTCTAAGTATTTTTGCAATGATTCCAGGAATGCCACATTTTGCCTTTTTGCTAATTGCAGGCATTGCATTTGGATTGGGTTATTATATTAGTCATGCCAAAAAAGCACCGACTGAAAATAATAATCAGTTATTAATTACTGAATCGACTACTAAGAAATCAGTTGAATCAGGAGAGTTAGATTGGAATGAAATAGTGTCATCTGATCATTTGGCGTTAGAAATTGGTTATGGGTTGATTGCATTGGTTGGTGTCAATAAAGATGGACCATTGATTAATCGCATTAAGTCCATTAGAAGAAAGTTATCACATGAATTAGGCTTTTTGATACCAGCTATTCATGTAAAAGATAATATGAATATATCCATTAATCATTACAAAATATTTCTGAAAAATGTGGTCATAGCTGAAGGTGAAATATATCTAGATAAATTGATGGCAATTAATCCAGGGCATATCACTCAATCATTACCAGGCCTTGCCTGTAAAGACCCTACATTTGGCATGAATGCATTTTGGATAGCGCATCAGCAAAAAACAATCGCTCAAGAATTAGGATTTACCGTAGTTGATCCCACCACAGTCGTTTCTACGCATTTAAACCAAATTATTAAATCTAATGCATACCAATTATTAGGATACGATGAAGTACAACAATTAATTAATCGCATTAGTAGTAATACACCTAAACTTGCTGAAGCATTGATGTCGCCTGCCAATGGCGTACCACTCAACGTTATGGTGACGGTATTACAACGGTTATTACAATCTGAAGTTCCTATCATTGATATGCGTACCATCGCTGAAAAAATGATAGAAGTCTGGTCAAAAACCAAAGATCCGGAAGCGTTAGTCGAAGGAGTTCGTATCTCGTTGAAAAAACTCATTATTTACAGTATGTGCGCTAATCGATCCGAGGTGGCTGTAGGCGTGCTAGATCAAGAGTTGGCACAGATATTGCAAGGTTCTATACAGCAGAATCAAGCATCAGGGGAAAAGATAATGATGATCGAGCCAACACTAACAGAACGAATTTACACAAAACTCCTCGAATTCGTGCAAAAGTGTGAAGTCGATTCACTTACCCCTATTATCTTGGTGACAAGTGAATTAAGGTTTTTATTAGAAAAATTATTCAAATCATCCATTCCAAACATTCACTTTTTATCACATCAAGAAATACCAGATGATCGTCAACTAAATATCATCGCAAAAATTGGATAAGGAGAAAAACATGAAATTGCATAAATTCGAGGCCGAAAATAATCATAAAGCTATGCAATTAGTGCAAAAAGAATTAGGCATGGATGCCTATATTTATTCAACCCGACGCGTTCCCGGTGGCGTTGAAATTTTAGCAGGTAGCGATAAATTTGCCGTTAGTGAAAATGAAAGTGACATGATGGAGAATCAAGATAACAAACAATGGTTAGTCAAATTAACTGAAGATATCAATGAAATTAAAAACAAGTTGACTGAATTCAATGTCGGTTTACGTCCCAACGTGCAAAACGACTTTGTGCTTTTAAATACAGACGAAGGTGATTATAAACAAATCGTTGAAAAATTTAAGCAGATGCATTTCAGTCATGCTTTTATTTATGAGTATTTAATTAAATATTTACCATGCATTGATACGAATCAAAATATCGAACAAATTATCGAATCCGTGCTTGATGATATTATTCTGATTGATAATCAAGCATTAAATCCGTTTACTAAATCGAAAGTGCTAGTAGGACCAACCGGTGCCGGTAAAACCTTAAGTATTGCTAAATTAGCTGATTTATATATTAAAAATGGTGAATCAAAAGATGACATCGTAATGATTACGACTGATTTTAACGATATTGCTGGCATGAATCAGTCAAATTATTACAGTAATACCTTAGATGTTTGTATGGAATACGCCCATGATGCAAAAGAATTAAAATACCTTGTTGAAAAATTACCACAACCCATTAAGTTGATTGATACCTTTGGTATTAGTAAACGAGATAATACAAAACCAGAACAATTATTTTCATATTTCAAAGAGATTAATTATCCATTAGATTTTATTCTCACTTTACCTGCGAATGTGCAAGAAGAATTATTATTAAAGTCATTGAATGAATTCACAGGATACCCGATTTCCTCTTGTTTTATTACCAAAGAAGATGAATCCATTAATTTAGCCAATGCTATCGCTGCCTGTATTAGACATAAAACTAAAATCAGTTTTATAGGCAATGGCCAAAGCATTCAAGGGGCATTAAGACTTGCGAATAAGAAGCAACTTATTAAAGGATTAATGCGCAGTGTTAATGATTTAAACTTTATAAAATAAAGGGATGTTATGAAAGTCATATCAGTAACAGGGGGCAAGGGCGGTGTTGGTAAAACCACACTCTCTATAAATTTGGCGATATCGCTGGCTAAAAAAAACCAAGTATTATTGTTCGATGCCGATTTGGGATTAGCGAATGTCGATGTATTATTAGGTTTAAAAGCAAAATGGCGGCTCAGTGATTATTTAGAAAATCGTTGTTCATTTGAAGAGTTAATACTAGAAGGGCCTAATGGTTTAAAAATTATTCCATCAGACTCAGGATCTCAAAAATTTGCAGAGTTAAAAGTCGAAGAATCGGCGCAAATTATTCATTCATTTTCAAAGTTAACACAGCAAGTAGACTACATGATTGTTGATTTAGCAGCAGGTATTTCGAGACAAGTGATAGATTTCGCGCACGCCTCGCAAAATATTTTATTAGTGATCTGCAATGACCCGGCGTCTTTTATGGATAGTTATGCCGTGATTAAAATTTTATATAAATCATATCATCGTAATAAGTTTGGTATTGTCGTTAACAAAGTAAAAAATATTGGCGAAGGGTGGGAAGTATTTAATAAGTTTCAAGAAGCCGTCGTTAAATTTATGGATATTTCCTTAAATTATTTAGGTGCTATACCTAATGATGAAGCAATCACTGAAGCCGCGCAAAGCCAGTTTTCTGTAGTTGATAAATATCACAATGCCAAATCAACATTATCTTTTCAAGAATTAGCTAATAATATGAGTACCTGGGAAAATGATATGCCGTTAACCGGGGGCATCCAATTCTTTTTCGAACGAATATTGCAAAACCATACGTTAATAGGATCTGCATCGTGAATGGTATAGAAACATATAAAAAACATCCATATGACCATGCCAGTGAAAACTTAGAAGTGTTTATTAAAGAACATATGGACTTAGTAAAACGTATTGCATTAACAGTTAAAAAAAAACTGCCTTCAACTATTGAAACAAACGATTTAATTCAATCAGGTTACGTCGGCTTATTAGAAGCAAAAAAAACATATCAACCGGATTTAGGAACGCCTTTTGAAGCATTTGCCTGCAGCCGCATTAGAGGCGCCATTATTGACTCGATACGAAAAAATTCTTGGCTTAGTAAAGATTCCTTAAAATTTATTCAAGCCCTAAATGCGGCTATTCATAAATTGCAGCAACAAAATGGTCGAGAACCTACAACAGATGAAATTATACAAGAATTAAATATTGATCATGAAGAATATATACGTAATTATCAAATGCTAAATCTTAGCAATATGCTTTCGCTGAAAAATGAAAATGACTCAATTGCAATGAGTGAAGAAGAAAATCCCAGCATTATTTCAGATAAACAAGAAATGTTTGCCATTCTGAAAAATGAAATTATTAATTTAAATTTACGCGAACAACAAATTTTATCGCTTTATTATAATGATGACATGTCCTTTAAAGAAATCGCACAAATATTTGATATCTCGGAAGCCCGTGTCTGTCAAATACATAATGAATTATTAGCTAAATTACGAAAAAAGATAAAGCTTAAAAAGAATATTCCAACCTTTTCAGCATAACGATATTTATAAAGGATAGCCTATGCAAACAGAACAAGTGGTAGATACAGGTGTTAAACACGTAGATATCATGGCCAATGACATAGCTAACTGGGAAAATTACATTGACAGTAAAATATCTTATCTCACGCTAGATTGTTTTGATACGATTATATGGCGAAAAACAGCGACACCAGTTGATATATTTTATAATTTGCAATCGCGCCCTGCGTTTAAAAAAATTGGTATGAATGCAAGATTAAGGGCACAAGCAGAACAACAAGCACGCGCTAGTAAATTTATTAAAACAGGGAATACGGAAGTCTCATTACGCGATGTTTATTTGCAGTCATTCCCCGATCTTACAGAAGAAGATTTGATCGAATTGGAACAGCAAGAATTACAAAATGATATTGCTACAGCTTATGCGTTCCAACCCCTTATTGAAGTGATTAAAAATGCACATAAACAAGGTAAAAAAATTATTATCATCAGTGATACTTATTACACTAAAGCTCAATTACAAGAAATGTTACAAGCTTGTTTGCCGGCTGGTGTGTATGCAATGATAGATAAAATCTATTGTTCATGTGAAAATGGTTGCTCTAAATCAATGGGATTAATCAAAAAAGTATTAAAACTTAATAATTTAAATCCAAAATATGGTTTACATATCGGTGATCATGTTATTTCTGATTTTCAATCGTCACAAAAAGCTGGCATGAATGCAGTAAACTTGCTGCATTTTAAGAAAAATATGAATGATTTGATGCGATTGCAATCTGTTATTTTAGGATACTTAGATCAAACGGTTCGCCATGATCGATCGTTAGATTTACCGTTACGAGGCATGTTGGCGGGTAGTAATCAAGATTTAAATATCGCAGAAAAAAATCTAGGTTATGCTGTGTTAGGTTCTATATTTTACGCATTTTCTGCTTTTATCAAGCATCAAATAACTGAACTAAAAAAGACTAACCAAAGCGTAAAAATCGCTTTTTTAATGCGTGATGGTTATTTGCCATATCTATCATTACAAGCATTTGATAGCTCCATTGAAACATGTTGTTTGCGGATTAGTCGCTTCGCTTCCTTTGCAGCTAGTTTTACCAGCAAAGAAAGTATTGATAAATACCTGAGAGAAATGGCTAAATCAGCAAGATATGAAGATCTTTGCAAGCAATTATTATTGCCAGAGGCGCTAAAAAATAAAATTATCAAAAATACACGCGCTGCCGCTAAACCTTTGCAAGAATTTATCAGTCAAATACTTCAAAACGATACTGTTAATATTATTATTGAAAATGCTAAATTATATCGTAAAAGACTATTTCGTCATATCAAAAACACAACACAAGTAACACCAGGTGAATTATTAGTTTTTGTTGATTTAGGTTATAGTGGCACGACACAACAAAATCTACAAAAAATTGTCAAAGAAGAACTAGACGTTGATATCTACGGGATTTATTTATTAGCACTAGCTATTCCAGAATGGCAAAAAACACGATGTGGGTTAATTGATCCATCCAATTATGATGAACGCATCATACATGGGTTAATTGCATACATTGCTCTTTTTGAGCAGCTTTCTACTAAAAATGAACCCAGTGTCGTTGATTACCAAGAAGATGGTACTCCCATTCATGCAACTACCCATATGCAAGATTCTCAATATCAAGCACTTGATAGGGTACAAAGCGAATGTTTGCAATTCATTCATGACGCCAATATTTATAATCAAAATCATCATGTATTACTTTCACTACAAAACATGCGTGATATTGTATTAGCGGCCATTAGTCGTTTAATATTTTTGCCTACCAAACAAGAATTAGATTACTTATCTGATTTCAAATTTGATTTAAATTTAGGTACCAGTGATGTCTTTGATCTGTATGATAGTGAAAAAGGCATGAAAAGCCTTATAAAACGCGGTTTATTTTTTATGGAACGAAATTTAAAAACCATGCGTACTAATTATCCTTCCGAGTTAAGATATGCTGGCATTGAACTTTCCATGCTACTGCTTGGACAACATCGCTATGACTTTGATTTGCGACAATCAGATTTTAGTTTACGTCGCGAACAAATAAATATAATTGCCATTTCATTGCTTAATAATAAAGTTAATCAAACAGTATTAGATGCGTATCCAACGTATGATGGCTATTATTCAGTTGTCATTGCCTGTGGATGTAACGAATATCAATTAGGCATACAATTAGGGTTAAATTACAAGTGGATACAATTAGAATCAGCCGAATTGATCGATACAAAATATCTTGCAACATCACGTGAATCAGAATTTACGCAGGATGTGGCTCACCAATTAACGGCACAGGCATTAATAGATCATGGCGGTGGCTTATTTGAATGTACTGAGTCATCTGCTATGCTAATCTATGTGCCAGAATTAAACGGAAAGAGCAGTACTAATCAATCTTTCCGTTTAGTATTCCGGCCGATTATTAAGCAGGCGCCATAGTCGAAGTCGCATGTAATAAATTCACTTGGCCACGACCTTGTTGTTTAGAAAGGTACATGGCAGCATCGGCTCTTGCAATTAATTCACCAGCGTTTTGATGCTCTAGTGGGGACATGGTGGTACCAATACTACAACTTGGATGAATGACAATATCGCCTAAAATGATAGGTTTTTTAACGGCAGTCAATAAATCATGAGCAAAATGCAGTGCATCAAATTCAGAATATGCTTTACCTTGCAAAATAACAAATTCATCGCCAGCCAGTCTTGCGACTATATCATATTCTTTGGCCACACTTTTTAAGCGTTTAGCCATTTCTATTAATACTTGATCCCCTATCGGATGACCATAGGTATCATTGATTTCTTTAAATTTGTCGACATCAATGAGATGAAGAGCAAATGATTTATTATCACGATTTGCTTTAGCAAGCGTTGCATCAAGCTTTTCGTGGAAGTAAAGACGATTAGGTAGTTTCGTTAAAGTATCATGATAAGCTAACATTGAAACTCGTTCATTCTTTTGTGTATCACTGATCATATCAGATAATTGATGGAGAGAAGTAAAGAGCAACGTATAATCATCTGCGGCAATTTCCATCACATTTTTTATAATAGCTTCCCATCGTGTGAAGGTAGCAGAATTATCAATCGTCCATTGTTTCACTAATGCAGCCACATCATTTTCCACATCGTTACTTTGATAAATACTAATAACAATTTTTCTTTGTAATGCATCGAGATTATCGCGTAACGCAAGTCGCGCATTATTGTTTCGTTTCCCAGGTCTGTTATCAGCAGAAATTAAGTCTCTGAAATAAACTAATTTAAAGACTGCACCAACATGGAAATATAATTTAGCTGTTTTTACCAAATTAAAACCATGCATAGCAGCAACGGAAGTGATGTTGAGTGCATTGTACATTACACGCAATAAAGCGACTCTTTTAGCTAAATCAGTTTCGACGCCAAATTTTTCAAATTCACTACTAATATGCTCAATGTATTTATTCGTTGAACCTACTACTAATGATGGGATAATTTTCTCCAGCTCAATGATAGCATTACGGTAGTGATCAAAATTTTGAGTTAAATTGTGAGTATGGAAATTATTACGGATAAACCATCTGGTAGCCATATTGATTAATGAGCGTAGATAGTGCAACAATTCATATTGCAATTCGATTGAAATTTTACCATCTAAGGATTGAATCATTTCACGGATGTCACTACCATGATAAACCATTTCAGCAATAGTATGTGAAGTAACTACTTCTTGAATGGATGCTCCCGTTTCATTCATGAGACGGAAAATAAAGGTAATACCCATGGTGTTAATTAAATGATTACTAATTTGGGTTGCAATAATTTCTCTACGTAAACGATGATGTTCTATCTCTTTTTGACATTCTTTACGAATGGCAGTTGGAAAAGCCGTGGTTAGAATATCATTAAAGAAATCATTATCTGGTAATGATGTTTTCAGTAACTCATCTTTTATATATAATTTGGTATAAGCTAATAACACAGCTAATTCTGGTCGAGTTAAACCATGTCCTTGTGATTTTCTATTAACTAATTCATCAGAGGTAGGTAAATGTTCAACCTTACGATCAAGATGATAAACTGATTCTAACGTATTAATGTGATCAATATAAAGATCTGCATAACTTGCAGCATGCATCGAACTGTAACTCATCAATAGTGCTTGATTATAGTTATCTTTTAAAACAAGTGCACTTATTTCGTTTTCTAGCGCATTTAAGATGGTGTTACGGGTTTCCAACGTCATTTTGCCATCTGAGACTTTAGTATTTAACAAAATCTTTAAGTTTACTTCATGATCGGAGCAATCAACACCACCGGAATTATCAATAAAATCGGTGTTTATTAAGCCACCTTTTACAGCAAATTCAACACGCGCTAATTGTGTAAAGCCTAAGTTTCCACCTTCGCAAACAATTCGGCAGCGCAAATCATTGCCGTTAATACGGCAAAATTCATTGGTTTTATCGCCGACATTTTCACTGGTTTCAGTACTTGCTTTCACATAAGTACCAATACCCCCATTATAAAGTACATCGACAGGGGCTTTTAAAATCGCACAAATTAATTGATCCGGTGTTAATTCATCTTCATCAATCGCTAATGCTTGTTTGATTTCATCTGTGAGACTAATTGTTTTTGCACTACGGTTGAATATTCTACCGCCGGTAGAAAGAAGCTCATTATTGTAATCCGCCCAAGAAGAAGTTGGTAATTTAAATAATCGATTTCTTTCTTCATATGAAAGAGTAGGGTTTGGATTGGGATCAAGAAAAATATGTCGATGATCAAAAGCAGCAATTAATTTTATACGATCAGAAAGTATTAAACCATTACCAAATACATCGCCGCTCATATCACCAATACCAACCATGGTAATGTCTTGATCTTGTAAATTTAATTCCAGTAAATTGCGTTTTAATGATTCCCAAGCACCTTTGGCTGTAATACCAATCTTTTTATGGTCATAACCATTTTTACCGCCGGATGCAAAAGCATCTCCTAGCCAAAATTGATATTCGTTAGAAACTTCGTTTGCATAATCAGATAAATCAGCAGTCCCTTTATCGGCCGCCACCACAAAATAAGTATCATTTTCATCACGGCAAATCATATTTTTAGGATGGACGACTTTGTTATTAATAATATTGTCAGTCACATCGAGTAAACCGCGAATAAAGTCTTGATAGCAGGCAATTTTAGCGGTTTTTGTATCTTTATTTGCTCTAAAAGATGCGTCTTTTAAAATAAAACCACCTTTCGCGCCTGATGGAATAATAATGGCATTTTTGACGCGTTGCGCTTTCATTAAACCAAGAATTTCTGTTCGATAATCATCATGACGATCTGACCATCGAATTCCGCCACGTGCAACGCGGCTACTACGTAAGTGAATACCTTCAAATAATGAGGAATAAACAAAGGTATCAATGACTGGCTTTGGTAAAGGTAAATCTGGAATGCTACCACTGTTTATTTTTAATGATAAATAATTTTTCTTGTTGCCATTGGCATTAAGTTGAAAATAATTAGTACGCAAAGTTAATTTAATTAATAGCATGAAACGGCGAATAACATTATCTTCACCAATACTTGCAACATTACTAAGTTGCTTTTCAATTTCTTTTTCGATTGATAATTCATTATTCAAACTAGTCTTATTGGATTGGCTAGGATCATGCAATGCATAAAACAAGTTTAATAATTGTTTGCTGATTGTGATGTTATCAATCATGGTTTTTTCAATAAAGGCTTGACTATAGCGATATTTGCATTGACCTAGATATTTACAATAGGCTCTAAGCACAACAATTTGTTCTATGCTAATTCCGCCAGCAATTATTAACTTATTAAAAGCGTCATTTTCAGCTTTTGTGTCTAAAATCTTTCGCAAAGCTTCAATGAAAATTGATTTAATTTGGTCATTATTTTTTTGTATTTTTTCGATGACTACAGAGAAATCGATAATATAATAAATTTTATCTTCTTTTTTGACGACAAACGTTTCTTCGCTTAATGTGCGTAATCCTAAATTTTCTAAAATAGGTAAAATATCAGATAGAGCAATTAACTGATTTTGTTGATAAATTCGCAAATGATAACGTGATGCCATGTTTTCTTGATCATCAATTAAATCAAATTGTATCGGATGATCTTGCGTTAAATGGATTAGCTGATGAATGTCAGCGGCTACTTGTAGTGCTGCATTGTCATTGAGATAACTTTCAGGCAAGGATTGCAAAAAGGAAAGAGCGAGATTTAATTGAGTGTGATTGGTGTATTTTTTTTCTAATGCCTTAATAACGGCATTCTTCCCTGAATGCAACATAACCCACCTCGTATTTTTTATAATATACGCTCATTATACCATAGCGAAATCGCTTTCGGCCTAAAAATGGCTGTTCAAAATATAACCAGATCTATCCATGTTTGTTTGATTAATACCGTATCGAAATATAATTATTAATTTATCGCTATTTTTTAGCTGCGAAATTAACTAATTTTTGAATGTTTCTGTTATTCTTAATCATCATAAGGAGAAAAGCGGCATGGCGGGCAACTTATTAATTCACTCTATGGCTGAATTTCATTCCATCACTTTATCCCTTTTAGAATGCATTCAAGCGAAAACAATTGCTGAAATTGGCTCTGAACATGGAGGCAATTCTAAGTTACTTTATGATTGGTCGATTGCACATGATGCCACGTTACTTTCTATTGATCCTGAACCGAGTAAAGACTTTTATCAGTGGCTTGCTAGTACCCATAATAATGTTAAACATATTAAAGAGACTAGCTTCACGGCTATCCCTCAATGCTCGCAAGTAGATGCATGGTTTGTTGATGGCGATCATAATTGGTATACCGTTTTTAATGAATTAAAATTAATTCGCAAATCAGCAGTAGCGCAACAAAAAATGCCGGTCATATTTTTACATGATGTTGGTTGGCCTTGGGCACGACGAGATTTGTATTATGCGCCAGATCGAATTCCCAAAGAATTTCAACAACCTCACACCTGGAATGAAGGGGTGACACTAGACAACGATTTAGTGGTCAATGGCGGCTTTCGTAGTCATGGCGCTTTTGCTATAGCCAAACGTGCTGGAGGCGAACGTAATGGTGTTTTGACAGCCGTAGAAGACTTTTTAGCGGCACATAGTACTGAGTATTGTTTTGGTTATATTCCCGCTGTATTTGGCTTAGGCGTGATTTTTAACGCAGCGCACCCTCAAGCTGAAGAAATCGCTGCGATTATCAAACCATTCCATTGTAATCCCTTATTAGAGACCTTAGAGTTAAATCGATTACGTAATTATCTTGCGGTTATTGAGTGGCAAGATAAATCTAAACAACCTGCAGCCCGTCTAGCATCAAAAACGCCTGCTTAAGTTGGGGTAGTGAGGTTCGCATTAAAAAATCCCATCCGACTGTCATCCCGGAAACGCTGAAAGCGTTGTCCGGGATCCACCAGCGTGAATCCAAGACTCATTGTTTTGTAAGTTTGATGGCCGGATCCTGGACAATGCTTTCAGCGTTTCCGGGATGACAGAATAACAGTTAGACTCATCACCACGCCGTCTTATTGCCGCCTGTAAATCTTATTACCAGCTCAGCAGCAGCATTAGTATACCCGATTCCTTTTTCTCCTAAATGTAAAGGAACATGATACTTGATACATATTCCCGGAGCTTTTTGAATTCGATGTTGTCTTTGCATTATGTCATCACCATTTAAAGGGATTTAGTTTTTAGAGGATTAGTAGTTGGTGAATCCATTTTAAAATTTAAATTAGTATTCGAAAACAAGCGTGAAGTTGGCAAGTGTTTGAGAGGTGTGGGTGTTACGGATTCTGTTGGGTGTAGTAATGTTTTACTGATGCCTGGGGGATCCCTACAAACCATTGTTGCAATATCAATGAATGAATACTTTGCATGATAATGCGCAAAATTCGCAATCATTGATCTAGCTAATGAAGCATTTCTTCCTTGACTCATAGAAGCAATTACATCAAGCGTTACCTCTAATTGCGCACACACGATCTTAGAAATAGATGTTAGCGAAATGTTTTCAATCGCAAGTGTTGGCTTATTTTTAATTCGTAAATCAAAACTATTAAATATGACGAGAGCCCCATCAGCACCAAACTTGCTTAAGACGATAGTAAATATTTGTCATTTTTAAAAAGATGTATAAGAGTGGGGATTGCATTTTTAAGTAGCCTTGTCAGATATGGAAATTTTTTATTAATGTTGAGTTTCATACCAATTCTATTAAGAAATTTTAATATTAATTCTAAATCATAATTAATTAGTTTAGCGGTCGAGCATAATTACATTCATATTATAGAGCATGTCACGAAACCTATTATCTTCCGTCCGATGTTTCAATTATTTAAAAAAGTTTTTAATTGGCAGGGTGTTGTTGCTGAAGAAGCATTGGAAGCTTATTTTCGTGATACTTTCGTACGTACTAAAAAAGAAACTTATGTTGATTTGATCTTCACGGAAAATAATCAACTTGTTGGATTTAATATGGCAGAAGTTCAAAGAATGCAAATAGCGGGTCAAATTTTTTGGGTGGTTCGTAGCACGCTTGCTGTTTGTGTACCTGCTCTTGAATCATGTAAACGTTTAATGTCACTTATTTCATCGCAACGAGGTTTTATTTTGCAAAAAGAAAATCCACATTGTCGCGTTATTTCGTGTTTTGAAGCGGCATCGGTATTTAGTTATTTACAAGTACGTGACTTGGATGTTTTTCCGGTTGTTTTGCAAGATTTAACCGATGTGGTGCGCCGCTTTTATGCCTCAGAAATAATAGAGGGTGATGAACCGCCATTTTATATTGAAGATGAGTTAGCTAAGCCTCCGGAACCTATCAATAAACCTTGGTTATCGCATGCGGATTTAGCTGTAAAGTTTTTCGGAGCATTCTTCGCGCAGCCAAGGAAAAGCCCCATTTTTGCCTTTGAACATACACAAAAAAATCTAGATATTATAGCTGAAATAATTGATCCTCATTTAGATGGGTTAGATAAGAAGGATGTTTCTAAATTTAAGAATATCGTTAATACGAATGATTCACACGTTGGAATGCGCGCCAAGTTATAGACCTGTCAAAGGGGCGTTAGATATAGCTAGATTGCAGTTGAATTATAATTTGATAGAAGAAAATATGGCACCAAGTTGAAATTGGGTTTCGCAGTTTAGTTTTAATTTGATATTTTCGATATGCGCTTTGGCTGTACGTGGAGTGATGCCCATGATTTGTGCCACTTCGTGGATTTTTTTGCCGCCGGATAAATGCTTTAAGCATTCGAATTCTTTAGTGGTTAAATAGGTTTCATGGTTTAGATAGATTCGTTTGTTTGGGAGTTGGAATTCGCTGTTTTCTGCTGTCGCGATGGATATTGGGCGATGAGCGAAATAACCACCATTTTCTTTTGGCAGAGAAAGTTTGACATCATAAGCGCGTTTTAAATCACGATGTGCGTTTACTTTTTCTCTGAAGTGATAAATGAATTGGTATAATTGATCTAAATTTAATAAATATTGTTGGTTCATATATTCTTCGCCTAATTTTGAGGCGAAATGAAAATAATCAGAATGATTTTCTTGTTTTAAGCAAATACTAAAGGTGTGTCCTAGGTTAAAGTCCATGAAGTCATTAAACAGGGCTTCGGTTTGTTTTTCTCTTTTGACGGTATCCCATATGATGTATGACTCTTTTTGCGCGAGAGGCGCCATGTGTAAGTCGAAGCGGTAATAGGCTTTGCGATGATAAAGGGCGCCGAATTCCGGTTCCATGCCAAGGGCTGAGAATTGTTGTTTGTTGTTGATGTATACATGCGAAAAATAATGAATATTAAGCGCTTTTAATGGCTGGCAGATAGCCTGCAAGTCTGCAGCATGAGTTTGTGATGGGTGGGTGGCTAGTAATTTTTCTGAGTTCATAGCACTACTTTCCGTCAAAATTGGGCAAATATTAGCATTTATTATTTGATATGACCAGTATTTTGTCCAAAATCGATCCAGAATAAGCGCGCCTAATAAAATAGATCGATGGCACCGTTCACGATTGTGTTATTAAGCAATAATGAAGTTTGAAATTAATTTGCATGCAAATTAAGTCACCTCGTTGAGACAATATAAATTTTTTTATTATTTGAATATTGAGGTGCGACCTCGAACTGATTAAGCCGGTTAAGGAGCACCGTCCAATATGGCTATATTCCAGATAATATTTCATTTGGTATTTCTGTTCATATTCCTCTAAGCTTGTTAATAACTTTCGTCTGATAAACCACCGTAAGAAAGATCAGAATGATAAAAAAAAAGAATGGTTTTCAAGAATAAGCTATATCCATAGAAGCTCATAAATTTTCGGGGCTAGATCAATGCAAGGCAAATATTATAAGGGCAGCAATGAAAAAATTCATTAATGTGGCGTTATTAGGTGTTTTGTTGTTGATCTCTTGTGCATATGGAGATGCTAAATTAGATAATCAATTACAACAAGTGATTATCCAAGAGAGCGCTAAAAACCACATTAATTCTCTATCACTGAGCGTAGGACTGCCAACGCAAAAAATCATCAAAAATTATGTTGTGGGAACTATCAGCCGGACATCTAAAACGCCAATTACGGCCAATAGCTTGTTTCGGGTAGGTAGTATTACTAAAAATTTTACCGCGGCATTAATATTGAACTTGGTAGCATCTGGCAAGATAAATTTAGACGCACCAATTGGGAAATATTTTCCAGAATATCCTGAATGGCAGCATATTACCGTGCGGCAATTATTGAATCATACTAGCGGTATTTATGACTATATTGATGAGCCAGATTGGTGGGTTCGTGTGGCAAAAAATAATGAACTTTTTGAGCCAAAAGAATTATTAGCAATTGCTTATAAGCATAAGCCATATTTTGTCGCTAATAGCGGTTGGCATTATTCAAACACAAATTATATTTTACTAGGGTTGATTATTGAAAAAATTACTGCTCAGCCTTTATCAAATTCAATGTACTCGCTATTAAAGACTGCTGGAATGAAGGATAGTTATTACTTACCTTTTTATTCTGAAAATTTATTACGACAGATGGCACATGGTTATTACTTAACATTTGATAACACCAAAGTAAGTGCTTCATGGGGTTATGGTGCTGCAGCTCTAGTTTCTACACCACATCAAATTGTTATGTGGGTACAGAAATTATTTGGCGGAATAATTTTATCTCCGCAATCATTGGAGTTGATGGAAAATACAGTGGCTTTAGATACAGGCAAAGCAAGTGAAAACATTGCAATTTCGGCGTATGGCTTAGGAACTTTTCGTATGAACACACCCGCCGGAATAATTTGGTTTACGCCTGGGTTAACACCTGGTTATCGCTCACTTTGGGTTTATATGCCATGCAAGGGTATTAGTTTCGCATATTCAGCAAGCGATAGTTTAATTGGCATACCATTTCATGGGGAGATGTTGCAGCAAATTATTAATACGCTACTGGCTGATAAAGCTGTGCAACAAGATATTACAAAATATCAGCACGAGAATGCACTGCCTAGCTATTGTTCTCAAGTCAAGCCTGCTGAAAAATGGAGCTTTGTTAACTTATGATGATAAGAAATAATTAAAACGTTGGATTAGGTTGCAAAATAAATTCAAAAAAAGATTTGATACCTTTTTACTAGGATCTCGGCCGGGCCTCAAACAGAATACTTTTGAGAAACATAAAAGCCGGTAATCCTGATTACCGGCTTTTATGTTTCTCAAAAGTACTTGGATTCCACACATAAGTGCATACGCGGTTTTATATCACTCTGCTAAGTTATTAATCAAGTAATCCATTCTTTAACTGCCATATTTGGCCCTCATTTCTTGCGGAAATTAATCTGTATATTAGGTAACATAAAAATGGCGATTATTGTTACCAGAATAAAAGGTAAAAACGAAATTGAAAGAAATTACAGTAAAAGATAATGGAATTATTGGTGTGTTATATAGTCCCAATCATGTTTCAGAAAAATTACCCGGGATTATTTTACTTTCAGGTTCTGATGGCGGTATTCCTGGCGCTAATGCAATTCCAAAACACTATATAGAAGAAATTGTTAGCAACGGATTTATTGTTCTTGCCCTAGCTTATTTCGGAGTAGATGACCTTCCTCCGAATTTAGAAAATATTGATTTGAATTACTTTGAGTCAGCTATTCATTGGTTACAGTTACATTCTGACGTAAAGAAAGAAGCAATTGCCATTGTGGGTCAATCGCGCGGAGGAGAATTAGCCTTAATATTAGGCACTGTTTTAAAACACCTTAGCGCGATAGTAGCTTATGCGCCTAGCAGTATGATGACTGGAGGTTTTCCGTATCCTAATCATCCCGCTTGGAAATATAAGACTCATGCATTAACGCCGTATTTAGGAGCGGTATCTGGAAATAATCTTAAATTGACTGAACTGGATGATTTGATCCAATCTACTGACAAGAAATTAATCCCGGCTCATGCAAATACTGAGGAAGACCCATTTATAATTGCTGATTTGTTTTCTTTACGAAATTTAACACCAAATGCTAAACTTACAGAAATTCCTGTAGAAAAGATAGATTGTCCAATATTAATTTTTTCAGGTGGTAAAGATGCCATATGGACGTCTACTTATTATTGTGAATCTATCATTAAACGTTTGAATGCCTACAACTCCCCTATTAAACACAAGCATGTAAATTATGAAAATGCGGGGCATGGTCTTATTGCATCTTATGATGGACCTATTTATCACCCAGTGGGAAAATTTTGGTGCAAATTAGGTGGTACTTCCGTAGGTAATAGAATTGCTAATCAGGCATCATTAAAGGAAACTATTAAATTTTTATCTGCTATCAAACATCAATAAACTGTTGTTATCAGTTGTCCGTGAATTCTATCCATATCTGACATGGATAGATGAATATATCTTAAACTCGATAGTAATATTTGTAGGGGCTGACCCTTCAAACTTTAAAAGATGTATAAGCTTGAGGATTGCATTTTAAAGTAGCCGTGTCAGATATGGACAGTTATAAAATGCAACATAATGAAAATTTGAT
>CAZUVD010000009.1:89724-118700 GCA_964623075.1 uncultured Coxiellaceae bacterium | reverse complement strand
ATGAGTAAGCAAGTATTTGAACGAACGAAGCCTCACGTAAACGTAGGCACAATCGGTCACGTGGATCACGGCAAAACAACCCTAACCGCAGCATTGACAAAGATTTTGTCAGCTGAATTTGGTGGTGAAGCAAGAGCATACGACCAAATCGACAATGCTCCAGAAGAAAGAGCACGTGGTATCACGATTGCAACCTCTCATGTTGAATACCAATCAAGCAACAGACATTATGCACACGTAGATTGCCCAGGCCACGCGGATTATGTGAAGAACATGATCACCGGTGCTGCGCAAATGGACGGTGCAATTTTAGTGGTTTCAGCAGCAGACGGCCCAATGCCACAAACCAGAGAACACATCTTGTTAGCACGTCAAGTTGGCGTACCATACATTGTTGTGTACATGAACAAAGCTGACATGGTAGATGACAAAGAATTATTAGACTTGGTGGAAATGGAAATCAGAGATTTATTATCGATGTACAAATTCCCAGGTGATGCAACGCCAATCGTTGTTGGAAGCGCATTAAAAGCATTAGAAGGCGACACCAGCGAAATCGGCGTGCCATCGATCAAGAAATTGGTTGAAGCAATGGATAGCTACATTCCATTACCAGAACGTCCAATCGACCAACCATTCTTATTACCAATCGAAGATGTATTCTCAATTTCTGGTCGTGGTACGGTTGTTACCGGTCGCGTACAAAGAGGTATTGTGAAAGTTGGTGAAGAATTAGAAATCGTCGGTTTGAAGCCAACCTTAAAAACGATTTGTACTGGCGTTGAAATGTTCCGCAAGTTATTAGACCAAGGTCAAGCGGGCGACAACGTGGGCGTATTGTTACGCGGTACGAAGAGAGAAGACGTTGAACGTGGACAAGTGTTAGCAAAGCCTGGCACAATAACGCCCCACACGAAATTCGAAGCAGAAGTATACGTGTTGTCAAAAGAAGAAGGCGGACGTCACACTCCATTCTTCAAAGGTTACCGTCCACAGTTCTACTTTAGAACAACAGACGTAACAGGCGAATGTATCTTGCCAGAAGGCGTTGAAATGGTAATGCCAGGTGACAACATCAAGTTAGTAGTTAGCTTGATTGCGCCTGTTGCGATGGAAGACGGATTACGATTTGCAATCCGCGAAGGTGGCCGTACGGTCGGTGCTGGTGTTGTTGCTAAAATTATCGAGTAAGCATATATGGCCATTGGAAGAAAGAGTCAAAGAATACGTATCAGACTAAAATCGTTTGACCATCGGTTAATCGACAAGTCAACGAAAGAAATAGTTGATACAGCGAAAAGAACAGGGGCGCAAGTGCGCGGCCCTATTCCATTACCTACGCGAATCGAGCGTTACACGATTTGTATTGCACCTAATGCGGATAAAGACGCACGTGACCAATACGAATTACGTACGCACAAGCGTGTGGTTGATATTAACCGCCCAACTGAAAAAACGATTGATGCCCTCATGAAGCTAGATTTAGCTGCCGGTGTGGATGTTCAGATCAGCGTGGATGCAGAAGACTAATAAAGCGAGATAATGCAATGACAGCGAAACCTGCAGTAGCAATTGAGCTACTTGGAAAAAAGATTGGAATGACGCGCGTTTTCACTGAAGACGGCGCATCGATACCTGTAACCGTAATTGAAGTGCAGCCAAACCGCATTACCCAAATTAAAACAGTGGACAATGATGGTTATGATGCAGTGCAAGTAACGATTGGCACACGCAGAGCATCACGTGTGACAAAACCTGCTGCTGGCCACTTTGCGAAAGCATCGGTCGCACCAGGAACCATCTTGCGTGAATTTAGATTAAAAAGCGCAAATGATTTAGGTGAAATTGCAGTCGGTCACGAATTGAAATGCGATTTATTTGCTGAAGGTCAATACGTTGATGTAACGGGTGACACAATCGGTAAAGGTTTTGCTGGTGTTATTAAGCGCCACAATTTCAGAATGCAAGATGCAACACACGGTAACTCCCGTTCGCATCGTGCGCCAGGTTCTATTGGTCAACGCCAATCACCAGGTAAAGTGTTCAAAGGCAAACTCATGTGCGGTCATATGGGTGATAAGAAACGCACGATTTTATCTCAAGTAATCGTACGTATTGATGCCGAACGTAACTTGATTTTAGTGAAGGGCGCGGTTCCAGGTGCTGCCAACGGTTATGTTGTTGTCCGTTCAGCCATCAAGAAGAGCGCGTAGGAGATTGTGATGGAATTAAAAATTTCGAATACCAAAGGTAAAGTTAGCTTAAGCGATGATATTTTCGCTTGCGAATATAACGAATCGCTTATTCACCAAGTAGTGACTGCTTACATGGCAGGTGCGCGCGCTGGTACCAAAGCACAAAAAACACGTGCAGAAGTTAGCGGCGGTGGTGCAAAACCATGGCGTCAAAAGGGTACAGGCCAAGCGCGTGCTGGTACTATCCGTAGTCCTATCTGGCGTACTGGTGGTCGCACATTTGCAGCTAAACCACGATGCTTTAAGCAAAAAGTTAACAAGAAAATGCACCGCGGTGCTATTCGTTCAATCTTGTCTGAATTAATTCGTCAAGAAAGATTACAAATCGTCGATAAGTTTGAAGTTAGTTCGTTGAAGACAAAAGATTTAGTCAAAAAATTACATGACATGAAAGTTGAAGATCATGTTGTGATTATTGCTGACGATGTTCAAGAAAACTTGTATTTAGCAGCTCGTAACTTATATCGCGTTGCATTAGCGGATGCTTCTGCAATCGTATCTGATCCAGTGACCTTGATTCGCGCGAAGAAAGTCATCGTGACAGAATCTGCCATGAAAGAGTTAGAGGAGTTGTTGAAATGAACCAAGAACGACTTTTAAAAATCATTCTAGCTCCACACGTTTCTGAAAAAGCGACTGTGGCGATGGAAAAAAATAATGAATACGTATTTGAAGTCAATGGCACTGCAACTAAGCCAGAAGTAAAAGATGCAGTAGAGCATTTATTCAATGCAAAAGTAAAAACCGTACGTATTGTCAATGTACGAGCTAAGAAAAAACTCTTTAAGGGTCAAGAAGGTAATCGCAAGGCTTGGAAAAAAGCTTACGTGACACTCGCCGCTGGCCAAAAGATTGAAATTATGGGAGCGCAGTAATGGCTATTGTTAAGCAGTCACCGACTTCACCAGGTCAACGTTTTGCGATCAAAATCGTAAACAAAGATGTTTATAAGGGTGAACCATACGCTCCTTTATTAGTTGCAAAGCCAAAAACAGGCGGTCGTAACAACCAAGGTCGTATCACCGTGCGTCACATTGGTGGCGGTCATCGTCAAAAATATCGCGTCATCGACTTTAAGCGTAATAAAGATGGCATCACGGCAAAAGTAGAAAGATTGGAATACGATCCAAATCGTAGCTCTTTGATCGCTCTTTTGTTGTACGCGGACGGTGAAAGAAGGTATATTATCGCACCTCAAGGTTTGAAAGCGGGTGATGAAGTTGTTTCAGGTAGTGAAGTTGCGATTAAAGTCGGTAACTGTTTGCCTTTAAACAATATTCCAGTCGGTTCAACCGTGCACTGTATCGAATTACAACCAGGCGGTGGTGCCAAAATGGCGCGTAGTGCTGGTGCTTCGGTTCAATTAATTGCACGTGAAGGCATTTACGCAACCTTACGTTTGCGTTCAGGCGAAATGAGAAAAGTATTATCTGAATGTCGTGCTGTAGTTGGCGAAGTTGGCAACTCTGAGCATAACTTGAAGAATTATGGTAAAGCAGGTGCAACAAGACACCGCGGTGTTAGACCTACTGTCAGAGGAACGGCGATGAACCCTATCGACCATCCACATGGTGGTGGTGAAGGCCGTACCAAAGGTGGACGTCATCCTGTTACTCCTTGGGGTGTTCCAACCAAGGGTTACAAAACACGTAAAAACAAACGTACTAATAAGTTTATCGTTCGCGATAACAATAAACAGTCATAACTTATATTGAGTAGAGGTGTCCGCCGTGCCACGTTCAATTAAAAAAGGACCATTTGTCGATAGCCACTTAATCAAAAAAATTGAGAAGGCGACAGCGACTAACGATAAAAGACCAATTAAAACCTGGTCAAGACGTTCCATGATTTTGCCAGAAATGGTTGGATTAACGATTGCTGTGCACAATGGCAAATTGCACGTGCCAGTATACGTTACCGAAAATATGGTTGGATATAAGTTAGGTGAATTCGCCTTAACTCGTACGTTCCGCGCGCATTCTGGCGACAGAAAAGCGAAAGATGAGTCATCATCTGGCGGCGCTAAAGCATCAGAATAGAGAGGTTTTATAATGGAAGTCGCAGCAAAACTAAAATTTGCAAGATTATCACCACAGAAGACTCGCTTAGTTTGCGATCAAATCCGTGGTATGAAAATTGATCGTGCATTAGACATTTTAAAATTCAGCCGAAAAGGCGTCGCTCCTGTTATTAAAAAATTATTAGATTCAGCTATTGCTAACGCTGAACACAATAATGGCGCTGATATCGACGAATTAAGAGTATCTGCTATTTATGCAGACCAAGGTCCTACATACAAACGTATGCAAGCGAAAGCAAAAGGCCGTGGCTCCCGCATCTTGAAGCCGACCTGTCATATTACAGTAATTTTATCGGACGAGGAGAAGAAGTAATGGGCCAGAAAGTTAACCCAAACGGTATTCGCTTAGGCATTGTTAAGGATTATTCGTCCAAGTGGTATGCATCATCTAAAGAATTTTCAGACACACTTTGCGCTGACATTAAAGTAAGAGAATATTTACGTAAAAAATTATCTCAAGCTGCTATTAGCCGAATTCAAATTGATCGTCCAGCACGTAATGCACGTGTTACGATTTATTCCGCACGACCAGGCGTGATCATTGGTAAGAGCGGTAAAGAAGTGGAAACGTTACGTGATGAAGTAAGCAAAATCGTCAATGTACCAGTTCACATCAATATTGAAGAAGTTCGTAAACCAGAATTAGATGCAAAATTAGTGGCAGATTCAGTTGCTCAGCAATTAGAACGCCGCATTATGTTTAGACGTGCAATGAAGCGTGCGGTAACAACTGCATTACGTTCAGGCGCTTTAGGCATTAAAATTAGCGTAAGTGGTCGTTTAGGTGGTTCCGAAATTGCACGTACCGAATGGTACCGTGAAGGTCGCGTTCCTTTGCAAACTTTCCGCGCTGACATTGATTACGCATTAGGTGAAGCACAAACCACTTATGGTGTGATTGGCGTTAAAGTATGGATTTTCAAAGGCGAAGTGATCGGCGACAAAATGGGAACACAGCCAGCAGAAACGACAGAAAAAACTGGCAAGCAGGAGAAATAACCTATGATGCAGCCAAAACGTACAAAATATCGCAAGCAATTTAAAGGCCGTAATCGTGGTGTTTCGACACGCGGCATTAAAGTAAGTTTCGGTGAATTTGGTTTAAAGACTCTGGAACACGGTCGTATCACTGCAAGACAATTAGAAGCTGCACGTCGCGCAATGTCACGTCATGTGAAAAGAGGCGGTAAAGTTTGGATTCGTATTTTCCCAGACAAGCCAATTTCTAAGAAGCCATTAGAAGTTCGACAAGGTTCAGGTAAAGGTAATGTGGAATATTGGGTTGCACTCGTTCAGCCAGGCCGTGTGATGTTTGAAATTGAAGGCGTAACTGAAGATCTCGCAAGAGAAGCATTAGGGTTGGCAGCAGCAAAACTACCTGTTAAAACAGCATTTATTTCGCGGACGATTATGTAATGAAAGCAATAGAACTCAGAAAAAAATCGGCAGATGAATTAAAGACAGAAATGCTCTCGTTATACAAAGAGCAATTCAACTTACGAATTCAAAAAGGTACCGGTCAATTGCCAAAACCAAACTTATTAAAAACAGTTCGGTTAAACATCGCCCGCATCAAAACAATCTTAAAAGAGAAGGGTGTGATGGTATGAGCGATCGTAATATGACAGCTAAAAAAACCGAACCTACTAAAACAGCCCGTACCGTTGAAGCTGTTGTAGTGAGTAGTAAAATGAACAAAACCAGAGTCGTGCAAGTAAAACGTCAAGAAAAACACCCGCTTTATGGGAAATACTTGACGAAATTGACGAAAATGTATGTTCATGACGAAGAAAACAGCAGTCGAGATGGTGACGTTGTATTAATTGAGCACACTCGTCCGTTGTCTAAGACAAAGCGTTGGAATTTAAAACAAATTCTCAAGAGAGAAGAGCAAGAATAATTTGTAAACTCGCATCCTGCACACACAATGCATTGCTATATGTTACGGATTTTCTTTCATTTTTAGTTAAACATGATAATATTGGCGGGCTTTTTTAATAGGCTCGTAAAATTGTAAGTTGGAGTAAAGCATGATTCAGATGCAATCGGTACTCGATGTAGCGGATAACAGTGGCGCACGTCGTGTTATGTGTATAAAAGTACTTGGCGGAACAAAGCGTCGCTATGCGGGTATTGGCGATGTGATTAAAGTTTCTGTCAAAGAAGCCATACCGCGCGGCAAAGTAAAAAAGGGCGAAGTCCTTAATGCTGTTATCGTTCGGACAAAAAAAGGTATCAGACGTCCAGATGGTTCAACCATCCGTTTTGATGAAAACGCCGTTGTATTATTAAATGCGCAACTTCAACCAATTGGTACACGCGTATTTGGTCCTATTACGAGAGAACTTCGCGGCGACAACTTTATGAAAATTATATCGTTAGCACCAGAGGTACTTTAATTATGAATAAGATCAAAAAAGGTGACTCGGTTATTGCAATCGCCGGTAAAGATAAAGGCAAGCGCGGTACAGTATTAGAAGTAGTGGGCGAAAAATTGGTTGTTGAAGGCATTAATGTCGTCAAAAAGCATACCAAAGGTAACCCGCAAGCTGGTATTCAAGGCGGTATTGTTGAAAAAGCAATGCCTATTCAGCGTTCAAACGTCATGGTTTACGACGAAGCGAAGAAAAAAGGTAGTCGCGTTGGTATTCGCACATTAAAAGATGGCGAACGCGTACGTTACTTCAAAGCCAGTGATCAATTGGTAGATATTAAAGGTTAAAAGGTGTTGTTATGACGACTAGATTAAGCGAAGTTTATAAAAGTGAAATCATACCAAAGCTCATGAAGGCTTTTGGTTATACTTCTGTCATGGAAGTGCCTCATATTGAAAAAATTACAATCAATATGGGTGTAGGCGAAGCTGCTTTAGATAAAAAGATTTTAATGAATGCAGTTAGTGATTTAGAAAAAATCGCTGGCCAAAAAGTCATTCAAACCATTTCACGCAAATCCATTGCAGGCTTTAAAATTCGTGAAAATTGGCCGATTGGTTGCAAAGTTACTTTGCGCCGCGCAAAAATGTATGAATTTCTTGATCGTTTAGTCACTATTGCTCTGCCACGCGTAAGAGACTTCCGTGGTATCAGCGCAAGATCATTCGATGGTCGTGGTAACTACAGTCTTGGTATCAAAGAACAAATCGTTTTCCCTGAAATTGATTACGATAAAATCGATGCTATTCGTGGCATGGATATCACTATTACTACTTCAGCAAAAACAAACAAAGAAGCGTTTGCATTGTTGAAAGCATTTAACTTCCCATTTAAAGAAAAAGAAGTGAGTTGATAGCATGGCAAAGAAATCAGTAAGAAATCGTAATCTACGTCGTGTAGACCTTGTAAACAAATTCAGAGCAGTACGTAATCAATTACGTGATGCTGTGCGTAACCCAAACACCAGCGACAAAGAACGTATGTTGGCAGTGGAAAAATTACAGGCATTGCCTCGTGATTCAAGTCCTACTAGACGTCGTAACCGTTGCAAATTATGCGGAAGACCGCGTGCGTATAACAGATTAACTGGATTGTGCAGATTACACATGAGAATCGCGACCGTTGCCGGTATGGTTCCAGGTCTTCACAAAGCAAGTTGGTAATTTATTTAATTAGAGGTGACAGATGTCATTACAAGACCCAGTTGCAGATATGCTTACCTGCATTCGTAATGCCCAAATGATTGGCATTAAAAGTATTAGCACTCCATACTCGCGCTTCAAGTGCGATATTTTGGCTGTGTTAACGCAGGAAGGCTTTGTCGAAAGCTCTGAAGTTGTAGAGGCGAACAATAAAAAAGATATCAAAATTAAACTTAAGTACTACCAAGGTAAGCCGGTTATCGAAAAGATCAAACGCGTAAGCCGTCCAGCGTTGCGTATTTACCGCGGTCATAAAGATATTCCTTTAGTGCGTGGTGGTTTAGGTATTGCTATTATTTCGACTCCTAAAGGAGTCATGGCTGATAAGACAGCTCGTGCCCAACAAGTGGGTGGCGAAGTCTTGTGCACAGTCGAGTAGGAGAATTTATGTCAACTATGTCAACGACAAGAACATCACGCATCGGCAGAAAGCCAATCACCGTACCATCTGGTGTCGAAGTTAAGGTGCAAAATGAAAAGTTAACCGTCAAAGGCCCAAAAGGCCAGTTGGCTACCAACTTACACGCTTACGTTAACGTTACTGTAGATGCTGGCAAAGTATCAGTAAAAGTAGCAGATAAAACCGGCCAAAAAATTACGGGTTTAGGTAGAAAAACATTAAGCGCTATTCCTGGTACCACACGTGCAAACATTGCAAACATGATTGTGGGTGTCACCACCGGTTTCGAACGTAAATTAACTTTAATCGGCGTTGGTTATCGTGCAGCATCTAAAGGTAAGATTTTAAGCCTAAGTTTAGGTTTCTCACATCCTACTGATTACACGTTACCAGAAGGCGTAACAGCTGAAACACCAACTCAAACAGAAATTATTTTGAAAGGTGCGAACAAAGAAGCCGTTGGACAAGCAGCTGCTGAGATTAGAGCGATTCGTAGTCCTGAACCTTACAAGGGTAAAGGCGTACGTTACGCAGATGAAGTAGTCGAACTTAAAGAAACCAAGAAAAAGTAAAGTAGGGTGAACTCAATGAACAAGCGAGAAGCAAGAGCACGCAGAGCAAAACGAACACGATGCAAAATTCGTGATTTAGAAATAACACGTTTGTCTGTTCATAAGACATCACGTCATGTTTATGCTCAAGTCATGTCATCTGACGGTGCGAAAACATTAGTATCAGCATCTACCTTAGACAAAGATTTAGAAAAATTAAAGTCGACCGGTAATGTTGATGCAGCAAAAGAAGTTGGTAAATTAGTTGCAAAACGTGCGTTAGAAGCAGGTATCAAAGCAGTTGCGTTTGATCGCTCTGGCTATCGCTATCATGGCCGCATCAAAGCACTTGCTGATGCTGCGAGAGAAACTGGATTAGAATTCTAAGGGTGAAATATGTCAGCTGCTGGTTTTGAACAAAAAGGTGAATCAAAAAGCTCCGACGGTTACGAAGAAAAGCTCGTAGACGTTGGTCGTCATTGCAAAGTAGTCAAAGGTGGTAAGATTTTCACTTTTGCTGCGGTGACTGTGGTTGGTGATGGCAAAGGCCGTATTGGTCTTGGTCGTGGTAAAGCACGTGAAGTGCCAGTTGCAATTCAGAAATCACTTGAAAATGCACGTAAGAATTTACAACCAGTGGTATTGAAAGGTGGCACATTGCATCATGCAGTGAACGGTAAACACGGTTCAACTAACGTGTTTATGAAACCAGCTTCTGAAGGTACTGGTATTATTGCTGGTGGCGCGATGCGCGCAGTGTTTGAAGTATTGGGCATTAAAAATGTTCTCGCAAAGATTGGTGGTTCTACCAATCCAGTTAATGTTGTTCGCGCAACATTAAAAGCGTTATCACATATTTCTCCGCCTGAATATATTGCTTCTAAGCGCGGCAAAACAATTAAAGAAGTATTGGGCGAAGAAGACACCACACAGAAGTAATCTGTTGGTCATTAATAATTATGTTTAATAAATTAGAGGATTTGTAAAGATGCAACTCAATACTTTACAACCAGCACCTGGTTCGAAGTTTAAATCAAAGCGTCTTGGCCGTGGTATTGGCTCAGGCCGTGGTAAAACATGTGGTCGTGGTCACAAAGGTCAACGCGCTAGAGCGGGTGGTTACCATAAGGTCGGTTTTGAAGGCGGTCAAATGCCAATTCAACGTCGTATTCCAAAATCTGGTTTCCGTTCACGCCAATCGTTAACTCGCGCTGAAGTTTATACTTCTGAATTAGCTCGTGTGAATGCTGATGTAATCGATTTTGCAGCTTTAATGAAAGAAGGCATCATTCGTTTTGATACGAAAGATGTAAAAATTATTCTTTCCGGCAAATTAGAAAAAGCCGTAACGGTGCGTGGCATCGCAATGTCAGCGGGTGCGCGTAAAGCAATTGAAGACGCCAAGGGTAAGGTTGAGTAAGCATGATCAATGGCAGGCAGGGTAGCGGAAAGACATCTTCAGGATTTGCCGATTTAAAAAATCGGCTTTTGTTCTTATTGTTTGCCATATTCATTTTCCGTGTTGGCTCTTATGTGCCAGTCCCGGGTTTGAATCCACTACGGTTACAAGAACTGTTTAATGGGCAACAGAACACCATCGTTGGTTTATTCAACATGTTTTCTGGTGGCGCGTTAATGCGGTTTAGTATTCTTGCATTAGGTATCATGCCATACATTTCAGCATCGATTATCGTGCAATTGTTGTCAGTGTTATCACCCGCTTTATCTGAACTCAGAAAAGAAGGTGAATCCGGACAACGTAAAATAAATAAATACACACGCTACGGCACTGTGTTTTTAGCAGCGTTTCAAGCGATTGGTGTGTCGAAAATGTTAGTAGCTCATGGTATTGCGTTATCACCTGGCTTTTCATTTTACTTCACGACAACGCTAACATTAGTCACCGGTACCATGTTTTTAATGTGGTTAGGTGAACAAGTGACAGAACGTGGTATTGGTAATGGTATTTCCATGATTATCTTTGCAGGTATCGTGGCAGGCTTACCATCTGCATTCGGACGTACGTTAGAACAAGTACGTGAAGGACAACTACAAGTGATCGTCTTGTTGTTGATCTTGGTAGCAGTCGCTGCTGTTGTTGCCTTTGTTGTATATGTAGAGCGCGCGCAACGCAGAATTACGATCAATTATGCAAGACGGATGCAGGCTGGCAAAGTGTATGCCGCGCAATCCACCCATTTGCCATTAAAAATTAATATGGCGGGTGTGATTCCACCGATTTTTGCATCCAGTTTAATTTTGTTTCCAGCAACCATCGCGCAATGGTTTGGTGGTTCAAAAGGGTTCGAATGGTTAAGTGCGCTGAGCGTTTCATTGCAGCAAGGTCAACCATTACATATGTTACTTTTTAGTGCTGGGATTATCTTCTTTTGCTTCTTTTACACGGCATTAGTTTTTAACCCAAAAGAAACGGCTGATAATTTGAAAAAATCGGGTGCTTTTATTCCAGGGATCCGACCAGGTGAGCAAACGGCAAGATACATCGATACCGTCATGACACGTTTAACATTGTCTGGCGCGATTTATGTCACTTTAGTGTGCTTGTTACCTGAATTTTTAATCTTAGCTTGGAATGTTCCATTTACATTTGGTGGAACCTCTTTGCTGATTATCGTTGTGGTTGTGATGGACTTTATGGCGCAAGTTCAAGCACACGTTATGTCTTTCCAGTATGAGTCTTTGCTTAAAAAGGCTAACTTACGTACTGGTAGTGGTCTTACTAGATAGTTTTGAGGTAAAAGTTATGAAAGTAGGTGCATCCGTTAAGAAAATTTGCCGCAATTGCAAAATCATTCGTCGCAACAGAACTGTACGAATTATATGCAAAGAAAAGCGTCATAAACAGAGACAAGGTTGATTTTTAGGTTGATTTTTTTGGGTTTGAATATTAAACTCATCCCCTTTTTGTATGGTTTGTAGTCGTTAAAGTTAGGAGAAATGAATGTCAGCCCGTATTGCAGGCGTGATTATACCAATGCAGAAGCACATCGTGATTGGGCTTACTGCGATTTATGGTGTTGGTAGAGAAATGGCGCGTCGAATTTGCACCAATGCAAAGATCGAACCAGCTAAAAAAACGAAAGATTTGACCGAAGGTGAGTTGGAAAGCTTGCGTGGTGAAATTAGTAAAATTCGAGTTGAAGGTGACTTGCGACGTGAAGTAGCAATGAACATTAAACGTTTAATCGAATTAAACACCTATCGTGGCACAAGACATAAGCGTGGTTTGCCAGTAAATGGTCAAAGAACACGCACCAATGCTCGTACCCGTAAAGGTAAACGTAA
Source organism: uncultured Coxiellaceae bacterium (assembly GCA_964623075.1). GTDB lineage: Bacteria > Pseudomonadota > Gammaproteobacteria > DSM-16500 > DSM-16500 > Aquicella. The sequence goes on along the minus strand of CAZUVD010000009.1, from coordinate 106,471 downwards.
AGGTAACAAATAAGGTAGGTAATAATAATGGCAAACACGAAACAACAAGCTACCAAAGATGATGATAAAGGCGGCTCCGGTAAATCGGGTGCAGCTGGTAGTGCTGGCAAAGCTAGAAAGAAAGTAAAGCGCCAAATCAGTGATGGTATTGCGCACATTTACTCTTCTTTTAATAACACAATCGTTACCATTACCGATGTTCAGGGTAATGCAGTGTCATGGACATCTTCTGCAAATTGCGGTTATCGCGGTTCCAGAAAATCAACTCCATATGCAGCAGGTGAAGCCGCACAAAAAGCGGGTCAAGCTGTTGTTGACAACTATGGTATGAAAAATATTCAAGTCCGCGTAAAAGGCCCAGGCCCAGGACGTGAATCTGCTGTGCGCGCACTTCATGCAGCCGGCTTAAAGATTGTTTCAATTACTGATGTGACACCCATACCACATAATGGTTGCCGCGCCCCTAAGAAACGACGCGTGTAGGAGATATAGAAGATGGCACGATATTTAGGTCCTCGTTGTAAGCTCGCCCGTCGAGAAAAAATGGATCTTTCACTCACCAGTGGTGTAAGAGCCTTAAGCACAAAATGTAATTTAGAAACCGCACCTGGCCAACATGGCGCAAGACGCGGTCGAGAAACCGAACACGGTTTACAATTACGTGAAAAACAAAAAGTTCGTCGAATTTACGGTATTTTAGAACGCCAATTCACCAACATCTTCGCAAAAGCAACCCGTTTAAAGGGTTCAACTGGCGAAAACTTGATGAAGTTACTTGAAAGCCGTTTAGATAACGTTGTCTATCGTATGGGTTTTGGTTCAACTCGTGCGGAATCAAGACAATTAGTATCTCATGGTGCTATCATGGTCAACGGTAAAAAGGTCAACATTCCTTCTTATCAAGTGAAACCAGGCGATGTGATTACGGTTCGTGAACGTTCTAAGACTCAATTGCGTATCCAATCCGCAATGACCTTATCACAAGCAAGACCAACCTGTGCATGGATTGAAGTCGATGCGACAGCTTTAACAGGTACTTTCAAAAGCGCACCTGATAGAGCCGATTTACCGCCAGACATCAATGAGCAGTTAATTGTTGAGTTGTACTCTAAATAAAGTCTACTTCTGGAGAGGTTGTTACATGCAAAATAATAATCCATTTGAATTTTTAACACCTCGTGAAATTGCTGTTGAAACAATTTCACCTTGCCATGCAAAAATTACACTTGAACCACTAGAACGTGGTTTTGGTCATACACTTGGTAACACCTTGCGCCGCATTTTGCTTTCATCTATGCCGGGCGCTGCCATTGTTGATGTGCAAATCGAAGGTGTATTGCATGAATACAGTGCGATCGCTGGTGTTGAAGAAGATGTGGTTGAAATCCTTTTAAATTTAAAAGGCGTTTCAATTAAATTGCCTGGCCGTCAAGAAGTAACCTTGAAGATCAACAAGAAAGGCCCAGGCGTTGTCACCGCAGGTGATATCGAAGTTGAACACGACGTCGAAATCGTTAATCCAGAACACGTGATTGCGCATTTAAACGAAAGTGGTTCGCTAGATATGACATTACATGTCATGTTAGGTCGTGGTTATCAGCCAGCTGTTAATCGTTTGCGTAAATCGGAAGGTAAAACCACGATTGGCGCATTACAAATTGATGCTAGCTTTAGCCCAGTTAAGCGTGTTGCTTACACAGTTGAAAATGCTCGTGTCGAACAACGTACTGACTTAGATAAATTGATCATCGATCTTGAAACCAATGGCACATTAGATCCTGAAGAAGCAATCAGACGTTCTGCGACTATTTTGCAACAACAGCTCGCCACCTTTGTTGATTTGCAATCTGCGCCATTAGTACATGAAAAAACATCACGTGATGATGAAGTCAATCCATTATTCCAACGTCCAGTGGATGATCTTGAGCTGACCGTGCGTTCTGCCAATTGCTTAAAAGCAGAAAATATTTTCTTTATTGGCGATCTCGTACAACGAACTGAAGCGGATTTATTAAAAACGCCAAATTTGGGTAAGAAGTCATTAACTGAAATCAAAAATGTTTTAGCAGCTCATGGTTTAGCATTAGGTACGCGCATTGATATGTCGCGTGATGGTAAGAAATAACAAACAATTTTAATAAAGGTTGAGCCACTATGCGTCATGGTAATACAGGTAAAAATTTAAGCCGTACTAGTAGTCATCGCAAAGCGATGTTTATGAATATGATGGTATCGTTGCTTCGTCATGAAGTGATTAAAACCACTTTGACTAAAGCGAAAGAATTACGTCGTTTTATCGAGCCAATGATTACTTTAGGTAAGTTAGATAATTTGCATCGCCGTCGTTTAGCTTACGATCGTTTACGTGATCGTGAAATCGTTGCCAAATTATTTGCTGAAATTGGTCCATTTTATAAATCACGTCCAGGTGGTTACTTGCGTATTTTGAAATGTGATTTCCGTAAAGGTGACAATGCGCCTATGGCTATTGTTGAGTTAGTTGATAGAAACGCAGATGATGCTAACGCTGCATAAGTGCCGCATCTAAAAATTTAAACAAGTTGCAGAGGGAAATGGGTTTACTTATAATCCGTCCTCTATTTTGGAGTGTTAGAAAATGTATGCAATCATAGTAACTGGCGGTAAGCAGTATCGAGTAAAGCAAGGAGATGTTTTGAAGTTTGAAACATTACCTGCCGATGCTGGTGATACCGTTAAGTTTGATAAAGTGTTAGCGGTAGGCGAAGGCCAATCTGTTAAAGTGGGTAGCCCATATGTTTCCGGTTGTACAGTCGCTGGTAAAGTGTTGTCGCATGGTCGTCACAAAAAAATTCGTATTGTGAAATTCCGCCGTCGTAAACACCACATGAAATCACAAGGTCACAGACAAAATTATACCGAAATCGAAATTACCGGCATTACCGCGTAATTTATAAGAGGATTGCAACATGGCACATAAGAAAGCTGGCGGTAGTACACGAAATGGCCGCGATTCAAACCCGAAATACCTTGGCGTAAAGCGCTATGGTGGACAAATAGTAAAAGCAGGTGAAATCATTGTTAGACAACGTGGCACGAAATATCATCGTGGTATGCATGTTGGTTTAGGCAAAGATCACACTTTATATGCATTAAAAGCAGGTCGAGTTGTATTTGGCTTTAAAGGCCCAATGCGTAAGCAATGCGTTAGCATTCAGTTAATTGAAGAAACAACTACGGCTGCATAATCGCTGTCATCCCGGAGATCGCCGAAGGCGATTGTCCGGGACCCACTCATCTGATGTGCAAGACAATGAGTCTTGGATTCACACCGGTGGATCCCGGACAATCGCCTTCGGCGATTTCCGGGATGACACAGCAAGATGTTTCAAAGCCTCGCAAACTTTGCGAGGCTTTTTTTTATGAGTTAGAGAAGAGTGTTATGAAATTTATTGATGAAGCAAGAATTTATATCCAAGCAGGTCGCGGTGGTAACGGCGCTTGTAGTTTTTTACGATTAAAATTCATGCCAAATGGCGGCCCGGATGGTGGTAATGGTGGTGATGGCGGCAGTGTGTTTTTGCAAGCCGATGATGGCTTAAATACCTTGATCGATTACCGCTATGTACACACTTATCGCGCCCAAGATGGTGAAAAAGGTAGCGGTTGCGATTGCACTGGCAAAAGTGGCGATGACCTCTATTTGCGTGTTCCCGTCGGTACCATGGTTTATGACGATGACACCGGTGAATTGATTGTCGATTTGACCCAACCAGGCCAAATTGCCTGTGTCGCCCAAGGTGGTAGACATGGGGTGGGAAATGCCCGCTTTAAAAGCAGCGTGAACCGTTCCCCAAGACGCACGATTCCGGGTCAAGATGGCGAAAAGCGTAATCTACGACTCGAATTGAAGGTATTAGCAGATGTTGGCTTAGTTGGTATGCCCAATGCCGGTAAATCGACCTTGATTAGCGCTATGTCAGCAGCTCGCCCTAAGGTCGCAGATTATCCGTTTACGACGCTTTTCCCTTATCTCGGGGTTGTCAGTGTCTCTAAGTATCGCAGCTTTGTGATCGCAGATTTACCCGGTTTAATCGAGGGTGCGGCAGAGGGTGCTGGGCTTGGAATCCGGTTTTTGAAGCATGTTGCGCGTACGTTGCTATTATTCCATGTGGTCGATGTGGCCCCTTCGGATGAAAGCGACCCGGTTGAAAATGTCATTACAATTGGTAATGAATTAGCAAAATACAGCCCAGATTTATTGGAAAAAGAACGTTGGTTGATTTTGAATAAAATTGATCAATTGCCGCCTGAGTCGGTGGATGACGTTTGTAACGATATAGTGAAACGGTTGAAGTGGAAGGGGAAGGTTTTCCGCGTCTCAGGGTTAGCGAAGCAGGGGTTGGATGATCTTGCTAAGCAGGCAATGAGTTATTTGCAGGGTGAGGGTGAGAAGGAAGAGTGGGAGTAAATTTGCACTAATCGTGAACGTGAACGTTTGCGTGTTCCGTTTGCGGTTTTTGGGTTTAAGAGCGAAAAGACGTAACACGCAAACGTGTACGTTTACGTTCACGGGGCATCAAATCCACATTGACAACCGCTAGCTTTCCAGGCATATTACGCAATCTTTGAACAAAGCACATCTATAATTAATGATTTTGGAGAAGACCCTTGGCTAATACAAAGCAAGCTAAAAAGCGCGTCCGACAAGCTGAAAAACATCGCGGACATAATGCCAGCATGCGCTCAATGTTACGTACCTACATTAAAAAAGTAGCTGCAATGATCAGCGCTGGTGACGAAAAGGCAGCGATTGCTGCAATGCAAGAAGCAACTCCTGTTATCGACCGTATGGCGAGAAAAGGCATTATTCATTCGAATAAAGCTGCAAGACACAAAAGCCGCTTAACTACCCACATTCGTAAAATGTCTGGTAAGACCGCGACTGCTTCTGCGTAATGTTTTTTAAATTTTAAAAGAACCTGACAGCGTTTACGTTGCCAGGTTTTTTTGTGTGCGGGTTGGTTGCATTAAACTGTCATCCCGGAAATTTCCGCAGGAAATTGTCCGGGATCCACTTATCAATTTGCACAGAACACATTTTTTGTATAAAACTTACCGTGGATCCCGGACATTTTTACCCAAAAATCGGGTAAAAATTCCGGGATGACAGTTTAATGCAACAAAGCCACCCCGGACACAAAAAACGTGTCCAGGCTACAAATATCACGTAAAATACTTTTTTCATTCTTAGTATGTGCAAAGGAATGTTGTGAGCAAACACTTAATCAAATCCACCTCAGTAGTCGCCGCCATCACCATGATCTCCCGCGTATTTGGATTTATTCGTGATATGGTCACGGCTAATTTGTTTGGTGCAAGCGCTGCATTTGATGCGTTTTCAGTTGCTTTTAAAATTCCTAATTTTATGCGCCGATTATTTGCGGAAGGTTCTTTCTCGCAAGCGTTTGTGCCAGTACTTGCCGAATATCAAAAGAAAAAAACACAACAAGAGTTAAAACAATTTTTAGATGCGATGTGCGGTACGTTAAGCATTGTGTTATTCGGTGTCACCATTTTAGGTATTGTGTTCGCACCACTCGTGGTACGCATTTTTGCGCCTGGTTTTGAAAACCAAGGCGATCGTTTTGATTTAGCCGTTACGATGTTACGCATTAATTTCCCTTATTTAATGCTGGTATCACTCACTGCTTTTTCTGGCGCGATTTTAAATACCCACAGCCGTTTTTGGGTTGCTGCATTCACACCGGTTTTATTAAATGTTTGCATGATACTTGCCGCCATGTATTTATCACCAAAATTTCAAACACCGATTATTGCGCTAGCTTGGGGTGTTTTAATGGCGGGTGTTTTGCAATTAGTTTTTCAATGGCCTTTCTTACGCCAGTTAAAATTAATGCCTAAACCTAATTTTAATTTTGGCGATCCTGGCGTGAAACGCGTTTTGAAATTAATGGTGCCAGCATTGTTTGGCGTATCCGTTGGTCAAATTAATTTATTGATTGATACCTTGTTTGCATCGTTATTAGCGATTGGTAGTGTTTCTTGGTTGTATTATTCTGATCGATTAATGGAATTTCCTTTAGGCGTATTTGGCGTTGCAATTTCGACAGTTATTTTGCCGCATTTATCGCGCCACCATGCCGAACAATCAGAGCATTCGTTTTCAGAAACCATCGACTGGGCATTACGCATGGTGTTGTTAGTGGGCGTGCCTGCTGCGGTTTCATTAGCAGTCATTTCGGGGCCCTTGTTAAGCACGCTATTTCAACACGGACAATTTGATAGTCATGCCGTTTTAATGTCGCGCCAAAGTTTGTCCGCTTTTGCGATTGGCATAGCGCCATTTATGCTAGTGAAAATTTTAGCGGCAGGGTTTTATGCCAAACAAGACTTACGTACACCGGTTCGCATTGGTTTAATTGCGATGTTTGCCAACATGGCATTTAACGTCGCCTTAATTTGGCCGTTAAAGCACGCTGGTATTGCGTTAGCCACCTCATTAGCAGCGGTTATTAATACGGGTTGTTTGTACACTGTTTTGCGTCGACGTGGATATTATAAACCACGCGCCGGCTGGAAAAAATTCGCGGTACGTTTATTGATTGCAAATGCGGTATTGGCTGCGTGGTTAATATTTGGCGCGGGTGATATGAGTGAATGGTTAGTGCATGCGACCATGTGGCGCGTGTGGCATTTAATGTTTTTACTAGTCACTGCTGTCATATTGTATTTTGTGGTGTTGTGGGCGGTTGGCATTAAGGTCCGAGATTTTATTATGGTGTTAGAAAAAGATATGCCGCGTGCCGGCACAAAACCACCTCCGCCTGCTGGCGAAGGGGAATCTATTTTGTAAGCGAGGTTTATTTGCGCGCTTTGCGATATGTAACTCCGGTTGGCTTTGTTGCATCAAATTGTCATCCCGGAAATTTCCGCAGGAAATTGTCCGGGATCCACCCATAAATCTTTACAGAACATATTTTTTGTTTAATACCTCTGTGGATCCCGGACATTTTTACCAAAAAGCGGTAAAAATTCCGGGATGACAATCCGATGACGTATTTTGTTATTCGGGTTTCAGGCGGTCTTGTTGTTCTTCGCGTGGCCCCTCTAGCGACAATTTCGCAGCAGCGGCTGGTGCGCGTTTTGCAGCGAGCTCGTATAGCACTTCAAATTTATTCATCACCGTTTTGTAATTAAGGCTGCATTTTTCGCAAGCTTTCATGAAATCATTGACGTGAATTTCTTGTTGTTGTTTTAATTTCGCTAATTCTTCTTTTAGCTTTGCAACGGCCGCGTGATTGGTGTTTGATGATGGATTGTCGATCGCGGCTTCTAAAGACGTGATTTGTTGCTTTTCTTTTTTAATATCAGCGTATTGTTTTTTTAATGCCGCAATGGTGTCAACAATGGGCGCACTTTCGTTAGCGATTTTATCGGCATCGGAAAGAAATTTTGTGCCATCGGTATTTAGGATTTCTTCACTGAAGCTTTGGATGATTTTAACAATAGAGTCGCGCATCTTGTCGAACGATTGGCTGGGCGGCATTTTTGAGGCCGCTTGAGCTGCGTGTGCATCTAAAATGATGGCTCGAGCAACGTCAGGGGAAATATTCTCTCTAATATTTTCTAATACAGCACGCATAGCCTTGGGAGCGGATTTCATATTATCTAATTTGATTGCCCCATACGCAAAGCAAATGAGCATGCGAGCGGTCGAGTGGAAATTAGGTGTGACAACTGCTGATTTTTGGTCTGACATGGTGTATTAACCCATTGTTCCTGTTTTATTTCGTAATTATAACATGATAGTCGTAAAAAAAGTTAAGAGACCATTAAATCCAATTAAAACATGTGCATAAAAATAACACAGTAGCCTGGACACGTTTTTCGTGTCCGGGTTGGGTTGTATACAGGCGCATCCAAATGCAACCACCCCACATGCTTTATTCCATGATTCAAGCGCAAGGCTAGGTGCTGTGCCATCGCCGTTGGTATTTTGCAACATAATAAAATAACCCACGTATTTACTACGAGTGACGTTTTAGCCTTTATTCTATAAAATCCTAAAAATTTGTATTTAAGATAAGAACAACATGAGGAATGAATGTCAGACATCGTTATCGTTTTTAGTTTAGAAAATGTTTTAATTAGTTGGTTGAAAGAAATGGATCTTGATGCGGTTTGGCTAAAATCGTTTGCTGAAAAAGGACGGTTGTTAGATAGCGAAGCGTTTGGTAAATGTATTATTCATCCAGGCACCCTGGAGCTTATTAAATTGCTCGATACCATGCCTAATATCACCCTTGCATTTTTCGATGATGCAATATCTGAAAAAAATGCATTTGTCGTTGAAAAATTATTATTACTAGCATTAGGTGAAGAGCGATATCACGCTATTAAAGATAAGGTGAAAATATTTTCTGAAAATGATTTGGTAATGGCGGATAAGAAATTCTATCATCAGCAAGCTTATTTTTTTAATATTTCACCTGGCAAAAGAAAGAAAAATTTGCGTCTGGTGAATGATGATTTATCATCTGTGGTGCTTATTGATTGCGATATTACTTATACTCATCATAATCAAGAAAAAAATACTTTAAAAGTTGAAAGTGCCAGTAGTAACGCTTTCGGTTGTTTGTACTATGAAGTTCAAGATAATCGAGCAATGAGTAATGATCATGTTTGTAACCATGTTTTTTATGTGGCAGGATTATTATTTTCTGCCATGGTTAAGGCTAATAAGGAAAAAAGTTTAATCGATATATTGTTTGATCTTCAATACGAAACAAAATCTCATGACAACGAAATTGCCTATAAGTTCAATTCTAAGATAAGAGAAAAAAATGATTTATATGACTTTGGTTTGCAAACCCTAAAGGCGGTTGATTCTAGCTTGACCTTTTTTCGATTTCAGCCTGAACCTGGCGCTTCACCTGAAATGCAAGGAGAGTCTATGCACTTGAGAGGTTGATGCTAGATGCAATGATTTGAATGTGATCTCATGCTATCAAAGATGGGGAATGTCAACCGTATAAGTTATGCTGCTCAAAAGCGACGACGGTTTAGACGAGATATTTGCGTGTCCGCCACAAGCTTAGTCGTTGAGGATTGTTCCGTATACAACTTACCCCGGACACAAAAAGCGTGTCCAGGTTACATGTCCTTTCAAGGGCAATGATGCAACTGATTGCATGTAGCCTGGACACGCTTTTTGTGTCCGGGGTAAGTTGTATACAGGTATCTCCAGATACAACAAACCCAGACAAAAAAACACGTCCAGCCAATATTCAAAGTTGGTATACATCGTCCACGGGGCTATTCAAACGTCAACGGTTCCATGTTTTGTTGTTCGATTTGTTCGGCGCTCGAATGTTTGGTTTTTAAATAAATCGGGGCGAATGCGGCGGCTTGGATGAATTCGATTAAATGTTGTTTTAATAATTCGAGCATTGCTAAGAAGGTGACAACAACCCCTAAGCGACCTTCTTTAGGGTTAAATAGACTGGTAAACAAGCAGTGATCGTTTGCTTGCACGCTATCTAAAATGACTGTCATTTTTTCGCGTACAGATAATGAATCTAATTGAATGTGATGATTGGTGCTTAATTCAGCGCGTTTTAAGACATCTAATAATGCATCGACTAAATCTTTTAAATAAAGCGGTGGTAAGGGTTTATCGACGTGAATTTCATGGCTAGAAGCGCTGACTGCGAAAACATCGCGCTCTATGCGATTAAGTTTTTCAATATCTTCTGCTGCTTGTTTGTAACGTTCATATTCTTGTAAACGACGTACCAATTCAGCACGCGGGTCCGCTTCAGGGTTTTCAGGGTCGGCCATGATCGGTAATAACATGCGCGATTTAATTTCAGCTAAGATCGCGGCCATTACTAAATATTCAGCGGCAAGTTCTAAGCTTAATTCACTCATGACTTCGATGTATTCCATGTATTGCTTGGTGACCGCGGCAATTGGAATATCAAGAATGTCGATGTTTTGTTTACGAATGAGATAGAGTAAGAAATCCAACGGGCCTTCGAAGGCTTCTAAAAAGACTTTCATGGCATCCGGTGGGATGTAGAGGTCTTTTGGTAAGTCGATGATGGCCGTGCCCTTGACGGTCGCAAAGGGGGTTACAGCGGTGGCTGTCATGGGTTCTTCGATTGGTAACTCTAATGCCAATTCTGTTTCAGTCATAGGGGGCTAACGTCATTCGTTAAAAATGATATAGTACCCTAAACTCACAGCATTTTCCCATGCGAACAATGATAAATATGAATGAAATTCAACAAGCGGTGGCTATTTTACGTAGCGGAGGCCTGGTCGCCTTCCCGACAGAGACGGTTTATGGTCTAGGAGCGGATGCTAATAACGCTGAAGCGGTGGCTAAAGTTTTTGCAGCCAAGGGGCGGCCACATGATCACCCCTTGATTGTACACATAGCATCCGTTGCCCATCTTAGTGATTGGGCGGCCGAGGTGCCGGAGACAGCACTGAAATTAGCAAAAGCCTTTTGGCCGGGGCCCTTAACGATGGTTTTTCGCAAAAAAGCCCAAGTTTTGAGCTGCGTGACCGGTGGCCAAGAAACGGTTGCGATACGGGTGCCGGCGCATGAAATGGCGAGTGCCTTATTACAGGCATTTGGCGGTGGATTAGTCGCACCCTCGGCCAATCAATTTACGCATGTTAGCCCAACGAGTGCTGCGGCCGTGAATGAAGAGTTGGCAGGAAAAGTCGATTTAGTATTAGAGGGTGGTGAATGTCGAGTCGGGGTTGAATCCACTATAGTTGATATGACAAGTGATGTACCCGTCGTATTGCGACCAGGCATGATTACCGTTGATCAAATCCAACAAGTATTGGGTCAGCCGGTGTTGCGCTTGCAACCTAAAAGCGATATTCGCGTGCCCGGACAACACATCGTGCATTATGCGCCGAGAACAAAGACGGTGGTGATGGCGAGCCATGTCTTGCATCAGATGCAAGGTAATGTCGCATTCATGGTCTTGAGTGATTTTGTTAGCACAAACAAAGTCGTGAAAATGTCTTCTTCACCTGATGAATATGCACGCGAATTATATCGCGTGTTGCGTGAGTTAGATAAATTAGGTTTCGAAAAAATTGTTGTAGAAGCAGTGCCATCGGGAATTGCATGGGATGCGATTCGAGATCGATTAAAGAAAGCGAGTGGAGAAGCGTAAATGATTACCACAACACATGTAAATGATGTGATGACCATGATTGATGGCCCTGCTGGTCAGTTAGAAATGATTGTCAATGAAGCGACAAAGGAAAGTAATATTTGGGGCATTGTTTGTCATCCGCATCCTTTGTTTGGCGGCACGATGCATAACAAAGTGGTAACTACACTGGCGAAAATGTTTCAAGGCATGGGTGCTAATACCGTGCGTTTTAATTATCGCGGCGTGATGAAGAGTGAAGGCAAGTTTGCAAATGGTGAAGGTGAATTAGAAGATTTATTAGCGGTTGTTAAATGGGTGCGCGAGTTAAGCCCACGCCAAGAAATTTGGTTAGCCGGGTTTTCATTTGGTGGATATATCTCTGTAAAAGCAGCACCCATGATTGATGCGAAAAAATTAGTAACCATAGCGCCTCCCGTTGAAAATTTTCCGATGGCAGATTTAGCCCCGGTTCAATGTCGTTGGGTATTAGCGCAAGGCGAAAAAGATGATGTCGTGTCATCAGAAGCCGTATTAGCCTGGGCAGAAGCACGAGATCCAAAACCAGTGATTTTGCGGTTTCCAGATGCAGGGCATTTTTTCCATGGTGCATTGACTGAGCTAAGAACAAGGGTTGCTGAAGAATTAGTGAAGTGACTGTTGTTGGGTGATCCGTTAAGTTTACAAAATATTTCGTCATTGCGAGCGAAGCGAAGCAATCCAGCTTTGCTTCTCAGATTAATGAAAAGCTGGATTGCTTCGCTTCGCTCGCAATGACGAGTTTTGGACTAGTCAAATATTTATTAATACCAATAGTTACATTATACTGCAACTATTGGTATTATTAAATAATGACAAAAACTCAAGCTACCATCGAAATATTTCATCTACTATTTTTACCGCAATTGATACATTTTACTTAACTGCTGCTCGTTCACGTTTATTTAAAAAATTACCAGAAATCGAGTTACCAAAAACGTTTGATTTTAAAAAAGCAGCTGCCATTATTAAACAAATAAAATCCCCACGCACGCGATCGCTTGTTATAGCTCGTTTAGATGAACTTAAATCTAGCGGTTAACTTGTAGATATAAGCCCGAATTGCTGCCTTTAAAGATATATACAAATCTAAGCTTTATAACTATATGAATCTATTGTGCAATATCATCTTTAATTTCGTATAATCCCTCTCCGATTAGCCAGGCAAATGCTGGTTGCATTGCTATACTTTATATATAAGTATCATGAAAAAGAGAGTTTCCAAATGACTGAGGCAGAAAGACAAGAAATTTTAACATTTCTGAAAATTAATCTGCCTATAGAGAATGGTTACGAGTTGCTATTTGATTTGCTGTCTAACTCAAAAAGTACCTTTGATGACGTTTTATATTGTTGTAAAGCGATGGATCGTATTGGTTGGCGCTTACCTAGAGATTGTCCTGCTTATCTGTTTTCGAATAAAACACCAGAATATCTTGATTATTACTATGATATGATCGCGGACGCAAAATTTTATAGAAAATGCTTAGATGTTTTTCATGAAGTGGAGATTGATCCGAATAAAAATAAAGATGTATTCAGCAATGTCATACATCATTCGAATAAAAATTCACATGAAGAATTTCGCTTTTTAAAAAGTAAGGGCGTTACATTTAGTCATCACTCCGAATTATTCATCGAAGTAAGCGAAATCAAAGCGGATGCTTTTGCTGTGATTGATGCAATTTCTACACTAGAAAAAGAAGGGGTTAACTTAAAAGATCATTCAAAATTATTTGTGGCAGCGATAAAAAATTATTATAGAGTACATCATATTGCGCATGCATTTCGTGTGCTGAAGTTTCATGGTGCGACGCTAAAAGATAATATAGCATTGCATGAAAAAGCAATAGAAAATGCCAATAATGCAAAATATTTTGAACGCACATTTAGCCTGTTATCAAAAATGGGGGCAACGGTTAAGGATAATCAAGCCCTGTTTATTCTGGCCATGAGCTTAGCGCAAAATGAATACTATCATTCTGCTTTTCAAGAATGTATGGGCGTATTATCTGACGCAGGCTTCAATATTAAAAGCCATCCTATTTTTTTTGAAGTAATCGCTAATAATCCTTTTAAACTGGATTTATCTCAAATATTTTTAGCGCTCACACAGTTAGGTGCTACCAAAGACTCTCATCCTAAACTGTATTTGAGCGTATTAAGTTCTCCTGCCAGTTCTGAAACATTGACAAAGATTATTTCTGCGTTAACAAAGCATGGTGCAAATGTAGTAGACCATGAATGGGCATTTTTAGCTTTTATAAATAATTGGACGGTAGTCGATTCTTTGGAAATACTGTTTACCCTATTAACGCAAGCTGGAGCAACTTTTTCAAATAATCCCGCTTTATTTAACATAATAATGCAGGATGATATAGACGATGTAAAACTTAAGCATGGTTTTCAAGCTCTAATTGAAATCGGCGCCACGATCAATAATGCTGAAGGTTTATTTGCACAAGTCATGAGACTTAGTGATCATTTGCTCGATGTTACTCGCATGAAGTTGGGATTTGCTGCACTTAAAACAGTGAATGCGTCAGTAGTGCAGGATTCAGATTTGTATTTAAAAGCGATGGAGAATGCTTCATTCGCAGAATGGTTTTTGCCCGCATTTGCTGCACTGAAAGACCTAGGCGCAAATATTGAAGAGCATAGAGAGTTATTTTTAGCAATAATGCCTTATGCAAATTTTACGAGTAAAATTGTGCTTTGTATTTCGTTGCTGCAAGCAAAGGGCGCGACGCTAAAGAATGATGCCAATCTTTTTTTGAAAACGATAGAAGGTGCTAAATACCTGGATGGCGAAAAATTAAAATCCGTATTTTCTGAGCTGCAAAACTTTAGCGCAACACTACCCGAAAACCCAGAATTGTATTTGCAAGCAATTGTTGTCCATGCTCGTGCAGTCAATTCTTTTTATCCGAATTTATTGGCGCTCAAAGAAATGGGCGCTACCCTTCTGGAACATAAAGAACACTATTTGCGAGCAATTTCTTCTACCCAAGATAACCGATTTTTAGCCTGCTTAACCTTATTTAAAAAAATGCACGGCTCGATTAACAACCATATGGAATGGTTAACTCAAATCTATGACAATGCTGATCTCAATCATTTAGAGCGAATCGTGCAATCTTTTGCAAATAAACCCTATTTGTTTCCCTATCTATTTTCAGATTTTAAAAATTTACCAAACGTTGAAAATGTATTGAAATATCTTGAGCATAAAAATTTTAATATTGATAGCGAACTCACCCTATTTAAAGCAGCTGCTAAATACCCTGAAACCGTTCAAATGCTTATTGCCCACGTAGAAATGCTTGGCATGAAAAATCCTGACGATCTCTACATTTTTAAGATATTTTTTTCTGAAGAAATACTAAGTTCCCCCTATTTATCATTCACGTTAGCATTGAATTTCAATTACTTTGTAAAAGATCATCCTTTGCCGAGAATAGGGCAGGCAGATTATGCTGAAAAAAGCCTCGAAATAAAGAATTTTTTACAAAGTTTCATGGAGAGAAAAAATGTTTACACGCAAGGTCCGTTGCAAAAAACACCCGAAACCAATGAACTTGAAATAATTTTACAAAAATTAAGCGTTGCCAACCTAAATGCTATCACTGTGTATTTTGATGAAACGCATGGGTATATTTTAAAGTTTGCGGATGAACCTGATATTTATCTTAATCATTTACTGCATCATGTCAATTTTAATCATGTTGATTTCTCGCCTTCTTTGATTGAGAGAATCGGTCATATGATTAATGAAATCTCAGGAGATTTTAATAAGACTGATATTAACTCTGATGATGATTCTTTAAAAAAATTACCGATATCTGCGCAGCGCGCGGTATTTTGTTATGTTGGTGATAGATGCTATAAAAATATAAATCGTATTTTTCGCGCTCTTTCACCGGATGCTGAACCTCGATATACGTGGATAACTCCCGCAAATGGCAAAGAAAATCTCTTGGCAAGCTTTTTGACAGGGTGTCTTGTGAATTGGGCAGCAAAACAGTTACCGCTAGAAGTATTAAAATCATTAAAATGGGAAATACCAAAAGCACAATCATTTTTATTAGATCGAGGTGAAAATTTAGCTAACACTGATGAGTTGGCGACTTATGAAAGAAGGGTTGCCAATCCGATTATCACTGCCGCTGTTACCAGCGTGAGTGTCAGCGAATCGGGCTCGCCTGATTTTCAAAAACCTGGGACGGTTAGAACTAAATTTGAATTGCAAAACACTGCACGCCCAGTTCTTAGTACCAGTGAAGGTGAGCAGCTTATTCCTCACGGAACTACTTTGATTTACACCAATAATCCTGAGGGTGGATTTTTTGCTAGAGAGGTAAATAGTCCCAGTATCACTCCAACAGGTTTCTATTGGAGTAAAATAGCATTAAGCCATGCTTTCCATTTTCATTTAAAAATTCGCTATAAAGATCAAGCGTCACAAATTACGGTCAATAATAAAGTAATCTATCGGCCAAATCACGGATTAGCTCATACACTCCGAGTTATGCAATTAATTCCAATCGTCATTGATTATTTTGCTCACCATGCTAATGATGAAGCGTTTCGTTTATTTTGCAGGCATGTTACTAGTAGAGAACAAAATTGGTTAATGGTGGCTGGTGCTTTTAGTATTACGGGTCGAGAAAATGAAGCGGCTGCTATCGAAAATTTAAAGCGCTATGATGAATTCAGAGCAGCTTCTGCGCAGCATTTTGCTGATTTTATAAAGGCAAATCCTCCTAAGATTGAAGATGTCGAAATGGAAGAACGTATGCGTCACATCGTGCGATACATGGGCAATCCTGCTTATGAAAATGCAACCAATAGTGAACCCGCTATTAATCAACATCAGGATGAAATTGAGCGCATGCATCGTAATTTCATTCATCGAATTTTAACGATTGCTCATAAGCTTGATTTACCACGATGCTATACACCTGATAAAGTGAAGGCGGCAATGGCTTCTTGTGTTAATTTGTCTACTCAGAATCCGCAGCAGCAACAAGATTTTCTACAGATGCAGCTTTATGCTATTCACTTGATTAAGGCTCATGGTAATGCTTTACATACGGATATGAATGATTCCAATGAGTTAATTGAATGTCATGTTGACTATAAGCCGCCTTTTGAAAGAGCGAGCACTAACTTGCGCGATGCCCAAGCTTTGATTGATTCTGTTCCCCGACCAAAGTTAACTGAGAAATATCAATTTCCTCAAAGCGATAATGCTGAGTTAGTGCAAACCATCCATGAGATGTGTCATCCAACGCCAGCAAGTAAAAAGCCAAAACCCAATTAATTCCAGATGCACCCAATGTAGCCTGGACACGTTTTTCGTGTCCGGGTAAGTTGTATCTGGACGCATGTGTATGCACAAACCCACCCCGGACACAAAAAGCGTGTCCAGGCTACACGCAATCAGTTGCACCATTGAACGTGAAAGTAGATGTAGCCTGGACACGTTTTTCGTGTCCGGGTAAGTTGTATCTGGACGCATGTGT
>CAZUVD010000009.1:49404-89624 GCA_964623075.1 uncultured Coxiellaceae bacterium | reverse complement strand
GACGCATGTGTATGCACAAACCCACCCCGGACACAAAAAGCGTGTCCAGGCTACATGCAATCAGTTGCACCATCGAACATGAAAATAAGTTGTATCAAACGCATTTGTACGCACAAAACCACCCCGGACCCAAAGAGCGTCGTAAGAACTACCTTCTTCTAGTCATAGAATCTAAATATTCAATGTGTTCATCCGGTGCGCGTTTTGTTTCTGCGCCAAAGCGATCTTTGTTTACATTAAGTCGGTTTTTGTGGACTAACAGTTTATACGCTTCGATTTCAGCTTTTGTGGGGGCGATTACGCTGGTGAATGGTTTATTATTAATGACTTTGTACTCATTTTCTTTACCGTTTGCCATGGCAACAAACATAATGGCGCGTACATAATCAGGGCTTGGCGCTTTGTTGATGTTGATGGGTTGATCGGGTTTGGTTTGTTTGATGCCGTTAACTTGGCTGATCGCTAAGCGAATTAAATCATCGCTTGGTAATAACACACCGTTGAAGGTTTGTTGGCTGCTAGCAGTGTATGTGCTAACAATCGCGCTGGTGATTTGTTTGTATTGTTCTTTCGGTAAATCAACCCCTAGCTGAATTAAGCCCGCCTTAATCACATCTTTTAATTTTGATTCAGATGCTAATGTCTTGGATGTTATTAACGGCAACATTCGTTTGAAGACGTCATTTAATTGTTGATCGGTAACCGTTGCTGGTATGTTGAGTGCTGCTCGTTGATCAATGATGTTTTCTTTTAATAATGTTTGCACACTCGCTAAACCCGGCGGCATTTCATAAATGCTTGAACGCGCGGTATTCATTTTGAAGGTTTCAACATAACCCACATGCTCATCATCTTTTGTTTTCATAGCGCAAATGCGCATTTGCGTTGAGCTGATTTTTTCAGCAACCGATGGATTGTTGCGATTGCTACCACTTGTTAAATCAGCAACAGGGGCGCCTGTAACAGGCGCGCTAGTAATGCCTACTTTCGCCTTATTGTCATTATAGTTATCGAGATCCGATTTTTTGCTGTCTAAATCGATAATAGTCGATTGGTTTTGTTCCACGTTAAAGACAGCGTGGTATTTATCTTTTTGGTCTTTGATGTTGTTTATGTGATCGCGTGATGCTTGCATGAAAGCATCGAAAGCTTTATTAAGGTCAGGGTTTTTTTCTTTGTCTAATAATTTATGATCGCCTTCATGTAAATTATTTTTGGCAAGATCAGCAATGGTATCTAATCGTTGTTGTAAATTCGGTGATTTCCGTAAATCACGAACTAACATGCTAAAATGCACCGCTTTGTCTTCTAAATCCTTTTTCCCACTGAAGGGGAAGTTTGATATTTTTTCAAATTCTAAGCCTAATGCTTTGGATGCTTTTTCTAGAGCGGCTTCAGATTTGTCTAGGGCTTTTGTGTGCTGGGTGATAGCGGATGCGGTTACAGCTTTTACGTTGGAAGCATCGATTTTTGCAATAGCTGCTTTTGTTTCTGCGTTAATATCATTTTTAGCTTTTAATAGGCTATCGTCGAGATCTTTGTTATTTTGAGCGATATTAGAATTGGCTTTGTCAGTTTCAGTTTTTAATTTCGTATCACGGTTAGCTTGAGCGCTTCTGTTATTTAAATTAATAAAATCTTCTTTGTGTTGCTGAGCTTTTGCACTATCATTTATTTCGACAGTTTTTAGTCGTTCAATTTCGCTCGCGAGAGTTGCGTTTGCGGCTGCTATGGCGGCATTTTTATCAGTAACGCTCAATGCTGGGTTAGCGTTTGTTTTTGTAATCGTTGCGTTAGCGATTATGTCGGCTATTGATGAACCGGCAGTATGGTCAGTGTTAATTTTAAAGGTTGCTTTATCAAGGTCTAATTTCGCTACTATTTCATTTTTCTTAATCTCTGCTTCACTTTGAGCATTTATTTCAGCTAACTTTATTTCCAGATCTTTCTTAGTTGTTAATTCAAATGTTTTTTTCGCGATATCTGTTTCTAAACCTTTATCAATGATTTTTTTATCGCTGTCTGCTATGGCTGTAATTTTGGCTTTTTCATAATCGGCAGTGGTTGGGTTTAAATCAGCTTTGGCTTTATCGGCGACAGCTTTAGCGTCTATGTTGTCTTTTGCTTTCTTCGCGGCATCTTCAAGGGTTTTTTTTGCGGCGTCGATGTCGGTTGTCGCTTTGCTGGTTAGATCGGTTGTCGTTTTAGCAATAATAGGTTTGGTATCAGCATCGATTTTTGCTATTGCCTCGTTTGCTATTTTCTCTAATTGAGCGTTTTTTGCTTTGATGGCATCGTCAGCAGTTTTTAAAGCGATTGCTTTTTGGTTTTCAGCAGTAGCAGTTATGTTCTTTTCTGCCTGTTCGAAATCTGCTGAGTCATATGCTGCGATAGCTAAGTCAGTATTATTCTTAAAAGTGGTTATTCTGTCTTGATGATTTTTTTCTTCTATTTGCTGAGCGGATTCTTTTTTGGCAATAACGGCAATATCAATCGTTTTTTCCGAATCTGAAATCGATTTTGTGGCTTCAGCAGTGGCGGTAACGCTTTTTGCTTTGGATTGCGCAGTAAATTCCTTTATTTTATTATTGCAATCTACATTTGCTTTTTCAGCAATTTCTTTTAATTTATTGGCATCATTTTTAGTGTCTAAGCTGACTTTTGATTTTTCAATAGTGTCTGTGGCATTTATACGTGCTTCACTAATGCCAATTAGCAATGAGGTGGATGCAGCTTCTTGAGCTAGTTCAGATTTCATGTTGGCGTTATGGGAGGCGTTTTTTTTGTCGGCTGCGGCAGAGGCGTCGATGGTTGCGTGAGCTATTTTAATAGCCGCATCACGGTCGATCTTTGATATTTCAATATCTCGATTCAGTGCGGCGTTAATATGTTCTTTAAAGTCTATTGTAGATGGGAGCGCTTTTGCATTTAATTCGATGGCCTCTTTTTTGGTTTTGGCATCTTGTTGAATGGCGGCGGTTTCACTTTTAATTTTTTCAGTTTTCTCTGTTTCTGCTTCTGTTATTAATTTAGTATATTTATTAGTAATCTCAATTTTCTTCTTGGCAAGCTGATCTTCAGCATCCTTTTTAGCGTTAGCTTTTTTTGTATTAGTTTCTGCGGTTATTCGATCTATTAATTTTTGGGCGGCAGCGATGGCTTTGCCATCAGGTGCGGGTGTTGAAGGTTTTATTTCAAGTTGGATCTGAATATTGTGTATTAATTTAGTTATATTGGTTAAATTTGCAGCGGCATCATTTATTGTTGCTTGGGCTTGCTGGATGAAGGTTTGTAATATTGCTACGACTTTATGGGTAGGATTTACTTGTATTTGTTCTTGTAATTTTTCATTTAGTTTTACAATAAGCGCTGGTAAAGTGATTTTTTGGTGGCGGCTAACTGTTTCACCCTCATGGCTTTTATTTATCTTTGCTATTTCTGCATTTGCAGCATTTTCAAAATTTTCGAGTTTGTTTTTTAATTCTGGCAAGCCGGTTGCCAGGTCCTTTTCTTTTTTTAGAGAATTTAATTCTGTGTAGATATCAACATTTTCATTTTTTAATTTCGCCACAATTGCAAGAGCGTTTTGTTCGAGGCTATTTATTCTAATTATAGTGCCATCTTCTTTAGCTTTGTCTAACAACTGATTGAGTGTATCAATGAGTTCGTTTTTTGCATTGATTAAAGTTTGTTGTTTGGATGGAGTTGAAAGACTCGCGGCTCTAGTTCTTGGCACAGGTATTTTCAGCTCTGCTAAATTATCATCAAATGACTTCAGAGTTCGCTTGGTTGCCTCTAGTGTTTTTGTGATGTCACTTGGCGCTACATTTTCATTATTGTTTATTTGGGTAATGACTGTCAGTGCGTTATTGAGTGCTCTCGTATATTGAGTTCTCTTAGCGCTATCAGGGAGAGTCTCTAATGTTTTTAGCGTTTGCTCTATTTTTACTTTTTGAGCAAGCAATGCTTGTTTGTTTTCAATGCCTGGATTGATTTCATTGGTAGTGAAAGCATTGATATCTTTGCCAGGGAAAGTATTTGTGAATTCTGTTCGAATTTTTTCGAACGCAATATTATACGTTTGTAATTGTAAGTCGATAACAATAACAGTTGGGGTGCTGCTAGTCATTGCTTCTTTAGTAAGTGTATTTAGATTTACTAAATCGTCATGTATTTTTTTAGCTGTTAGATTGTTTTCTAATTTTTTGATAATGGCATCTGTGGCAGCCATTTTTTCGTTTAATGCGGTCACTTTTTCAGCCACAGCTGGATCGACCTTGCTTGGGTTTGTGGTAGATGAGCTTGCGCTAGATGATGATGAAGCGTTGGTGCTGGCCCCTACGTAACCAGGAGGGGAGGATGTTGTTGCTGATGCGCTTCCAGTCGGCGAAGTATTTTTGGCAACTGTTGCATTTGCGGCTGCTTCAATTTCGGCTTTTGAGAAAGGTGCGGCTAGTGATTTGCCAGTAAGAGATTCAAAAGATTTAGTGATGGTATCTAGTTTGTTTCCGTATTTGATAGATTCTTGTTCCGCCTCATTTGGATTGTTAAGGGTTCTAATCAGACTCAATCTTGCCTGCTTAATAAATTCAGAAAGGTCGGATCGAATTTTTTGAATTTCAGCTGTCGTGCTGCCTAAAGCATTTAGCTTATCATAATAGATGGTTGCTCCATCGATAAGACCTTGCAGTGTGGTATTTGGTACAGCATAAATATTGGCAGCTCTAGCTGCTGCTTGTGCCGAAGTAGCGCTTTGGTAGATGCCGGCGGTGCCCGATGACGCATTTGTAGCGGAAGTATTTGTAGGGGTGGTGGTTTTGTTACGGGAATCTATTATTTGTTTTAAGCTTGGCTGTTCAAATAGGGTTGAATTATTTTCTAGAATCGCTTGCATTGCCAGATAATGGCTAATGGTACCATCATGGAATTCTTTACTTAGTTCTGATGTAAATAGTTTTTTGCCATCAATAATTTCTTTGGCTTTTGCAAGTTTTGTTGTTGAATCTGCGAGTAATTCTCTTAATTGATTTTCTGCCAATAAGTTATCCACTGTTGCTTTGACAGCATTTATTCTTTCAACTTCAGCGAGTAGATTGGTTGTGAAGGTGATATCTTTTGAAAATTCTTCGTAATTACTTTGGAAACTTATGATGTCTCTTGCGGGTGCTAGGGTCAATGTTTTGTATACCTTTCTTGATGATTGGCTAGAGGTTGCGGCAGTTGGTAGGGCATTCGTGGCACCAGGTCGATAATTTCTTTTGGCTGTATCACGTAAAAGTTCAATTTCGCGAAACTGTGTTTGATAAAGCTTTGCTGCCGGATGAGTTTTTTCGTTTGTTACGATGAAAATTAAACGACTGGTTGCTTCATTTAAGTTTGCATCCTTTTCAGTTTCTGCATTAATAAGAGCCAGTCTGAGAGATTCTTGCAGCTCGGTCATGCGTCGCATATTAGGAGTATCATTTTCACCAGCGTTTAATTTTTTTTGCTGGCTATATTCTTGGTCTAATCTTTCAATAATTTTTTTCGCTTTCTCGCGGACAGCAGAGTATAGAGCTTCCATCTCCTTTCTTTCGAGAGGAGGAAGTACTTCTCCATAGCCGCCAGATTTTGGCTGGCTGGTTGCTGCTGTATTTGTAAGAGTGGGTGGCACGATTAAAGGTGGTGGTGGTAATGGGTCTGCTGTATTAAATATTGGATCTTCGATTGTTCCACCTATTACGCGGCGGGAAGCACCTAGTCCCTCTTCGTTATCTAATATTGCTTCTTGAGCTGTTTTTTTATTGCCACCTATACCAAGTGCTTTTTTTGCAGCATCTTTTACTTGTTGCAAACGGCTAGGCGATTTTGCAGTGCCGGCTGGCGGCGCTCCCGTTAGCGTTTTTTTATTTTTTTTGCCCATACTCTACTCCTCACCTTTTAACATCTGCATGCCGCGATTTGCGAGCATGCAGTTTGATAGTAGATAAAGCTCTCTTACAACGCTTTTCCCTTAGCACGCTTTGTTTGTTGCAAATGGACTTCTGGGGCTGCAAATTTCTCAGCACCGACGTTGTGGGTGCGCATCATTTCGGTGAATGCGTGTATTTCACGTTCTGATGGGGGTTGAACACATATGAATCTGGTGTTATTGCTGACTTGATAGGAATTTGTTTTGTCATTTTTGCTACGATTTGCAGCGCATACCAACATGACTGCATAAGCGAAGGCAGGGCTTGGCGCTTTGTTGATGTTTATGGGTTCATTTGGGCGCTCGTCAACCATACTGTTTACCATGCTGATCGCAAGACGTGTTACTTCATCGGACGGTAAATCGTAGCCTTGAAATTTTTGGAAATTGCGCAACATGAATTCGTTGTGGAAAGTTTCTGCGACTGACTTTGCTTGTTGTTCTGGAATATGCATAGCTAAAATGTTAGCAATGGCGCCTTCTTTTAAAATCATTTTTTTGTAGTAGGCATTTTTGATGCTAGTGCGAATTTTAGTTTGTAATGCGTCGTCCGCTATACCAGAGAGAACTTTTTGTAATAGTTTATCGATAGAGTAGGCATCGGTCGCATCGTAAATGACAGCGCGCAATAAGCCGTCTTTTATGGTTTCAGCCACGGCAATTTTAGTGTCGCTCGCGGTTTTAATGGCGGAGACGCGCATTTCGTTTTCTTTTAATTTTCCGGTAAAGCCAGGTGTTTCACGTCCTGCGACTAAATCGGCTGCAGGATCTACAGCGCTTGGATCAACCGTGATACCTAAGTCTTTAGCGGTTTCGGTGAAAATCTCATTTTCTGTTTTCTTGGGGTCTAGTGTAACAATGCGTGAAACAGTGCTGTTGGTGACAATATGGTAAGCGTTTAATTCTTGCATGATTGTTAAAGCTTCATCAGCTTTTTTAAAAAAGTCTTCTAAAAACTTTCTAGTTTTTTCGTGTTTCTCAAGCACAATATTAAGAGGATGTTCACCAACGTCTTTGATGGCAGCTAAATCTGCTCTTAGTTTTGGTGAATTTGGCAAGTCCTTTAACAGGCGTAAATAACTTTCGGTGCGTTGGCTAATAGCTTTGCCATTGTTGTCAAAAAGAGTGAATCCAGTTGAGTGCCTTTCTTCGATATAGGATTGTAATCGAGTGAGATCAAGCATGGCTTGTTCGTATTTCGCATAGAGTTCGGGTGCTTCTGCTTTGCTAGGTGCTGGTGGCGGAGGTGGAGGGGGTGGTGGTAATGAGGCTTTTATTTTTTTGGCTTGGAAGTCGAAAGTAGCTTCTGCTTGTTTCTCGTAGGCATTGAAAGCTGCTAGGGAGTCTCGTGAAACTGTTGTTATTTCGACTGTGCGTGCATGTAATAGACGAGTACCCTTCTGCATCATTTCAAAACGTAGTGCAGTTATTTCTGCCTGAGTAATACCGGGCTTCGCTAATTTTGCAGGCAAACCATCTAAAAAGAGGGTAGTAGCATTTAGGGCCTCATCAATATTGTGGAAATTAAATCTAGCTTTATCTTTTTCTTTTCGGAGTTCAGTAACAAGATTTTCCCCTAATTCTTTGAGGGTGGGGGGGAAAACAATTTTGCCATAAGGGCTAGGGCTTGAGCTTGAGCTGCTAGTGCTGCTCGCAGGTAGCTTGCCGTATATGCCAGTAGCAGGCGAGGAGACTAGATTTGTATTTTTTTTTCGTTCAGCTGTAGCCGCATATTTGCGCACTTGTATAAAATTCATGGTTTTTGTAGTGATGTTGGTTTGGTCGATACTTGTAACGGCTCTAGCCCGTGTCATTGCATTAGTAACGTCGGCTTTTAATGTCTTGACGTAAGCTTCAATGTTTGCGCTTTCAGGTTCATTTACGATGAAATCGAACATGTTTTTAAGATTGGATTCAAGGTCGGCAAAGAGTTTTTCGTATTCTTTTCGTTGTCCATCAGGAATATTGTCACAGATTGTTTTTGCGTGGGCATTAAACTCAGCTAAGAATTTGGTGTGATCAAGTGTAGGTGCTTTATGTGTGGGTCCTAGATAAAGCTCCATGATTTTTTCATGTGCTTGTAATGCGGTAGTGGTGAATTCTTTAACCTTTGTGGGCGCAGGGTTTAAGCCATTAGTAGTTAGAGTCTGAGTAATTTTCTCTAATTTTTCTTTAAGAGCGTCAGCGCTTTTCTTTTTATCAAATGTTGGCGATGGGGTGGTGGGATTGTCATCGTCATCACTGGCATTGATTTTTTTTTCTAGTTCAATAAGGTCCGTAATCACACGTTCGGTGATGGTCTTTATCCCATTTTTGGCGGTGTTGAAGTTGGGATAGCTGGCATTGTCAAAATATAACTCCAGATCTTTTTCTAAATCCGATTCAGCTTTACGAACGAGGGCAACAAAATCGTCTTTCGTGGTGGCGGTGCTCATTGTGAGAAGTTTAGTCGGTCTGCCTGATGTCATCTGCAATTTCCTCGTAACACTGTTATTTTTAATACCTTATATACCATTATAGTCCGTAATTCTGAAGGGAGGCTTAAGAAAGCACGGAAGAATGAATGTTGAGTATTTATTGATCTTGTGGCGTATTATATTGATTTTTAAGTTGAAATGCACTGGGTAAAACGGAGAGTTTATTGATTGATTGGGGAATGTAGCCTGGACACGCTTTTTGTGTCCGGGGTGGTTGCATCTGGATACCTCTCGATGCAACCACCCCGGACACAAAAAGCGTGTCCAGGCTACATTCGCATGAAATATATAATGTAGGGGGTATAATGGCGGGCGCAGCACGCAAATGTGGTGTTGCCAATGCCCCTTATAAATGAGAATGATTCTCAATTGAGTTGACACTTCAAGCGTTTCGGGGAATACTTTAAAGCTAGGAAACCGGAGCCAAATATGCAGGTTAGTGAGTTAAAGCCAGGTCAGCGCGCCAAAGTCATCAAGCTCGGAAAAGCCGATAAATTGTATCGGCAAAAATTAGTCGCCATGGGGGTGATTCCCGGGGCGGTTTTGACGGTGATTAGGCATGCACCATTAGGCGACCCGATGGAAATCGAAGTGCGAGGTACGATAATATGTTTGCGTAAACATGAGGCCAATATGATTCAAATCGAGGAAGCGTAATACATGCCTACGAACCGCAAAAAATTACGCGTTGCACTCGTCGGTAATCCTAACGGCGGAAAAACCACTTTATTTAATGCACTAACAGGCGCACGTCAATCTGTCGGCAATTGGCCCGGTGTCACCGTTGAACGTAAAAGTGGCGAATTTACCGCAGAAAATATCAACGTCGAAATCATCGATTTGCCCGGCACGTATTCTTTAACATCACTTGCGGATGCTACTTCTATCGATGAAGGCATTACCTGCGATTTTATTAATAAAAATGAAGCAGACATTTTTATTAATGTTATCGATGCATCACAATTAGAACGCCATTTATATTTAACAACACAATTGCGAGAAAAAGGCGTACCCATTATTTTAGCGTTAAACATGATAGATATCGCCCGCGCTCGTCATATTCAAATTGATTTAAAAGCGTTATCACAGCGGTTAGGTTGCGCAGTCATTGCGATTTCAGCGAATCGCGGTGAAGGGTTGCAAGCATTGCGTACTGCCATCGTGCAACAAGCGCATCACATTAATAAACCATTGCAATTAACTTATCCAACAAGCATTATCCAAGCCGTACAAGAAATGATGTCATTACAAGCCATCAGTTGGTCAGCAGCCATTCATTTGCTAGAAGGTGATGTTTTAGCGGAAAAACAGGCAAATCCTACTGTTTTGCAAGCAGTGCTGACACAACAAAAAAAGATTCAACTCGAGCAACTTGAAGATGTGGATATTCTGATTGCAGAAACGCGTTATCAATTTATACAAACCATTTTAGAAACGTGCGTGCAAAAAAATGTAGCACAACATGCGCATTGGACAACGCGTATCGATCGCGTGGTGTTGAATCGAATGCTAGGCATTCCTGTTTTTTTCGCTGTCATGTATTGCTTATTTGTTTTTGCCATTGATATCGGTGGATTTTTTCAACAATATTTTGATGCTGCTAGCAACCGCGTATTTGTCGATGGTTTAGGTTCCGCTTTGCAATATTTACAAGCGCCGAATTGGTTAATTGTTTTATTAGCAAACGGTGTGGGTAAAGGCATTAGTACTGTGGTGACTTTTATTCCAGTGATTGGTGCCATGTTTATCTTCTTAGCGTTTCTCGAAGATTCAGGTTACATGGCGCGCGCTGCCTTTGTTGTTGATCGTGTGATGCGCGCATTAGGGTTACCTGGGAAAGCATTTGTGCCGATGATTGTCGGTTTTGGTTGTAATGTACCTGCTGTCATGGCGGCACGCACGTTGCCACATATGCGTGATCGCATTTTAACAATCTTGATGACACCTTTTATGTCATGCGGTGCGCGCTTAGCCATTTACGCTGTATTCGCTGCTGCGTTTTTCCCGCACGGTGGGCAAAATATTGTGTTCGCGTTATATTTGATTGGCGTTTTAATGGCTATTTTTACTGGCTTTTTATTGCAAAAAACAGTATTGCGTGGTGAGCCTGCGCCATTGGTCATGGAATTACCCGCTTATCATTTTCCCCATTTCAAAAGTGTGATGTTGCACGCCTGGCAGCGCTTGCGCAGTTTTGTTTTTCGCGCTGGTAAATTAATTGTGCCGATTTGTATGTTAATTGGTGCCTTAAATAGCTTTAATTTAGATGGCACGATGAATGCCGGTCTGGGTGATACGCATTCATTATTATCGGTGGTCGGTCAATGGATGACACCGGTATTTGCACCGATGGGTATTCATGCGGATAATTGGCCGGCAACGGTTGGGTTAGTGACAGGCGTGTTAGCGAAAGAAGTCGTGGTGGGTACATTAAACACTCTATACACCCAAATGGGTCATGGTGTGACGGATGTCTATGGCATGATGGCGTTAAAATTTGATGGTCAAATTGGCGCTTTTGCTTATCTTTTATTTGTGTTGTTGTATTTTCCCTGCGTTTCAACCATGGCTGTGATGTTGCGTGAAATGCATCGCGGTTGGACAGTATTTTCAGCTGTTTGGATGATGGGGGCGGCATATGGTGTGGCTGTTCTATTTTATCAAGCGGCAACTTTTACCCGTCATCCACTCAGTTCTGCATTATGGATCACCGCCATGTTAAGTATTTTTGTAGGCACCATTATGATTATTCGCTATATTGCGAAACGTGATGATTTTAAACCATTAACACTCGCGCCCGCATTAAATACAACAGGAGGTGGTTAATGAGTTTGATCGCCTTAAAAAAACATTTGATGCAAGTGAGAGTGGCAAGCCTAAGTCATTTATGCGCTATTTTTGCCGTTGACCCCGAAACCATGCGATGTCATTTATCGCATTGGATAAACAAGGGATGTGTGCGAAAATGCACGAAAACACTCCAATGCGGCAGCAAATGCTTTAAATGCCAAATAGTTACTACCGAGCTATATGAGTGGATGAATAATGGAGCGTTTCCCGTATAACTGTTATATAATAAAGCAATATAGAAAGTTTTTCTGAGGAAAAGCGCTATGGCAAATCCGAATCCACCACTGCTATCTGAGCACGTTGCTAGTGCTAAATCCCGACCTGTTACCAAAGCCGATGTTTATTACTTATTAGAAAGATTCGCGCACTTAACCATTTGGGATGCGCTCAATTTAGAAGCGCCTGGAAAAAAAGTAATAATTGATGTACCAGGGGTTAGCCCACATTTTAATGTTTACGACGCTGGCAGCGCGTTAATCATGGCACCGAAAAAATTATTTTCAGAAGATCGCACTTTAAAAGATGCCATTGAAACAGCGGAAGCAATGACTAGTGAGGTGTATAACCGCGGTTGGGTGATCGAAATGGCCGGCTTTGAAAAATTAGAGCGCGCCGTTTGGGTGAGAGCGCAACATTTAGCAGATCAACATGGTCGCGAGATGGAAATTTTGCATTTTGACCCTTTATTTAAAGATTTAAGACTTTATAACGAACAAGCATTGATGATGCAAACCAGCAAATTAGAAAATCGCTAAAAAAATAATACTAGAGGTGATGTATGCATAGCGGATCAGATTCAAGCACAACTAAAAAACCTGAAGAACCCAAGCAATTAACTGAAAAAGAACGTGAGCAAGAAGAATTGCGCAAAAAAGAAATGGAAGCAAATAAGCGATTTGCTTCGATAGATGCTGGTTCTAAATTCGTTATCAAGCGTGTTGATGGCGGATCGATGGAAGAAGAAATTGAAGAAGATGCGCGCTTAGATGGCGAAGGTTTGCAATATGACGTTAAACCAGGTTGGCTTAATTTTCAATTTAAAGATGAAAAAGGCAAAGTTGAAGATAAAATATATAAACTTTTTTTAGATGAAAAAGGCCATATCACAAGTCCAGACCAAAGTATTCAAGGGCAACGCGCGAAAATGGAAACTTATAAGTTAGCCGGCCAATTTAAATTGGTATTGAGTTTTCCTAATATTAAAAGCCCTGGTGATTACAGTTTAAGTAGGGTTGAGGCGATTATTGATCAAGCTTTAGCGGCGAAACCGATTGCCATTCGGATTGGGGATGCTCTGTTGATTGAGCGTTTAAGTAATCCTAGATTTTATGAAAAAAATACGTGTGCACGAATTTTAGCTAAGATTGCACAATCGCAACAAAATCTTTTAGGCGATAAAGATTTAAATGCAAAAATAGAAGCCATACATCATGCTCATCACAGCGACAAATTACAAACCAGAACCGAAGAAGTAAAAGCTGCTGCTGCAGAACTTGTGGGTGGGAAACTAAGCCTTGATAAATTACCACAGCAAATTAAAGCATTAGAAAAAGCAGTTGATGCTACTAAAGATCAATTAAGTGAAATCCAAAAATTATTAGCAAAAGGTTCACCCACCAGTGAAATTGCTAAAAAATATCTAGCCGAATTAGTGAAACTTGAAAAGGAAATTAAAGATTTACGAGCCACACTAAATGATCCCGCCAATGTCGGCAAGCCAGGTGTTGCTGATGCGCTAAAAAAATTACAAGAATTAGAGGCAAAAGTGTTAGCCGTGAAAAATACAGCGGCGATAGAGGCGGTGATTGATCCTAAAGTTCGTCTCAACGAAAAAATAGATGAGTTAAAAGTCAGTCAAAGTGAATTGGGTAAAGCAAAAGACGCTGTATTGGCGGCTGCTGATCCTGCTGCGAAAGAAGCAGCGGTGACTCAATTTGTTGAAAAAGTAAAAGAAGTGCGAAATAAAGTGGATGCGATTGTGAGTGATTGCAAAAAAGCGGATTACAAAGAAGAGCCACTTACGGGCTCGGCTGTAAAAGAAGCGGCTGAAAAAACAGCGGCTGCTATTGATGCTGTTAAAGGTGATGCTGCTAGTGTTAGTACGACAGCTTATAAAGATAATGAAACCGTCCTTAAAGAATCGGGTGTTAGTATTCAATATAGTAATAAGGAAGTTGAGATATTAAATAATCCGGCAGAAGCCGCAACAAAACGTCTTACTGAGATCGCGGCCATTACAGGCGATAATGACGCGGTTAAGGAAGCTATTTTGCAAGAGCACCGATTATTACATGCAGGTTTTGATCGCACGAAAAATATTGTCGATGCGATGCCGAATGGTTCTGATGAGATTAAGGAGTTTGAGGTAAATAAAGTTAAACCATTGTTGGAACAGGCTCAGAAATTAGTGCAGTTTACAACAACGAAGGGCTTAGACAAAGATGCAGATATTGCAAAGACCTTGGGTAAATCCGAAGAAAAATACAGTGCCCTAGATGAAGCGGTTAAGTCCAAACAAGAAGCTCACAAGCGTCATACGATGTAAATGTAGCCTGGACACGTTTTTTGTGTCCGGGTTTTGTTGCATCGAGAGATATCCAGATGCAACAAAACCCGGACACAAAAAACGTGTCCAGGCTACTTCCCACCACTCCCACCTTCCTATAACATTGCGCGCTTCATAAAATTAATAACTAATTAGGGAGTGGTAATGGGGTATTTTGCGCAAGCATTTAAACTTCGGCATGCGATTTTTTCTCGTGAGCAAGAAAAGCTAACTGCAAATTCATTTCTTGAACAAGAAGTAGCGTTTTCAGCACCAACAACAATCAGTGTCACAGTCAAACCATCAGAAAAAAAAGCGGATGATTTCGGTTACCATCTTTTTTCCGCAACCGTCACGCAAGCAGTGTCTTATCCCGCGCGCTCAATCATGAATCATGCTGTTTTACACACGAATCTTTCCGCTACTTTTTTAGATGCTTATCCAGGCATGTGGCGCGGTGTGTTTGCAAATTGCATACGCGGTGGGATAGTGTTTGGCGGACAAGCTTATACGCAAGATAAAATTCACGAGCATTACGGCGCGAATAGTACGACCGGCAAAATTTTAGGAATTTTGGCGCCGGTTGCTTTGGGTACAGTGGTTGCTAATGTCATTGAAATGCCCATTATTCAATACAACAAAGGAATTGCCATTAGTTGGAATGTGCGCCCGGGTAGTATTTTGGCAGCTTTTGGTCGCGAAACTGCTTTCATGTTGACTTTATCACCGATGACCAATTTATTTTTATTTAATGTCGGTCTTTCAGCGATTGGTCAATATCATTTGGTAGCGCACGCACTCGATAAAAACGGAAAAGGTTTTAAAGCAGCCGCGCCTTATCAGATTGGCAAAGATTTAAATGTGACTGAGCGTCGAATCAAACAAGTAAAAGTCGCTGCGAATATGTTTTTAGGGCGCGCGATGTTTTTAAGTGTGTTTACGACGATGAATCGCTTTATGAAAGACACAGTGGTTCCTGATATGAAAGAAGCGCAAAAAAAGTTAGGTTGGAGATAGTGGGTGTTGGTATGATGTGCTCGCGTCTTGTCAACCCGGAAACGCTTTTAAACGTGCCCGTGAGCGTGCCCGCGTGCGTGCCCGTTTTTTGATTTTTTAAAAACCGTAAAAGACGGGCACGCACGCGGGCACGCTCACGGGCACGTTTAAAAACAAATTTAAAAAGGAAAAACACATGCGTAAACCATTAATCGCAGGCAATTGGAAAATGAATGGTTCAACTGATGCAGTTGCGCAGTTGATAGGTGGTATTAAGCAAGGCATGGATGAATGCGTTGAAATCGATGTTTTAGTATTGCCGTCATTTGTACATTTGTTGCAAGTGAAAGAGTTAATTGAAGACACGCGCATTCAACTCGGCGCACAAAATTTATATATCGGCAAAAACGGTGCTTTTACCGGCGAAGTGTCGGGCTCGATGTTGGCTGATATTGGTTGCCGCTACGTGTTAGTGGGTCACTCCGAACGTCGATCCATTTTCAACGACGATTTACCTATCGTCGCGCAAAAATTTAAAGCAGCCATCGATGCCGGTTTACAACCGATTTTATGTGTAGGCGAAACACAAGCTGAGCGCGAAAAAGGCGTGACTGAGCAAGTTTTACGTCAACAGATCGAATCCGTGATTGCTGTTAATGGCATTGATTCTTTTCAAAACACAGTGATTGCATATGAACCAGTTTGGGCGATTGGTACCGGATTGACAGCAACCAGTGAGCAAGCCCAAGCAGCACACCACTTTATTCGTGAATTAATTCGTCAAAATAAGGTTGATATAGGCGGAGCAATTCGTATACTGTACGGCGGCAGTATGAAGCCTGAGAACGCTGGTTCTCTTTTAGCCATGCCCGATATTGATGGCGGTTTAATTGGCGGAGCAGCACTTGAGGCAGGTAGCTTTTTAAAGATTTGTGAAGCATCGAGGTTTGAATGTACCAAATAGTGTTACTTATTCATGTATTCGCGGCCGTGTGCATTATTGCGCTGGTGCTTGTTCAACAAGGTAAAGGCGCATCGGTTGGTGCTGCTTTTGGTAGTGGCGCTTCGCAAACAGTATTTGGTAGTAAAGGTTCAGGCTCATTTTTATTTCGCTTAACCATGAGTTTAGCTGCTATTTTTTTCGTCACAAGCCTTGCGATGAATTACATGGCAACTCGTGCAGTGAAACAAGAAAAAGCAGCGTCGATGACTTTGCCGGCAATACCTGCAGCACCAGTCGTGCCAAGCGCGGCTGATACCAAGCCAGCAGTAGATGTCACAACACCACCGACGTTACCGGTGACATTGCCAGCAACAAACAGATAAATGATATAAGAGAGAAACTATATTTGCCGATGTGGTGGAATTGGTAGACACGCTACTTTGAGGTGGTAGTGGCGCAAGCTGTCCCGGTTCGAGTCCGGGCATCGGTAGAAGAATTGTAACTTTGATATGTTTTTAAAGGTGCCCGTGAGCGTGCCCGCGTGCGTGCCCGGTTTTTTCTCATAGTTACAAAAAAGCGGAAAAACCGGGCACGCACGCGGGCACGCTCACGGGCACGTTTCAAAGGCGTGTCCAGGCAAATGGCCGTTATCCATTATCAGGGGAGAGATTGGGTTGCTAGAGAATTACTTACCAGTATTCATCTTCATTGTACTTGGGTTAGGCGTTGGTATTATTGCGCCAACACTTGGGTATTTGCTCAGCCCAAAAAAACCAGACCCTGAAAAATTATCATCCTACGAATGCGGTTTTGAACCTTACAATGATGCACGCGCACCATTCGATGTGCGTTTTTATTTGGTCGCGATTTTATTCATCATCTTCGATTTAGAAACGGCCTTTTTAGTGCCGTGGGCAGTTGTGTTTCGTCAACTCGGTTGGTTTGGCATGACGACCATGGGGATTTTTCTAGGCTTACTCACTGTCGGTTTCATTTATGAGTGGAAAAAAGGAGCACTAGAATGGGAATAACCGATCTAGTAAAACCTGGGTTTTATGTTACATCTGCTGAAAATATTTTTAATTGGGCACGCGCAGGTTCGTTGTGGCCAATGTCTTTTGGTTTAGCTTGTTGCGCGGTTGAAATGATGCATTCTGCGGCTTCTCGTTATGACTTAGATCGCTTCGGCGTGATTTTCCGCCCAAGTCCAAGACAATCCGATTTGATGATTGTCGCGGGAACATTATGTAACAAAATGGCGCCCGCGTTACGCAAAGTTTACGATCAAATGGCAGAGCCACGATGGGTGATTTCCATGGGTTCATGCGCTAATGGTGGTGGTTATTATCATTATTCTTATTCCGTGGTACGCGGTTGTGATCGCATTGTACCCGTGGATGTATACGTGCCTGGTTGTCCGCCAACGGCGGAAGCTTTGATGTATGGGATTATTCAATTACAAAATAAAATTCGTCGCAACGAAACCATAGAACGGTAAGGATAGTTAATGGCAGACATTTTACACTTGCGTACTCAAGTTGAGGAACGATGCGCCGCGCATTTGGAAAATGTGCAAGTCGCTTTTAATGAATTAACATTAACAGTGAAACCAGAATCCTTATTAACGGTCTCAGCTATTTTGCGAGATACCCCTGAATTTGATTTTAAATTATTAGTCGATGTCACTGCGGTTGATTATTTGCATTATGGTTTAGATGATTGGGAAACCCAAGAAGCAACTGAAACAGGTTTTAGTCGTGGTGTCACAGGTTTAAAAGCCGATCCTGAATCCGTGCATGATTTGCCATATCGTTTTAGTATTGTTTATCACTTGTTGTCTGTCACGCGTAATCAACGTGTGCGTTTGCATGTGAATATCCCGGCAACATCCGATACCTTGGTGGATTCCGTTATTGATATTTGGCCAGCAGCTGATTGGTTTGAACGTGAAGTATTCGATTTATTCGGCATTATTTTCCGCGGACACCCCGATTTACGCCGCATTTTGACAGATTATGGTTTTGTCGGTCATCCATTCCGCAAAGATTTTCCTTTAATCGGCCGTGTTGAAGCGCGCTACGATCAAGGATTAAAACGGGTGGTGTATGAACCAGTGAGCATTGAAGCGCGTGTGCTTGAGCCAAAAGTGATTCGTCACGATAACCGCTATCTCATGCCACATAAGGAGAATAGCGATGGAAAATAATGCCCCCGAAATTAAAAATTACACTTTTAACTTTGGTCCGCAACATCCCGCAGCGCATGGTGTGTTACGCTTAATTTTAGAAGTCGATGGTGAAACCATTGTTCGTGCTGATCCGCATATTGGGTTGTTGCATCGCGCTACAGAAAAATTAGCAGAAAGTAAGCCTTTTAATCATTCCATCGGTTACATGGATCGTCTCGATTATGTTTCGATGATGTGTAATGAGCATGGCTATGTGTTAGCGATTGAAAAATTACTTGGCATTACACCGCCGGTTCGCGCGCAATATATTCGTGTCATGTTTGATGAAATCACTCGTATTTTAAATCATTTATTATGGTTGGCAGCGCATAGTTTAGATAACGGGGGAATGGCGGTGTTTTTATATTGCTTCCGTGAACGTGAAGATTTACTCGATTGTTACGAAGCGGTATCGGGTGCGCGTATGCATGCAACATATTATCGACCAGGTGGTGTGTATCGTGATTTACCAGATAAAATGCCACAATTTCAGCCATCACGTTGGCAAACAGCTAAAGAAGTTGCCGAATTAAATGAAAATCGCCAAGGTTCATTACTCGATTTTATCGAAGATTTTACCAAACGTTTTCCAAAGTTAGTCGATGAGTATGAAAATTTATTAACAAACAATCGAATTTGGAAACAACGTACCGTTAATATTGGTGTGATTTCACCAGAACGCGCCATAGCGCTAGGATTCACGGGCCCCATGTTACGCGGTTCGGGCGTTGCTTGGGATTTACGAAAAAAACAACCCTACGAAGTTTACGATCGTCTTGATTTTGATATTCCTGTGGGTGTCAATGGCGATTGCTATGATCGATATCTGGTGCGTGTCGAAGAAATGCGACAATCAAATCGTATTATTCAGCAGTGTGTGAGTTGGCTGCGTAACAATCCAGGTCCGGTGATTATTGACGATTATAAAGTAGCGCCGCCATCACGTGAATTAATGAAAGTTAGTATGGAAGCGATGATTCATCACTTTAAAAACATGACCGAAGGTTATTCGGTACCTGCTGGCGAAGTGTATGCAGCGGTTGAACATCCCAAAGGTGAATTTGGTGTGTATTTAGTCTCAGATGGTGCCAATAAACCTTATCGTTTAAAAATCCGTGCGGCAGGTTTCCCGCATTTAGCCGGTTTAAATGAATTAATTAAAGGTCACATGTTAGCAGACGTTGTTTCTGTGTTGTCGAGTTTAGATATTGTGTTTGGGGAGATTGATCGATGATAACAACAAAACCTTTATTGTCCCCTGAAATTCGTAGTCGCATCGATCAATGGTTGTTGCGCTATCCGCCTGATCAAAAACGCTCAGGTGTGTTTGAAGCATTACGTTTAGTGCAAGAAGCGAATGGTAATTCGTTAACACCCGAATTAATGGATGCTGTTGCTGAATATCTTGAAATGCCACCGATTGCCGTTTATGAGGTTGCTTCGTTTTATTCGATGTATTTTTTAGTGCCGATGGGTAAACACGTTATTGATGTTTGCACTAATGTTTCTTGTATGATGAATGGTTCTACCGAATTAATGGAACATTTAAAAAAACGTTTAAATGTCAAAGTCGGTGAAACAACGACAAATGGCAAATTTACTTTACGTTCAGTCGAATGCTTGGGTGCGTGCATTGGTGCACCTGCTTGTCAAATCGGCAAAAAATATTATGAGCATCTTAATCCAGAAAAAATGGATGAGATTTTAGCGAAGCTTGAAGGGTAATCTATGGCAAATGAAGTTTGTTTTAGAACACTAGGGTTAGATAAACCGTGGACACTCGATACTTATGTCAGTGCGGGCGGCTATGAGCAATGGAAAAAAATCCTGCGTGATAAAACACCGAAAGCTGAAATCATTGAATCAATCAAAGCGGCTGCTTTACGTGGTCGAGGTGGTGCGGGTTTCTCAACCGGTTTAAAGTGGAGCTTTATCCGCAGTGATGCACCGGGTCAAAAATACGTGTTATGTAATTCTGATGAAGGTGAACCAGGCACTTGTAAAGATCGTGATATTTTACGCTTTAATCCACACCAATTAATCGAAGGTATGGCAATTGGCGGCTATGCGATGGGCGCAACCGTTGGTTACAATTATATTCGCGGTGAATATTGGGAACCATACGAGCGTTTTGAGGCGGCATTAGAAGAAGCAAGACGTGCTGGTTTAATTGGTAAAAACATTTTTGGTTTAGGTGTCGATTTTGAATTACATTCACACTTAGGTGCAGGCGCTTATATTTGCGGTGAAGAAACCGCGATGATGGAAGCTTTAGAAGGTAAGCGCGGTTATCCACGCTTTAAACCACCTTTTCCCGCAGCGCGTGGTTTATATGGCAAACCAACCACCATTAATAATACGGAAACATTTGCATCTATTCCGGTGATTTTAGAAAAAGGCGCGGAATGGTTTTTGAATTTAGGTAAACCCAATAACGGTGGTTGCAAGATTTTCTCAGTGTCAGGGCACGTGAATCATCCTGGCAATTTTGAAATTCCATTAGGTACACCATTTAAAGATTTATTAGCCTTGGCGGGCGGTGTGCGTCACGGCCGACGTTTAAAAGCGGTTATTCCAGGCGGTACCTCGATGCCAATTATACCAGGCGACATCATGATGAATTTAGACATGGATTTTGATTCCATTCAAAAAGCCGGATCCGGTTTAGGTTCGGGCGCTGTGATTGTGTTTGATGAAAGCACTTGTATCGTGAAATTACTCGAGCGCATGTCAGAATTTTACATGGAAGAATCTTGCGGCCAATGCACACCCTGCCGTGAAGGTACCGGTTGGTTATACCGTTTAGTGCATGATATCGAACATGGTCGTGGCAAAATGGCAGATTTAGAAAATTTACGCCGCGTTGCTAAAAATATTGAAGGCCGCACCATTTGTGCTTTTGGTGAAGCGGCCGCTTGGCCGGTGGCAGGTTGTTTAAAGCATTTTTATGATGAATTTGTTTATCACATTGAACATGGTAAGTGTTTACCAGAAACGTTGGTTTGAGCTTCGGAGATTGTATTTTGGCTGACATTGAAATTGAAATTGACGGCAAAAAGCTAACAGCTAAGCCTAATCAAATGGTGATTGAAGTAGCGGATGCGGCGGGCATTTATATTCCGCGTTTTTGTTATCACAAGCATTTATCCATTGCGGCTAATTGCCGTATGTGTTTGGTCGAAGTTGAAAAATCACCAAAAACATTACCAGCATGCGCGACACCCGTGATGCAGGGTATGAAAATCTTTACCCAATCGCCAAAAACCATTGAAGCACAACGTGCTGTCATGGAATTTTTATTAATTAACCACCCGCTTGATTGCCCGATCTGCGATCAAGGCGGTGAATGTGAATTGCAAGATATTGCGATGGGTTATGGTTCGGATTGGTCGCATTATGATGAAACCAAACGCGCAGTCGAAGATGAAAATTTAGGCTCATTGGTTGCAACTGAAATGACGCGTTGTATTTTGTGTACGAGATGCGTACGTTTTGGTACGGAAGTGGCCGGTCTGCGTGAATTGGGCGTGACGCAACGTGGTGGCCATGCGGAAATTAAAACGTTTGTCCAACAACATGCGCTACGTTCTGAAGTATCAGGTAATATCATCGATCTTTGCCCAGTGGGTGCATTAACGTCAAAACCCTATCGTTTTACCGCGCGTCCTTGGGAATTAAAACAATCCGCAGCAATTGCGCCGCATGATTGTTTAGGTTCACACATTAATGTGCATACCTTAACAGGTAAAGTGATGCGTGTTGTTTCACGCGAATGCAAAGCGGTTAATCAAACCTGGATTTCTGATCGGGATCGTTTTTCATATGCAGGTCTTAATCACGCTGATCGTTTAGGCGAACCATTGATGCGCGTGCAGGGTAAATTGCAACCTGTGGATTGGCAAACTGCCTTGAATGCAGCAGCAACGCGTATTCATGACAACATTAAACGAAGTGGCATCAATCAATATGGTGTGTTAGCACATCAAAGCGCAACAATCGAAGAATATTATTTATTACAAAAAATCGCGCGTGCATTAGGTATTGTTAATATCGATCATCGTTTGCGTGAACAAGATATGCGTGATGATGCTGATATGCCGCTTTTTCCAGGCATGCAAGCATCGCTGGATGCATTAGAAGAAAGCGATGCGATCTTATTGATTGGCTCCCACTTAACCCATGAACAACCAATCGCTGGTTTGCGCGTGCGTCAAGCGGTTACTAAACATCAAGCCATGGTCGCGGCAATTAACCCAATGGATTATGATTTCAATTTTCCATTAGCGGCAAAGGAAATTGTAGCGCCGCATCAATTACCCAGTGCGTTAATGCAATTAGTGAGTGCAATCGAAAAAAATAACGATCACCCAATCGCTGTTGCTTTACATGAGAAAAAACGCGTTGCGATTATTGTCGGCAGTTTAGCAATTCATCATAGTGAAGCGGCTGTTATTCGCGCGCTTGCCCAAAAAATTGCAACATTAACAGGTGGTACGTTATCTCTGATGACAGATGGTGCTAATTCATCTGGCGCATGGCTGGCAGGATTTGTGCCACATCGTCATGCAGCGGGTAGCGATGCCAACCTGAGCGGTGTGAATGCTTATGATATGCTGGCAACTCCATTAAAAAATTATTTATTACTTAATGTCGAGCCAGATCTTGATTGCGCAAATTCAGCAGATGCCATTGCTGCGATTAAACAAGCGGAATCAGTTATTGCTTTTTCCACTTACTTAAACCCAATTGTCGCAGCCAAAGCCGATATTATTTTCCCCATCGCAGCATTCACTGAAACGTCCGGCACGTTTGTTAATGCACGTGGTGAATGGCAAAGCTTCACAGGCTGTGCGAAAGCTTTTGAAAACGCAAGACCGGCATGGAAAGTATTCCGTGTGCTTGCTAATTTCTTGCATATTGATGGTTTTAATTATGAAAGTTCAGAAGAAGTGCGTGATGAATTAAAAGCATTGTTAGCAACCGTTGATCAATTGCCTGGCGCAATCAAAGCGGGAACATTAACTGCAAAAGATCAAACTCAAAACCAAACGTTATCCCGTATTGGTGAAATTCCGATTTATGCAGGTGATGCTATCGTGCGTCGCTCAGAACCATTGCATTTTGCGCAAACCGCAATGAATGGTGAAGTCGCAACGGCGCGTTTGCATTCAAAAACAGCGCGTTTATTAGGTATTGAGGATGGTGATTTTGTCAAAGTGACACAAGCGACATCGCATGTCACCTTAATTGCTGTAATAGATGAGCGTGTACCGCAGCAAGCTGTGTGGGTTGCCGGTGGGATTGCACAAACAGTGGGTTTGCATGATTTATTTGGCTTGGTGCAACTACAAAAGGTTTCGGCGTAAGTTGGCGAGAGAGAGTGCAATATGTTTGCTGAGTTAATGTTAGTGTTAATGATTGTTTTAAAAATCGTCGGAATATTAGCCGGCTTGATTTTAATCGTGCTTTATCTCACGTATTTTGAGCGCAAAGTGATTGGTTACATGCACGTGCGTATTGGCCCTAATCGTGTCGGCCCTGGCGGATTGTTGCAGCCGTTTGCTGATACCATCAAATTGTTAACCAAAGAAATCATCGTGCCAACAGCATCCAACCGATTTTTATTTATATTAGCGCCGATTATTAGTTTTGGTACGGCGTTAATTGCTTGGGCGGTTGTGCCATTCGATCAAGGTGTCGTGCTGACCAATGTCAATGCGGCGGTGCTTTATACTTTAGCGATTTCATCACTCGGCGTGTACGGTATTATGATTGCCGGTTGGGCGACTAATTCTAAATACGCGATGTTTGGGGCGCTGCGTGCGGCTGCGCAATCGATCTCGTATGAAATTGCCATGGGTTTTTCGTTGATTGGTGTCATGATGGCAGCGGGATCACTTAATTTTCAAACCATTGTGGCAGCACAAGCGGGCGGTGTGTGGCATTGGTATTGGTTGCCGTTATTACCGTTGTTTTTAGTCTTTTGGATATCAGGCTTAGCAGAAACCAATCGTTTACCATTTGACGTCGCCGAAGGTGAATCTGAAATTGTGGCGGGGTTTCATGTCGAATATTCAGGCGTGGCATTTGCGTTATTTTTCTTTGCTGAATACGTCAACATGGTAATGATTTCGACATTAGTGTCTTTAATGTTTTTAGGCGGTTGGTTGTCACCGTTTCAAAACATACCGTTTTTAGGTAATTTATTTGCTTTTGTACCGGGTTATATTTGGTTGTTATTAAAAGCGAGTGTTTTCTTATATTGCTTCTTGTGGTTACGAGCAACTTTGCCACGCTATCGTTATGATCAAATCATGCGCTTAGGCTGGAAAATATTTATTCCCATCACATTAATTTGGGTGGTCGTGATTGCATTTGCAGTGCAATTTAAATTGAGTCCATGGTGGGGAGGCTAATGCATATGATTAAACGTTTAGTGCATTATATTAAAACATTTTCATTGTGGGATTTATTGGTCGGTATGAATGTGACTAATAAATATTTTTGGAAAAAGAAATTTACCATTCAATATCCAGAAGAAAAAACACCAACATCACCACGTTTTCGTGGCTTACATGCACTACGCCGCTACCCTAATGGCGAAGAGCGTTGCATTGGTTGTAAATTATGCGAAGCCGTTTGTCCGGCCTTGGCCATCACGATTGAGGCTGAACCGCGTGAAGATGGTACGCGTCGCACCACTCGTTATGATATCGATTTGTTTAAATGTATTTATTGCGGTTTTTGTGAAGAAGCGTGCCCGGTTGATTCTATCGTGTTAACCAACATGGCTGATTATCATTTTGAAAATCGCGGTGAAAATATTCTAACCAAACAAGAATTATTGGCTTTAGGCGATAAATACGAAATTCAAATTGCCAAAGATAGACAACAAGATAGTGATTATAGGTAAAAGAGGCTGCGATGCTAACTCCAACACATTTCATTTTTTATGCTTTTGCCTTTGTTGCTGTGTTATCAGCAGTGCTGGTTATTACAGCACGTAATCCTGTGCGTAGTGTTTTATCGTTAGTGGTTACATTCTTTTCCATGGCAGGGGTTTGGATGTTATTAGAAGCCGAATTTTTATCCCTGATTTTAATTTTAGTCTATGTCGGCGCTGTCATGACATTGTTCTTGTTCGTCGTCATGATGTTAAATATTGATCGCGAAAGTAAAATGAGTGGTTTTGTTGCCTATTGGCCAATTGGTGTTGTCGTGACATTAGCGTTAACCGGTTTAGTCATGTTGGTGTTAAGCCCAACTTATTTTGGTGCAATTGATATGCCCTTACCTGCGGTTAACGTGAGTGGCGTGAGCAATACCGAAGAATTGGGCATGTTGCTCTATACACAATATGCTTACCCCTTCGAAGTGGCTGGCGTGATTTTGTTAGCCGGCATTATTGCAGCTATTACTTTAACGCATCGCGGTCCACGTGCCCGTAAAGTACAAAGCGTCAGTAAACAAGTAGCGGCTAATCCAAAAACGAGTTTGCGTATTATTAAAATGGCTTCTGAGCCAAAGCAGGGTAATTGATTATGGTGTCACTAACAGAATATTTAATGTTGGCTGCAATACTGTTTGGGTTGGGTGTTGCGGGTATTATTTTGAATCGTAAAAATATTATCGTCTTATTGATGTCGATAGAATTATTACTGTTGGCGGTCAATACCAACTTTGTCGCGTTTTCTCATTTTTTAAATTTAGTGTCAGGACAAGTGTTTGTTTTCTTTATTTTGACAGTAGCCGCAGCTGAAGCTGCAATTGGACTTGCGATTTTAGTCGTTTTATATCGCAAGCGTGGCACGATTGAAGTGCAAGATATTGATGCTTTAAAAGGATAATCACGTGGAAATATCGTTAGTTTCGATTGCATCACTTGTTGTTTTTTGTCCTTTAGTCGGCGCATTGATTGTTGGCTTTTTTGGCAAATTGCTTGGTAAAACAGCATCCCATCGCATAGCAGTGAGTTTTGTTGGCATAGCGTTCTTTCTCTCGCTTTGTTTATTTAAAGCATTCGTGATCGATGGTGTGCCAAGTGTTGATCAAACATTTTATACTTGGGCAACCGCAGGTGTGCTGCATTTTGATATTGGCTTTTTGTTAGATCGTTTAAGTGCGACGATGTTACTGGTTGTTTTATTTGTTTCATGGATGGTGCACATTTACACCATTGGTTATATGGCAGAAGATGATGGCTATCAACGCTTTTTTTGTTATGTGTCATTATTTACTTTTGCGATGTTAGTATTAGTGTTATCTGATAACTTTTTATTGTTATTTTTTGGTTGGGAAGGGGTCGGATTAATTTCTTATTTATTAATCGGCTTTTGGTTTGAGCGTGAAGCTGCTGTTAATGGCAGTTTAAAAGCATTTTTAGTCAATCGCGTCGGTGATTTTGGTTTTATTTTAGCGATTGCCGGTATTCTTTTATATTTTAATTCGCTCAATTATCATACTGTGTTTGCCAATGTGGCAACGGTGGCCAATCAAACCATGGAAATTATTCCAGGTCACCCGGTGGCGGTCATTACTGTGATTTGCGCATTATTATTTGTTGGTGCTATGGGTAAATCAGCACAAGTGCCGTTGCATGTGTGGTTACCAGAATCGATGGAAGGTCCAACCCCCATTTCTGCTTTGATCCACGCCGCAACCATGGTAACCGCTGGTATATATATGGTGGCACGTACTTCATTCTTGTTTGAATCGGCAACACCGGTGTTGAGTTTCATTTTAGTGATCGGTGGTACGACGGCATTATTCATGGGCTTTTTGGCAGTGACGCAATTTGATATTAAACGCGTCATTGCGTATTCGACATTATCGCAATTAGGTTACATGGCTGTGGCACTGGGTGCCTCGGCTTATGATGCGGCTATTTTTCATTTGGTAACGCATGCTTTCTTTAAAGCATTATTATTCTTATGTGCGGGTTCGGTGATTATTGCGTTGCATCACGAACAAGATATGCGGCACATGGGGCAGCTTGCGAAAAAAATGCCG
Source organism: uncultured Coxiellaceae bacterium (assembly GCA_964623075.1). Lineage (GTDB taxonomy): Bacteria > Pseudomonadota > Gammaproteobacteria > DSM-16500 > DSM-16500 > Aquicella. The sequence goes on along the minus strand of CAZUVD010000009.1, from coordinate 62,627 downwards.
ATTACCTACATCACGTTTGTGTTAGGAACGCTCGCATTGTGCGCATTACCGCCGTTTTCTGGCTTTTTCTCAAAAGATACGATTATTGAAGCAGTGGAATTGAGTACGATTCCAGGTGCGCATTATGCCTATGTTTGTGTGTTAGTGAGTGCATTTGTCACACCACTTTATATGTTCCGTGCGTTATTAATGACATTCCACACCAATGACAGAACATCGCCAGAATTAAAAGGGCATATCGAAGAGTCACCTTGGGTGGTTTGGTTGCCATTAGTATTGTTAGCGATTCCAAGTGTCATTGTTGGTTACATTTTAGTTGAGCCAATGTTGTATGCAACGCCAACCATATTGAGTGATACGATTTTTGTAGCACCAGAGCACAATGTCATGGCGACACTAGCAGAAGAATTTCATGGTGCTATGCAAATGTCATTATCAGCACCTTTTTCACTTACTTTTTGGTTTTCTCTTGCTGGTATTGCGACCGCTTTTATCTTTATCAGTTTTATGCCGCGTTGGTCAGATATTTTAAAACGCCGTTTTTCTTGGATTTATTACATTTTAGTTCATAAATATGGTTTTGATGAATTTAACCAAACCGTGTTTGTGCATGGCGGCCGTGATTTAGGGCAAGCGTTTTATGATGTTAGTGATAAAAAATTAATTGATGGTGTTGCTGTTAATGGCTCAGGTCGAGCGGTGCGACGATTTGCTGAAGTCGCGCGCAAAATGCAAACGGGTTATATCTATCATTACGCGTTCGCAATGATTATCGGTGTCTTGTTTTTATTAGTCTGGTTTGTGGGAGCGTAACGTATGTGGACACAACTTCCTTTATTATCCATCATGATTTGGTTGCCAATTGTGGCGGCAGTCATTGTGTTATGTACCGGTGGTGATAAAAATGCAAATTGGGCGCGTGGTATTGCTGTTGTGGCAACGCTTTTAAATTTAGCGTTTTCCATACCCTTATGTCTGCACTTTGATACCAATAGTGCGCAAATGCAATTTACGGAAATGCATTTGTGGATTCATGCGTATCAAATTCGCTATGCACTGGGTGTTGATGGTATTTCATTGTTAATGGTGGTGTTGACTAACTTTACGGGTTTGTTGGTTGTGATCGCCGGTTGTCATGCCATTAAATTGCGTGTTGCTCAATACATGGCAATGTTTTTAGTGTTACAAAGTATGATCATCGGTGTGTTTTGCGCCATGGATGCGATTTTATTTTATGTCTTCTGGGAAGGCATGTTGATTCCAATGTATTTATCGATTGGTATGTGGGGTAGTGCAAATCGTTATTACGCTTCCATCAAATTTTTCTTGTTTACTTTTTTAGGCTCAGTGTTGATGTTGGTTGCGTTGCTTTATCTATACCAACAAACCGGTAGTTTTTTAATCCAAGATTTTTATGGTTTGCCACTAGATCGCACCACGCAAATTTGGTTATTTGTGGCATTTTTGCTTGGGTTCGCAGTGAAAATCCCGATGTTCCCGATTCACACTTGGTTGCCTGATGCGCATACAGAAGCGCCAGCGGGTGGTTCGGTGGTGTTGGCGGCATTAATGTTGAAATTAGGGGTGTATGGTTTCTTACGCTTTAGTATGCCCATCACGCCATTAGCTTGTTATGAATTATCAGGCATGATGGTGGTGTTATCGTTGGTGGCTATTGTTTACATTGGTTTGATCGCAATCGTACAAACGGATATGAAAAAATTAATTGCTTATTCTTCGATTGCCCACATGGGTTTTGCAACCCTTGGTTGTTACATGATTTATTTCATGATTGATAATGCGCATTCATTGCAATATGCCAATATGAGTTTAGAAGGCGCTGTGATTCAAATGGTGGCGCATGCGTTTAGTTCGGGCGCCATGTTTTTAGGCGTTGGTTTATTGTCAGAGCGTTTTTATAACCACAGTCGTTTGATAAAAGATTACGGCGGTGTCGCCCATACCATGCCTATTTTTGCCGCATTTTTCATGTTATTTGCTATGTCGAATGTGGGCTTGCCAGGAACCGCAGGGTTTGTCGGTGAATTTATGATTGTGATGAGCGCCTTCCAAGCAAACGTTTGGATTGCTTTCTTTGCTGCCACTTCATTGATCTTAAGTGCTTCTTATACTTTATGGATGTATAAGCGTGTATTTTTTGGCCCTGTGGCGAATGATTACGTGGCTAACTTTAAAGATATTACGTGGACAGAAAAAACAAATTACATTTTATTAACGGCTGGTGTGTTGTTGTTTGGTTTGTATCCGCAACCAATGATAGACATGCTGCATATCACTATTGGTAATCTGCTGTTGCAGAGTATTCCACACCCATTGGTATAATTTTGTGAGGTAAGTAATGGATTTTGTGATTCCGCAATTTTCAATGGCAATGCCGGAAATCTTTTTATTGTGCATGTGCTGTCTTGTTTTATTAGTCGATGTGTTTTTTGCTAATCGATTTCGTGATGCCGTGTACTATACGGTGCAATTTTCATTAATTGCCGTTTTCACGCTCACGTTGCCACAATTTCAAGAATATGCAGAACCACTGCTTACTTTCAGTGGCCACTATGTTGTTGATGAATTAGCTGTTATTTCAAAATTAGTGATTTATGTGTTTAGCTTTTTCTCATTCGCTTATGCTCGTGAATATATTAAAACACGTAAAATTGCGCGCAGTGAATATTATTTATTAGGGTTATTGTCTGTATTAGGCATGTCTATCATGGCGTCGGCATATACCTTTTTAACTATGTATTTGGGCTTAGAATTATTGTCACTCGCTTTATATGCGATGGTGGCGATGTATCGCGAATCGAATTTAGCAGTTGAAGCGGCGATGAAATATTTTGTGTTGGGGTCTTTGGCTTCCGGTATTTTATTGTATGGTATTTCTGTGTTGTATGGTTTAACCGGCAGCATTCAATTAGATAGCGTGGCGCAAGTGTTGCAAACTCGCAATGATTTAGTGCCAGTACTTGCTTTGATTTTTGTATTAGGTGGGATTGTCTTTAAATTTGGAGCGGTGCCATTTCATATGTGGGTGCCTGATGTTTATCAAGGTGCTGCAACCCCTACGACTTTATTTATTGCCAGTGCGCCTAAAGTCGCTGCTTTTGCTGTTACCGTGCGGCTCTTAGTGCAGGCTATGCCAAGTTTGGCAATCGATTGGGTGCAAATCTTAATTGTGATTTCAGTGTTATCGATGTTTTTAGGGAATGCCTTAGCTATTGTACAAACCAATATTAAACGCATGTTTGCCTATTCTTCGATTGCGCATATTGGTTATACCTTATTAGGTGTGATCGCGGGGCCTAATTCCACAGCGGGTTATTCTGCTGCGATGTTTTACATTACCACGTATGTATTAGTAGTTGCTGGCGCGTTTGGTATTATCGCTGTGATGAGTCGAGACGGTGTTGAATACGACAAGCTTGATGATTTCCGTGGTTTAAATGCGCGTAACCCGTGGTTGGCATTTATGATGTTATTAATTTTATTTTCCATGGCAGGCGTGCCGCCTGCAGTCGGCTTTATTGCTAAATTGGGATTATTACAAGCCTTGGTACAAGCCAAAATGGTTTGGTTGGCAACGCTTGCTTTAATCTTTGCGATCATTGGCGCGTACTATTATTTACGAGTCGTGATGTTGATGTATTTCGAAGAACCAACAGAAGCAGTCATGGGTTCGAATGTGAGATTATCGCCTGAGATGATGGTGGCGGTGAGCATCAATGGCGGCGCAGCGTTGTTGCTTGGGTTGTTGCCGAGTACGTTGATTGATATATGTAGAATTTCGGTGGGGTAAAGCGATTTTTAACGTGCCCGTGAGCGTGCCCGTCTTTTGATTTTTTAAGAGCGGAAAAGACGGGCACGCACGCGGGCACGCTCACGGGCACGTTAAAAGCAATATCACAACGGCCCTAACTCCCTCATCCTATGAATCAACGCCGCAATAGCTTCTTCCAATTCTTCGCTCACCGCAGTTTCTGGCGCAGCTTCTGTTTTAATATTATTCTCATTGCCCGCAAATTCAACAATATTTTGCTTTTTCATAGCCCATCCTTGGTTTAAACTACGCAAATTATAACTCTTACAATAGATAAAAAATTACTCACATGCAACTCAATGATTTTCACTTTGAATTACCGACCGATTTAATCGCGCGTTATCCATTAGAGACGCGTACTGCGAGCAAATTAATGCGCGTGACGCAAAATGAAGGTCTGCAGCATGGTCAATTTGCCGATGTTTTAAACATGGTAAATCCAGGTGATTTATTAGTGTTTAACAATACCAAAGTGATTCCAGCAAGATTGTTTGGGCAAAAACCATCAGGCGGCAAAGTTGAAATTTTAATTGAGCGCATTTTGCCGGATGGCAATATGTTAGCGATGGTGCGAGCGAGTAAGGCCTGTCGTGATGGTGATGAATTTTTATTGCCGATGGATGTGCGATTTAACGTGCTAGGGCGTCGCCAACAATTTTACTTATTAGGTTGTTTATCATCCGGTAGCGTGAAAATGTCAGCGCAAGATTCTGTGTTACAAGTGATCGAAGCGATTGGTAACATTCCACTGCCGCCTTATATGCATCGAGAAGCAGAAGCGAGTGATATTGAGCGTTATCAAACCGTTTATGCCAAACATCGTGGTTCTGTTGCCGCACCCACGGCCGGGTTTCATTTTGATCAAGCGTTATTGCAACAATTAACGTTAAAACAAGTGGAAATGGGTTATTTAACCTTACACATTGGTGCGGGCACGTTTGCACCAGTGCGCGTCAATAATCTTGCTGAGCATCAAATGCACTCAGAATACATCGATGTGTCGGCAACACTGTGTCAGCAAATCATTGCTGCCAAAGAGCGCGGCAATCGTGTGATTTCAGTGGGTACCACGACGTTGCGTGCGCTGGAATCAGCTTGCAAAACAGGCAGTATTCAACCGTATCAAGGCGATACGGATATTTTCATTTTGCCAGGCTATCAATTTAAATCCGCTGATGTATTAATCACTAATTTGCACTTACCACAATCTACTTTATTGATGCTGGTTTCTGCCTTTGGCGGCCATGAGCGATTGTTGGAAGCATACAAAACCGCAGTCGAGCAACAATATCGCTTTTACAGCTACGGCGATGCCATGTGGATTGAAAGAAAATAACGACCTGTCATCCCCAGCGTGCTTTAAAACGTGCCCGTGAACGTGCCCGCGTGCGTGCCCGTCTTTTTCGCTTTTAAAAAATCAAAAGACGGGCACGTTCACGGACACGTTAAAAAGCCGCTTTGATCGCTACCAGAAACAGCTTATAATCAGCTCTATTTCTGATTATCAATAAGGCGAGTTTTATGTTTGCGGAAGTTTTTAATTTTGTCGTTTCAAGCGCTCATGCAGCGCCTACTGCCACTCCAGCTGATTCTACACAAGGTAGCTTGCTTTCTTTTTTACCAATGTTTATTGTCTTTTTCTTATTTATGTATTTTGCTGTTTGGCGTCCACAAAGTAAGCGCGCTAAAGAGCAACAAAATTTAATGTCATCCATTGCTAAAGGCGATGAAATCATGACAGCGGGTGGCATTTTGGGTCGTGTTGCTAAAATCACGGATCAATACATTAGTTTAGCGATCGCTAACAATGTTGAAATTTTAATTCAAAAAACAGCAGTGGTGACGGTTTTACCAAAGGGAACGCTGAAATCAATAGAATAATGTGCCATCCCGGAAATCGCCGCAGGCCATTGTCCGGGATCCACCGATCTTCTATATAAAACAATGAGCTTTGGATGCACCCTGGTGGATGCCGGACAACGCCTGAAGCGGTCCGGGATGACAAATTAGAAACAGATTTTAAAAGGAATATTCAAGATGTCAGCTCTCATTAATCGCTCCCCGTTATGGAAATATTTTTTAATTATAGTTGTGACTATTGCTGCTTTTATTTATGCCGCACCCAATTTGTATGGCGAATATCCCGCGGTGCAAATCAGAGGTGAAGCATCAGCTGTGGTTGACGATACAATATTAGCAAAAGCGACCGAGGCATTAGAGAAAGCTGGTATTTCATATCATGATACTTTATTTCAAGAGCAAACATTATTATTTCGATTTACTTCAACCGATGTGCAATTACGCGCAAAAGACGTGATTCAGCAAGCATTAGGTGATCAGTATTTAGTAGCGTTAAATTTATCGCCTGCTACACCCAATTGGCTAAAATCATTTGGTGCAGTGCCGATGAAATTAGGCTTAGATTTAAGAGGCGGCGTCCATTTTCTTTTGCAAGTTGATGTTGATTCTGTCATGAAGCAACGTGTAGAAGGCGATTTGCGTGGTATTGGCCAAGCATTGCGTGACGAGCGTATTCGTTACTCTGCTGTTAATCGTCAAAAAGATAATGCGGTTAGTATTAGTTTCCGTACACAAGATGCATTAGATAATGCATACCATTTTGTGATGCAACGTTACAATGAATTTGCATGGCAAAAAGTGGTGACTAGTTCTGAATTTTCTTTGGTAGGTGATTTATCGCCGCAAGCACTTTATCAAGTGCGTCAAGAAACCCTTGAACAAGCGATGAATACCTTGCGTAATCGTGTGAATGAATTGGGTGTTTCTGATGCGGTGGTGCAATCACAAGGTGAAAGCCGCGTGTCAGTTGATTTGCCAGGTATTCAAGACACCGCAGAAGCCAAAAATATTTTAGGAAAAACGGCTACCTTAGAATTTCACATGGTGAATGTCGAACATGATGCAGCATCTGTTGAACGTGAAGGTGTGGCGCCGGTTGATACACGGTTATATCGATATCATGGCCAAGAAGTTTTGTTAAACAATCAAATCGTATTACATGGTTCATCCATCGTGACTGCATCCAGTGGTTTTAGTGAGCAAGATGGTCGTCCAAATGTGTCAGTCCGTTTAAATGGCGCAGGCGAAAGCTTATTTACTAGAGTCACCTCGGAAAATATCGGTAAACCAATGGCGGTGGTCTATGTTGAAGTGAAATCAACACCGACTTTGGAAAATGGCAAACAAGTTATTACTTATCAAACCGAACGTAGCATTATTAGTATCGCAACCATTCAAAGTGCATTAGGCAGTAACTTCCAAATCACAGGGTTAAATGGTCCAAATGAGGCTCGAACATTAGCCTTATTATTGCGAGCGGGTGCATTACCCGCGCCTGTCACAATTATCGAAGAACGCCAAGTGGGGCCTTCTTTAGGTGAACAAAATATTCATATGGGTGTTTTGTCGGTTGAAGTGGGGATGCTGTTAGTTGTGATCTTTATGGCGATTTATTATGGTTTCATGGGTGTGATTGCGGATATTGCCTTAGCAATGAATTTAGTTTTAATCGTTGCCGTATTATCACTCTTAGGCGCAACACTCACTTTGCCAGGTATTGCTGGTATCGTACTAACTGTTGGTATGGCAGTCGATGCAAATGTCTTGATTTTCGAGCGTATTCGCGAAGAAATTCGGCGTGGCATGGGGATACAAGCCAGTATTCATGCAGGTTATGAACGCGCGTTTGTCACCATTTTTGATGCCAACATCACGACATTAATTGTGATGATGATTTTATTTAGTTTAGGTTCAGGTGTGATTAAGGGGATCGCGATAACGGTGACCATTGGTTTAATTACCTCTATGTTTACTGCGATCACAGGGACACGGGCGCTAGTGAATTTGGTGTATGGCGGTCGTGCAATTAAACGTATTTCAATTGGAATTTAAGCCATGGAATTTTTCTCACACAGCACTAGTATTAATTTTATGGCACAGCGCAAAGGTGCGATGATTTTATCGATTATTTTGTTTGTCGCATCCATTGGCGCACTTTTGGTAAATGGCTTGAATTGGGGTTTGGATTTTACCGGCGGTACGCAAGTTCAAGTGTCATATCAAGATAAGGCAGATTTAGACAATATTCATCAACGTTTAGATGTCGCTGGTTTTAAAGATGCCGTTGTCATTAGTTATGGCACATCGAAAGATGTCTTAATTAGTTTAGTGCCAAAAGGTAAAGTAACAACCGAAGGCGCAGAAGCGAAAGCGGCACAAGATACTTTAGTTAGCCAAGTCATGAGTGCATTGCCTGGTGCGAAATTAGAAGCGGTGAGTTATGTTGGGCCGCAAGTCGGGCAAGAGATGGCGAGTCGTGGTTTATTAGCGGTGATCGTCGCATTGCTTGGCACCATGGTTTATATCGCTTTTCGATTTGATTTTCGTTTTGCGATTGGTTCAACTATTGCATTGATTCATGATCCAGTGATTATCATGGGTATTTTTGCTTTATTTCATATCGAATTTAATTTAATTGCACTGGCTGCTGTCTTAACCGTCATCGGCTATTCGTTGAATGATACGATTGTCATTTATGATCGTGTGCGTGAAAACTTTCGTAAGTTACGTAAAGTAGATGCGATCGAAGTTATGAATTTATCCATTAACCAAACCTTATCACGTACCATCATGACTTCCTTGCTGACCTTGGTCGTCGTCATGGCATTGTATTTTATTGCCGGTAGCTTATTGCATGGATTCTCAGTTGCTTTAATGGTCGGTATTATTGTTGGTACTTATTCTTCGATTTATGTTGCCGGTTCTCTCACAATATTATTAGGCTTACAACGCGATCATTTGATCCCACAAATGAAAGCAGTAGACGAACGACCATAACAGCCCGTCATCCCGGACAATCGGCGCAGCCGATTGTCCGGGATCCACCCGGGTGTATCAAAAGCTCATTTTACGCTCAAATACCCCTCGGTTTTAATATTCCCTTAAGCTAAAACCCTTAAAATGGCAGCAATTTATAACTATTAAAAACCCTCGGGCACTCTATGTCATCATCTAGAAGCAGTTCTTTATCGTCCATTAGCAAAAGCAATCCATCTAACAGCGATAATTACTCTGATAAAGGTAGCTCACATCAAAAGTTGTTTTTTTCAGAAGATGAAACGGAAATTGGGCAAAGTAAACGCGAAGAAGGGGTCGTAAAAAGTGGGAGTAATGGGAGTGATGATGCGTCTTACGACGAAGGTACCACTCTTAACAGTGAGCAACAGGTATCTGAAAAAACAACAAGCAGTTCCGATTATGGGCTAGATAGCAGTGAAATCCATATTGATGCGAGTAAATTCGATGCGCTGATAAAAGATGATAAATACGGCGTTAATCAATTAGAAGTATTGTTTTATGCAAAACCAGCGTTATTCACTTTAGAAGATCAATACCAGAATAATGCTCTGCATTACATGGCGGCAGTATTTGATTTAGGTAGAGGTTTTGAGCCTTTTGTAAAGGTTGCAGCGTTAAAGCCAGCATTTCTGGTCGCTAAAAATAACGATAACCGCACACCATTAGAATTGCTAGCGGGTATTTATGAAGATGTTTCCGAGAGCAAAATCATTTTTGCTGTTTTGTCGGTAAGCACAGAAAATGACGGTTATATTAAAAAAGATTACCTGCCGCTTTTTCAGCACCATACCGTTTTATTTTTAAGATTCCTCTTTAATAAAGTGAGGCACGGCAATCGTCGCCGCGAAACAGAATGGGTAGAACACTGTATAGATAAGTTATTGGCGGCAAGCGACAGCCGGGAAGATCGTTCATATTTAAAGAAAGTAAAATACTTACTAGATTTAGAGAGAATTATTTATGAATCAAAAAGAAAAAGACGCAAATTATTAAATGAGATGTATCTGCAAGCGACAAGAGAACCGTGGGATGCATTTTATATTTCATTAACGCAATTTGTGTCGCATGAAGGTAAGAATACGCTCGATGCCAATTCATTTTCGTCAGAAGATAAATATCAATCTGAGAATGAAATCGCTGTTAATGCTTTTTTATCTGCAAAGTTAAAAGAGATTATTAAGGGTCTTGCAGATAATAGAGTTGTAAGCTACCTTCACAACATGAAATGTCGTGTCAATTTAGTCGGCGATGTTAGCGCGAGTATCGATATCAGCGATACCACCACTGAAACCGATGATCAATCGAACGTATTTTTCAAAGGAAAGCTCAGTTATATAGAGGAGCCAAGATCACTGTCATCATTACTTTCGCAATCTAGAAGCTATTCTTCCGCAGATAGCGATGACACTAGCAGTAAAATATCTTTTTCAAATCCTGAAGATATTGATCATTATGGGACGGTAAGCGACGATGAAGCGTCAGACGCCATATCAGAAATTGACAATAAACGACCCGCGTTAAGAAGAACACGATCATTAGATAATTTTGAACATGCGCGCAAAGATTTAGCGGCCGAACGAGCCAGCGAATATCAGTACGAAAGTAGCCTGGACACGCTTTCTGTGTCCGGGATTGGTAAGCATGGCCACAACACAAAAACCCCCGGACACAAAAAACGTGTCCAGGCTACATCCAATACAAACACCAAAGAAAGTAGCCTGGACACGCTTTCTGTGTCCGGGTTTGGTAAGCCTGACCACAACTCCACTTCACCGAAAAATCCTACCCAAGCAACAATAAAACAACTCTATTCAACCTATGAAAGTGATTCCGAAAGCATCATCGTGCCCCCATGGGATTTGGTAAATCACAACCAATACAACACTTGGGAAGCGCTAGAAAATATTTACAATGCAAGGCCAGATTTAAGATTACCAACAACCACCGATGCTCACGGCCGAAATTTTTTACATTATGTTGCCGCATTAGAGTACAAAGAATCTTTCGACGCCTTTGTCATGGTGGCAGCAAATAGCGTGGAATTGCTTAATGCCAAAGATAACGATGGTTATACGCCATTACAAAAGCTGTTTCTCCATGCCAAATATTCCAAGAAAGATATTAAGTCTCTTACTGATAAAATAATCATGGATATTCTTTCAAGGGCGCCAGACGATTGTCAAACAGATGAAGATATAGCAAGATTTTATGGCTATTTCATGAAGCATCATAGCGAAATATTTTTCAATTTTTTATTTGAATACGTCTTTTTCTTTGGAGTTATTGGCGAAAATAAGAATTATTTGAAAAAATTTTCTATCGATAGGTGTATTAATGCACTTTTAGACAGCGATCATTTCAAAGAATATTATCCGTATTTAAGAAAAGTGCAAACATTAAGAAAATTAAGAATTTATTTTTTGAGTGATGCTAATAAAAAAACATTTCGTGAATTATATCGCAGAGTTTCAAGTGAACCATTAGATAAATTTTATTTCGAATTAATAAATATCCTAGCCCCAAGATGTGATCAAGCCTTAAAAACATCTTTTGATGACAGCGATAGCGAGTCAAACGTCATTGATACCTACTTATTATCAATGCTTAAAAAGATTTGCCATGATGAAGCGAAAAAAAACCCAGTTGAATCGCCATTGGTAGATGCGTCGATCTCTTCTTCATCTGAACGTGAAATAGTCGATGGAGAAACATTTCGTGGGCGTGAGGCGTTGTCATTGAGTGATTCGTTATCAGTGTCTTCGGTATCCATTAATGAGGATGTGTCGACGTCTGTTGAAAGTGAGCAATCCCTATTTGATATCAATGAATCAATCAAAGCTTTTTTAAAAAATAACAATTGTAAAGACAATCATCCTTTGGCAAGAAAGGCGAAGTATTTAGCAAGATTTGAAGAAATTTATGCCGACCAACCCCCAAATAAAAATCAATTATTGAAAACGTTACTTGCTGAAGTAAAAAAAGAGCGCGCGGATAAGTTTTATAACAAATTGATTGAAACACTGGCGTGTGAAGTGGGTATGATAAATCTTGCTGATTCATTTTCATCAGAAATAAAAAGCAACGCTGAACTTGATGTCGTTATGAATGCTTTGCTACTTAAAAAATTAAAAATGATTTATCAAGAATTTGGTGCAGAGAGGCTGGCTGCTTTTAATCGATCTGATTCTGCTTCTAATTCTGATTCTACTTTCACCCATTTAAATCGTATGATTCACCTATTTGATTTTGTTCGCGACACGCAATGCAGTAATCTTCTGCAATTGGTTAGTTTTCGGCAGGGTATCGTATTAGCTCTGATGCGGGAAGGGTTAGTGGTAAATTCGAAAGAAATTACTGCTTTTTATGGGCGTTTTTTACAGCATGATACTGTCTCGTTTTTTAGGTTTTTATTGCTCGTGAGAGAGAGTTGGGCGACTTTATGCATTGATAAATTTTTACAATGTGATACTTATAAAGAGAATCATTCAGATTTAGTGAAAGTAAAATGCTTGGTGCTATTAAGAAATAGTCGACCTTTGAATTTAATAGTTGCACCGAAAGATAGGTTTTATAAATTACTAAAAAAAGCCTGTCCTGATGTTTTTGATTTTATGCATGATGATTTTTCTTCGCAATCAGACGTGGGTTCTGAATATGAATCCGAAGTCGATGACTTTTTACTTGAGAATTTGCAAGATGTTTGCCAGGAACTTGGCTTATTCAATCCGTCGTCTGCAAGTACAAGTTCTAATAGCGCCTCATCAAGCTCTGATTCTACCTCACAGTCGGTGGACGTTGACCCCACAAACAACCCCGGACACAAAGAACGTGTCCAGGCTACCCCCATTAATGAAAGTAGCCTCGACACGCTCTTTGTGTCCGGGGTTGTTGAATCCAAAACCCCAATCGCAGCAAACACCCCAAACCCGCTCTCCGTCCCCGAGATTGTTGCATCCAAAACTCCAAATCAAGAAAGTAGCCTGGACACGCTCTTTGTGTCCGGGGCAGTTGCATCCAAAACCCCAACCAAAGCAATTACCCCACCCACGCTCGCCATAAAAATCGCATTCAAGAACTATCCAATCCCAACAACGTTAAAGCGAAAATTATTCCCATTAACCCAATTCATCCAAGAAAATGTGATAACCATTGCCCGCACCTTATTTTTCAGCAGCCCTGAGCGCGCCCCAGCAAAGCCACGACAGGTGAAGCGAATCACCCATTTCAGTGCAATGGATTTATCAAATGCAACCAACGCCGTCATAAGTCCTGTTGAGCGTGGCCAGGCAAACAACCTGAACACGCGTTCTGTGTCACAGTCGGTTGAGCTTGACCCCACAAACAACCCCGGACACAAAAAACGTGTCCAGGCTACACCCATTAATGAAAGTAGCCTGGACACGCTCTTCGTGTCCGGGGTTGTTGAATCCAAAACCTCAAACCCTGTAAGCACCCCAACCACGCTCGCCATAAAAATCGCATTCAAGAACTATCCAATCCCAACAACGTTAAA
>CAZUVD010000009.1:37603-49304 GCA_964623075.1 uncultured Coxiellaceae bacterium | reverse complement strand
TAATGAAAGTAGCCTGGACACGCTCTTCGTGTCCGGGGTTGTTGAATCCAAAACCCCAACAGCAGCAAGCACCCCTAACACGCTCCCCAACCCCGTGTCCGGCAAGCCCGACCCCAAAACCAAAACACAAAAAGCCCTTTCACGCTCAGCTCCCCCCAGCATCACCAAGCTAGATGAAGGCTATAAAAACCTACTCATCCATAAAATAAATCAATACCAAGAAACCTTGCCGCGCTATTTCTTCATGAAAAGCCCAGCAGAAAAATTAGCAGCCTTTGAACAATTAAAATCATTATTAAAAAATGATAGTGAATTAGGCGAAGCATCATTCGCCATTATTTTACGACGTTGGTTAAATGCAAAAAACAATGCAGGGAACAAAACAAACCAGCAAATCATAGGCGAACATCGATTTGCCGCTTGGCGCAATAATCCACATAGTTTGTTTTATTCAAAGCCTGGATCACTAAAATTAATAGAAGCATTACAAACAATAAAGCCTGAAAAAAAGGCAAATAATAAATTATAATAATACACACAAAACAAGAGCATAATATGGCACACACAAGAACATATTCAGATGAGAAATTTTTCGGTCATCCAGAAAATTTCAAAGACATTAATAACGTCATGCGCATGTTAAGGTATCATCCTGCATTAAAATCGCAAGTCAATTCAAACGGCAATAATTTACTGCATTATTTTGCTTCTCATGATGAACTTTGTCACTTAACAGAAACGTTTGCATTTTTAGCTTTTTCTAGCCCCGAATTATTAAATGCGCGTAATGCAGATGGTAAAGCGCCGTTACATTTAATGAGTGAGCGTTTTAAGGATGGAGTATTTGTCGGTTCTGTTTTGCAGCAATTGTTGACAAATTCTGCTTCAATGTTTACCAGTAATAAAATATTAATGGATTGGACTTATGGTTTATTTAAAGAATATCAATACGAAATTTGTCAAACATTATTAAATGAAAATGACTCACTGCAAGTAAGAATTTTAAATAATTTCATGGAGAATTTGCTGCAAGAAAAAAAATTTAAATTTATGCATGAAAAATTAAAATCTATTTTGTTTCTGCGTGAATTTCAAGGCATCGACAAAATGGCAGTCAGCGAAAAAACCCAAGCGCTTTCTACTCTTTTTGAAAAGTTAATTAAATCACAGCAAAATCAATTTAACGTAACATTGCAATCAATCGTTGTCGCCATGTTGAAGCCATTAGTTCAATCGATTGACCAAACAACGCCTTTTTTATTGTCTTATCTTTTGATTCATCACAAACTGGAAAATGACGAGTCAACTAGCTTTTCAAGCGCGAATTCTACAATAAGTGAAGATCTGCGTCAGTTAACTGGCGGTACTGTTTTGTCAGTTGAGATGCGCATTAACCAATTATTGCTTAGCCGATTAAATGTATTCAAGTCAAATCATTCCAAGTCGCCGTTATTAGTGAAGTTTGATCAATTAATAGGGAGTTTAACATCCAGTGCTGACACCTCAGATGATGAATCATCTGATTTAGTTGAGTCACCCGATTTAACTGATAACAGTTCTAGGAGCGAAATGATCTTCAGGTCAAGTATGTTAAATTCAGGCTATAGCAGTCAATGCTCATCGAGAAACGATAGTGATGAAGCACTCAAAGCTGAAATATCTTACAGAGATGCTCGCTCAGAAAATAAAGTACCTGTTAAACCCTTAAAAGCTCCAACGCAAATGAAACTCTTATCAAAATCAAGCGATGATAGTGTTGCTGACAGTGAAAGTAGTCACGACCAATCTATCGCGCTATGTGATTCACCACGAAACCAATTAAATATCCGCGCTATCGGCCATTCTCCGTTACAAGATTATTTTTCCCAGCAACTGACACTTTTCATGCCAGCCCCTAAAGCCCCTTCAACCCCTGCATTTAGAGTCACCCCAATAGCGGCATCTAGTAAACGAGAAAAATCAGTTTAATGTAGTCATCCGGGGTGGCTTTGTTGCATCAAACTGTCATCCCGGAAATTTCCGCAGGAAATTGTCCGGGATCCACCCATAAATCTTTACAGAACATATTTTTTGTTTAATACCTCCGTGGATCCCGGACATTTTTACCAAAAAACGGTAAAAATTCCGGGATGACAATCCGATGACAATTTGATGCAGCAAAGCCATCCTGGGTTATATAGCGCGCAAAGCGCACATCGCAATCATCACCCCAACAAAATCATTTCATCAAATCAACCCTGAGGTATAATAACCCATCAGCAACAGCAGAGACGGACACTCTAAATGAAGCGATCACATCTAAAATACTTCATCCTGACATTACTGTTTACCAGCTGCTCCCAATCGCCGTCTTACCAAGCCGATGGCTACATCGAAGGCGATTACACTTACATCGCTACCAGTGTCTCCGGCGAACTGCAAAAACTAATGGTCGATAAAGGCAAGTATGTCAAAAAAGGCGACCCTCTTTTTTCCCTAGACCTCGAACCCGAAAGCGACGTCTACACGGCTGTGGCTGAAAATTTAAAACAAGCGATCAAAGCCAATGATGCATTACTTGCTAATTTAGAATACGCAAGACTCACCTATGAGCGTTACAAAGTTTTAGTGCCCAAAAAAGCCATTCAACAATCTCAATTAGATAATGCCAAGTCAACTTATGATGCAACCTTAGCAGAAGTGGCTAAGGGTAACGCTAGCATCGCATCAGCAAGTGCTTCACTTGCCGAAGCTAAATGGCGCGTTCAGCAAAAAAATGTAACCGCCCCAGTTGATGGTTTGGTGTTTGATACTTATTATCGCGTTGGTGAATACACCACGGCGGATAAACCGATATTATCTATTCTCGCACCACAAGATATTAAAGTTATTTTTTATGTGAATGCTACCAATTTAAGTGCATTGCAATTAGGTGATAGCGTCACTGTACGCTCCGGTAATAATGCCCCTGAAATGAATGCCATTATTAGCTATATTTCACCCATTGCAGAATACACACCTCCTGTCATCTACAGCACAGAAACAAACGAAAAATTAATTTTTAGAATCGAAGCGGATTTCAAAAAGGAAGATGCTGAAAAGTTACATCCAGGCATGCCTGCCACTGTAAAGTATCACGCACATGCAAAATGATTTCGTGATTGATGTTCATGATTTAACAAAATCCTTTGCCGGTAAAAAAGCGGTGGACAATGTTTCGTTACAAGTAAAACGCGGTGAAATTTTTGGTTTTTTAGGCCCAAATGGCAGTGGTAAAACCACCACGATACGAATGTTGTGCGGTTTGATGACGCCCGATAGCGGCAGCGGCACTTGTTTAGGATTTGATATTTTAAAACAATCAGCGCAAATCAAACCATTGGTTGGTTACGTACCACAATCATTTAGCCTTTATAAAGATTTAACCGTACGCGAAAATTTAGAATTTGTCGCTCGCGTATATGGCGAACATGATTTTGTGGCGCGCGCTCACACGATCATGGCAGATTTAGGTTTAACACCTTATAAAAATATTTTATCCGGTCGTTTATCAGGCGGTTGGAAGCAACGTTTATCATTAGGTGCTGCTTTAATTCACGATCCAAAATTATTATTACTCGATGAACCAACGGCAGGAGTTGATCCAAAAGCAAGGCGTGAATTTTGGAATGATATTGCTAATTTAACAACACAAGGTATTACTTCACTAGTCAGTACACATTACATGGATGAAGCAGAGCGTTGCAATCGCTTAGCTTATATTGTTTATGGCCATTTGTTAGTAGAAGGCACTGTCACAGATATTATTAAACACGTTAATTTGACGACTTATTCAGCAACAGGTAATGGTTTGGCAATGTTACGCAATGAAATTGAAAAACAACCAGGTGTTGAGCAAGTCACGGTTTTAGGCCAAGAGTTACGAGTGTGCGGCCCTGATGCCAATTTATTAGCGCAAACGATTCGGCATTATCCAGCTTATACTTGGCAATTAGTGTCCACCAGTTTAGAAGAAGTGTTTATTCATTTAGTAGCAGAGCAGAGGGCTTAGGAATGAATTTAGAAAATACTTTTTCATTTTTCAGGCTTTTTGGTTTAATCATTAAAGAATTTCGACAATTATTACGCGATCATTCGACGTTTGCCTTAATCATTGGTTTACCCATTGTGCAATTAACTTTATTTGGTTTAGCAATTAATACCAATCCAAAATATTTACCCGCAGCGCTGGTTAATTTTGATGATGGCCCATTTGCTCGAACCTTGGTGCATGAATTGCAAAATACACAATATTTTAATTTCAATTATGTCACTCATTCGATGGATGAAGCGGATAATTTAATTGCAACGCATCAAGTATTATTTACTCTAAACATTCCTAGCCATTTTTCCCGTGATTTAGTGCGTGGCGAACGTCCTAGTGCGTTACTTGAAGTTGATGGCACTGATCCTGTTTCTGTTTCTTATGCATTATCCGCAGCGAATACCATGATCAATACTATTTTTCAGTATGATTTAAAAGGTCCACTACAAGATTTAAATCCAGTCAAAGGCCCGGCTGGTTTACGTGTGCATGTAAAATATAATCCAAGTGCTATTACGCAATATAACGTCGTGCCCGGATTATTAGGGTTAGTGTTAACAATGACATTTGTCATGGTTGCCTCCATGGCATTAACACGCGAGCGAGAATTAGGCACGATGGAAAGTTTATTGTCGACACCTTTGTTGCCGATGGAAGTCATTATTGGTAAAGCGATACCATTTTTAGTGGTTGGCTATTCACAAGTATTAATGATTTTAATGATCGCCTTTTTCTTTTATCGCATTCCTTTTCTAGGCAGCCCTTGGTTATTATTGTTAGCGACTTTCCCGTTTATTTTAGCAAATTTATTTGTAGGTATTTTCTTTTCAACGATTGCCAAAACACAATTAGAAGCCAGCCAAATTAGTACTTTCTTTTTCTTGCCATCTTTATTGTTATCAGGTTTTGCGTTTCCTTTTAAAGGCATGCCTGCCTGGGCGCAATGGATAGGCAATGTATTACCACTGACGCATTTTAATAATATCGCACGTGGCATTATGTTGAAGGGAATTACGTTTTCACAAATGTGGGTAGATTTGTGGCCGATATTAATATTTATGACAGTAGTGTTTGTGTTTGCAGTGAAGAGGTATCGACGTACGTTAGATTAATTATGTACGTGCCCGTGAACGTGCCCGCGTGCGTGCCCGATTTTTACCCTGTATAAAATAAAAAACGAGCACGATTAAAAATTATTTAATGACCTTGATCATCTGCTTAACAAGATTCATATTAGCCGCCACCACATTCCCTGACTTCAAATAATCTTCGCCACCTTTGGTATCACAAATCATCCCGCCAGCTTCTTTCACCAATAAAATCCCAGCTGCAATATCCCAGATATGTAAACCCTTTTCCCAGTAGCCATCTAAGCGACCACAAGCAACATAAGCTAAATCTAATGTCGCAGCACCTGCGCGACGAACATCGCCACAGATAGGTAAAATAGCCTTAAAACTGTCATCAGGAAGGCTTGCCTCTTGATCAGAGTGACGGTAAGCAAAACCCGTTGCTAATAAAGCGTGTTCTAATGTTTTGCGTGTACTGACGCGGATGCGTTGATTGTTAAGGTGTGCGCCTTTTCCACGAATCGCGGTAAATAATTCTTGGCGTAAGGGATCGTAAATCACGCCGTATTCAATGCGGTTTTTATGCATGACTGCGATTGATATAGCAAAATGCGGGAAACCATGAATAAAATTGCGCGTACCATCGATAGGGTCGATGATCCATTGATATTCGTTGCCTTCTAATTCGCCACTTTCTTCACCCAAAATAGAGTGTTGCGGATAAGCTTTTTTGATCACGCCAATGATTTCTTCTTCCACGCGCTTATCGACTTCAGTGACGAAATCATTTGGGGATTTTTCGGACACTTTTACCATATCCATGCGCTTCATTGCGCGCATAATAAGGACGGCGCCCGCACGAGCTGCTTCAATTGCTATATTGATTATCGGTTCACGCATAGTATAAGAATTAGTCTACGATAGTTATAAACGAGAGGCGATTATAAACGAATGCTATATTGATGCTACTAATATCTGTGCTAGGATTGCGATGCGAGCGTGTCATCCCGGAAATCGCCGAAGGCGATTGTCCGGGATCCACCGGCCTTATGTACAAAACAATGAACTTTGGATCCATATTGATGGATCCCGGACAATCGCCTTCGGCGATTTCCGGGATGACATGTATGCATCGTAATGACCGCCACAAGTAGAACAAAATATGCTCAACCAAATTCGCATCGTATTAGTGAACACCTCCCATCCTGGCAACATAGGCTCAGCCGCGCGCGCCATGAAAACCATGGGGTTGCGTGATTTATACCTGGTTTCCCCATTATTTTTCCCTGATCACAAAGCAGATGAGTTAGCGACCGGTGCAACCGATATCTTGCAAAAAGCGAAAGTCGTTTCAACACTAGAAGAAGCTATTAGCGATTGCACCTTAGTGGTAGGCACGAGTGCGCGTGTGCGCTCCGTTCCTTGGCCCTTAATGGCGCCACGCGAGATGGCAGAACGTATTAGCCAAGAATCAACAGAGAGTAAAATAGCGATTGTTTTTGGTCGTGAACAAAGTGGTTTGACGAATGAAGAATTACAGCGTTGTCATTTTCACGTGCAAATCCCGGCAGATGCAGAATATAGTTCATTAAATATCGCAGCCGCCGTGCAAGTGATCGCTTACGAATTACGCGTTGCAAGTTTGGCGCAGGAAACACAACCCGAAGTATGGGATTATCCTTTAGCCAATGCTGATGAAGTTGAAATGTTTTTCGAGCATCTGCAAACAGTGTTAGTCAAGATCGAATTTTTAAAATTAAGCGCTCCTCGCAAACTCATGACTCGCATGCGCCGATTATTCTTACGCGCTCGCCCAGATACCATGGAAATGAATATGTTACGCGGGATGTTAACAGCCATCGAAGATGCTATCGACTCGTAGCCTGGACACGTTTTTTGTGTCCGGGGTGGTTGCATACAGGTGCACCCAGATGCAACCACCCCGGACACAAAAAACGTGTCCAGGCTACTGCTAGCAAGTCATTTTCAAAAATTCATCTTTAAGGTTATTTGCAAGCACTGTTTGATCTTCTGCAATCAACCGTAACCGAAAACTATTTTTATTACTATTTTGATAACTTCCCGCCTTCAAAAAAACAACATCATTATTTTTTAAAGTAAATTGCTGCAAATGAATCACCTGATTTGCAATCAGTTGATATTTGCCAGTAAATTTCAAAACAAACGTATGCTGCAAAATATCAATCTTAGGCGCATACAAATAAATACTACCTGTATAATGCATAAATTCCTGCGCCAAAAAGGACTTAATAGCGGGTGGTAGGGAGTTGACGCGATAATTATTCACATATAATTTAATCGGGGCACTATGCAGCGATTGCAAAATAGTTGCAATCGATATTGAGCCATTTAAATTTAACGAAGGCAGCATCACGGCTTTTATTTTTTCAGTAGGGTGAGATAAATAATCAATAGTAGGGCCTGCAAGCAAGTCTAATCCTGGAATGGGTTGTGAGCGGTTATAGAGTAAATCAATACCAGCAAAATATTCACCATTCGATTTTAATAATTCATTGATAGCAAGCACATGACGATGTTGATAATCCCCAGATAACGAGCGCACATCTTTTGATATCGGTATCAACAGCATAAAAGCAGCGATAATAGGTAATAACACCAATGTTTTTTGCAACCATTTTCTAGCAGCGAATAAAACAATCAGCCAATCAAAAATCGCGGCATAAAATAACATAAAGGCAGGAATCATCACTTGCATATAATAGGGGAACGTTTGTTTGTAAGAAATTAAGCAAAACAAAACAATCGTCGTGCAAAGCACAATAAAAAAACGTTGTTGGTATTTATCGTTTGCAGACGTAAAACATAAACTCAACCAACCAACGGGCACCAATAAAAACAAAAGAGGATTTAAATTTAGCGTTCTTAACCAAAAACGAAAAAGATGCGGTTCATACCAATCGGTTTGGTAAATCGCAACCGCTTGTGCAAACATACTGCTCAGTACAACGTTAAGTGATGATATGCTGGCAAAAGCAGCAATATAGAGTGCAAGGATGAGCAAGCCGCTCGCATTAAATAAACATAACTGATAAAAATCTTTTTTATTGCGTTGAAAGGCTAGCCAATAAATAGCAAGGCTTAAATCGATGGCAAACCAATACCAGGCTACTTTTTGCGAAGTGCAAAAGCCAAGACCTACACAAATACCAGCAAGCAAGGTGTAACGTGTTTTACTTTGTTGCAAAGTATTTAATAAAAATATCATCGCAAAAAAACACCACCAATACGCAAAAACATCAACACGAATATTGGTTGAAAACGTTAACACAATATCTGAAAGTAAAATGAATACAAAGCTAGTAAGCACTGCGGGTTTGCTAAAGAGCCGACTCATTGCAAAACCCGCTAGGACAAATAAAAAGGCATTAATCATAGCAATCGTATTTTTCACGACCACTAGCGTCTGGATGACGCCCGAACCAAACAACATCGGTAACATTAATAAATAATATCCCAATACTGTTTTGTAAGGCACAAAGTCACGATAAGGGATTAGGTTGCGAAATTCATATGCTTTATGCGCAAACCAAAATTCATCGGCAGAAAATGCCGCGTATTGATTAAAGAAAAATTCAAAAACAAGATATGCCCCGGGTAAAAGTAACAACAGACAATAAAATGGTGAAAACAGCGTTTTTTTAGCCTGCATGTAATAAATCCTTTGGGGTTGATCTTTTGCCAGGATAGCGCAAAATAGCACTTTACACCAAGATTATGCGATTACTTAAATTTGTGAGGTTTTTTCTTGCAACCCATATACTTAGACTATGCTGCCACCACACCGGTCGACCCACGCGTGGCCGCCAAAATGCTTGAATGCTTAACCAAAGATGGCGTTTTTGCCAATCCGGCATCCATGCACTCTTACGGTCAAGCCGCGCGTTTACGCATCGAAGAAGCACGCGTGCAAGTGGCTAATTTAATCCATGCCGAAATCGAAGAAATCATTTGGACATCGGGTGCGACAGAAGCAATCAATTTAGCGATCAAAGGTGCAATGCGTTTATATGAGCGCAAGGGTAAGCATCTTATAACCATGAAAACAGAACACAAAGCCGTGTTGGATGTTTGTCAGTATCTAGAAAAACAAGGGTTTAGTGTGACTTATTTAAAGCCACTTGAAAATGGCACACTAGATTTACAAACACTTGAAAATGCCATTCGCAAAGACACCGTGCTTGTGTCTATTATGCATGTGAATAATGAAACGGGCGCCATTCAAGATATCGATGCTATTGCTAATATCACGCAAAAACACGGTATTTTGTATCATGTGGATGCCGCACAAAGTACTGGTAAATTAGCGCTGGATGTCACCAAAACACCGATTGATTTAATATCGATGTCAGCACATAAAACCTATGGACCAAAAGGCATAGGCGCATTGTATTTGCGAAAAAAACCACGTGTGCGTGTTGAGCCATTATTGCATGGTGGCGGGCATGAGCAAGGTATGCGTTCAGGCACATTACCTACGCACCAAATTGTTGGTATGGGTGAAGCCTTTTTTATTGCCTCGCGAGAAATGCAGCAAGATAAACTACATATCGAAAATTTGCGTAATAGGTTTATTCAAGGCTTAACATCCATTTTAAATTTGCGCATGAATACAGAAGTGTTATTTAGTGTGCCGCATATTTTAAATGTGCGTTTTGACGGAATGCTTGCTGATGCGATTTTAGCGCAATTACCAATGATTGCTACATCCACGGCATCTGCTTGCCAAGGTAAGGGTACTGAAGGCTCTTATGTGTTACGCGCATTAGGTTTATCTGAAGATCAAGCAAAAGCATCGATTCGTTTTTCATTCGGAAGATTTACAACCATGAATGAAGTGGATGCGGCCACGAAAATGATTACCGATTTATTTATTCGCTAACGGATTATCCCCGACAATTGCCTACGGCGATTTTTCGGATGACTTCGGTGGCAAAAACGCAATACCAATTTTAACCGGTTCCAACTGACTACTTCGCTGCCAATAAAATTGCTGTATAGATGACTTACCCAAGCGCGGATAAGCTTTTTTAACGTCTTCCGGTAGTGTTTCATTCGCACTGATTTCCCATACAAACACGGCGCCATTTCGTTGCAAATCGGCCAAATCAATCCATGCCGCGCGATCTTGTTTCCATTCCACAAAAACAGAAGGGTGATCGCTAGAATAAAATGAAATATTGCCACCAACCCAGCGAGAACCCGCAACATAAGCTAAGGGTGTATGATAACGACCATGCCACATGGTAGTAATACGTTTTGCAATTTCTTTACCTGGAAAATTGGCACTGGTGGTGGTGGATGAATGCGTAATTGATAAGCGATAACCTGTCAGCATTAATGCTAACAAGACAAAGATAGTTGCAATAAAACTATATAAACGCGTCTTAGTAATGGTTGGTTGCAAGTACATCATCAACAGGATAGTCGACCAAGTCAAAAGCGGCATACCCCAGCCAGCCCGCAAATTGGTGCCTAATACTAAAGATAAGATTAATGTTAATAAAAGTGGCCCGAGACCTACATACATTAAAAACGCGAATCCGTCGTCATTGCGAAAAGTAGCCTGGACACGCTTTTTGTGTCCGGGGTTGTTGTATACGGAAGCGTCCAGATGCAACAACCCCGGACACAAAAAGCGTGTCCAGGCTACTTTTCGCAATGACGAAGATTTGGAATAAAAAAACAACAAATACAAAATAAAAGCAGGCAAAAACGCTTCGAATTGCTGCCAAGCAAATTGCAATGGAAAAAAGAAATGATTGCTCCAATGCGCATCACTACTACCACGTGCAAACACATATTTGACAGTAATAAAATCATGACTAAATAACCAAACAATGTGCGGCATCGTCACTGCCAGAAATAACGCTAAACCAAAGTAGGGCGGTAATGTTGCAAACGTTTTTCGTCTTTCTTTGTTACTTAACATGAAAATAAACATGGCTGCTAACAACGCCGAAGTATAATACTTCGCCATCATCGCCAATCCCGCCATGAGCCCCGTTAATCCCCAATCCAAAAACGGTTGTTTACGTTCATTATTTTTTTGCATGGCAAAGTAAAAGAAATAAATCGTCAACGACCAAAGCCCAAGCTCTAATGTATTGTCATTAAAATCGATCGCATGAAAATTAAAATACTGAATCCCTTCGAGCAGTAACACCGCAATCAGCGCACAAGTTGGGTTTAATATTCGTTTGCCAAGCTGATACACCGCATAAAAACTAAACGCGACACATGATTGACTGAACACATACACCAACCAACCTTGATGCCCATCCAAATTTACCGCAAGATTTGTCAGCCATGCATTAAGGTAAGGATTTTTGTCATATCCCCACTGCATTTCACGTCCCCACAATGTGCCTTCAATCGCATCGAGTGGTAAGTTATATCTAGTAAAAATCGGCAACAACGCCCATCCAATGCAATGTGCTGCAATGAATAGCGTTACCCAAAAAGTTGGTGAAAATTTTGTCTTTATCATGGTCGTATTCAATCAGAGATAGACCCTTCAATCAAGCGT
>CAZUVD010000009.1:0-37503 GCA_964623075.1 uncultured Coxiellaceae bacterium | reverse complement strand
AAGCGTGTCCAGGCTACAAGGTTGCCTAGTCAAAGGAAGCGCAACTCCCACAAATCCCGAAATTCCCGACTATACTTAAAAAACAAGATCACAACCCAAAACGAGGATTTCCCAATGCCAATCAAGGCCTTACAAGACTACTTAGCGAGCCACAACGTGAAATACCGTTCAATGACTCACTCCCCAGCCTTCACCTCCCAAGAGGTAGCCGCCGCGGCCCACCTATCGGGAAAACAACTTGCCAAAGTGGTAGTGGTCAAATTAAAGGGGCAATACGCCTTAGTAGTACTCCCTGCAAATCAACACATTAATTTCAGAAAATTAAAAGAATCCATAGGCGTTATGGGCGATCTAGCAACAGAGTCCGAATTTAAGAGTATGTTCCCAGGCTGCGAACTAGGGGCAATGCCACCATTTGGGCATCTTTATAACTTACCATTATATGTATCGACAAAATTATCAAAACTAGATCACATTGCATTCAATGCCGGGTCACATTCAGAATTAATACAAATGGTATACGCCGATTTTCTACGTCTAGAGCAACCAAAGGAAATTGCACTTTAACAAAGGTTTTTACGACCACAAGGATCATCAATACTGCCAGATTCAACTTGAATCGTCACATGGCTGATAAGAAAATGTTCGTGCATCACATGATTAATCGCTTTGTGATCGGCGTCCGTTAACGGCGTCGTAGGCATCACAAGATGAGCAGTTAATGCAACTTCCCTGGTACTTAATCCCCAAATATGCAAATCATGAATTGAAGTCACCCCAGGCAATTGCGATAAATAATTTTTTACGCCGGCATAATCAATGTATTGTGGGATCGCATCCAGCATCAAGCGCAATGAATCGCGCATCAAACCCCAAGTACCCCAAAGAATAATAACAACAATGATTAAGGCAAACACAGGATCAATCCAGCGCCAACCAGTCAGCATAATGATAATCGCAGCGACCACCACACCAACCGAAATCATCATATCTGCTAACAAATGCCAAAACGCACCGCGAATATTTAAATCATGACTTGCGCCATGTCTAAACAATAATGCGCTACCACCATTGACCAAAATACCAATGAAGGCAACGACAATAACCACTTTTTCATTAATATTGACTAAGTGAAATAATTTATCTATTGCTTCATAAGCAATTAACATGGATGTGGCGACTAAAATAAACGCATTAATTAATGCCGCAATAATCGTTGTTCGTTTATAACCATAGCTGTAACGACGTTTAGCTGGAAAAGATAACAACCAATTCGCAAGCCAAGCTAATATCAAACCCAAACCATCACCGAGATTATGCGCCGCATCAGCCAGCAAACTCATGGAGTTCGCATAATAGCCATACAAGGCTTCAAATGCAGTAAAGCCAAGCGCTAAAAGAGTGGCGATAGCAAACGAGCGGTTCATTTGCCGTGGATGTGTGGTACCGTCATGAGCGTGATGGTGATCGTGGTGATGATGCATAATTAATCCCTGCGCAATTTAGCAGTAATGGCAAGCGGCGTTTGATAACGCATCACTGTCCAATAACAAGAAACAATAAATGTCATGATGATTGCAGCTTCTGCCATGTAAGCAGCACGAGGAGATAATAAATTGGTTTCAAGTGATGTATAAACCACCAACAGTGAAAATTCACTCATTTGACCTAAGCGCACACCAATTTCGGTGCTGACATTGCGTAATTCACCAGAGCGTTGTAATAACCAACTAAAAATATATGGTTTTAAAAACAACACTAAGCCACCTAAAATACAAGACGCAATAAAGACTTCTTGGATAAACCCAAAACTAAACGTCGCACCGATTGAGAAAAAGAAAATAACCAAAAAGAAATCGCGTAATGGTTTTAAACTTTCAGCAATATAGGAGGCAATCGGATGTGATGCAAGCGCGACACCGGCGATAAATGCACCAATTTCTTCAGATAACCCAAGAAAATGGCTTAATTCCGCCATGCATAAACACCAACCAATCGATAAAATAAAAATATATTCGTGGATTTGGTCGTAACGGGTCAGCAGCCAAGTCAAAATATATTGTTGAAACATGTAAGCGGCCGCAAACAAAATGGGGAATGAGCTGACAATTAAACCTAAATGATGAAAAGAACCGGTGCGATTAGCTAGAATTTCAATCGTTAATAAAACGGCGATCGCTAAAATATCTTGCAATAATAAAATGCTAACGACTAATTCACCTGTATGTTGATGATGCAAAATAGTGGTTGGTAGTAATTTAATACCGATAATGGTGCTTGAGAAAATAGTGACGATGCCAATGATGAAACATTCAGAAGCTTTATAACCAAAACAAAAGCTAATCCCAAAGCCAAGCGCAAAAAAAGCCAGCGAGCTTGCAAGTGTGAGTAAGCTCATTTTACGCAATGAGTGAAATAAATTTTGTGGTTGTAAATCTAAGCCTAATAAAAACAACAAAAAGATAATGCCAATTTCACCTGCTTGCGTAATCGTTTCCGAATTACTAACCAGCCCTAAACCCCAAGGGCCTAAAATCGCACCCAATAAAATATAAGCGACTAATAACGATTGACGAGTAAATAAAGCGAAAGTCGCAAGCAGAGCAGCACCTGCGAATATCAAAAAAATCACATACGTAATATTGGGTGTCAATGCCACTAACCTTCATCCTCTAAGAGTGAAACTAAACGCGCATTACCACCCACTGCTGTTGTGTTAGTCGAGATGGTGCGTTCGACACACAGTCTTGGTAAATAATGCGGACCACCGGCTTTAGGCCCCGTTCCTGATAAGCGTTCGCCGCCAAACGGTTGTACTCCAACGACCGCGCCAATCATATTGCGATTAACATAAATATTACCAACCGGCATACGTTTGGTAATGTATTGGATAGTTGCATCAATGCGGCTGTGAATACCTAAGGTTAAACCGAAGCCTGTCTTGATAATCGCATCCATTACTGTTGGCAAATCCCGTTCTGCATAGCGTACCACATGTAAGATCGGACCAAAGACTTCACCTTCTAAAATACTTAAATCTTTTAATTCAAAAACAGCAGGGGCAAAGTAATTGCCAGATAGTGAGGGTGGCATAGGGACTGTCGCCACTAGCGTTGCTTCCCGCTGCATTTTTTCAAAATGCGCCTCTAACATTTGTCGGGAAGCGTGATCAATCACAGGACCAATATCGGTTGCAAGCAAATTAGGGTTGCCAATGACTAATTCCGCCATATAACCCTTTAACATGTCTAATAATTTAGGTGCTAATTCTTCTTGCACAAACAAAACACGTAAAGCAGAACAGCGTTGTCCCGCGCTATTGAAAGCAGACATAGCAATATCATAAACGGTTTGTTCTGCAAGCGCAGATGAATCAACAATCATGGCATTTTGGCCGCCGGTTTCGGCAATAAACATACCGATGGGTCCTGGACGTTTTGCGAGTGATTGTTCGATGAATTTTGCTGTTTCCGTTGAACCTGTAAACATGACACCGGCAATACGGGGATCATTTACTAATTTTGCACCAACCACACGTCCAGGTCCGATCAATAATTGCAAAGCATCCACAGGAACACCCGCGGCATGCATGATTTCAACCGCTTTAAAGGCAATTATCGGTGTTTGTTCAGCGGGTTTGGCGATAACCGCGTTCCCTGTGACTAGTGCTGCAAGAATTTGTCCCGAGAAAATAGCTAATGGGAAATTCCAGGGGCTAATGCAAGCAATAATACCGCGGGGGTGCAGGGTAAGTGTATTCACTTCACCCGTAGGTCCTGGCAGGATGGTTGTTTTTAAATCTTCGCGTGCGCGATAAGCGTAGTAACGACAAAAATCGATTGTTTCACGCACCTCTGAAATACAATCAAAAATACATTTACCACCTTCTTGCGTGAGTATGGTGATTAACGTTGGCATTTGGGCTTGAAACATATCAGCAGCGCGTTCAAGAATTTGTGCGCGTTCTTCTACCGACATTTTACTCCAAGTGTGTGTTGCATTCTCGGCGACTTCTAAAGCCGTTTCAGTTAATGCTTCATCTGCTTTGCTAACATGGCCAATGATTTCAGTCGCGTTACTAGGTGAGAAAACAGTTGTTGCATGAGAATCAATATGCGCTTTACCATTAACGATAGAACCAACAGACCATTTATTGTTAGCAATCTTGTCCATCTCAGTTTTCAAATCATCAAACACATGCCGATTTGATAAATCAATCCCGCTTGAATTTTTCCAGTCAGGGTAAATATCTTCAGGCAATGGAATAAATGGGTGTGGTTTGCGTGCCAGTGCGGCAATGCGTGCAACAGGATTTACCACCATTTTTTCAATCGGTGTTTTATCATCCGCTAATTTGTTAACAAAAGAACTATTTGCGCCATTTTCTAATAAGCGACGCACTAAATAACCGAGCAAATCTTTATGGGTGCCAACCGGCGCATATATGCGGCAAGGTTTATTAAATTGAGCAGCATCAACGACTTGATCGTAGAGTGCGCGACCCATACCGTGTAAACATTGAAATTCAAATTCTTTATCGCCTGCCATTTCGATAATCGCAGCAACAGAGTAAGCATTATGCGTACCAAATTGCGGGTAAAAACAATCAATGTTTGCAAATATTTTTTTAGCGCAAGCAATGTATGATACATCGGTTGCATTTTTACGAGTAAAAACAGGGTAGCCGGAAAAACCTTGAATTTGACTCACTTTAATTTCTGCATCCCAATAGGCGCCTTTCACTAAGCGCACCATTAAACGACGTTGATGACGTTTCGATAATGCTGCTAACCAATCAATCACGTAACTGGCACGTTTTTGATAAGCTTGCACCGCTAAACCAAAGCCTTCCCAACCATTGAGCAGCGGATCACTAAATACTTTTTCGATAATATCTAGCGATAAATCCAAACGATCTGCTTCTTCAGCATCAACGGTAAAACCAATTTGATATTTTTTAGCAAGTTTTGCCAGCGCTAATAATAGCGGTGGTACTTCATTCATCACTGTTTCATATTTTGCGTATTCATAACGTGGATGCAATGCAGATAATTTAATAGAAATGCCAGGATTTTTGGCGGGCTCACTGCTGGTTGCTGCTTTGCCAATCGCGTGAATCGCTGCTTCATAAGAGGCGTAATAGCGTTTAGCATCTTCTTGTGTGCGTGCGGCTTCACCTAACATGTCGTAAGAATAACGATAACCCATTTTTTCAATTTCTTCTGCGCGTTTAATGGCAGCATCAATATCTTGCCCCATGACAAATTGGGCACCAATGGCTTTCATCATTTGCATAATGACTGGGCGAATCATCGCAGCGCCGACGCGACTGGTTGCGCGCGAAAAAGCATTTGTTAAATTCTTTTCAGTATCTAATGTTGGCGCATAAATTTTGCCGGTCAATAACAACGACCAAGTCGTTGCATTAATAAACATAGAGTTTTCTTTGCTTAAGTGATTTTTCCAATCCACGGTTGAGAGTTTGTCGCTAATGAATTTATCAATGGTTGCGGTATCAGGAATTCGCAACAGGGCTTCGGCTAAGCACATCAATGAAATGCCTTCGTCGGTCGATAAATCATATTGATGCAAAAGAGCATCGATTTTGCTTTGGGTTTTTTTATATTCGCGCGTGTTCGCTACTAGGATTTTTGCGTTATGGTCAATCCGGTTTAATGCTTCCGGGGAAAAGGCCGCTTGGGGCAAAAGACGATCAAGACACTCTGTCTCATCCATTCTGTAAGCATTTGTGATATTATCACGCAATTCGTCGCTTGGGTGAGTTGGGGTAGTGGTGAGCATCATAAGAACATCCTCATACTTTTTATTAGGTTTTTAGAGACAGCAATACTAACATTATAATGAAGCAAAATAACAGAATACCGATTCTTTCTAAGCGTTTTCATGGTCTTTTACCCATCGTCGTCGATGTCGAAACCGCTGGATTACATGCTGACACTGACGCTTTGTTAGAGATTGCTGCTGTCATGATCAATATGGATGAGCAGGGTAGGCTCATTCGTGGTCAAACGGTAGCCTATCATGTTGAGCCCTTCATTGGTTCAAATTTAAACAAAGATGCGCTCGAAATCAATCACATTGATCCTCATCATCCATTACGCTTTGCATTACCGGAAGCGCAAGCGTTGCATCGATTATTTGCTGCTGTTAACGAACAGTTAGCTTTAACGGGTTGTTATCGAGCCGTGTTGGTCGGGCAAAACGCCTGGTTTGATTTGAGCTTTCTATTGGCAGCAGCCAAACGCAGTCATATTTACAATATGCCATTCCATACCTTTACAACTTTCGACACCGCCACATTATCTGCCGTCACCTTTGGTGAATCAGTCTTAGCCCGCGCCATGCGCCGAGCAAAAATTAAGTTTGATGTCAATGAAGCACATTCTGCGATTTATGATGCGGAAAAGACAGCGGAATTGTTTTGTTTGATTGTGAATAAGTGGGTTTAGAGATTGCTTTTCGTAAATGTGGGCGTGCCCGCGTGCGTGCCCGTCTTTTTTGCTTTTCATAAAATCAAAAGACGGGCACGCACGCGGGCACGCTCACGGGCACGATTAGGCCAAATAGAAGTCTAACGTTTTTGTTAACCCAACCGGCATATTAACCACCGGCTTCCAACCCAATACTTCTTTCGCAGTCTTAATAGACGGCACCCTCAACGAAACATCTTGATACCCTTCACCAAAATATTGCTTCGCATCAATATCAACCAATTGCGTCGCGCGTGCTTTATCAGCATAAGTTGGGTAACGATCAATAATTAATTGCTTCAACATTTCAGCTAAAGTTCGAATCGAAATATTTTCATCGGGATTACCAATATTGATAATGCGTTTATCAGCAATACCATCTTTGTTTTCAATGATTTTTAACAAAGCATCGATACCATCGCCAATGTAAGTAAAGCAACGTTGTTGCGCGCCGCCACTGACTAAATTAATATTTTCACCGCGTAAAATATTACCAATAAATTGTGTTAACACACGTGAGCCACCTGGTTTTGGATTGAAAATATTATCCAAGCGTGGACCATACCAGTTAAACGGTCTAAACAAAGTGTAAGATAAATTATTGTGTTTACCATAAGCATAAATCAAACGATCTAATAATTGCTTAGAGGTTGAATAAATCCAACGTTCTTTGTTAATGGGGCCTGTGACCAAATGACTTTTTTCTTCATCAAATTCAAGATCAGGGCACATACCATACACTTCAGAGGTCGATGGGAAAATAATACGCTTTTTGTGTTCGACGCAAGCGCGGACAATCTTTAAATTCGCTTCAAAATCTAATTCAAAGACGCGTAATGGATCTTGTACATACAAAGCTGGTGTTGCAATGGCAACTAAGGGTAAAACGACATCACATTTTTGAATTTGTTCATCAATCCATTTTTCATTTTTCGTAATATCGCCTTGAGTGAAATGAAAACGAGGATTATTCATGCAATGACTGATGCGATCTTCTGTTAAATCCATCGCAGTAATTTGCCAATCTGTTTTTTCTAAAATCGCTTCACTTAAGTGACTACCGATAAAACCATTTACGCCGAGAATGAGTACTTTTAACATGATTTAGATTGCTCTCATTTAATTAATTGAAAATACCGTACATGACATCAAGCACACGATCGTGCTCAGCATCAGTCATTGATGGAAAGAGTGGTAAACTCACGATGCGATCGCAAACGCTTTCCGCTTGTGGAAAATCACCGACTTTAAAACCAAACGCTT
Source organism: uncultured Coxiellaceae bacterium (assembly GCA_964623075.1). Classification (GTDB taxonomy): domain Bacteria; phylum Pseudomonadota; class Gammaproteobacteria; order DSM-16500; family DSM-16500; genus Aquicella. The sequence continues at coordinate 29,749 of CAZUVD010000009.1, read as the reverse complement.
CGCGATAATAAGGGTACAAATGCACTGCGCGATAATGTAAACCCGTACCAATATTTCTTTCTTTCATTTTTTGCATGAATTCATCACGATTCATGCCAGCTGCTTCTTCATTGATGCAAGGAGTGTAAATATGCCATGAATGGATATGATCAAAACCAGGTGTTTGGGGCAGTGACCATTGCGACCAATCCGATAACGCTTCTTGATATCGTTCAGCTAATTCCGTGCGACGACGAATAAAGCCGTCTAATTCACGTAACTGATGCACACCAATCGCCGCTTGAATATCTGTCATATTTGATTTGAAGCCAGGTAGAACGATTTCATAATCTTGCGTGCCGCCTTTACCGTAACGATTAAATGATTGTCTATCGATACCATGAAAACGCAAACGCGCAATTTGTTCGGCAACGTGTTTATCCGTGGTGGTGACGCAGCCACCCTCACCGGTGGTCATATTTTTGGTGGGATGAAAACTAAAAACTTGAGTATCACCAAAACTACCAATCAAGCGACCTTTATAAGCTGAACCCATGGCGTGTGCCGCATCTTCTAATACGCGTAAACCATAACGATTCGCAATTTCATAAAGACGATCAAGATCAACCGGTAAGCCTGCAAAGTGCACCGGCATAATGACACGCGTGCGTTCAGTGATGGCGCCTTCTAATAAATTCAAATCCATATTTAAGGTATTGGGATCAATATCAATTAATACAGGTGTGCCGCCCGCTAATACAATCGTATTGAGTGTCGCAGCAAAGGTAAGAGGTGTTGTGATGACTTCATCACCCGGTTGAAGATTCATAGCCAATAGGGATAAATGCAAACCAGAAGTCGCTGACATAAGTGGTAGTGCATGCGGGGCGCCAAAATAAGCGGCTAATGCTTCCGTAAACTCAACAACGCGAGGGCCTGTGGCAATCCAGCCACTTTTCAAGCAATTAACAACATCATCTATCGCTGCTTGGCTAATGCTAGGCTTTGAAAACGGTAAAAATTCTTCACTCATCGCAACTTTCTCCTTAATGACTGCTTTTCGCGACCAAATAGACGCCGGCAATAATGACAAAAATACCAAGCACGCGCATCGAGCTAAGTGGTTCATCAAATAGGTAATAAGCGGCTAAGGCGTTGACTACATAACCAATACTGAGCATCGGGTAGGCGTAGCTCACTTGGACGCGCGATAAGACTAATAACCAAACCACGACGCTAAACACATACATTGTTAACCCACTGATAATAGGAGCATTTCCCATTACCTTAAAACCAATCGGGACGAGGTTATTCATGCTGAAATCAAAGTGCCCAATTTGATTCATGCCAGATTTGAGCAAAAGTTGAGCGGCTGCGTTCAATAAAACGCCGAGCAATATCAACATAAAAACCATCATATAACGCACCTAGGTAAAATCAGATGACGAATGATACAAAATTTTTCACTCTTATTACACATTTTAATCATCATTGGGGGTGTTATCCCGGAAATCGCTATTAAACGTGCCCGTGAACGTGCCCGCGTGCGTGCCCGTCCTTACGGCTTTTCCGAAAACCAAAAGACGGGCACGCACGCGGGCACGCTCACGGGCACGTTTGATAAAGGGGACGACAAAACCCTTACAATCTGTATCAAATCCGAGCTATAATCACAGCCCTTTTGAACCCGAATTTGTGAGGAAATACCATGTCTACAGTATTAGTTGGAAGAAAAGCGCCAGATTTCACCACCGCAGCTGTCCTTGCCAATGGCGAAATTAATGGCCAATTCAATCTCCATAAAGAAATTGAAAAAAAATACGCTATTCTCTTTTTCTATCCATTAGATTTCACCTTTGTATGTCCATCTGAGTTAATCGCGCTTAACAACCGCATGGAAGAATTCAAGCAACGTAATACTTTAGTCATGGGTGTATCGATTGATTCTCAATTTACTCACAGCGCATGGCGTAACACCCCAATCGCTAATGGCGGTATTGGTTCTGTTGCTTATCCATTGATTGCTGATGTGAATCATCAAATTTGCCAAGCATACGGCGTTGAACATCCAACTGCACACGTGGCATTACGCGGCGCATTCGTGATTGATAAGCAAGGCATCGTGCGTTCACAAATCGTTAACGACTTGCCATTAGGTAGAAATGTCGATGAATTGTTACGTTTGATCGACGCATTAGAATTTCATGAAAAGCACGGTGAAGTTTGTCCTGCAGGTTGGACAAAAGGTAAGACTGGTATCAAGCCAACTAGTGAAGGCATCGCAACCTATCTCGCATCAGAAGCAACACAGTTATAATTCACTTCACAAAAATATCTCGCGGAAGAATACCGCGAGATATTCCTAGTAAAAACCCTAAACATTTTTAGTAACATTCCTGAAGTTTAAAAATTCGAAATAAAAAAAATTTTTTTTACGCGAGAAATCTTTTTCAAAAATTTTTTAAAAATAAAAAACTTTAAAAAGAAAATTATCTCTGCTATAAACACATTTTGTATATAACCTGAATGTAAGAATGTTTTCTATCTCTGTTTATATTGCACACTTTTTTATTTAATGAATAAAAATTGTAAGCGTGTAAACTAAATTGCGCAGTTCATTGCGTTTGGAGGAAAATTTTACTTGCAATAGTGGACACTATTAGGTTAATTTTAGAACTCGTCCGGATTAAACATTTTCAAGGAGATACTATTATTATGAACTTAAAACTCGTTGTTGCATCAATGAGCGTACTTGGGTTAGTAATCTGCCCGGTGTTAGCAGATGCTAAAGCCAAGCACAAACACCACAAACACCAAATGGTTGAGCATCATGACTATAAAGACATGGGCGCACTTCCATACAAAGACCAACCAGTTTGCACTATCAGCCAAAACACAGTGGTAATGACAGATATGACTCAAAACATGGGTCGTTCACTGCCAAACCCTTGCAACCCAGGCTGGTTTAACCGAATTGCTGTGAGCGGCGGCGTGAATGTCGATCTCGGTAAATTTGGTAATCGCAACCCAACCTACATGGGTGAAAACTATCAACGTTTCTCACTTAACGATGCTTACTTAAACGTAGCAGCTGATGTGAATGAATGGGCAAAAGCGTTTGCTAGCTTAAGCTACAACACCGCTTCCATCACAGCACCAGCATCCGGCTTAACTGCTCCAACAACAGTTACCGGTAACTTCTCAACTGAATACAGCAGTGCTTACAGCAACAACGTAACCTCTGGTGCAATTAGCACAGTTCAGTTAGAACAAGCGTTTGCTACTTTTGGCAACTTAGACGAATCACCATTCTTCGTTCAAGTTGGTAAACATTTCCAAGATTTCAGCCGTTATGAAATCCATCCAATCACTCGTAGCTTGACACAAGTGATTTCTGAAACTTTAGCTACCTCTGTTGGCGTTGGCTTCTTAGCTAATGGCTTCAATGGTCAAATCTATGGTTTCGACGATCCAATCGCTAAAGTAACCAAAACTGCTAAAACAACTAACTACGGCGTTTCGTTAGGCTATAGCCAACCAAGCGACTGTTTAGGTTGGGATATCGGTGCTGGCTACTTATACAACATGATTGGTGTAAATGACGTTGCTTACTCCGTTAACCAAAACAACCAACTCTCCGGAGCTGGCGGTGGTTACAACACACGTATTGGCGCAGCTGCAGTTTATGCTGACGTTAATAGCGGACCATTCATGATTGGCGCACGTTACACTGCTGCTCTTTCACGATTCAACGCATTTGACTTACAAAAGAACGGTATTGCTGATTTAACCTTATCTGGTGCTGGCAACTCATTGTCATCAACCGGTTCAGGCCAAGGTGCTAAGCCTTGGGCAGCTGGTATCAAAGCTGGTTACGGCTTCGATGCTTTCGGCAAAAACAGCAACGTTTATGTTGGTTATGAAGCATCCCGCGAAGCAGCTGGCCTCTTTATTCCTAAGAGCCGTTGGTTACTTGGCGTTGGCGCAGACGTATTTGGTAAAAATACCAACGTTGGCGTTGAATGGGATCATGACAATGCTTACAGCGTTGGCAACGGTGGTACTGGCAACAATACCAACCTCGTTTCCATCCGTTCAAGCGTTAAATTCGGTTAATCCCGGAGTTCTAAAACAGAAAAGCCCGCGAAAGCGGGCTTTTTTTTTGCCTTAAAATTGTAAACCAAAAAAAATTGCATTTAACGTGCCCGTGAGCGTGCCCGCGTGCGTGCCTGGCTTTTGGTTTTCGGAAAAGCCGAAAAGCCGGGCACGCACGCGGGCACGCTCACGGGCACGTTAAAAAGCTCACGCACGTAACTACGAATTAACAACCAACTCCATTCTCATCTACAACCGTCTCATACCCCACCACATCCTGAGTCCCCGTATTCACAAAACTCGCCCCCGAAATCACCGTGTGGTTGAATATCGATTTGCTTATATCCGCTCCATTTAAATTAGCGCACAAAAGATTGGCGCCTGAGAGATCGCTGCCAATAATCCGAGCGCCTGATAAATTTGCGTGTGAGAGGTTTGCATGAGAAAGATTGGATTGATTTAGTGTTGCATTAGATAAATCGGCAAAACTCAAATTTGCCCCTTCCAAATTGATTTTTGATAAATCGCAACCAGACAAATTGCTGTGTGATAGGTCTGCTTGTGATAAATCAATTTTGCCGGGGGTGAAGGGGTAGTGACGTAAGTCGGTGTTGGATAAATCTAAGTGAATGGGTGTTACTGTTTTTTGTGAATCTAATAATTTTTGTAAATCTTTCGGGTTGGCAGCTTGGGTATTCACTGGTAGCAACACAATAGTGGCGATACCAGTGATAACAAATCGCTTCAACATTACGCCATGGTCTCCGAAGGCATACGATGAATGCGTGCACCTAATTGCGCGAATTTTTCTTCGATACATTCGTAACCACGATCGATGTGATAGATGCGGTCGATGGAAGTTTCACCTTTGGCAGCTAATGCCGCTAATACTAAACTAGCAGAAGCACGTAAGTCAGTTGCCATCACGGGCGCGCCATGTAAGGCATCAGTACCTGTGCAAATCGCGGTATTGCCTTTTAAGGCAATGTTTGCACCCATGCGTTGTAATTCTTGCACGTGCATAAAGCGATTTTCAAAGACGGTTTCGGTGATCACGCCGGTGCCTTCAGCAACCGCATTGACTGCCATGATTTGCGCTTGCATATCGGTTGGGAAAGCGGGGTATGGAGCGGTGCTAATGTTTACAGCACGTGGTCGATTGCCTTTCATGTCTAATGAAATCCAATCAGCGCCAGTATCAATGAGTGCGCCTGTTTCTTCTAATTTGAGTAACACGGATTCTAGTAAGTCAGGACGAGCATTTTTAACTTTGATTTTGCCGCGAGTCGTCACCGCTGCTGCTAGGTAAGTTCCCGTTTCAATGCGATCTGGCATGACTTGATAGCTGCCAGAAGTTAATTCATCAACACCCTCAATCGTAATGGTTGAAGTACCAGCACCGGTAATTTTGGCGCCTAATGCATTTAAGAAATTCGCTAAATCTTCAACTTCGGGTTCGCGAGCTGCGTTATGAATGATGGATTGGCCTTTAGCAAGTACGGCTGCCATCATGATATTTTCGGTACCAGTCACTGTTTGAATATCCATGACAATGGTTGCACCACGTAAGCGTTTGGATTTTGCTTTGATATAGCCATTTTCAATGAAAATGTCAGCACCCATCGCTTGCAAACCTTTTAAGTGTTGATCAACCGGGCGTGAACCAATGGCGCAACCGCCAGGTAATGATACTTCAGCATGGCCAAAGCGGCTTAACAGCGGGCCTAACACTAATACGGATGCGCGCATGGTGCGAACTAAATCATACGGTGCATGGAAAGAGGTTAAATTAGCGGCATCCACTTCAATGCTAGAACGTTCATCTAAGGTAATACGCACACCCATTTGGCCAAGTAAGCTGACAATGGTGATCACGTCTTGCAGATGTGGGATATTGCCAATTTGAATGGGGTGACCGCAAAGTAATGATGCGGCAAGAATAGGCAGGGCTGCGTTTTTAGCACCTGAAATTTTAATTTCGCCATTTAAAGGTTGTTGACCTTGGATAATTAGTTTTTCCACTATTGCTGCTCTCCATCGTTATCTATGGCTTTACTCTCATCGGGAGTCATTGCTTTCACAGATAAGGCATGGAGCGAGCCATCCATTAGCTGCTTTCTTACTGTATCATACACCATTTGTTGTTTTTGTATGCGCGTTTTGCCAATAAAATCAGCAGAAATCACTAGTGCGGAAAAATGCGTACCATCGCCTTCCACGTAAACATCGGCATTGGGTAAGCCGGTTTTAATCATTATTTCAATATCTTCGGTGTTCATTTGGGTCTTTTACCTATTTTAACGGGTGTTGCTTGACAGAGCGGGATATTACGTCACAATTCGGGGTGTGTCATCATTTTACGTGCCCGTGAGCGTGCCCGCGTGCGTGCCCGTCTTTTCCGCTTTTAAAAATCATAAAGACGGGCACGCACGCGGGCACGCTCACGGGCACGTTTAAAAGCAAGTAGCCTGGACACGCTTTTTGTGTCCGGGTTTGGTTATCGGAGAGAAAAAAACCGGACACAAAAAACGTGTCCAGGGTGCGAAACGCGTTTACGAAAAGGAAAATGTTATGTTCAACCCTCAAATCGGTTTACTACCCGAAACAACTCATCTACCTTCCCCCAATCAAGACGAACGCCCTAACAATACCGACATCGACATGATCGTCATCCACGGTATCAGCCTGCCTCCTGGCCAATTCGGGGGAGATACCATCGAGCGTTTTTTCTGCAACCAATTAGATACGAGCGGAAACCCTGCTTTAGCGGATATCAGTCATTTAAAAGTTTCGTCTCATCTGTTAATTAAACGCACTGGTGAAATAGTGCAATTCGTGCCGTTCACTAAGCGGGCTTGGCATGCGGGGGAATCTTTTTTTGAGGGTAGGGTGCGTTGCAATGACTTTTCAATTGGCATTGAATTGGAAGGCACTGATGACATACCTTACGAACCAGTGCAATATAAGCAATTAAGTCGTGCTATCCTAGCTATCATGCAAGCGTATCCGAAAATAACCATCGGACGCGTGGTAGGGCATGCCGATATTGCGCCAGGGCGAAAAACAGATCCGGGTGCGGCTTTTGATTGGAGTTATTTAAAAGGAATGTTGATATGAGTTTTTGCGCTATTTTTATTGCTTTATTACTCGAGCGTTTTTTTGATTGCAGCCACTTACGGCAATGGCGTTGGTTTCCTAGGTTTCAAAAAATAGTAACGCAAAAAATGTTTGGGCAATCATCAAATGTGTTATTTGCCGCATTGCTTGCGCCATTTATGATTGGCGTTTTATGCGTGTATATTTTCTTTAATGATGCCTTGTTTGGTTTTATTAAATTATTTTTATCGATTCCGATTATTCTTTATTGTTTTGGCCCTCGAAATTTATGGGCAGATATTTTTGGTTGTCTAATTAATATCGAAAACAATGACGCCGTTGCATTGCGTGAAGCATTAAAAGTTTCTTTTGGTGTGGTGCCTGCTAATGGTCCGCAATTGATGCATAAAGAATTAATGAATAATATTTTTATTCAAGCTAATCGTCGCGTGTTTGCGATTGTGATTTGGTTTGGTATTTTAGGATTATTTGGTGTTGTGTTATATCGTGTGCTTTCATTGTTAATAGGTCAGGCGGGTGATGAAAATGTTGATCAACCGATTGCAAATTTAGCAAGACGCATTGAAGGTTACATGGATTGGGTTTCGGTTCGAGTATTTAGTTTCTTGTTTGCATTAGGCGGGCATTTTTCACAAGTGTTTAACGCATGGCGTAGTTATGTTGGTCGTAATGTGGAATCAAATGATGCCATGTTAGTCGATTGCGGTGTTGCTGCGTTAAGTTTAGATGCAAATAAAGATTTACCAACGAATGGTTCAATTGAAAAAGAACAAATTGGATTACTCGATCGCTCGTTTGCGATTATGTTGGTGATTTTAGCGTTATTAGTATTTTGGATTCCGTAGTGTTGAAAGTAGCCTGGACACGCTTTTTGTGTCCGGGGTGGTTGCATCGAGAGGTATCCATATGCAACCACCCCGGACACAAAAAGCGTGTCCAGGCTACATTATTATTTTTTTTGTCTGCTTCTATTGCCTACGCCGATTGTAAACCCGCAAATCGAATCATTAGCCTTGCACCTGATATCACCGAAACCCTTTACGCGATTGGCGCAGGCTCGCAATTAGTTGCAACGATTGCAGAAAGTGATTATCCGGAAGCAGCAAAAAAACTACCACGCGTAGGCGCTTATAATGGTCTTGATATGGAAGCAATCATTGCGCTAAAACCCGATTTGATAGTGACTTGGAATAATCATTACGCGGCATCATTAAAGAAGCTATCCATCCCCGTTTATGTGACAGCCCCTAAGCGTTTAGAAGATATAGCGACATCGATGCGTCAATTGGGTTGTTTGAGTGGGCATCCAGCGCAGGCGGATAGGGTGGCCAGACAGTTCATGAATCAAATTGCACAATTAAAACACGATCATCAGGGGCGAACACCTCCAAAAGTGTTTTTTCAGATCGGCGACAGCGCGTTATTTACCATTAATAAAGACAGTTGGATTGATCAAGTTATTACCTTGTGCGGAGGCGAAAACGTTTTTCGAGATGCCAAGATCACGGCACCGGAAGTCAATGAAGAAGCGGTTTTAATAGCAAATCCTGCTGTTATTTTTAGTGATGCAACAAACGATACCTGGCAAAAACGTTGGCGGCGGTTTCCAAATCTTGCGGCTACCAAATATAATAGATTAATTTCTATACAGCCTGACTGGATTGATAGGGCGGGCCCTCGATTATTACTAGGTGCGAGATTAATCTGCAATAAGATATAGTATAGTCAAATTGGTAAAATCGCGTTAAACTTGGCCGCTCCCGACCCAAAGTACCATAGGAAACACAGAATGAAAAAAACGTGGAGCGACACCGATCCAACAGAAACCCGTGAATGGTTGCAATCATTAGCGTCTTTAGTAAAGCGTGAAGGTAAAGAACGCGCGGCATTTATTTTAGAGCAATTACAAGTTGCGGCTGAAAAATATGGTTTAAGCACAGAGCCAAGCTCTGCTGACATTATCACGCCCTATGTGAATACGATTGCCAAAGAGGCTGAACCCACTTATCCAGGTGATTTGCAATTAGAAGCTGCGATTGAGTCGGCTATTCGTTGGAATGCGATTGCCATGGTGGTGAATGCCAAGAAACATGTTGGCGGCGTTGGTGGTCACTTATCTTCGTTTGCATCGATTGCTACTTTATATGAAGTGGGCATGAATCATTTTTTCCGTGGTAACACCAAAAAACAATTAGGTGATTTAGTTTATTTTCAAGGTCACTCATCCGAAGGTAATTATGCGCGAGGTTTTATTGAAGGCCGTATTTCGCGCGATCAATTAGAACATTTCCGTCAAGAAGCAGAAGGCAAAGGTGTTTCTTCTTATCCGCATCCTTGGTTAATGCCGGATTTTTGGCAGTTTGCAACGGTGTCACTGGGTTTGGGTTTGTTGCAAGGCGTGTATCAAGCGCAATTTTTAAAATATTTAGCGAATCGCAAATTATTAGCAGATACTGGCCGAAAAGTATGGGTATTTTGCGGTGATGGTGAAATGGATGAACCGGAATCCATTGGCGGTTTAACACTAGCAGCACGCGAAAAATTAGATAATTTAATTTTTGTCATCAATTGTAATTTGCAACGCTTAGATGGTTTAGTGCGTAGTAATAGTAAAATCGTGCAAGAGTTAGAAGGCGTATTCCGCGGCGCTGGTTGGAATGTGATTAAAGTATTGTGGAGTAGTGAGTGGGATAAACTATTTGCGCGTGATAAAAATGGCGCTCTCGCAAAACGTTTAGGTGAATGCGTCGATGGCGATTTGCAAACGGCATATGTGCGAGGTCCTAAGTACACACGCGAATTTATTTTTAACACCGATGAATTGCAAGCGTTAGTTGATGATTTGTCGGATGAAGATATAGCAGCATTAGCGCGTGGTGCACATGATTCTGTAAAAGTGTATGCGGCATATGCAGAAGCGGTAAAACACACCGGACAACCAACGGTTATTTTATGCCAAGGTGTCAAAGGGTTTGGTTTAGGGACGGGGGTGACAGAAGGTCGCAACGTTGCCCATAATCAATTAGATTTAACAGACGAAGAAGTGGCGGCTTTCTGTAAACGCTTTAATTTGCCTGGTTCTAAAGAGATGGATTATTACTTACCAGATGCCAATAGCGCTGAAATGAAATACATGAAAGCGCGACGTGCTGAATTAGGTGGTTTTTTACCGGCTCGTGAAGTTGAATCGATTCCATTAAAAGTACCCGCGTTATCGGCATTTGATGCGATTTTACAAGGCTCTGCTGATAGAACCATGTCAACGACCATGGTATTAGGTCGAATTTTTAATGTGTTATTAAAAGAAAAAGAATTGGGCCCAAGAATTGTGCCTATTTTCTCAGATGAAGTACGCACGTTTGGTTTAGAAAATTTATTCCGCCAAATTGGTATTTATTCAGCTGTTGGTCAATTGTATACACCAGAAGATAAAGACCAATTCTTGTATTATCACGAAGCGACTGATGGTCAAGTATTAGAAGAAGGGATTACCGAAGCAGGTTGTATGGCTTCTTGGATTGCAGCAGCAACATCCTACTGCACCAATAAACTTCCGATGGTGCCATTCTTTACTTATTATTCCATGTTTGGTTTCCAACGCGTTGGCGATTTGATTTGGGCGGCAAGCGATATGCGTGCGCGCGGATTTTTAATCGGTGCAACGGCCGGTCGAACCACCTTAGAAGGTGAAGGTTTGCAGCATCAAGATGGTACTAGCTTATTAACAGCGTCAACCTTCCCAACCTGCCGTGCTTATGATCCTGCTTTTGGGTTTGAAATGGCGGTGATCGTACAGCGTGGTTTGCAAGATATGTTAGTTGATCAAAAAGATGTGTTTTATTACATCATGGCGATGAATGAGCGTTACTTGCAACCGGCAATGCCTGCGGGCGTGGAAGAAGGGATTATTAAGGGTATTTATCTTTTCCAAAGTGGTAAAGCTGCAAAACACAGCGTGCAATTATTTGGTAGTGGCGCTATTTTAAATGAAGTGATAGCGGCGAGTGAATTGTTGCAAACAGATTTTGATGTCAGCGCCAATGTGTTCAGTGTAACGAGTTACCCTGAATTGCGTCGTGATGGTAGTGATGTGATGCGCACCAATATGATGACAGTGGATGCCAAACCCCTGACTCCTTATATCGCACAAGTGTTAGCGGATTATGAAGGGCCAATTGTTGCCGCATCTGATTACGTAAAAGCATTACCAGACTTGTTGCGACCATACATCGATCGTACGTATATTACATTAGGGACAGATGGATTTGGCCGCAGTGATACTCGGGCGCATTTACGCCAGTTTTTTGAAGTGGATCGTCATTACATTGTTGTTGCTGCGCTTTATGCCTTGTCGAAAGATGGCAAAATCGCGAAAAGTGTGGTGGTAGATGCTATGAAAAAATATGGCATTGATCCGAAAAAACAAAATCCAGCGACACTGTAACGATATTAATAGGAGGGTATTACTTTGGCGCTTAAAAATGTATTAACACCTGATTTTGGTGGTGCGGCGGATGTGACCGTCGTTGAAATTTTAGTAAAACCGGGTGATCACGTGAAAGTGGATTCACCTTTGGTTGCGCTTGAGTCTGATAAGGCGACGATGGAAATTCCATCAACCGAAGCAGGCGTGGTTAAAGATATCAAAGTTAAAATGGGCGGCAAAGTGGCAACAGGTGATGTGATTGTTACCGTTGAAACAGAAGGTGGTGCATCCGAGAAGCCTGCTGCGAAAAAAACCGCCAGTAAAGCTGCAAAAAAACCACCAGTCATTGAAGCAGAAGTGATTGATGAAGATGCGGAAGAAGATTTTGATGACGTTGCCGTTGCTTCCGGTGTTGAAGATGAAGCAGAGGATGACAATGTGTTATCAGGCACCGTGCAAACGGATAATGATGTACACGCAGGCCCTGGGGTTCGTCGTTTAGCGCGTGAATTAGGCGTGAATTTAACGCAAGTCGTAGGTAGCGGTCCAAAACAACGCGTGTTAAAAGAAGATGTACAATCATTTGTGAAAAAACAATTAACACAAGTGCAAACCAGTAGTCATGTCATGACCATGCCTTCTATTGATTTCACGCCATTTGGTGAAATTGAAGCAATGCCATTGTCGCGCTTGAAAAAATTATCGGGTAAAAATTTACAACGTAATTGGATGATGATTCCGCATGTCACCCAATTTGGCGAAGCGGACATCACGTCATTAGAAGATTTCCGTATTGCCCAAAAAGCAGATTTAGAAAAACAAAATATTAAATTAACGCCCATTGTGTTTGTGATGAAAGCGGTTGTGGCATCGCTCAAAGCATTCCCGCATTTCAATGCTTCACTGGATTCAAACACAGATACGTTAGTGATGAAAAAATATTTTAACGTTGGTGTTGCTGTTGATACCCCAGAAGGGTTGGTAGTACCGGTGATTCGTGATGTTGATAAAAAAGGCTTGATTGATCTTGCGAAAGAACTATCAGTCATGAGTGAAAAAGCACGTAAAAAACAATTGATGCCGAATGATATGCAAGGCGGTTGTTTTTCAGTATCTAGTTTGGGTGGTATTGGTGGTACTGCATTTACGCCTATTATTAATTATCCCGAAGTCGCTATTTTAGGCGTATCAAAAGCATCATTTAAACCAGTGTATCAAGATGGTGCATTTGTGCCGCGTTTAATGTTGCCATTGTCATTGTCTTATGATCATCGCGTGATAGATGGCGCAGATGGTGCACGCTTTATGAATCATCTAACCAATATGTTATCCGATATACGTAATCTACTTTTGTAGGGAAAAAACAATGCAAACAGAAATCGTGGTTTTAGGTAGTGGTCCTGGTGGATATACAGCGGCATTTCGTGCGGCTGATCTTGGTAAAAAAGTGATAATTGTTGAGCGCGAAAAAACGCTTGGCGGTGTTTGTTTAAATGTGGGTTGTATTCCATCAAAAGCATTGTTGCATGCAGCAAAAGTGATTGATGAAGCTGAAGATATGTCGCATTATGGTGTGCAATTTGGCAAAGCAAAAATTGATACCAGTAAATTAGTGGAATGGAAAAACAGCATCATCAATAAGTTGACTGGTGGCTTAAAAATGTTAGCCAAGCAACGTAAAGTCGAAGTTGTTTTTGGTGAAGGTAGGTTTACATCCGCAAACACTTTAAGTGTCAAAATGGCTGATGGCGAAACGGAAACGATCGAATTTCAACAGGCGATTATTGCTGCTGGTTCGCGCCCTGTTAAATTGCCATTTATGCCAGAAGATCCACGCATTATTGATTCAACCGGTGCGTTAGAATTAGGTGAAGTGAAAGGTAAGCTGCTCGTGATTGGTGGTGGTATTATTGGTCTTGAAATGGCGACCGTGTACCATGCATTAGGCACAGAAATTACGGTGGTTGAATTCATGGATCAAATCATTCCAGGTGCTGATAACGATGTGGTGACACCGTTATACAAACGCATCAAACAAAAATACGCAAACATTTATTTGAAAACCAAAGTCACCAAAGTCGAAGCGAAAAAAGACGGTTTGTATGTGACGTTTGAAGGTGAAAATGCGCCAGCTCAACCGGAAAAATTTGATCGCATTTTATGTGCGGTTGGTCGTCGTCCAAATGGTGATTTGATTGATGCTGATAAAGCAGGTGTGAAAGTGGATGAGCGCGGCTTTATTGCTGTTGATAAACAAATGCGAACCAATGTGCCACACATTTATGCGATTGGTGATATTGTGGGTAACCCAATGCTCGCACACAAAGCAATGCCTGAAGGTCGAGTGGCGGCTGAAGTGATTTCTGGTTTGAAGCATTTCTTCGATCCAAAAACCATTGCGAGTGTTGCTTATACTGATCCTGAAATTGCCTGGGTTGGTGTTACTGAAAATGAAGCGAAAGCGAAGGGTATTAAATATGGCAAAGGCGTATTTCCTTGGGCTGCCAGTGGTCGTTCATTAAGTGTTAATCGTACTGAAGGTTTAACAAAATTAATTATTGATGAAACCACACATCGCGTTATTGGTGCCGGCATTGTTGGTCCGAATGCAGGTGAATTAATTGCGGAAGTGGCGCTAGCTATTGAGATGGGTTGTGATGTTGAAGATATCGCTTTAACCATCCACCCACATCCAACGTTATCTGAAACCGTGGCATTAGCCGCTGAAGTTTATGAAGGCACGATTACCGACCTTTATTTACCGAAGAAAAAAACGGAAGAAAAAGTTTAAGCTCGTTTGAGCGAAAAACGTTCATCCGGTATCTGTAGCCTGGACACGCTTTTTGTGTCCGGGTTTTGGTTCCCGTATACAACCACCCCGGACACAAAAAGCGTGTCCAGGCTACTTCCCGCCTAGATTCACTTCTCAATTTTTTATAATTTACCACTAGACATAACGCGTTGCGTTATATAACGCAACGCGTTATAATGGAGATGAAAGATGATACTTGGTTTTAAATGCAAGGAAACAAAGAAGATTTGGGAGGGTGAAGTATCGCTTCGGCTCCCAAGAGATATTCAAGATATAGCACGGCGAAAGCTTAGAATGTTAAATAATGCACTTCAATTGAATGATATGCGTATTCCACCAAATAACAGGCTAGAAGCGTTGAAAGGTAATCGTGTTGACGAATATAGTGTGAGAATTAATGATCAATGGCGACTTTGTTTTAAGTGGGTAGATGGAAACGCCAAAGAAGTCATTATTGAAGATTATCATTAGGGGTATTAAATATGTCTAAAAAACTTAAAAATATTCACCCAGGTGAAATTCTTTTTGAAGAATTTTTGTTACCAATGGATATTAGTCAAAATAGATTAGCAAGAGACATTGGTGTGCCACCTCGGCGCATTAATGAAATTGTTCATGGTGAGCGTGCCATCACGGCTGATACGGATTTAAGGCTTTCTCGTGCATTAGGGACAAGTGAAGGATTTTGGCTAGGTTTGCAGGCCGACTATGATTTAGAAAATAAAAGAAAAGATATCCATCACAGCTTATTGAAGATCAAGTTAATTAATAAAGCCGCTTAATAAACGATGTAGCCTGGACACGTTTTTTGTGTCCGGGGTGGTTGTATACGGGAACCAAAACCCGGACACAAAAAGCGTGTCCAGGCTACAGTAATGCTACGGGGATAGCGTAATTTGTTTTGGAGAGCGGTAATAATGTGTTGGTGAAACAAATCGCGCCGCCTTCGCCAATTTCTTTTCCGAATTTTTTTAAAACATCAAATGTAGATAAATTTAAGTTTGCAATATTGGCTGTTTTTTTAAATTCAAGCGGATAAATAATGTCATCTTGAATGATGAGTAAATCAATTTCCTTTTGATCGCGGTCGCGATAATAATAAATCGGTGCGCGTTTACCGTTATGCCAAAAACTTTTTAAGATTTCCGCGAAAATATAGGTTTCTAAAATAGCGCCTGACATGGCGCCTGCTTCCAACGTTTGTGGTGTTGTCCATTCTGTTAAATAAGCGCATAAACCAGTATCAAGAAAATAGAGTTTTGGTGCTTTAACTAAGCGTGATGTGATGTTATTTGAATAGGGCTCTAATAAGTAAATAATGCCAGATGTTTCTAGAATCGATAACCAGTTTTTGATGGTGACAGGGCTGACGCCGGTATCGCGTGCCATGTCTGTTGTATTTACTAGCTGTCCAGTGCGAGCCGCTGCTGCACGTAAGAATTTTAAAAAAACCTGAGCGTTTTGCACGTTTGCTAAATCACGCACATCTCTTTCTAAATAGGTGCGTAAATATGAGCTGTAGAAAACATCACGATCAATGTGGTGAGTTGTTGCGGCTGGGTATGAGCCATGCCATATTTTTTTGTATGCGGCTTGCAACGAAAGTGGCGGCGAAATGCTGTTTAATTTATTTAAGTGCTTTAAGGTAGGTAAAAAAGGCGTCGCATCTTCAGCTAGTTTTTCTTGTTCTTTTAGTGAGAGGCCTAGCAAATTGACAATGCCAATGCGTCCAGCCAGTGATTCTGAGACACTTTGCATTAAATGAAACTGTTGAGAACCCGTTAACCAAAACTCACCCGGGCGAGTGTGTTGATCTACATGCATTTTAATATAAGGTAATAATTCTGGCGCATATTGCACTTCATCGATTAGGAGGGGCGGTGTAAACCTTTGTAAAAATAATTCCGGGTCTGTTTTTGCTAAGGCTCTCAAATTCGGGTCATCTAACGTAACATAGGTGCGTTTGTTAGAGGCTAAATGCTTTAATAGAGTTGTTTTGCCAACCTGTCTTGGGCCGGTTACTAGTAGCACCGGAAATTGCTTATTCATTTTTGAAATGTGTGGTTCTATTGTTCTGGGTAAGTACATGGTTGTTACCGGCTAGTGTAAAGTCATAGTATATAATAGACGGGTTGGTCTGGATACGATTTTTGTTTTTGGGGTTGGGGTTGGGTTCCTGTATACAGCCAACCCGGACACAAAGAGCGTGTCCAGGCTACATTATTTAACTTGTTGAAAATTATGGTGAATGAGGGTGGGGTTTATCTGTCGATGCTGGTTGATTTTATTGTGCATTCTGTTAACATATGCGCAATAAAAAAACAAAACGAATTGGTGTTCCATGGCTATTACTCGCCCTCTTATTTCTTTGCCTACATTAACTGACGAAAATGCTTTATCTCACGATGACTTGCATCAAATTGCTTTGATTCAAAAGGATACTGGTCGGGGTGGATTGTGGTGGAGTGAAGTGCAGGCGGCGTTGCAATATTTGTTTGGGTCGCGGGACGATGTGTTTGTCGCTAGCAGTTTATTAGGTGAATTGCATGCATTGCCATTGCGTGAATTATTAGCGCGAAAAATAAAATTTGTGGCATTTAGTTTGCCGGCGGCAAGTATTAATAATCGTGGTGATTTTCAGCATCAAGTGGCGGTGTGGATCGATATGCAGGCAGATAAAGTGTGCGTGCATGTTTATAACTCGGAAGGCAAATCGTTAAATGAAAAGGCAATGGCCAATTTAAAAATATTGATTGGTGATGTGGCTTTTGATTTCATCTTTGCCGAGTCGCCTTATGAATGGCAAACTGATTTTTGGTCTTGTGGTTTGCATGTTGTCATGAATTTATTGCACGCTTATTCGAATAAAACCGTGACCTCGAAAGAAAAATTAAATGTCACCGCATTAATACAGCCAATTTATGTTGCTGCAAAACGTGGCATGAGATTATTAGAAGAAAGAGAAATCGCGATTAATCAACAAGTGACTTTTAAAAGTACTTTAAATGAACTCCTGCAAAAAAATAAAATTGCAATACTCAAAAATCTAACGACATTTATTCATTTTGAATTAAATGCAGCAACGATGGTTGGTGGTGAAGTTGATCATGAGTATTTGCGAACACGAAGCCTCCAGCAAACCTTAAATGCTTTTAAAATGACATACCCAGGTGATCGTGTGGGTCATTGTGTATTGCAAACAGTTTCTTGGGCGAGTGCGCAACTTCCCGCAATGTTTGTTGAAATACTCAATAAAGTTCTTGCTATTTTTGCTAAGGGTGATGTGCTAAGGCCCTTATGCTTTCAGAATTCTAAAGCAGACAGGCTTGAAAATATCGATAAAATCTATTGGATGATATCAAGCTCTTTTGATATGGCAGAAAATGCAAGCAGTGAATGGCAGAAATTGTTTGATGTGCTAATGGCTGAACATAAAAAAACAAATCAAGAAATGCTAAAAGCGATTTTTAATGCGTTTGAAGATTTTCAATCTTACCAAGCGCTTTGCATCACTGCTACCAATGATCAAAAAAATGCTTATTACTTAGTTTGTTATCTGTTAATGGCAGCAATAGATCATGTTTCTCTTGATGATAAAAATGCTATGGATAAACGAAATCGAGTGGCAAACGATGCCGCTGCAAGAGAAGAGCAAGCAGAGAAAAATGCCAAAAAATATTTGCCAACATTAAAAAATGTTTTTGCAGCTATTCAACCAATGGCGGTGGGTGATGCTTGTTGTATTGAAATTGCTAGCAATCCAGTTTTATTTTTTGCTATTAAAAAATATTTTACCCTTGATTATTTTGCAGGTTGTGATCAGGCAGCAAAACAAAATGTATTGCAAGAAATCTTAAAGCTAACGACCGTCAATTTTATCGAAATGATTGCTTTATATCCTGGCAATGAGGCTGAAAAATTTTACAAATCGCAAAGTGACAATATTGATAGTGATGAAATTGCGCTTAAAGTGTTAGTGAGAATAAAAAGACGTGGTTACCAAAAAATATTTTATGATTGTTATAAACGATATTTGTGTACACCTAAAATGCAGCGAGCAGTCATTAATACTATCGCTATTGATGAAAGGCTAGATGTTGCGAAAGATTTCTCGGGCTTTGTTAGCAGAGAAGCAGATGTTAAAGAATTATTAGATTTGGTTGATAAGAAGCATAAGCCGGCGTTGGCAGGGCATTTTATGTCATTTCGTAATCAATGCTTTGATTATGCTTTAAAATACTTAAGTAGTGATGAGATTTTAGAGTTAACGGCTACGTGCAAAAATGAGATTCAATCACGTCATGTTGTTAGCATTGCTAAAAGTGTCATTAAGTCCGAATGCATGTCTTATGCTAGAAAATTCAAACATTTGTTGACTGATAAGGATGCGGTATTGGTTTTACGTTCTTTGCCGCTAGGAGACCGTCGCGAATTTTTAAATATGTCCCCTCGATTTTCTTCTTTGTCAGGACTTTCTTATGCGCAGTATGATGATTTAACAAATAGCATACTTGCTTGTGATGAAGGGCAACTTTATTCGCTTAGTGAGGTGATAGGCGGTGGTCAATCTTATCCAGATTTTGATTTATATATTGTCGAATTCAAAAAAATACCAGTAAAATTGCAAACACACTTCATGCAGCGTTTTATTAGTGATTTATCTGCGGCAGTCGAAAGATATCACGTACGTATGCCATTGGTGCCAGCGGATCTAAACAAAGCATATGATTTGCTTATGTTGTTACTCAACCATGCTGCGTCAAGCCAAAGATTGAAAACAGCGATAAAGTTTTCTAGTTTAGTGACGTCAACGGCTCAGTTAGCAAACATCATAGTGTTACTGGATGCGAGTGATAATGATTTCACGTTTATCGATTGCATCCCGAAATTAAAAATGACTCCTATTCAGGATATCGTCAGCTATCTTCCAAATAGAATGCGATTGCCGTTTGCCAAAAAACATTGCGCACGAATTGATAATAGCGATTCTCTTGTTAAAACATTGGCGGTATTGCAACCTGATGAGCAATCTGAACTTTTAAGAGCATGCGGGCACTGTGTGAAAAGTTTTAATGATGTTGTTTTGATTGTATCTGCTTTAACGAATGATGCGAGTGTCATAGATTTTATTAGTGAAAATGGCCACCTTATTCAATCTGAATATGAATTTGAAGCGATAGTCAACAAACACTTATCAGATGAAAATGCATTAACTTTGTTTTCTAAGTTGAAGGACAAGGTGACTTTCTCTGTGGCCATAGTAAAAATATTTCTCAGTAAGCTTATCATTGAAAGTAAGAAAAAATTGTTATTATCAATAGTTACTTTTGATTCGACAACGCGGTTGCGTCAAGAGTCTTGTGTCTTCAATTTGCTATTTAATCAAAATCCCATACCCCAAATCCATTATCCTTATTTAATACATGCTGTATTGCAAGGTAAAATGATAGCTAATGAAAACAATGGCATGTTGATATTATGGACTTCTAGTTTGTCTCTGACATTTGAAAATAATCATCTGCCAACATTTTTTCGAGAAAGTATTCATCAGGAAAATAAAAATAAATTATCGTATGTATTATGGCCGCTCATGATTTTGATTGATGAGGGCAAGGTGACTATCGATGATTTAGCATGGCTTTCTGATAATAAACAGCCTGAAAGAACAGATAATTTGGTTGCTATTTTAAATGAAATGTATGGTATTGCCGATAGGCATATATTCATGTTGTTAAACAGCGGTTTTTCAGTGGCTGAATTATTAGATTGCCGATTCCCGCAGCGTTTGAAGATGGTCATTGAGGGTGCTCCTATTATTCTCAAAAACTTGCAATTGATTGTGGAGGAGAGTTCTAAGAAAGAATATAAACGCGCCATGTTAGGTATTGATGCGAGTGATGAAAAAGTTAAATCGATGGTGACGACTACGATGGCTGATATTGAAAATAATCGACTAGTAAAATTACAAGAGAGATTTAAAATATTTGACCCATCAGTGACTAAATTATCAGATTTTCCAAAAATGAAAAGTTCTGTTGGTTACAGGGATTCTTATATAAAAATGTATTTAAGATATGATAAGTAGCCTGGACACGCTTTTTGTGTCCGGGGCTTTTCTCTCCGGTTAACAAAAAAACCCGGACACAAAAAACGTGTCCAGGCTACATTCTTTAACTTATTGAAAATTATGGTGGTTGCATGGCTATTACTCGCCCTCTTATTTCTTTGCCTACATTAACTGACGACAATCCTTTATCTCACGATGACTTGCATCAAATTGCTTTGATTCAAAAGGATACTGGTCGAGGCGGATTGTGGTGGAGTGAAGTGCAGTCGGCATTACAGTATTTGTTTAACACGGTGTCATCTGTGTTTGTACCTGATGCAACTAGTTTGTTGGGAGAGTTGCATGCCTTGCCGTTAAAGGGATTAAAAGCGCGTGGTATTAAATTTGTGGCATTTAGTTTGGTGGCGGCGAGTCAAAGAAACCACCGTAATTTCCAGCATCAAGTAGCTATTTGGATCAATATGCAGGCAGATGAATTGTCTGTGCATATTTATAATTCCGAAGGAAAAAATTTAAATCAGCAGGCTATCGCTAATTTAACCATATTGATGGGTGATATGCCATTTACAAGACATTTTGCTGATTCACCTTATCAAGAGCAATCGGATATTTGGTCTTGTGGTGTGTTTGTAGTAATGCATTTGTTGCACGCATATTTGCCAGCAGCTATTCATTCAGAAAAAGAAACATTAAATGTGTCAGATTTAGTAATCCCTATATTTATAGCTGCCGAGCGCGGTAAGGCATTAGTTGAAAAAAGACAATTATCCATTAATTCTCAAGTCAGTTCTAAACATGCTCTGTATGAACTTATCAAAACTATCAAGCATGAAGCCTTAAATGAATTAATTAGCTTTATGAAGTTTGAATTAAATGCCGCCACGTTGGTGGGAGGTGCAGTTGATCATGAGTATTTACGTACGCGTTCTTTAGCAAAAACATTAGAAGCATTTAAGAAGACACATCCAAGTGAGCGGGTTGGCTTTGGAGTATTGCAAGCTGCGTATTGGGCAAGT
The DNA here is from genome assembly GCA_964623075.1 of uncultured Coxiellaceae bacterium. GTDB lineage: Bacteria > Pseudomonadota > Gammaproteobacteria > DSM-16500 > DSM-16500 > Aquicella. The sequence goes on along the minus strand of CAZUVD010000009.1, from coordinate 8,237 downwards.
GTTCATAATGCCGAAACCATGATAGAGATTACCACTAAGGTGATAGCAATATTTACTAAAGTTGAATTATTGAAACCTTTTCAAATTGAAAAAACAGGTAAGCATCTTGATGAACTAGATAAATTATATAGCGTCATACTTACTACCATTGAATTAGCTGAACACCCTAACTATGAATGGCAGCAGATATTTGATCATTTAATAATGCTGTCTGAAAAATCATGTGTGGAAATGTTAGCGCACATTTTTACATTTTTTGAAGATTTAGCGCCTTATAAACCTTCTTCTCTATTTAAAGATGACGCTGGTAGGCTTGTTTGTCATTTATTGTTAAATGCCATAGATCGAATTAGTGGTGATGAAGTAACAAAGCTACGTTTAACTGCCGATGCGGCGGCACGCGAAGAGCAAGCGCAGAAAAATGCAGAACAACGTTTGCCCGCATTAAAGGAAATTCTAGCGAATATTTCACTTACTAATATTGATGAAGCAGCATGTCAGAAGATTGCTCGCAACCCTGTATTGTTTTATAAAGTTAAAAAATATTTAACGCCGCTTTATTTTGCTGGTTGCGATGACGTTGTCAAAAATCAAATTTTCCATTATATGTTAGCTAACCCGGAATTAAGTTTGATTGATATGATTAACTTATATCCGGGTAATGAAACAGAGAAATTCTATGAGACGCAAACGGACGCTGTTACTAATGAGCAAGATGCTTTAAGTATAATGGGAAATATAAAACTATCTGCAAATAGAGTTATTTTTTATCATTGCTTTCGTTGGTATTTTCATCCTCATAAAATGGCGGAAGTTTTACCTTTGCTAGACGAGGATGATCGATTAGGCGTTGCAAAAGAGTTTACTTCCGGTAATCGGTTTCAGGAAGTAATAAAATTTCTCCCTAACAAGCATCATTTTATCCTTGCTGCTCATCACTTGTCTTATCCAAATGGTGACAGTATAGAGATGGTTTTAAAGGTTTTTACGGTTGATGAAGCTAAAACATTTATTGCCACTTATGAGGATAAGATCGCAATGCGTCACGTGGTTCCCATCCTTGGTGCTCTACCAACGTCAGATCGATTGTTTTATGCAAAAAAATTCAAGTCGTTGATGAATGATAGAATTATTCTATTGGCGATGAATAAGCTTGACTCAGAGAAGGCAAAAGAAGAATTTTTGCATCAAGATCCTGGGTTAACTCTTTTATTAACATTAGATTTAAGCGCTCGTAGAGATTTTATTGCTAAATTAGTGCGTTGTACGCAGGAGCAGATAAAAACTATCTCTGAATTTGTGAATGCAGATTCTGATATTCGTTTTGAATATTTCAAAGATAGGTTTTATGAATTTACGAAAGATGCTCAAGCTATTTTGATGCCATGTTTTATGCGTGAAATACGTAAAATGTTGAGTTGCTACCATCATATACACGAAAGGAATTCTGATGAGCGCGAGCTATCGTTTGCGATGTTAATTGTATTGTTAACTAATTCATTAACAAGTCAACGCTTAGCGGTCGCATTAGAGTTTTCGCATGTTGCATCCAATGCAACACAAGTGGCACGCGTATCGATGTTATTGACATCTGAGTCGGATTGCGTTGCTTTTTTAAAAAATCATAAAATGGTACAACTGGTTTCTGTTTCTGAAATTATCGGTTGTATCCCTGTAGATATTCGTCTCAACTTTGCCATCAAATGTCGATCACTCATTGCGACTTCGATGATTCTTTGTCGCGTATTGGCTGTATTGAAACCTGAAGAGAGATTTGCACTGGTTCAACAATGTGATTGTGTTGCGGAGGTTGATTGTATCCTTGAAATCACTCCGTATTTAACTCATGGTTCGGATATGGTTGATTTTACCCTTAAATATTGCCATCTTATTACTCAGCCACATGAATTTGAAAGGCTGATAACATGCTTAACTATTAATAATGTTACAGATATGTTGAGATTGTTTCATAAAATAAAAAGTACATTGAAGTTTTCTGAAAATTTAATTGCTACCATGTTGGAAAAATTTAATCCCGCAGAAGGAAAGCAATTTTTTGCAGCCTGTATTGATTTGGAAGCAGTGCAACATTTACAAGCCACTTCTACCGTTTTTGCGATACTATTTAATCGCAACCCAGTTGATGAAATCCATTATCAATATTTAATAACAGCGATGCTGTACCGTAAAATGAATGTAACGAAAGGCGCATTGATTTTTTTTTCTGCTACAGTCTATTTAGATTTCGAAAACAATCATTTGCCTGCTTTTTTTAAGACGATCACGGTAGAAAATAAACAAAAATTGTCTAAATTATTATGGCCACTGGTTATGTTATTGGAAGAACACAAAATCGAAATTGGTGATTTAGCATGGCTTTCTAGCAACGATCAGCCGAAGCGCACTGATAACTTGGTTATTATTTTACAAAAAATGTCTGAATTGACTAATAGTAATTTGCTAACATTGCTAGGTAATCAATTTTCATTAGTTGTGTTATTAGATTGTCCGTCGGCTGAGCATTTAGGTAAGGTTATTGATTCAGCAAATTTGATCAAAAGAAATGATAAGATTTTTAGACGTGCTGTGCTGGGGTTGGAAGTTGATGATGAGCAAAGTAAAGCAGCTGCTACTGAAAAGCTGGTGCAGGCGGAGGCGGTGAAACAGCAAGGGATGACTGGATTAAGTATGTTTAGTGTGTTTGGGCAAAATAAAGAACAGGCTTATTCTATGCTGCAATTTCGTCATTCTAAGAAGGGAGTGCGCTCGGATAAGTTTTAACGGTTTTGACGCTGTCTCCCCTTGTCCTCGCAACGACGACAGTTCACTTTCGGGGAGGGTGTGCCATTACAATCTATCATGCTCCCACATCTTTTCTTCTGCATGATTTTCTCTCGCCAGTATCCGCGCACAAACAAACAATAAATCCGATAGTCGATTCAAATAATGTAACAATTCAATATTCGCTAACGGCACTTGTCGATGTAAGGTGACTAAGCGGCGTTCGGCACGACGACACACTGTGCGTGCAATGTGACAAGCTGCAGTTGACACATCGCCACCCGGCAACAAAAATTCTTTCAAGGGTGCCAGTGTGTCATTCCACTCATCTAATTGCGTCTCAAGAAATTTTACTTTTTCAGCCGTAATCGCAACATGTTGCGGTAAGTGTAATTCGCCACCCATATCAAGTAAGTCATTTTGAATTTGGGTTAATGGTTGTTTGATGCTGCTATGGGTGTTTGAGGCAATGACAAAACCAATCTGCGCGTTTAATTCATCGATAGTGCCGACTGCTTCAACCAAAATATCATCTTTCGGAATAGGTTTGTCGCCTAGGGTGGTATAACCATTATCACCTTTACGGGTATAAATTTTCGTCAGTCTATAGCCCATGGTATCGAAACCCAATAATTGAAGATATAATCACTATACTCATTAGATATTGCTATGTGAAGTGAGCGCTATTTGTGTCTAATTATTAACAGGAGAGCCATATGAGCTTTAGACAAAACCCGAATGAAATGACTTATGAACAAAAGCGTGTTTCTGCGCTTTCTGCTTTTATGAGCCGTGTTTACATGTGGATGACAGTAGGTATTTTGGTCACAGCTTGTGTTGCCTATGGGGTTGGTCAAAATCAAGAATTAACCATGAGTATGATCATGAATAAGCCATTTTTTTATGGGTTGATGATTGTGCAATTTCTTGCGGTGATTGGTTTGATGGCGCTTATTAATCGCATGAGCCCTGCTGCTGCCGGTATTACTTTTCTCGCCTATTCAGCGCTAACGGGGTTAACGCTATCTACTATTTTCCTTATTTACTCAACACAAAACATTGCTGGTATCTTTATCACAACGGCATTTGCGTTTGGTGGGTTGAGTCTTTTTGGCTTTACCACTAAGCGTGATTTAGGCCCAATTGGTTCATTTTGTATGATGGGTTTGTTTGGTTTAATTGGTATGATGCTTTTATCGTTCTTCATTCCAAGCTTGAATTCAGATTCTATGCAAATGACTTTTAGTGTCGTTGGCTTAATCGTTTTTTCTGGTTTAACTGCTTATGACACCCAACGCATTAAAGGGTTTATTGCAACCGATGCGCAAACGGCAAATCGCCAAGCGATTTTAGGTGCATTAGTGTTGTATTTAGATTTCCTCAATTTGTTTATTAATCTATTGCGTCTTTTTGGGGGCAGAAAATAAATGCTACGCAATTTAACCCAGGCGGATTTGCAATCGATCCTCGTGATCGAGCAATCCGCTCATGCGGTGCCCTGGACGGAAGATACCTTCAAAACGTGTTTTCAAGCGGGGCATGTCGGCTGGGTGGTTGAAGTGGATAAAAAAATTGTTGGTTTTATTATTGTTTCTCTCCGCGCAGAAGAATGTCATATCTTAAATTTATGCGTTGCTCGTTTATCACAACATCAAGGGTTTGGCCGGCAATTGTTGTTGCATGCGTTAAGTCATGCGCGATCATTAGGTGTTGGGATTGTGTATTTAGAAGTTCGTCGTACGAATTCTCGGGCGATTGCATTGTATTTGAAAGAAAAATTTATTGAAATTGGGGTGCGGAAGGATTATTACCCGACGGTTGGTGGGGCTGAAGATGCGTTGATTTTTGCTCGCAGCTTGCAGGTTAGGATGGATTAATAAAAATGCAAAGCACCGCGGATGGGCGCCATTTGCTTGTCTCTTAAAGCTTCCTCAGACTGAGCACCATTTGCTGTTCGTACCTTGGGTGGGTGTCTTCTCACGCTCCAATCGGGCCATCCGTGGCCCTTATGGCCACATCCATGTGGCCAAGTCGCAATCGAAGCCACCCACCCAAGGTACGAACAGCAAATTCCTTCGCAGATTGTTGATGCAATGATTTTGGAATCAATACTGCTGGTGCTGTATCATAAACCTTGCTAAATTACTGCACTAAACAAGCAAACAAGGCACTAAGCTAATGATCGAAATAACATCCATGCGTAACTACCTCAAGGACTTGGCGACTCGTCTTGACGGTATCTGGGGGTATCTTTGACGTTGATCAGAAAACGGCAAGATTAAATACCATCCGCGAAGAGTTAGAAGACCCAAATATCTGGAATCAGCCAGAAAAAACACAAACCCTAGGTAAAGAGCGCGCACAATTAGAATTGGTCGTTGATAAAATGACCGTGTTACGTATGCGGTTACGTGATTGTAGTGAATTGTATGAAATGGCATTTGCTGAAAATGACACCGAGACACTGGATGGCATTATTTCGGATGCAACAGCATTAACAAAAATCATTGAAGGCCTTGAATTTGAGCGCATGTTCTCAGGCGAAATGGATGCGAACGCGGCTTACATGGATATTCAAGCAGGCTCCGGCGGAACAGAGGCGCAAGATTGGGCAGAAATGTTATTGCGCATGTATTTGCGTTGGGGTGAGCGACATGGTTTTCGCGCCGAAGTGATTGAAGTATCAGCGGGGGATGTGGCTGGCATCAAAAGTGCGACGGTCAAATTTGATGGTTCTTATGCTTATGGTTGGTTGAGAACCGAAAGTGGGGTGCATCGTTTAGTGCGTAAATCGCCGTTTGATTCTAATAACAAACGACATACTTCATTTGCCTCAGTCTTTATTTCACCTGAAATTGATGACAATATTGATATTGAAATTAATCCAGCAGATTTACGCATTGATACCTATCGTGCAAGTGGTGCGGGTGGTCAACACGTTAATCGTACGGATTCTGCGATTCGAATTACCCACGTGCCAACAAACATCGTTGTGCAATGTCAAGCAGATAGATCGCAACATAAAAATCGTGCGCAAGCGATGAAACAATTGCGTGCAAAGTTGTATGAATTGGAGCGCATGAAGCAGCAAGAAAAACAAGCAGCGTTAGAATCTTCTAAAAAAGAAATTACGTGGGGCAGTCAAATTCGATCATATGTATTAGACATGGGAAGAATTAAAGATTTACGCACGGGTGTCGAAGTCGGTAATACGCAAGCAGTATTAGATGGTGACTTAGATAAATTTATTGAAGCAAGTTTAATAAGCGGATTATAAACATGAGCGATCAAACTGAAAATGTAGAATTAAGTGCAAATGATTTAATTGAGCAACGTCGTGCAAAATTAAAAGAATGGCGCGAAACAGGTATTGCGTTTCCCTCCGGTTTTCGTCGTGATGCGTTAGCGCAATCTTTACTTGATCAATACGGCACAAAAACAGAAGAAGAATTAACGGCATCACCGGTCAATGTCAAAGTGGCTGGTAGAATGATGTTGCGCCGATTAATGGGTAAAGCGAGCTTTACGCATATTCAAGATATGTCGGGGCGAATTCAAATTTACATTCGCGAAGACGGTGTGCCGAAAGGGGTGTATGATGCGTTTAAACAGTGGGATTTAGGCGATATTGTCGGCGTCACCGGCCATTTGTTTAAAACCAAAACCGGCGAATTATCAGTGAAAGTTGAGCAAATCGAATTACTCACTAAAGCGCTTCGACCATTACCTGATAAGTTTCATGGGTTGCATGATCAAGAAACACGTTATCGTCAACGTTATTTAGATTTAATTGCTAATGATGATTCTCGTAAAACATTTTTGATGCGCTCGAAAATCACGGATGTGGTGCGTCAATTTTTAAAAGAAAATGATTTTCTGGAAGTCGAGACGCCTATGATGCAAGTGTTAGCGGGTGGCGCTGCGGCAAAACCGTTTATCACGCATCATCATGCCTTAGATATGCCTTTATATTTACGCATTGCACCTGAATTATATTTAAAAAGATTAGTGGTGGGTGGTTTTGAGCGAGTGTTTGAAATTAATCGCAATTTCCGCAATGAAGGCTTATCAACGCGACATAACCCTGAATTTACCATGGTTGAGTTTTATCAAGCCTATGCGGATTATCATGATTTAATAGCACTTACCGAAAAAATGTTTGCCCGTGTTGCCAAAGAAGTATTGGGAACATTGCAATTTACATCGCAAGAGCAAGATTATGATTTTAGTAAGCCATTCGCTAAGCTCACTTTAAAGCAATCTATTTTGCAATTTAATCCAAGTTTAAAAGCAGCTGATATTGAAACACTTGAGGCTGCCAAAAAGACGGCAAAACAATTAGAGATTCCATTGCAAGAAGGTTTTGGTTTGGGTAAGATTCAAGTCGAAATATTTGAAAAAACCGTTGAGCATGCACTCTTGCAGCCGACATTTATCACAGAATATCCCGCTGAAGTATCCCCGCTAGCAAGGCGTAATGATAAAGATCCATTCTTAACAGATCGTTTCGAATTGTTTGTCGGTGGGCGTGAGATTGCAAATGGTTTTAACGAATTAAACGACCCTGAAGATCAGGCCGAACGTTTTCATCAGCAAATGCAAAGTAAAGCGGATGGTGATGATGAAGCAATGCCTTTTGATGAAGATTATATCACGGCATTAGAGCATGGTATGCCACCAACCGCAGGCGAAGGAATTGGTATTGATCGTTTAGTCATGTTATTTACGAACTCACCATCCATTCGTGATGTTATTTTATTTCCGCATATGCGTAAAAAAGAAGTGTAAGCTTATTAAGCAAGGTTTTTCGCTTATCGAAATGATGATTGTCATTGCTATTGTAACAATAATAGCAATGACATCATTGCCATCTTTACAATTCGTTAAACAAGCAACTAGTCATACCCTTTTGCAAACACAATTAATCCATGCGGTACAATTGGCGCGAGTGACTGTGCGATCAATGCAGGCAAGTGTTTCAATTTGTCATAGTGGTGATTTGCATCGTTGTGATGACGGTCAACAAGGATTGATCGTGTTTATCGATAACAATGCTAGCGGCATCTCGCAACAACCAAAAGATATGTTGGCTGTTATCCCATTTCCAAAGATGAATGGCCAATTATTTTGGCGATCGTACCCGAAGTATCGCCATTATTTACATTTGACCAATAAGCGTTTTATATCGGCTGATAATGGCATGTTTTGGTATTGCGAAATGCACGCTCGTTTGCCGAAATTTGCACTCGCTGTGAGCAATACTGGCATGACACGTTTATTGTTACCCAATCGCGAGGGCGTGATTACCGACAGCAATCGAAAAATAATAGAATGTAAGTAGCCTGGACACGCGCACCGTCGTCATTGCGAGGAGCGCAGCGACGAAGCAATCCAGCTTTTTATTTTCCTTGAAAAGCTGGATTGCTTCGTCGCTACGCTCCTCGCAATGACGAGTT
>CAZUVD010000008.1:59735-136512 GCA_964623075.1 uncultured Coxiellaceae bacterium | reverse complement strand
AGCTGGATTGCTTCGTCGCTGCGCTCCTCGCAATGACGACCATTTCTCGCAATGACGAGTTTTGAATTTCCGGGATGACACATTGATGTCAATATGTTAGAACACCCCCATGAAAATCAACATCCGCAAAATCAACGACGTCTTACGAAAAATCTCAATCCCGCTCAATATTATCAGCCTAGGGATTGGTTTATCGTTTGGCATTGCACATGTATACCTACCCTTACCAACACTGACAGGCTTAATTTTAGGCTGTTTAATGACATTAAGCGGTACGGTGACAATGGCGATTAGTTATTATTTCAATTACGCCATGTCAGATAGCGCGGCATCCCCCAAAAAAAATAAGAAAAAAGAAGATGGTTTTCGATTAACAGCAAAAATTTTTCTGGGAGCCTCCATCCCTTTCATTATCGCAACCGCCGCGGCTACTTTTTTTGGCAATTATACTGGAACCATTTTGTTAGCAGCAGCGCTGGCAACAACCATAGGGACACCTATTGGTGGCGGCATCGTGATTGCTGCTGCTATTGCTACTTCTGTTCTTTTTTCGATTGGTACATTAATCAACACTTGGTTACAAGCTTATTCGCTCGCTGAAAGATTGGATAAAAAAGGCAAGAAAGAACCGATAACCGAAATTCCCTCAACGCTTGCTTATCTTAGTCTTGCTTTTGACGAATACCCGGCGAAACGCCGCCGCCGTGTGGCGCCAATGGCAATACAGGAGATTCCGCCTTTTGTAAAAGCTGACGATAAAACAAAGTCGCCTGCATCGCTTTCGGATGCGCATGATGATGATGCCATTGTACTTCGTTCTGCCAACTCGAGCGGGCAGAAGCAAACATTCTTACGCCCAATACGAGCAATACTCCCGCGGGGATGATAAAAGCGGGCGTGATGCTAAAACAGAGCGCAACACAAACCGCCGCAGCCGCCACAAAAACAATACCCAGCAGGATAGAAATACCAGTCGCTATACGATGTTGCCAAGGTATTTTGCCATCTAAGGCAGCATGCACTTTGTTAAAATGTTTAATGGTTTCTGCATTTTCTGGATTTTCTAAGGTTGCATGTGCTGCATCTAATATTCGATTTAAAATACGCATATTATTAAATGTTGGCGCTTCCTGACAAATTCGCTTAATGTCATTTAATAATTTATTATCACCAACAATACTCTCTGCTAATTCATGCTGCAATGCGCTGTACTTTTCAATGAATAAATCTTCAATAATTTTTTGGCATAACGTTTCTAAACGCGCGCATGCCGTTAAGTAATTTGTTTCTGATGATTTGAAGTGTGAAAAAACCTGTTCAAATTCACGGCCAAAATTTTCATTATTGATTTCATTCATTTCATCCATTGTTAAAAACAAAAAACCTTGTGTTTTTAATTTTTGACGAATATTTTCTTTGATATTGGTATTAACAATAGCAATTTCTTTTAATTCTTGAATTAGATCGATTAACATCATTTATCCTCGTTGTAGCCTGGACACGTTTTTTGTGTCCGGGTTTTTTTGTGTGACCACCAAACCCGGACACAAAAAACGTGTCCGGGCTACATAAAATAAGATTCACATAATTTTTGAAAGTGCGCCAAGCTTTCACATTCATTCATTTGCAAACAAAATGCATTTTTATTATTTAATTGCCGTGCATAATATTTTGCTAATTTGCGTGACTCAATAATCGCAAATTTTTCGCTTTTTAATAATTTTGTTAAATCATTTACATGCTGCATAAACATGTTACCTATTGCTTTCGCCGTTGGTAATGCAAATGTTTTTTGGCTGATTTCAGCCGACAATTGTGCTATTAGCCAGGGTTGACCAACACCTGCGCGGGCAACCATGACACCATGACAGCCTGTCGCTAGCATTTTTTGCAATGAATCAACACAAGCAATATCACCATTACCAATCACTGGTACATTGACATGCTCCACAAAAAATTTAATCTCATCATAACGACAAGGCGTTTCGTATTGTTCACTCCAATGTCTGCCATGCACAATTAAAGCATCAACACCCGCATCATTCACTGCTTTTGCAATATCTAAATTATTGCGATCAAGACTGTCTCCATCAACCCGAATTTTCACCGTCACAGGCACATGAGTGCTTTGTTTCATGGCACACATGATGTGATATAAACGCGTTGCATCCGATAACAATTGCGAGCCAGCGCGCTTACTACGAATTTTTTTAACAGGACATCCGCAATTTAAATCAATTAAGTCAGCGCCTGCTGCTGTCGCCTTCTTTACACCTTCTGATATTTCTGTGGCTGCATTTCCTGACAATTGAAAACAAAGTACACCCTCAGTCGGGTCTTTATAAATAAAACGCTGCAAAAATGCATCCGATTGATGCATTAGTGTTTTACATGAAATCATTTCAGTGCAAGTATAGGCAGGTTGACTGTATTGCCAAACTAACCGTCGAAAGGGTGCAGCACTCACTCCAGCCAACGGCCCCTGAATAATCGGGCTGGTAAAATTTAGAGCACCAATTTTGAGTGGTTGCAACACGTGATAGCCGTATTAAGTTAATAAGTTATGGGCGATTATGGGTAAATAATACGCAACAGTCAAGGAGTAGAAGAGAAAACGTGTTAGCCCCACGTTAATCCTTTATAATTAAGGAATAGAGATAATAATCTTAGGAGTGTGTCATGTCGCGAGGTGCAGTACCTTCCATTGCCATTTTTGGCGCAACGGGCAATGTTGGCCGAATGATTGTTGCATCCATCATCGAACGGAAATTAGCCACCCCGCCACAAATTCAATTGTACGCATCCAGCCAATCTGCAGGTAAAAAATTAACCATTGGTGATGTCGACTGGATTATCCAAGATACTGAACATGCCGACTTTAGCAAACAACCCATTTGTTTATTCGCAACCGATAGTCACATTTCAAAAACTTTTATTCCAAAAGCCTTAGCAGCAGGTTGCGTGGTCGTTGATAGCAGTTCACTCTATCGACTTGATCCAACAGTACCACTCATTGTCGCGCCGATTAATCGCGATAAAGTTAACTGCAAAACAACAAAGTTATACGCGATGGCAAATTGCGTTTCATCCCCTATTTCCATGGTACTAGCACCGATTCATCAAAAACACGCTATCAAACGCGTTAATGCTTCAACTTATCAATCCACCTCGGGTGCCGGCAAAGCCGCGATGGATGAACTGTACAATGAAACCAAAGCAACCTGCGAAGGTAAAACTTTTACACGTGAACATTTCAAACGACAAATGGCGTTTAATGTTTTACCGCAAATAGATAAATTCTTAGATGATGGTTTCACTTACGAAGAATATAAAATCATCAAAGAAATTCAAAAAATCATCTCAACTGATATTGCTGTCACCGCGACTTCTGTGCGCGTACCGGTGATGATTGGTCATTCTGTTTCACTCTCAATTGAGTTTCACCAAGATTATTCCCTAGACGCCATTCGCGAATTACTAAAAAATACACCGGGCGTTAAAATCAGCGCCGATCATTACACAACCCCCATTGAAGTAGTCGGCTCCGATGATGTGTTTGTTGGTCGCATACGTCGCGATGCATCAACTGCTTTCGGTTTGCAATTATGGTTATGCTCCGACAATTTACGTCGAGGCGCTTCGACTGATGTGGTTGAAGTCGCAGCGGAGTTAATCAAACAAAGTATGTAATACCACCTGTTATGGTCTAAATGCGTTTTGGCGCTTGAGGGCTTTAAAGATGAAGGTATTAAAATTTGGTGGCTCATCGCTTGCAACACCACTGCGCATTCAAACGGTGGCTGATATCATTCTTGAAAGCGTCAAGGATGAAACCGTTGCGGTGGTTGTTTCTGCGTTTCAAGGTGTTTCCAATCAATTACTAGAATGCGCACAATTAGCAGCCCAAGGCGATCACCGCTATGAAGAATTGCTAAATGCGATTGCCAAAAGACACCACGCAGCCATCGCTGAATTAATCCCACAACAAAATGAAGCGATCACGCAAACGGTTAATGATTTAATCAAAGAATTAAGTGAAATTCTGCAAGGCACCACCTTACTCAAAGAAATCACACTCGGCGCATTTGATCATATCAGTAGTTTCGGTGAACGATTATCTGCAAATATTGTTGCAGCTTACATCAATAAGCAATATCCAGCGGAATTTGTTGATGCTCGAACACTTATTTTAACGGACGAAAATCATACGCGCGCCAATGTCATTTATGACAAAACAAATCAGGCAATACAGCGTTATTACGATGATTGCCAAACACGCCAACCCTTAATTCCAGTGATTACCGGCTACATTGGCGCAACCTGCGATGGTCGCACAACCACACTGGGTCGCAATAGTTCAGATTATTCAGCAACGATTGTTGGCAGCGCACTAGATGCATCCCGTATTGAAATTTGGACAGATGTAGATGGCATTTATAGCGCCGACCCATCCATTGTGAATGCTGCTTTTATTATTCCGCAATTATCGTTAGATGAAGCCATTGAATTATCTTATTTTGGTGCGAAAGTATTACACCCCTCCACTTTTATTCCTTTAACAGAAAAGAAAATTCCACTTGTTATAAAAAACACCTTAAGCCCACAATCGCCAGGCACTTTAATTTCAAATATTGATCACAACAAAGATAAAAAGAAAAAATTAGCAAAAAGTATTACCGCGATTGATCATGTGACTTTGTTAATTTGGCGAGGTCACGGCGAAATTGAAGTAACAAGCACTATCGAGCGCTTATTTAAAAGTTTATCGCAAGCCTCCGTTAATATTTTATTAATTTTGGAAGGTTCACCCAAACATACCATTTGCATGGCGGTTGCCGATCAAGAATTAGATCGTGCTTTAAAAGCCATGCAGCGGGAATTTCACTTAGAATTACAGCATCAATTAGTCAGCATCGACCAACAACCAGGACAAAGCATTATTGCCATCATTGGTGATGAAATGAAAATGCTATCACCGGATATTGCGGGCAAAATGTTTCAAGCATTAGGCAAAGTGCAAATTAATGTCAATGCGATTATTCAAGGTGCTTCTGAACGTAATGTGTCATTAGTAATAGATGCACATCAAAAAACACGGGCGTTGAATCTCATCCATCAATCGTTTTTTTCAGATTATAAAACTTTGTTTATTGTATTAATTGGTGCAGGCCGCATTGGTTCGGCTTTATTAGATGAAATCAACAATCAAACAGCAACGCTATTGCAACGTAAAATAAAAATTGTCGTATGCGGCATAACCAATAGCCGTAAAATGCTATTAAATGCAGATGGCATTGATTTAGCGAACTGGCAAGAACATTTAGTGCATAGCGAAGAATTGTTAGATATTACTAAAATGTTAAAAATGTTATCGCAAATTCAGTGTGGCAATATTGCGATGGTTGATTGCACGGCATCCGATGCGATTGTTGATTTATACCCGCTCTTTATTCAAAAAAGCATTCACATTATCACACCAAATAAGCGCGCCAATGTTTTACCATTGCCGAAATGGAATAAACTGATGGCGCAATTTAAAAAACATCATTGTTACTTCTTATGCCGCACAAATGTTGGCGCCGGTTTGCCTATTTTAACGGTATTAGAAGATTTAAAATCGTGTGGCGATGCCATTTTTAATATTGAAGGTATTTTATCAGGTACATTGAGTTATTTATTCAATCACTACGATGGTACTAGGTCTTTTAGCGATGTTTTAAAAGATGCCGAAAATTTATCGATGACAGAACCGGATCCGCGTGAAGATTTATCGGGAATTGACGTTGCACGCAAAATATTAATCCTGGCAAGACGCATGGGTTGGTCACTGGAAATGAGTGATATTAGCGTTGAAAATCTTGTGCCAGAAAGCTTACAAAATGGGCCAAAATCAGCTGATTTTTTTAACCATTTAGCCACCTTTGAAGATAGCTTTAAAAAACGCCTAATCGACGCTCATGCCGCTAATAAAGTATTACGCTATGTCGGCACCTTAGAAAATCATCGTGCGGTTGCTAAATTGCAGGCAATTCCGAATACACATCCTTTAGCCTTATCGGTGCATAGTGACAATATCATTACATTTACCACGGCGCATTATCATCAAGCGCCATTAGTAATACGTGGACCTGGGGCTGGCGTTGAATGCACAGCATTGGGTGTATTTTCTGATATTTTAAAATTAATTAGTAAATTGCCTGGATGAGCTTATGAAAAATAAATTCGTCAAAGCATTTGCTCCCGCTACCATTGCTAACGTAGGACCAGGCTTTGATGTCTTGGGTTTAGCGATTAGTGGCTTGGGTGACATTGTCACGGCAAAACGAATCGCAACCAAGGGTTTGCGTTTTGATATGCATACAGTACACAGTCATTTACCGCGTGATAAAAATAATATTGCAGCACATGTGGCAGAATTAATGCTCGATACCTTTCGACCTGATTTTGGTATTCAATTAACATTACATAAAAATATGCCGATAGGGTCTGGGTTAGGTAGCTCAGGGGCAAGCGCCGCAGCCACTGTTGTTGCTGTTAACGCATTATTGGAAAAACCCGTTGCTAAAAAAGAGTTAATTACCTTTGCAGCCAGCGGTGAAAAATTAGCAACAGGGACTGCACATGCTGACAATGTTGCACCATCAATATTAGGTGGTTTATGTTTAATTCGCAGTTACGAACCGCTTGATGTCATTCAACTGCCTTGCTCGCAACAATTATATTGGATCATCGCGCATCCTTTGATGCAAATTGAAACCAAAAAAGCGCGCGCATTATTACCAAGCTCAATTTCAATTTCTGCCGCGATCGCACAAAGTGGTAATCTCGCAGCGCTTTTGCAAGGTTTAGCATTGGGCGATAGCAAATTAATTACAGCGAGCTTACAGGATCATTATGCAGAACCGGTGCGCGCTAAATTAATTCCTGGTTTTGATCAAGTCAAATCAGCCGCTCTTAACGCTCATGCATTAGGTTTTTCAATATCAGGGTCAGGTCCTTCAGTTTTTGCCATTGCTAATGATAAAATGACAGCTGAAGCTATTGGATTTGCTATTAAATCGGCATTTCAACAATATGCTACTCTTGATAGCCATATTTATGTATCAACCATTAACTTGCAAGGCGCATACATTCTTGAGGAGACTACATGAAATTTATTTCCACAAGAAATAGCGACAAGAAATTTACCTTTTATGATGCCTTATTTGCTGGGCTCGCGCCTGATGGCGGCTTATTTATCCCTGAAAAATTCCCTCTTTTCGATAAAGAAACCTTAAAGCATGCTGCAGATGACAGCTTAACTGAGTTAGGCGAACGTATTATGGTGGAATTCATTAGTGAATTACCAACGGATGCCTTACAGCAAATCATACGGGATGCCCTTAATTTTCCTATTCCACTCGTGATGCTTGAAAAAAACTTATATTTGCTTGAAGTATTTCACGGACCAACTTTTTCATTTAAAGATGTTGGTGCGCGTTTTATGGCAAATATGTTGAGTTACTTTTTAACGAATGAAGATAAAAAATTAAAAATCATTGTTGCAACCTCGGGCGACACTGGTAGCGCTATTGGTAATGCTTTTCATTTAATGCCTAATATTGATGTTTACATTTTGTATCCTGAAAATAAAATCACGCATTTACAAGAACAACAAATCACAACATTAGGTGATAACATTCATGCAATCGAAGTAAAAGGGACTTTTGATGATTGTCAGCTATTAGTAAAATCAGCCTTACTGGATAAAGACATACGTGAAGCTGGTTTAATCACCACCGCCAATTCGATTAATATTTCACGCTTATTACCGCAAACGATTTATCATAGCTTTGGTATTTGTCAGTTATTAAAAGAAAATATTCATGCCTCTCCTGTAATGGTTGTGCCAAGTGGTAATTTTGGTAATTTAACATCGGCGATTTATGCAAAAAAAATAGGTTTTGATGTTAAGCATTTTGTTGCAGCAACCAATATCAATGACATTGTGCCGCAATACTTGCAATCAGGAATTTTTACTCCGAAACCTTCTAAAC
The DNA here is from genome assembly GCA_964623075.1 of uncultured Coxiellaceae bacterium. Taxonomy (GTDB): domain Bacteria; phylum Pseudomonadota; class Gammaproteobacteria; order DSM-16500; family DSM-16500; genus Aquicella. The sequence goes on along the minus strand of CAZUVD010000008.1, from coordinate 128,476 downwards.
ATAGCTTATCAAATGCGATGGATGTGGGTAATCCTAGCAATTTTGAGCGCTTGCTCGCGAATTTTAACGGTGATTTTCAAGCATTACGCAATGCGGTTTTGGGGAGTGCGATCACCGATGCGGAAACGTTGGCTGAAATTCGCAACACTTATGCAAGTGAACAATATATTCTTGATCCACATACGGCGGTTGGTGTTGCGGCGGCACGTAAGCTTAAGCAATATACAGGATCGCCTATTATTGTCACGGCAACCGCACATCCCGCTAAATTTCCGGAAGTCATTCAAGAAGCGATTGGTAAGCAAGCAGAAGTACCTGAGTTATTGCAAGCAGCACTGGCAGGCACAAAACAAACTGTGCCATTGATGCCGGATTTTCGCGAATTTAAAGCGCTTTTATTGGGGTGAGGCTATTAATTTGTGGGCTGCGCCCTTATTTAACCCCTGATGACTTTGTGGCATCAAGCTGTCATCCCGGAAATTTCCGCAGGAAATTGTCCGGGATCCACCCATAAATCTTTACAGAACATATTTTTTGTTTAATACCTCCGTGGATCCCGGACATTTTTACCAAAAAACGGTAAAAATTCCGGGATGACAATCTGATGACAATTTAATGCAACAAAGCCATCCGAGGCTATATAAGCGCAAAACGCTTAATGCCCGCCGCCCCGCAAACCCCCTTTCCTCTTCTTCTTGCCTTCTTCTTTTTTAGCTCTTCTTGCAGCATCTTTATTAGCTTCATCAACAGCGCGCTCTGAGGCGAGTGTTGCAAACTGAGTGCAAGCGTCGCCCAACCCTTTGTCGCCGTACACTCTAACAGTAGCTGCCTGGTGCGATGAAGAAGATGATGAAGCACTCGCCTCAACGTTATCATGCTTTCGGCTTTTTTGACTGGCATTAACAGCTAATACTGGATTACTTTTCTCCAAGCTTAATAACTGCTGTATTTTTTTAAAAATACTATTTGAAAAAGTGCCCTTTGGATCACTCATACGCTTTCTATCGAACACATCGTCAAATCTTTTATTCGCTGTTCGATAGGTGCCAAGCGCGGGGGTTATTTGATCTTGTAATTTATAAGTACCACCCATTGTCAACACCACCCCTTGAATTTGGGCAAGCCATGCATCCACTTGCAGGAGTGCTTTCGGATTTAATTGTTGATTAAATTGAATTGAAATAGCCAAGGCATCGCCTTTTATCGCCGGGTTTAAGCTAACATTTTCTTCTGAGCGGTAGCCACTTACAGATGCCTTCAACAATCTTACTTGATTTTTCTTCAAGATTTCGGCCAGGGATTCCATAAATTGTTCAAATTTATTTTCTGGTATGTAATATTCTTGCAACCAAACACTTTCACTCAACAATTCATTAGATTTTAATTTGCCGCTCATTCGCATCAAATTATTACGCGATACATTTTCTGATTTTACTCTTAAAGAATGATGCGCCTCAGCAGCCGAATACAATCCTCGCGATAATTTGTTTGATTTGGCTAGATTTTCAAATAGAGAATCACGTTGATGTTTACTTGTTTGCTCTTTTAATTCACTCACAACAGGAATAGATGTCATTTCACGATAATTAATGGCAACACCTGTGTGAAATAAATTAAATGGATCAATGGCTAATTCATATTGATGTGACACAATTTTTTTATCATTTTTTACTTCTTTTTTAAAATACTCAATATAATCCTGTAGACTCACTAATTGCGCACTACGCTGCAGCAAATTGTTTGGCACTACTTTAAAAGTAACATGAGTAACGACACCAAATAAATGCTGCCCGCCAGCCACTATTTTAAATAAGTCATCACTGGGTGTAACTCTAACTAATCTGCCGCTAGTGTTCATCACATTCATCTGGGTAACACCCGTCGCCACTCTGCCATTTTTATATAAATGACTGTGAGAGTTAATAGCAATGGCATCGGCAATAGTGTCACTTTCATTTTCATGCATGACTTCTAATGCTAATTTTTCTTGATTTAATGCTTTTTGTAAATCAAACCAGCGAACACCAGCTCCGACCCGTACTGTTTTTTTATCATCTGAAATTTCAATGGTGTTAAAATGGCTTAAATTAAGCACTTTTTCATTAGGTTCTAAGCCTTCCATGTGCGTATCGGTGCTCACTATAAGCTTAATATCATTTACATTTGCATGAATAATCCCATTCATTAAATCATCCGTATTATTTGGTGATAATAATTGATCTGCTTGCAGTTTATTTTCTGCATTATCGTAAAGTTCATTTTCATTCGGGGTGAAATATTTAATAACAAACTTTGGCGAAAAAATGCCAAAAATTCCAAATAGCGTCACAACAACGCTATTGCGAATAATATCGACTAATTCACTGCGTTCTGCTTTTAATTTTTTTGATTTTTCTGGATCTCTGGTAAATAAGGATTTGATTGCTTTACCTATCCAAGCACCCGTTGCCATCACTAAATCAACAACAACCAATGGGATAAAAATAAACACATAAATGAAACGTATGAGCAATGAATACGCTAGGGAATAAAAAATATTTTTTCTATCGTGAGTATATATTTCATCGATCCAGGTAGCAGGCAAGGTTGAAAATCGGCCAATTTTGGGGAATCTATTGGGTTCGTGACTTCTCATGACGGTCTCCTTTTCTGTGAGGCGTTAGCTTCGCATACATGAAGACTTATGTCATCAGAGTAGCCTGGACTAAACGCGCAGCGTTTTGTCCGGGGTTTGTGGCCACACCAAAAAACCTGGACTAAAGCGCAGCGTAATGTCTGGGGTTGATGGCCACACAAAAAAAACCCGGACAAAACGCTGCGCGTTTAGTCCAGGCTACGGTGTTAAGCGGCGACGGTGGGGGCTGATGTGGCACGACTACCTGTTAATTGTTTTGTCATATCCGTAATGCTCTGATTGGTAACAATAGGCATCTTCAAGCGTGGCGCGGTTTCAGAAAAATCAACGCCTGAAAGATTGACCGCTCGCAACGAAGTATCAGCATATGTTTTGTAGTAAAAGATTTTATTGGTTAAGTCTTTAAAGACTGTCCATTGGGTAAATTCACTAACAACTTTTTCACCTTGCTTTGCACGCACTACACCTAATGGAATGTCGACGTTATTAATAATATGCTGTGCGAGATTCAAGACTTCAGTAGCATTAGCGGCTTGATAAGCTGTGGCTTTTAACACATTGATTTTAGCAAAACGTGAAGGTGGTGACACATCGCCAGGCAAACCAGTCATGCCTGTTCCTTGGCCTGTTGCTGTAAACACCATACCGCCCACGGTAACAGGATTTGGCGCCCACGGTGACATATTGACATAATTTCTCAAATTCACTATTTGCCAATCAAATTCTGGAGAATTTGTTAAAACACCCACTTCATTATCAAACACATTCATTTTGCCATTCACAAATTCAACTACAATACCTTTACCTGATGCATCGTAGATGGAAGCATGTAATGGGAAAATTAAATTAGGCATTCCAGGCAAGAGTTGACCGAACACAATCACATTATTTAATGCTGCTTTGATTTCATCAATGGTTTTAAAATTACTTAAAATCCAATCGCCAAAATGTAGATAACCAAGCGCTGCTGCGTCTTTACCCTCTGGCACCATCGGATACATGGTTTCACCCGGTAAATATAAATATTCGAATGAAACACCCACTTCATTCACACCATCAATCGCTGCATCAATATCTAAGCCATCTAAAAACACATAACCGTATTTTGCTTTCCAACTCATGCCTGGTTTGCCACTTGGCGCTACTTCTGCAAATTGTCGATTACGATTTGATGTGCGCAAATTAGATTTTAAATCAGGGGCAAATTCCATGGTGCGAGAGATTAATACAGAATTATCTTGGGCTTTTAATCTGAAATCGGTACAGGCTGTAGCTTGGTGTGATAATGCCATCATTGTCACGCATGAAAATATTGCCGTCCATTTGCGCATAGGGGGATCTCCTTGAGGTGTAACCGAAAGTGTAGCCTGGACACGCTTTTTGTGTCCAGGTTTGTTGCATCTGGACATACCCAGATACAACCGAACCCGGACACAAAAAGCGTGTCCAGGCTACATTCCGTGATATACTCCCACGCCATGATAACTTTAAAACAAGTCACCCTCCGCCGTGGCGCCAACATTTTGCTCGATAAAATTGACTGGGTCATTTTTGCCCGGTCGCGTATTGGTATTATTGGTGAAAACGGTTGCGGTAAATCTACGCTTTTTTCCCTGCTTTTAGGTAATTTTCATGCGGATGTCGGCGATGTGGAATTTCCGAAAAATTTACGCATAGCCCATGTTGCTCAAGAAACGGCGGCTGAAAGCAAATCCGCGCTTGATTATGTAAAAGATGGCGATGTTGAATTACGCCAACTGGAAGCAAAATTAGCTCGCGCTGAAGAAAAAGACGATGGCATGGCCATTGCTGAAATCTATGCGGAACTTGGCGCAATTGATGCTTATACCGCAAACACTCGCGCCGCTGTTTTATTGTCGGGGTTAGGTTTCACTCATGATGAGCAACAAAAATCCGTTAGCGCGTTTTCTGGTGGCTGGCGCGTACGATTAAATTTAGCAAAAGCATTAATGTGTCGATCCGATATGCTATTGCTTGACGAACCGACTAACCACTTAGATTTAGATGCCGTGCTTTGGCTTGAAGAATGGTTGCATGATTATACGGGCACATTAATCATTATTTCTCATGATCGTGATTTCTTAGATGAAACAGTGAATCACATTGCACACATTTCACATCAAAAATTAAAAGTATACACGGGTAGCTACTCTACCTTTGAAACGCAACGCGCCTCTGATTTATTACTGCAACAAGCAGTGTATGAAAAACAACAAAGACATTTAGCACACATGCAAAGCTTTGTTGAACGTTTTCGTTATAAAGCATCAAAAGCAAAACAAGCACAAAGCCGCTTAAAAGCTATTGAACGCTTAGAATTAGTGTCCGCCGTACAATCTGAATCAGCTTTTCAATTTGAATTTCAAAAACCAAGTCAATGCCCACATCCATTATTGACGGTTGATGAAGCGGTGATTGCTTACGGTGATCATATTGTTTTAAAAAATTTAGATATTAGCATTGCGCCAAAAGATCGCATTGGTATTTTAGGGCCAAATGGCGCGGGTAAAACCAGCTTTATTAAAATGTTGGCAAAAGAATTACAACCAACAGAGGGCTCTTTTACGGCAAATTCTGGCGTTAAAGTTGGTTATTTCGCACAACATCAAGTTGATAAATTACATTTAAATGAATCTGCTTTAACGCATTTGCGTAATATTGCAGGCAACAAAATGGATACGGATTTACGTAAGTTTTTAGGTGGTTTTGGTTTTTCCGGCGACAAAGTCCTGCAACCAGTTGGCACCTTCTCAGGTGGTGAAAAATCACGTTTGTCATTGGCGTTAATTGTGTATCAAAAACCAAATTTATTATTACTAGATGAACCAACAAATCACTTAGACTTAGAAATGCGTAACGCATTAAGTCTTGCCTTGCAAGAATATGAAGGCGCCATGCTATTAGTATCACATGATCGCTTTTTAGTGCGCTCAACCACTGATAGCTTATATTTAATTGCTAATCAAAAATTAAAGCCATTTGAAGGTGATTTAAATGATTATCAAAAATGGTTGTTGAATTTCCGGAAAGAACAAATTCAAGCATCTCTGGCTACCAAAACAGCCACACCCGTGGTTGTTGCCCAAAAACCTAAAGCAGTCGATGCAACGCTTGCCAAAAAAATCACTCGCTTAGAAAATGATTTAGCAAAAGCACAACAACAAGCTGATGCCATCGAGCAAACGTTAACAGATCAATCACTTTATGATGTTGCTAACAAAGATAAATTACAAAAACATTTATTGGATTTGCAACAGGTGAAAGAAAAGATAACGCAGATTGAAACGGCTTGGTTTGAGGCTTGTGAAGAGAGAGATGGGTAGCTTACGTTGTCCCGCGGGCTTGTCCGCGGGGTCCATATACAACCAAACCCGGACACAAAGAGCATGTCCAGGCTACTTTTTCTTACGGGTTTCTTTTTCGCGTGCCATAAACATCCAGACTGCCAATAATAAAAATATGCCGAATGCTGGGTAACTGACCCATTCTGGTATGATTTGTCTTGCGATGATTAAATTGAAATGGGTGAAAATGCGCACCATATGCGCGAGTGCGACAATAGCAAAAATCAACCCGGCGGCAAATAACGCGGTGTCTTGACTCCTAGTCTTCATTCGATATCCTCCTTTGACATCTATTCATGTATAATACAACGAGTACACCTGAAGATGGAAATTTATGCAAACCCTATTTTTGCGATTTTTAGTGCTTTGCTTATGCTTAACAACCCTATCAGCGAATGCTGCAAATTGTACACACTCTTGCTATAAAGATAACGCTGACTTACCCTGCCGCCCAGAATGTTACACCACTTATCCTGAATCCCGCTTTCAAGTTGATAACGCTTGCGTTGATTTTTGTTTAGATCACGAACATTCTTTTGCGGAATGTCAAAAAAGTTGCTGGAACTGATTGTTAGTCGTCCTGCGGCTTGTCCGGGGGGATCCGTATACAACATCCCCGGACACAAAAAACGTGTCCAGGCTACTAATTGAAAATAATGCCGATGATCATGGGTTTGGTTTTTTCGACATATTGGCTAGTGCCTTTTAGAGGTGAGATAGCCTGCACGGCACGCGCGGCTTCTTGATCTAATACGCCAGCATCAGATGACTCAACCACTTCCACTTCACTCACCGAACCATCTGGGTGCAGCATAAAGCCTACATAGGCTGTGCCATGCAAACGAAAATCAGCGGCGATTTTTGGATACTTTAGGGTTTTAGCTAATGCCTTCCCCAACAGAATAATTAATGGTTTTGGTATGCCTTTTTTATCTCCCACCAAATGAATAGCATCTGTTACTTTAGCGCTTACATTGGTTGCAGGTTGGCTTGCACGACGGACAGATTGCGCTTTAGAGAGCGCAATGGTTTGCTTATCGGCGATTTCTGGTTTTTCAATGGGAGTGGTTTTTTCCGGCTGCTGTTTAACAGGTTCCGTTTTTGATTCCATCGCCGGTGAACTTTGCACAGGCGGTGATTGGTCATATGCATAGGATTGAATAATCATGGATGGTGGTTTTACAGGTGGCTTAATTAACGGAACCCAAGTGATAAGCGTTGCTAGCACCAGAAAATGCAGGGCGATTGAAATGATCAATGTGTGCTTTTTTATCGACATTGGCATTTAATTTTCCTGATTTCCTTGTATTTATCATAGCCGATCTGAAGTAGCCTGGACACGTTTTTTGTGTCCGGGTTTTTGGTCTCGGGAAAAGTTACGGATACACATACAACCCTGGACACGAAAAGCGTGTCCAGGCTACACTCTAGGCATGATAACAGAACCTCAAAACGATGTTGTTATTCCCTGGAAACAGTACGCGGTTACGGTGACTGAAGTTTGGGTTGCGTTTTCGCTCGCGACTTTTTCTCTCTTGATGTATATGTCTAATCTCAACAGTGACACGAGTACGATTATTTTTGCCGTTGTGCTTGGATTATTGTATGCGTTTGTTGTGATTGCGTGCATTCATCGCTTGGTTACACGATTGTCGGTTGGCGCTTTAATGTTGATGGTGCCGATTGCACCGTTGGCGGTGTTATTGCTGGTGGTAGCGTTGTTGCCGGTAATTCAGAATCTACAATGAACGTCATCCCCGAATGAATGTAGCCTGGACACGTTTTTTGTGTCCGGGTTTTTTTCGTAATCGGAGCAAAAATCCCCGGACACAAAAAACGTGTCCAGGCTACATTACTTCTCAATATTCTTGCGATAAATCACCGCAATATTACCAATCAATTGCACCAACTCGGCTTTAGCCGTTTCGCAAATTTCAGCAACCAGCGCTTTCTTTTCATCGCGATCTTCACAAGCAACGCGCACTTTAATTAATTCGTGATCATCTAATGCGATATCAATTTCACGATTAACGGCAGGCGTCAAACCTTTGCTGCCAAGCATAACGATTGGTTTTAATTTGTGGGCTTTCGCTTTTAAATGCTGTCTTGTTTTTGGTATTAATGCCATCACACTTATTCCTCGTTTTTAAAATTCTCTTTGTGTTTGCTACGGTCAATAAAATAATTGGGTTGAATATCGAATAACAATAATTTACAAGGAATTGCGCCATTGAATAATGAATAAAATTTCTTTGCTCTAATACCCATTTGTCGTCCGAGATCAGGATTACCGGTAAAGACTGCCGCTTGCCAACCCGCAAAAGCAGCTTTGAAACGATCACCAATGCAAGTATATAAAGGCTGTAATTCTGCTACATCTCCCAAACGTTCACCATAAGGAGGATTGATGACGATTAAACCATGCTGTTCTTTTGGTTTTGGTGCAAAATCATAAATATCACGTTTTTCAACGTGAATCTTACCGCGCAAGCCTGCGCGTTCGATATTTTCAAAAGCAATACTAATTGCTTCTGGATTAATATCGTAACCTACGATCATCGGTAATTTGCGTAAACCAATTTCTTTGCGCATCTCGGCTTCTTTGCGTAATGCTTTCCACACATTCGCATCAAACCCTTTGCAACCATAAAAACCAAAATAGTCGCGCATTAAACCAGGCGCAATATCAGCAGCCATTAATGCCGCTTCAGTTAACAAAGTACCGGAACCGCACATTGGGTCAAGTAACGTACCGCCATTTTTAGCAATTTGCGGCCAATTTGAGCGAATTAAAATCGCTGCTGCTAAATTTTCTTTTAAAGGAGCAGCGCCACCTGCTAAACGATAACCGCGCTTATGTAAACTTTCACCTGATAAATCTAAATAAATGGTTGCGATATCTTTATTGACATAAACATAGACGCTGACATCAGGGCGATCTCTATCAACATTAGGTCTTGTGCCATACTTATCACGCATTTGATCGACAATGGCATCTTTTACTTTTTGCGCGCCGAATAATGTGTGCGTAATCGCAGATTGTGTTGAAACGAAATTAACGGAGATGGTGCCGTTTTGATCGATATAATTGCCCCAATTAATGGAGCGCACACCGGCATATAATTTTTCAGCGCTAGGAGTACTGCATTGATGCAACTTCATTAAAACGCGATTAGCTAGGCGTGACCATAAACAAATTTTGTAAGCTAAAGCAAGATCACCGGTAAAACTAACGCCTGCTAATTTTTCACGCGCATCAACTGCGCCTAATGCCCGTAGTTCATCCGTTAATAGTAACTCTAAGCCTTTTGGCGTGGTGGCATATAATTGTAAATTGCTATTTGCTTGCATTTTTCATCAACTCGTTACTTGGCCAAGATTGGCATGAAGCACAGATCCATTTATCACTGGGTGGGTGGCGCTAAAATAAATTAACTCAGCAATTTCACTCGGTTCGATCAACCGTTTCGCAATCACTTTTTCTGCAATAAAGGCATTAAATGCGTTGCGATCAACTTCTTGCAGCGCCATATCGGTATTAACAAAACCGGGGCAAATACAACATGAATGGATGCCTTTTGCTGCTAAATCTTGTGTTGTTGAGCGCATCATGCCAATCATGGCATGTTTTGTAATGACATAAGATGCGCGATTGGCAACGGCTAATTCAGATAAAGTAGAGCCAATATAAATAATCGCGGAACCTTTGGGCATAAATGGTATCAAAATATTATTAAGCATGATGGGTGCTGTGATATTAACATCGAGGATTGTTTGCCATTTACTAGCATCAATCTCGCCGATGGTATCCACTTGATAAACTGCTGCGTTATGCACTAAACACACCTGCGTTGCATTTTTTAATAATGCGCTTAATTTTTCTGACATTTGGCTAAATGTTGCGGGCTTAGATAAATCTAATGTCAAATTTTCAGTGGCGATATCAGATGCTGTGCGCGAAATATTAACGGCATGATAGCCGTTATCTAAAAAATGTTGAATGGTTTTTGCGCCGATACCTCGACTACCACCTGTAATCACTAACCACTTAGACATTACGCACGTCTCCAAGCAGCGCTACCGCCTTGTCCTGGACCTGAATATACTTTAACAACGATTTCTTGAATGCGATTGCCATCTAATTCATTTTTATCTTCGACTACTTTATTTAATAAATAATTTGATAATTCTTCGACGGTGATATTGGTGACGGGTAATATTTTTAAATCGCGTTTTAGAAAAATAATTTTTTCATTGTTAAAATATACGTGATGATAATCACCTGCTTCTTCGAATTTCAAATATTTACATTTGCCGGGCATTAAAACGATTTCATTTAACTCATCACACAGATCGCGTAATTTGTTTTTGTAAAAACGGTAATCAAACGACATACCCTCATCTTCGATGATGGTAGTACATGAGACGTAGACGTTGTAATTATGGCCGTGCAAATTTTCGCGATGGGTTGCTGAAAAAATGGCGAAATGACCTGCAGAAAACTTCATGTCTTCTTTGAATAACTCTATGGTCGATATACGGGACATAATGATTACCGCTCCGGAACTAATAGGCAAGCTGCTTATATAGCAGAAATTGTGCATATTGTCATTTAAAAAACATCCCTCCTTGCATTTAAAGAAAAGCACTACTAATTCGCACCATTTGCTGTTCGTACCATTGGTGGGTGCCTTCTCACACTCCAATCGGGCCATCCATGGCCCTTATGGTCACATCCTGTGACCAAGTCGCTACCGAAGTCACCCACCAATGGTACGAACAGCAAATTCCTCCGCCGCTTCAAGATGCCATAATTTTATTATAAGAATACAGCCATAATGGACACCTTTTATTTATCAGGGATTATATATCGGGCGAAGCCCACAATAAGGGTAAGAAAAGAATAAGAAAAAATGTGAATGATTGCCACTGTTACGAAAAAACCAAAATATGATGCAACATATTGATAAATATGGTATTTACGTTTGCCGGGGAAATGGGGAAAGATTGTAAAAAAATATACATTTTCTTGTTGAGCTTATATTACAGAACTAACCTTAACGTTTTCTTAAGTGCATGAAAAATATATTCATTATATTTTACAGCGAGATATGGCCTTTTATCGCTATAGATATTATCCTTAGAAGGTAGTAACAAAAAAGCACATTTTTGGAATATTAAGATAGTCTTAAGGCAATGGAGTAAGATTGTGAAAGAAACAAAATACAACATCGGCAGAAACGCCATTAGAGATGCTAGAAACTTCAATCAAAAGCGAGTGGAGCCTACCGCTGCGCACGATCCCAACTTCGACTTTACAAAAACGCCTCACTCCCAAATTGACGCCATTGAAAAAGAGAAACAAGAACGCTTAAAACGCCAAAAATTGCTTGTGATTTTAGAGCAATTAAAACCTTTTTATTTTAATGCCGATGAAATCATCGACTGCGTTGAAAATCGCGCTTTAGATAAAATAGACATCTACCATACTTTCTTTCGTTTGTGGCAAGTAATCAGTTATGTTTTAGCGAACAACACTAATTCCGATGACTACAATAAAGATTCCAATTTTGAAAAAACATTAAACTTTGAAACATACTTGAGTTGCTTGATCGCGATCGGCGCTGTTATTCCGTTGGCAATTGCAATTGCTCAAGCAATTTATGAGTTTAGAAAAAAACGTGAATTGCAAAGTTTTGCTTATCACAATCAGCGTACGGTGGAAGCAAACCCAGCGCTTGCCGAATCAGACAGCCCTGTACACGATGCACTAGATCGCTACAACGATTTCTTAGCGCGCGGGAAAGTGAAAATTCCAACAGAGGCACCGCCCTCCCCTGAAACATCCAAGTTGTCAGATGCAGAAAAAACGGCTGCTGAGATTGATAATGCCATCAAAAATCGCGAAGGCAATCTCCCGGCCACAATCTTAAAAGTAGCATTAGATGTCATCGAGTGGACTAAAAAAACAGCTCTTATCTTTTGGCCAATCTTCATGACTTGCATGTTGTTTGTCGGTATCACCGCAGTTTATGCAAGCCCGGCTTTACCTTTTGTCATGTTAGCGACTGCATTGCTCGCTGTGGGCTTTGGTCTGTCTGTTGCTATTCAACATTATCGTGATAAAAGGGGTATTGTTGATAAAATAGTAAAAGAAAAAGGTGAAATGACTGAAGATGCGAAAAAACGTTTTCGCACTGAAGTTGAACAAGACTTAAAACACGCATCCGATGAAGCAAAAACCATGGCGGGCATGAAAAAATTACTTTTTCAACGCGACCACATGAAGCAAGCGCATGCTTACTTTAAATCCATTTTCGGTGGCGACCCTATCAAGCCATTACAAGAAAATACATCTCATACTTACAGTGCTGATGCTAATGGTGAAAATAGTGAACTGTTAGTATTAATACCAAATGAAAATTTGGATCCCGCTAAAAAAGAAGTGCCTGAAAAAGCAAAAATGCATGATGCTGAAGACGCAAGTTATAAACGCGTCCAAGAAAGCGCATTGTATAGGCGCATGACTAGCAGTGAAACCAAACAAATTAAATTACCATTTGGTAAGAAGATTACCTTTAAACAAGACAATGCATCCATTATCTTAAATAGCGCATTTGATTTCATTGGTAAATACACATTAACAGCGTTTGTATTATGGTTGATATCAGCAACCATCATGGCAATTGCATTAGCAGCAGCAGGTGCAATTTCCTCTGCTGTTAGTGGGGTATTATCTGTGCTTGGTAGCGGTGGTATGACGTTTGGTTTAGGTACAGGCGTAAGCTTGCTCTCTGCTTTCCGAACCTTTTCCACATTAAAGGCAGCGCAAGAAAACAAAAAGAATGAAGTAATGCATCGCTTGTTAGAAAAATACGAGGGTAAAGCAATCCCTGGCGTTAATAACAAGTTCGAAGCATTTATCCATTTTGAAAAACTGGTTAATGCGCAAAAAGAAATTTTTAAAGATCGCCAAGCAAAATTGCAAGGTGTCAATCGTTTCGCTGAAGATGATGCCAAAAAAGCAATGCATATTCTTTCTTATGATTTGAAAGCGAATGATGTTTACAATGATCATTATTTCAAAACACAGAAAAAGCAAAAAACCTTTGGTGAAAAAGTTTATCAAGTCTTCACCTACGCGTACAAAATGGTTTCCGTGGCACAAACGGGTGGCTTTATCGTTCGTACGCTTTTCTTAACTGGTGCGGGTATTGCTGCTGGTATTGCTGCGACATTGATCTTAGGTAACCCAATTGCTTTTATCGCCATATTTGCAATCACGGGTACTATTTTTGCGGCAATGAAATTTGCACATGTGTATTTGAAGCAAAGAGAAGAAGATCAAAACTCTTTCGATGTTGTTACACGTACTGCATTTTTGAAAAAACAATTGAAAGAATTAACCGTGATGAATGAGTGTGCGGATAAATTGGTGGCTGGCGCCAGAAGTGACGCGCAAGCAATTGCAGTTGACGATGGTAAAGAGATGCAAAAGAAAGCATTACGTTCTGACGACGTTCGCTGGTTAGCTGCAAAGACACCTGCCACCAGCCCTTCAGGTTTAGGTCGTGGCGCATTTGGTGTGAGCCCTAGTGATAAAGCTCAGAATTCAACTCAAAATATTATTGTCAATTTGCCAATGAATAAAAAAGTTGAACGTGCATTTTTACAAACAAAAACGTTGTCTGCTAAACAGGCAGTGGCGGTATCTAAGATTAGTATGTTTGGTGGTTGTACGGCTGAGATGCAAGCTGCCGCTGACGCAAGACCAAGTTCGGCGTTGACGGCTTAAAGTAGCCTGGACACGTTTTTTGTGTCCGGGTTTTTGTTTAACGGAGAAAAAAGCCCCCGGACACAAAAAGCGTGTCCAGGCTACATTTTTCCGGGAAGGCGCGTTACCTGCCAATGCCGTAATAATCAAACCCTGCATCACGCAATTGCACAGGATCATATTGATTACGACCATCTAATATCACATGCTTTCTCATTAAATTTTTCATAGCAGAAATATCTGGGTAGCAAAATGGTTTCCACTCAGTCACTAATGCTAACGCATCAGCACCTTTCAACGCATCGTATTGATGGTCGGTTAAGACTAACTTGCCATCCGTTAACCATTGCTTTGGTACCATGTGACGAGCCACTTCCATTGAAGCAGGATCGTATGCTTGCACTATTGCGCCACGCTTGATGACTTCTTCAATTAATACTAATGATGAAGCTTCACGCATATCATCAGTACCTGGCTTAAATGCTAAACCCCATACCCCTAAGACCACGCCAGTTAAATCGTCGCCAAAAATTTTAAGCATTTTTTCAGGTAAAATACGTTTTTGCTGCTTATTGCGCTCTTCGACTGCATTCAAGATCATGGGTTCTACGCCATTTTGTTCTGCCATCTTAACCAATGCGCGTACATCTTTCGGGAAACATGATCCGCCGTAACCGCAACCTGGATTTAAAAAAGCATTACCAATACGCGCATCTGAACCAATACCAATACGTACTTTTTCAATATCAACACCCATGCGATCACATAACACTGACATTTCATTCATGAAAGAAATACGCGTAGCAAGCATTGCATTCGCAGCATATTTTGTCATCTCCGCATCTTTCACATTCATGAAATAAATACGCTCAGGGCTACGCAAAATAGGCATGTATAAATCTAACATGATGGCTTTAGCATTATTGGAGGCAAGACCCACGATGACGCGATCAGGTTGCATAAAATCTTGAATCGCAGCCCCTTCACGTAAAAATTCAGGGTTACTAACGACATCAAATGGCACCTCTAATTTACGTTGCTTTAATTCGTTAGAAATTATTTCTTGCACTTGTTCTGCCATACCAACTGGCACTGTTGATTTATCAACTACTACGCAATAACTATTGATACGCTTACCAATATCTTTGGCGGCCTCTAACACATATTTAATATCAGCCGAACCATCTTTATCGCTAGGAGTACCTACGGCTATAAAAATCACTTGTGGCTCAACACTAATATCGTTGATGGATGTGACAAAGTGTAAACGCCCTTGTTGAACGTTTGATGCTACCATCATATCGAGCCCTGGCTCATAAATTGGTAACACGCCTTGTTTTAAATTTTTAATTTTTTCCGCATTTACATCGACACATGTAACATGATTACCTAATTCGGAAAAACATGCCCCTGTCACTAATCCAACATAACCTGCGCCTATCACTGTAATATTCAAGATTATCTCCCTCGATGCATTACTTTATAAATGTAAATATGACTACCATTACTGCTAACAAAAACTTCAATCGGCGCCATGTGCAATTCCTGCATAACGTGTGCCGTTTGATCATCACCTTCATTGCCTTTCATTAAGGCTAAATAATCGTATGATTGCCATTGACCATGCGCAATCACAGTGACATTACTGTATTTGTTGAACGTTTCAAAAATCTTGTGGCCTTCATGTTGCGAATAATACATGAGTTGATAATCATTGGTGTACAGCTTGTCATGATCTGACACATGCGCTGCCAACCAATCACCCGCTTTACGAATATAATCTTTGGAATGGCCAAAATGAAATAAGCCTGAAATGCCTGAGATTGCAATATAAACGCAAGCGACCGCGAGCAAAATACGATGACGCATTAAGCGTGATGACATTAAATGCGATAACGCAAATGGCACCCAAAACATTAAAACCAAAGACAAGCCGATTAAATAACGTTTGGCGAGAAAATTTGTTTGCGCGAAAAAGATGAATGTTACCGTTAAATTAACCAGCAAATAACCAAGCACAACGACAAAAGTGCCTTGCGCAAATCTCCATGAACGCGTTACCCAAGAATAAACGACTAACAAGCTATAGATTAGTGATAAATTACTAACAACATTAACGAAATACCAAATGATTGTTAACAATGCAACCACAATACCCGCATCCCGCAAAGACACATGCGTTAACACATTGGTTGAAACGGCTGCTTTTGTTACTTGATAACGCTCAATGACTAAATCAAGCCCGTGCTGCAATTGCGCTATGACTTCTGGCAAGCGACCAAGTTGATTCCAATCTGTCGGATGCAGCATTAAGCGCACCGCTAATGCTAAACAACCTAACAATAAAAATGTATTCAGTTTGATAAACGAATTTAACCGCATCATAAAGGATTGACCGCTTTCAAACCATGCCAGCCATGGCAATGCAACTAAGAAAATAATACCTTCAATTCGAAAACAAGTTGCAACAATTAAACTTAAACCCCAGGCATAAGCATAACGTTTCGCATGCGTTTTAAAAAAACGTAATAGAAAATAAATGGAAGCAAGATAACCTGCCCAAAATCCATGATCGCGAATAATCTCTGATCGTAATATATTAAAATGATGCGCCATTAAAATAACGATCGCCGCTAACAGCATCATGCGTTTGGTATCTGCTAATTGGCGAACGCAAGCAATAAAGGCAACCACCGATATTGCAGAAAAAAGACCATCAATCATATATGCGGCATTTAAAGCGGTTATATGCAGAAAATTGGCCACCGCATAAATTAGCATCGAATAAAAAGGCCATTTTGCCTGCGGGCATAAATGAATAGCCGCTTGCAAACCATCCGTCATGGTTTCCGCGCTAAACAAATAGCAAATAGCATCGGGGTTAATAACTAATGTGCGAATATCTACCCAGTACGAAAAAAAGATACTAATAGCAAATGCTGCTAGGTATAACATTCTCGTTTTCGCATTGGGTACTGCATTCATGCAACTAAGGCTCCTAGTGAACGCTTGAAATCATCCGCTAATTCAGGGTGCTTTAAAGCAAATGCAACGGTTGCTTCTAAATAACCGAGCTTCGTACCGCAATCATAACGACGACCTTGGAATTGATAAGCATAAACTGGCTCAATTTTTAATAACTTTGCAATGGCATCGGTTAATTGAATTTCGCCGCCCGAGCCTTTATTGGTTTTTTCTAATTGATTGAAAATTTCAGGGGTTAAAATATAACGACCAACCACACCTAAATTTGATGGCGCATCTTTTGGATCTGGTTTTTCGACGATACCTTGCATTGGCGTTAAGGTTGCCTCGGTTTTAACATCGACAATACCGTATTTCTTGGTTTCTGCTGGTTCGATTTTTTGAACCGCGACGATGCTTGCTTGTTTGGCATTGAATTCTTCGATCATTTGCTGGAGGCACGGACGATTACCGCCATCGATTAAATCATCAGCCAATAACACTGCGAACGATTCATTCATGATTAACTGTTTCGCACATAAAACAGCGTGACCTAAACCTTGTGGGGATTTTTGTCGTATGTAAGCGCAGGATACGCCATCTGGCAAAATGCCTTTAACGATATCGAGTAATTCGTGTTTGCCACGCTCGAATAGGGTTGTTTCTAGTTCGAAATTAGAGTCGAAATGGTCTTCAATCGCGCGTTTACTGCTGCTGGTTACGAAAATTAATTCGGTGATGCCGGCGGCGACAGCCTCTTCTACGGCATATTGAATCAATGGTTTATCTACTATTGGGAGCATTTCTTTTGGATTTGCTTTTGTTGCAGGTAAGAAGCGTGTGCCTAGACCTGCTACTGGGAAGATTGCTTTCGTAATTTTCATCATAAATTTGGCTCTGTTTTTCCATTTCTGGGCGCGGAATCGAATGGTATCACAGATGGGGCAACTTTCGAACTGTTTGCATGGTTCTTATCGTGTCATCGTGTGACTCGTGAAGCAGTAGCCTGGACACGCTTTTTGTGTCCGGGGTGGTTGTATCGGGATATCTCTCGATGCAACCACCCCGGACACAAAAAGCGTGTCCAGGCTACATTACACTTGCGGGGGAATGATATTCTAAGAATTCTTGCCGTTGAATCGATATCTTGTTATAACTGGCACACTTTCATACAGACAGAATTTTATGCGTAAAAACATCCTCATTCTTGGTCACAACTATGCGACGCAATTTGTTGATATATTTAATCAATATGCCTGTTTGTTTGATCGAAAGCAGTACCATGTCACAGTTGCTTATTTGACCGGAAAAGAAGATCAAACGGTTAAAGATCGAACGTTGGCGGATGAAATATTATTTCTAGAAGCCAGCAAAAAAAGTATTCGCGGACTGAAGATTGGCCAAATTCAGCGCATGTTGGCGCTGTGTAAAGAGCGGCAATTTGAGATAGTGATTTGTCACCGCTATAAACCCTCTTATCTAATGATGTGGGTGGCGCAGTTTATCAAAATTCCGGCATTGATTTTTGTGATGCATGAGTTAAATACCATGGCATCTATTAACCGCCGGTTATTGATTGCGGCACTGTATCGAAAAAACATGTTATTTGCTGGTGTCTCTAATGCAGTGCGGGATGATATTCGCCGGCATATTTGGCGGGTACCACCAGAAAATGTGGTGACGCTTTATAATGTGATTGATGTGCCGTTGACAGAACCGCAATTATTGACGCGCGATGAAGCGCGTACGGCTTTAAAGGTTCGCGATACAGACTTTGTGTTTGGGCAGTTGGCACGCCTTGTGCCTAATAAAGATCAAAAAAACTTAATCAACGCTTTTGCGGCAATCAAACCAGAATGTCCGAATGCGAAATTGATGATTATTGGTAACGGCGTTTTAGAAGAAGCGCTAAAACAACAAGTCGCTGAATTGAAATTAGAACAAGATGTAATTTTTACCGGTTATTTAACGGCTGGTTTTCGCTATGTGCGTGGATTTGATTGCTTTGTTTTATCATCCACACAAGAAGCATTTGGTCGAGTACTACTTGAAGCCATGATTGGTAAATGTCCGATTATTGCAACCAAAACAAATGGTATTCCAGAAGTAGTTGGCAATGCAGGCATTATTGTGCCACCGAAAGACACCACCGCGTTGAGTAACGCCATGAAAATCATTTATCATCTACCTTCTGATGCTAAAATTGAAATGGTTGAAAAAGCATACACCCATATGCAAACACAATTTTCTATTCCTGTTTTTCATCAAACATTTTGGCAATTGCCACTGATAAAAGGAACTTTTTAATGCAAATCGCATACGCCACCACATTTGATGCAAATGATGTGCATAATTGGTCGGGCACCCCTTTTCATATGGCAAAAGCATTTGCAGCAAATGGTGTTGATGTCGATTTTATTGGGAATTTAAGCCGTAAATTACCCCCTTTTTTCAAAGCAAAACAAATTTGGAATAAATACATTGCAGGCACACGGGAAAGCCCGCGCTTTAATATTACGGCTGCGAAACATTATTCAGAACAAGTGGCAAAACGTTTAGCAAATTCATCAGCTGATGCGGTGATCTCACCGTTAACTAATCCAATTGCATACCTTGAATGCAAACAACCTATTGTTTTGTGGACAGATGCTGTTTATGCAGCATTACTCGGGTTTTATCCTCCATTTGCCTATCATTCAGCAAACTCCGTAAAAGAAGGTAATGAAATTACCGCTGCGTGTTTGGCGCGTTGTCAGTTAGCGATTTTTTCATCGGAATGGGCAGCAAATAGTGCGATTGAATTATATGGTGCAAGTCGCGATAAAGTAAAAGTTGTGAATTATGGCGCCAATATTCAAACAGCGCCTACTCGCGAAGCGGTGATGGCGAATGTGAAAAAGCGTACGTCTGATAAAATTAAATTATTATTTTTAGCAAAAAGCTGGGAACGTAAAGGTGGCGATATTGTTGTTAATGTCACAAAAGCATTACATGCCGCCGGCCACCCTGTTGAATTATCAATTGTCGGTTACAATCCACCATTAGAAAATGTTCCAGACTATATAAAATGTTTAGGGTTTATTTCAAAGCAAACAACAGCAGGTAAAGAAAAACTCGCATCATTATTAAATGATTCTCACTTTTTGTTTTTGCCATCGCGTGCGGATGCCTGCCCTATGGTTTTTGCTGAAGCGAATGCGCATGGATTACCGGCATTAACGAGTTATGTAGGTGGTATAGGCAGCGCAGTGCGGGACAATGTGAATGGGATGACATTTGCTTTAGATGCGCCGTTGAGTCTGTATTGTGACTACATTGTGAATACCGTGCATGATCGTGATCGCTATGAAGCGTTAGCGATGTCGGCACAGAATGAATATGCAAGTCGGTTGAATTGGGAAACGGCGACGAGTGAAGTTAAGAGGTTAATTACGCAGTTGTAATACAATTAACGTCTGTTATCCCGAAAACGCTTTTAAACCTGCCCGTGAGCGTGCCCGCGTGAATCCAAAACTCGTCATTGCGAGGAGCGTAGCGACGAAGCAATCCAGCTTTTCAAGGAAAATCAAAAGCTGGATTGCTTCGTCGCTACGCTCCTCGCAATGACGAGAGGTTTTGTGCATGAGGTGGATGGGTCCCGGACAACGCCTGAAGCTGTCCGGCATGACAAATACTCACGAATTAAAAGCATGCTTTATAATTTCTTCAATTTCCGTGTATCTTGGTTGCCAATTTAATTCATTTTTCGCAAAACTTGCATCCGCTAACAAAACGGCAGGATCCCCCGCTCTTCTCTCTGCATCAGTCACTTTAATTTTTTTACCCGTTACTTTTTCCGCGGCTTGAATCACCTCTAATACAGAATGAGCTTTACCTGTCCCCAGATTCGCAACAAGTGATTTCCGCCCTGCCAATAAAGCTTCTAACGCCAACACATGCGCCACACATAAATCGGTGACATGCACGTAATCACGCAAACACGTGCCATCAGGTGTTGGATAATCACGACCGAAAATTTTAATGTCTTCACGTTGATTATTAGCAACTTGCAATATCAAGGGAATTAAATGTGATTCAGGTTCATGTTTTTCGCGTAATCGCCCTTTGGGATCAGCGCCAGCTGCATTAAAATAGCGTAAAATCGCAAATTGCAAATCAGAACTCTTAGCCACATCTTGCAAAATTTCTTCTACCATCCATTTAGATTTACCATAGGGGTTTAATGGCAACTTAGCATGACCCTCAGTAATCGGTGTAAAATTCGGCTCGCCGTAAACTGCGGCTGTTGATGAAAAAATAAAATGCTTCACTTTATGACGCTGCATCGCTTCTAATAAATTAATAGTTGCCGCAACATTATTTTGATAATACATCAATGGTTTTGCGACTGATTCACCGACCTCAATATAAGATGCAAAATGCATCACGGCACTAAATGAATATTTAGCGAATAGTTCATTTAATACCTCAGTATCTGCCATATCGCCTACCATTAATGGCGCATCAATAACAGATTCTCGGTGCCCCTTGCATAAATTATCTAATACGACGGGCGAATAACCTGCCTCCAACAATGCCAACACCATATGCGAGCCAATAAAACCAGCACCACCGACCACTAAAATATTTTTTGAATTAGTATGCATTGCGATTCACAAATCCACGTAATAAAGTTAAAAAGATAATGCGCAAATCAAAACCTAGCGACCAATTATTAATATAATACAAATCTAACTCGACGCGTTTTTGCATTTTATTCAAAGTATCTGTTTCACCGCGCCAACCATTGACTTGCGCCCAACCGGTAATACCGGGTTTTACATTATGCCGCTGCATATAAGCTTGCACAGAATCTTTGTACAATTCATTGTGCGCAAGTGCATGCGGTCTTGGACCTACAATTGACATTCTACCTTGTAACACATTAATGAATTGCGGCAATTCATCCAAACTGGTTTTACGCAACCATTTACCAAATGGCGTGATGCGCGCATCATGTTGCGTTGCTTGCGTGATGCGACCATCTTGTTCTTGATGCACATACATGGTGCGAAACTTATAAACATTAATAATGCGGCCATCCCAACCTAAACGTTGTTGCCTAAAAAAAATCGGACCGTGTGATGTTAGCTTCACGCCTAATGCTATTAATAAAAATATTGGGCTTATAAATAACAAAATCAAAAAACCTAATAACCTATCTTCGAATGCTTTTACTAAACGATTAGCACCTGACATCGGTGTGGTTCGAATGTTTAATACTGGAAAACCTGCGACATCGGTGATGGAGTGATTTAATAAATCTAGCTGAAAAATATCTAACACGTAACGGGTCGTGAATGTGTGATGACGCAATTCAAATAAAATTTGTTTAACACGTGCTTCAGCGCGTAATGGTAATGCTATCCAAATTTCATCTATCGTTTCACGTTTTAAATACTCAGCCAAATCGTGGGGTGTTTGTAAAACAGGGATTTGGCCTATTTTTTGCGGTTTTTCAGCAGCATGATCATCCAGAAAAGCCACGACTTTAAAACCCGTCCACATGGCTTCTTGCACAGTTTTGGCAAAACGCACACCTAACACCCCGGCACCAACAATGACAACGCGCCTCTCATTCCAACCGCGTTTACGCATAAAATGCAGGGAAAACAATAACGCACATCGCACTAACACAACCAAACCAAAACTACATCCCATCCACAGTGCAAACCAAACACGCGAATAGGTTTCGCCGGATTTTGTTAAAAACGCACAACCTGCTAATAACAAGCTTAACGTTGCGATTGCTTGCAATAAATTAATTAAATGATTGAAATAACCTTTGCCGCGAATAGATGCGTAAATATTAAAAAAAGAAAAAACGAGTGGGGTTAAAAAAAATCCGAGTAGCGTGGCGGTTAAATAAGATGGCGCGAGTGCGTAAGTTTGAAATTTGATAACATACGCTGTCACGCCTGCTGCAAAAACGGTGAGCATATCGACGATGCGCACTAAGAGGGACAGGAACCCTGCGTTTTCTTTCAATAATCCTTTTGGTAGCATAATTACTCACTTTTTATGGTAGCCTGGACACGTTTTTTGTGTCCGGGGGCTTTCTCTCTGATTAATAAAAAACCCCGGACACAAAAAGCGTGTCCAGGCTACTTTGCTTTCAATAGTTCTTTGGCTAACACAATCTTCTTGCCCATCATAGAATATCTTTATAATATTGCAACATGATCACACAGCTATCACTGATCCCTATTATACTTTCTGGCGGCGCAGGTACGCGTCTTTGGCCAGTGTCTCGCGAATCGCATCCAAAACCATTTATGTTATTGCCTGATGGTAACTCTTTACTACAAAAAACCTTTATCCGCGCACAAAATCTACCACATGTCGCGGAAATCATGACAATCACCAATAAAGAATATTTCTTAAAGAGTAAAGCTGCCTATCAAGCGGTGAGCACATCAACTATCGCACAATCTTTTTTATTAGAACCAAGCGCTCGCAATACTGCACCCGCTATCGCATTAGCAGCCTTACGTGCTTCACATTTTCATGGTAACGATTCAATACTGTTAGTTTTACCAGCAGATCATTTAATTACCGACATGGATGCTTTTAATACTAGCGTTGCCAAAGCTTGCGAATTAGCAGCTCTTGGTAAATTAGTGACATTTGGCATCACACCCCTCACACCTGAAACGGGTTTTGGTTATATTGAAACACGCGCTGACAGTCATGATGTTGTGCGCTTTGTGGAAAAACCCAATCGCGATGTTGCTGAAACGTATCTAGCAAGCGGCCGATATTTATGGAATTCTGGTATGTTTTGCCTGCAAACAGGCACCGTGTTACAAGAATTAGCGAAACACGCACCAACTTTGTTAGCGGCCGCCAAAAATTGCTGGCAAAAAACACTTGAACAACAAGAAACTGACTGCATTCAAAATATTGATGCTGACAGTTTTGAAAATATTGAAAATATTTCGATTGATTATGCCCTGATGGAAAAATCGACTGAAATTGCCTGCATTCGTGCCGATTTTGCTTGGCAAGATATTGGCTCTTGGGATGCATATAAAGCTTTATTTCAATCAGACAGTGATGGCAACACCGTGATTGGCAATGTCATATTGATTGATTCACAAAATAATTTTATCCAAAGCGAAGGCCGCATGGTGGCATCGATTGGTATTAGTAATTTAGCAATCATTGATACGCCTGATGCTATGTTAATTACGCATCGGGATCGCGCGCAAGATGTGAAGCAAATTGTGCAACACTTAAAAAGCAGTGCACATGAAAGCTATTTGACGCATCGCACAGTGATTCGCCCTTGGGGTTCGTACACTATTCTAGAAGAAGGCCCTTGTTTTAAAATAAAACGTATTGTGGTTAATCCCGGCGCTTCTTTGTCCCTGCAAACGCACGCTAAACGCTCTGAACATTGGGTAGTAGTAAGTGGCTCTGCATTAGTGGTAAATGGTGACAAAACCTATACCTTAAATATTAACGAATCGACGTTTGTGGCAATTGGTGCAAAACATCGCTTATCTAATCCTAATCAAGAACCATTAATTATTATTGAAGTACAAACTGGGCAATATCTCGGTGAAGATGATATTGTGCGTCTTGATGATACTTACGGCAGAATAAAATGAAAATTGCAATCGTGTGCGATTGGTTAGTCACGCTAGGTGGTGCTGAAAAAGTATTAACCGACTTACTGCAATGTTACCCTGATGCTGATTTATTTGCTGTGGTTGATTTTTTAACCAGAGAACAACGTCAAAAAAGCGGCATTAAACCGGCGAAAACATCGTTCATTCAACGTTTGCCCTTTGCTAAGAAAAAATATCGCGCTTATTTACCGTTGATGCCACTTGCGATTGAGCAATTTGATTTATCGCAATACGATGTTGTTATTTCAAGCTCTCATGCCGTTGCTAAAGGGGTGATTACAGGCCCCAATCAAATTCATATTAGTTATGTACACTCCCCTATGCGTTACGCTTGGGATTTACAACACCAATACTTAAGGGAATCTGGTTTAGATAAAAAATTTAGCGGGATTTTTGCTCGTTATTTTTTACATAAATTGCGTATGTGGGATTTGCGTAGCGCTAATGGCGTTGATCATTTCATTGCTAATTCGCATTTTATTGCCAAGCGCATTGAAAAAACTTATCGACGTGATGCCAAAGTGATTCATCCGCCAGTCGATGTCACGCGCTTTACACCTAAACATGAAAAACAAGATTTTTATTTAGCAGCATCACGCATGGTGCCCTATAAACGTTTAGATTTAATTGTCGAGGCTTTTCAAGCACTGCCTGACAAACAATTATTCGTCATTGGTGATGGTCCGGATTTTGCAAAAATCCGCGCAAAAGCAGGTAAAAATGTAACTTTATTGGGTTATCAGAGTGATGCCGTTTTAATTGACCATTTGCAACGTGCAAAAGCTTTTATTTTTGCTGCCGAAGAAGACTTTGGGATTTTACCACTGGAAGCGCAAGCTTGCGGTACACCTGTGATTGCGTTTGGTAAAGGTGGCGCACTTGAAACCGTGCGCGGTCTTGATCAAAACAAATCAACCGGTTTATTTTTTGCATCACAAACAGTGGATGCGATTGTGGATGCCATTAAACGCTTTGAATCCTCTGCTAAAAACATTAGCTCACACGACTGCGTGGAACATGCGCACAAATTTAGCTCAGAAATGTTTAAAGCAACATTGATGGCTCATATCAATAATGCTATTCTCACCAGCAACCATCATTAGCTAAAAAGAATTTACTAACTATGTCTACAGAGCATGAAGCTGTTATTTCATCTGATCTCTCAACTATCTCCACAGAGCATCAGACAACATTTAAACGTCCAACCCAATCCGCACTTGCCTGGCAAGACTTAACCGAAGGCTTAGCAAAATGGCCAATTTGGTTAACCCTTGCTTATCGCGATATTTCAGTGCGTTATCGTCGCTCGGTTTTAGGGCCATTTTGGTTGACCTTAAGTATGGCGATTACCATTTATACGATGGGTTATTTATACGGTCATTTGTTTCATACTGATTTACAGCGTTACTACCCACTGCTTGCAGCCGGTATGTTATCGTGGGGTTTACTCTCTTCTATCATTACTGAAGCGACTGAGTCCTTTTCAACAACCACCGCCTTAATTGAACAAATCAAATTGCCGTTTACGCTTTATATTCATCGCGTCATTGCGCGCAATTTTATTATTTTCTTTCACAATATTGTGGTCATGATCCCTATTTTGATTATGTTTCATCAAGTCGCTAAAGTGAATTGGTGTACTTTATTAATCATTCCAGGGTTAATGGCTGTTTACATTAATGCGTTTATCTTTAGTACTATTTTTGCCATGATTGGCGCGCGTTATCGCGATGTATCTCAAATCATTCGCAGTTTAGTACAAGTCATTTTCTTTGTGACGCCTGTTATGTGGGAACCCGATGTATTACCCGCTCAAGATAAAATTTTCGTCGCATTAAACCCATTTTATGCTTTTATTGAAATGATTCGCGCACCCTTACTTGGTAAATTGCCGACACTGCAAAATGTGGGCATGGTATTAGCCATGACCGTTTTGGGCGGGTTATTCGCCGCTAAAATGTTTACCCGCTATCGCGCTCGCATTGTTTATTGGTTATAAGGAGATAACACATGGCTCATATTGAATTACGGAATGCTTGTGTTGAATTCCCTATTTATAACGTGAATGCACGCTCATTTAAAAAACGCTTCTTACGATTAGCCACGGGTGGCACGATTTCAAAAGATGCGAATAAAACCGTTGTTATTAGATCACTCGATAATGTTTCTCTCACCATACAACACGGTGATCGTGTTGGTTTAATTGGTCATAATGGTGCTGGCAAAAGCACCTTATTACGCTTAATTGCTAATATTTATGAACCAACGGGTGGCGATCGCATTGTTGAGGGTAATATTTCTTCGATTTTAAATTTAACGCAAGGCATCGAAGTCGAATATACGGGTTATGAAAACATCATGATTCGCGGCACTATTTTGGGTGTTTCTAGGAAGCGCATCAAAGAACAAATGAATGAAATCGCAGAAATGACTGGGCTTGGTGATTACATGGCAATGCCGGTGCGCACTTATTCGCTTGGTATGCTGGTACGCCTAGCTTTTGCTATTTCTACTAGCATTAATCCTGAAATTTTATTGATTGATGAAGTCTTTGGTGCAGGTGATGCTGATTTTATGCAAAAAGCAGTCGCTAAAATGCAAAATCTTTTAACACAATCGAGCATTGTGGTATTAGCGACCCATCAAGATGATTTGATTCGGCAGTTTTGTAATAAGGTGTTGTTGTTGGATGGTGGGAAAGTAAAGTTTTTCGGGGAACCGGAAGAGGCGTTAAAATTGTACCACCATAAAGATTAATTGTATCTGTCATCCATACAACGCTTTAAACGTGCCCGCGTGCGTGCCCGTCTTTTGGTTTTTTTAAAAACGAAAAGACGGGCACGCACGCGGGCACGTTCACGGGCACGTTTAAAGCATTTCCGTGATGACATAATCACAAATTTCCTATATTCTTACGCCATTCAATTCGCACAGTCACTCTCAATGCGTTTTAGGAGGGTTACCGATTTGTGCATTTAGATCAAGGAAGGTAAAAAAATGACAACCAATACTGCAAATAAAAAAGAAAAAACCGCTTCAAGTGAAAAAAATCTAACCTTATTACAAAACAATTCGAAAATTATCCGCCTTGAAAACATTGATGCCATTTTGGCACCATTGCGTGCTGAAAATAAAATTGCGCAATGTCATGGCGTATTTGATTTATTACACATCGGCCACATTAAACACTTACAAAATGCTAAAAGTGTTGGCGATATATTAGTGGTTACTATTACGCCTGATCGCTTTGTCAATAAAGGCCCAGGCAGACCTCACTTCCCAGAACATTTACGCGCTGAAGCAATTGCAGCATTAGATAGCGTTGATTTTGTCGTTATTAACAACTACCCAACCGCGGTTGAAGCCATCAAAACCATCAAACCTAATTTTTATGTCAAAGGTATTGAATATCAAGAAATTAACAATGATATCACTGGTAAAATTAGCGATGAAGAAGCCGCCGTCAAATCCGTGGGTGGCGAATTAAGCTTTACTGATGATATCGTCTTTAGCTCGTCTGCCTTATTAAATCGTTTTTACTCTCCGTTTGGTCCTGAAGTGATGTCTTATTTAGACCATTTCAAAAGCAAATATCCAACGAATGATGTCTTGAAATATTTTGACGGTAGTAAAAAATTAAAAGTGTTATTAATTGGTGAAGCGATTATTGATATTTATCATTACGGTGAAGCGATTGGCAAATCCGGTAAAGAACCCGTGCTTGTTACAAAATATCACCGCGAAGAAACCTACATCGGCGGTATTTTAGCGGTTGCTAATCACTTAAGCAGTTTCTGCGCAGAAGTCACTTGCATCACTATGCTCGGCTCACATGGCGAATATGAAACATTCATCAAAGAAAATGTAAATTCAAATGTAAAAATGGTGTTTCATTACAAAAAAGATGCGCCAACAATCGTGAAAAGACGCTACATCGAAGAATATTCTTCACAAAAATTATTTGAAATCTATGAAATCGACGATTGCTACCTTGAAGATGAACAAAAGCAGCTTTTCTCAAAAAGCATTGATGAACATATCAACAATCACGACATGGTGATTGTCACCGACTATGGTCACGGTTTATTAGATAGCGCTTGCATCGAGCAAATTGAAAATAAAGCGAAATTCTTAGCTGTGAATACGCAAGCCAATGCCAGCAATCATGGTTTTAATTGTATTTCTAAATACAAAAAAGCAGATTATGTTTGTATTGCTAACCGCGAATTGCAATTAAATTTCCGCCAAAAACACATTTCGGTGATTGAGCAAATTAAGCAATTAATGCAAAGTTTTAGCTTTAAAAATGTCGTGGTCACCAGCGGTGTGAAAGGTTCATTTTCACGCAAACTCGATGAAGAAATTTATTCCATCCCTGCTTTTGCAACCTCCGTTAAAGATCGCGTGGGTGCCGGTGATGCTGTATTAGCGATTACCAGCTTGTTTGTCGCACAAAATGCACCAGCAGAAATTGTTGGTTTTGTCGGCAACGTTGTTGGCTCACAAGCCGTTAACATCATGGGTAATCAAAGCTTTATTGAAAAAATCCCATTAATGAAACATTTAGCACATTTATTAAAGTAAATAACTGTCATCCCGGAAATCGGCGCAGCCGATTGTCCGGGATCCACCAAAGCGAACCCAAGACTCATTGTTTTGTACAAATGATGAGTGGATCCCGGACAATCGGCTACGCCGATTTCCGGGATGACAAAAACAACCAAATGGATGATAAACATGAATGAAATTAATTTCCTAGAAAAATACCAAAAAGCCACCAACCGTAATTACGTAGAGCGCGTTGTTTCACACGATAAAGCAGAATGCGCAACAAAAGCTAAAAACTGGGGTTTTGATTATTGGGATGGCGAAAGACAATACGGCTACGGTGGTTATAAATACGATGGTCGCTGGAAAGCAATCGCTGAAGATATCGCTAAACATTACGGCTTAAAGGCAGGCGATAAAATTTTAGATATCGGTTGCGGTAAAGGCTTTTTATTATATGAATTCACACAAGTCGTACCAGGCATTGAAGTCACCGGTATCGATATTTCTTCTTACGCCATTGAAAATGCCAAAGAAGAAATCAAAGACAAACTGCAAGTTAGTAATTGCACCAAATTACCTTTCGCTGACAATACATTTGATTTTGTTTACTCTATCAATACCTTCCACAATTTATCTGTTGAAGAATTAGAACTCGCGATCAAAGAAATGGAACGAGTTGGTAAAAAATCTAAATGGTGTTGCATTGAGTCTTATCGCAATGAAAATGAAAAGGCGAATTTGTTATATTGGCAATTAACCTGCGAGTCATTCCACCGTCCAGAATCTTGGAAATGGCTATTTAAAAAGAATGGCTATCAAGGCGACTGCGGATTTATTTATTTTGGGTAAATATACGGTTGTTCTGTAAATGACGACAACAAGGTAACTTAACAAGGTAAATAGTGTATGAAATCAGCCCTCATCTGCGGTAAAAATGGCAACATAGGTGGGGCTCTTTTCAAGCATTTAACAGCCAAAAATATTGAAACATTTGGCACAACGAATCGCGTGCCCTCCGATAAACATACCATTCACTTAAATCTTGCTGATGATCCTAGTAGTTGGAACTTATCAGAACACCCCGTTGAGGTTGCTTATCTTTGCTCAGGCATTTGTCGCATGAATTTATGCGAGCAAGACCCAACAGGCACACATAAAGTGAATGTCGCGGGAATGACCGCCTTAATTAAACAATTAAGTGATAAGGGTGCATTCATTGTTTATCTTTCCACAAATCAAGTATTTGATGGTTTAGAGCCATTTGCCAAAGAAAATAAACCGCATAAGCCCAAAAATGAATACGGCAAACAAAAAGCCGCTGTTGAGCGCTTTATACAAGAAAATTGCTCTCGTTATGCCATTGTGCGTTTAACCAAAGTGGTTGAACCGAACATGGCATTAATTAAAAATTGGATCGATTTATTATCTGAGCGCCAACCATTAAAAGCGTTCCATGATATGCCGCTAGCGCCGGTTAGTTTACGGCAAGTAATTGAAACGCTAACGTTGATTGGTGAAAAGCAAGTCACCGGTATTTATCATATTTCAGGTAGCGAAGATGTTTCTTATTTCACAATTGCCTCATTTCTTGCACAAAAATTAAAATCGAGTCGCTATTTAGTACAATCCATTAGCGCATTAGATGCGAACATCGAAAAAAATTTTTTACCTCAATTTACAAGCCTAGATTGTTCTAGCACAATCGCACTAGGCGGCCAAACACCACCTGATTTTACAACCGTTTTGGAAGAATGCTTCACCTTCGAACTAGAGGAAATATCATGACTATGACGCAATTTGACCTTGTTACCGGCGGCGCTGGCTTTATTGGTAGCCATCTTGTTGATAGATTAATTGCTGAAGGACGCAAAGTGCGTGTCGTTGATAATTTAATCGTTGGCCATCAACGCAACCTCGTGCAACATAAAAACAATCCTGATTTTGAATTTATCATCGGCGATGTTGCTGATCGTGAAGCAATGAAAAAATTATGTGAAGGCGCTGAACGCGTATTTCATTTAGCTGCACGAGCAGATATCGTGCCATCTATCCAAGACCCACTCGACTATTATCGTTCAAATGTTGATGGTACTTTTTCCATTCTTGAAGCTGCACGTCATCACAAAGTAAAGCGCGTGATCTATATTGCCTCTTCTTCTTGCTATGGCTTCCCAGAATCTTTTCCAACACCTGAAACAAACCGTATTGCACCGCAATACCCTTATGCGTTAACCAAATTTTTAGGTGAACAATTAGCGATGCATTGGCATCAAGTTTATAAATTACCTGTGGTTTCATTACGCTTTTTTAATGTTTATGGTCCACGCGCACGCACATCGGGCACTTATGGTGCGGTTTTTGGTGTGTTTTTAGCGCAATTATTAGCTGGCAAACCGTTAACAATCGTTGGTGATGGTACCCAGTCACGTGATTTTACCTTTGTAAGTGATGTGGTTGATGCCATTGTAACAGCTGCAAAATCTGACATTAGCGGTGAAATCTTTAATGTCGGCAGCGGTCGCGAACCAGTGACTATTAATCGCTTAGTTGAATTGCTAGGCGCTAAAGAAAAAACAAACATTCCTAAACGTCCAGGTGAACCCGATGTTACCTGGGCAGATGTTAGCAAAATCAAAGCACAATTAAATTGGCAAGCGCAAGTCAGCATTGAAGAAGGTGTTGCCATTATGTTGGAAAACATTAATTACTGGCGTGAAGCGCCTGTTTGGACGCCTGAAACGATTGCGGATGCGACTAGCCTATGGTTCCAATGCCTAGCCTAGCCAACGTATGTTTGTGTAACCACCACACAACGTGTCCATGCTACATTACAAACGTAGCCCGGACCAAACGCGCAGCGTTTAGTCCGGGTTTTTTTGTGTGGCCACCCACATTATAAATCACTTGAGCCATTTCCCAATTTTTGTTTAAATGTCAGCAGTTTTAGTCTGTCTATTTAAACTAAAAAGGGAAGTTATGCAAAATTGGATCAATAATCATTTTAATACCCTCAATCAACTCTTATTAAAGACGACCGTCACCGATTTAAGCGGACAAACTAAAACCTTGGCGTTTGGTTTTGAAACTTATATCAACGCCGTTAAATCGATTCGCAAAAATAAAAACAAATTAATCTTCATTGGTAATGGTGGTAGCGCAGGAATCGCAAGCCACATGGCAACTGATTACTCGAAAAATGGCCACATGCCCTCCACTACATTTAGTGATGCATCGATGACGACCTGCTTGAGCAACGATTATGGTTACGAATTTGTTTTTTCCAAACAAATTGAATATCACGCAAAACAAAATGATGTCTTAATTGCGATCAGCAGCTCAGGTAAATCTAAAAATATTTTAAATGCAGTCACAGCTGCTAGAAATGCGGGCTGCCAAGTGATGACATTCTCTGGTTTTCAAGCAAAAAACCCGTTGAGTTTAATGGGTGATGTAAACTTCTTTGTTGATTCACATGAATACGGCTTTGTAGAAGTTGGGCACTTAGCACTGATTCATGCGATGTTAGATCACATCATTGCTGATGAAATGGCAGCTCAACATAAAGAAAAAACTTTAGAAATGGCATAAATTAAAAAAAGGATGCGATAAATGAGCAATCAATTTAAAAAGGTATTTGTAACAGGCGGCGCGGGTTATGTTGGCAGTCGTTTGATTCCAAAATTGTTAGATAATGGCTATGAAGTTAACGTGTTAGATTTATACATTTACGGTAAAGATGTTTTCGGCAAATATCATGGTCACGCCAATTTAAAAGAATTTTGTGGTGATATTCGTGATACCAATGCAGTGCGTCAAGCAATGCAAGGTTGTGATGCTGTTATTCACTTAGCTTGCATTTCCAACGACCCTTCTTTTGATTTAAATCCTGAATTAGGTAGATCGATAAATTTAGATGCGTTTCGCCCCATGGTAAAAATTGCCAAAGAATTAAATGTAAAACGCTTTATTTATGCATCTTCCTCTTCCGTGTACGGCATCAAAGACGACCCAAATGTGACTGAAGAATTAAGCCTAGACCCGTTAACCGATTATTCTAAATTCAAAGCAGAATGCGAAGTTATCTTAAAAGAAGAAGCGGCACCTGGTTTTGAAACCTTAATTATTCGCCCATCGACTGTTTGCGGTTATTCAGATCGCTTACGCTTAGATTTAACGGTAAACATTTTAACAACACACGCTTTCTTTAATAAGAAAATCAAAGTATTCGGTGGCAACCAATTGCGCCCCAATATTCATATTGAAGATATGTGCGATGCTTATCTTTGCTGTCTTGCTGCCCCTAAAGAAAAAATCGACGGTAAAACATTTAACGTTGGTTTCCAAAACTTAGCAGTAGCCGCCATTGCCAACTTAGTGAAAGATTCTTTTGCAGAAGAAATTGCCATTGAAGTGGTACCAACTGATGACAATCGCTCGTATCATGTTTCATCTGAAAAAATTACGCGCGAATTAGGATTTAAACCAAAATATACCATTGAAAATGCCATCTCGGATTTGAAAAATGCATTTGAAAAAGGTTTGGTGACAGATCCTATGCACAATATCAAGTATTACAACATCAA
Source organism: uncultured Coxiellaceae bacterium (assembly GCA_964623075.1). Classification (GTDB taxonomy): domain Bacteria; phylum Pseudomonadota; class Gammaproteobacteria; order DSM-16500; family DSM-16500; genus Aquicella. The sequence goes on along the minus strand of CAZUVD010000008.1, from coordinate 94,931 downwards.
ACAAATGCAAGATATTGGCTTAAGCTAAGGGATTTATGCAAAAGCACAATGAAGAAGTATGCATACTCTTAGGAGTATGGGGCGAGAGATTCATTCATGATTTTTTTCAATTCAGTTTGGCAAGCCTGCTCGCCCCGGGCAACATACCAGCGCTTGCCAAGCAGTATAAAACTCGCTTTATCTTTTTAACCCGGGCACTTGATATTGAAGTTTTTGAAAATCATCCGGCTTTCAAAAAACTACAAGAGATTTGCTCGGTTGAATTTATTAATGTTAGTGATTTGATTGTTGTTGGTAATTATTCAACAACGCTTACCTTGGCATATGATCGCGCCGTACGAAGCCAGGGTGAAGCGATGTTGAATACTTATTTTATCTTCTTAACGTCTGATTACATTATGGCTGATGGCTCGTTTGAGGGCTTGATGCGGTATATGCAGCGCGGATATAGCGGCATTCAGGCTGGGAATTTCCAGGTGACACAGGAAGATGTAGAAGAATATTTGCTTGAGCAAATTAATCCTGATACACATGTAATGCAAATTAAGCCGCGGGATTTGTTGAAGCATTGCATTGATCATTTGCATCCGATTACTACTACCAGCTTTATTGATCAGAATATTGCGCATAATTATTATGCCAATCGCTTTTTTTACCGGGATAACGATATTATTGGCGGCAGATTTTATTTACTGCATATGTTATGCATCAAGCCTGAAACAATGAATTATCAAGTAGGTGCATCGTGTGATTATTCTTTTATTCCAGAAATGTGTCCATCAGGCAATATTGCAACAATTTTGGATTCAGATAATTACTTGGTAGTCGAAGTGCAATCAAAACAGCACGAACTTTCTTACATTCAATGGGGACCTTATAACCAATACAAATTAGTAAAAGCACTTTCTGGGTGGACAACCGCGGGTCACAGACAAAATGCCTCGCAAACTATTTTCTACCATTGCCAAGACCTGTCATTAGAACAAAGAAAAAAAATTGAGGATGCCTTATCTGCTTTTCTTTCACCGCTAGCGCAAGCCTTGAGTAGATATAAAACAATGCCATTTCGCAACCACCCTTACTGGATTGGCGCTATTAGCACACATGAGAATCATCAAAAATTAATACAAAATATTGATCATCATGAAGAGTTTGATACCGCTCACGCCAGAATGTCCAGCATCTATCGTAAATTGTTTCATCAATATTTTGGCGCGCCTCCTAGTGTATTCCGGTGGCATTTCCGTTGGCGCGAATACACTTCTGTTACTAATAAAATTAAGCAATTTGTAGCTGATGATTCAGCATCTACTTTCGCTGTCTATAGCTCAGATCAACTTGATTTCATGAGATATTCAGTTTGGTTAAAGGATAAATTAAATATAAATAAGCATCTAAATGCACAAAACATGATCCAATCGCAAAAAATTCGCAACACCATTAAAAACAAAGAATTCTCAAAATGCCTTATATTTACTCGATTAGAAGATTTTAAGAAATTATTGCCAACATTGCGAATACTTGAAAATACAGTAACACCCAATTTGGAAATATTATTAGTGATAATTAATAGTAAAAATCATTTACCAACATTACTTTGCGACATAAGACGCGAATTTGCTTTTCGGATGAATGATCTTCTTGCAACCTCTTATCAAATAAAAAATATCACAACTATTCACGATAATTTCAGCCTTATTGGCAATTTAGCTATTGAGCAAATAAACTTACGCTTCAGTTATAACAAAATCTTGCGTTTTATGTCTTATATCTTACTAGGGCTCCCTGGCACAGCAATATGTTGTGTTCGTAATTTTTTATCTCGAAATCATACAGATAAAAAATCAGGACACTGCACTAACATCATTATTAATTTAACGCGCGATACACGGGGCAATATATGATTGCACTGAATGATAAAATCACCGCCATTATCCCAAATTACAATGACGCAACGTTATTACCTCACGCTATTCAATCATTGATTAATCAAACCGCGTCATTACATGAAATCATTGTTGTTGATGATGGCTCTACTGACAATAGCGTTTTCCTGGTTGAACAGTTAAAGCAAACTTATCCATTTATTCGCTTAATCCAATTTGAAAAAAATCGTGGTGTTTGCGCAGCATTGAATCAAGGCATCGAACACGCAACAGGTGATTATATTATTCTATGCGCGGCTGACGATACCTATGAATCCCATATGGTATCGCTTGCAAAACATGCTATTCATCAAAATCCGCGTGTTGGCTTGATTTGCGGTGATGCGGTAGTGAATCGCTTTGATATGAAAAATCCCTTTTATCGTAAGCTTCCTTACCAACAAAAAAACACTTGGATTACTCCTTTAGAATTCCGTCAAGCAGCAAAACTCGGCTATGTCGGCTTTAATGCCGGCGGCGGCATGCTAATGCGCCGTCAAGCCGTTCTCGAAGCACACATGCTCTACCCCGAATTACGCTGGCATTGCGATTGGTTGTTGTATTTTGCGATCGCCTTGCGCCATGGTATTTACTACATCGATAAAGTATTTATTCATATCAATATGCGAGCAAATAGTTACGCCGAAGGTAAGCGCAATTGGGAAATTCAAAAACAAGTGATAATGGATACCGTTGCTATTATTAAACAAAATTACCCTGATTTATGGCAAGACTTCAAACAATCAGCCTTATTGCCACACTATTCTATTCGTTATATTCCGCTATTTTTTTCGAACGCACAATTACGTTCATTTATTACTATGCGTTTATTATGGAAATTTATTATCAACAATCGATTTATAGTACGTATAGGCAGGCTTTTCCCTTATCACGTCATTTTACATGCCAGAAAATTATTAAGAGCTTAAGGATAACACTATGTCAAAACTCAGCACCGTAGAAACTCAATACAATGATTGTTTAGATGTCATGAATCAACATGGCTTAACAAAACTTGGCATTATGTCGAACCAAGTTTGGCATGATGATCCTCGTCGTTTAGCATTTATGCTTTCCCGCTACAAGTTTGTTTCAAAAATGTTATCGGGTCGCAAAAATGTAGCGGAACTTGGTTGCGGCGATGCATTTGGTAGTCGCATTGTGTTACAAGAAGTTGGCAAATTAACTGTTTATGATATTGATCCGGTTTTCATTGAAGACATTCATAGCCGTCAAGTGGATAAATGGCATTTAACCCCTGCATTGCATGATATTTTAACAGGACCCATGCCTGAAAAATACGATGCAATTTACAGCTTAGATGTGGTTGAACACATTGAAAATAGCAAAGAGCATTTATATGCTGAGCATATTAAAAATTCTCTTCTGCCTCATGGTGTTGCTATCATTGGTGCGCCAACCCTCGAATCGCAAACTTATGCGTCACCGCAAAGTAAAGTTGGGCATGTCAATTGCAAATCTGGCAAAGATTTTAAAGCATTTTTTGAAAAACATTTTCATCAAGTATTTATATTCTCGATGAATGATGAAGTAGTGCACACTGGTTTTTACCCAATGGCACATTACACTTTTGCATTGTGCGTTGAACCTAAATAATCATTAAGGCGAACACATGCGTATTGGTATTGATTTTGATAACACCATTATTTGCTACGACCGCGTGTTTCGCCATTTAGCGTTGCAGCAAAATTTAATCCCAGCTAATTTTAGTGGCACCAAAACGGCTTTGCGTGATGCGATACGCGAATCACACGGTGATATCAAGTGGCAGCACTTACAAGGCAAAGCTTACGGCCTTGAAATTAATCATGCTGAAATATTTGCTGGCTTTAAAGACTTTATTAGCGCCTGCAATGCGAACCCTAACATCGAATTATTCATTGTTAGCCATAAAACGGAATTTGGTCATTTTGATGAAACACGTACCTCCCTACGTACTGCTGCGCGCGAATGGTTGCGTCAACAGAATTTCTTTGGTAGTGATGCGCCTTACATTAAAGAACAGCATTTATTTTTTGAAACAACCCGTGATGAAAAAATTGCGCGTATTGCTGCCTTAAACTGCACTCACTTTATTGATGACTTAGTGGAAGTATTAGATTCACCTTTATTTCCCACCTCTATTAAACGCTTTTTATTTCAACCTGCGGATACACATGAAATACCACCGCATTTAGAAACTTATTCGAACTGGAAAGACATACATCATGCAATCCTTGGCCGCACTTAAAACATTACTCCAATGTGACAACATTGAAATATTAACCACTGCGGCTGGCGGCAACAGTAAAGTATTTTGCGTGCAAGCAGATGGAAAAAAATGGGCGATTAAATCATACCCTCCCTATGCGCCAAATCAGCGTGACCGACTAGCGGCAGAATCTACGGTTTACCAATTTCTAAATCAACACAACGTCCCATCTGTGCCAAATTATAAATTATCGTGCCCAACTGAGCGCATGTTAGTTATCGACTGGATAGAGGGTGATATTCCCGCAAATGAAAGCATTACAACCAATGATATTGATCAAGCCGTTGGTTTTATCAATGAAATTGCCAAATTAAATCATTCGAGTTTCGCTAAAAATTTAGTACCCGCAGCTGAAGCTTGCCTTTCCTTAAATATAATTTTTGGGCAAATTGATAAACGCCTAGAACGCTTACAGCAATACACCGCTGATGAGCCAAAATTGCATGATTTTTTACAAAATAAATTTATTCCATTATTTGCTAATTTAAAAAACCAAGCCATTGCAGGCTACGAACAAAATGGTCTATCGCCAGATGCGGAGTTAGAGCAAGCCAACCAGTCTTTAATTCCTGCTGATTTTGGCTTTCATAATTCATTACGAGATGAGAAAGGCACGCTACATTTCTTTGATTTTGATTATTTCGGCTGGGATGACCCAGTGAAATTATTAGCAGACATTTTATGGCACCCTAAAATGTCTCTTAATAATACACAGCAAAAACAATTTATTGATGGCATTGCAACCGTTTATAGCCACGACAAACACTTTCTTACTCGTTTCAAATATACTTTTCCTTTGTATGGATTACGCTGGGCATTAATATTATTAAATGAATTCATTCCCGCATTTTGGCAAAACCGACAACATGCTGCAGTACACGTAGATTTTTCCAGCGCGAAGACTAAACAATTAAAACTAGCCACAAACCTACTAGCCAAACTGTAGCCTGGACACGCTTTTTGTGTCCGGGGTTGTTGTATTGAGAGGTGTCCAGATACAACAACCCCGGACACAAAAAGCGTGTCCAGGCTACGGTTGCCTTTGGTGGGTTATTAATTTAGATTGGCTGTTTTAAATATGAGAAGAGCAACATGCCCCTCATTCACTTCATCGGCTGCGGCAGATTAGGCAAAACCATTGCCAAACTGATTGTACAAAATAATCTCGGTATTATTGGCGGCGTTGTTAATCAATCACTTGCAAACGCTGAAGCCGCCATTCAATTTGTTGGTCAAGGTTCCGCCTATCAAACAGTCAATGAATTACCTACTGCGGATATGATTTTCATTGCGACGATTGATGAAGTGGTTAGTGATGTTTGTCAGCAATTAGCAACCACTGACTTGCTTAAGAATAAACCTATCGTTGCACACTTTAGTGGTGCATTAAGCTCTGATGCATTATTGAGCGCAACTAATTGCCCTAAAGCTAGCCTGCATCCGATTGCATCATTTGCAAACCCTGCAGATGTTGTGACTCGCTTTAAAGATGTTATTTGCACATTAGAAGGCGACAAAGCAGCGTGCGATGTTTTAAAACCTATGTTTCAAGCCATGGGCGCTAATGTTTGCGATATCGCTAAGGAAAATAAAGCGCTTTATCATCCGGCGTTAGTGTTTGGTCATAATTATATGGTGAGTTTGCATTTTACAGCCGTAAAAAGTTTATTAGATGCGGGATTTGAGCCGGAATTGGCGAAAAAAATGGTTTCGAAATTAATGTCGGATGCACTTCGCAATATTGAAGCGACCAATCATCAATCCGCGTTGACGGGGCCATTACAACGTGGTGATTTGGCGGTGCTGACAAAACATATGGAAGTTTTACAGTATGATCCGGTGCGAAGGAATATTTATAAGACATTAGGAATTGGAACTTTAGATTTAACGCGGCATAACGATGCGATGAAGGAAAAGATTAGGAAGATATTAATGTAGCCTGGACACGCTTTTTGTGTCCGGGGTTGGTTGTATACGGATATATCCAGATACAACAACCCCGGACACAAAAAGCGTGTCCAGGCTACAAAAACACAATTCTTTATTTTTTCCTAAATTTGATTATACTTGGCGGACGCTTATGGAAATTACAAGTTGAGCAACAATTGGATGCCCCTAATGAATACACTCGCACAATCCGCATCAGATATTACCCTCGATCAACGCTCTATCGATCTTCGCAAATTAGTTTGCCGCACACTAGAAGGTGGTGGCCGTGGCCATATTGGCTCCACGCTTTCATTGATCGAAATTTTACGCGTTCTTTATGATGATATTTTAGCTTACGATCCGAAAAACCCTAAATGGGAACATCGTGATCGCTGCATATTAAGCAAAGGCCATGGTTGCATCGCGCAATATGTCTTATTAGCTGATAAAGGTTTTATCGATCATTCGCATTTAGATACGTTCTGCCGTTTTGATTCTTTACTCGGCGGCCACCCTGAAGCCAATAAAATTCCAGGTGTCGAAACATCAACCGGCTCTCTTGGTCATGGTTTATCGGTAGGCTTAGGCTTTGCCTTAGCGGCACGCATGAAAAAACGCCGCAATCGCACCTTTGTGATCATGGGTGATGGTGAAATTAACGAAGGCTCTGTTTGGGAAGCCGCATTAACCATAGGTAAACATCGCTTAGATAATTTAGTTGCTTTGGTTGATTACAATAAAATTCAATCAGCAGGCCCTACGAGTGAAATTCAAAATCTCGAACCACTTGCTGATAAATGGCGCGCCTTTAATTTTGCTGTCGAAGAAGTCAATGGTCACGATGTTGATGCGTTACGTGAATTATTACTGAAATTACCAGCACAATCTGGCAAACCAACTGCTATTATTTGCCACACCGTCAAAGGTAAAGGCATTCATTTTGCTGAACACAATGCCAACTGGCATCACAAAGCAAAATTAAGCAAAGAAACCGTTTTAGAAATGTATGCAGCATTGGAGATGAAAGCATGCGCCAAACCTGCCTAAATATGATTTATGAGTTAGCTAAGCGTGATGAGCGTGTTGTTTTCATTGGCTCAGATTTAAGCCCAGGATTATTGCAAGAAATGAAGGATGCATTTCCTGATCGCTATTACATGGAAGGTGTTTACGAACAAAACATCATCGGTATGGCAGCAGGGCTCGCGATGGAAGGTTATATTCCTTACGTCAATACGATTGCAACATTCATTACCCGTCGCTGCTACGAACAAATCGCAGTCGATATTTGCATGCACAAACTACCAATTAGATTAATTGGCAACGGTGGCGGCGTCGTGTACGCACCATTAGGCCCTACTCACTTGGCAACTGAAGATATCAGCATCATGCGCGCATTGCCTGATATGACAGTAACCGCGGTAAGCGACGCTGAAGAAATGAAACGTTTGATGAATGCATCGCTTGATTGGGCGCAACCGATTTATATTCGCTTAGGGAAAGGTGGCGATGAAGTCATTAATAACCCTGAAAAAGAATTTGCGATTGGTAAAGCGATCAATATGCATACCAGCAGCAACAATAGCCTATTAAATGTTGTTTTAATTTCTACCGGTGTTATGACACAACGCGCATTAAAAGTTGCTAAAGCGTTAGAAGAAATTAATGCTCATGTGACCGTATTACATTGCCACACCGTCAAACCGCTAGATGAAGCGACTATTTTACATTATGCAAAAACAGCACAACTAGTCATAACGATTGAAGAAAACACACTAATTGGTGGCTTGGGCAGCGCTGTTACGGATTGCTTAGTTGAAAACTTTGGTACGAACATTCCATTAATTAAGCGCTTTGGCTTAGCTGATCGTTTCCCAGATAAATACGGCAGCCAAGAACAATTACTTGATTACTTTGGCTTGAGCCCTGAAAAATTATTCACGGCGATTAGCGCAATCATCAACACTCATCTTGAAAAACAAAAGTCGGTTGCTTAATGATGAAAATTGTCAGTCTTCTTAAACGCGTCGTAAAAAAAACAACGGCACCTTTTCAGCATAATCCAGCATCTGCTGCTTCTTTTGTTGATGAAACCATTGTGGCAGCTGTCAAACCCTTTCATCACTCCGTTTTTTGGGGTGATCGATTACTCACAATCGATAAAAGCGCTGGTTTTCTTGATGATCCCGTGTTTCGTAAATCATACGATGCCATTCGCGGCTCTCATCAATACGATCAATACAGTTCGCCACAGACCATCGCCTGGCGCTTACACACACTCACTTGGGCTGCGCAAACTGGTATGAATTTAGAAGGCGATTTCGTCGAATGCGGTACATTTAAAGGCGACATGGCGTGGCATATTACCCAGCTTGTCGATTTAAAAACCGCCAAAAAGCAATTTTACTTATACGACACCTTCGATGGCTTTGCGGAAAAATATTCCTCAAATGATGATTTCCCTGAAAATCCAGGCTTCATCGACTACGCAAATCAATTTTATCGCGACCCATCGCTCTACCCTTATGTTCGCGATCGTTTTTTACCACAACCGAATGTAAAAGTGATAAAAGGTATTGTGCCTGACGTTTTGTTGCAAGAATCACCTAAAAAGATTGCTTTTATGCATATTGATCTTAATTCACCCGCAGCTGAAATTGGCGCACTAGAATTACTATTCGAGCGCATGTCACCTGGCGCTGTATTAGTCTTTGATGATTACGGTTGGAAGCAATTTTATAAACAAAAAGAAGCGGAAGATTTGTTTATGAAAAAATTGGGTTATACCATTCTTGAATTACCTACTGGGCAGGGCGTTGTTGTTAAGCGTTAAAGGAATATATTAAAACACAACCTTCTGGATAAAATAGTATGGAACGTATCCAAACGCATTTGGGATCGATACTCGTTTCATGTTTGCCAATCGCGGCAATATTTGGTATCACTTATTACTTTCATGCTTACTCCACTTACCAAAACCACTTTTACACTAGTGGTACGACTGTCATTCTTTACAATACACTGCGTATCTTTTATATCGCGTTAATGGCTTGGATGATTTATGCAACTGGATATCTTGTCAGCCAATCAATAAGACGCAAACATCGATGCTTATTCAGCAACACAGAATGGTATATTTTATGCTTCACATTTGGCCTTGCTGCATGGCATGCGGCAATGCTAGTACTTGGCTTACTAAATTTATATTACCAACCAATCATATTAGCGCTTTGTGTTGGCATACTATTAATGACTGCGAATCATTTTAAATCGGTTTGCTATCAAGCTTTTCAGCTACTCTCAGTGAATAAAGTAAATGTTATTCATTTGATTTCAGCTGTGTCATTAAGTTGCATGTTTTTTTGGATATTATTGGTACGCGGCTTATATCCAAGTGGAGGTCATGATTATTTCACACATTATTTTCATTATTTTACAAGCGTCATCCAAAATCATGGCCTTCGGCCTAATGATGTTTGGTATCACTACTATTACTCGAAAGGCGCTGGATTACATTTTCTAGGTCTATTGTTAACCGATCCACTCACGCCAGCATTAATGACATTTATCTGCGTGATGACTGCGGCTCTTGCACTATTTACTTTGGTAAAAAGATTCACCAGCCATTCTTTATGGCCATTATTTACCGTTGCCATTTATTTTCTTTATAACTTATTACTTGTAAACGGTGGCGGTGAATTTCAAAAAATCCATGAAGAAGTCAGCGCGTTAGTCTTAATAGCCGTTTGGCTTCTATCGTTACAATCTCTTTTACCCGAAGCCCAAAAAACACTAACTGCCGCACTTATTGCAACTCTAATTAGCGCTGTCATTTTAACACAACCTATTGCTGTCTTTTTTATAGCCTATTTTCTAGTAAGAATCGCCATCGCATTATGGCAGCGAAATAAAAGTGACCTTTACACTTTTAGCCTCATTACTATCATTGTTGGCTCGTTAACATTCAGCATATTGCTATTAAATTACCTTGTTACCGGTTTAATTTCTGATCAAACAATAAAGCAAACATGGCAATTCGCAAATGTATCAAAACTTAAACAATGGGGAGTATTGGCTAATGTATTCATGGTAGCCTGGATTAGACATAATTATGAATTACAAACGATTCCCTGGAAAATAGCTGATGTGTATCAACAATTTTTACTTTATACGCGAGCTAATCTTTTAGTCATTGCAATCACTAGCCTAATATTACCGTTAAGTTATGCATTACTCCTTGCTATTAAAGCGGCTAAAAAATTTAATGCCCTATCATTACTATTAAGTATAACGCTAATTATTTTGTTTGTAGCTCACAGCCAAGTACACATTAATACTTCTCTGAATAAATATACAATATCTACACTTCTCATTATCATTCTCTACTCAGAATACAGAGCAAAATCAGCACCCACTACTTTTTTTGCAGAAAACAGATGGCAAGCTTTAAAAAGTATCTTATTAATAACAGCTGTTTTTGCCATTTTAACCCCTATTTTTGGTCATTCTCAAGTAACATCATTTTTGCACTTTACTACTTTTTTCCCGCCTTTGATCGCTTTAATTTGTGCAATCATCTGGGGTGAACTCTATACCACGCAATCAAATTTGCGATTTACAAAATTTATCATTGGGTTTGCACTGCCTATCGCATTGATCATAAACTTTGCTTATTCACTACCATGGCCTGATAAAGCACAAGATGTCATCATAAAAAACCCGATTAACTTTTTGACTGGAAAATACAGCTTAGCGGATGCTTATCATCATCAATATCCAGCTTTTCCATTTGGTGCTATTCATCCTGGAACCTGGCAGGCAACACAACATGCTCCAAAAAACTCACGCATTTGGAGTACCACTGTTGTTTCATACTGCATGACACCTAATTGTCACATTGAAAGCGTGATTTCTTTTAAATTTTCATCCGATATGAATACGATATTATCGGGCACACCTGAACAAGCCAAAAATGTGTTGCAAAAAGAAGGTTTAAATTACTTTTTATTTTTAACTGAATATCCTTTACTTGATTATTTGCCTTATAGTCAATTATTTCAACCCAACAATATTCAAAAATATTTTTCAATCGTCTGGACTGATGGTAAAACGTATTTATTAACTTGGAAAAATAGCAACGATCAGCCTGTTAATAATCAGTTTATTAAGCAATACAAAAAATTATTGTCGGCTGAAGAAGATCCATCGTTTCGCTTTAGTGAATCGATTAAATTACTTAATCAATTTACTGCAGAATTAAATCAACAACAGCATTCGTTAAAACCGATTAAATTCCCTTGGGAAAAAGCTTAAATAGCACGACGACGCCATACCACTAATTTATCACCTTCGGCTTCTTTAATAAACTCGCGGTGAAAAGTCGGCATCATGATTGCTTTTATATCAGGATGAACAATTTCCGGCTCATCACTTGCGCCTTTTGTTAAAAAAAGATAATTAACCTTTTTTAAACGCAACATTGTTTCATCTAAATGCCGTTTAGTAAAAATAACTGGCGAAGGTAAAAAAAACATAAGCGGAGGCCTTGCTGCATTAATTAAATATGTCCAATCATACATATCAATCATTGCAATTTGCTCATGCTCTTTTGATCTAGCAGTAATAAGCGCCACATCTCTGGCAGACGGGAGATGATCAACGCTATTAAAATTATCTGGATTATGCGATGGACGCACTAGAGATCCAATAAATGAAGGATAACGCAACCAAGATCGTAATGCATATACACTATGATTACGCTTATCATTTGCTACCAATAAAAACACTAACAATAATGTTGCTAAAATACTCCAGATTAATCGATATAAACGCGGTTTATTTTGATATTGGTTTGCTAATCCATTCAACCACCAACCAATCACAACCAACACACCTAATGCGTTCATGTGCCAAACAGCAACAATGGACATATTAATGTATTTTACGAGCATCAATAATCCACAAACTGCAAAGAAAGCAAGCACTGCTAAACGTGGCTTATCTTGATCATGAGCACTCACAGATCGTCGCACTAACACTAATGTTGCAATGGTAACGGTTGGCGAAATTAAATTATAAAACCAATTAAAATTGTGCACATTCCATGCGATTAACCAGCCACCAAAACCTGTTTTACCGTAAATATATAAAGGCTCTAATAAATATTGAAAAAACTTCACTTGAAAAGCAGATACGCCAAAAATAGCAGCTATTAAAATGCTAAACCAAATACACGCTTCAATGCCTATCAAAGTTAATAATGATATGGATCTAATATTCATACCCGCAACAATCAAATAGGCAACAGAAACACCGATTGCAGTAATAATCCCTGTTTCGGTATTTAAAAAAAGAGAAGCCGCGATGACAAAACCTAATAACGTTAATCGAATCAAAGAATCTTGTTTTGTAAACCACCAGCCAAATAAACCGGCGGCCGTTGCCAACAGTGGATACCTTAGTATTGTCGAGCTAGGATCAAAAAAATGCACTTTGGTGTGAAACAATAACATTAACGACCAAATAGTGACAAATACAGCTGGCAAACAATGCCGATACAACCAATATAAAACCGCTAATAGTTGGGCATAAAAACATACCATAGCAGCAATCAAAAATTGGGTATAATGCACCATGGTTAATTCAGCAGTATTTGCTAATAGCTTTGAAAAAACCCAACCTAAACCAATACTGTATTGCGTGAAATAATCAATACCAGGCAGAAGATGATCACCTAAAAAATAAAGCGAAGGCGCGATCAGAAATGAAACAACGTGCATTTCCATGCCAATGTGTGCTGCTAATTGTGTAAATGAAGCCGGCAAAACAATTGCTATAATGATAGCGAGTGCAAAAAGATAATATTTAAGAGAAAAATAATTAGCTTTACTCTCAACTTTGGTAGCAATGTTATACTGGATACCACGTTTATATTGTAAATAAGTACTTAATAATGCAATCCCCAATACTACTGATAACCACCAAAAATCTTTATCGTGCTGCAAAACACCTTTCGCTAAAAAATTAACGACAGGAAGCATTAATATCAATAACAATAATAATTTTTTACTAGCAACCGGCATTATTTTTTTGGTCGCAAAATATGCGCCTAGACTACCCAACATAATAGCTGACAAATAAAACCCCTTTTCACGCGGCTTCATTAATACATCATGTAAAGTCCATGGCAGAATATCATCTGTCATCACGTGAACTCTACCGCCAACAGGAAACAATATACCTGCCAACATTAATGCGCACAGCACACCAATGAGAACACCTAAACTCGCTTGCAATAATAATCGTAGAGAATTAACAGGGTACTTTTGTATTTCTATCATTTCTGTATTCCAGGTAAAATGAGTTGACGTAAAGCGTTTGAAACAAGCACTAAAATTAATAACTTCTTTGATTGCAAATGCCAACGATTATTTGTTTGCACAATTTGTTTTGAATGCAGCAAACGCGTAATTCTTCGGCTATATAATTCTTGTGGTGAATAGTCATTAATTAATTTTTGCAATTCGATTGCACCATCATTTGCATTATTTAACTCACGCACCACTCGAATTCGCATGGATGTTAAATTCAAATTTAAAAATGCGAAAAAGCAAAACGATAAAGCAAAATAAGTAACTGTATTGGTAAGTAACGTCAATATAACATGCTGATTACAAAAATATAGGCAACCAATAACCAATGCCGTTAACCCTGAAAATATTCCACAAACAATCGATTTATTGATCTGATGAAACAAATGCACTGTTAATATTTGAGTCATCACATTGATTATTAATGCCACCACTGGCATCAACGCGATTATCCATTCAAGATGCATATTAACCACCCTGTGTTAAACCAAAAATGGTAGCGCCTAATGCAAATACCCTGCCTATCTGGCGCCCTTTCTTTGTTAACTGCCAACTAGCCTCTTTATGGGAGGCAATCCAATCATTTTGTTGCATCGCCGATAAGCGCATCTGGATTGCATTTTCTACTGCTAAATACTGTTGTAATTCATCGTCGGTGCATCCCTTGTTTTTACTTTGATTGATCAAATCAATAATCGCTAACGTAGGACTTTGCATTTCAATAGCAGAATAAAGAATAATGTATACTAATGCGCAACTAACATATAACAAAACTAAGCTAGCTAATTCCGGTAATGAATAGTGAACTTCAAGCAAAAATGATTGCGCAGGCAACAAAACGATTGGCAAAGTAAAAAAAATTATTAACAATGCGCGATTAACGGCGATCGGCTTTTTGTAACGCCAAATGATAACATGCGTTATAAATGCTACAAACAATAAACTCAGACCATCCATTAAAATCATAGCCAATTCCCTGCCTTTCTTTATGCTTGGTCTTTTTGTAACTCAAGCCTCTTCTTAACCAAAGTAGAACTTGCTATATACCATAGTATTCCTGGTAAATAGGTAACAGCGCTCACTAATCGATAAGCAAAAAAGATAGTGGCGTAAGCTGCCGGTATGCCTGGGTTAAGTAATAACAATATATTGGCAAAAGCCATTTCACCAACTCCAACGCCGCCAGGTGTAATGGGAATTAAATTAACAATCTGAGTGATTCCTGCTGCCAAAATATAATCCGAAAAAGCAATATAGGGAAAATTCATTATCTTAGCTAAAATCATCAGACTAACAATGATTAATAACTGCAACAATACCGAAAGAAAAATACTGACAGTAATTACACTTAAATCCACTCGAAATTCACTAATAGCCTCTAATAATGAAATAATTGGTTGTAACCACTTTTTAGTGCCAACGATTTTTTTTATCCATGCCATTAATGAAGTATTTCGCAATATCGAAAAAACAGTAACGAGCGTTAATAATAAAATGCCCGACACAGCCAAACATGATAATAATAAATGATAAACGTTAGGTTCTAATTCCAACTGCATAAGATGTATGGCTGCAACAAAACAAATGGTAATCATGACAGCGACGAATCCAAGCAACCGATCTACAAATAAAGCTAGAAAAGCTTTTCTTTTTTGAGTTGGTTCACGTTTAAATACATAATAACCGCGAAAAATATCGCCGCCAATTGCACCCGGCAACACATTATTAAATGCCGAACCAATGTATGTCACCATAATGGTTGGAAAAATATTTAAGTTTATAGATTGCGAAGTATTTAATAACCACCAGCGACACCCTGCTAAAATAACCATTAATAAAAAGACAACGATTGCGGAGGAAAACAGCATCGGTTTTTGATATAGCGCATGCAATAACGCTAAATCAATATGAGCATTACGGGCTAAGAAATATAAAAGACCAGCCGCAATAAAAAATTTGGCCAAGCGAACTAATTGCTTTGATTTGAATAATGTAATACGCATCATGCTTATTAACGCTTAAATAGGGTCATTCGTATAATACAGAGCTATTCGTATAATACAGAGCTATGAATAAAATACAACCTTATGACCACATTTAGCTACAATGGATGAATTTTACATGATTATTGTAGCAGTTTGTGGTATTAAGCAAATTACAATTAAGGAAATAGTTTTGATCACATTGGAGTTGAAAGAAAAAAATGCCTCTAATATTAAATTGGCGCAAATATTACCCATCTCCCGCGATCAGCTTTATTGTCAGCTATATTCTTTTAATTTGCAGCTTTCAATATCAAGACATATATCACCAATATTTTTTTTCCACTGGCTGGCAAATCAGCCTTTACAATATTGAAAGGCTTTATTTTATCGCCTGTTTGATCTTCCTGTTCTATCTTGTTGGAAGTAATGTATTACGAGAGCCGCAACTTAACACGAATGCTGTTTTACTCAGCATTTTTGCAGGTGCAAGCACCTTACAAATTGCCTTATTAATAACGGGGCTCGCTGGATTATACAACCTATCAATTCTGATGGTGGTAACGACTGGCATTTTTTTAATGAATCTTCAGAAAATCAATAATGCGCTTCATGCCATCTACCAAATACGCACAAAAATATATTGGCCTGGAATATTACTGATATCTATTCCGCTTATTTGCTTTTTAATGACCAAAGGCTTGTTTCCTGCGGGTGGCCATGATTATTACATTCATTATTTTCATTATTACCGCGATGTCACTGAAACTGGCTCCATATTACCCAATCATACTTGGTATCATTTTTTTTATAGCAAAGGTGCGGGTTTGTTTTTTCTCGCCATGCTGTTAACTGACCCACTTGGCCCGTCTCTTATCACTACCGCTTTAGTTTTATCTTGTGCGGGTATCGTGTTTGTTCTCATTCAAAAAAAATCAGCAAATAAATTGTTTCCCTGGCTAGGAGTTTGTTTTTATCTTGGCATGTTAATTTACACACCGGGACCCCTCTCACAAATGCGTCAAGGTGGCTGGGGGGATTTTGAAAAACCTCATGAACCCGCGTCAGCACTTTTATTTGCTATGTTATGGCTCATCATTAATCTGGCTAATAGCGATAAGAAACACTTACCTGGTTTGACACTAACGCTAGTCAGTTGCGCCTTAATTATCTTGAGCCCAACGCTTGTTGTATTTTCTTGCACCTTTCTTGTTTTGGCAGCACTTGTATTTTTATTTCAAAAAAACAAGCTGGCTTTCTGGTGGTCGAGCACAGCAGCAGGGGTTGCAGGCTTTACTTTTCTTTCCACCTTGATTTGTAATTATATTTTCACTGGCGTACCAGAAGATAAAGGCATGCTGTTATTTTGGCCGTTAATCAATTTTGATAAAATAAAACAATGGGGAGTATTGTTTGAATTATTAATGGTTCATTGGGCTAAAACAAATCTTGTAGCCACGCAAATTCCCTTAAACTTAGATTTATTTAAAGAAATATTTGATTATTTGCGTTTTGATATATGGCTACCTTTATTAAGTGCCGCTATCGCTTTATTTGCTCTAAATTATGCATTTCCAACGACACGTCAGGCATTATTCAAGAAAATGGATAAGACGGCTTTAATCGTCATGGGTGGATTTATTGCTTTTACTCTACTAGCTTCTATCTTTGTAGGACGTGATCAACCGGTTTCCTATTATCGTTTCACTACATTTACTTATGCACCCACGCTTTGTTTCTGCTTATTGTTAATAGCACCCCTTTTAAAGCGTCTAGTAATGATCGCTACTTATTTTGGTTTATTTATTGCATTCCTATACTTTTTGCCAATCGCCAACATCGATTTCATTAAAGGTAAAATCATCGTACAAAATAGCTCACGCTTTATGCGTGGCAAAATCAGCATTGCAACCGCTTATCAAAACCAATCTTCATGGCCTGGCCGCATGCCTTGGGGTGCTATTTACCCCGCAGCAGAAACCATCTGGCGACTACTCCCCTCGCATCCGCGCATTTGGAGCATGAATACACACACTTATTGCATGTTACCTGATTGCCATATTGAAACTTTTTTATCTGATCGTTTTTCACCTAACGCAGAATTGATTTACTACGGCGATGCAAAAACCGCAAAAAAAATATTACAAAGTGAAAATTTAAATTACTTCTTTTTTGGTGAAAAATTAAATTTAACCGATCCACTACCATTAACGCCTTTATTTTCGCCAGACCATATAGCACAATATTTTGGTATTGCTTGGACAGATGGTGAAAACACATTACTCACCTGGAAAGAAAACACGACGCAATCAATTGATGCCAAATGGATTAGCGCTTATCGCAAAAGTATTGCAGAATCGCCTACCATTCAAACTTTTCCCTTTGCCCAACTCAAAACTGCATTAACAGGATTTCATCAAGGCCATCTCAAACAAAAGGAATTGCCTTGGTATCAACAAGGATGGAAATAAAATGACAAATACCAACAATATCAATAACCCTGAAATTCCTGCTCTGACAGGTTTAAGGTTTTTTGCCGCATTTTTTGTTTTAGTCAGTCATGGCCTGATGCAAATCATGCCCATGAATGGTACGATTCCGGCTTGGTATTCTTTATTCAGCACTTTATCTGGCGCTGGAATGACGCTATTTTTTGTTTTGAGTGGTTTCGTCATCCATTATAATTATTCTGCGTCCATACAACAAAATCCCAAAATTGGTATTTATGATTTTTTTGTCGCTCGCTTTGCTCGACTTTATCCTTTATTTCTTGTTGGCTTAAGTTTTGATTTAATTCACTTATACGGGTATACGAATTTAACTCAATATTTTAGACAAGCCATTCCATATTATCTCACTCTTACCCAATCATGGTTTTATATTCCATTAGGCAATAATGGCCTTATTTATCAATTCGGATCTATCCCGACAGTAGCATGGTCAGTCAGTACGGAATGGTTTTTTTATCTCGCCTACCCGTTAATTTGCTTTAGCTTAATTAAATTGCGCGGCATTAAATTAAATTTAATAGTATTCATTGCATTAAACTGTTTTATATTTTTTTCTATCTACTGGATTGCCAATCAATTAAATGCGATCAATCAATTTGCAGCTAACCATTTTGGTGCAATTGCAGATATAAATACTGGCAATCAAAGTTCATTTCTTCGCTGGCTAATTTATTTTTCACCCTACTCTCGCATTTGGGAATTCTTAGTGGGATGCTTAACTGCTGCTATTTACATGCAATCCAGAAAAATTGAAATATCCACTAAAGAGCAGCATTTCGGTAAACGTCTAATCATTTTTGTCTTAATTTCTACATTCATAATACAAATGTTGTTTTATTTTCCACCTGATTTCTTAACGTTTGTCAGTCTACGTAGTTATTTTTCAACATTAGCGTGGTGTTTTGGCCTCGCCCCTTCCATTGCCATCATTATTTTTTGTTGCGCTCGCTATCAAAACAATATTACCCGATTTCTTGAAAAACCTATTTTCATCACGACGGGTTTAGCGAGCTATTCTTTATATCTTTTCCATCTTCCTATTTTACAAGCCTTTTCCCGAGACGCAGCTCCCGTGACGAGAGCATCCAATTTACGAATATATTTTGCCGATTTTTCACGCTTAACATTAGCTATGACTGCAGCTATTGGATTTTCCATTATTTTTTATCATTTAATTGAAGTTCCTTGCCGACGATATTTACGTAAAAAACTTTCCTTACCCAGTAAAAAATTATTGCCTAAAAATGAATCTGTGGCTCTCCAAAACGTGTAAACACTTTATCAAACGGTATCTTGCTTCGTAGCCACCATCTAGCTACAATCATCGCCTGATATTTCAGTGGAAGAAGATACCTAAATAGCTCAAAAAGGAAACATACCTTGCTAGTTACTAACTTTAAATTCAAATTCTTTCTATACAAGCTAGTCCTTCCGTTCTTTCAGCTTTTTGATACCGGCAGAATGCATCCTGTACGTGAACGTTCGGTACGCGCACTGAATAAAACTGTTGATTACATTGATGCCAATATGCCGCATGCTGTCGGCTTTGAAACACAAAAAGAATTAATCGCATACTCTATCGACCAGACATTAGTGCCAGGCTATTATTTAGAATTTGGCGTATTCACTGGCGGCACGATGCGCTATATGGCAAAACGCAGACCCAATGCAGAATTTCACGGATTTGATAGCTTCGAAGGTCTACCAAGCGATTGGTCTGGCATGCCTTTTGTTAAAAGTACTTTTTCACTTAAAGGCCAACTACCAAAAGTGCCAAGCCATGTCACTTTACACAAGGGTTGGTTTAACGAAACATTACCAGTTTGGCGCAAACAATATCCTGGCAAAGTTGCATTCATTCATATCGATTGCGATTTATATACTTCAACCGTAGATATCTTAGAAAACCTCGCTGATCGCGTTCAAGTCGGCACTATTGTTTTATTCGATGAATATTTCAATTATCCAAACTGGGAAAATCACGAATATAAAGCATGGCAAGAATTTGTCACTAAATACCATATTCAATATGAATACATTGGTTTTGCGCGCCAACAAGTGGCTGTCAAAATCACTCATTGTCTATAGCGCCTTGAAGGAGCAAACAGTGTCGCAAAACGAACCGGAAGCATATTGGGATCACGCAGGCGAAGTGAGTTACGCCGAGAAAATGTTTGCAAGCTCGACTGTCGAGCGCTACGTTAATCGTCGTTTGTGGCAGAAAGGTATCGAAATTGGCCAACAAATGGGTTTAACCAAAGATTCTCACATTTTAGATTTAGGCTGCGGTGATGGTGCTTTAGCTAATATGTTATTAGCAAAACATTATCGCGCTATTGATGGTTTTGATTTAGCGCCTGCTGCCATCAAGCGCGCACAATCACAAGCTGCAAATGCCAATATGCGCTTTACCGCATGTGATATCACCAAAATGGATTATGCTGCCCTACCACAATATGATGGTGCTTATTTATGGGGCATTTTACACCATGTTAAAAGTGCAACACCTTCGATTTTAGAAGGTTTACGTAAAGTGACTAAACGTATCGTGATTCTTGAGCCAAACGGTAACAACGTCATGCGTAAATTGCTTGAACACACAGCCTCTTATAAAGCTGCTGGTGAAGATAGCTTCCGCACGAAAGAAATGGAAAAATTATTTGCCAATGCCGGCTTTCGTGTTGCAACCTGGAAACGTTTAAATTTATTTCCTAATTTCACACCAACGGCTATTTTTAATATATTAAAACCATTCGAGCCTTTTATCGAAAAAACACCTGTGTTACGAGCTCTTTGCACAGTGAATTTATGGGGATTTGTTGCAAATGAGTAAAAAAATCGGGAATTATGGTAAAGATTTTTGGGATGCTGAAATGTCAGCTTCTGAATCCGCCAAAAAATACCACGACATCAACGCGCTTGTTTCACCTTATGACAATAATCCAATCGAATTAACTATTTTTGTTTCTTGCTATAACGAAGAAGAATTCATTGTCGACACCCTTGATGTCATTGTTGGCGCCATGAAAATTGTTAATAAAACTTATGAAATCTTAGTGATTGATGATGGTTCAAAAGATAATTCAGTCAATTTGGTTAAAAAATACATCGAACAACACCCGCAATTAAATCTTTTATTACGTGTGAACAAAAAAAATAAAGGCTTAGCGCAAAATTATGTTGATGGTGCTTTTATGGGTCGCGGCAAATATTATCGCTTAATTTGCGGTGATAATGCAGAACCACTAGATACTATCGTTAATGTTTTTAATAGTATTGGCGATGCGGATATTATCGTGCCCTATTATGTTTCCGCTGAAGGTAAAAGCGGTCATCGACAATTTATTTCTAAAACCTTCACCACCATTATCAATATTGTCAGTGGTAACAAAATAAATTATTACAATGGATTGCAAGTACACCTACGCTTTAACATCATGCGTTGGCATCCAAGCACGCGTGGATTTGGCTTTCAAGCTGGATTGCTTTGCACCTTACTAGATCGAGGCTTTACTTATAAACAAATTCCATGCATCACCATTGAGCGTCGCGGTGGCGCGGGTAATGCATTGAATTGGAAAAATTTACGTTCAGTCATGCATACATTATTAGGAATTTTATTCCAACGCCTAGCACCTTGGTCTTAATTTTTTTTAACCATTTTTTTATCACAAGGAAAGAAATGAAAATGAACCCCCTCAAAATAGCTAAACGTTATCTACATAACATTCATCGCACAACTATGATGTCCGAAGAAATACGAGAAGGCGTCAAAAATCAATCTGCTCTGCTGAATGATAAAATGAATGAATTAATTCATGCTGTCAGACAATTAACCCAAACCTTAGGTGGCGGCGAATTGGCAACTACAACCATGAACAACGCTACGGCGGGCGGTCATGTGAATGATGGCTACCAAGCTCCTCCTACCAGCAGCCACAGCATGACAAGCTCTGAATCGGAAAGCTGTGCTGATGCTTTAAAAAAACATCCTTTAATATTTGCTCCTCGTACTTATAATACCAACCACCCAGACTACGATGTTAAAGTTGTTAGAAACTTCCCTGGCAAAATCTTTAATGCTGACAAAGATGATGGTTCAAACGTGGTTTATAATGAATTGAAGAAAATGGCTCGCAAAAATGAAATCGCTGAATCCGCTTGGAGCAGTATTTTACGTAAGAGCCTCGATGAAGCACGCTCTGTTCCTCATGCTGATCAAGTATTTGAACGTAAAGAATTCGTCGAAAAATATTTAGATGGTCTCAGAAATCAACACAATGCTCATTACAACCCAGGCTGGGTGAATCTGGAAGATGCGCTTTTCTTATATTGGACGGTTCGTCACTTGAAACCAAAGAGAATCGTACAAGCAGGCGTTTGTAACGGTTTATCCAGTGCATTCATGATGCTTGCATTAGCTAAAAACGGCCCTGATGGCACATTACACGTTGTCGATATGCCTCCTATCTTTGATTCTACAGATCCAAACTGGAAAATCAGAAATAAAGTATACGGCGTAGTCATCCCTGAAGGTAAAACCTCCGGCTGGTTAGTACCAGATGCTTATCGCGATCGTTTCGAAGTATTAAACGGTGATGCAAAAGATTTATTACCAGGCTTACTCAAGAAAGTTGGCAGCATAGATATGTTCTATCATGATTCTGATCACACTTACGATCACATGATGTTTGAATTCATCGAAGCGAAGAAATACCTCACCAAGCATGGCGTTATCGTTTCTGATGATATTTCCTGGAATGCTTCACTCTGGGACTTCGCGGATCAATACATGGCACCAGCGTACAATTATCGCGGTTCTATGGGTATTGCTTGCTTCTGATAAGTGTTTTTATATTTTTAACCCGGTTGCGGCAACGTACCCGGGTTTTTTTTCTTCACTAGATTTTTAAAAGCAGATGTTTTTTCTAATTGCTGCAATAATTGAGCAGTAAATTTTTTCGCGCCATTATCATCTAAATGACCCCCCTGATCAAAACTGGTCATATTTTTCCAGTCTATAGAAATAAAAGGGGCATGCAAATGCTCGGCAATTTCTTTGACGCGTGGGCGACATGAGTTAGTATGTGGAACCAAGGTCAATATTACATTTCCATTTTTTAAGCGATGTATATATTGATCAGCTTGATTTATTTCCGCATTAGTCGCGTGGCAATCTGCCTCATGGGCATTGATAAAGCTAGGATTGGTTGCTTTATATGCCGGCCAATTATCATTATTCCAATTACCATGCAAAGTTGAGCGATAATTAAAAATAGGCTCAACCGGATAGAAAATTTGCGTTATTTTAAGGGGAGCAATTTTTTTTACTAAAAGTTCAGTTTTCCATTTTATGTTTTTTGAAATAGTATTTTTATATGCCTGCCATCGATTATAAGACACAATATCTCCAGACTCTCCTTTTGCGTCTACTAAATAGCTAGAAAAAAAACTTCTTTCGTGATCATCCGCATTGATAATCCAGATAGCAGGCTTTATATGATATTTTTCTACAATGCGTAAAACAAATTCGCCACTAGTATCGCCACCTGAACTCATATTGAAAATCCTGACATGATGATCTTTACAAAATTGCTCTATCTGCCGCCAATCAATTCCGAATAAAGCCATGGAGTGTCCCAGAATGATGATGTCGGCATTTTTTGCATTCTTTATCGAATTTCCGATGTTGTGATAAAAAATATCCCTATCAAGAGCATACGTTGAAGTAGAACGTCTAAAATTCATATACCAAGTTTTATCATGATGCAAAGAGACAGCACCAATGTGATCAACACTTGGGTAAAATAGAAATGCTAAAAGAAAAAAAAAGCATGTTCCGCAAAAAATAAACGAATAAACATATAAACTACGCATATAATTAAAACTCAAAATATAAAAATTGGGCGCTATCACTGATCGCAAACACGCCAAGCAATGCAACAGCAAATAACAAGCCGCTCATGAGGGCTGAAAATGGTGATATGCGCCATTGATACCAACGATTTGCGATGATCTGTACCGGGTTTGCAAGCGCTATATTATAGCGACTGATTATCTGTAATGAATTAGGTAACAGTAACGCAACCATTAGGGGTAAAGCCAATAATAGTCTATTACTTAATATTAGATTTTCTTCAGACGCAGCTCCAATGTGTGAACCCGCCATACAATGCAAAATAGTGAGAGCCGTTTTCACATCAGGCGAACGGAAGAAAACCCATGCAATCATGACGCAAAAAAATGTTAGCAATACAGATACTGGATGCGATAAGTATGTTGGCAATTTAAAATCTATAATAGAATGAAAATGTCGCCACCCATGATTCACGACTAAAAAGCCGCCATGCAACATGCCCCAAATTAAAAATGTCCACCCAGCGCCATGCCAAAATCCCCCCAAAAGCATGGTTAAGATTAAATTGAGATAACGACGAAAAAAACCGTTTCTATTACCACCTAGGGGAATGTATAGATAATCACGTAGAAATCGTGAAAGCGTTATATGCCATCGTCGCCAAAATTCTATAATACTGGCCGCTTTATAGGGAGAATAAAAGTTAATCGGTAAACGCACACCAAACAAGATGGAAAGACCAATAGCCATATCGGAATACCCAGAAAAATCAAAATAAATTTGCAACGTATAAGCGAGTGTTCCAATCCATGCATTTATTGTATTAAGATTGCCAGCAATCGCCGCGTTAAACATAGCATCCGCGGTTCCAGCAAGACTATCTGCAAAAAAAAGTTTCTTACATAACCCTAATGTAAACATGGTAACACCAGCCAGAAAATTTTCTTGGGCATGTAAAACATTCTTATTATTAAATTGCGAGATCATTTCTTTATGATGCAGAATTGGCCCGGCGATTAAATGGGGAAAATAAGTCACAAATAAGGCATATTTAATAAAGTTATATTCGTCAACTTTATCGCGATAGCAATCTATTAAATATGCTATTTGTGTAAACGTAAAGAATGAAATACCAAGCGGCAATATAACACCCATTAAAGCATACTGCGTATGCATCACTTGATTAGATAACGAAATAAAAAAATCAACATATTTGTAGTAACACAACAAGAGTAAATCGCCGGTTATACCAATAATTAACGTTATTTTTTTCGTCAATTGATCATTATTGTTTTTCGCTAAAAACATAAACTTACTGATCAGGTAATTGAATAATATTGAACCAATCATTAACGGCAAATAGCGCCAATTCCAGTAGCCATAAAAAAATAGTGACGCAACACACAGCCACGATAAGCCTATTAATCTACTGAATCGATTTATCAACAAATAATAAATGATGAGAGTAAGGGGTAAAAAAAGAAAAATAAATTCCGGCGAATGAAACAACATCTAAAAAACATCCCTGATGGAAGTGGTTAAAAGTCGCTGTCTATCATACTTATATATCATCTATAGAATAAACTATTTTTTTGATTTTAGCACATATATCAAAAGAATTGTTTAAGCGGGAGAAAAGCGTCAACAGCCACAGTAGACCGCCGAAAAGTTAAGCATTCTACATTATCAACCCCGAATACGTAACCGTATTCGGGTTTTTTTTATCAATGACGGACTAATTTATCTTCACGCTTAATTTCATCTTCTTCCCTCACATCCGCTTCATCTCTCGGTCTCTTTTCCGTCTTTCGTGTGTTATCAAAAAGCGTCCCATTCCCACGGCTATGATGATGGCGGCCTCGATGGCGATGTCGGCGGTGCGTTTTGTCTTCTGTGGCTGTACTAGCGCTAGCACTAACTGCAGCCCCTGCTTCACTGTCACTCTCAGGATTATCATCATCATGGCGCTCCCTAACCCGACGACTAGCGGTAGAAGCGCGAGCAACAGAATCTCTCGAACTTGATGTATCTATAGTTGGTGATTTAGAACGCTTAGCAATAACAGCTACTCTTTCAGCATTTGAAATAGCTCGTTTTAGTACATAATATGCCAAATCAATAGCAGACATTTTGACACTGTATTGTTCACACGTTAAATCATTTTGTTCATGCTCATTTTCATCAAGCAATTCTGATAATTTATTTACGGCAACATTTAGCTCACTCGCCGCCTGACTTTGCCATTCAATCTGATTCGCATTATTTGGGTCTGCTTGATGTAAATGTTCGGCCCAAATTTTTACCAAGTTTACGACTCTGCGCTTGTCGTTATACATCATAGCTTGATTTAATCGCATTTGAATCACTTTACGTGTTTCGTGATTTTCCTCAAAATTTTCCTCAGCTTTTGTAAACATAATATCACTTTCATGACGAAGATCAGCGAGCGCTTTTTCATCTTCTTCTGAAATATTTTTTTTAGCGGCATCTGCATACATGGTTCCCGCAAGATGGCGAGCATTTGCATAACTCTTTTTTACCACATCATCTAATGGTTCGCACTGATCGGTTAATATTTTATATCGTTTGCTCACATTCGCAATAAGCTGAGCAAGCTTACTCTCAAGATTATCTCTAAAATAATTTGTTTCTTTAATTTGCGTAAATTGCATAAAACATAATGCGATTTCATGCGAATCCGCAATCAAATGTGCTTTTGTTCTCTCAATATGATCAGTCGGAAGTTCGTTAATAAATTTGCGCTGCTCATTCAAACAATTTTCAAATTTATCCCAATCTCCATTAAGATGATCTATTACATTAAGCATATATCTATGCCTCACATCCAAGACTCTCACAACCTCAGGAATACGTCTTCTTTCATACTCAGCTTTATCTAGATTATTTTTATTTTCTTTAAATGCTTGATATAACAAAATGGCATGCTCGATTGATTTTTCTAATGACTCAAGCTTTTCCTCCTTGGTATCTGCCTGTTGTGTACTATTCCTATATCGATTGACATTTGCTATCAGAAACGATGAGCGGATTTTCAGGAATGCCTCATCTGAAAATAGTTTTTTATTTTCTTCTAATAATTGCATGCCTTCTTTAGCATAACTTTCTGCTTTCGAATAATCTTGTCTATCTTGATAAAACTCAATAGCAGAGATATAAATGGTTAACAACCATTTCACTGTTGCATTTACTTTTTCACTTTCCACTGCTCTTATTGCCCATTTAATGGCATCTTGAATAGCTTCATTTTTTCTATGATCATCTTCTTCTTTTTGGTAACTGTCGAACATTTTTAAATACAAACCAGATATCTTGTTACAAAGGACATAAGAATGAAGGCCTGGCAATTGATATGCTAAATGTTGATGATCCGCCCATTTAAGCAGTGAAATCCCTTTTAGCATTTCTGCAGTATTTGTCATAGAATCTATCGCATCATAATAATTCATGATGCCAATGATGTTTGTTACAAGCATTCGGGCTGCATACCCTTTCAATTCTGAATCATTAAAAACAATGTCATACCCAATACAGTCGACAAAATCTTTCAAAAATTGCAGCAATGGTAAATCACCGTCTTGACTATCTCTCGATGCGTCTTTGTACTTTTTATCAAGGCTGCTCTTGTAAACTAGAGTGCGCATGGATGAATAAATTCTTGCTTGATTCTTTAAGATTAAAATGTCTAACGCAGATAATGGCGATGAATTGGTTGCGATTTCTTTTAACGCGTCAATTTTGGCATAGCCTTCCGTTTTGCTCTTAATAAAATTGCTATCGCTTAAAATTCGCTTATCCTCAAAATCATTTAATAACACTCTGCGTTTTTCTTTTTCAGCATCACTCAAGTAATCCGCCACTTTTATCGCGTGTCTTAAATCTCTGAGCATATTGGCCACCCTTCATTATTTTTATTATGATTTATTTATGCGCATTTTATATTAAGTGATCAATAAATGTAACCCTAATACTAATAAGAAATGCTAGCCCTAATTCCATTCTGATCGGCATTTTGATTTATGTACAGTAATCAAAAATAGTTTATACTAGTAGCCTGGACACGTTTTTTGTGTCCGGGGTTGTTTGTGCATACACAGGCATCTGGGTACAACAAACCCGGACACAAAAAGCGTGTCCAGGCTACAAGGGGGGGGGATATGGCGAGTGGCGGTAAACGAGCAGGATCAGGGCGACCTAAGGGGAAAGAGCCAACAGTGGCTGTTAGGCTACCTAAAAGAGTGGTGGCGGCAATTACGGAGGGGCAATTGATGCCGCCTTTGCCGCTGTATTTATCTAAAATCAGCGCGGGGTTTCCATCGCCCGCTGAAAACGACATTGCAGAGAAATTAGATTTAAACACTTATTTGATTAAACACCCGGCGGCCACTTTTTTGGTCAGAGCCAACGGGCGTTCGATGATTAATGCGGGGATTAATGAAAACGACCTTTTGGTTGTTGATCGTAGCATTACGCCTACTTCTGGCAAAATTGTGATTGCGGCGATTGATGGGCAATTGACGGTGAAGCGCTTGAAAAAGGAAAAGAATGGGCAAACTTTTTTATTGGCAGAGAATCCTGCGTTTAAACCGATTGAATTGCGAGATGGCAACGAGGTTTATATTTGGGGTGTTGTGACAAATGTGATTCACAGTGTGTAGCCTGGACTAAACGCGCAGCGTTTTGTCCGGGTTTGGTGGTCACACAAACAAACCCGGACAAAACGCTGCGCGTTTAGTCCAGGCTACAGTTGATGGCACAAAGGAAAATAAAATGTTTGCCTTAATCGATTGTAATAATTTTTATGCTTCCTGCGAGCGGATATTTAATCCACGCTTAGAAAATAAACCGATTGTGGTCTTATCCAACAACGACGGTTGCGTGATTGCACGCTCGAATGAAGCAAAAGCACTCGGCATTCCCATGGGTGCGCCTTTTTATCAATGGAAAACATTTTGTCGGCAGCATCAGGTTTATTCATTTTCATCGAATTACGAATTATATGGTGACATATCGCAGCGTGTGATGAGCATTCTACAAGAATCCTATCCACACGTTGAAATTTATTCGATAGATGAAGCGTTTATCCATTTACCATGCGACATAAGCATGAATGAAATGCTGGCGCTACGAGCCAAAATTAAAATGTATACCGGTATGCCGATTTCCATTGGTATTGGGCCAACAAAAACATTAGCAAAAGCTGCCAATCAATTCGCTAAAAATGCAGCAGGCGATGGTGTCTTTTTCTTGGCAACAAAAGAGCAATGCGAAATGTATTTACCCCTTCTCCCCGTTGAAAAAGTCTGGGGCATTGGGCGCAAATTATCCGCGCGCTTAAAACAAATCAATATTGATACTGCCAAAAAATTACGTGATGCTGATTGCAATATGTTGCGTTTACATTTTAACGTCACCCTAGAAAAGACCGCACAAGAATTACAAGGTATTTCCTGTTTGCCGATGGAAACATTCACCGCGCGCAAACAAATTATTTCATCGCGTTCATTTGGTAAACCGGTGCGCGAATTGCATGAATTAGAAGAAGCCGTCAGTCACTACATGAATCGCGCAGCCTTAAAATTACGCCAACAACAGAGTGTTACCGCCGCAGTGCATGTATTTTTACAAACCAACCGCTTTAAAGAAATTGAAACTCGATACAGTAACGGCATCACCTTCCCATTACCAACGCCGACGGATGATACCCGTTATTTAATTTCAGCTGCCAAAGCCTGCTTAAAAAGCATTTACCGTAAAGAATACATCTACAATAAAGTTGGCGTGATGCTTCTCGATATTTCACCGCAACACATGCGCCAATACGATATTTTATTGCAAGCACTAGATGCGAAAAGCGAACGCATCATGCAAACCCTTGATAACATCAACACCATCATGGGCAAAAACACACTCTTCTTCGCCGCCGAAGGCACCCACCGCCCCTGGCTGATCAAATCCGATCATCGCTCCCCCCGCTACACCACCCGCTGGTTAGAACTCGCTATTGTGCGTTGCTTTTGAATTAAATCATAAATAATGTAGCCTGGACACGCTTTTTGTGTCCGGGATTTTTTGGTAGTCAGAGAGAAAACCCCCGGACACAAAAAGCGTGTCCAGGCTACATTTTAAAAATTATAAAGCGGCTTTAGGTGCGGGAATTTCTTTGGCAGGAGTAACCACTTTAAGTTTAAATAGGCTATTCTTATTCAAATCTAATGTGCCAACTTTATCCTGGCAAATATCATTAATCATTATAAAATAATCAGCAATCACAGGATGCATAGCGGCTTTTGAAATATCATTTAATTCTTCTCGCACGTTTTCATTTAAACTCATTCCTGCCGGGGAAAACACAATCAATTTACCTGCTTGAAATTTATCTTGGCCTAATTGTTCGTGCTTTAACATGCTGCCGTTAATAACTACAAAAATATCTTTTCGTAACAAATCTCTAACGACATCGCTAATATTTGAATCAACGTAATAGGGATTATGGGTGCAATCGATAACAATTATTTTGACTGCTGGCTTCTGTGATGCACTAAAAATACAAGCAATACGATTCAACTCACGAATATCCACAAAAATAAAATCAGCGTCCTCGACTTTCTTGCAAATGGTAAGATCAAAATTTTCATTTAAATTATTAAATAATTCAAAATAACATTCTCTAAAAGCAGACACCCTCATACCTAGACCTGCAATCGCTTTACGATTAATAACCTGCATACCAAGATTGAATAAGGCGATTGTAAACGTTTGCTCGCCATTATCAGCAAAGAAAACATCTATTCTTTCAAGCGGAACAGGTATTTTTGCAGCTGCATATTTTTTTTCACTATCAGTCAAAATAGCTAATTTCTTTTTGCTGATTTCTTTATCTTTATCAATAGAAATTAAAATAGTACGTACTAACGTTAGGTGCTCTAACATACCATCAATTAATAACAATGCTTTCGCATAAACATGACTTGCAGGCAAATTCAAATGATCAATCAGTAAAGCGTGAGCCTTACAAGCATACTTCATAATCTTGGCAACATTGAAATAATATGAATACAGCAATGGCGATTCTTTAAAATCTATTGTTTGACAGTGATCAAGAAGCTGCATCGCATATAAAAAAGTATTGTTTAACAATCCAACAACTAAGATATTATCTTTTACTGATCTAGCCTCTTCATCATTTAAACCAAAATGCTCGCCATCAGCCATTATAAATTCGACATCTTTAGTGATAAAACCAATATAACTCTCATAAGCTTTATCAATACCATCATCGTCTTCTGCAAATGCAGATAATGCATTATCCGCCATATCAACCGCACGCAAAAGATTGGTCTCGGATCTTGAGAAATTTAAAAAATGATTGCCCTTTTTCTCTTCAGCACAATCTCGATTTTCGACCACCTCAAAACCTTTCTTTAACAATGGCGTAGTAGCATCATAAAATGGGAAACGAGTTAACAAATCGTCTAATATTTTAAAGGTATCTTTAAGTACATCTAAAAAAGCATCTGGCTCATATCCCATGGATATACGCATCAACATATTAGAAATATGCGCCACTGAAAATCGATTAAACGCAAAGCTTTGACGACGATAAGTGTGAATATGCAATTTTTCAGTTGAAAGTTTGTAATTGAGCAACCCGACAAAAAAACTAATAATGACATTCGTCACACCATTAGCATTATTAGCAATATCAGGAATATTATCTGTAGGATAAAAAGTAACTTCAACAATCGAGCTGCCTGGAACCCATTTTAAAGCTATCTTTGCACAATTTAACTTTTTAAACTCTTTAACTATTTTTTTGGCGCTATTAATTCGATAAGTCATCAACTGTTCGTTAAGATTCGGCGTAAATGTCATACCATCACATTTTTTTATTAACGCATTATGTTGTTGATATGCAAAAGTGAGCAATTGTTGAATTTTTTCTCGTTTTCTTTTAACCATTGGATCTTTAAACAGTGACTGTAAATACAATTCGCGCGTATTATTAGTCATAAAAGTTAATAGAGACGATTTGATTTTACTTAAATGATGATTAACAGCAATCAACTTAGCTTGAAAATTATTAACCCGCAAACCACTAGCCGCAAATTGCAGTGAAAAATAACTGAATTTATCAGTCCCCTTTTTGTCTGCCTTCACAAAACCAAGCTCATCATATTTACTAAGGGTTGAGACAAATTTTGTTTTTACTTCTCTTTTAATAGTAGAAAATAACACTTCATTTTTAGGCGACAAACATTGCGATCTAGCATCTTTTGCCGTTAATGATTTATTGTGCAAATTATCAGGGTGAGCGCTTTGCGACCGAATATAATAAGCAGGATGCATTGCTTCGCGTTTTTGCACCATCCCATATCCGGTTCGTGGCGCATAAGAAGCGCAATGCATATTGACACCAATGACAACACACATATACCAAACCAAATAATCATCTAAAGTCTTAAATTCTTCGTAATCAAACACAAAGCATGTTAAAAGTTGCAAAAAATTATCTTGTCCAACTTTGCTTTTGATCGCAACGGGTTTTAGCAAATATTCCTTTAACCATCCATCATTAATGACCCTATTTTTTTTCGTCACTAAAACTTTATGAACATTGGCATCTTGCAATCTTTCAATCAACTCATCTAAATCGTCAAATTTTGCTGGCAAAATACTTGATGGCGCTATCAGCGAATGAGTTTTTAACTTATTAGATAAGCCTTGCTCAGCAGTTAAAATGTTAGTTAAACGAGGAATAACTTTTTGCATAAATCCGGTAACGGTAGCCATTGTGGCATTAGGTAGTAAAACGGATTTAATAGCGTCTTTATCAAGCTTAAATCGAACAGCCAAAATAGCCGCCGTTATTTTTTCACATTTTAATTTAACCGTTTGATCGCCATGCTTATCAGCTATAAATTTTTGCTCGAGAACTAAAAACTCGGCCAGCGTCAACCCAGTTACCAAAAGCAGTAATTGAGTATTGGCCGGATTTTTAATTTTTTCGTGCAATTCGATGAGTGTCATGATTTTGCAGCCAATCTTGGTCTTTCTGGCTCTACTTCAAATAATCTTAGAGCTGCTTTAAAGCTTTCATCTAATAACTCGAACAAGCCTACGGATGTGAGGTGTTTTTTATTGGCTACTTCAATGGCGGCTGTCAAAAAGCCATAGATATTATCAGCTTGTTGTGATGTAAAATCCTTCTCCAACAAAGCCTGGTAACGATTAATCAAAACATCTAGTCTTTGAAAATCTTCAATGCCTAACTCGTCATCATTAACATCTAAACCACCCAAAATCACTTTTAAAAATAAATTAATAAAAATTGCATCCATAGACTGATGAGGCATTTGAATGATCATGTTATCGAATTTTTGCAAGATCGCTGTCATCTTTTCTATCTCAGCAAGATCTGCATCAAAATGATGATAGTTTTCAATTTTAACTGGTTTATTCATTTTACAAGCGATTAATTTCCATAATTTGCCAGTTTTAATTGCGCTTTTATGGCTATCATTAACCGTCCGAATAATCGACTGTAACAACGGATGATTTTTCTTGAATTTATAAAATTCAATAGTGCCATTACCCGGTAATGTCGGTAGTGCATTTTTAACTGCTGCAGTTGAACTAACTGAACTAGATGAAAATGTTTGCGCTGGACTTGTAGTATGGCCATTTGCAGTCGGATAGAGCTCCGCAAATCTTTTGGCGCCAGCCTTTCTCAAACCACTGACAATGCGTTCATCAATACCCTTACCTAAACTTATCGTAAAATCTAATATTGTTCTATTATTATGAACTGCATTAACATTTATTAATTTATTATTATTGGCATCGCATAATTTTAGTAATCTAGCAACAATACCTGCATAATTACGCGAAATAGCTGAGCGAAACACTTCAATATCAACTTTTAATTTTGGTGCATTTTTATGGTCTTTCAATGCAATCATTTGATCTAGTAATCGCTCTTTCAATTCAATCGACAAAGAATCAGTAAGTATTAAATGATCAACAGGTAATATTCTTTTACTGCAACGACGATTGACATTGATTGATGGCAGCGCCAGTAATGTTGTCAGGATTTTTTCACTTGATTCGTCATCAAAACAAACAGCAAATGCAAAACCAAGCAATGGCAGTGGCCCTACTTTAAAATCAAAAGAAATATCTCTAACAATCATTTCAGCAACACCCGTATTAAATGCAGCTAAATTTCTATCATAAATCGCCTGACCCAATCGCATTCTAATATTATCATCATCTTTCCTAATCTTTGTTTCATCAGAAATTCTTGTTCTTAATAAATCAATCATGAATTCTTTAAATGGTTGCGGGATCCATTCACTCACCTCCACATGTTTTATAGGGCTACACAAGGTATCGTCAATAATATCTAAGTGGACCAAACTTCGATTGTAGCCATCAACTGCTGTTGCCAATAACATAACAATATTTTGACTACTTTCATTGCTTGAACAAACATCTATTGCGTAAGATAATAACGCTACCTTTTCTTCACCGTAATAAAGAAATACTTTTAATGTTTCATTGTGTTTTTTACATTCTGCAATGATTTTCTCTACTTCCACATCATCGTGCGTATCGATCGCTTGCTTTAATCGGAATAAATTGATTGGCATCTGAATCCCAGTTTGATTAATTATTATTTTAGATGCAGGAGTATATAATCGACACCAAGGATATTCAATCTGTGCATTTATTTGTTTATTTTTTTCATCTCTTGATAGATAGTAAGTAATATCACGGAGAGATCATGCATGAAAAAGTTATTATTATTAACTTGTCTTTTATTAAATAGTTGTGTCATCTCAGACAAAGAACCTGCCAGTAAAATGCGTGGCATGGTAACTATTAGTACAGCCAAATGGACAAACGGCTTAGGCGCTGGCACCACTACTAGCATTGGCTCGATTGATGGCTATGAAGTGAGTCATTATCGCGCGATTGCTAAAGATACCTATCGTATTGAACCTGGCACCCATACCTTTGATATTTATAGTTACTACTCTAAGGGTTTATGGGCTAGTGATACGTATAATGGCTATAGTCATTTGAAAGCTAGATTATTTGCAAATCACGATTATCGGTTTATTGCGGAGACTCGTGGTAATGGCGTAGTGGTGATGTTAATTGATGAAGATGGCAGGATTGTTACGCATAGTTAATTTGCGTCATATTGTGAGGAGTAACACAATAACCGTCGTCATTGCGAGGAGCGCAGCGACGAAGCAATACAGCTTTTAAAGGAAAATAAAAAAAGTGTTTGAGTGGTCGGTGCGCGACACGCAAAGAAGACGAAA
>CAZUVD010000008.1:0-59725 GCA_964623075.1 uncultured Coxiellaceae bacterium | reverse complement strand
AAATAACGGTCTTCTTTGGGTGGAGCCCAGCGACCACGAAATCCCTCTTTTCATGAAAATCAAAAGCTGGATTGCTTCGTCGCTGCGCTCCTCGCAATGACGTGAGTTATTGCTGCTCCTCGTTATGCTGGCGCTGGATTTAAATGAGTGGGTTCTCGCTTGGTAATTCGACTGACATTTAAAATATCTTCTACCATTTGAATATCCGCAACCGATCGAATCGAAATATCTTCTAAGGCTGCATGTAACGTTCGATTCGCGCCAAGCACCCGCTTATAAATATCCTGACGCGCCGCGACTGATCCTGGCAACATAAAAATACTAAACATTACAATTCCATTCACCGATTGAATCGCATTCACAATTTCTTCCAAAATCATGTAGCAACCTGGCATGGCATATTCCGTAGCACTCAACAAATATGTCATTTGGTTTCGCTGACAGAAATTGCGAATCACCATGTTTTGCACACCTTGGGGAAAATCACCGCATTTATAAATGCGACTACCCACATAACCACGATAGCCTAATTCATTATTCTTCATGGAAACCCTCCGGTAAACGATAATCCATTCCTAAGCGTGTTAGTGGTCGCAACATGATTGGTTCGAAAAATTCGCCCATGGTTTTACCGCGATAAGGCGATAAAATACTCTTGAAACGACAATTCATCGACCAGCGCGTTTCATCAATTAAATTAACACGATTACCATGCATCACATTTTGTGAAAATAACAAAACACTACCAAATGGCACATTTAGAAAAGTGACATCTTTTTCGATGTGTTTAAATAAATCTTCACTGCTTTTATTTTTAAATTGACCAAACGAAGATTGAATTTGTTGATCAACCTCAGGGTTAGCGATATACATAGATTTGGTATCATGACAATCAACCAGTGGAATCCAAAGCACCACTTCATAAGGTGAATCCCCTGACCACACATCTGAATGCACAGGTAACAACGAACTCACATCATGTGGAAATTGCACACTTAAATTAACGCGACGCTGCATCGCAAGCTCATTACCCACCAAAAATGTTAAAGCTTGACGTGCTGTTTTATAATAGTTTAAACGAAACGATGGATCACGATTCATCTCCATAATAACTTTCAAACGCATATCGTTTAATTCAGCAACGGTCATTAGTTTATGAATGTGATTTAAAAAATCACCCGCATGATCACTTGTCGGAACAGGTTGATTAATGGCTTTCGCTGTAGCGGTTGCCACAGTCATTCTAAGCGCATTCAAACTTTCTAAATTTTCCGCTGGCGTAATATAGTATTTATCACGTAGGAATTGCTGGGCCATTTGCTTTTCATGATCGGTAAAAAAATCTGACATATCACACCTCCATTGTTTTAACGCAGTTAATCATAATCCTGCAAAACATATTTTGCAAACGCTAATGAACTAGTAAATGCAGGTGAAATAGCATTTAAAATATGAAGAGAATGACTCTCATTTACAATTAGAAAATCCATCATGAGTGTTTTTTGTTTGATATTAACAAGCTGTGGTCTAATACCAACTTTTGTCGCTTTTGTTAGCCAATTTTTTTCTAAATTTTTCACGAGTTGTTTTGCGTCGCGATAAAAATAACTACCCAAATATTTTTTGGGTTCTTGCAAAGCAACACTACGAAAACCGCTATTGGTAAAAAACAATTTCAACTCATGCAAAGCTATTTTAAAACATTCTCGATCTATGCCTTTTAAAATACCGTAATTTTCACGGCCAAAAGCAGGGATAGCGGTGGGGCCAACATATACATCGCCTTGAATATTTTTAGTAAAATGCACGCCTAAAAAGGGATTCCTTAAATTAGGAACCGGATAAATATTACCATTAACTAAATGCGACTGCTCTTTTACTAATTTTTGATAAATACCTTTAAACGGTATTAAGCAATATTCACGACCAACATCAAATGAATGCGCAACCTTGTCAGCATACGCACCCGCCGCATTGATAAAACGTTTAAATTTAATTGGTTGTTGGGAGGTATCTGCAATGAATTCGCTTTTTAAGCCTTTAAATTGGTGATTAAAAGCAAATGTCACTTTTCTTGATCGCAATAATTCTCTCTCAAGCGCTTGCAGAATTTGCTTATTGTCAACCACAGCAGTGTAGTGTGAATATAATGCTTGCCTGTACGTTTTTGCATTCGGCTCAATTTTTGCTAATTGTTGTTCATCAATCATTTCAACTTTAGCGCCGTTTTGTTGCGAGCGATGAAATAAATCTTGTAAGATGGGCAATTCTTTTGCGTTACGTGCAACAATCACTTTACCCGTTTTCATTAATGACAAATTATTTTCACGGCAATATTCTTGCATTAGCAAATTGCCCTTCAAGCATAACTTTGCTTTTAGCGTTTCAGGTGGGTAATAGATACCAGCGTGCAAGACACCGCTATTTCTGCCGGAGGCGTGCATGCCAAGACTTGGTTCTTTTTCCATAATAATAATTTTATCAGCGCCTTTTGCGAGTAATTCTCTGGCGATGGTTAGGCCGACAATGCCGGCGCCTATGATTAGAAATTCTGTTTCTTGCATGGATGATCCTTTTTAATGCTTGATGCGCTTTCTGCGTCATTATAACCCTGGAGAGGTATTTGCTTCATATTACAGCGCCATCCCGAACAGCTTCAGGCGTTGTCCGGGATCAACGCATCAAATTGACAAAACCACGAGCATTGGATTCACGCACGTGGATCTCGGACAATCGCCTGCGGCGATTTCCGGGACGACACTTCCGTCAAATTCAACATTTTGACAATCCGAGTCGACGCCTCTGCTTTATTTAATGTGTAAAAATGCAAACCCGGCGCACCGCCGCGAATTAAACGTTGGCACAGGTTATAAACGATTTCGACACCAAACTCCGTAATGGATTCAGTATCATCGCCAAATGATTGTAATCGCTTACGAATCCACAAAGGAATTTCCGCACCGCAAATATCTGAAAAGCGCGCAAGACGAGTAAATTGTGTGATTGGCATAATACCTGGCACAATTGGCTTTGTGATACCGTTGCTTGCACATTCATCTAAATAATAAAAATAAGCATCAGGATTAAAAAAGTATTGTGTAATCGCACTATTTGCACCCAAATCAAATTTATTTTTTAAATTTAAAATATCTGCTAATGGATTTTTGGCCTGAGGGTGAAATTCAGGATATGCGGCTACATCGATATGAAAATGATTGCCAGATACCTCTCGAATCAACTTCACTAAATCACTGGCATAACGAAATTCACCAGATTGCACCATACCTGATGGTAAATCACCGCGTAATGCGACGATTCTTTTCACATTCATATTTTTATAGATTTGCAACATTTCCGTTAATTCGTCTCTCGTACCGCCAATACATGATAAATGCGGCACAATTTGAATATCTGTTACTTGTTGTAACTTTTTAACGTTATCAACAGTGCCGGTAATGGTTGAACCACCTGCACCAAATGTCATCGAAAAAAATGCCGGGTTTAACGCTGCTAAGGCTTTGGCTGAAGAAAGTAAAGTCGTCAAGCCTTCGGGTGTTTTTGGCGGAAAAAACTCAAAACTAACTGGAAACGAGACATTTTCTTTCATTGTTTTATCCTTAAGTAACTTTTTCATTTTCCATTAAATGGGTCGACAACCAACGCTCAACGATTGGTTTATCTAATTGTTTACGTTTCGCATAATCTGCGACTTGATCAGCTCCAATTTTTCCGATGCTAAAATATTGCGATTGCGGATGCGCAAAATAATAACCACTCACAGATGATGCCGGCAACATGGCATAATTTTCAGTTAACATAATGCCAGCATTTTCTTCTGCTGATAATAAATCAAAAATAGCCGGTTTTTCAGTATGATCAGGGCACGCAGGGTATCCTGGTGCCGGGCGAATACCGCGATATTTTTCTGCAATTAATTCATCATTGCTTAAGGTTTCATGCGCGGCATAAGACCAAAATTCACGTCGCACTCGCATGTGCATGTGTTCCGCAAAACTCTCGGCAAGCCGATCAGCAAGCGCCTTTAACATGATAGCGTTATAATCATCATTATTTTTTTCAAACACACTTAATTGCGCATGAATATCCATGCCGGCAGTTACTGCAAATAAACCAATATAATCTGCAATGCCGGTTGATTTAGGCGCGACAAAATCAGCTAAGCACATATTGTATTTGCCTTTGATCTTGCGTGTTTGTTGCCGCAACATGTGCAATGTGGTTAATACTGTTTTGCGTGTTTCATCGGTGTAAATTTCAATATCATCGCCTACACTGTTTGCTGGATAAAAACCGATGACGGCGTTTGCTGTTACCCACTTCTCAGCAATGATAGTATCTAGTAAATATTTCGCGTCAGTGAATAATGATTTTGCGCTTTCACCCACGACATCATCTGTTAAAATATCTGGATAATTACCACTTAACTCCCACGTACTAAAGAATGGTGTCCAGTCAATCGTTGGCACTAATTCTGCTAATGGATAATCAATAAATACTTTTGTGCCTAAAAACGATGGCTTAACAACGGCATCCGCTGCCCACTCGATCGGATATTTATTGGCTCTGGCGGCTTCTATTGTCACCATTTCGACTTCGGATTTTTTAGAAAGATGGCGTTTACGCAATTCGTCATATTCTTTGCGTGTTTGGTTGATGTATTCATCCCTAGTGGTTTCGTTTAATAACTGCGAAGCCACACCAACCGCGCGAGATGCATCAACAACATGCAGGGTGACACCTGATTGATAATGCGGTTCAATTTTCAAAGCAGTATGGGCACGCGATGTCGTTGCACCACCGATTAATAATGGAATGGTAAATTGTTGTCGTTGCATTTCTTTTGCAACGTGGGTCATTTCTTCTAACGAAGGCGTAATTAAACCACTTAAGCCAATAATATCTGCATTTTCTGCTCGCGCTGTTTCTAAAATTTTTTCACAAGGCGTCATCACCCCTAAATCAATAATTTCATAACTGTTACAACGCAAAACAACGCCAACAATATTTTTGCCAATGTCATGCACATC
This sequence comes from uncultured Coxiellaceae bacterium, assembly GCA_964623075.1. Lineage (GTDB taxonomy): Bacteria > Pseudomonadota > Gammaproteobacteria > DSM-16500 > DSM-16500 > Aquicella. The sequence continues at coordinate 54,677 of CAZUVD010000008.1, read as the reverse complement.
CCCTTTAACGGTTGCCATGACAATTTTACCTTTCGCTTTGGCCGTTGCTTTGTCTGCTTCCATGAACGGCTCAAGATGCGCAACTGCTTGCTTCATCACACGCGCACTTTTAACGACTTGCGGTAAAAACATTTTACCTGCGCCAAATAAATCGCCGACAATATTCATACCATCCATCAAAGGCCCTTCAATTACTTTTAATGGATGACCTAATTCAATACGGGCAGCTTCCGTGTCTTCAATAATAAAATTCGTTAGCCCATTAACCAAGGCATATGATAAACGCTCAGAAACCGGTTTTTCTCGCCAACTTAAGTCTTCTACGCGAATTTTCGCTTGGCCTTTAACGGTGTTTGCCACTTCTAACAAGTGATCGGTTGCGTCATGTTTGCGATTTAAAATCACATCTTCAATTAACACTAACAAATCTTTTGGTACATCAGCATAAATCGCTAAATTACCCGCGTTAACAATCCCCATATCCATACCAGCTTGAATTGCATGATATAAAAACACAGCATGAATTGCTTCACGAATAGCATTATTACCACGGAAAGCAAATGAAACGTTACTCACGCCACCACTGACCAGAGCATGCGGTAAATTTTCTTTGATCCGACGCGTGGCATTAATAAAATCGAGTCCATAATTATTATGCTCACTCATACCAGTAGCAATCGCAAAAATATTTGGGTCAAAAATAATATCTTCAGGTGGAAACCCAACTTTTTGCACTAAGATATCGTATGAGCGTTTGCAAATTTCAAATTTACGATCTTCCGTATCCGCTTGGCCTTTTTCATCAAACGCCATCACAATTATGGCAGCACCATAACGATAAGCTAATTTTGCTTTTGCGATAAACGATGCTTCGCCATCTTTTAAACTAATGGAATTAACAATGCCTTTGCCTTGTATGCACTTTAATCCCAATTCAATCACCGACCATCGCGATGAGTCAATCATGATAGGCACACGAGAAATTTCAGGTTCTGAGGCAATTAAATTTAAAAATTTCACCATCGCAGCTTCTGCATCCAACATGCCTTCATCCATGTTGATATCGATGATTTGTGCACCATTGATGACTTGATCGCGCGCCACATCTAATGCGGTGGCGTAATCGTTATTACGAATTAATTCTGCAAATCGAATAGACCCTGTGACATTGGTGCGCTCACCCACATTCACGAACAATGAATTTTCATCGATAATCAAAGGCTCTAAACCACTTAAGCGACAGGCTTTGGCAATCACTGGTACTTTACGTGGCTTCACCCCCTTCATCACTTCTGCAAAGGCACGAATATGAGCTGGCGTCGTACCACAGCAACCACCCACCATATTCACAAAACCGGCTTCAGCAAATTCAAGCAGTGTAGCCGCCATCTGTTCGGGTGTTTCATCATATTCACCAAAAGCATTTGGGAGACCTGCATTTGGATATAAACATACAAAGGTATCAGCAATTTTTGATAATTCTTGCGCGTAAGGGCGCATTTCGTTAGGGCCTAATGCACAATTTAAACCAATACTCAAAGGTCTAGCATGTCGCACTGAATGCCAAAATGCTTGTGTCGTTTGGCCTGACAATGTTCTACCACTGGCATCGGTGATCGTGCCTGAAATCATTACCGGCAAACGAATGTTATTTTTTGCAAAATATTCTTCAACGGCAAAAATAGCTGCTTTGCAATTTAGCGTATCAAAAATGGTTTCAATCATTAAGACATCAACGCCGCCATCCACCAAACCACTCACCGCTTCCATGTAACTGGCGACTAACAGATCAAATGTCACATTACGAAAACCAGGATCATTCACATCGGGTGAAATCGAAGCCGTGCGGTTCGTAGGCCCTAGCGCACCTATCACATAGCGGGGCTGCTTGGGCGTTTTTTTACTCACTTCATCTGCCACTTTTCGCGCTAATTTCGCACTTGTAAAATTAAACTCGTAAGCCAAATCACTCATGTGATAATCAGCGAGCGCAATCGCTGTCGAGTTAAAGGTATTGGTTTCAATAAAGTCAGCACCCGCTTCTAAATAAGCGCGATGAATTTCTGCAATGATTTCCGGTTGCGTTATGCTTAATAAATCATTATTCCCTTTCAGTGAATGCGGGTAATCGGCAAAACGCTTACCTCGATAATCTTCTTCTGTTAACTGATAGGTTTGAATCATGGTGCCCATAGCACCATCTAACACCATAATGCGCTCTTTTAATGTCGCACTAATTGCATCGAAAATTGTCATTCTAGAAAATCATCCCTAAAAAAAAGGGCACCTTGTGGGCACCCTTTTTCTGTCTCAAAAATTACTGCTTACTCTACAGTCAATTGATCTTGAATTGCTTGTAATGCATCAGCGCTCATTTTTTTGAAGCCTTTTACGTTAGCAATTTCAGAGGTTGCTTTGAAGTTGCCATTCTTTTTACGATAAGCCACGATTGCTTTAGCTTTCGAAGCATTTAAACCCTTCACTTTCATCAATTCTTTAGCAGAAGCTGTGTTTAAATTGATTTTGGTTGATTGGGTATCGGTTGAAGAAGCAGATTGTTCAGTTGCTTGGGTGCTGTTGTCTGAACCTGTGGTTGTCGCTGTATCATCAGCAAAAACTGGAGCAGAAATAGCGATTGCAGCAACTGCAGCTAACATTGTACGGTAAAAAGACATTGAATTTCTCCTTAAGAAAATTTTTGTTCCAATAATTATTGACACTTCATTATGCAAAGCATAACTAGATGCGAAAGTATTCTAGCACTCCATAAAATAAAGTATATACAGCTGTATCAATATTTTTGTTACACTCATTAACTATCTAACCCGTAGCCATTGTATTACCACTTTTAGAAAATAGGATATGTTGACATGCGCTTAGCCCAACAACTCATAGGAAAGATACAACTTATTGTTTTAATGACAATTTTTTCAATATCAAGTACTGTTTTTGCCAACCCCGTGATACCTGTACCAACCCAACCACAACAAGCGACCATAGCACCAAGCGCTCCCAATCTTGATGCCACCGCTTACATTTTGCTAGATGGCACCAGCGGCAAAATTCTCGCCGAAAAAAATGCTGACATGCGCGTCGCTCCTGCAAGCCTGACTAAACTGATGTCGCTCTATATTATTTCTTCCGCATTAAAAAATGGCCAAGTGCATTTAGATGACAAAGTCCGCATCAGCACCAAAGCTTGGAAAACGGAAGGTTCACGCATGTTTGTTAAAGCAGGCGATGAAGTTCCTTTAAGAGAATTATTGCAAGGCACCATTGTTGCATCAGGTAATGATTCAACCGTTGCCATGGCAGAACACATTGCCGGCAGCGAAGAAACATTCGTCGACATGATGAATGCAGCTGCTAAACAATTAGGCATGAATAATAGCCATTTTGTTGATAGCACCGGCTTACCAAACAAAGATCACTACTCAACAGCACATGATCTTGCCATTTTAAGTAAAGCCTACATTAACAATTTCCCTGAAGATTATGGTTACTATTCTGAAAAATGGTACACCTACAATGGTATTCGCCAACCAAATCGTAACCGTTTGTTGTGGCGTTATGAATATGCTGATGGCTTAAAAACCGGCCACACAGATGATGCGGGCTATTGTTTGGTGGGTGCTGCTAAAAAAGATGGTATGCGTTTAATCAGTGTTGTGATGGGCGCACCTAACGATAATGCACGCACTGAAGATTCCATTCGCTTGCTCACTTTTGGCTTCCGTTTCTTTGAAACCAAAAAACTTTATAATGCTGATACTGCCTTAACACAAGCGCGTATTTGGGGCGGAGCGACTAGTGAAATCCCATTAGGTGTTAGCAAAGATATGTATGTCACGGTTCCAACCGGCCAATACAAACGCATTAGTGCCAATATAACTTTAAATAGCCCACTAAAAGCACCTATCACCAAAGGTCAAGTATATGGCACATTAAATGTCGTTCTTAACAATCAAGTGATCGCAACTCAACCATTAATTGCGCTGCAAAGCTCAGAGAAAGGTAATTTTTTACGCCGAGCAATTGATACGGTAAGCTATCGCTTCCACAAATTATTTTCACGTACCGATGAAAAAGTAAACACGGGCTAGCAGATGACTGAAACGCCAAAACAACCATTGATGACTTTTCCGTGTGATTTCACGATTAAAGTATTTGGTAATGCCACTGATGAATTTGAAGCAGCCGCACTTAGCATCGTGCACAAGCATGCGCCAAATTTATCAGGGCGCGCCATTCAAACCAATATGAGTGCGAATGGTAAATACAAAGCATTATCTATCACCGTTAACGTTGATTCACGTGAGCAATTAGATCAAATCTATCGTGATTTAACGGCGTCACCCCAAATCCTCATGGCATTATGAACACTCAACAGATACATGTGTATTGGAAAGGCCAGCAAGCTTATAGCGCTTGCTGGCAACACATGATTGATTTCACTAATGCGCGCAATGAAACAACGATTGATGAAATTTGGTTAGTGGAACACGACCCTGTTTTCACTCAAGGGCAAAATGGTCAAGCAGAACACATTTTAAACCCCGGCAATATTCCCATTGTTAAAACCGATCGTGGCGGCCAAGTCACTTATCACGGGCCCGGCCAATTAATGCTTTATGCTCTGATTGATCTCAAACGCTTAAAAATAAATGTGCGTGATTTTGTTTGCGCGCTTGAAAAATCTGTCATCGCTTTTTTAGAATCTTTCAATGTGAAGGCTTATGGAAAGCGCGATGCCCCAGGTGTATACGTTTTAAACGAACACAATATTGAACAAAAAATTTGCTCTATTGGTTTACGAATCCGTCGTGGCAACAGTTATCACGGTATCGCTTTTAATGTCATGATGGATTTAGAGCCATTTTCTCGAATAAATCCTTGCGGTTACAAAGGGTTAACGCTAACTCAACTTAGCACGCTTGCGCCCGATGCAATTGATCGCGGGGCAACACATGAGCAAATCATGCACGAAACCGGACTAAAATTAAGCAAATATTTAATGAAACAATTAGGGTATACTAGCCATCATTTTTTTAAGTAAAACGTAATAAGAGGCATGCGTCATGACCACTCACTCAACAGAAGATAAATCCAAACAACGTGGTGCTGAAAAATTAGCACGCATACCTGTTAAAATTGTGCCAACTGAAAACCCGTTGCGCAAACCCGATTGGATTCGTGTTCGCATTCCAGCATCCCCTGCTGTTAGCGATTTAAAAAAACTATTGCGCGAAAATAATTTAGTCACTGTCTGCGAAGAAGCTTCTTGCCCTAATTTGCCAGAATGCTTTACGCACGGTACCGCGACTTTCATGATCATGGGTGATAAATGCACTCGTCGTTGTAGTTTTTGTGATGTGGCACATGGTCGCCCTGACCCACTCGATCCAAATGAACCGATTCATTTAGGCGAAACCATTGCAAAGATGCGTTTGAAATATGTGGTTATCACATCGGTTGATCGTGATGATTTGCGTGATGGTGGCGCGAGTCACTTTACAGCGTGCATTCAAGAAATTCGCGCTAAAAGCCCTAATATCAAAATCGAAATATTAGTGCCTGATTATCGTGGTCGCATGGATATCGCCTTACAAGTAACAGGCGGCGCTCTACCTGATGTCTTTAATCACAACATTGAAACCGTGCCTCGTCTTTACAAACAAGCGCGTCCTGGTTCTGATTACGCGCATTCTTTACAATTGTTACAAGAATTCAAACGTCGCTATCCCAATATTCCAACTAAATCTGGCATTATGTTAGGATTAGGCGAAACAAACGAAGAAACGATTCAAACGTTAAAAGACCTTCGCGCTCACGATGTTGACATGGTAACCTTAGGTCAATACTTGCAACCCAGTAAATTTCACATGCCGGTTGCACGTTTCGTGACACCAGATGAGTTTAAGGAATTTAGCAAGATCGGCAAGGAACTTGGCTTTAGTAACATTGCAAGTGGCCCCCTAGTTCGATCTTCCTATCATGCAGATAAACAAGCAGCAGGAGAAGATATTAATTAATGTCGGACATTGTCACCCCTATCCTTGAGACATTAAACCGTCACCCCGAATTAGGTGGCATAATCACTTTCTTAATTTCCGCAGGCGAATCCATCGCCATTCTCGGCACGCTGGTGCCGGGATCGATCACCATGACTTTCATCGGGTCTCTGGCAGGGGCTGGCATCTTACCGCTTTGGTCAACGCTTATTTGGGCGATACTAGGCGCGATTGTGGGTGATGGTGTTAGTTATTGGATTGGACATCATTTTAAAGATCGTTTACGTCTCATCTGGCCATTTAAACATCACCCGAATTTATTAAAATCAGGCGAATATTTTTTTCATAAACATGGCAGCATGAGTGTTTTCATCGGCCGCTTTGTCGGCCCTGTGCGCGCGTTAGTACCATTAATTGCTGGCATGCTTGGCATGCGCCCTTTAATGTTTTACATCGCCAATATTGCTTCCGCCATTCTTTGGGCGCCAGCTTATATGTTACCTGGCATATTATTAGGTGCTGCGGCGCTTGAATTACCGCCTGATATTGCTTTGCATGTCATCATGGCTTTTATTTTTGTTGTATTAATCGTTTTATTGGTCTTATGGTTTATTTACAAAATTTTCCAGTTGATCCAAAACCAAACTGATCAATTAAAAAATCATATTTGGTACAAATTAGAAAATTCCAGTTACTACACTTTGGTCACCCTGATTTTAAAACACCACGATCCAAAAAAAACGCACAGTCAACTACGCTTAGCATTGTTTTTTATTTTAATCAGTGTTGTTTTTCTCGGCTTAGCTAGTTTGGTTAAGTTTTACGGCGCGACCAGCATTGGTGTGAATGATGCTATATATCATTTATTCCGTGGCATTCGTGAGCCGAATGTTGATAATTTCATGTTTTATTTAACCTTGCTTGGGCAAAAACAAGTAGTACTACCTACGCTTTTTATTTTATTCGGTTACTTAATGCTGACGAAACGTTTTTGGACAGCGCTGCATGTACTATTAGTCGCATTTTTAGGTGCCGGCTCGGTTTATGTGATTAAACATATAGTGCAATCACACCGCCCTTGGGGTATTGCGCAATTATCGGAAAGCTTTTCGTTTCCGAGCGGGCACACGACGCTTGCTACATTGGCATTTATGGGTTTAGCGTGTTTATTAGCCGCATCATTTAATCCAAGAAGACGCTTTCCTCTTTATTTGATAGCGATGTTAGTGGCAATCGCTGTTGGTATTTCTCGCTTATATTTAGGCGCACATTGGTTTACAGATGTATTAGGTGGTTGGATATTGAGCGCTGCCATATTAATTCTTGTGATTATTTCTTTCCGTCGCCGCGAAGAAAGGCTGATTAATCCATTTGGTACTTTTATTGTTAGCATTGTCGCACTAGCGGCATCGGTGACGACTTACCATTATTTGCATAGTCCGCAAATGAAAATAGCTTACGCGCAAATCGAAGCACCACGTCCTGTGCTTTCGAAAAAGGAATGGTGGAATAAAGATGGCGACAAACCTGCTCGCGTTAGCTTGTTTGGTATACCAACACAATACATTAACGTTGAGTGGGCGGGTGATTTACAAAAAATTCAATCGTCATTATTAAGTCAGGGTTGGAGTAATCCGCCAGAGCGCGATTGGATAAGTACTTTGCATCGTTTAGCCGATATTAGTAGCTCACAATATTTGCCGATGGTATCGCCGCAATATTTAGATAAAAACCCTACTTTAATTTTGACGCGTGAATTTACAAATACTAAAAATGAAAAACGTTTATTAGTACTTCGTTTGTGGGATGCGTATCAAACGATCGAAGGTAATAAGCAAACCGTTTGGGTGGGTATTGTTAGTATTGTGCCACGTACTTATAGCTGGATTTATAATAAGCATCCAGAAGATATTGATGTGTCATCTAAAATTATTTTTCCAAAAAACTCTAAACAATCCGCATGGGAAATGAAACTAGTTAATCTTCCTGTGCCTAATAAAAAGAATTTACCAATCACTCAAGACATTCTTTTGATACGTGATTCTCAATCAGTTAAAAAATAGGATACCTCTATGCCAAGCATATGGAGCCAACTTGCTTTATTTACTGCTAAATCGATTATTTTATTTATTTTGATCGTGACACTCTTAATTGCGTTTTTTGCCATTTTAAGCAAAAGCAAAGGCGGCAACAAAAAAGGCCGCTTGAAAATCAAACACTTAAATGAAACTTATGAGAACGACGCCGAATTAATATTAAGCGGCATAAAAACTAAAAAGGAATTTAAACAATATCTTAAAGAAAAAAAGGCGCTCCATAAGAAAAAACAAGATGAAAAACGCAAAAATATTTATGTTGTTGATTTTCAAGGCGACATTAAAGCATCCGGAGTGGATGTGTTAGCAGATACCGTCACTGCTGTTTTAAATGTTGCAACAAAAGATGATGAAGTTGTTGTCCGTTTAGAAAATGCAGGCGGATACGTGCACACCCATGGCCTCGCTAGTGCGCAATTGATGCGAATACGCGCGCAAAATATCCCATTAACTATCGCAATTGACAAAGTTGCAGCAAGTGGCGGTTATTTAATGGCGTGTGTTGGTAATAAAATTTTATCCGCGCCTTTTGCTATTATTGGTTCAATTGGTGTTGTTATTCAACTACCTAACTTCCATCGTGTATTAAAAGACAAACATGTTGATATGGTGCAATTAACGGCAGGCAAATATAAGCGTACAGTGACTATGTTTGGTGAAAACACAGAAGAAGGAAAAGAAAAATTAAAACAAGAAATCAATGAGGTACATGATTTATTCAAGCAAACAATACATAAAAATCGCCCGCAAGTTGATATTGATAAAGTTGCAACGGGTGAGCATTGGTTAGGACAACTTGCACTCGAATTACAACTAGTCGATGAAATTAAAACCAGTGATGAGTATTTATTAGCGCAAAAAAACACGGCAAATCTTTACGAAATTGGCTATGAAACCAAAAAATCACTACTAAATAAGCTCGTTGCTGGTAGCGCAGAATGGCGTGAAAAAATATTTGGTAGTACATTTTTAAAATAATTTAATAGTCAAAACAAGCTGATATCCTGTACTAAAAATAGCTTAGGGTTGCTCCCAATATCGTCATTTTTACGGTAATGATAGATTATTCTCATACCATAAAAATAAAACGAGGAGTGTCACTATGCGTAGTTCAATCTCAAGATCATCAAAAACAACACGTACCTTAACAACTGGTAAAGTGTTAAATCCACAATTACGTAAAAGCATTCGTGCTTTAGTAAGTGCTAAGACTCCAGCTAGCATTACTGCAAAACGTTTACAAACCATTCTCACCAGCTTCCGTGCACGTGCAAAAAAATTGGCAAAATCATCCAACAGCAAAACAAGACACTAATTATAAAAAAAGAAAATGATTTCCGGACGAAATCATAATAATAAAAATAAAAAAGTGTGTCTTCTCTGTTGATGTTTGCCACCTATCCTCTTTTGTTAGCACTTCTAACAAGAGAGGACCCACACCGAAACGCTGCGCTGGTCGCAGCGTTTTTATTTGTGCTCTCTAACCCCAGAATGATTTACGAAGGAATGTAGCCTGGACACGTTTTTTGTGTCCGGGTTTTTTGTCCGTTTTTTTTGTGTCCGGGTTTATTGCATCGAGATCTATCCAGATACAACAACCCCGGACACAAAATGCGTGTCCAGGCTACTTGTGCATTTGCGGAAGTACCTGCAAAATGGGTCAAGGATGTGCAGGTTTAAGGGAATATGAAATGACTGATATTGAATTGTATATCGTGCTAATTGCCATTATTGCGGTTGTTGGCGTTGTCTTTCGCAACTCTGTTATTCCCACGTCATTATTACTCGTCATGGTTGGCATGGCGATTAGCTTTATTCCGGATTTTCCAACGTTTAATCTTAATCCGAAATTTATCTTTGATGTTTTTCTCCCATTACTCCTGTACGAAGCAAGCTCCTATTCCACTACCTGGAATGAAATCCGATTATCGCTACGACCCATTATTTTGTTATCCATTGGTCATGTTATTTTTATTACAACATTAATTGCTATTACCATTCACTATTTAATCCCCGATTTCGGTTGGCCATTAGCATTTGTATTGGGCGCTGTGATTTCGCCGCCTGATGATGTGGCTATTATTTCAATTGCTGAAAAAGTAAAGATGCCAAATCGCGTGATCACCATTTTAAAAGGTGAAGCGATGTTTAATGATGCAACAGCTTTGATTATTTATCGGTTTGCATTGATTGCCGCAATCACGCATCAATTTTCTTTTATTGATTCTATTGCTGAATTTTTTATGATTGTTATTTGCGAAACCGCTTATGGGTATGTGTTAGCAACCATTATAGGCAACATTCGATTATTATTGCGCGACTCCTCCCTACAAATGATTATTTCGATTTTGACACCTTTCTTAGCTTATCTACCAGCAACCAGATTAGGCGGCTCGGGCGTTGTTGCAACAGTTGCCACTGGGCTTTTCATCGCTAATAACTATTGGGAAAAATATCCGGCCGACGTGCGTTTAACAGCACGATCCATTTGGTCAACGCTTGGGTTTGGTGTGCAAAGTATTTTGTTTTTAATGGTTGGTTTAAATTTAAAAGATGTGATCATAAATAATGATTATATTGCGGCGATTGATTTATTAAAATTAAGTGGCGCTGTTGTGTTTGTTGTCATTGTCGGTCGTTTTTTATGGTGTTATCCATCTGCATACATACCAAGATGGTTATTTGCCTCTATTCGTAAAAGAGAACCAAATTTACCTTGGCAATATCCGTTTGTGATCTCGTGGGCGGGTATGCGTGGCGGTATTTCGCTTGCTGCTGCATTGGCGGTTCCGGAACACACTTTAGTGGATGGCATTCACCCTCGTGAATTATTAGTGTTTTTAGTTTTCACTGTGATTATTGCCACATTGCTGATTCAAGGATTATCTTTGCCCTGGCTTTTGAAAATAATCGGTATGCCGCAATTTGGCAAACTAGAAGATGAGCAAGAACAAAAATCTGAATTAATGACTCGTTCTGCAATGTCGGCTGCCGTTTTGAAATGGTTATCCGAATTTGCCTTGCAAGTAAAAGATGATGAAGCACTCATGGCGGAAATTAAACTTAAAATAAAAGAATACAGCATGATCGAAGATCACTTACGAGATCGAATGGAAGCAAAAGAGAAAATGCAACTGCAAAGTGAAGAAGTACGCATTCAGGAAAAGAAATTATTATTAGCGCAAATTATTCAAGTTGAACGCTCAGAATTATCTCGCTGTTTTCGCCAAGGCGAAGTGAGTCACCATACGAAATATAAATTAGAGCAGCAGTTGGATTTGTTGGCTAAGCATTTTGAGGATATTTGATAAAGCGGTCCCGAAAAAAAACCTCGTCATTGCGAGGAGCCGTAGGCGACGAAGCAATCCAGCCTTTGATTTTCCAATACAGCTGGATTGCTTCGTCGCCTACGGCTCCTCGCAATGACGAAGTTTTTTCCGGGATCACAGGGAATTGCGAGAAGGTTATTGCGCAAGACCAACAAACAATAACAAATCATCTGCCATCAACTTCGTATCCGGATCCGGATTCAAAATTCGGTTATTGCCGCGTTCAATGCCAACGACCAATCCATTTAATTGTTCGCGAATATGGGAGGTACGGATTGTTTTGCCAACCCTAGGATCATCCGCTTGTAAGGTGATTGGTTTTAACGTGTAATTTTCTAATTTACAGACTTGATCGGCATCGGTTGACATGAGAGTCACTTTACGACGGAAACGTTCGATTTGTTCATCAGTACCTAAGACAATTAATTTATCACCATCTTGCATTTCAACTTCGCCGCGAGGAGCAAACATGGTTACGTGTCCACGATAAATAGCGACAATATTCACCCCAAAGCGTTGGCGAATTTGACTTTCACCTAGTGATTTACCCAGAAAAATAGATTTATCCCCCACTTCCATTTCAACAAAGTGGGTATCCCAAGGCGCTAATTCTTGGAATTTACCTTTTTTAACTGGACGCTTGTTAATATTTCGCACTAATTGCGCTTCAAACCAATAATATGATTTTTCTAACGTGCGATAAGCAATAGCAAAAAATGATAAGGTGATCGCGATGAAAATGGCGGTCGTTGCCCACGTGTGAAAATAAACAACGCTTAAAAATGACAACTCAAACAATGTCACCAACCAAACAATAAAAGCGATCGGCGTAAAACGCATTTTTGCGTATTCTTGATTGCTGCTAAATCGATAAGAAAAAATCATACCCCAAATAAACGGAGACGACAAAATGACTGCTAAAATTTCACACGCTATTTTGGCGTGATTTTTGTTTTCAAGAAAATGATAAATTTCTGGAAAAACTAATTTATTAATAATGGTAAAAATAATGGCTATCGTAATCGCATTTAAAAATAAACGCACTGTTACACCACCTGATTGCGGTGATTTACTCGCATCATTTTGCACACGAAAAACCCAGGTAGAATAACTATTTAAAAAATAACGAACGCGAGTCGGCATACGCTTTTCTAAAAAATTACCAATCACGCCTGATAAACGAATCATGTATGGCGTCGTAAATGTGGTAATGCCAGAAATCGCAACAATTAATGGATAAAGTGTATCGTTAATCGCATGCAAAGTAACACCCAAAGTCGCAATGATAAAAGAAAATTCACCAATTTGCGCCATACCAAAACCTGCGCGCACGGATGTTTTCACACTTTGCCCGGTTAAAAAAGTGCCTAATGAAATGACTGTTATTTTACCTATAATTAACACTAACGAAATTAACAATACGTCATACCATTGCGCCACAATCATGGCGGGATTGATCAACATACCGACTGAGATAAAAAAGACGGCGCCAAAAATATCGCGTATCGGCACTATGATTTCTTCGATACGTTTCACCAGTACTGTTTCTGCCAGAATCGAACCCATGATGAATGCGCCTAGGGCAGTCGAATAATGAAAATAAGCAGCAAGGGATACTAAAAATAAACACAAAGCGACTGACACAATGGTTAATGTTTCTTGACTCACATAAGTTGATAAGCGGCGAAAGAGCGTTGGCACCAAGGAATAGCCAATTAAAAACCAGCCACCAACCACTAATACCAATTTACCGCTCGCAAATAACAAATCAACCGGCATGACGTTTTTCTTCATGATTAACGTTGATAAAGCGACTAATAATAAAATGGCTAGTAAATCTTCAACGATCAACACACCAAAAATGACTTCAGCAAACCGTTTTGATTGTAAATTTAATTCATTGATTGCTTTATAAATAATCGTTGTCGATGAGATGGCGAGTGATGCGGCTAAAAATAAACAATCATGATAATCCCAACCCATGAGAGCGCCTGCTGCATAACCGATCAGCAACATCATCGAGACATCGAAAATGCCAGTGATCACTGCTGAGAAACCCACTTTCGTTAATTTATTAAAACTAAATTCAAGGCCTAGTGAAAACATTAAAAAGATAACGCCTAATTCTGAAAGCGTTTTAATATCTTTAATATCGCTAACAAAGCCGTTGGTAATATAAGGACCAATTAACATGCCCGCGACCAAATAACCCAAAACAACCGGTTGGCGAATACGCTGGAACAATAAGACCACAATCGCAGCCACACCTAGCATGATGGTTAAATCGAGAATTAAAGGGGCAAGTTCGTGCATTGAAGCTCCCGGCTGCTATCTTTTTACTTAAAATGGGTTTTGCACAGTTTATCATGCTTAACAAAATAGGTGACAAGTCTTTTGAGTGCAACGTTCATCGCTAGCGAAGCGTGTAGCCTGGACACGCTTTTTGTGTCCGGGTTTGTTGTATCTGGATAGGTATTGGATGCACAAACAAACCCGGACACAAAAAACGTGTCCAGGCTACATGCTTCGCTCGCCATGATGGGGTTTGTATAAGATGACTGTTCTAACGCTTCATAGTCGGTTTAAAGGTACTGTGGCGATTATGCATCTTACGTAATTGTTCTAACTGACGAGCAAGTATCCCTTGCGCAGCAAAGCCCGTTTTTTGCTGAACCACAGGCTTTTCGGGTTCAAGGCGTATATTGTTCACCTTGGCCAAAAACGCCATCCAAGCGAGATCTTGGCGTGCAGCGTCTGTTTTTTTATTGAACACTTCTACTTGGCGACGAAACTCTGACAATTGATATGGCGCATCCTGTTGATTGGCTAAGCCCTTATGCAAAAAATTGACCAATCTTGCTCGCTCGATAAAATCATGATGCATCAGCGCTATATATTTCACCAACGCCTGATAGATGTCATCAGCAGAATACGATTCATTGTGGTGCATCATTTGCAATTTTTGGCGTTGTTGATTGTAAACAACTAACGCATCAACTATATAATGTAAACGCTCTTCAAAATGATGTTGCTTGAATGCTGCTCTCTCTGCTTTCGTTAAACGACGACCGTATAATGTATCCATTAATACGCGCACGGCTTCTAATGCTTTCTCTAACGCTTTTAATTCCTTTTCATTACCCTTGTTTTTTTTAGCAGCATTTTTTTGTTTTCTGATTTCTGCGGTTAATTTTTTCTTATCATCGATCGCAGATTGCAAACTTAACTCAGTAGCAAGCGTCACGCCTTCAACGCTTAATTCATTTGAATAAGTCAGCGTTTCTTCAGTTAATTTTTTTAAGGAATGATTATTAGATTGAAAGAATCGACCCATGATACTCTCCTCCCGCGCTATATTTATTTATTTTTCTTATATATAAACATTATACGCCATCAAACCACCTAGAAGATTAAGAGAGTGATTAGGGTAATTACTAGTTGTTAATTTTATTCGTTAATAAAATCAACTGCGTCTAAAAGTTTCGCTCTTAATAATTTTGCTATTGCTAACGTTATCGTTACCGTGATCGTTACCGTGATCGTGATCGTTATCGTTATCAATCACACCAGCAGCCGCATCATTACCCCCAGAAATGATAACCATTTTTTCATTCACATTCCCCTCTTCACCTAAACGCTTTCTTTTCTTAGATGTTTTCCCTATAACTCTTGCATGCGTCGATAATTCAGCACGCGTCGGATGATTGGCAGCATCATCTGGTGAATGCTTATTGCCAAGAAGACCATTCAAACCATGCACCATGATTAATGCGCCCACAACAAAACAAGCAACTCCAATTCCCACCAACACACCGACTGATAATGGCGTAAAACAAGCAAGCATCACAACAGGCGCCACCATAATTGCTAAACCAATAAACGATTCAAAACCAGATGACCATTTTGATTTTTCTATCGGTTTTATATCATGCACAATTGCTTTGACTTTTTCTTCAGCTACATCTGAAATAATATTTGCTTGCTGCAAATGTTCTATTGAAGGCGGCACAAAACCAAGTTCTCTTTTGTTATCGTTTAATGCAACTAATTTAAAAATAGATTCTTCTTCACCACGAGCAAGCATGCTTTTAAATGTAATCTCATTTTTCACTAAATCACAATAATGCGTATTTGAAACATGTAGCAAATGGTCTGCTGTTGGGTAAATAGTAGGATGACTCATATAATTTTCACTAACTGCACCCAATAAGCATTTTTGCGTCATCACCGCACTGACGACTTCAACGTGCGTAGGGCCACAGGATTGATTAGTCGGTTGCTTAATCACTTGCTTGTGAATGGCTTCTGACACCTTGATACCCACTTCCGCTGCCGCAGCACGTAATTCGCCTTCCACACCATGCACGCTCGACTTATCATCTGGTGAGATAAGGGTGTTTAAGGAATGCATGACAAATTCACCAGGTGAATTAGGATCTGGCTGCAATGTTAATAAATTATAATGCCCACTGCCATCTCGTTGAAAACTTCGTACTGAAATGCAAATTTCGCATTTGCGCTCATCTTCTGTTAATGCATTTAATCTTGCTACCAATCTTTGACGTAATTCATAACGGTGTTGTAGTAAATCAGATATTGTTAATTCTGATAACTCATAAAGGCCTAACCAAATACGATTACCCAGCTTAATCGCGGTTTGTTCTTCTTCTAATTGCATATAACTAGGCTGAATCTCAGGATCATCTAAACGTAATCTTATTAAATGTTGCACCATATCTTGCGAATACAAAGGATCAACATTTCTCTCTAGATTCATGCTAACGTTATCTTTTACTGCAATTGTATCAACAATTCTCAAAACGTCCCCAGCTTTTGCCTCTAAAGATTTCCGCATGCGGCTGGTTTGCATTATTGCCATTTGCTGTTTTGTTTTTGGTGAAAGCATAGTAAAAAACATTGTTGCAGAAAATTGTTTTATTTCCTCATTAAATTTTTCACGTAACTGAGATTCAGTTAGAGATAAATCATCACTTTTTCTTCTTATGATGGCTTTGATCTTTAACTCAAAGCTACTTGTAATATAACCAGACACTAATGACTCTGGAGAATTAACATCACTTAAACACTTCTGCATACCTGCTATTTCATCTGCCGGCAACAATCCAGTGAGATAACGAACAACATCGACAACAATCCCTAATAATGCTTCTTGTTGTTCACCATACGACACCTTACGCTCAACACGACGCACCTGCCCTTCGCAAACCGTCTTCACATATTGCTTATCAATTTGTAACGTAATCGGGGAATGGTTTGAAAACATATTATTTCTCTCTTATTATTTTCTGTTTTTTCTCGCAGTAGATGGTGTGTATTCATTTGTTGTCGCATCATTTTTTGCGTTAGCATTGCTTGTCGCTGGTGTTGTCTTTGAAGATTCACCAGGAGGAGGAGTCCTTTTTTTTGATGACGGCATTTCTTCTGCAAAACGATGATAACTAGTATTTCGGGTACTTGCTGTTGGTTCTGGATTTTGCGTCCTATGAAATTTTGCTTTGATTTGCACATTTAAACCAATTACTAACAACTTATACAATTCTTTCGGCCCAGTAGTTAAATCTCCTTCTTTTCCTGACATGATCATTACACCTATAATACTAATAATGGCAATTACTGGTGAAAAAAGGGTTACAAAAATCATGCCCAATAAAAATTTCAAACTTGCACTGATTAAATGACTAATTTTTTTGGAATCATTTTCAGCGTATTCTGCTAAGAGTAGTTGACCCCCTTCCACATTACTTTTACTAAAAAATTGTTGGATAGGTCTAAGTAATGCACGCCCTGCCAAAAATATAATTGCCCCCGTTACTACTGGCACCACCAATATTGTTATTAATAATAAAAAAAAAGTGAAAATAACGGCAGCGAGCGTTTTAGCTAAACGCCCTATATGACCTTTCACTTGCGAATATTCATAATTTAATTGCGCTTCTTCAAGTTTTCTTAATGTTTCTGCATCTTCTCTTTCTTCAGCAGTTGTTGGCACTTTATGTTTCTTGGTAGAAGGCTCATTCGCACCACCAAAAGTCGACATGAATGTTCCTACTGCGCCACGATCAAATAGCGAACGTTTCTCAGAGTCACCTAAAAGGCTATATGCTTCATTTACCAATTTAAATTTTTCAACAGCCTCAGGATCTTTATTTTTATCAGGATGAAATTGAAGTGCCAATTTACGATAAGCACGCGTTAACTCTTCCTTAGTCGCAGTCTTAGCACAACCCAACACTTGATAAGGATCAAGCGGCACATTTGTAGTATTTCTAGCAGTGCTCATCAGATTATCTTCTGTTTTTACCTATAGTTGTTACCCAGGATAACAGCATAAGCTTAACGTAATGTTAAAAGGGATAAGTGGAATTGATTTAGAAACTTAACTCTTTGAAATATAGAAATTACGCGATCGCCAAAACCGTCTGGATACAAAAAAACCATTGTAGCCTGGACACGCTTTTTGTGTCCGGGGTGGTTGTGTCTGGATACACCCGTATGCAACCACCCCGGACACAAAAAGCGTGTCCAGGCTACTGGGTGTAAGACAACACTATTTTTCCGCGTGCTTTTCCAGATTCCATTAACCTATGCGCATCACTAATGGTTTCGAGTGTGAATGTATGGGAATCAATGAGTGGTTTCAACTTTCCTTGATTTGCTATGCTTGCCATTTTTGCCAGTATGTCGCCATGCTCTTTACGTCCATTGCCTGTTAAAATGGGCAACAACATAAATACCACGTGCAAACTTAATGCTTTATTGTGCATAGGCGTTAAATCGTGCGTTGAGCGAGAAACGGTTGTTACAACATCACCATTCATTGCTGCTGCTTGAAATGATTTGTCTAAATTACTTCCACCAACAGTGTCAAACACCACATCAAATCCCCGACCCGCAGTAAGACGCGCTACATATTGCTCTACCGCCTCTTCTTTTGCATTGATAACCTCATCAGCGCCAAAAGATTTTGCTATCAAAATATCATCATCTTTTAATACCGTCGTATAAACTTTCGCACCACACCATTTTGCCAATTGCACCGCAATATGCCCAACACCACCTACTCCGCCGTGAATTAAAATGGTTTTATCTTTTGTTAAATTTGCTTTGGTGAATAATGCTTCCCAAGCAGTGATGGCGACTAATGGCAATGCAGCAGTTTCAATCATAGAAAATACAGTCGGTTTTTTGGCGATCAATCTACTATCAGCCAGCATGTATTCAGCAAGCGCCCCTTGCACACTACCAAGACCGCCAGCACAACCATACACTTCATCACCCACTTTGAAATTTTTCACATCCAGAGCAACCGATTCAATCACCCCCGCAACATCACCATTTAAAATAGCAGGAAACGCGGGTGAAATCGCAGGCACCGCACCACTTCTGATCTTGCAATCAATTTGATTCACGCTGGTTGCTTTTACTTTTATTAAAACATGACCTGGCTTCAATGTAGGTTTTGGCACATCAGCTAATTCGAAAACGGATGGATCGCCATAGGTTTTGATGATCGCTGCTTTCATATTGGTTCCTTTGTTATTTGGGTAAAACCCCGGACACAAAAAGCGTGTCCAGGCTACTTAATATTCAACTGCAATAATCTTGGCATCTGCTCAATTAAATAGAAAGGGATTGAAAGCAATTTATATTTTACTGTTTGATCTAAATTATTTTTCAAATCAACATCAACAATGCTCGCTACATCTGAATTGATGCGAACCGCCACAACGCTTTTCTTTAAACCCATAAACATATGCAATGATTTCAAACTGCCAGTGCCACCAGCTTTCACTTCGACAGGTATCACACAATTTCCCTGCTGTATCACGTAATCCACTTCTGCGCTGGCGCCAACTTCATCACGATTCCAGTAATATAAAGCAGGCTCAATATAAGGAGGCGCGATAGTTCTTAATGCTTGCCCTGCAACTTGTTCTGCAATCCCTCCATTATTAATGAGTATCACTTCGCTGGAAGAATTTAATTGCTGCAAACTTAAACCTAAAGCCATTGAGCAAAGCCCCACATCCAGAAAAATTTCTTTGAAATGTTTTTCTTTAACTTCTGCACCTAAGGGCACGCCATTTGCTGCTGAACTTTGCACACGATGACAGAGTCTGGCTTTTTCTAACAATGTTAATACTTGTTTAATGGTAGCACTGGCAACTTCTTTATTGACACGACTATAAGTAAATTTCTGCCCCAACATTGCAGGCACCGCCATCATCACTTCATCTAATCGCTCTATGGCAATCCTTCCTTTGTATTTTGCAAAATCATCTCTATAGGTTGCTAATAAATCACTTTGTATTTGATTAATTTTATTAAGAGAATGTTCTTCAACCCAACTCAATACCGCAGCAGGCATTCCACCTATCAAAAGATACTCTTTAAATATATTTGTTAACTTCTCATGAATTGCAGCAGGCATTTCCATGTTCAATTCATATTTTGCTAAGTAATCACAAAGCGATGTTTTACGATTCGCTAATAAAAATTCTTCGAATGACATTGGCTCTAAGTGTACATAGCTAATACGACCAACCGGCATACTAAACGAATGATCAGAAAGTACGAATTCCAACAATGAACCTGTAGCAATAACCGGCAAGCCAGGCAAATCTTCCGCAAACCATCGCAACTTACTTAGTAAATGCGGCACAGCCTGTATCTCATCAAGAAATAATAAACACTTTTCTATAATAATTTCTTTTTCCAGCATAGAATTGAGATTAAGAAGGATTTGCTGCACATCGTTAGAGGTAAACAAGCTGGCAAGTTGTGGCTGTTTTTCAAAATTGATTTCGATGAGTTGCCTGCCTGATATCTCCGCAAGATGCCGCACCAACCAAGTTTTACCGACCTGTCTCGCGCCACGGATAATTAAAGGCTTGCGATCATTCACATCAATCCAAGTGGTTAGATAATCTTGTAATTTTCTTTTCACAGGGATAATCCAAATTTATGTAACTTATTATATTATAAAATATTATTAAAAATAAGTCAATAAAACAAGAGGTTGTTTTATAGGTCTGACTCATAAAAGAGGTGGTTGTTTTCGCGCTAAAGTAGCCTGGACACGCTTTTTGTGTCCGGGGTTGTTGTATCTGGATCCCGCGGACAAGCCGCGGGACGACGTCTGGATGCACCTGTATGCAACCATCCCGGACACAAAAAGCGTGTCCAGGCCACAAAAAAACCCGAACACGCTAAGCATGTTCGGGTTTTTTAAATGAAGCGTCCCCACGGGGATTCGAACCCCGGTTACCGCCGTGAAAGGGCGATGTCCTAGGCCTCTAGACGATGGGGACGAAATCGTCACATTTTGGAGCTAACCGGGATCGAACCGGTGACCTCTTGCATGCCATGCAAGCGCTCTCCCAGCTGAGCTATAGCCCCAAAAATCGAATACTTCTGAGAGAGGAGCGATTCTATGAAGCTGGGATTGCTTTGTCAATAAATAATTTGTCTTTAAACAAGGGAGTACATAATGTAGCCTGGACACGCTTTTTGTGTCCGGGGTGGTTGCATACATATGCGTCTAGATACAACAAACCCGGACACGAAAAGCGTGTCCAGGCTACATAGTCATTAGCAAACTCGCAACAACCTTTCGACTGCCCGCTCTCTTCCAATTAACGCAACGGTAATATCAATGGATGGTGAAACAGTACCGCCTGTCATCGCAACGCGAATCGGTTGCGCGATTTTCCCTAACTTTAATCCTGACTTTTCCGCGGCATCGACTAACACTTGATGGATCGATGCTTTATCAAATTCAGGTAAATGCTGCCAAGCCGTAGCAATCTCTCGCAACACGGGTTTCACTTCATCGACAAAATGCGTTTTCATTTCATCGCTAATGACCACATCTTCATAAAAATATCGGCTGCGCTCTGCCATTTCTTTTAATGTTTTAGCACGCTCACTTTGCGCTGATAAAACATCTATCAACACAGGGCCCTTACTGATATCAATATTATGCCGCTGCATTTGCCAAGCTAATTCTTTAACCACATGCACGGGATTGCCATGCTTAATATAGTGCTGATTTAGCCACAATAATTTATCTTCATTAAATGCTGCGGGAGAATTATTAATATCACTCACTTCAAAATAGGAAATTAATTCATCCATCGAAAAAATTTCTTGGTCGCCATGCGACCAACCTAGTCGTACTAAATAATTAATTAATGCTTCTGGTAAAATACCATCTTCATGATATTGCAACACACTGACAGCTCCATGGCGTTTTGATAAGCGTTTACCATCACTGCCTAAAATCATTGGCATGTGCGCATATAAAGGCAATGTTGCACCAAGTGCACGCAAAATATTAATTTGGCGCGGTGTATTATTAATATGATCATCACCACGAATCACGTGTGTTATTTTCATGTCCCAATCATCAACAACCACAGTGAAATTGTAAGTTGGTGTACCATCGGTACGCGCAATGATCAAATCGTCTAATTCAGCATTAGCAACGCTAATTTTGCCGCGAATTAAATCATCAAATTCAACCACACCGTCTTTTGGGTTTTTAAAACGAACCACAAAATCTTGATCTAGTATTTCTGTCATCTCACGACAATGACCATCGTATCTTGGCTTTTCTTTATTTGCTGTTTGCTCTTCACGCAATTTTTCTAGGCGTTCCTTCGAGCAATAACAACGATAAGCGTGACCTTCATCTAATAATTGTTTAATCACAGCATAATAACGATCAAAACGCTTAGTTTGATAAAACGGGCCTTCGTCATATGATAAATTAAGCCACTGCATACCGTCTAAAATCGCTTGTACCGATTCTTGTGAGGATCGCTCGAGATCCGTGTCTTCTATTCGCAAAATAAATGTACCCTTGTTTTTTTTGGCAAATAAATAGCAATAAAGCGCTGTGCGAGCGCTACCTATGTGCAAATAACCGGTCGGGCTTGGGGCGAATCGGGTGCGAATGTTTGTCATGACTTACCTACTTATTCTAATGTTTGTTTCACTAAATTAGCGCCTATACTAAACAAATTGACGTTTATCGCAACCCCCCATAGAATTGCCTGATCAAGATCAGGGCGATTAGCTCAGGGGTAGAGCACTACCTTCACACGGTAGGGGTCAGTGGTTCGAAACCACTATCGCCCATTCATAAACTAGGAGTCGCGCGTGCAATCAACTTTCTGGCAATCTATTGCTGAAACGCCCTGGTGGGCTTACGTCTTTGCTGGGTATTTGATGTATGTTTGCTCGCTAGCCATCAAACCGCGCATGCTGCCAACAAGAGTGCTTTTTTCTCAATTATTAATCTTTATCAGCTTATCCATTATGTATGTTGTTGCGATGCACGCTTCACTTGAATGGCGCAATATGGCGATGTGGGTTGATATGCTGCTTCTAAGTACAGGAATGAGTTATCTTTTCTATACTTGGCGAAAAATCCCCCTTGTTAAAAATCACTATGCTATTTTTCTCAAAGGGTCTTACTTTCCCCTGTTTTTTTATATAATCACCATTGGCATTAAATTTTATTTCGAAATCCCGATCAACGCCAATTTATTCGCTCGCGTGATTGATCCTGAAAATATCCCACTCATTATCAGCATGTATGGCTTTATTGTCGGCTTGATCGTTGGCCGTTTAGGGTATGCGATGCGCGGTTTAGAAAACGGGCCATACGTTGGCAATGAAGTTTTTGTGTAACTTGGCAACCATCTCTGACGGTTTTGCTGCATCAAACTGTCATCGTATTGTCATCCCGGAATTTTTACCGTTTTTTGGTAAAAATGTCCGGGATCCACGGTAAGTTTTATGCAAAAAATAGGTTCTGTGCGATTTGATAAGTGGATCCCGGACAATTTCCTGCGGAAATTTCCGGGATGACAATGGAGTGACAGTTCGATGCAATAAAACCATCCCGGACACAAAAAGCGTGTCCGGGCTACTTTAAAATGCTAATATCTCCTAAAGAATAGGTAATCACATGATTCACATGACACTGAACGAAATCGCTCAATTATTGCAATTAAAACAGACAGATTTTGACGGCTATTTTACGGGTCTTTGCATTGACTCGCGTAAAGTGACACCTGGCGCTTTATTTGTTGCCATTCCTGGTGAGCGCGTTGATGGTCATGATTATATTGCGTCAGCAAAAGCACAAGGTGCGGCGGCTGCGTTAGTGACACGCAAAATGGATGTTGATTTACCACAGTTAGTTGTCAGCGATATCGTGCAAGCACTCGGGGTGATTGGTAAAGCATGGCGCGATCGCTTCACCATCCCCTTTTTTGCAGTGACAGGTAGCAACGGTAAAACCACATTAAAAAATATGATTGCCGCCATTTTAACGGCTGCGTGCAACAATCAAGCAGATGATGTATTAGCAACCATTGGTACACTCAATAATCACCTCGGTTTACCACTAACTCTCGCCAGGCTTGGCAAACAACATAAATATGCCGTCATTGAAATGGGCATGAATCATTTTGGCGAAATTGAATATTTAAGCAACCTGACTCGCCCTGATATTGCAGCGATTACTAATGCAGGTCCATCACACTTAGAAGGTGTGGGTGATTTAGATGGTGTTGCCCGCGCGAAAGCGGAAATTTTTTGTGGTGTAGCAAAAACCGGCACAGTGATTTTAAATCGCGACGATCATTACTTTGATTATTGGGTTAAAAAAGCAGAAAAACGCCATATTTTATCGTTCGGCATGCATGCTAATAGTGATGTGCGCGCAACGAATGTGACACCGTTATCATTAAAGCAAAAAATCTCATTAGCAACCCCAAAAGGCAATATTGATATCGATTTACCATTACTAGGGCAACATAATGTTTTAAACGCGCTTGCCGCAACTGCTTGCTGTCTAGCGGGCAATATTTCATTAGCTTCTATTAAATCCGGTTTAGAAAATATTCAACCAGCGCCTGGTCGTCTGCAAGTTCACACGTTAAAAAACGGCGTAACCGTCATTGATGATACTTACAATGCCAATCCATTTTCATTACAAGCAGCCATTGCTTCACTTTCTGCTTTTAAAGGTAAACGTATTTTTGTCTTAGGTGACATGAAAGAATTAGGTAAAGATGAAGCGGCATTACATAAAGCCGCCGGTGTTGACATTCGCAACGCTGGTATCGATCAATTATTTACATTTGGTAAATTAACAACAATAACAGCTGATGCGTTTGGTGAACGCGCGCATCACTATACCGATCAAGCAGCATTGCTGACTGATTTAATGCAACTGGTGCAACCACAAACAACCATTGTGGTAAAAGGTTCACGCTCCATGCACATGGAAATCATTGTTAAAGGCTTAATTGCTGCCACTCAATAACCATTTAATTTATTAGGAAAACACATGGCGATAAATACACCGATTACGATTGCATATGGTGATGGAATTGGTCCTGAAATCATGCAAGCAACTATTTCGATTTTAAAAGCAGCAAATGCTGCGATTGATTTTGATGTAATTGAAATTGGTGAAAAAGTTTATCTGCAAGGCAATACCTCCGGTATTCCTGATAATGCGTGGGAATCCTTAGCGCGCACAAAAGTATTGTTAAAAGGCCCAATCACCACTCCTCAAGGCGGTGGCTATAAAAGTTTAAATGTCACGTTACGCAAAACGTTAGGGTTATTTGCCAATGTACGACCTTGCATGTCGTATGCACCGTATGTGAAAAGTGCTTTTACAGATATTGATTTAGTCATTGTGCGCGAAAATGAAGAAGATTTATATGCCGGCATCGAGCATCGCGGCACGGAAGAAGTGTATCAATGTTTGAAAATTATCACGCGCCCAGGATGCGAACATATCATTCATTATGCTTTCGAATATGCACGCAAATTTAATCGCAAAAAAGTGACTTGTCTTAGCAAAGACAACATCATGAAAATGACGGATGGATTATTTCATCAAGTCTTTAATGAAATTGCTGCAGATTATCCTGATATTGCACATGATCATTTTATTGTTGATATTGGTACCGCCTTAATTGCAACCAAACCCAATACCTTCGATGTCATTGTCACGGAAAATTTATACGGTGATATTATCTCAGATGTGGCAGCACAAGTTGCGGGCTCTGTTGGTTTAGCGGGTTCTGCGAATATTGGTAATCAAATGGCAATGTTTGAAGCGATTCACGGTTCAGCGCCTGATATTGCCGGTAAAGATATAGCCAACCCTTCTGGTTTATTAAATGGCGCCATTCAAATGTTGATTCACATCAATCAACCATTGGTTGCGACGCTCATTGAAAATGCTTGGTTAAAAACATTAGAAGATGGTATTCATACCGGCGATATATACTCACCCGCTCACAGTAAACAAAAAGTGGGGACACAAGCGTTTGCAGCTGCTGTTATTGAACGTTTAGGCATGAAACCAACTCATTTCAAACCCGTTAATTATCAACCAGGCGCTTATACCAATATTGTTTGCTATGGTGATAGGCCAAAAGTGACCAGCAAAAAAGAATTAGTTGGTGTTGATATTTTTATTGATAACCCAACGGATATTCCAGCCGATCAATTAGCCGCAACATTAAATGCCGTTCTACCAAAATCACTAGAATTAATTGTTATCACTAGTCGCGGTTTAAAAATTTGGCCGAATAGTATGATTCAAGACCCATACCTCAGACATTGCTGCTGTCGCTTCCAAACCGCGAAAAAAACAGACGAATTAAAAGCGATCAGTCATCAAGACATTTTGAAATTGCAATCTTCATTAGTTGAACTTGGGTTGGACGTAATTAAGACGGAAAATCTTTATACCTATGATGGCAAGCTAGGATTCACCTTAGCGCAGGGGCAGTAGCCTGGACACGCTTTTAAACGTGCCCGTGAACGTGCCCGCGTGCGTGCCCGGTTTTTCCCATCGTTCGACGAAAAACCGGGCACGCACGCGGGCACGTTCACGGGCACGTTTAAAAGCGTTTTCGGGATGACAGGTAAGCAAAGAGTTGTAACCTTGCAAAATATAAGATACCTTTTCCGAAGAAAATCCTAGGAGCATCACGTGGTCAAAAAAACTGAGAGTTTACCAACATTAGAAACATCCCTCAGCGAAATCACCAAACTCATTGAAGGTATGGAAAATGGCGAGTTGAGCCTGGAGCAATCTTTAAGTCACTTCGAGCGTGGCGTCACCTTAGTGAAGCATTGCCAAAAAATCCTGAATGATGCTGAGCAAAAGGTCAACATCCTAATGCAAAAAGACAATAAAGATAATCTCGCCCCTTATGGAGATGATGAAGATGCTAGCGACAAATAAAACCAATCTGTCTAATTTGGCAAACACCTGCCGCACCAGGCTTGATGAATTACTTTCATCTTATTTACGTGATATCCCTTCGCTTGAATTAAAAATGGCGATGGAATATTCACTCATGAATGGCGGTAAGCGTTTACGCCCGCTTTTAATTTATGCGACAGGTTGCATTTTTAATGCACCCTTTGAAAATTTAGATATTCCGGCAAGTTCGGTCGAATTAATTCACACTTATTCTTTAATCCATGATGATTTACCTAGCATGGATAATGCGGATTTACGCCGTGGCAAACCAAGCTGTCACAAAGTATATAGCGAAGGCATGGCTATTTTAACAGGGGATGCTTTACACACCTTAGCTATGCAAATCATGGCAAGTCATCCAGCACCGCTAACGCCCGCAAAACGCGCACAAATGATGACCGTATTGAGTAAAGCATGCGGCCCTTATGGTATGGCTGCCGGTCAAGCACTCGATATCATGGTGATGAATGATCCCAGTATTCCGGTAGAATTGTTAACCGATATTTATCGCTTAAAAACCGGCGCATTGTTTTCAGCCTGCATCGAACTCGGGCGTCTTGCGTCAAACGATGAAGATGAAATCAATAAGCGCGCTTTAAATAAATTTGGCGATGCCATTGGTTTAGCCTTCCAAATTCAAGATGATATTTTAGATATCGAAGCTGAAACCCAAACCCTTGGCAAAACTCAAGGCATTGATGTGATAAACAATAAAATCACTTATCCTCGTTTGGTCGGCTTAGATACCGCTAAAGAAAAAGTAGAAATGCTCTATCAAGAAGCATTAGAGGCGATCAATTACTTAAATGCCCGTGCAACCGTGTTACGTGATTTAACTAGTCACATGCTTCAGAGGTCAAATTGATTAATTTTAAAGCAAAAAATGGCGATTTCTGCAAAACAAATTCCATTTTTTGGTATCCTTTAGGATTGATCTCGGATAAACTTTGCACATCATTAAAGTGGATACTTAAAGGCAATGTACTGCCCATTCTGTAACGCCAATGATACAAAAGTCATAGACTCTCGTTTAATACGTGAGGGTAATCAAACGCGACGACGTCGCGAGTGCCCTGACTGCAAAGAGCGTTTCACGACTTATGAAACTGCAGAATTATCTTTACCGCGCATTATTAAACGCGATGGTAGACGAGCACCTTTTAGTGAAGAAAAATTGCGCGCAGGTTTATTACGCGCATTAGAAAAAAGACCGGTCAGCATTGAACAAATTGAAACCGCCATCGCACGAATTTTTCGTAAAGCGATGATGGGTGGGGAACGAGAAGTTCCCTCATCCAAAATAGGCGAGTGGGTAATGGAAGAATTACATCAGCTAGATCAAGTGGCTTATGTGCGTTTTGCTTCCGTGTACCGCTCTTTTCAAGATATTAACGAATTTCAAAAAGAAATTAGCAGACTAACTAGACATGCCAAACGATCAGAAGCAAAACCAGACGAACCTCGAAAACAATAATGCCTTCAGTCCTACTGCTCGCCATAACGCTCGCCGTTATGCTTTGCAAGCAATGTACCAATGGCAAGTGGCGGGCGCATCATTAAATGAAATCGAATCTGAATTTCTGCGCTATCACATCGATAAAAAATTAGATTTAGAATTCTTTAAAGAATTAATTCATGGCATTCCTGAACATTGCGATGAAATCGATCAAGCGATGCAGCCTTACTTAGGCCGACCATTACTAGAAATTGATCCGATTGAAATGGCAGTATTGCGCGTTGCCGTCTATGAATTGTTAAAGCGTCAAGATATTCCTTATCGTGTTACGATTAATGAAGCATTAGAGTTAACCAAAAAATTTGGCTCGATTGAAGGGCACAAATTCGTTAACGGCGTACTTGATCGTGTTGCCCGCATTCAGCGACCAACTGAAATAAAAATGTATGGCGCGCAAAAGAAGGAAAAAGACGCGTGAGAGAACATTGGTTATTTAAACGCTTATCTGCTGCGTCTAAACCCATTATTCCGGTACCGAAAGAATTTTACACTAACCCACTTTACTTCATTGCTTTTGGTTTTGGTGCAGGATTTGCGCCTTTTGCACCAGGAACATTTGGCACTCTGTTTGCGATTCCGTTTTATTTATTGTTACGTCAATTATCCCTGCCCTATTACCTCTTAGTGGTGTTAATCATCATTGGTCTTACATCGTGGATGTGCGATTACATCAGTCGCAAAACACACACTCATGATCACCCTGGCATGTGCATTGATGAATTCGTCGGGTATTTTGTGACAATGATTAATGCGCCGCATGGTGTATTTTGGATTTTGCTTGGTTTTGCTTTATTTCGATTATTTGACATTTGGAAACCTTGGCCGATTCGCTATCTAGATAAACATGTGCATGGTGGTTTTGGCATGATTATTGATGATGTAGTGGCAGGCATTTTCGCGATGATCATCATCCAATTGCTTTCGTAGCCTGGACACGCTTTTTGTGTCCGGGGTGGTTGCATACAGGTGCGTCCAGATACAACAACCCCGGACACAAAAAACGTGTCCAGGCTACTTGGCCGATTTCAGACATTGTTTTCATTTTAAATTTAATGCTACCCTCCGGGCAAACAATCATCTTGCTGGATCATTCACATGCAAACCAACACCGCTTACAAAAATCGCTTGCACTCGATCGACATTCTACGTGGTTTGGCGCTCATCTTAATGGTGCTAGATCATACTCGTGATTTTTTTGGTTCACTCTTATATGGTACTAGTGATTTAGGGCAAGTATCCGCTGGTGTATTCTTAAGTCGTTGGGTGACGCATCTTTGTGCGCCTACTTTTGTTTTTCTTGCCGGTGTTTCGGCTTATTTATATGGTTTAAATCACACTAAAAAGGAATTAACCATCTTTCTATTAACCCGCGGTATTTGGTTAATCTTTTTAGAATTAACGGTTATAACATTCGCCTGGAAATTCACGTTGGATGCAACGTTGGTCGTGCAAGTCATTTATGCGCTTGGGTTTTCGATGATGATTTTGGCTGGTTTAATTTGGCTGCCGAAACCGATATTACTTATCTTTTCATTGCTCGTTATCAGTTTGCAACAATGGTTAACGATGTTAATGCCCACCGATCCCTACGCAGCAAAACTATTTTCATTCATTTATGGTAGTGACAATGTCGATATTGCTGGATTCAATGTCACCATCTTTTATTCTGTCATTCCATGGTTTGCAGTGATGAGTTTAGGATATTGCTTAGGATATTGCTTAGGATATTGGTTTAAGCTACCTGCGAAATCTCTAACAAAACGCTTTATTGTCACCGGCATCGCATGTCTCACTGTATTTTTCGCACTACGATATTTTAATTACTTTGGCAACCCGACGCATTGGTCGATACAAAGCCGTGGCGATATTTACACTGTATTTTCCTTTATTAATGTTGATAAATACCCAGCTTCATTTCAATTCTTATTATTAACATTAGGTATTATCTTTTTACTAATCCCTTTGTTTAACACACTAGAAAATGCACTTACACGCTTTTTACTAGTCTTTGGTAAAGTGTCATTATTTTTCTACATCATTCATTTAAATATCATTCACCTTTGCGCGTATTTTTATTCATACGTCATTTTAGGCGCGCATCCTGAATGGTGGTGGGGACCCACATCCCCCTGGATCACCAATCACTACCCAACGCCTGAAAATTATCATTTTCATTTAGGTCGAGTGTATTTTGTCACATTACTAGTACTACTAATATCTTATCCATTATGTAAGGCTTATGGTCGCTATAAATCAACGCATAAATATAAATGGTTAAGCTACTTGTAGCCTGGACACGCTTTTTGTGTCCGGGGCTTTTTGGTGATCGGAGGAAAAACCCCGGACAAAAAAAAGCGTCCAGGCCACAATCATAAACTTTTCAATAAGTTGGCTTGATGGCAAGCCGACTACCTATCCCCTATACTTAGTCTATAAATAACCCGCATGTAAATGCGGGAAAAATGAGGACGGGTAATGGGTCGCAATAAAAATCCTTACATCCATATTTATGAAGCAGAAAAACTAACTGGGAAATCTTCAGCCCAAGCGCTAAAGCTCGCCTTGATACAACTGACGAAAGATCGTGAAACGTGGGGTTATCAAGAAAAAGTTAAAAAAGGTAGCACATTTGGCTGGCGCGGATTTTTAAAAGGCGGATTTTTCAATGCCAAAACAACAGCGAAAAATATGAATACGGTTAATGAATTAATATTAAAACTCGATGATTTAAATCAATCAACTGAATTAGCACAAACACTTGCAACATCTCTTAATCATTTATCCAAAGGCGGAGACACACACGAATTCATCAGTTACACATTAAAAGAAATTGCTGCCATTGATTATTCAACCAGGCCAAGTAATTTTATCAGCCCAAGCAACTTCGAAACGTTAATCACAAAACAAGAAACTTATGAAGATGGCGAAACATGGTCGAAAAAATTAAAAGATATTTTAAAAAATAAAAATTTGCCAAAAGATCTTTTTAATACCTCTCAAAATAAATTAAATCTAAGTAGCAATATCAGTGAACATGTAAAATGGGCTTTTAATAAAATTTATCAAATCGCCTACCCTAATGGTAATGGCGTAAAAGCAAGTAAAAAATCAGGAATTGTTCGCTACATCCATGGAATTCAACATGTGGGGCGCGTGGCAATATATGTTCCTGTGATTGCTAATCTTTATCGTAAACATGGCGATCCAGCCGCAATAGCCTTAACAGATGAAGATTGTAAATTATTACAAATTGCAGCTGTATTTCATGATGCTGCACGCGAAGATGAAGATGAAGATAAATGGGATCATGAAAGTGGAATATTTTTATATCTATATTTAACTAGAATATTAAAAGTAGATAAAGCAAAAGCAAAACTGATTGCCGAAGCCACTGCCAACAAAGATCCTAGCGCAAGCAATGGTTATTTTGAAATCATAGAAAATGAAAAAGGTGTAATGACTTGGCGATTTTGCCAAGCGGCATCCAATAGCAAAAACATTTATCAAAAAATTATTCATGATGCAGACTGTCTTGATATTCTAAGAGCAAGACCTCGGTTTGATGCTAATTACCTCGATTTTTACAAAGACATTGCCAGCAAAAAAGGCAATGATTTAGCCTTAGAAGAAATGGCCCATTTAATCACGGAAGCTCGCAGCCTGATTGAAATACAAGGCGACACTTTTACTGAAACAGATGCCGATGTTAAGAAAAAATATAATCATGAAAATGCGTATCAGGCTTTAAACCAAGATATCGATAAACAGAAACACCCTATAATTTCTGCATTAAAAGATAAATTAATCCCTGTTGACGAACTAAAAAAGCAAACATTAATCGATCTAACTCCTTATGATAGGACAAAAGGATTGACAGAAGAAAACATGCGCGCAGCTATTCGTTCCGGCTTGGTTTTTGCCAGAGGCATTGGATCCCCATCAGCAGTATCATCAAAACACGAGGAAGAAACGCTAGCGCAAACTGAAATTCGCAAAACCACTCGCACACTGACAATCGCAACAAGAAGCACTAAAAATAACAATGATCAAAAACATGGTAATCCATACCGTTCAATTGCAATGCTTGGATATGGCGCAAACACCTTCTGTAACGCTGGATTTTTAATTTGTGAACTCGATTATCGAAATATCAGCTGCATTTCAACTGTTGACGCTAACACTTCTCATGGAAAAAAGGCGGATTGGGTGCAAAGCGCTGCTATTGTAAGAAAACCAATAGAGGTCACCACTTCTGAAATGAAACAACTACATAATCAGTTGAAATTAGGTGGCGGCACAGTACATGAAATATTAAAAGGCTGGTACCCTGGTAATCACGTAGAAATTACTTATGATATCACCAAATATGATGCTCTTTATTACTCTAATGATCCCAGCATTTATAATGAAGATATGTTAGGACAATCGCGCGCTACTCATTCTTATTCTGCCTTATTACAAGTCATTTATTTACAAAATGAATATGAGCAGCAAATTAGAAAAGTTAAAAGCGCTTTTATTGCTAAATTTGGAGAAACCATTGGCACACAGAAATTTGAAGCTAGATTTGGCGTAGCAACAGTACTGCCCATTTTTGAATATTCTGGTTCACATAACACAATGCGCAAAGTTAAAGCGGAAGAAATTACTGAAGAAAGAATTATTGAAATGTGGGTCGCAATGTGCGGCGATTATATGAAGAAAGAATTGCTAAATCCTTTCGGAACACTTATTTCAGAGTTAAGCCTAGATGACATCAAAACGAATAGTATGTATTTACATAAAGAAATTAAATATGCGAAGCGCACTGGACCTGCGGATGCAAACTATTCGCCTGCATTGCGCGACAAGATTAATAAAGCACTTGAAAGCAAGCGACAAGAATTACTGAATGAACAAGTTAAACAATTAATCCTGAAAATTAACGCTGATAAATTTGCTTTATTTTCTGACGAATTGTTTTTTCTGATTGTGCAAAACCCCACACTCATCACGAAATTAAAAGAAAATGGTGTGCCCCTTGAAAAAATCGTGCGCGAATTTTCATGCTCGCAAGATTTATTTCACAATAAATCCCCTATCAGTTATTTTGGGGGCGATCGTTGGGATTTTATCTTCAGTGTGCTACCCAATAAACTTCCTGACGGTTTTAAAATAAACAACAATTTTGCAATACCTTATTTTATAGCTCAATCTTTCAGAGCTTATGCTTTATGCCAACAATTAGGCCTTGAAGATGTTAGAAATGATATCCGAGAAAAGGCCCGCCAGACTGCTAAAAATTGCATTGAACAAATTAAACAGGAAATTCAAGACGCAACGTTTTGCATTTCACACTCTATTGACGATATCGGCAAAATTATTCTGCTCGATAAATTCTTGTCAAATTATAACCTTACTGAAGAATTTCAGAATGACATAAAAAAATTCAAAGCAGATTTATTTTTGATAAAAATAGTCACACAAAACTGGGAATTTCACTTATGCAATCAACTGTTTGACCATTATCAAGCGTTTGGTTGGCTTGACAATCAAACACTCGCAACAATGAAATTTGTCTGGGAAAAATTATCTGAACGGATATTAAATACAGCCATGAAATTTCAACTGGAAGATATTGCTGATTACGCGTTATTTTCTAATAGCTTAAAAGTCGATTTTAAAAAAAATTTAATGGTAAGTATAGCAAATTCAAGTGAATGCTTCACGACTAATCTTGAAACTGCGTTACGCCGAATCACTAAAGCCATTAATTTATCTGAAAGTAATATTGATTTATTTGCAGTCATCGTTAAAAAAATTGCGCCCTGCAACCGTTACAAACGCAGCAATACCCCTAATCCAATACAATGGCTGCAAACGGTTTTAATATTACAAGAATATGTTGATAAAAAAACTTTTTCGCCTGATCAAATTGCTATTATTGAAAAAAGATGGGCTTACATTTGTAATAAATATGCCTACATAGTACAAGAAGGTAAGGACAAGGATGCAAATTACGATACATTCATCAACCAGTTAACTGAACTTGTTAAAATGAAATTACTTGTGCCTCTTGATCCAAATTTAATGATTGTATTTAATAATCATTTTTTGACTTATCTGGCAAGTAAAGATGAGTCCATCGTCGCTCAAGCTATGAAGTTGCATGAATCGCTACCGGGGAAAGATGAACGTGAAAAGATAATGGAGGCTCCCACCATGAAAAAGTAGCCTGGACTAAACGCGCAGCGTTTTGTCCAGGTTTGGTGGCCACACAAACAAACCCGGACAAAACGCTGCGCGTTTAGTCCAGGCTACTCGAATACTCGGATGACTTCGATACCGGGAAATTCCTTTTGCACCGTTTCAGCGTCATTTTCCAAAAACATTAACTTCAAATTCGGTCCTGCATCTTGCGTGAAATACAAACTTAAACCTTCTTTCCGCAATTTCCAGATTTTATGCATCGCTGCGATCGTTTCAGGTAAATAATAGCAAACCGGTGGCCAACTGCTTAGCATGGTGGCATGCATTGTTAACGCATTTGATTCTGCAGTACCGCCTAAAAGGGAGAAATTCTTCACTTTGATTGCTTGCTTGATAATTGCCAAATCTAAACTGACTTTTTTCGGCCAACTGGAATATAGCACGCTACTATTCACTGTGCGCTGCATGGCTTCACGAGATGAGATGGGTTTTTCGGCTGTACTCACGGTTAAAATACCAATGCGTAATGCTGGCCACTGCGTTAAAAGAGGCTCAGCGAAGCAATCCATGCCATCCGGTTGCAAACCAGCATGCCATTCAACAAAACCACTCCACAATGATCGCGCCGCACTGCCACTACCTAAACGCGCTAAAATCGACAAATCTTTTAATGGTAGGCGCCATGAAAATAAATCATTCATCGCGCAAACTAATGATGCAAAACCGGCAGCTGATGATGCAAGCCCTGCTGCTACTGGAATTTCCATTTTGATATCAACACGTAAATGCCATTTATTATCTTCGCGAAATAAATCTAAAAACTGTTTGATGCGTTTTACAAATTCGCTATTGGCATCTAATACTTTGCCATTTAATAACACTTCATCACGATCACCTTCATAAACACTCAATGACGTTAAGGCACCTTTATCAGGTAAGGCAATCGAAAGACTATTAGTCACAGGTAAATTGATTTCAGTGTTACGCTTACCCCAATATTTACATAAAGCAATATTGGTTGGCGCAAAACCTAAACCCGCTTCACGCTCAGGTTGGCTAATGGCAATTTGTGGCAAAATGATTTTAACAATATCACTTTTCGTGCAAACAGCAGTCGCATCAGATTTTTTCACAATTCACTCCTTGTAACGTCATTGCCACATTTACTAAATGTGATCCATTTACTACCGGCGAATAGTCTGTCATTTCACCTAAACCAACCACACAATCGCCTAAACCCGCACCTGAAATTTTCGCACCCATAATACTGGACGTTTTGCGCAATGCGTTAATCATGCTTTGCATATCTTGACTGCTAACACCAAGGGATTCCATTAATCCTTGCTGCATATTCATGATTTCACCTAATGCCGGCCAATCAGCACGGCGCACTGCTTGGATGCCTTCTAATGCACATTGACCGATACCCTGCGCTAAATGATGCAACAAGGTAGGATGCGCTTGAAAACGTTTTTGTACCTGTTTAATCGCATCCACCGTTGGTGTTTTATACCCGGCATAAACAGCACTAATCGGATGCAATTGATGAAACTTTTCAGCGGTCAACGGCTGCGATTGAAAACCAACCATGCCGCCATAAACAGAGGCAGCCACATCAGCGCCCGATCCTGTACCCTGCACCATACGCACCACATTACGACCTTGACGCACTAAATCAATTGGCGTTGTTCGCATACCCAACCAAGTGTAGATGGCGGCAAGCATGGCAACGGTAACGGCAGCCGATGAACCCAAACCCACTTTGTGTGAAAATTCAGATTCAATTTGAATATCGCAACCATAACGCAATCGCGTTTCAACGTGTTTTAATGACCCTAAAACAAATTGATACGGCTTTTCAATTTTTAAATTGGCTAAATCAGTTTGATAGTCAACTTGCTCGACACTACCATCACTTTTTTTAAAAGCAGAGGTAATAAAAATCTTATTATCAGTGCGCGGACTTAATGTCACGGTAATGCGCTTATCCACTGCGCAAACTAAAGCATGCTTTCCATACAATACGCCATATTCGCCTAACAACATCAAAGACCCTGGCGCATGTGCTTTAAACGGCATAAACACCTCGTTCAACACCGGCTATTGGTAACAAGTCATAATGAAACTGTTTACATAAGGCTTCTAATTTAACTTTATCAGGAACTAAAGCCAAGACCACACCGGCTTTTTCACCAGAAATAGCACCCGCGCCACAAATTTTAGCGGCACCATTGATTAATTCTGTCGCATGAATAAATTGATTGACTCGTTCTGGCACCACACCAATGGTATCTAACAACCGATGATTGGCATGAATGGCTTGTTGCGCGGCAATAAACGCATTTTGTTGCAAAGCAATATCTAACGCGTTAGTCACCATACCAAATTCATCGCATAATGTTTGCGATTGAAAATGGGGCATAACAAATTCAACGCATTGACCAGTCGTGGATTCTGGTGTGCCGGTGTTGATCAAATACATGGTTAAACCAGGAATATCGCGTGCGGAAAATTCATTACCGCGCATATAAACACAACCACCCTGCATCGCCACACGTAAATCTAAACCACTGGATTTGCCATGCTGCATATTTTCAGCTTCTAATGCTAATTGATACAACATCTCAGAAGTCAGCGGCACATCTAAATAATTTGAAACTGCATGCATCACACATAAAATGGTTGCAGCAGATGAACCCATTCCACAACCAATGGGAATATCGGATTGCACATGAATATTGACACCGTGTGGCAGCGATACATTTAATGCTTCCGCAAGCACGCCTAGCGCAAAATGTGCTAATTCAAAGGGCTTATGCAATACTTGCTTAATGGTATATTCACCACGAATAAAACGATGATACTTACGCTTAATACGCTCTTTTAATAAATGTAATTTAGAGATACTCAGACGCGAACGATGCGCGATATCGGCTAAATGAAAAGAAATTTGCGGCAATAATTCTTTGGTAACGGTAGCGCTGGCATAACGATCAACCGCCATGGCTAATGCTGGTTGCCCATACACTACTGCATGCTCACCGGATAAAATTAATTTCCCCGGGGCATAGACTTTCATGACGATTGATTCACTTGATGAGTAAAATAAAGTGATTCATGCGCATGAACTTCTACTGTTTGCGCTGTTTTTTCATAAATACGTTTGTGTTTATGCATGTTTGTTAAGCGAAAATCGCCGGTATAATAAACAGGTATGGTTTGATCTGAACCATCATCAACATATTTAAATTGGTACAAATCAACGTATTCATCATAGGTTAATAATAAACGATGCGTGAATAATTGCTGATGAAATGCGGTGTGCAATGCTGCTTGATAATTTTCTTGCACTACACCACTAAAAAATTCTGCAACACAACCTGAACCATAACTGTAAAAACCAATGCGCTGCCCTGCTAAATTTTCAGCCGTGTAATCTAGCAACGAAGCAAGACACACATACATAGCAGCCGTGTAACTATTGCCAGTAATGCGGCCGTATTTTAAGGATGCATCAATGTGCGTAGCACTGTGATGCGCATCGTAGCCATTCATTTTTAATAAACTTTGATGTGCCTTTTCAACTAAACGTGGCACTGGGTTGTGATAACAAAAATGCGCATGATCTTGAATACTGCGACCTGATAATGCCCGATATTGTTGCCAACATTTTTCTAACATGGATAAATATAATTTACTCGAATATTTACCATCGACTAATGCTTCACTTAAATAATTGGGTCGCCAAAAATCCATCACGCTTTCGGTGATCACACCATATTCTGGTTCAAAGGCAATCACACGCGGATTTGCTGCTAACACCATCGCAATCGCACCACAGCCTTGTGAAGATTCACCCGCCGTTCCCAAACCATAACGAGCAACATCCGCTGCGATTAACAGAATTTTTTTCTGTGGATTCATGTGTAAATAAGGAAGCGCTAATTGCAAAGCAGCTGTTGCACTGTAACAAGCTTGTTTTAATTCAACGACTCGACAGCGTGGCGGCAACCCTAATAATTCATGGACATAAATACCAGCCGCTTTTGATTGATCAGTGCCGGATTCGGTGGCGAACAATAACATATCGATGTCATTTAAATCGCATGCTTTTAATGCTTCTTGTGCCGCGTTTGCAGCCATGGTCACAATGTCTTCGCCGGGAGGCGGTACAGACATCACGTGTTGACCAAGACCCGTATAATATTTTTCGGCATCAATGCCGCGAGCTGCTGCTAATGTCGCTAAATCTAACGCATAGCGTGATGTGTAAAATGCTAATGTATCAATACCTACTTTAAGCAAGTGTCTACCCTCTTTTTCCCTTTGCGTTCTAATTTCACGTGACTACGCATTAATTCGCCTGGATTGCTTTGCGCCGCTAATAACGACAGTTCGCCACATAACACCGCAGCGGCAATAATGACCGCCAAACGCTTTGCATTATACCCTGGTTCATTTGTGCTATTACAGCCTAAAATTTTTAAGTTTTCGGTCACGAAATCGTGCGTTTTGCCGCTACCGGTTGCACCGACAATTAAATTCGGCAAGGTTACCGAAAAATACAAATCATCTTGTCGCACTTCCGCAAACACAATACCTTGCGAACCTTCAATAATATTGGCCGCATCTTGACCAGTTGCCAAATAAAAACCTAGCAACATATTGGCAAAATGCGCATTTGCCGTTCTCAAACCACCCGAGACAATACTGCCCAAGAGGTTTTTTTTAATATTCAAATTCACTATTTTTTCAGGGGTAGTTTTTAATTGTTTGGCGCAAAGTTCACGACTGATAGTCACCTCTGCGATCACATTTTTACCACGCCCCAAAATGCCATTTACGGCTGATACTTTTTTGTCCGAGCAAAAATTACCCGAAATAGAAACATAACGCAACTGCGAATAATGCTGCAAAATCCAAGTCAGCATTTTATCAGCAGCTAAAGTGACCATATTATGGCCTGACGCATCGCCAGTTTGTAATTCAAAGCGTAAAAATAGCATGGAACCGACGATTTGCGCGTTCATATCGATTAATTTAGCGAAACGACTGCTTTCACTGATGATGGTTTGTAATTTTTCACGTTGCAGCAAAATATCTTGGTAAACAGCAAATATTTCAGCAACTGTATCTGCTTCCACTAAAATAGAACGTGTCATACGATCATCAATCAAGGTAGCGCGAATACCACCCGCAAGCGTGCAAACACGCGCGCCGCGATGCGTAGATGGCCACAAAGGCGATTCTAGCGTTGCTAAAGGCAACAACACTTCCTCGTCAACCTCACGACTAATGATTTTTACCGGACCCACGACCCGCATGGGGATGGAAGCGATTTGCTCGTTATTCTGCCAGCGCATAATTTTCTTGAAATAAGTGAGCCCAATGGGCTATAAAAGGTCACCATTCTACTGGAAAGTACCTGATGACAGCAACCGAATACGTGGTCTTGGTCGATCTGAATGACCAAGAAATAGGTCGCATGGAAAAATTAGCGGCACACGTTAAAGGTGCGATGCATCGCGCGTTTTCAGTTTTTATTTTTCAAGACAGCATCAACCCCTTAACACCCGAATCGCGTTTATTGTTACAACAGCGAGCCTTAGATAAATATCATTCACCTGGTTTATGGACTAACACTTGTTGCTCACATCCTCGCAGTGGTGAAAGCATTCTTGATGCCGCCATCAGGCGATTACAGGAAGAAATGGGATTCGCAACCACTTTGAGCGATCAAGGCTATTTTCACTACACCGCACAATTTGATAATGGCTTGATCGAAAATGAAATCGATCACGTCTTGCTTGGCGCCATTGATAGCAAATTGCCTTTTCAATTTAATACCGCTGAAGTTGCCACCACTCGTTGGATCACACTACGGGAATTACAAGCCGAACTGCAAGAAAATCCAAAAGCCTTTACGCCCTGGCTGCCATTAGCATTAAGGAAAATCGCAAGCCACCTTTTTGCATAAATACACGGAGTGAGCGCTAAATGAATTATTATCAATTGCTAAAATTGCGCGCTGAAAGACATCGCAGTCACTTAAAACTGATGGATAATGGTAAACACAAAATAAGCCTCGAGCAATATCAGCAAAATCTGAAAGCATACCTTGAAAATGCCAACGCGTATTATCGTTACAAAGCGACCGGTCAATTCAAACGTATCATCACAAATGGTTTTAAAAATACATTCAAACCCTTTAAATCAAGAAACGCTTTTTGGGATGATTTATTTTTCTTTCCCATTCGCGCCTTTAAAGAATTATTTTTTTCTATCGGAAGAACACCAAAAGCTTTATGGTACCTAGGGCAAGCAATCCATAGTTACCGTAAAAAAGATGGTTATGCACCGCAATATGGTTATTACTCACTGCGCACTTTTTTGCAATTCTTATTTGCTATTGCCAAAATTATCTTGATCCCTGCTATGATCATTCGCGCACTGATTATTCGCCCTATTATTACCTTAAAAGACAGACGCACTTATTTTCGAGAAGATCTCACTTTAAAACAATTAGCCTATCAACAACCTGATCCCGCGCTCGATGGCAGAGATAGCGTTTATATTGCTTTAGCATTGCAACATCATTTACAAAAAGCTAAAAAACATCGCACTAAATATAGTTCTAAAAGCAGTTTAAAAACCTCTATTGAAAATCCGCCACTCATTAAAAGTTTTACCACCTTCCAAAATAGCGGCAAGGCTTTAGACTTCAAAGACAACGCTTTGTTAAGTAATCTGTATGAAACAGAAAATCATCTTTTTGCTAGAATGGAGGAGCACGATTTTAAAACATATCAATTAAATGTTCGTGCAGCATTAGAAGATCGCGAAGATTTACTGCGAAACAAGTTTGGCTTAAAAAAAAGAAACTAATGTCATGTAGCATTTGCTTATTTTATCGCCTAATAACTGATATTTTCTGTCAGTTCAACACGTTACCAGCAATCCCAAGTCGTTAATAATTCACCCATTTAAATTTGATATAATAGTGAAAAGGAAAGCATAGCACGAAAAAGGAGCAATCATGACCAGCAATAAACATGATTTTCGCATCTTAATTATTGATGACAACCTAGACATTCACGGTGATTTCATCAAGATTTTAACGAGCAAACAAGCAGCTCAAGATCTAGATGATCTTGGTGATGCTATATTCGGCAAAGACACAGCCAAAAAAAATGCTAGCGTTTTACTTCCTAATTTCATGATTGATACAGCCACACAAGGCAAAGAAGGATTTAATAAAATCGAACAAGCTATTTCGCAAGGCAATCCTTACTCGTTAG
The DNA here is from genome assembly GCA_964623075.1 of uncultured Coxiellaceae bacterium. Classification (GTDB taxonomy): domain Bacteria; phylum Pseudomonadota; class Gammaproteobacteria; order DSM-16500; family DSM-16500; genus Aquicella. The sequence goes on along the minus strand of CAZUVD010000008.1, from coordinate 12,907 downwards.
CATTCGTTGATGTACGCATGCCACCTGGTTGGGATGGCATTGAAACCATCAAACATATCTGGGAAGTGGATAAAGATATTCAAATTGTTATCTGTACGGCATACTCCGATTACAGTTGGGAAGAAACAGTAAAAGAACTTGGGCAAAATGATAATTTACTTATTTTAAAAAAACCTTTTGATTCCACTTCAGTCCGTCAATTAGCATGTGCGCTGACTAAGAAATGGAAGTTAATTCAAGAATCACGTGCTTATACCAATTCCCTTGAAAATACCGTACAAGAAAGAACAGAAGAATTGCAACACTTAGCAACGCATGATCCATTAACCTCTTTACCTAATCGCATTCTATTAAATGATCGATTAACGCAAACCATCGCGGAGAGTGAACGCACTCATGCTATCTTTTCTGTCTTATTTTTTGATCTTGATCGCTTCAAATTAATCAATGATAGTTTGAGTCATTCTGCCGGCGATGAACTTTTAACGATTGTTTCGAAACGCTTGCTTGAAAAAGTCCGAGCAAGTGACACTTTAGCACGCATTGGTGGTGACGAATTTGTCATGATTATACGAGAATTATCATCGCCTGAACAATTAATCAAAATTGTTAGTGGGTTACTTGAGACTATTCGACAACCACTTACTATTGCCAATCATCATTTAACTGTTACTAGCAGTATCGGCATTGCAACATACCCCAATGATGGCAAAACAAAAGATGATTTGATACGCAATGCTGATGCGGCCATGTATCGCTCCAAAAGTCTTGGCGGCAATCGTTTTCAATTTTATGAAGAAGTAATGAATGAAGAAAGCTTAAAGCAACTTGAAATCGAATCACAATTGCGACGCGCCATCATCGAAAATCAATTATTTTTATGCTATCAGCCACAATACGATGTTAACGAAAACAAATTAACCGCCGTTGAAGCATTAGTGCGCTGGCGACACCCGGAAAAAGGCGTTATTTTGCCTATCGATTTTATTCCATTAGCAGAAACAACTGGTTTAATCATACCCATTGGTGAATGGGTATTAAATGAAGCCTGCAGGCAAAATCAAGCTTGGCAAGATGCCGGTTTTGCCCCAATTCGCATGGCGGTCAATATCACAACCCAACAGTTGCGTCAGTTGAACTTTGTCGACACAGTACGCCTTGCTTTAAAAACTTCGAAAATGTCGCCTGAATATTTAGAATTAGAATTAAGCGAAAATTCTATTATTAATAATGCCGCAACGGTAAGCGTTATCAATACCTTAAAAGATATTGGCGTCAAAATTGCGGTTGATGATTTTGGTACGGGGTATTCAAGCTTAAATTATATTAGAAATTTACCATTAGATAGATTAAAAATAGATCGCTCATTTATTCAAAATATTAAAGTCAATCATGGTGATGATGTCATTATTAAAGCGATCATCGCCATGGCTGCGGGCTTAAATTTAGAAATTTTAGCCGAAGGCGTTGAAACTCAAAACCAATTAAATTTCTTAAAAGCGGAAGAATGCAAAGAAATTCAAGGATTTTATTTTAGCCAACCCTTGCTTGTTGATGAATTAGAAGCATTACTGCAGAAAAAAACAAGTGACAAAAAACCCGCAAAAAATAAAGAAAAAACCACTGAATAAATAAACCAACTTGATGTGGCTATATAGAACCCACCACATCAAGTTGAAATTCAGCTAGATCAAACCAGTGTTACACCTAACTGCATCTCACGATCAACCTTAATCTCATCATCAAATAATTCGCCAAACATCTTTTGCACTTTGGTTAGTAATTGAGCGGTGGGGCCCCATAAATAGCGATTACTAAAAGTGGTAAATGCTAAATGATTATTTTCCATTAACACCTTTGCTTCAGATTTTGCGCTCAAAAAATCCTGCTGCTGCAATAAATCAATCACTTGCTGCATGGATTTAAAAAAATTATCCGATTTCGCCATTTCAGAAAATAATGCTTTTTCTATTTGCCCATTGATTTCATGCGCTTTTTGCTTCGCATAAAATGCAAGACCTGAGTGATTAGCATAACTGAAACAAAGATCGCCTTGCAAAGTATGCAATTCTTCAAATTTTTGACTAACGCGATGAATCAAATCGATCACTTCAGCGCCCATATGACTCCAAGCGCCTTTAGTTTCGTGACTTTCTAAATTACATATCTCTACTAACAACTTTGCCATTTCAATTGCTGTTAATTGTTCAATAGCTAATGTTGCAGCGTTTTTTTCAGCCTGATTACCTGATTTTAATTTCATTTCCAGACTCGACAATAATCTGGTTGTTTTTCTCTTGTTGGTTTTCGCAAAAAGACGATGGCTGTTGCCCGCATTATCTGCGCCAATCATTTTCTCAATCGACTCAGAATATTCAGCAGGCAAAAACGCATGTTTTGTCATTAACCCTGCAAGCGCCAAACAGAAAAATAAAGCGCGCGCCAATTCTTGCCCTGGCTTCTTATAAACCAAATCTCCGGTGATATATTCTTCGTGCTGTCTATTTAATGCATGAATAATATTAAGAATACTTTTGTAACGAGCATCCATGAGCGACAAATCAACTGGTTTGTTTTGCTGTAATAGTAATTGCTGCAATTCTTTTGGAATATCATTTAATGATATTTTATCCATCTGTTTAGTATAAAGCTTAGCGGAAAGTGCATCCCGAAGAGTCGTATCAGTAAAAGTCACTAATAATTTAATACTATCTGAATTATTATTACAAAGAAAATCAACATACAAATATTTAGTGATATTTCGACACATTGAAATTGCTTCATCATTTTCAAAAATATGAGATGAATCGGAACTTCTACTATTCACTAATAATTTTTCATATATTTTTAGTAATTTTCGTTCCATACCACAAAGATAAATGGCGCTTTGCGCATCAAATATCCCTGATTTTTGATTTTTTTGGCAATATTGAGAATAGGCGATAAATAATTTTTTTATGACATCCACTTCTTCCAAAATCGGTAATAAATGGATTTGTGTTGCATTAATTTTTAAGGGTTCTTTTTTATTTTTTTTAAGTGTCGGCCTAGATGGCGCACTCACTACCGGCATTGGCAAAATAACTTTTCTATATTCTGTGAAATCGGTCTCTTGAAAAGGGTCGTAGGGTAATGGCTCTTTTTTTCTTGATTCACTCACCGATGGAGCGTCCTCTTCAACAACATCACTTCCACTCGAGCGATTCATTCTATCTATCAATTCAAGCTCAAACATGTCCTTTTCTTTTTTCACTTCTAGGAGTTTTTGTTGCTTTTTCTCTGCTCTTAATTTTGCATGTAATTTTGTAGTTGCCTCATCAACAATCGCTTGCGCTGTTAAACGTTTTTTGGAAGACGCTTCAACTTGCTTATTAATATCAAGCGCAACCCAGTCTTCATTTTTTGGTAAATTCGGCAATTCATCAAATGCCGTTAGATTGTTTAATGCTGGTGAATCGCCTATTTCTGCTTTCACGACAATTAATGCTGCATTATATGCCTTAATTGCTTCATTTTCTTTGTCGATCATTAATTGCAATCGGGTAAATAAATATTGTTGATCGCCAACAGTTTCAAAAACTTCTTCATTAATAGCGGATGATTTTTGCCTTTGCGGCTCTGCTTTTACTGCGGGTCGTTTCACCTTTTTAGGCGCTGACTTCGCTAATGGTTGCACTGAAGTTGCAGTTGATGTTGATGAATTTGCTGCAGTTAATGGGGCAATTTCTGCTAACAATTGCTTATTATCTAGCACATCAACTATGCCTCTCAGAAATTCTTCCTCAGTTAACCCCGCATCACCACCTGACTTGGTGACGATTTGACTTTCTGAGACATTATTCTTTTTTAATAGGTTTGAGATGGATTCACGCCTTAGCTGCGCCTCTTGATGCTGTTTGTGTTTTTGAAAAATCGAAAAAGACACGATCTGCAACGTATCAAAAGCACTATCATATTCTAAAGATATTGCGTTCAAATCTGCTTGCGTCATTTGGTCTAACTGTTTTGGAATAGTCAACTCACCTGGAAATGACTGATTTTGAATTTCGTCGAGCAACCCATACTCGGCTAACCCTTCCAGTATTTTATTGCGTGTTTCGTTGTAATCTTGAATTTTGGAGCGCAAACTTGATTTTGTGACATCTTTTACTTTGTTTTCTTTTGATATACGTCTCCCCCCTAATTTTCTTAGCATAGTATTGCCCTCGTTTTTTTATTTTATTGTGTGACTTATTTTTTTATATTATTTTTTCGCATACACTGGAAATCGTTTACAAAGCGCAATCACATTTTGCTTTATTTGCGCTATTTTTTCTTGATTGTGAATATCATCTAAAATATCACACATCCAATTTGCTAATTGTTCGCACTCTGCTACTTTAAAACCACGCGTGGTAATAGCAGGTGATCCGATGCGTAAACCGCTTGTGATAAAAGGTGACTGTGGGTCATTTGGCACGGCATTTTTATTTGTTGTGATGAATGCGGCTGATAATGCTGCTTCTGCATCTTTACCTGTTATCTTTTTATCTATTAAATCAATCAACATTAAATGATCGTCTGTACCACTACTAACAATGCGATAGCCGCGCTGCATGATGGTTTTAGCCAGTTGACGCGCATTATCTAATACTTGTTGTTGATACACTTTGAATTCCGGTAATTGCGCTTCTTTAAATGCAACGGCTTTGCCGGCAATAACATGCATTAATGGTCCACCTTGGCCGCCAGGAAACACGGCTGAATTTAATTTTTTTTCTAAATCAGGGTTTGATTTAGCTAAAATTAATCCGCCTCTTGGGCCTCGCAATGTTTTATGTGTCGTAGTGGTTGTCACATCTGCGATTTGCACAGGGGATGGATACAATCCAACTGCCACCAATCCTGCAACATGCGCAATATCAGCTAACATCAATGCGCCAACACTATCTGCAATATCACGAAAACGCTGCCAATCAACCACACGAGAATAAGCAGAAAATCCGGTGACAATTAATTTTGGTTTATGTTCTTTTGCTAAACGTTCTGCGGCATCGTAATCAATTTCATCTTTTGCATCTAAACCATATGAATAAAATCGATATAACTTACCAGAAAAATTCACTGGTGAACCGTGTGTTAAATGGCCACCATGAGCAAGACTCATCCCTAATACCGTATCACCTGGTTGAATCATTGCCGCATACGCTGCTGCATTGGCTTGTGAACCAGAGTGTGGCTGCACATTGGCGTAATCTGCGCCAAATAAGGTTTTGGCACGATTGATCGCCAATGTTTCAACAACATCAGCAAATTCGCAACCGCCGTAATAACGCTTGCCAGGATAACCTTCTGCATACTTATTGGTAAAAACAGAACCCTGCACTTCTAAAACGGCAGGACTGACATAATTTTCAGAGGCAATTAATTCGATGTGCTCTTCTTGTCTTTGCTTTTCATTTTCAATCGTTTGCCACACATCTTGATCAAATTCTTTAAGCGTCACCGGTGGAAACATAAAAATTCCTCTTTATTTTAGTAGCCTGGACACGCTTTTTGTGTCCGGGGTGGTTGTATCAGGACACCTCTCGATGCAACCACCCCGGACACAAAAAGCGTGTCCAGGCTACATTTTTCAATAACGAAAATGATGTTAGCAGTTCCAAGATGACACCGCTTACTGTTTCGCTTATTATAGCGGCTAGACAAAATATAGAAAGAATTCGATGAGCACTATTGCACGCTCAAATCTCAGGATCATTGGCTTATTCCTGTTCATTATTTTGAGCTGGGGCTTGTCGTGGCCGATAAACAAGCTTGGTCTTGGCTACATGTCACCGCTCTGGTATACCTCTATTCGTTTATTAATTGGCACAAGCACCATGATGGCACTCGTCATTGCGCTTGATAAATTCGCCCTGCCGCGCCTCAAAGATATGCCGTTAATTTTAATCATTGGCTTGCTGCAAATTAGCTTTTATGTGTTTTTAACGAATCTTGGCTTAAATTACATTCCTGCTGGACGCGCCTCTTTACTGGCTTATACCACGCCGCTTTGGATCATGCCGATCGCTGTCTTTGTTTTTCAAGAAAAACACAGTCGCTTAAAATGGGCTGGCTTTTTATTTGGCATCGTTGGTTTGATCATTTTAATGAGTCCGTGGGAATTTGACTGGACGGATCGCAATGTTTTATTTGGTACGGCCATGTTGTTGCTTGCTTCGCTCTCATGGGCGGTATCGATGCTTTGTGCACGTTATATGCATTGGACAAAATCCCCACTTGAATTAATTCCGTGGCAACTATTGATTGGCACCATCCCTATTTTAATTTTCACTTATGTAAAAGAACCAACATTACATATCACTTGGGGCACGCCACTGATTTTATCGCTCGCTTATACGGGTATTTTAGTCACGGGTATTTCTTATTGGAGTGGCGTGATTATCAATAAAGAATTACCGACTCTTGCAGTCTCGCTTGGGTTTTTAGCAGTCCCCGTATTGAGTTTATTGAGTTCAGCGTTTTTTATGCATGAAATGATTAGTTTTACGACGGCTTGTGCAGTAGGGATGATATTGGCGGGGTTAGTGTTGGTGGTGGTTTAACGATGTCATCCCGGAAATCGCCGAAGGCGATTGTCCGAGACCCGTCCACGTGAATCCCAAATCCGTCATTGCACCCCCGGCAATTTCCAGAGGAAATTGCCGTGATGACAGATTACTCCCTCAACTTCCGCATCGCATCGACTCTGCGCTGAATTAATCTCTCTGTGCCAATATCTTTACGATGAAACAACGGCCCATCTATCCCACAGACTTCTCGCTCAGATATAACTTCCGCCGCCGGTATGGATTCAGCAACACCCACGTACGCTGCCGTTCTTGCCCCACGCGCATAAATTTTGCCATCAATGGCATCCACGGATGAAAAATATAAACGCGCTTTGTTTTTAACAGCAGCAATATCAATCGGAACATTTTTAACAGGGTTATCTGGGTAGCCATCAGGCACTGCATATTTACACACGGTTGCAAGTGGCGCAAAACGCACCATTTCTTCGTGCAAATCGCCATTTACCATTGCTTTAAAAATACCAGCAAGGTCCGATTGTAAAATCGTCAACACATTGAGGGATTCCGGGTCGCCAAAACGTGCGTTAAATTCAATGACATAGATACCATCTTTGGTTGCAATAAAACTACCGTATAAAATGCCAATGTATTTTTCTTTAGTTTCTTGCATGAGCGCTTTGAAAACTGCTTCATTAATATACCAGGCGGATTCAACATCTTTCGCGGTTAAAAATGGCAAGCTGTGATTCGCATCAGAATAACTGCCCATACCGCCCGTATTCGGCCCTTTGTCGTCAACATAGGCGCGCTTGTGATCTTGCACGATGGGCATTGGTACCATTATTTTGCCATCACAAAAACCCATGAATGAAAATTCTTGGCCTATGAGTTTTTGTTCAATCACAATCGTTTGACCTGCATCTAAAATTTCTTGGCAGAAAGCGATAGCTTCATTAAATGAATGCAAGTGATCGCCTGCCACCTTCACGCCTTTACCACTCATCAAACCATTTGCTTTAACAACGTAGTTACCTTCACCCAATTCTTTTAAAAAGGCATCAATGCCTTTTAAATCATGAAAGGCGCGAAATTTAGGTAAGCCTGGGATTTTGTATTTTTGCATTAAGTTGCGGGCGAATTCTTTACTTGTTTCGATTTTAGCAAGTTGTTGTCGCGGGCCAATCGTAGGCACACCTTCTCGCCATAATGCATCAGCAAGACCACGCTCAAGTGGCGACTCAGGCCCTACGATGGCTAAATCAATTGCCCAATCTTTTGCTAATTTAGCAATGAGATTAACGTCGTTGTTATCACCAACGAAATAATTCTCTGTCATTTGCTTGATACCAGGGTTGACTGTTTTGCCACTGCAAAAAATTTTCGGCTTTGGAGACGATCGGTGCAAGGTGATAGCGATCGCGTGTTCACGGGCGCCAGAACCGACTATTAAAATGTTCATCACATACTCCTGTTATGACTCTGCTGTCATTATCCGATTGAATGGGGTTGGCGACAAGAGAAATAAAACTATAAACGTGCCCGTGAGCGTGCCCGCGTGCGTGCCCGTCTTTTCGGCTTTTGATTTTCGGGAAAGCCGAAAAGACGGGCACGCACGCGGGCACGCTCACGGGCACGTTTAAGAGCTTGAACTACCTAGGATAGTAATTCAACGGCAACACTTGCGTAAATTGCCCCATCGCAATGTAATCGCGCATCGATGAAAAAATTTCATCCGGTGCTTCGGGCAGGATGGCTAATATGTTGCCTGTTTTATTGCAGACAGCTGCAATTCCGCCTTGGGCTTGAATGTCGCCTGCTTGGTCGCAATAGAATAAGAGGTTCAGCCCTTGATAATCCATTTCTGCTAATAACGCCGAACTCATGGCAAAGCCCAGAGCGGGTGGCTGCATGCTCAAAGTTAAAATCGTTTGCGCTGACAAATGCTTGGTAAAAGCATTACGCTGATAATCATTCGATAACCGCATATACATAGATGCCCTGGCCGATTGCCAGGTGATCGCCGGCTTATTATTTTCAAGCCCAGGCACCATGCCATTCTTCACCAAACATTTTGCGCCTTGACCAATGCCGATGATTGGTTTGCCCGTGGTGGCGTGCAAGATGAGCGCTTGACCGATGGCAGGTGAAACCTGCTCTGCCAATAAAACATAGCCTGACATTGCTTCCAATTTTTCGGCTGAGGCATTTTCAGTAGTCAACAAGATAGCCTGCAAACCAACGCGTGCGAGCGCAAGCACTGTGTTTTCAGCGGTAGAATCGTTGGTGCTAGTAGTAATAATGGCAATCGACATCTCGTTTAGCGCCTTCAGTGTTGCATGCGTAATATTTCATCATTTTCATGCAATAAGATAACGACTAATGATAGAATAATCCAGCTAACATAATCACTAGACATATCTTGTTCTACGCCCCATAATTTGCGACCTTTGAATTTGTATGATTGCTTTCGTTGAGGACTGATGCATTGGCCAAAAATGTGATTGAACTAAGAGGCGTTTATAAGTCCATCCATCATCATGAGGTGTTACATGACATTCATCTTGATGTGCGTGAAGGCGAATTCCTAACGTTACTCGGGCCCTCGGGCTGCGGCAAAACCACCTTGCTACGCTTGATCTCAGGCTTTGAAGACCCAACGGTAGGCAGCATCTTCCTAGATGGCAAAGATGTCACTGGTCTGCCGCCACACAAGCGTCACATTCACACAGTATTTCAAAGCTATGCTCTTTTCCCACACATGACTGTTTATGAAAATATTGCTTTTGGTCTTCGCTGCCAAAAAGTACCCAGCAGCGAAATGAAGACACGCATTGCTGATGTCTTAAAAATGGTAAAGCTTGAAAAATACGTCGATCGCAAACCAAGCCAATTAAGTGGTGGTCAACAACAACGTGTTGCTATTGCTCGCGCCGCGGTCAATCAACCTCGCGTATTACTATTAGATGAACCATTAAGCTCTCTAGATTATCGCTTACGTAAAACCATGCAAATTGAGTTGAAGCAATTACAGCGTAAATTGGGTATCACCTTTATTTTCGTGACCCACGATCAAGAAGAAGCCCTTTCCATGTCCGATCGCGTTGTCGTCATGCAAGAAGGTCATATCGAACAAATTGGCACACCCCGTCAAGTATACGAAGAACCCGCCAATCTAAATGTTGCGACTTTTATCGGTGAAGTAAATGTATTTGAAGGCCAAATTGTCAGCCACCAAGGTGAAAAACGCTGGTTAGTGGATGTGCTAGGTAAAACACGCATGGTAACCAGCCCACGTATGTTTACCCCAGGTGAAAATGTGTCGGTGGTGGTTCGCCCTGAGGACGTTCGCGTTTGGGGGCAACACGAAATCAATGACACAGTAGAAATGTTTGCAGGCACCGTCGAAGAAGCGATTTACAAAGGCACGACGGTGGATTTGATGGTACGCCTTGCCAATGACAATAAACTCATTGCAGCAACTGAATTCTTTAACGAAGACGACGACCGCTTGGAATACAAGATGAGCGAACAAGTCTGGGTGACTTGGGCGCCAGGTTGGGAGGTCATCTTGCCGCATGAAGATTAACTTTCGTCACTTTTCCCTAAGCATTGTTTGGGTTTGGCTATTTAGCTTTGCTTTATTACCCTTTCTATTGGTGATCATTACCAGCTTTATGTCACATGAAGGCGACCAACTGGCTAATTCCGTTTTCACACTACGAAATTATCAAGAATTATTTAATCCAACGTATTTTCGCATTTTAGAAAAATCCATTGTGGTCGCTAGTATTTCCACTTTTGTGTGCTTACTGTTTGGTTATCCTTTTGCCTATGCGGTTGGTCGCATGGAAGGTCGTTTTAAAAATATTCTCGTTTTATTACTCATCATTCCGTTTTGGACAAGCTCTCTCATTCGCAGCTATGCTTTAATTGCCATTATCAAAGCTAAGGGTTTGCTAAATTCGCTTTTAATTGCGCTTGGCATTATTCATCAACCCCTTTCTATCATGTTCACCAATTACGCGGTGGTGATTGGTATAGTTTACAATCTCTTGCCTTTCATGATTTTACCGTTAATGACCAATATCGAACGTTTAGATGGTCGCTTAATTGATGCCGCGCACGATTTGGGTGCTAGCCGCTTAACCACTTTTCGCCGCATTATTATTCCACTCACCATGCCAGGTATTATCTCAGGTTCCATTTTAGTATTTTTACCCGCGATGACGTTATTTTATATCACGGATATCTTAGGCGGTGCTAAGTCCATTTTGCTTGGCAACTTAATTCAAAACCAATTTTTGATTTCAGGCAATTGGCCATTAGGTTCTGCATTAAGCACCATGTTAACGATATTGCTTGCGGTACTTATTTTTATCTATGTTTTAGCCTCTCGGGATAAAACACTGCGGGAGTGGTTCTAATGACAACCTCTCGCACAGCTACTAATAGTTATTTGACATTAGTGTATTTATTTTTTTACATTCCTATTTTGGTATTAATAGTGTATTCATTTAATGCATCGCAATATTCATTGCGCTGGCATGGTTTCAGCCTTGAATGGTATCAAGAATTATTTACTGATAAAGATTTATGGATTGCAACTTGGCATTCATTCTTATTAGGTATTACATCAGCAACGGCCGCAACATTTATAGGCATGCTGACAGCGATTAGCCTGTATCGTTACCGATTTTTTGGGCGCCGCTTACTAAATAGCTTAATTTTCGTTTTAATTCTATCGCCTGAAATTGTAATGGGCGCAGCTTTATTAATTTTATTTACTTTATTTAGCGTCTCACTGGGTTTTTGGTCTTTATTTTTCGCGCATGTTAGTTTTTGTATTCCGTTTGTGATTGTGACTGTCTTTAGTCGCTTAGTCACATTCGATAAAAATATTTTTGAAGCGGCAAAAGATTTGGGAGCGGCTGATGGTTTAATTTTCCGCCGCATTTTAGTGCCTTTATTGTGGCCAGCTTTAATGTCGGGTTGGCTGTTAAGTTTGTCATTATCGCTTGATGATGTGATTATTAGTTACTTTGTTTCAGGCCCTGAATTTCAAATTTTACCGCTTAGAATTTACTCCATGGTGCGCTCTGGCATCAAACCAGAAATTAATGCTTTATGCACCGTATTATTTGCGATCACCTTGCTTATCGTGATTTTGGCGCAAATCATGCAAAAGAAAAAAGTGTGAGAAAAATATGAAAAAAATAATTAAACAATGGTTATTTTTATTATTGCTGACACCGCAATTATTATTTGCTGCTGATAAAATATTAAATGTATATGGTTGGGCTGGTGAAATCCCTGATAGCATCATTCAACAATTTGAAAATGAAACCGGTATTAAAGTTAATTTTTCAACCTATGAAAATAACGAAATCATGTTTGCCAAATTACGAGTCACTAAAAACTCAGGCTATGACGTTATTTTACCCTACAGCAGTTTTGTGGATCGCATGCGTCGTCTGAACATGCTAGAACCGCTAGATAAGTCTAAATTACCTAATTATAAAAATATTAATCCTATTTTTAAAAACCAAGCGTTTGACCCAAAGTCAGAATACAGTGTGCCATTTTTGTGGGGCATTACGGGTATTTTTGTTAATACGGCCTACCACGATGTTAAGCAAATTAAGAAGTGGAATAATCTTTGGCGCCATGAATATCGCAATCAATTAATGTTGCTAGATGATATGCGTGATGTGTTTGCGATGTCTTTAATTTCGCTACACTACTCTGCAAACGATCAAAATCCAGTTCACATCAAAGCCGCTTTTGAAAAACTGCAAGATTTAATGAAAAACGTCAAAGTATTTTCTTCTGACACGATTACTTCCATCATGATTGATGAAGATGCAACCATTGGTATGGCTTGGAATGGCGATGTTTTTAAAGCAGCCAGAGAAAATCCAAACATTGTGTTCATTTATCCAGAAGAAGGTTTTAGCATGTGGGTCGATAATTTATCGATTTTAAAAACAGCACCACACAAAGATGCCGCACATATGTTTCTTAATTTTTTAATGCGTCCAGAAATTGCAGAAAAAGTGTCTCTGATTTCAGGTTACCCAACAGCAAACCTAGCGGGTCAAAAACGTTTGCCTGCCATGATGCGCAACAATCCGATTATTTATCCGCCAAAAGAAATCATGAAGCATGGTGAATTTGCAACCGATATCAGTGAAGCATCACTAGCTTTATATGAAAAATATTGGGAAGAATTAAAACTGAGCGGTTAGTAGAATCCTTGCTCAGCGTCGTCATTGCGAAGAGGATAACATTAAACTACCGTCGTCATTGCGAGGAGCGACAGCCGTCTTCGTCATTGCGAGGAGCGCAGCGACGAA
>CAZUVD010000007.1:0-137306 GCA_964623075.1 uncultured Coxiellaceae bacterium | reverse complement strand
TGATTTCCCTTGAAAAGCTGGATTGCTTCGTCGCTGCGCTCCTCGCAATGACGACAATTTGATACAACAAATCCATCCGGGATTATATGACATCACCGCATTTATTGAGCATATAAAAATTTAATATTTATTTTCAACCGCCATTCTTTCCTTTGCAACCAATTCACAAGCATCATTCATCGCAAATTCAAACGAACGATGATTTTCAAGCCATTTTGCTAAGATCACTTGCAAGTTTGCTTCTTTCGCCAAATTCATACATGAAATTCTTTTATCATGCGGCAAAGCATATAACCCAGATAGCACTTGGCAGGTAAATTGACTGGCATGTTTCAAACTATCTGTTTCAGTCATGTTGAATTTAGTTTTAAAAACAACATAGGCGCTATTAATAACCGCTGGTACATACGTCGGCGTGATCGCGGCCATATCTTTGCGTTGACTTGTATAGGCTAATGCTAACTCACCAGAATCATTAAATTCAGCTTTGTAAGCATTATAGCCTGCTAAAATGGCTTTACCTAATCCCGGTGTAATAACATTCACTTGATTGCAATAAGCTGCAATGTGACCAAGTAACTGCTGCTCAGTTTTAACGTCTTCATTAAAACCAGCCAATTCCGCACGCTTTAATAAATAATGATCAAGATACGAATAATGTGCATCCGTTAATATTTTTTCAAGTTCAACAACGATGGTTGCTGCTAAGAAATGCAAATTGGAATCATAATATTTTGCCGCAGGGCCACTTTGAAAACCGAACAAATTAGTTAACCAGCGCCATTTCCATGCTAAAAAATCTTGCTTTGAAAAATCACCTTTAGCAACCGCATCACTAAAGGTTTTTGTCATGCTATCACCGCCTTCAGTGTATAACATGTGACGAAAGTGCATATTTAACCAAAACATTTTGGGGAATAATTGTCTTTGTGAGACTGTTAATGCTTTTGTTGCCTCACATTCTGCAGATAATTCTTCATTGAGTGAAATCGCACTTGCAAATTGACTTAAAAATTCTTCACTGTCTGTTGATAGCGTATATTCATGTTTTTTTAAGGTTTGTTTTAAAGAATGATTCATATATAAAAAGCAGCTTACTCTAATTAAAGCTTTTACATCACTATCTAATGCTCGTGCCTCAAGTGAAAGTGCGGAAAAATCTCTGAATGATAAACGATTTTGCAGAGCTTGCGCTTGTGTGAATTCTTTATAACAATCTTCTGATGGTTGTTCATCACGTAATAATAATTCGAAACTATATCGTCTCGCCAATCCACGTTTGATTTCAAAATGTAATTGCGCAGCTAATTCATCACCACGTGCTTCTGGTGTGACTTGCTTATCATCCATAAAACCGAACAATTGCATGTATTCATCGTTGGTTAATTTGAGATCATGATAATTCATCGTTTTGCAGTATTGATCAACAACTAGTTTAAATTTTCCGAATTCAGTTGTATTAACAAATGACAGCATAAGCCACCTTTATGAATGATTGATTAGAGGGGCAAGGTACTATAATAAAACTTGGGTTTCAACTGGGGGGATTTTTGGTTTTGTTTTTCGGGAGGCGATGATGCGCTTCGCGCAATATACAACCACATATAACCGCGGATGAACGAAAAGCGTTAATCCAGGTTACAAGGGTGTCAGCGGGCATATAAAAATATTTCATCCTCATTGTGAACGCAGTATACTCAGCCACATTATTTTTATGCCAGAATTGAATATGAACGCACGTTTCTTTCCGAATTCTACTCCTAGCATTGCTACCACTTATGATTTTTTAAACAAAGAACAATCTTATTTTCTCTTTCGACCAAAGTGGCCAAAAGAATTCGCCCTTGCTGCGTTGCAACAAGCTGGTATTGAATTGCATGAAAATACAGGTCTTTGGTCTGGTATCGATAATAAACTCATTGCTCCTGCTGTTATTTGTATAGGCTCGGGATCAGGATCTGATCCTGAGGCATTATTAAATGCAGGTTGCATCGTTTACGCAGTAGAACCGAATGCCGAATTGCGCGCTTTGGCTGAAAATCGTTTAAAAGCCAAATTCCCTCATCATTTTTTTAGCATCGAAGGTAATGCACACAATCTTAATTTGCCGGAAAATTTGATAGCAGATGTCATTGTTTGTGCACAAGCATTACATACTTTTGCTGCTGAAATTAATGGTGCGACTGCTAGTGAAGCGCTTGCAAGGGAACGTTGGCAAAAACATTTGCCTGATGATAATCGCAATCGATTATCGATTTGGTATTATAATCTTGATGCTAGAAACAAAAAAATTCTCAGTTTACATGCTTTGCTTCGATCAATGTGTTTGAGTTATCAAAAGAGCAAAACACCGCTGGTTGATGCTGAAATGTTTGAACCTAGCAAATTTCAACATTTCATTAATGCCGCTGATATGCACATTTCAACTGCACAACCTGTTGATCGCAAAAATTTAAATTATGCTGATTTTATTCAATGGTTAGAATCTTATTCTTTTTTTCCAAATACAGCTGCGGAAAAAAATGTGCTAATGAGTGCATTAAGCACATGGTTTGCTGAAAATAAAAATCGTGATGATAAAATTAATATTGATTACATCGGTTTTATTTCACAAGGACCGCTGCGCAAAACACCGTATTTTGGCGAGGCGAAGCATTTCATGCTAGAAAAATCGCCTATTTCTACAAATGGGATTTGCACGCATCATTTTGATCTGCCGTTTTGGTTGAATAAAAAACCACAGATTCAGTTTCGAGCGATTTTGTAGCCCGGACACGCTTTTTGTGTCTGGGTTTTTTTGGTTAACGTTGCGAAAAGCCCCGGACACAAAAAGCGTGTCCAGGCTACTAAAATTAAATTCCTGCTCGCTTTAAAACGTTTTTTACGATTTCGCGACTTTCTTCTTTACTTTTATCGATACATCCCTTCACTACATCTCTATCCTGATGACTAGCAATTGAGTTATCTGGATGAAACAAGCAATAGCGCTTGTACCATCCTCGATCAACCAAAAATTCCTTCTCGACATTATTCTCGGACAATAAAATTTTTCTCGGCTTATTCAAATCACGAGCAGGTTTTGGATCGCTGCCTCTAAAAGCCTTACGTGCCATTTTCATGCCGTTATATTCTTCGTTAGTTATTTTTACTTTTATTAAATCTTTATTTTTTATCATATCTAATATTTTTGGCACAAAAATACTGGCGGCGATAATACACAATGGCAATATCGTCGAACTTAACAGCAGCCCGACAACCATAAACGTAATAGTAAATCCTAACTTTATTTGTTGCGCTCGATATGCTTTAGGTAACAGTTTTGGTGAGTATTTAGAAATATAAGTGCCGGCTAAAAGTGTATTGGCTGCATCTTTAGTTAATTGCGCTTTATCTAGCGTTGCATTTCTTGTAGCGCGCTCTTTGAGAAAAGCCTCAATCATGGGATAATTCATTTTATTATTTTCAAAACCTGCTAAAGATAAACGATGTGCGCCTTTTAGGCCACGTTGAACGAAATCAGTGGTATCAGGAGAAATCGCTGAATAATTTTTCGCAATATTTTTGTCATCATCTAAGTATTTGTCTGTCTCTAAATAACCAAAATCCGCATCACCCTCTCCAGTTGAGATGAAACTTGTATTCGAATTTCTAACAAATGGTTTATCTTCCATCTTTGCATTATAGCTTGTTAATTCTTTAATGCGTAAATTCACTTTGCGTGGCAACATTCGGCCATCAAATAAGATATCTGCCAAATAGTCACAGGGCGTATACCTAATATGTTCATTTCTACCCATACAAACCGTGACATCAATTTCTGCATCAGGATTTAATAATGCTGTTCGGTGTATTAATTCGTATATTACTCTAAAATTTGCTTTATCTTCTCTTTCATCTTTAGCATCACGTTCATGGAATATTACATCTGTCCCTGGTTTACGATTATTTAAGATTTCAGATAAACGCTGTTGCACTATTGGTAAAAACTGTTGGCGCATAATATCTTTGCGGTTTGTACATGAGGCCACAATGAATTGATCAGCATTAGGATTATTATCGATGGCAACATTGATGAGTTGCTTCACACGTGAGGCGTGAGGATGCTCAAACACTCGTTTTTTGATGGCTACCACATCATCTGCCGCAATATCGTTTACTGGACATAATAAAACATTATCAACATCACTGATTATTAACGCGATTTTTTTTGGCATGGTGGTCTCTTTTATATTAAAAATTTGTTTTAGTTTAACTTGAGATACTTAAATTAACCTTAAGGCTATCTTTTGTAGCCTGGACACGCTTTTTGTGTCCGGGTTGGTTGTATAAAGATGTGTCCAGATACAACAACCCCGGACACAAAAAGCGTGTCCAGGCTACATACTCAAATAGCTTTAATAGGCATAAACATGCTCAATTTTAATTTTATGCTGTTGCAAATATCGTAGTGTTTTCAATAACGATTTAACGGGTACGCGTATTGCAAGGCGATGCAATTTAGGCTGCGTCAAAATATTTACTGTAAAAATTAACTGGCCATTTTGGTTATTAAATTTCCATGTGCGCGGCGCAACAGCAGTGACGAGAATTTCATTATTGCCTGCAATATCGTTAAATTGCATACCGCTATTTGTTAACTTGGTTACAGCATCGGTAAAACCTTGCTCACTTGGCAATGAGACAATTTCTTTGCCATTAATTGTTTTCACTCGTTTAATATGCTGATTATGAGGGACATTGCTGGCTAACCCATAAACATTTGGGTCAACTGTTCCATAAGTTAAATGCGAACCGACTTGCACGATGGATGAATAAACTGCCTTCACACTATATTCGACACTCAAAATAAATTTGCGTTCCACTTTTCTAACCATGTGCGGACCAAAAAAGCTGGTTTGCGTCCACAAACCACCTAAACTTTTCATGTATGAAAAATCATACCATGGATATTCTGGAATATAATTGGCATATTCTTCAGCTACCTTTTGCGCATAACGATCTTCTTCTGTTTGCTGATTGCCACTTAATACTTCCGTTGTTTTACCAATGCTATTTTCATATAAACCTTTAATCAGATTTTCTAATGAATAACTCGTACCAATCACCGCTAACATCAAATGATCACCGCCATCTGCAGGATAGTTATTTTTGGTGATTTTATTCACCGCACCATATCCCCACCAATATTGGGCAATCGATGAAAAATAGGGGAAATGACTTGGTAATTTAGTTTTTAATTGATCGGCATATTCTTGCGAACTATAAACAATATACCATTCAGGATAAGTGAGATACGTGCTCGTCACCAATCGTCGATAATTGGGCGTTGCATCTTCGTATTGTCGCCATTCCGGCGACAAGGTTTCTGCTGGATACATTTGCCATTCGGCTTGATTCACATTCATGGTTGATTGCGCTGCGCAGCCAACTAACAGGCTACCCATGCCCGCCGCCAATACTATCTTATTGATTAAATTCACAATATCCTCGTTACCGCGTTGCATTTTCTTGTTACATTATCGTCAAAATGGGTGTATTATATACACTTTCTTACTGATTGGTAACTGATCATTTTATTTATGATGCAATCAAATATAATCAATGATGTTTCTTGCTTAAACCCCATTACTGTCGAAAAAATCGTTCGGCCTGAAACGATTGCCGAGCTTTGCAGCTTGGTTCGTGATTGTGAGGGCGCCATCTCCATTGGTGGCGGCAGATTCAGTATGGGTGGGCAAATTGCCAGTGAAGGTAGTTTGCATATTGATATGCGCAGCTTAAATAAAATTATTTCTTTTGAACCGCATGATAAAACCATTCGCGTACAAGCGGGTATTCGTTGGCGTGATATTCAAGAAGTGATTGATCAACACGATTTAGCTATTAAAATCATGCAAACCTATTCCAACTTCACTGTTGGTGGGTCGATGAGTGTTAATTCCCATGGTCGCTATATCGGACAAGGGCCGCTCATTCTTTCGATTAAGTTATTTACGTTAGTGTTAGCCAGTGGCGAAATCATTGAAGCTTCCCCTACTATTAATCCAGATATTTTTTATGGTGTGATTGGTGGCTATGGCGGACTCGGCATTATCGCAGAAGTGGTGCTTGAATTAGTTGCTAATACTAAAATCGCACAACAACAAGTTAAAATTAATATTACAGATTATAAAAAATATTTTTTTGATCATATTCGAAATAATACGGCTGCTATTTTTCATAATGCAGATATTTATCCACCGCATTACACAAAAACGCGAGCAATCACTTGGGTTGAAAGTGACAAACCAATCACCATCAAACATCGCATTACCAAAAACAAACAATGTTATGCTATTGAACGTTATTTTATTTGGGCAATTACATCCACACCACTGGGTAAATGGCGCAGAGAATATATTATTGATCCTGTGATTTATTTGCTTAATCCTGTTTCTTGGCGTAATTATGAAGCCGGCAGTTATGATGTTGCTGAATTAGAACCTCGATCGCGCGCTAAAAATACTTATATTTTGCAAGAATATTTTGTGCCGGTTGAAAAGTTTGATCTTTTCATGCCGGTTATGCGAGAAATTTTGCAGCGTTATCACGTGAATTTATTAAATATATCGATTCGTCATGCGAAAAAAGATCCAGGTTCATTGCTTGCTTGGGCGAAAGAGGAAGTTTTTGCATTTGTGCTTTACTATAAGCAAGGCACATCAAGGTTAGCTAAAAACAAAGTGGATATCTGGAGCAGAGAATTAATTGATGCGGTGATTGCTGTAGGTGGTAGTTATTATTTACCTTATCAATTACATGCAACCTATGAGCAATTTCTACAAGCCTATCCACGCGCACCTGAATTTTTTGCTTTAAAACAAACATTAGATCCCACAAATAAATTTAAAAATAAATTATTGGATAAATATTACCAAAAAAATATCGAGGAAAAATCCATGACCAATCATTCTGAATTTAAAACTATTTTCGAAGATACGAAATGGCGTGATAAATTTTTCTTATTCTTGCAAAATATTTATAATATTTACCCTGAAAATGAATTTCATTTATTGATTCAAGATGCGGTGAAAGCGCATGCGACGGATGAAGAAATTTATGCGAGCATTCAACAGAAATTACCTAACATTAAACCATTTTTAGCTGAATTACGCTATGCCTTGCCAGCTCTCGTTAAACAGAAAAAGGAAATGACCCGACAAACACTTGAATTGCTGGGTGATGTCAAAGAAATCAATGGTTATTTAGAGATTGGATCGACTGGTCGCTACATAAGTCAACTACGCAAACATTTGAAAATATCGGGCCCGATTTATCTCTTAAATGATTTAGCACCAACGAATTCGCCTGCGGATATTATGGAACGCGGTCAACTTTCGAAATTAGGTGAATACATTCCGTTAAATAATTATGCGCCCATTCAACTTCCTGATAATAGCGTTGATTTAGTCACTTGTTATGTTGGCTTGCATCATTCGCCGTTAGATAAGTTAAATGATTTTGTGTTATCGATTAAGCGTATTTTACGTCCGGGTGGAAAATTCATTGTGCGTGACCATGATGTCACCTCAGAGCAAATGCGGACGTTTGTGAGCCTGGTGCATACGGTGTTTAATGCGGGGTTAGGTGTGTCTTGGCAAGAGAATTTGCAGGAATTGAGGTATTTTACCTCAATTGATGGATTGAGTGGTTATTTGCAGGAACGTGGGTTTAAGTTAGGCGCAAAAAAACTTTTACAAAAAAATGACCCGTCCGACAATACGTTATTAGAATTCGTAAGGATCTAGTAGCCTGGACACGCTTTTTGTGTCCGGGGCTTTTCGCGCCTAACCCAAAAACCCCGGACACAAAAAGCGTGTCCAGGCTACAGGCAGGCGCTTTCTACGACCGCCAAATCTTCACCACCCCTTTCGCTACAATCTCTTTCCCCACACTTTCACACACCGCCCCTTTCGCTAACAAAGGACTAAACCGCGCATAATTCTTCCCAGAAAGATACGTATCCTTCTCACTGCTTATATCCCCAACCACCTTACCAATACATTCTTCTAACTTCGCCTTCTTTGTCTTGCATGCTTTGCTAGAAAAAATCCCAAACGCAAATAAGGTATTTCTATAATCATCAAAGCTCATATTAGCAAATGGATTAAGCTTACTAATGGCATTTGCATAAAACGCAGGGCGTTCAAGAAAAACAACATCATGACGACCCTGATAATGTTGCAAAACAGCTCGATTTTCAGTTGTATCAAACGCATAAAATTCACGACCCACCACAAACCCTATTAATTGGTCTTTAGGAGAAATCCAAGCAATGAGCGCATTCGGGAAAATTTCATTGATATCATCAAAATACGCCTTTTGATAGCATCCTGATTTTCGACTAGCTGGATCTGCGACTTCTATACATCTTGTTTGCGCTTCGATACTCTTCAATATAATCGCTGCGGCATTTGACATACCGAACACCAGATCATAATCTCTTTCACAGCCTGCCAAATCTAAAATGAATTTAACGTCAATATTCACATTTTCTGTTACAAATAAAGCAATCATGCGTTTAAATGTTTCGAGTTGATCTGCTTCCATCGCATTATTAACAATGGTCAAATGCAATGTATTATTGGCATGACGCATGATAAGCGGCAACAATTGAATTAATTCTGCAACACTATCTATTATTAACAAACATTTTTTCACTTTCACTGATAAGGCATCTTGTATGCATGCTTGCTGCAAGCCACTATAGACATACTGCAATCGCTTATCACGACCTTCTTCAAATTCAACCAATGTGCAATGCTTATTATTAAAATATAAATTATGCACCGGTGTTGCCAAACAAAATTCACCGCTATCAATCAAATGCTGCGTTAACACTAGAAAGTGGCCAATATCTTGCATGGTTGCTTTATAAAAACCATCAAAATCAATCGCTGAAATAATATGACATTTTGGCGGATTGGTAGAAAAATATTCTTGCGCAGATTGATGGAAATGCACTGTAAATTCGCGTTTGTATGCTTTGGTGAGATTTTTAAAAATGGCGCTAACAACAGCACGAGGTTCCAAATGTGCAATCGCTTCTACTTGCGCCATTTTTTTATCTTGATCTGGCATGTTGCCGGCATTAAATACTAAATGATCGGCATCTAATTCTTCAAACGCTGTTTCATATAAGCCATCTACAAAATGCATATTAATATTGGTGTAGCCTTTCTCGATCAACTTGAAAACTAATATTAAATCTTGCAATAATCGGCCGGAGCCAATACTGAGAAAATTTAACGCCTCATTTGTCGGCAGTGTCAACCGATTAACAATATGCTGCTCTAAATGTTGTCGGCGCGTTCTTTCAAAGCGATTAAAATTACCACTGGATGCACATCGACACTCCGCTAATGAAGAACCTAGCAAGGTGAGCCCAGGTTCGACTTCTACGCAAAAGTTTTTTAAATCATTTAAAAATGTTGTAACGAATTGTACTTTCAAATCATTCTTAAATACTAATTTTCGCAGGGCATTTAAAGCCTCATACATATTACTACTAAATTCTTCCGTTACCTCTAATGTATTACTTGGTAATTCTGATCTTGGAAGGTTGCTGGTATTGACGATATTAAATTTTGTGTGTGAAGAAAGCATTATTTGGTTCTCGTTGTTATTTTTTTGTATTTTAGCAGGTGGGGCTTAAGGGAACCTTAAGATTTGGGGGTTTTACGGCTTGGATGCGCTGCGCGTGCAGCGCATCCAAGCTGTTGCGGTCAAACACCCCGGCCAATAAAATAATCCTGATCTCGCACACCCAAATTACCAATTCTCACCCTAGGCACGCATGTTAACCCATGCTGTAAAAACAAAGGCACAAACACTAACTCTAACAACGACATAATTTTTTCTGCAACACGCGGCTTTAATGGAACGCGATTTGGATTTTCCATCCACTGTAATTCATAATAACACTTCACCTCTTTAGGATCGCCATTGCCCATAAATGAATATTCTTCAAAAACAACACCGCTATTACATGAGTTAATATCAATATCTGGAATCGTTTCTTTTAAAATGTGATTTATTTTAATGAATGTTGACTCAAACAAACTATGCGGAATAATATTTTTTGCATTAGCAGAAAACTTTAAAGTGATTTGCGGCATGGAAACTCCGATCGATATTATTTTGCAGTTGATTACTAAACAACCCTGATATTAAACCGGCATACCGGCTCAAGTGTTGACGCATCAGAATCGGCACTAACCAATTCAACCTTACAAGGAGGCTAAAATGGCTTGGACTAGTCTATCTAAATCACACTTAAAATTGAACCTTTCGAATGTTGCTCGCCTTGAATTGTAGCCTGGACACGTTTTTTGTGTCCGGGGTTTTGGGTTAGGCGCGAAAAGCCCCGGACACAAAAAACGTGTCCAGGCTACAATTCCATATTACGACTGGAGTGACCCCGATTTTACGGACATAATTTCAGATGGCGCGCGCAGCGCATCATAGCTTCCCCCTTGACATCCACCCCAATTCTCTTTAATTAAACCCCTAATTAATCAAATTAAGGCATGACACAAATGTACACAACGCTAGAAAAAAACGAATGGGTGCGAGCCTTCGCTGAATTTGAAATAAGCGAAGAGATGGTTCGAAATATGCTTGATCCGCGATCTCATTATTTACCAACCAAGAATGAATTAACGTCAGTTATCACTCAACTCAAACGCGCTAAAAGTAAGGGATATACAAATCTTTTTCGATTCTCTTCTCTTAAATGTACTGATCTTGCCTTTATTAGTGGCTCATTAGCCTGGATAACAGCTTGCACCATGACACTCAATAGGGAGATAACCGGAAATCCGCTGCGATACTTCGCCCTCGCAGCATTAAGTGGCAATGTTGCCGCGTATCAATATGCAGAAAAAACTTTACCGAAACCTCAAATTATGGGCGGTTTGTTTGTCGAAGTAACGCAATCAGTGTTTGTCAGTGGCAGCGCAGACATGTTTCGCTACGCTTTAACTATACCGCATTTTAATAATTTGATGCGTGGTGAATATTTTGGTGGAATGCCTTATGTGATAGATATTAGTAAATATGGCACTAGCGAAATGATAGCGCTAGCCACCAGAGTCGATTACATCATTCCTCGCTTAAACATTTTATTTGCTAACCTTTCAAAACAAACCCAAGAAGAAGTTGTCAAATTTTTAATAATCGACATTCAATCAAGCAATACGAACCGAATAACAGGGTTACAAGCATTAGCATTAATGGCGAAACTTTTTCCTGAATTTCAAAATACATACGAGCAACAATGTGAACGTATTATTACCCGTTTTAATAGCATTTTGGATAGTGAAAACTGGTCTTCCGTAGAACAAGATGAATTACATCATTTGAATTCTGCGGGGCTAATAGGAGCTAATGCATTAATTAAAAAACGTGTTGCGTTGCACGCCATTCATTCAAGTATTGCTTTATTAGAAAATAATTTGTTCAATGAGGGATCCACTAGAGCATGCTTAGAAAAATTACAAGCCACCAAATTTGATGGTGACTTACCTGAAGCGCTGTTTTTAATTGGTGAGCTTCTTGGCAAACAGGCTGACAATAAGTCTTCTAATGATGATGATCCGAATTTAACCGAAGAACCTTTGTTTTATTATTTCGTTAGCGCTCTCTTGGGTCACGAACAAGCAGAGAGACAGTTTGATGCTGTCATTTTCAACGGAAAGGTCGAGACTGCTGCTCGCAGAATACTTCATGCCATCCTTAAACAGAAAATGAATATCGCACAAGAAAGAAGTGACTTTTTGAAAAATTTAGAAGCATATACGCCAGGTGAAGTCATTTCAGTTATTCAAGAACTTATCTGTGAAGAGCAACTTAGTAGACAAATCTCAAATCACTTCGTTCAAATCATTGCAACGATAGCAGTTTCTCCTTATTGGACCAAGGGACTGCAAAAAAAATTCAACGTTGCTTTTACTGATTGGTTAAAGCATAGTGGCAATGAAAGAATATTTTTTGCCTTATTATCCCAATATTATGTTGGTATTCCTAATACAGTCTTTATGCCTGCTTTAGCCTATGTAATTAACTCAGTAACATTAAGCCCGTCACAACATGCGATGGCTGTTTTATTAGCGGCAGGGTATGCAAATTCATCAAATGAATTACAACTTGCCTTAAAAACTGCGCTGCCTAATGTGATGGAAGGTAACCCAGAAGTAATAAGCAATGCACAGCTTGCTTTAAAAACACATAGCACGCAAACGGTTTCAGTTGATAACAGGCTACTACAAACAATCACTCCGATTATTTCTGAACAAATTATTATGTTACGCGAACATGAATTTTTTAATGATGATAAAATATATTTGTTACTTACTTTGCTGATTGAACTATCAGGGCCTACTCCACCAGCAATATCGTTCGATGAATATTTAATAAAAATACCCGCTGATTTATTATTATTGAGAGAGTTAATAATTGCGGCAAGCAAATTGCATTATTGGATAGAAAATCCAAAAGACCTACACCCTGAGATCGGACGCGAGCAATATCATTTAATATTGCGCCAAGTTTTTATGTCATTACATACAACACCAAGACCACCAGCAGATGATGCAAATGCTCCGCCGATACCGAGGAGAAGTAGTTATGATGCGTTATCGCCTGCGGTTTTTGTGGCAAGAGCGAGTGGTGCAAACGTTGCAACATTTCCATCAGCACCTACACCAAAGTGATATGACATAAATGCTATGATGGGCTGCGCGCGCAGCGCATCATAGCGGTTACGGTCAAACACCCCGACCAATAAAATAATCCTGATCTCGCACACCCAAATTACCAATTCTCACCCTAGGCACGCATGTTAACCCATGCTGTAAAAACAAAGGCACAAACACTAACTCTAACAACGACATAATTTTTTCTGCAACACGCGGCTTTAATGGAACGCGATTTGGATTTTCCATCCACTGTAATTCATAATAACACTTCACCTCTTTAGGATCGCCATTGCCCATAAATGAATATTCTTCAAAAACAACACCGCTATTACATGAGTTAATATCAATATCTGGAATCGTTTCTTTTAAAATGTGATTTATTTTAATGAATGTTGACTCAAACAAACTATGCGGAATAATATTTTTTGCATTAGCAGAAAACTTTAAAGTGATTTGCGGCATGGAAACTCCGATCGATATTATTTTGCAGTTGATTACTAAACAACCCTGATATTAAACCGGCATACCGGCTCAAGTGTTGACGCATCAGAATCGGCACTAACCAATTCAACCTTACAAGGAGGCTAAAATGGCTTGGACTAGTCTATCTAAATCACACTTAAAATTGAACCTTTCGAATGTTGCTCGCCTTGAATTGTAGCCTGGACACGCTTTTTGTGTCCGGGGTGGTTGCATCGAGAGGTATCCATATGCAACCACCCCGGACACAAAAAGCGTGTCCAGGCTACATTCTTTTCAATTGACAAACTGAGATTTTAATTTTTCAACGAAAACGCAGATGTGGCGGTTGCGCTGGCTGCAACACCAGGACCATCATCATCGTTACTGGCAACTCTAACAATTTGCGGTGCATCGGCTTTATTCTGAGAGGCAACAGCTACATTACTATCCACACGAGGTTTTACAGTCGATTCAGTTACTCCAAGTCGATTTAGTATCGCCGTTTGTGAATTTGTTACCTCACGCTCACTCTCTGCAATGTCTTTTCGAATTAAAATACTTTGTTCGCGGCAGGCATTTAATTGATCTTGCAACTGCTGAAGCCTTGCTTGTAATAATTGATCGCGCTTTTCTCGTTCTTTTTCTATTGCCAGCATTTGTTGGTTATGTTGGCTCTGTTGGTTTTGTTGCTGTTGCAATATATCTAATCGTTGATTTGATTGCTGTTGAAATTCATTTGCTTGCTGTCTTTGCTGTTCTAGCAATTGCTTTTGTGTGGCTAGCTGTTGTTGCAACTGTTGATTTTGCTCTTCCATTTTTTGCCTCAGTTTTTCAGATTCAGCACGTATTTTTTCAGCTGCTGCTGCGACGTTTTTAGCATGTAATTCGGCTGCTTTTATTTGATCTGCTAAGGCTTTTTCTTTTTTATCATCCTTTTCAACGACAGGTTTAGCTACTTCAACTTTATTTTCAATTTTATTATCATCTTTTTTACTAATCACCAATCCAATCAGTGCCCCGGCTGTCAAAATTAACGCAATAGGATTAAGCGCTCTTACCATAACCCTAGACACCGTATGCAATACAGGCTCTACCGATTCCAAAACATAGGGGAAGACTGCTCGAGTAATAGCAGTCCCTGCGACGACTGTAGCCAGCACTGCAGTGCCTGCACCGAGTAGCACTGTTGTTACATTCTTTTTTACCCACTTGCCGAATTTACCAAACATAATACACTCCTAATTTCTATTTTAAATAACACTTGCTGTTTTTGAAATTGAATTGTCGATATTTCGATTATTATTGCCTTCGATATGCAGAAAACTTGCTGCTAACTTCATCACTTCGGCGTGATGATCTTCTCTTTCTTTGATTAAGCGTCTGAAATCGCTTGCTGTATTTTTTTCTGATAATAATGTTGGGTATTCATTTAATTTTCTGATTAACTCTGGAAATAAATCTTCGTTGTTTACTTGGAATTTCACAGATTCTTTCGTTTGCAATACGGGTGTATCACTAACAACGACAGCGGCATGTAATTGATCTAATGCTCTTCCCCCTCTTGCTAAATCATCTTGATGTACAACCATGGCGGCATATATATCATCGATATCACTGTTTTGTTTGATAACTAGTGCTAAATATTTTTCGGTTAATTGTCTAACGTCTTCTTGATTGGTTGTGGGTGTTGAAAAAAAACTGAATATTGCGGTTGTGAACCACATGATTTTGTCCTCTTGTTTGTAGCCTGGACACGCTTTTTGTGTCCGGGGTGGTTGCATATGGATACCTCTCGATGCAACCACCCCGGACACAAAAAGCGTGTCCAGGCTACTTTTATGCTTGAAAGAGGGTTAAGGTACGGAAATATTGATGTTGAATCTTGTCGTGAAAATTACGTAAAAAGGTTACTTCTGGCGAGGTGAAAGGCTAATTGAATCTTATTTTTACAACCCAAGCGCCCTTTTAATCGCTCAAAATAAATTTCAACGGTGCGGGGTGAAATATTTAACTGTGCTGATATTTCCTTTGTGGTGTTGCCATTCAGCAAAAGATAAGCGCATTGCATTTCGCGTTGTGGTAATTGCAGTGTTTTAGGATTATTGTCTTTTTGTTTAGCATTAATATCGGTTAAAAATTCATTAATAGATAATTTATCCATTTCAAATAATGATTTTTCTTTAATATAATAATCACTATCACGCTTTAAAGGTTTGCAACTAATAGAATATGATCGATTAAGTAAGTTATTAATCAAAAGCTGATCTTTAAAATAAACAATAAATTGCTCGAGCAAATCAATATGCTGCAAGTAAAATTCATTCATATAATTTTTGCCAGGCTTGGTTGCAAAATGATACCAATCTTTTTGCTCACCATTTTCTTCAATTATCGTAAAAACATGACCAACACCCAAAGACATACCGAGCTGATACATTTTTTCGGTTTGCCCAACGCGCGTTACTAAATCCCAAAGAAAATAACGTTGGCCACGATGATTTTTCGCATTATGTAAATCATAGTGATAAAAACCATCTTGATAATAATGACTTAAAAATTGCGGGTTACTAGCATTGGTAAAAAGCTCACCCTCTTTATTCACACGAGCGTGACTAAAGTAAGTTATTCCTATTTTATTTAGTGGCTTAACAACATGCTCCATCAATTCAGGATAAATAATAGATGGATGCTGCCTCAGGATGTCTTTTATTTTCATCGTTACATTCTAATATATTTTCATTATAATGCATCAAAATACACACTAATGATCAAATAGTACTCTATGCTTAGTCAAAATTCCCGCCTTTTTAATGCACAGACTGCGAGTTGGAAAATATATACCACTTCCACAGTATTAGAACAGGACAACCCAGAAACTATTGGGGCTAGTGGGTTTTCACAGACTTATTCAACCACCATCCCATCAGTAATAGAAAACTGGAATATTGGTTATGATTGCCTAGATGGTTGGTGGTGTATTAATCTCGACCCAAGAGCTGCTATTGGAGAATTCGGTATTGCGATACACCGCAATGGTCTTATCTCAGTAATTGCCATACCGCGCTTTGGTGTTAGTCAAAAAGTGGTAGAACACTTTCAACGATGCCATGTTGGTTTTAAAACGCATGATGAACCCAACTTAACAGACGCCCGTTTTAAATTAATAGCGACAGCAAATCTAGACGCGCTCGATGCACTCAATCAATTCATTGCGGCAACGAATAGCATTTCAACATTAAGTATCGAATTACAACAACACATTGCGCATGTTATTGAAAAAGCAAAAACAATTAACTTTGCAAATTATACCGATGAGAAAGCAAGGATTACCAATTGGCGACATGAATTTAATTTTCCCGAATTACCTTCCCCTTTTTATTTCGTCGGCGCCGCTAATTCACTACCAAACTCTACATTATTTTTCGGCAAACGCTATGAGCCTAGGTTTCACCGACATTATCCAGAGGGGAGAACCGAGTTAACTGCTGCCATCATAGCAAACGACTTAGATCGTGTTGAAATGATCATTAATAAAAATCCGCACAGTATTTTTCAGATGGATGCTTATGGACATGAACCTCTGATGCTTGGCGTGACCCGCGGCAACTTTGCATTGGCAATTTTTCTTTTGCTTAGTGCTAGAACAATTTCAGATAAATCGCCGCAAATACAAAAAAAAATAGACATTGCATTTATGATTTTAATAGGACTTAAGAATGAATTTGATAGCTTATTAAGTTCTCATTATTTAGAATCCATCTACTGCAAAGCAAGCGAAGTGCCTAAACAGCGCCCCGAATTGCATCAAGCGTGTGCGAGGCTTGAGATTAATGATGTGATTTCCACATTAAATAAATATCCTGAACAATTAAATGCAATGGATGGCTGGTGTATGACACCAATCATCATTGCTATTGGCGAAGGACGCGCGGATGTAGTCGAATTATTGTTACAGCGAGGAGCAAAATTAACGACACAAGAGTACCCAGGGCAATTTAGCGTCATCAATAGCGCAACCGATATTGAAGTGCTGAAAGTAATATTGAAATATCACGCCAATGTAAACGATAACACAACCTTAGCACATGAAGCGGTGCGAAATAACCGTTTAGATATTTTACGTTTACTCTATCGTTATGGCCGATCGGAAAAACAAGATGATTCGGGTTTGACACCAATTGAGATAGCAATAAATAAAGCAGATACAAGCGGTGAATTTGCGCCACTGCAATTTTTACTAGAAAAACGTGATACTTATGTTGTTGTCGGCCCTTATGATGCCGACTTTAAACCCGAAGTCATTCAATTGTTAGAAAAACACAATGCCTCAATTACCAAAACTCGTCAGCAATTATTTGAACGCCCCAAAGTTCGCGATATCAGATTATCGCAAAAAAAACTAATCACCACGTTGGAATGGAACCAACAAGCTATTATTTCGACAATTAAATCCACTGATGATTTAACCAGTGCAGAACGCGTACAAATTTATGATTTATACGAGCGAACATTTACTCCTAGATTGGATGATTCCCCACAAAATAGACGGGCGTTTTTAGATTCAGTTTTACCCATGAATGGTGATGCGAATGTTTGGGTTGAAGTGTGTCAGTTGCAAGATCGCGTACTTTCCTTTTTTTCATTTCAAATCATGCACGGGCATTTTGTCACTTGCGGTGAATTTACTTTATTTGATGGCAAATTAGCAGCTGTGGATGAACGCTTTGCATCGCTTGGACTTGCTAACTTTATTTTCCGCATACCACTTGCGATGAAAATGTTAGCGTCTGATAAACCTTTGTTTGTTTATTTTAAAGCAATTCGGCCAGGATTTAGTTGGTGTATGTTGCCGACGGTTGATTGCGATGTGTACCCTAAATATCATGAAGACCCGAATTTGGTGCGCCATGTTGTGCAAATGACGGGGGAAGACATGCCAGAACCTGGTGTCATTCCTGCGATTTTACGTGTTAATCGTCAAGCGCCATCCTCTGATCAAATTAAGGAATATGAAGATTTAGCAGGGAATAAGGTTGAAAACGCTTTACCGATTTTTTGGGTTGTGAATCACAAAACCATTAAAGGGTATATTGGAAAATTACATTTTAATGGGATTACCGAGCAGAATATTATGCATACGGGTGAGTGTTTTTTGAAATTGTTGCCAGAAGAGAAGCGCTCTGAAAAACGAATGGTAGCCTTACAGCGATTGTAGCCTGGACACGTTTTTTGTGTCCGGGGTTGTTGTATCTGGATACACGCGTATGCAACCACCCCGGACACAAAAAGCGTGTCCAGGCTACTACAAATCAACGGTTTTATTACATTCTCATCCCTTGCCGTGTTTCATATCGCTCAATCGTATCATTACACTTTTTTTCTAACGAATACACATTCATATAATGCCCAACTAATAACATAGCAATTGGAATGCAAATTCTAGGATCTGCACAACAGCCAAGCATTGCCAATCCAATTAATATCCCTTGCACTTGGTTACGCCATACGATCAGTTCATTTTTACTTTTGTCAATTAAACTAATTATACTTCTACGTAATTCACTTGTTAAAAGGTTATTTTGGCTATGCATCATCAATCTTGCAAAATCAAAAAACTCATCATCGCCTGGTATTAGAGCATTCATCAAAATGTCTCTGATGCTATCTATCGTGAATGCTTTATCATTAGCTGGGACTATTTGATCGACATTATAATTTTCGATAAGCGCTAACATGGTGAATAAAAAATGTCGCTTCGCATCAGACATGCGCACTGATTTTAATTGTTCTTGCCACAAGTGTATATGCTCAGATATTGGCAGCTCGCTCTTTCTCATCGAAAATGCAAATTCATCATTAATATACTTTTCAAATGCGGCAACACTTTCAAAACTTTCTTCAATTTTTACTTTGTTGGCCATGCCACTCAAAGTAATCTTCACTGTCGCTTTTGAAAAAAAACCACTCGATCTGCGAGTATCTTTTATATATTTAAAGTTTGCAAATAATGACTTTTCTTCAAAACATTGAGCATTAAAATATCCACCTTCGCTATCTGTTGTTTTTAATTGTAATATAAATTCACTTTCTTCTTTAATAGTAACAGGCCTCAATGCACGAGCAGCTTTATCTTTTTCTAATTTTTCTCTTCGCAATTTATGATAATCGACCACACTGACTATTTGATTTGGAAAAGCGCAAAATGCTTGAAATGAAAATTTATCGGGAGAATAAAGAGAGGCGTCGGTAAATTGGGTTTCAGCTGCTTGGCATAATGCGAATTTATCATCGATAAAAATTACTTCTAAACGGCCGCTAAAATCTTTTCTGATGCTAGCTATAATTTGTTCGATTTGTTTGTTCTTATCGAGGTGTTCTGGGTTAGTCACTAACTTTTCTTCTGGTAGTAAAGTTACACTGCTTTCCCCTCTTGCAATAGCTGCTAACACATGGTCTTCAAATGGTTTTACGTAATTTTCAAAAATGTGCCCCAACCCTTTCGATGTGACATGCGTAATATCTTGCGCCATGGATACGCCATGAACACTAAGCCCTGTTAATGTACTTAATTCTTGAATGGCATGCACCATAAGCCCTGATTTCAGCCATCCAAGCTCGCCTTTTGATTCTTTATCACCAGAGCGTATGGTAATGGGTATTTCATCTGCTTTTTTTTGCAAATCATCTGGTTTGGCATAATCAAACACTCGATCTGCATATTTTTCTTTTATGGTGGTGTTGTGAAAACGGCGGGCAGTTGCGATATAAACACCATCTAATCCTTGCTTTGCAAGAAATGTCAGTAATAAATGATTAAGTCGATGTGATGTTCCCCTACTTGCTGGGGTACCCGAAATGGTGCCGTCAAAATCGATGATTGCGATGCGTTTTCTTAACATAATCAAGTCCTTATGTGATTGGGGTGGGTATGATAACTGATGTGGGGTTTGTGATGGTAGCCTGGACACGCCTTTTGTGTCCGGGGTGGTTGCATACAGGTGCACCCACCCCGGACACAAAAAGCGTGTCCAGGCTACAAATTTGCTTACTCTTAAGATGACCTTAAGCTGACCTCCATATAATCTCTCTAATACTAAATTCTAACCCCAAGGGGCAAAACTCATGAACAATCGTACACTTCCAGAACGTTACGGCGATTTAATGGCACTAACCAATGTATTTGCCATAGTTAAACCTAAAGCAAAAAATTCTGCTCCACTACAAGCATCGTTCGATGCTGCTTTTGCTAAAGCCGAAGTTCCTGATACACTCGATTGGCAAAGTTTAACCGATGAAGAGTTAGCTGAGCTTGATACTTTTTTAAGAGGTGAGCCACAGTTAAAATCTGTGTTAATGACTGCAGAATTTCACCCTACTTTTCCAGAAATAAAAGCATTACGAAAATCAGGTCAACTAAAAGCTTGTGTAACACATACAATAACAGAAGGAAATTTTGGTGACACCACAACAAATTTCTTCAGTTTAATTGATAGAGATTCAATCACTCAGGAAAATTATCTCAAGTTAGTAACTCTTGATGTAAAGTCAATTAGACAACTTTTTGATCTTCTAGCTAATAAAGAAATTGCGAAAGCAGTGAAAGACGGGGTTTTGAACATTCATCCTGACTTAATTGGACAATCACCACAAATACTTGCAAGATTTGGGAATGAGAAATTGCAGCAATTAATTGATCAACGTAAAATGACAGGAAAAGAGTGCGCAACATTAACTGATGAGCAAATAGCAAAAATCACCCAAGAACATATACATAAAGCACTTTCAGCAGGCATGATTACTTTAGCAAGTGCTTTATCTTTGAAGGACGGTATTACATCAGATGAATTGAATGCGTTTATCACTAATAACTTAACATTAGCATTCCAGAAAAAAACTGTAATAGCACTTGAATTTCCTAACTCAGAATACTCTCAAGAACAAATTGAATTTTTCGATTTAGCATTTATTACAACTTATCTAAAGCATGGCAATCGAAACACCAAACATTCAGCTATTGAATTACCAAACAACCAAAAATGCACCCTACAGACATTAAATCCTGCTTTACTTGAGCTAATATTCCTTCACAATAAACTTAACATCAATCAAGCACTCTCACTTCCAGAGCAGCAAAAAAAGTATATCATTGAGATCTACAACAATACAAAATTCCGTGATTACGTTATTACCAACTTTGAATCTATAATACGAAACAATTTAAAAAACATTCAATCAAGTATTGAAGGCCGTTATTTATTACTTTTTAGCACACACCCAACCGTATTTAGCGTAGTCGAAAGTAACGACGCAATCTTCCGAAAACCAAGCCCATTTGATACAACCAGAAAAATTGAAAATACTTTAGGATGGCAAGGTCTGCTACCTCAAGAGTTACTGGAATTAGAAGCGTTAGTAAAAGCAGACGAAACGATTAAAAAAATATTAATCAATGCTAGACGTCACCCTGCTTTCATCGAAGTGCTAACCTTAAAACAAATGAAAAAGTTAGACACCCTTAAAAACAATTACCAAACACAAATTACGCTCAATAATAACTCACAAACAACATTTGGCGATTTCGTTGCTAACAATATTTGCTCCAATATTGCCAGTAATGATGTTAGTAGAAATGTATTTATGGAACTCATTCAGTATTCACCTGACCAAGTTCAGGCATTTGCCTCAAGGCTTCCCGTGGTTCAAGATTTAATAACAGCAAACATTTACTCTCCGACCGAAGTGGTAAGATTAGAAGACACTGTATTTAAAAAGTTGCATAATAGAAGAATATGTGCGTTGTTGGATGCAAAGAAAATTACTACCGATGATGTTGCACGTCTTTCGGACTCACAGCTTGGGCAGATTACTCAATTGGATGTCTATGATCGACTTCTTGCCGGTAATGTCTCTCTTAATTTTGCACTGCGAATGAACCCCAATATGAGCTCAAGCGAATTAGCAAACTATCTTATAAAGAAACAATTAATAAGAGGAATTTTTAAAGATTTTAGTGATGATGACATAGAAAAAATAGAAACTTTTGAAGTCAGCTTTATTTCTAACAACTTGAATCCTGTCAAAGAAAATAAACAAAAGTTAGTAGAAATTGTTGCTTTAAGCGATGATGAAAAAGCTAAACTGACAGGCTTAAGTAAAGCAGTGCTTGATATGACATTTAAGCATAATCAATTAACAGTGAGTCAAGCGCTTAGTTTAACTCAAACACAAACACAATATATTATTCAGGCTTACGAAAGCAGCATTACTCATGATGCATTAATTGCTGGCAAGCTGATGAAAAACTACTTACCTCATGCGAAAAGCGAATCTACCCCACATAATCATATACGCAAATTAGATTATCGCGCTCCACTTGATAAGCTATTATTAGATAGATTACAAGATTATATTAATTATGTAGATAAATTCCCAAAAGTCGAAGGCAAAATTAACTTCGGTCACGGTTTTTTCTGGATCATGAGAGAATCACGTGCTGCTAATCGTGAAGGGAATTATAATCTGGCTAAAAAATTGCATGCTGATTTAAAAGCAGCAATCGATAATAAAGACCCTAATGCTATTGCTAAAGTGTTTACTGATGAGGCGATTGCTTCAAGAACTGTTACTGCTGGGTTCACAGATAGAGGCATTAATAGCAGTCGATTAAAGAAAGTCATTCATGATGCGAGAGAGCATATTGCGAAACAAAACACGAGGCCTCGCATTAAATAACAAAGCGGGTCATCTCGGAATTTTTACTGTTGTTTGGTAAAAATGTCTGGGATTTACCAACGTGAATCCAAGGCTCATTGTTTTGTATGTTTGATAAGTGGATCCCGGACAATCGCCTGCGGCGATTTCCGGGATGACACAGCTACATGCTGTAACTAACCCCCAACGTTAACCCCTGCAACACCAAATCATTATTATGCGTCCCCGTATCATTATCAAAAAACTGCGATTGATTAAACCAATCACTGATTTCATACGCGAGCTTCACATTCCAATTTTTATAATCTAATTTAATCCCTGTTGCACCTTGCAACGTTAATGCGCCGGAATTTTTACTGCTGCCATTCACATTGGCAATTGCCGATGTTTGCACCACTTTGGTGAAATCACTAATATCCCAATGACCAAATAAATATGCACTCGCAAAAGCAATAAAAAATTTCGGAGTATATTGGTTGTAACTAAATAACGCTATCTCAGAATCCACACCCACTTTCGGTCCAAAACCTGCGAAATTATTGGTGATATGTTCGTTCGTCGTGGTGCTGCCGGCATAATGCGCATGAATCGATTGATTAATCCACCCACCCATCACACCCACAATCGGATGCAACATCATCGCATCCGTTGGATGAAACGCACGACCGACATCCAAATCAAGAATATTGTAATCAATCGCTTGATTAACATGAGCTGAGGTAAACAAATACCCCGTCGGCGATTTTGTGACACTGCCCGAAAAAGCAGGCCTAATGTTACCAACGGCAGAATCATTGGCTGTGGTATATAAATGCGTATAAGAAACCAATGCATCCCAATAGCTAGTGTAAACCGCACCAATTCTAAAGCCCGGCGCATAGGAGAAATCGATGGTTTTATAATCGATGGTTTGATTTGGTAATTGCTCGCTATTTACATAACACCAATCGTTTGTTTCTGTCGCGCGCCAATCAATGCCTTCGACAAAAAATTGCCATGCATGCACAGTTGGTGCAAACAAAAGCGCTGTAAACATTATAAATCGATCGATATTCCGCATGTTGCACCTTCTATTGTTAAATCACCAAATGTCGGAAGTTGGTTGATCGTGACGATTCGCAGTTGATTTGCCCAATATTGCATTTCATAGCCCAATTGCACAGTGACTCGCGATTTATTTTGATGTATCCATTGCAAGCCGAAATAATAATCCATCATGAATGTGCCTAATTTAGATTGATTCATGCTGGTAACAATAGTTTGTGCGGGAATAATCCCCAATAACGCTGCAGGTCTTTTATAAGTATCTTTCACATTCCATCTGCCATACATGACCGCAGAAGAAATATCGCCGACAACACTAAAATCGCCATAAAAATTCCATTTCCCATCTAAACCAAAACTGGGTCCCATGCCTGTAAAATCATTGGTGACATTTTCTGTTGCCACTAAAATCACGGCATTCCAATTTGCATTGATGTTTTGATTAATCGAACCACCTTTAATACCTATTTTTGGCGTTAAGGTGAATGAAGGTAGCGGTTTAAAACCATGACTAATTTCAAGATCAATCATATTCATGGTTAAATCCCAATTAACACTTCCCCCTAAATAAGCATCACCGCTGATTAAAGTAGAACCGCTAAAAAAGATGGGTGTTACAACGTGTGCGGCAACTGGAATGGATGAAGATGTATTAGTTGGAAAATATGTCCAATATAATTTGCTATCCCAAAAATTATTTTCGGGAGAATACATTAAGCCTGCTTTCATGCCTAATCGCGTATTAAAATTAATGTAATTGGGTGTAAAATTCGTTGTATTACTTGGAAATGATAATATCGTTGCCCAACTAGCATTGGATTCATAAGCGCGCCAGGCGAGCAAATCAACGAACGGCTGCACGGATGATGCGCTGGCATTAAATGCTGCAAAGCACAGTATGGCAAAAATGAGGTAAATATATTTTTTCATATCAATCTTATTTAAAAATTATATTGAAAATCTAAATTGCCACCTTGCATCGTGAGTGATCGATTCACACGACCCATGCTCAGCGAATAAAATTGCATTTGGTTAAACCAAAATTGCGCTTCATAACCTAAACGCACACTGATATTGGATTGGCTAAATTGTTTTAGCCATTGCACGCCTAACAAACCATCAACAACCGGTGATGCGCCATTCACACTACTGACAAAAACGGTAATTTTGACTGGTTTATCATTGGTGTAAATTTCTTTGAAATGCCAATGACCATATAATAATCCGGCAGCTAAATTACCTATTAAACTGAATGATTGATCATTACCATTCACCAGCGTCCACGTGCTATTCGTGCCAAGCATAGGACCGAAGCCTGAAAAATCATTTGTTAGATTTTCAGCAGCTTTAGTGAAAGTGGCAGCAACGGTTGGGGTAAACCAATTGGTATAAACGGTTTGATTGATGCTTGCGCCCTTTAAACCAATAAAAGGATGTAATTGTAAAACAGAATCAAGCACAAAATGGTGGCCGACATTTAAATCAACGGTATTGTAATCAAATTGCCAACGGGCATTTGCATTTCGATAAGCAATACCTAAACTCGCGCCATTTACATTATCGGCAAAATAAGCGCCATCAAACGCGGATGCGACGATGCCGGATGCGACACTTTTAGCAGTTGTTTGGTAATGAGTGTATGCAAATAAAATATCATTTGTTTGATAAAACGTGCGGCCTACGCCAACTCTAACACCGGTATTCCAGGGAAAAGGGGCATCGACTAATCTGACGGTTGTTTTTCCGCTGGAGATATTAAATACTTGCGCCCAATTATCAGCACCTGCTTCGCGTGGTTGCCATTGCAGAATATCGATGAACGCAAAAGTGGAATCATTTGCGATGGGGGTAGCAGCGTTAGATGCGACTGCAGATATAAATAGCAATATCCCTATTAACTTTTTCAAAGCACACTCCGATGCTGGTAGTGGGGCAAGTTATAAGAATTTTGTTTGAGAGTCAAGAGGTGGCTTTGGTGTACGAAGGGCCGTAGCCTGGACACGCTTTTTGTGTCCGGGGTTGTTGTATACGGATACCTCTCGATACAACAACCCCGGACACAAAAAGCGTGTCCAGGCTACATTCATTATTTTTTATCCATCGCAACACTGGTACTTGCTATTGGAGTCGCTGTTCCCTGCGGCGGCTGCTGCCACATCGATAAAAAATTTGGCCGCACCACATTCGTTGCAAGTGGCGCCAATAATACCGGTGCCGCATTGTTTGACGTTTGTTGCGCTATTAACATTTGCTGAGTCATCAAGGCTTGCAAATATTGCGGGTCAAGCGTGAAAGCACCTGGAATTTGCGCATTCGCTTTAAAAGCATCGGTTAGCAACACTCTCATTGCTTCTAAATAATTGCGGCTTTTTTCAAGCTCCAAACGCTGCTCGCCTGTTAAATCAGGAAATTTTGCTCGCACTTCAGCCGCTTGCACTTCAGCTTTCGCTTTACCTTTAGCCAGCATACCAACCGCTTCTTGTTCTTGCGCCTCACGTTCGAGTTTGGCTGAATCCAACATCGCTTGCGCCGCTTCCTTGCGTGCTTTTGCTTCTGCTACTAATTTAGCCGTTGCTTTGCGTGCTTCCATTTCTGCAGCTTGAATCGCACTTTCTGCCGCTAATTCCATGCGTTTTCGTGTCATGTTGTTTTCATTTTCTAACGCTAAAATCGCCTGCTCATTTTGAATGCGTAATTTTTCTGATTCCATTTTCGCTTGTTCATTTGCAGCCCTGGTATCTTGTAATTTTAAAGCATTTAATCTTGCCCGATCGACAAACTCTTTATCTAATTGCCACCGTGTAATATCAATCTCACTTAAATCAATCCCAAATTGATGTAATAATTTATTCACACGTTCTTTGCTAGCATTCACTATCCCCGCAATATCCCCTTTCGATTCATCTGTTTTAGATGAAGCTGCAACTGCCCGCGGATCAAAATCCATATCGGTATAACCAATCGGTGGGCGCTCTGCGCATAAACGCATAATTTCTGCCCGTGTGATTTGTTCGATATAATCATGCAATTGCTTGTGGTCTTTAAATTTTAAAATAGCCAATTCAGGATTCGTAATGCTATAACTCACATATACATCAATATGCGATGTAATCATATGCAATGATGTGATGGGTAAATCACGAATATTCACAGGGTCGACGTTAATATCATAAAACCCTTCAAACCATTCATTTTTGTTATTATCAACGCAATGCAACCCCTGTTTCCAAATTTCTAATTTACCATTGGTATACCCATAACCTACTTCACCGACACGCACGTTAAAGAAATGATAAGGCCCTAATTTTTCTTCCCGCACACTTTTTTTCATCGGGCCCCACATTTGAAATTGAAAGCACCGATATACATACACACCATTGCCCTTGGCAACACTTTTATCATTGGCCTCAGTCGGTAATACGGTTGCTTTTCCATCAATAGAAACCACAGCGATTTCATCAGGATTTAAAAAGACACGATGTAAATCGCCAGCTTGTGCATGTGCTTCGCTGCTGGCGAGAATAGATAAAAATTTATTAGGCGGCACTAAAACATAAGGGTTAGGTTGCGCTTCTAAAAAGAAATGCATATTACGAATACGACACGATGCAATTTGCCCTGATGCTAAGTTTAAAATATTAACTTCACCAATCGTTGGCACATTAATTTTGGTAGCACCGAGTACATTTTTATTTATTATTGCAATAAACTGATGCTCTGGTTGGTAAAAATAATAAGGCGTTCCATCTAATAATGAGGGGAAAAATTCTAAACGGCCTTTTTGGGTTAATACTGCAATCCAATCATTACTACCTGATGAAATTCTAGCAACAGAAGTGCCTTTTTCAGCATCACCATACACATATTCTTGCTTAGATCTAGCTATCATATCGATAAATTGCCATGGACGTCTAAAAACCAATGGCTTATTTTCTGTCGCTTGCTCTATAAACCGAAGACGCTGCTCGTTATCTTTGACAACCAATGTGTTATTTGGTCTGACAAAAATCACTGTCATTTCAGGATCTGAAAACGGCTCTTGTTCAAATCGATGAATTTTACCATCAAATTTAAAAAACTGTGCTGGCAAATGAATGGTATTTAATGTTGCATCATGTTCATCATGAAACCAAGCAATTAAATTATTCTCAAATTTAAAGACGGTATATTCACCAGGCAATAAATTATTAATGATGGTGTAGCTATTATCTGCGGCTGTTAATGTTTTTTCATTAGCATTGACGAAATTAATAAATTCTTCATTGCGTTGTTTATCTAAAATATATGCTTCATCTCTAGACTGTAGCGCATAAGTACCCTCGCGATCTTTAACAAATGCAATTTGACCTGGCATGACTAACACGACTTGAAATCGCTTAGCCAATTTCTTGATAAAAGCACTATTGCAATCCGTATGCCCTTCGATTGGCAAATAATTGTCTGATTTTTTTAACGTTACTTTACCAATATATGTATTCTTTTTCTCATTTAAAAAATAACGACCCATTTTTATTTCTTGAATTTCGTTTGTTTCGCGATTTAAGCAAAATCCACGCTCATTTTCAGTGATAGTGACAATGGTTAATCGCTCAGGAATATGAATATAGGTTTCACCCATATCATATTCACGGGAATCTTGAACTTTATTAATAATCATTTTCAAATTTGTCGAAGCCAGACCAAAACTCACTTTATTACCAGGGCCCCATATCATATATTTAGTGGCATTAGCAGTACCGTTTTCATCAGATGCAATAATAAAATGATTATTGCGAATTTCCTGACCGGTACCGACTTTTTTGCTAATGTAACTACTTTTTAAACCATCCATGTTATCGACAATTTTAATCATCTCTGTTACTTCGTCATACATGCCGGCTTCTAGTTTTTTCTCCCAAGTCACCTCGCCTGCCGCTGGGTTTCGGTATGCTTCAGGTTTATATAATGAAAACGTGCTATTTTTTGTGCGTATTGTTTCTCGCCCTAAAAATAAATTGATCGCACGACTGGTTGCGAGTTTATCTTTTGTTGTGATGGCATGTTTTATTTTATCTTTAAATTGATTTGAAATTTTATCTTCTGGTAAATCACTAATAGCGACAACTGGATTAAATGCACGCGCTTTTAATCCTGAGCGCGCTAAATTTTCTTGCCACTCTTGGTGTTTTGGATATTCTTCCCGTAAGCTGATTTGCGTTTCCCGTAACCAATTTTCATAGTCTTGATATTCATCATTGGTTAAAGGTGGGGCTGATGGTGCATTTTCAAATGAACCAAATATGGGCGCCTGCCCGCTAATATAAGCGGATTTTGAATCATCTTCGTCTTTGCGTTGTTGCGATATTTTGCTGGCGAAATTTGAAGGTGGTGGCATGTATTTTGTGGTTGTTACTAACGCATGGGAATTATCTTCATGTGATTTCGAAATAGGTGGTGTTTTTGTTCCATCACTACCAGGATTTGGGTAAAAGACAATTTCATCATCGTCTACATTTTCGACAGTTATTCTACTGCTAGTTGCTTGATCAGTTCTTAATGACATTATTATTCTCCTCTATGGTAGGAGACATTGTATCGATGCAACGTGACAGAAGGCTGACGTAAAAATGACAGTTAAATGACAAACGAAGGATGTAGCCTGGACACGCTTTTTGTGTCCGGGGTTGTTGTATACGGATACCTCCCGATACAACAACCCCGGACACAAAAAGCGTGTCCAGGCTACACGGGCGTAAGCTTACAAATACGTTTTACTGCATTCTTCCAACCGCAATATAAATGTTCGCGAATTTCCGGCTTAAATTCTGGCTTAAATGCAACATCCATTCGCCAGCGAGTGGCAATATCTGCCAATGAATTAAAAAGCCCAATTTGCAACCCTGCTAAATAAGCAGCACCCAATGCTGTGGTTTCTATGCAGATTGGACGTTGCACTTCTAAATTCAGGATA
This sequence comes from uncultured Coxiellaceae bacterium, assembly GCA_964623075.1. GTDB lineage: Bacteria > Pseudomonadota > Gammaproteobacteria > DSM-16500 > DSM-16500 > Aquicella. The sequence continues at coordinate 107,402 of CAZUVD010000007.1, read as the reverse complement.
TTTGCTAAAAATTGCATTAGCCAATTGTTTTGGGTCATACCGCCATCTACTCGTAAGATGGCAAGTTCGCTTTTGTAATCGCTTGTCATGGCTTGCAACAAGTCTTTGGTTTGATAAGCAACACTTTCTAGTGCGGCACGAACAATGTGCGCGCGATTAGAATTGCGCGTTAAGCCTAACAATGCACCACGTGCATTGGCATCCCAATAAGGTGCGCCTAATCCTGTAAAAGCAGGCACCAGATAAACACCACCCGTATCTTCCACACTTTTTGCCAGCGTTTCTGTTTCATCTGCGGTTTTAATTAATTGCAATGTATCGCGCAACCATTTGACAGCAACACCTGCTGAAAAAATACTACCTTCTAAACCATATGTCACTTCATTATTAATACGATAGGCAATCGTTGTTAATAATTTATTTTGCGAGCTAACCGCTTCTTTACCAGTATTTAGCAACAAAAAACATCCTGTGCCGAAAGTCACTTTTAACATACCCGTTTGAAAGCAAGCCTGCCCCACTGTTGCTGCTTGTTGATCACCAATCATCGCTGCAATTGGAATAGACTCACCAAAAATAGATTTTTCACTTTCACCAAAATCTGCCGTGTTGTCTTTAACAATAGGTAATAAATTTGCAGGAATATTAAATGCAGTTAGTAATTCTTCATCCCAGGTTTGGGTATGAATATTAAATAACAACGTACGTGATGCATTTGTTGCATCGGTTGCGTGTGCTGCACCATTGGTTAATCGCCATAAAAAATAGGTGTCGATGGTACCAAAGAGTAATTCGCCATTAATGGCTTTTTCGCGGGCATTGGCAACATTATCTAAAATCCAAATGATTTTAGTAGCAGAAAAATACGGGTCTAAACGTAATCCGGTTTTTGCAGGGATACGTTTTGCAATTGGCAACATTGAAAGTGAGTCGCATAATTCGCTAGTACGCCTATCTTGCCAAACGATTGCGGGGTAGATCACCCGCCCTGTTTTCTTTTCCCATAAAATAGTTGTTTCGCGTTGATTGGTGATACCGATCGCAGCGATGGAATTAGCGGTCAAATTGGCCTTTAGCATCGCTTGTTGGCAACAGGTGATGGTATTGGTATACATTTCCTCGGCGCTTTGCTCGACCCAGCCATCATTGGGGAATGATTGGCTTAATGCGATTTCATGTTGACTGATGGGCGTGCCGTTGGTGTCAAAAATGATGGCGCGGCTGTTGGTAGTGCCTTGATCAATTGCGAGTAAATATTTAACCATTTGATGACCTCGAGATGTTGCGTTTAACGCTTTGTGGGTTTGCGCCCGCCATTATAACTCTGGATGAAATAAAAAGCATTTCATCTGGGGTGGCCTGCATCAAATGGTCATCGGATTGTCATCCCGGAATTTTTACCGTTTTTGGGTAAAAATGTCCGGGATCCACGGAGGTATTCAACAAAAAATAGGGTCTGTAAAGATTTATGGGTGGATCCCGGACAATTTCCTGCGGAAATTTCCGGGATGACAGTTTGATGCAACAAAGCCATCCAGAGCTAAAATATCAATTTTCCTAGCTTTTTATCCCTCACTTTAAGAAAACATTAAGCCAACCCATATAAACTAACCCCATCATTATAATTTACCCTGGAAACCAACCCATGAACCCCATATTTAGCCCGTATTTAGACGAAAACAACGAAGTCAAAGAAATGGATCACCTGCAAGCGTTAGGGCTTAATAAGGCTTATTTTGGAGAGGGATTTAATCAATCCACATTCAAGCGATACTGTAAAACTCTGCAATTGAAATTTCACCCCGATAAAAACCCAGACGACAAAATCATTGCAGAAAAAGTATTCAAACGCGTTAATGCCGCCATAGAAGAACTAGTTGATCCGAACAAACGAGAGCAGTATTTAAATAATACTCAACCTGCTTTTCATTTTTTTTATGATGCAAATACTTCTTATCAAACTTCACAAGACATTGAAAAAGAATTGCAAAAATTAGATGAAGAATTTGCAGAAATAATTAATGACTTAACAAGACGGGTCAATCATCTGCCTTCCAAAAAAACACAGGATAAAAATACAGCGAACAATGCACTTATTATCAATGATAGTTTGCCTGCTATTATTCGAGAACTTGCCAGCATTTGGAGAATAACATTCGCAAGAGAAGCTCAACTAGAGCGCCAAGACGCATTACTTAAATTAATCCTTCAAAAAGCGGAAACTAAAGATGATTATTATGAACTTTACATTCTGCATAATCGAGGCATTCTTAGTTTCCATGCTTATCCATTCTTACAGCGCGCAGCTGCTTTACAACACACGCTAGCGATGCTTCATGTATGCGGTGCTGCTTTTGCTGGGCACTTCCTAGAAATGGAAGAAGCATTTAAATGGGCATTTAAAGCGATTCATGACATTGAAACAACTACTATCCCTGAACTTCAGCGATCAAATTCAGATCCTGTTTTATTAGGGAAAGTGACGGAATATTTGGATAAATTAAAAAAGCAACGTAAAGCATGCTTACCTGATCGCATTGAGTTAGATAAGATTGATGAATTAACTAAAAATGCAATTGAATATAGAAATGCACGCGGCGGTATAGCTGATCACCATTTTACCGTCAACACTATTTTTGCTGAATATCAAGCTAAGACCAAGAAGAATTCAGCTCCGAATGAACCTGTTTTAAAACCTAGCCAAGCCAAACCCGTCGTTACGGTGGATGCGCCAACTAAAAATAATGATTTTGATTTTTTAAATGGTCTATGGGATGATTTTTCTAGCAAAATAGAAGAAGTAAGACGCGCAACTCCTCATAAAAAATCAGCGCTTCAAGTTGCGGATAATATGCTGCATAATTTACGTGACTTAACTGAGCAATATAAGCAAGATAAAATAACTCAAGGTGTTTTTGTTCAGCAATGCAAAACTGTTATTTTTACTAATATTGAAAAACTAGATAAAGAACTAAATTTAGGCGATTATCTTAAAAATCTTGCAAAATCGTTTGCTAATTTTTTTATTCGGCAGAAAAACAAAATAACAAGTGGAAAATCCACTCTCTTTACTCAACACAAAGGATGTTTGCGAGTTAAAGCAGAAGAAACATGGAAAGGTATTAATAACATGCCGTCGCGTTCATAGCGTTCTATTATATCTGGGCTTCGCCCGCCATTATGGAGTGACCCCATCATAGCGAGCGAAGCCCACATAACGCTACATGGAATGCTTATTATTAAATACACTTAACGCTTCAAAAGAAGCTTGATGTTTGAATTTCTCTGCATACTCTAACGGTGAAAGCGGTTTCTCTGAAAACATTTCTATATTTGCAGAGCGACCTTTATCTTTTTGATGAATGTTAGCGCCTCTTGCGATTAATTTATTGATAAAATCAACCCTGTCAAATTCAACAGCGTAATGTAACGCAGTTTTACCATTGTAATCGGCAATATTCATATCATTCATTGAATCTAAGAGCGCATCAAGACAAACATTTTTTCTTATTAATAATCTTAATGGAGATTCTATCTCCTCAATAAAATTAGACATGTTTTTATGCCATGTTGAACATAATGGCAGACTGGATTTTAATAATGCAGAAATAATATCATGATTTATTGGATTAGTTGCAGCTTGATATAACTTGCTCGAAAAATAGAATAATGATTCAAACCATTTTTCAATGGCTTCACCAGGCCGTCTTAGCATTAACATGCCTAGAAATGGAGTATAAGTATTCAACAATTTTAAATCGCCTGAATGTACCGCCGACCAAATAGCATCTTCAACTGCAGATTTTGCTTCTAATTGATTGATTTCTTTATGAGATAACAGTTTGCAAATAATCTCATGATCTTCTACTGCAATTGCTAATTGTAGTGGCGTTTTACCAACATAATTTTTAGCATTAACATCGACATAAGGTTTTTTTAAAAGATCATCTATATTTGCAATACTTTTGGTAATAACAGCAACGTGAAGCTGGGAAAATTTATTCGGTGATTTTTCTATATATTCGTCATGCTCATTTTTACTATCAACTAATTCGTTAGCTAAAAAGTAATTATTATTTGTCAGGATTTCAGAATTTTCATCCGATATTTTAAAGACATCAATGGCCACAAAATGTTCTTTAGCATCATTTTCCGGAACCACGTGTATTTGTTCGCGAAATACCAATTCAGAAATAAAAGCAGGATTTAGGCTGCCTAGCACTTCATACTCAAAATTTGGATCATAGAATTCGATAAATTTATTTTCCATACGTTTACAAGTCGCAACATGCGCCTCAGAATTTATCAGCATACCTGATTCTTCTGGCAACTTAGAAAATATTTGTAAATATTCGCCAAATTGCTGCCGGGATAAATATTTATCAGCCCCTAGTTTTCTAGCTAATAATGTGGTTTCAGTTTTATGAAAAAATGTGATCCTTTTTTTGAAAAGCGCAAACTGTTTTGCTTTATGCGTTTGATCCATTTTAAATTCCAACATGGTTTGATAGCCGCCCATCAACCAAATAATATTACTTAACCAATGCTCGATTAATTCTCTGCGATCTTTATAAGGGGGAATTGCCTCGGATAAGGATTGCTCAGCACCATCCCAACTATTAATAAATTTTAAATGTTTATAAAATTCTTTATCTAGATACCTGAGGAGTACCAGTCCATTGCAAACGCCTCCTTCATTCAAATAAGTTGACTCTTGTTTCGTTAATTCGAAATATTTTTTAATTTGCATAATAAATTTTCTTTGAGAAATATTAATGTTAGCATTATTAAATTTATTACTGAGTAATTTTACCTCTTCTTCCGCTTTACCTGATAGATGCATACCTGCTTGAATATTATTTTCAATTAAAGCTGCATCAAACGGCGTATGACCATATATATTTTTATGCAGTAAAAGTTTATTAATATCAGGATTTTGTAATAACTCTGGAATAATATCAGCGTAATATTGCGCCGCAAAATGAAGAATAGAATTATTTGAAAAATCTAAGGTTGAAACATTAATTGATGCTTCTAATAATTTTCTAGCAAATTCTATATGGTTATTGATCACTGAATAATATAACGCATTAAAATTAAAGTAATGATCCGTGAAATTGATATTAGCACCAAGCTCTAACAATGCATTAGCCATTTCCCAGTTACCAATTTTTGCGGTTGCTAAAAATAGCAAATTAATTACTTCATTAGAAATTCGATTCTCTAAAGCTGCTTTTTTAAGTTGCGCGATATAGTACTCAGTTATTTCCTTACTCATTTCAAACTGTGAAATTTTAACTTCCGTAATAAATGCACCAGCTGCCAGTAAAAAATCTGCAACATCAAAGTTTTCATATTTTACTGCGTAATGAAGTGCCGTGTTACCTTGCGGAACACCGATATTCTGGATGGTTGCCCCTTTTGCTAATATCAATTTGATTTTTTCCAAATCACCTAAAGCGGCAGCATAATGAATTAATCCTAATTTATTTGAATCAACGCAGTTATAATCATTTGAATTTTCGCAAATGATTAAAAGAGCATTATAATCATCATTTATTTTTTTTCGCTTTTCATCAGTTAATTTCATCAAATGACCCTTTGAACGTCGAATTAAACTATATACATTTCACGATGGCCCAGACGGTTGATCAATTCTCACCCGGCTATCATACGCTCTATTCAAAACATCTTGACCAAATGAAGTCGCATGAATGTGGCTAGAAAATGAATGCGGTGTTGCAAATAGCGGGTGGTTTTTCGCAACATCGAATATCGCTAGTGCATCCTGATTTGAAAGTTTACCGGCAGCTAAATTTGCATTTACATTGTTTACTAAATTCTCTGCAATACTATGGCTGACTCTATCGTTTTTCGGTGTTTTTGCTTTATAATCATCTAACATATTTTTAATTGTTGCAGGCGAAACTCTTTCTCTGAAAAAATTGACTTGTTTCAAGTCAATCTTTTGTGCCAACATTTTTTCGACTTCTTCTTTTTCATCTTTTTGGATTGCCAACAAGAAAAGATTCTCATGGTTGGTATTAAGATCAGACTCTAATAATTGCGTTATTTTTTCAGGATGATTAAGCATCATCTTAACAGGCATTAGTCGTAAGTATTCAGCTAATTTATCAGCTGTATTTACATTTTCTAATAATTGCAACTCGAGCTTACTCAATTCTACATCATTTTCCATTTTCGCTAAGGTGAGAATGTATTCCTTTAATGGAATACGTGTATTTTTAACTATAGCATACGATAAATCAAATTCACCTGGATAAAGGTATACGGTAACATCTTTCAATTTTATTTCTTGTAAGATATTGTTAAAATAACCACTATCCATTAACCGCATCATGATAGAAATACGCAGTAATTCTCTTGCATTAAAAGTAGCTTTAAATTCATCATCAGCTAATGCATCTTGATCGAATAAATGCTGCACATTAAAAGATGGATCATCGCCATAGCTTTTCATTCGATCCCAAAATTGATTGGCATATTCGGCGTTTCCAATTTTTTCTAAATCGAAACCATTTGCTAAATTATTAATTATATCAACCGCTCTATAAGCTCGATAAAATTTTTCAGGAAATTTATCTAAAAATAAACTATGTAATTCATTAGAATTACTAAGATCACTTTCATCAGCATAAGTGTCCTCTACTTCAGGAAGACATAAATCTTCATGATAATAATTAATCGTCAAATTGCCATAATGAACTTCCATGCCTTCTGTGATAATCAAATCAGTTCGTTCTCGCATTATATCGAGCGCAATTTCTGCAATAATGTTATCAACGATATTTTTCCTATCTGCCATCAATTCAATATCAAGCTCACCACTCAATTTCCATAATGCGGTGTTTAGCCGCGTATAAATACCCGGCTCACAAAAAGTTAAATATGGAATTAAATCCGCAATAATTCTTTTGGCGTTTGGTGGGCAATTCGGCCCCTCAATAGTATTGAGAATTTTATCAAGCAAATAAACACCATCACTTAATAGTGGATATATAGTGTGAAATATATGTTGATGCGAACTTAATTTGGGTGAAAATTTTCGCAAAAATCTATCTATCCAACTGGTTGGCAACTGATTTATCCTTGCCCACACAACCAGTCTTTCTGCTAAGTTTTTAACACCCGCCATATATTTTTCACTGTTCTCTCTTAAAAAATTTTGCAATAAATTCGGATGAGTTGGCATTGGAAAAGTGATTTTACTCCTTACATTTGATACAACAGGAATTTTAAAAAGCTTGCGCGAAATAGATGGATCCAATTTACTAAGATCAAGGTGTTTTTTTCTCAAATTATTTAAAAAGTAAAACGCTGCAGGGTTTGTGGCTTTCCATTTTTTCGCATGTATTAATACTTCCTTGCCGGAGTCAGAATGAAAAACGCTTGTTTTAACTGATGGAATACTGACTAAAAAGCGGATATCTTCTAAAGATTGAGGTGTATTAATCACAATTAAATCTTTCAAGATCCTTAAAATGCTTACGTTGTCTTCAATAATAAATACGGCTCCAGGGTTATTTTTCTCAAAATCTGCTTTTTGTTTTCGCCATACTTTTAATTGCTCATCTACATGAGGAATGAGCAAATCGGTAAGCGCTTGATAAAAACCTTTTACGAGTTTTGAATGCACTCTAGAAAGATTCACAATTGATTCATAATCATTTGCCCGCACCATATTGACCATTTCATCTGGAAATTCGCTCTTGATCCATTCAAAAGATTCTCTAAAATTTACATTAATCAACTTACGGAATATCTGATAGTCATTACTTGCTACTAGTGAAATCCATTCTTGCGCTGAAAGATGATCTTTAAGGAATTTTAAAATTCTTGTATTTATTGCGCCTTGTTGAAACATATGATAATTATCAGCTCTAATTATTTTTAAGAATTCTGTCAGCGGAATTTGATTTTTTATCCAGACTAATATTTCTAAATTATCAAAACGACAAGCATGTTCAATAATATCTTTTGCTGTCCTTTCGATATATTCTGAAAAGTCTTTTTCGTTGATGTCAATTTTTAACATTTCAACTACACTTACTGCATTGAAGTCACAAGCAATGGTTAAGAGAGTATGATATTCATGTTTAACTACCTCTTTATATTCATCTAGTGAAATTTGTTCTCTCAACCAGTTAATTATTTTAATATTGTCATGCTCCATGGCACACTTAAAAGCCCGACCATTTCTAGCTAATATTGCTGCTGTTAATTGTTCTTTTGTTACTTGTGTTTTTAGCCATTTCATACCCTCCAATTTTTGAAAAAGGGCCGCTACCGAGAACGCATCATACTCATCGTGTTTTATGAACTCTGCAATTTTTTCATTACCAACTTGTTGCTTAAACCATTCGGCAATATTAATATTAAAGTTTACGCACATTTCATAAAAAAATTCCTCGTCGTTCTCATCCACGACTCTTATAAATTCAAGCTCTGCGCATATTTCCTTTAGCTTTTTTAAAACAGCTAATTGCTCATAGCGAATTCCTCTTTTAAAAATGTCATAAATTTTTTCCTTAATCAATATTGCAAATTGCACTGGATCTACTAATTGCAAATGATCCAGAACATCTACACGGCCCAAGAAAACACAATTAGTGAAAATTTCAGAATAGCTAACACCTACTCTCGTCATACACTCAAATAATTCTGAAAGATTGGCATCAGGGAAACGCATCATGAGTACAACACATGCTACGTTTTTATCTTCTGGTAAATCTTTAAAATCAATATCACTTAGTTTTTTATTTTGCGGAGGAAGGTAATTATCGTCAAATTCAGCACAAAATACTTCATTCCAAAGTTTAGTTGAAATTCGCGCTGTAAATTCATTCTGATTTTTGGCATCGAGGGTGTTTATTAGCATAATATCCTCTGACTTCGGTTTTGTTTTTTTAATTATAGCTTACATTATAAGATGTTTTTTTTGTTATTTTTCAATGTTTAACGATATGCGCATGCTTACTCCCAGCATAATAACTCGGATGAAGAAAAGAAGGTTTATTGCCACCATATAATGTACACTTCCCCCAGAAATCGCAACCTGTTCGCTCTTGATAGGAGTTTCATCTTGGCTATATTTCCTATAAATTACATTGCAAAATATTGACTGTGGGCAATCAACGTGAAGCTTGATATCATTTCTTTCCATGATTTAAATGATGCGCAAAATATTGCTGCCGTTACCAACCTTACCCATGCTTTGCTTCATAAGGGGATTGTTGGTATTAGTGATGTTCCTGATTTTGAAAATAAATCGCGTGCGTATATTAATGCTGCGCGAAATTTTTCAAATCTTGAGGAAGCCATTAAACTAAAATATGTTCCCGATCGTGATGCTGGTAATACTGAAGGTTATGAACTAGGCGCTGAACGTTTTAAAAACAAAGACGGTCTCTGGCAAATTGATGATAAAAAAGCGTCGTTTTATGCTTTTGTGCCGGATAACGCTAAAAATATTTGGCCAACCGAGGTTGATTTGAAAACGCCTTACCTGGCATTAGGCGAATTAATTTTTAATACCGGCAAAACGATTTTAAACATCATGCGATTGAATAATCATGTTGGGCTTGAACATGACAAATTGGTTGGTTACGGCCGAATGCTGCATTATCATAAAGAAAGTGATTTAACTTTTGAAAATCCTGATTGGTGCGGCGCGCATCTTGATCATGGTATTTTTACGGGATTAATCCCTGCTTATTATTTCCGTGATGGTATTGAGGTCGACGAACCAGCAGAAGCTGGATTGTATATCATCCCAAGCGATGGTGTTGAGTTTGAAAAAATCAATGCAGATAAAAAAGATGTTTTACTTTTTCAAGTAGGTGAATTTGGTCAACTGATTTCAAACGATCGCATCAAAGCAACTAAACACATCGTTCGCAAAGCAAAAGGTCAAATCGAACGTTTTACGTTTGCGCTGTTTTATTCTGCTGATGATAATACTATTATCAAATCCACCTCTATTTTATCGCAAGATGAACGTTACAAAGCAAATAAAATGGCTGATGGCAGCATCAGTTACGGTGAATGGCAAAAGGCATCTTTTGATAGATACCGCGCAAAATAATATTGTAGCCTGGACTAAACGCGCAGCGTTTTGTCCGGGGTGGGTGGCCACACAAACAAACCCGGACAAAACGCTGCGCGTTTAGTCCAGGCTACGGGTTTATGATATTAATATGAATAATGGGATTATTTCAAAATTCAAATCATATTTTATAATTAAACCCTAACTTGAAAACATTCATCTGCTGATCAACCGCAATTCGGCTGTTATTCAGCATACTAATATCGCCAAAATAAATGCTATGATTTGGGATCGCGATATAATCATATTCCACATTTGATGTGAAATGATCGGTTAACGCGTATTCGACGCCGATACCTGCGGTGTAGCCCCAATTATTTATTGTTTTATTCTGCGCGCCTAAATTTAAAATCGATGTATTGCCATTTAAGGCATACTTGGTATTTAACATGGCAACCCCGGCATCGAGATAAAATAATGATCGTAAATAGGTTGTACCAAACCTTCCTACGAATCTGCCTAAATAATTATTAATTACTTGGCCATTAATTCCGCCTAAGCCTGAAAATAAAGTATTTTCACCGCGCATATCTAAGGCACTAACATTGACGCCTAATCCATAAACCCATTTATCTCTCTGCCAATTGTAATGCACATCAAGACCGCCTACGGGCCCTGTGGTATGCACTTTATCGCCAAAACCCGCGATATTCATGCCGCCTAAATCAGAAACAGTTGAATTAAATGGATCATGCCAACGCGTATCACTAAATGCACCACCTAAAAATCCGCCGACATAAAAGCCACGCCAATCATTGGCTGATGTGAATAAATTTAAATTGGTATTTTCTTTGTTTTTATAACTTAATTGCAAAAACACACCATAACGCTCCGCGTTATAGCGACCACTTTGCGTGAAATTTTGTGGATCACCTTGGAAGTCGAATGTCACTGTTCCTTCACGCATGTTCCAAGCCCAATAACGCGCACCAATCCCCACATTCCAACTTGGTGCGAATTGGTAGCCCAAAATGGCTTCTAACATGGTGCCGGTGCCATAAGATGAAAATTCAGGGCCTACTAATTCCCGTAGATTGTGATTATCTAATCCCCTGAAATCGACTAATGGTACGTAAGCCGCTTCCGCGTTCAAACTTAAAAGTTCTGTCAATTGTAAAACAGAGTTAAACCCTAGTCGTATTGATCGGTATGTATCTTCTTCTTTAATGCCAAGCACATTATTAAAATCGTTTGTTGGCACACAAACATCTGAACCAGCCATTTGCGTGCAACCATACGCACCGATATTTTGCGCATAATATTGCAAACCGACAAAAGCACCGGTTTTGGCTGCTACTGTTTTTAGAAAAGAATAGCCAAGGTCAACAGTGGCATAAGATAAATTACCTTGCAAATCGCTTGATGTATTTGAATACGCATTGCCAGCTGGAAAATCTTCATCATTTAATTGACCATGCGTAATACTACCTGCACCCAAATTACCTTTCACAAAAATACCAGTTGCATGATCTATACGCAGAAAGGCTTCTTCAGAAATGGCTTGCATATCACCGTAAATAAGACGTGAAACCAACACGGAACCTGTATTATTTAACAATGGTTGCGGCGCTCCTGTCATACCATCACTTAAAAAAGCTCGCACACCGAATTCTGTTTGCCATAATGTTTCATCAAAAAGGTTAGCAAATGATTTTTCGTTGAAATGATAATTAATACCCACTTGAATTAAGCTGGTTCTGAGACTTACGGCATTTAAAAAGGTTTGTCCGTGAATATCGTGCTCACACATACTATCTGCACTGGTGTTATTAAAATATAACAAACGATATTCTGCTTTCAGACTTAAATAATTTGTTAAGCCTGTTTCAAAACCAGCACCAAATACCATCCCTGCTTTTAATTGATTAACGCGTTTTGATTCAAACGCTTCATGATTATCGGTAAACATGAAATCGGTTTGTAAAACGGTTAAACCCAACCCACCGGTTGCAAACAAAAGCCAATTATTTACCACAACACCGATTCTTGGTCTTGCTGTAAAAAGCCAATTACTACTCGCATAAGAGTTTATAACCAGTTGGCCATCGGGATAGAGGGTATTATTAACAGCCCCAGTTGTCGTAGAACCATTGGTACTAGCAGATGATAAATCTGTTTCTAAACCAAATACGAGGCGATTAAATTGCCAATTGTAACCACCCTCGATTCCATTTAAAAAACCTGCTGCATTGATCGTTTGCCGCCCTACTTGATTAATGGTGTTCGCAACAGGTTGCGACAACCAAGGTTGTGCTTGTGTCATCGTTTGCGGGCTAAAACTAGAATACGCCCCACCTGCAATTAACCCGACATAACCACCTGTCCATTGATCAGTTGCCGCAAAAGCGTTTGTTTGTAGAATAACAAGTGAGAGGCATCCCAACCATCGTGCGTTCATAAACCTATGCTTCCGTGAAATATTTTGCAAAGAATAGCATATTGCGGTTGGGATGAAATTGGTTTTTGGGGGTTGTTTTATATGTGGGCTTCGCTCGCCACACAAACCCGAATGAACGAAGAGCGTTCATTCGGGCAACAAGGCTACATTCTTACAAACCTTTACTTACAAACATTCATACTTTCATTTTGCTCAAACCGGGCATGCCAACCCATGATTTCAATATCGGGCTCAGGTGGTGGCGTGTTTACGAGTTTAAATTTACCATTCATTGCTGCACGTATTGTTTCATGACACTTATATGGCAGGCGCCAACGACCGATTGCTACCCATTTCTTGTCGGCGTCTTGCTGAAAGCCTGTGAAGTTATTATTTACGTCATCGTTACTTAAAACGAGAATCATGTCAGCGTTATTACTGCCTTTTACCATCCAGATATCACATTGATTCCTACCCTCTCTCAAGCATTGAGGAATCACAATGTTGTTTTCATAAAAAGCCCAAGTTTGATTGAGAAAACTCATCGGCAATTTGCCGTCTTTGGTGTGTATAGTCATTTTTTGTAATTTTGCATTAGCGTCTAAAGCAGAATTTTGCTTATTTTCATATTGTTTTGATTCAAGCGCTAATTTTGCTTGTGCGTGCACAAAATCCGCTTTCGGCCCCTGCCAAGTTGTCGCTAGTGTTTGCAATGCTTGATGACCAAAGCGCGCGCCTTCCATTTGCAGTGCCTTAAAATCAAACTTTTCAGGTAACACTTTTCCTGTTTCTAAACGCGACATTTGGCTTGCAACAGCAAGACGCGCTGGGTCTGCTATTGGTGTAAATAACGCAATAAAAACAGCAAGCATTAAACAGGCATTGGCAATATTGCAAACTTCAATCCCTCTTAATTTTTTACCTGGTATGAATACGGCAAGCGTATAACCAATGGCATATGTTCCGATAATCAAAATACAAGCAGCCGCATCAATACGACGCACAGACCAGCCATATTGTTCTACGCGTAAATACAAAGCATAGATGGCAAGTGCAATAATAGGCGTTAACAAGCAACAAGCTAATGATGCAAAAAACCGCTGAATACCATGCAATGTATTTTCGCCACTCTGATAAGCTGCATTAATTAAAATAATTAACACCAAATCAGTTACTAACAATAAAATCCCAGCAAACCCTGTTTTCCAAAGTAATGTTAAGCCTGTGTAAAACAAACATAATAAAAACGTACCCGAAATAGCGGTCATGACGGGTAGCAACCAAGAAAGTAAAGCCAATATCAAATTACGAATGCCGCGCACGATACCTACACCGACATCGGTGATGTGTATTGCGATTGCGATCACCAGAGTCGAAGCCGGAGTCGCAAACCACTTATTGGTAATCAAGTCATTGAAAAAATTCAGATGAATAATATCAAAAAGACCGATCCCTAAAAACAGCAATCCCCAAAAGCATTGCAGAAAAAAAGCGGTGAAAACAACTTGCACGGTTAATTTCCATGCAATGTCAAAATAAGTAGAATATTTGGCAAACACTTGTTTATCACTATCGCCACTTAATATTAATGCATGCGCGATAAATAAAGAGACTGCGATAAAAAATATGACTGTGAAAGGTATTGTGTTAGAGAAGATGCTGCTGGAATGCGGAAACGATTCGCGAAAAATCGAATAGTATGAAATACCAAATATCATACTTGCAGCACATGTTGCCCATCTCAACAATGTTTTCATTCGCAGGTTGCCAATGCTTTGCACAACAAGAGGCGGAATAAAAATAATGACGGTCATCACGGACATTAAAATTGAATAATCTGCTTGCTGCGGTTTAATGTGCTCGGACAAAAGCACAAGCAAAATACCTTGAATGAAGCCGATCATACTGCGGATTGCTAAGTTTGGCATAGGATATTCTTCTTTATATACAATAGGTTGGGATGTGAGCGTAAAACACACATCATGATAGCTTATTGCGCAAGATTTATCAAATATCGTACCTTTCCAACGAACTCCTTGCGTGAATACAAAATCCGTCATTCCTTCGTCATTGCGAGGAGCGTAGCGACGAAGCAATCCAGCTTTTTAAGGAAAATCTAAAGCTGGATTGCTTCGTCGCTACGCTCCTCGCAATGACGAAGGTTATTGTCGCTCCTCGCAATGACGAAGGTTGTTGTCGCTCCTCGCAATGACGAAGGTTGTTGTCGCTCCTCGCAATGACGAAGGTTGTTGTCGCTCCTCGCAATGACGAAATGATTTGTAAATTTGATAAGTGGATCCCGGACATTTTTACCAAAAAACGGTAAAAATTCCGGGATGACAATACGATGACAGTTTGATGCAACAAAGCCATCCGGAGTTAAAATTGTGCGCGCAGCGCACATTGCTATTCACCTCAAAATGAAGTCTTCCTCATCTGATTACCCTGTGGCGCCATAACATTTTCCTCTTGCGCCTTACCAAATGACATCGACCGCAACTTACGCAAATTTGATGCAACTCTATTAGGCGATAACACTTGAATTAATTTGAGCATTTGTAGCTTTTTATCGCCATTAGCAAGTGCGTTAATATAATCCCTAGGTGTTTTATTAGTAGAATCCTTAGCGCTTAATGCTTTAAGAATTTTCCCTAGCGGCTGATTTTTTATTAATGCTTTGAAGCAATCAACATTACCGTCTTCACATACAAAATGTAGCGGGTTCTTTTTAAATTTGTCACCACAAGCGGTAATATCTGCGCCATGATCCATTAAGATTTCAATAATCGGCTTCGACCCACCTAACGCCGCAAGACGTAAGGATCTATCTTTGTCTGCTTGAGTGTTTTGATTATTAGCTAATTGACTTTTAAGCGCTGCAATTTGAGTTAATATTTTATAATCAAGATTCATTTGTTCAAACAATAGATTGATACCATTTTTATATAGGCTGTGAAGTCCATCAAGCTTTTCAATTAATTCACTAACACTCGCATAGGATTTATCGCCTTCTTCTTTGGCAGCTAGATGAAGCGCTGTTATTTCCTTTTTGATTTCATCATAATTTCTTGCCACCACTTCATCGATTTTTTTGCAGTTTGCGCGGGCAGCATCAATTTCGGCTAAATTGTTATTAGATTTCGCAAGTTTCCCCGAATACCCAAGTGCTTTTAAAAAAATTAAGACTCCAAAATTATAATAGGCCATTTTTAAACCGAGATTATGCTGATAAAAGAAATGATCTTTATTTTCAATGAGCGTGCTCACTGTATTACTTGGCAAAGAGGTCACTCCTAGTGATATGTATAACGCTTGCATTTGCTCATTACTTTGACGAACTTTTTGCTTTAATTCTTCTAATTTTACTGGAAGTGTGCTTTTTTTCTGCTTGATTGCGTTGATATTATTAAATGTATCTTCTCTGATGGTTGCAAGCTCACGCAAAATTTCATCAATACGTAACATGACTCCTCCCTTGATTGGTTTTAGGTATTTTGGATTTTTATAAAATACAGGATAAAAATCATAAAACTACCGTATCAAATACGGGTGTTTTCGTTTCAAAAAAATGAAAAAAATGGTTATAATCCGCCGGATTATTTACTATTTATAGGATTGTTATGCTAAGAAGATTTTTATCCAAGGTACCAACTCAACTCTTTACTAAATCATTCAGCTCCGATTTTAAGCCAAAAACAACCTCCCTTATTCAACAAGCATTTGATTCTGAAAAAACAAATCATGCAAAACATGAACGACAAAAAGATATTGAAAACCATTTAATTCGGGAATGTGATCAAGCCAAAACTGCGCTACAACAGAAGCAAGAGCAACTACGTCGCGTACAATCAGAAATGTTTTATCAAAATCATCAAGCGTTGATGCATCAAAAATGGCATAAGTCATTAAAATCATATTTAGATATTTTTCTTCGAGCACTGCATTATTCTATTATTACAGGCTCAGAAATCGTGAGCAGTGAAATTGCAAAATGGCCAGATGATACTAACACCCCAAACTTTGAAGTTTTAGAGTTTTATCAATCGATTTTTGCAGCACACGGCATTAAAATTGAATTAGATCACAAATTAGAGCGAGATTTTGGTACAACTATTTGCGGATTAACCACCACTTTCCCCGCTGTAATAAAATCGTTAACTTCGGCAGAATATGCGCAATATAAAATTCTGAATCTCCCAGAATTAGAAGTTTGGTTAACGGATTTTAATGATCAGTTAGAAAAAACCGTCACGCGTGGCATTAACGAAGTACAAAGAAGTTTGGCGCAGTTGAATAAAGTGCTGCATGAAGCATTTATCGATGATCAATTACCTGAGAGTGGCATGAAAATTAAATATCAAGGTTGCAAAGCTGCTGTAGAACTGTTTATAAAAGAAAATAGCGCGTATGAAATTTTGTATCATGAAAAAACGGGGCTTATTAGTGTGAAGAACAGGCCTGCGGTGCAATTCAAGCCGTAGTTACGGCTTTGTGCGCTTTGCGTAAAAAACATGCGAGCACTATCTTCACTCGATAAATAGTGTAGCCTGGACACGCTTTTTGTGTCCGGGAAGAATTTGAGAAATAGTAGCTCACTGAAAGGATCGATCAATCAAGTCGAAAATCCATATAGCGAAGCATGTTTTGGCTTGGGGATTTGTCTTCGTCGATAAAAACCTGGACACAAAAAACGTGTCCAGGCTACTTATTCCCGCACGCAACTCACAAGGTTACTCACCTAGCAGATGCCGACGATATCCGCTTTATTTCACCTTGTATCTGATCAATTGTGCGTCGGCTCTCACAGAGCCAAAATCGAAATGTGCCAAATTTTACTTTGCTATAAATAGGCGCAGCACCGAAGCAGAGAACACCGGCAACATTTTTTAAATACCTTCTCCAAGTTGGGTCGCGATGCAAGTCGAGTTTTGGATCCTTTTCAATTAAATTCAATTTACTTTTGAAACCCTCAATTAATTCAGCTGAACTCTTATTTTTTTGAATTAGTGTGCGAGACAAGCTTACAAATAAATTTGTTTTAACTCGACGTAATGAATTATTAGAGGAAGTGCGTGCAAATAATGAAATTTTGCTCAGCGCATTTTTTTTATGAGAATTAATATATTCATGAGTAAATGCTTTTAATTGCTCTACATTTTTTTCATCTTGAATATTCTTTATATGTCGCAAACATGCGTCACGGCTTGTGTTGACAACATCAGTCCATCTAACAAAATCGCATGTGACAAATACATCTTTCGATGCATGCTCAATTGATTCTAACTCTTTTAACATCACTTTTGCTAATTTTACTGTTTCAGCTTTAGCAAATTTTGCATTTGATAATTTAAAATATTTATCATCAAACATTTTATCAATGTCTCTGCCAGGGAGCTGAGCTTTTGCAATTGCTTTTAATGCTAATAATTTTTGATTATATTTTTTGATCTCATCATCCATGCGCCTATCTCCTTTGAGGTTTAATTAAACAATATATAGCGCCAACCTTAAGATAATATTAAGATCGTATGTATAAAATTAACTTACAGCTTTTGTAGCCTGGACACGCTTTTTGTGTCCGGGGTGGTTACATACAGGAGTATCCATATACAACCACCCCGGACACAAAAAGCGTGTCCAGGCTACTATTGTATGCAGCCAACTAATTAAAGAGCATAACATGAAAATAGCACCTGCCAAATTGATACGTATAGCCAATGAAACGGATGCCCACCACATTGCTGCAATCCATGTTGCCTCGTGGCAAAAAATATATCGTGGTCATATTCCAGATGCGGTGCTTAACAATCTCTCAATTGATGAAAAAGCAGAGCGATGGTTAGGGCTACTAAAAAATAACAATCGAATACTTGTTATTGAGCTTGATGGCTTAATGGTTGGGTTCGCGAGTATTGGCTCTTCACGTGATACCGATGTTGATTGCGCCAAATACGGCGAAATTTACGCCCTGTATTTGCATCCCGATTATTGGCGCCAACATTTAGGCACCCTACTCTGCAATAAAGCATTTTCTGATTTAAAGGAAATGGGTTTTACGGAGGTAACCGTCTGGGTATTAAAAGAAAATCTACTCGCCAGAAAATTTTATGAAAAAATCGGGTTTATTGAAACCGGTGACGAAAAAGCGGATGATTTTGATAACGTCATATTAGATGAAGTTCGGTATCAAAAAAAATTGTGATCCATAATGTAGCCTGGACACGCTTTTTGTGTCCGGGGTGGTTGTATCTGGATACTCCTGTATGCAACCACCCCGGACACAAAAAGCGTGTCCAGGCTACATTATTGCATGCAACCAATTATATTAAAAAGGTTAAGGGCGGGCGATGGATTCACGCGGGTTAGTAGGGGTCTACATAAGGTTTTCTTAAGTATTAGATGTTAAAATCACTGGCAATTAATACACAAGAACATGGGGAAAAAATTATGCCAATACAAATCGATGAAAAAATGGCAATTTCACTTGATTACTATGGTAATCCAGACTCCGCTAAGTTCGAGGTATCCGATCAACTGCCTGAAAATGCAGTGCATACTGGTCCTTTAGGCACCCCTGTCTTATCAATAACCGCGATACAGACAATCCTTGACAAACCTTCCACAAAGGCAGAATTATTAAATAAATTAAATGAATCTATTACTTCGTGAAAAGATTGTATTACATTACGCAAAAGAACATACCAGAATGGATTATCTCAAGAAGAAACTATGTTAATTCAATTCACAGAGTCAACTCTCATTCCCGATCTAGAGAAAGCAGCTAAAACAGATATAACACCTTATCAATATTTACAATTAACGCTGCTAGCAAAATATGCCAAAAGCATTATTGAAAACCCTGCTGATCTTCAAGATCAGCGCGCATTAGTAAGCCTGATGGAAAAAATGCAAGGCAAACGTGACCGCGCAACAGTTCTTATAGGTGCTGTATTAATGTCTTTTATGATTTTTTCTGCCATTGCAGCTTTAGCATTTTTTGCCTTAGGTATCGCTGCTTCGTTAACGGGTGGCGGTATATTGTTAACAGTAGCAATGATTGGTTTTAGTGTGTCCATTATTACACCTGTGAAAAATCTCCTACATAGTTTGATGCATAAAAATGATTCTGATTATAAGAAAACACGAAGTTTATTTTCTCGAGGCCTTCAATTAATCAAAGATGATAAAAAAAGTGCTGACCATTCAGTATATCCAGCTGGCGCGTTACTAGCGCAAGGGTTTTACAAGACGCTTAAAGAAGCTAACAAATCTAAACCTGTTAATTCTTATGATTATGCTGGTATAAAAAATAAATAAACATTTAATATAAAAATAACAAATCAACCAAAGAGTTAGTTAAATGAATAATCGCAACGTGGTATTTTCTCAGGAGTTAAATCCTGAGAAATGCCTAACAAATATTCCCTTCAACGTTAAGTCAATTGACCCAGATGCCCTGATCGACAATGTGACTACATTGACTCGAAAATTAGTGTCAATGACCAATAATGCTGAACACAAGAAAAAATTCCGAGCGAATATAAAATTACATTTAGCTAAAACTTATTCGGGTTGCGAGCAGCTAAAGAAATACTTATCGATAGTGATCGAGTATCTTGAAAAAAATCCGAATGAAAAAGACTTAATTATAGAAAAACTCGTTGAAGGCGTAGCTAATTGCACCCCAGGCTTTCACGATCGCGTTTATATTGTGTTGTGCGCTATTTATGAGCCAAACACCATCGATCAATTGCTCGCCATTTTACGTCGAAGCATTGTCGAAAAAATTTATCGTCAAGCAGAGTTAGAAGAACCAACCGATGGTGAAGTGCATACACATCATCGCTATTTTATTCTAGCTTGTGTGATTGGTTATGCCATCTATGGTGAAGGTACCGCAGATCCGCATCGCGGCATCAAAGACGATGAAAAAATATATGAAGAATTAAGACAAGGTTTCACTCGCCTTTATTCACCCGTTGGTATCGTAGAATTGTTTTGGGATGAATCCCCTATCGCGAGACTCGGATATCATGGCAGAAAAACAGATGGTAGCAGTTATGAGATGCATGCCTATAGCCGCATTCTCACCTTGTTTAAAACACTTCTTTCTAACCAAAACCTATCCATGCAGGATTGCTTCATCTTAGATGAAAGCTACAGAGTGTTAGATATCAACTGGCTAAACGTAAACTCGCTGCTATTAGAATATTTATATAAAAATAATTACATTTATGCAATTGAAAATCCCGAAGTGTATGAGTTTGAAGATTCCGGAAACATCTTGCGTTTATCTCACCCAAAAAATGAAGTCGATAAAGGTCGACTTCTATGGCAGCAAAAGCAAGATGATGACAACACAGAATACCACTTATTACTTGGTGCCGGAAAACGCATAGAAGACTTTAGGCGAATTCCCTATCCTCTGTTACGAAAATTACTAACCCATCTTTGTTCGCTGCCAGATTTACCAATAAGCATTTTAGGCATAGCCGAGCAATTGATAGATGTTGCAGATGAAGAATTGCAGCAAGTGATTAGCGCTCTCATTCTAAATCGAATCACACAAGCTACTTTTAAACCGTTGACCAGAGAAGTTTCGTTACCACGATTGAGAAAAATTTATAATGATAACGCGAATGAGGTAAGACTAAAAGTTGCTAACATACAACTTGATAAAGACTTATTTAAGCTGGAAAATGTTGAAAAATGTGCTTTCGTCGCTAGTCTTTTTGCAGAAAAACTTGAATCTGTATTTTTGCTAAATAATGTATCTTGTATTTTATTATTTGCGCAATATATTGACGAATTATCGCCTACTTGTGGTGAAGTCATATGCAATATTGTAATCGATAAATTAGTTGCCTGCGTGGAAACTCAAAATGATGTTACAATTCTCTTTCGAAATTTAAAATTAAATTCAATGCGAGCAATAAGCAAGGTTTTAGCTATCTATATTCAATCCTTATTTGATTCGCTTGAAAGTATTCTTCAATTTATAAATAACATCAAAACAAATTTAAACTCTCGCTCATTCGAAGAACAATCTGTGCTGGATGCCATTATCCACACAATGTATCTCATGTTAAAACCAAAAATACTGTCTTGCTTAGAAAATAACAGACATTTACCCCTTTCAGCACAACTACAATCCATGAATGAGATAGAGTCGAAATTAACTCCTACCGCACGGTCGGAATTTATCTCAAACATAAAGAGTATGCTGCCCCATCTAGTAACTGATTGGCATAGTTTGTTAATGGTCTCGAAATTACTAAAAACTGAGAGCGAAATGCTTGATGTTTTTCAAGCTGTCAAAAATAATCAAGCCTGCCCATTAAGCCAGCAACGGTTACCAATCGGTATGTTAAAAGCATTTTGTTATCAAGGTGGCAGTATATTGGCAGAACCATTTTGTGAAGTGTTTTCAGCTAACATATTGCTGAGTTTTCAGGGACCTGAAAGTCTCAATATGAGAGAAATTGAAAGAAACATGACGGACGAAGAATTCGCAACATTTTGTTTGGCTAATAAACTTAATATAGGTGTTTTGTTTGATAGCATTTTGACTGAACTACGCGCTGGACGTTCATATCTTTTAATATCGGAACTGGACAGTGATATTCGTTATTTAGTTTATTCGCCAAAGTGTATTAGCACTTTTAGTAATTCATATAGGAGTTGCGGAGCCACGTTTATGAGGTCAGGCCTTAAAGGTGCTGGCCGAGGGAAAATAAACAATTTAAATGATTTACGTATCTGGTGTGAGAACGTTAATAGCCCGAATGCGGCAGACATTGTGCATAGCATGATAAGCGATTATTTTTTTGATCATGAAGCGCCTATTGCCGGCCCTAAAGAAGTGCTGCAATTGCTAAATGGAGACAATGTTAATTTATGGATGGTAGCGATTTTACTAAATGGTCTTAACGTTGCTGATTTTAACAAAGTGATTGCCGACGTTAATAAGAGTGAACGCATCAAAAGACTAATGTCGAATATTGAAAATATTACCATCTTAATCAACGCACTTAATAAACTAAGGTGGTCAAAGCTTTTGAATGCCATAGATTCAATTAACGAAGAAGGGTTAACATACGAAAAAATATTCAACCTCATAGTGGGGGAAAAAAATGAATCGCAACAACAAATATTAGAAAAAGCAAAGCGCGGTTTGCTTACAGTCGTAAGAGATGCAAAATCATTACCCAAAGTAACTAATTCCAAGAAAACAAAAGCAGATATTGCAACTGAAGATTTAATGTTTGATACGCTGAAAGAAAAAATAGCTGGCTTTGTCACGTCATTAAGCGATTTAGATGCAATAGGTGAAGTTGTACATTATAGACATCGCACAAAAATCATTCTTGTGTGCATTGCGCGAATTAAGCCTTTGATTAAAGCGTTTTCTGACCTGGATAAGCTTTTAAGGTGGATGACTTATTTGCAGTCTTCCAATAGTTTAACCCAAGTGTTAAGTCATATCTCTCCTATAGAATTTAATTTCAAGCGAGATGGAGAAAAATTGAAATGGCTGTTGGTTGATATTCTTAGAGATGTTCTCCTTGGATCCATATTAGTAACTCATTTAAATACCACCCTGATTGCCGCTGTTACTGATTTGAATGTTGTTTGTGATTTTAAGAAAATAGACTCTACTGTTTTAATAGCAATCAAAGATAAAGTTGTTTCTCTGGTAACAACAATGGCGGATTTAAAAAAACTACATGAAAGCTTGGACATTCATTCTTTCCGTATATTAATACCTGGCCTGATAAATAATGCTTTTCAATGGATTTCAACCTGGCAAGATTTAGTTGAATTGAAAAATTTATTTTCTGATGATGAAATAGTATCAACCTTATCCACTGCCTGTCAAAACCCTGAATTTCTGCTACATAAGCTCGAAATAAATCAAGCGGACTACGAAATGCTAAAGCAAGCTAACTTACATAGGGTGGTTGCGAAATATTTCCCAAACCAAATGATCAACTGCGATGGCTTTTTGAAGGAAAGTAATTATAGCATATATATAAGCATAAAATGGCTTCCGGAAATGGTAACAGCGTTAGACACACTCTCTCGTGGACCCATGTTGAATATTGTTTCTTTTATTCAACGTTTGCAAGAATGTGAAAGATGCTTAATTTTTACTAGCAACTATTCCAATATCACCCTAGATAACGGTGAAAGTCTTTTAATGTTCCAACAAAAGTTAGTAAATGAATTAAAACTACTTTGGGCAAATATTTGTTTAACTAATTTAATTATTGCAGAGTTCACAAATTTCAAAAAAATATGCGAATATTTAGCTAACCGTTGTAAAGTTGAATCTATTGTTGCAGTGCTTAATTTGATTTTACGAGTGCTTGGAACTATGAAAGTTAAAACAATTTGTGCAGATACAACCGCCTTAGTTAACGATTTATTTTTGCTAACTCGAAATAATCGTAAATTATACTCGCAAATTGCTAAATTATTAGAGCAATATGCAATATACCTCGATACAGAAACATTTGATTTGCCTGATTCCAAGCGTGGTAGAAGAGGTTCGGCCGAATTCATCCCGGCTGAAGAATCCTCCCAACTAACATCCGCTTTTTCAACCAGCATCTATTCACCAACATTATTTTCAACCCCTGTCGCTACATACCATACGTATAAGGATGATAATGATTTAGCTGTGAATAACTTACTTCGCAGTCCGCCTCATCAACTTACTGAGGGATTTTATGAGTCTTCATGTTCTCTTTTCCCCTCAGTCAGTGACAATAATACTAATGTCGATGATGATAACGATATCTGGAGCTTTTTAAAAAAATAGGAAAATTACTTGTTCAAACCCATTCCTGTTTTTAAAGTATGCCTCTCCATTGTATTACCAATAATGACTTGCTTAATCGCTCGAGATAAATCTTTTTCAGGATGATTAATCATGTATGTTTGCGCCGAGGCAAAACGCTGCTCATTACTTAATTTAGGATTTTTCAATGTATTTAATGTCTCAGCACTATCTTGAGTACTTTTAATTGAAAATTTACGATTTTTCTTGATAGCATCATATTCCCTTTGGATTTTAGCAACATCCTCCAGTGTTAAAGCAACATCTTGTGAAATAATTCTGTCAGTGATTGCTGTGAAGCTTGGATTGCTACTGCTAGCTTTGATGATATCTTGCAACGTTGCACAAAGCAAAAGACAGGTAATGATTGCACCTTTTTGATGTTGCTCATTGTTAGCATAGAGCATATTTAACAAAACAGGCAATTTTTCTTTATCATCAGAAAGTTGGTCGTAGACAAATTTCAAATGACTATAAGCAGTACTTTGATTAAGACTATAAATCTCTTTTAAGGTACCAATAATTGCAGGCAAAATTGGTTTTTCTTGTTTTGCACCTTTTAATAATCTCTTAGTATTGATTGGGTGATTAGTAAGTTTATCATCTTCGTCATTATCATCGTCATCATTATTTGATGGCTTAATGTTATCGTTGCATAAATCCGAAATATTAATAAATTCTGCAAATTCAACGTCATCATAACCTTTAACTAGTTTGGCCAAATCTGCGCTTTGCTCTGTATTTAATTGGCCTAAATCTAGGTGATAGCAATATAATTGCTGCTCAAAACTAAAAAAGCCACGCTTGCCCTTGATATCCATTGTTTTTAAGTAGCCGAATTTTGCCTCTGGAAAGTTTGCGGTAATAAAATCACAAGTCAACCCGGTTTCTTCTTCCATTTCTTTTAATGCGGTAAAAGCAAAACCCTGATCGCGATCACGCCGACCACCTGGAGTTAAAATAAATTTATTGGCAGCGCCATCTTTAACACCACGCGGTTTTGCCAGTGTAACGAGTAAAAATTTATTACCAGTGTTATCTGAGTAAGTCACATAAATACAAGCGTTTTGATATTTAGTGGCATCAAAATTATTTTGATCTTTTGCCATAATATCAGCATCGATATGACAGCGAGTGAGCGGTGAAACATCAGGCTCTAACCGGCTTAATAAGGCTGAGGCGACTTCATTCTCGCGATAGTTATTAGCATAGGCATTATTTGATTTTCGAGTAATTAAAGGCATTTTTTTTCCCCCCGTATTAGTATTCTTATTAGGATACGGGATGATACTTAAGTGAGCCTTAATTAGACATACGTAGCGAATACGGTGGGGGCAAGATGGGGATGGCTCATTGCCCTTCCAATTTGTGCGCTGCGCGCGCCCTATAACCCCGGATGGCTTTGTTACATCAAATTGTCATCGGATTGTCATCCCGGAATTTTTACCGTTTTTTGGTAAAAATGTCCGGGATCCACGGAGGTATTAAACAAAAAATATGTTCTGTAAAGATTTATGGGTGGATCCCGGACAATTTCCTGCGGAAATTTCCGGGATGACAGTTTAATGCAACAAAGTGCAAATACCCCCTCCGTAGCTCAGATGAAGGCTTTTCGTTCATCCAGGGTTAAAATATCCATCTTCCTTTTTAATGTTATAATCTGATGTAATATTGTTTCATAAACGAAACAATCAACATCGAGGCCCCCCATATGAAGCGTAACTCCTTAATTTACTATGCATTATCATTTCTAGAAGTGGTCAAAGCGGGCAGCTTTTCTAAAGCTGCCAAAAATATTCATGTTTCAAAAGCTCAACTTAGTAAGCACGTTAATGCCTTAGAAACCATGCTTGGCATGACACTGCTGCATCGCACAACGCGTTCGATGTCACTGACTGAACAAGGCAAACAATTTTTTACTGCTTGCGAAGGCATTGAAGAAAGCTGCACTAATGCAGTGCATTCGCTAGAAAATGATTTTGGCAGCATGCAAGGGACTTTAAAAATAACTGCACCCATCGATTTTGGGATTCAATTTTTACCGCCTATTATTCATGAATTTAGTAAATTAAACCCAAAGATCAATACCATTTTGTCATTATCCAATTCAAATGAAAATTTAACTGAACAAAATTTTGATTTAGCCATTCGTATCGCCAACAAATTACCTGATTCTGATTTACGCATGTTTACATTTTTAAAATTCAAACGCATTATTTGTGCTTCATCTCATTATTTTAAAAATAAATCAAAACCACAGGATTTAAAAGCATTAAAAGATCACACCTGCATTACCTCTGTTAATCGCAACAGCAGTATTATCTACCCGCAATGGCAATTTCAAACAGGCAAAAAAGTATTGAATTTGAAATTAGAAAAATTCATTGAAGTCGATAGCTTGTTTGCGCAACTAGAGCTTATCAAATTAGGCGCTGGTATCGGCCGATTACCCGATTATTTTATAAAAAATGAACTTAAAAAGGGCACCCTGATCGAGCTATTTCCCACCATCGAAAAGCCAACGACTTATGTTTATGTTCTTTATCCTAACGTACCCGCTTTACCGAAAAAAACGCGCGCATTTATTGATTTTATTAAAAAATAAAGTAGCCTGGACACGCTTTTTGTGTCCGGGGTGGTTGTATACGGGTGTGTCCAGATACAACCACCCCGGACACAAAAAGCGTGTCCAGGCTACGGTTCCTATCGAAAAGCCAACGACTTATGTTTATGTTCTTTATCCTAACGTACCCGCTTTACCGAAAAAAACGCGCGCATTTATTGATTTTATTAAAAAATAATGTAGCCTGGACACGCTTTTTGTGTCCGGGGTGGTTGTATACGGGTGTGTCCAGATACAACCACCCCGGACACAAAAAGCGTGTCCAGGCTACACAGTACTCTGTCTATTATATCAATGAGGAACTATAACAAATGTCAAACATAAAAATGATCGCTTTTACTTTTTTGTTATTTTTAAGTCTTATAAAGACTACAGTATATGCATCTGATGCGCCAACAGGCTTCAAAACACCCAGCAACAATATTTTTTGCGACACCTATAAAAATTTTAATAACGATAATCATCCAGATATAACATTACAATGCGATATAGTGAACTTGCCAATCAAGAACATACCGCCAAAACCAAAAGATTGTCAATTTGAATGGGGTCACGCATTTGCAATCAGTGGTCAGAGTAAAACTGGTAAGCGATTGTGTTATAGCGATACTGTTAGAAATGACTCATTGCCACTATTGGCGTATGGCACCGAGTGGAAGCATAAAAGCTTTACTTGCAAATTAGAAAAGTCCGGGCTTATCTGTATTAATAAAAATAAACATGGCTTTATGCTTTCACGCAGCAATCAAAAAATATTTTGAAGCACGATAACCTCACCGTTATTTTTTGCATTGCGCCACAGGATGTGGCGCAATTGAAGCGGTATCAGGTTTTATCGTCGCAAGGTGAATACCGACTGATTCACATTACGAGAAACTTCTATCAAAAGATTTTCGATCTCATCAAATAATTGACGCGAGCGGGCATCCCATAGATGTTTATTTTTGAAGTTTTGCATATTATTTCCGGCTAATATGAAATCGAGAAATTGTGTTGCCATGTTTTCGCTCTCATTCGATATACAATTTATCGCATGTGCAATGTGCTGGAAAATAGCATCTTGGTTGATTCTATTTAAAAGAAATTGATTGTAAGGTTGGTAAATTCGATCTTGCAATGCAATAGCTCGCTCAGAAAAAGACAGTACGTACGACTCGGGTACAGTGAAGCAATCTAAGCGCAGCTCTTCTGCTTTATCAACAATAAAGTTTGTTAAGATCTGCGTTAATTTATTTTGCAAAGGCGTAAAGTTAATCCATGTGTTTTTATTTTCATGGCTTTTTTCATTGCAAATTTCAATTAATAACTTTTTAACTTCAACCATGGTTAAACGTTGAAGCAAAGCTAATGTTTTGGCTTCATCATCAGCCAATGAATTTAACTGCTGCAAATATGACGTTTTTAGTTGATAGGCTTCATTGTCACCATTAATTTCCATTGCATTTTTGACGCTTAAGCCAACTAATGCTAACAAGAATGATAAGGCATACACACGTTCATGCTTTTGCATGGAAGTTGCTGCTTGTTTATGATGCTCTTGCAAAATGGTTCCCATAAACGAAACAAGCGCGGCGAAGCGAGCATTTAAAACCGCAATATCAGGTGTTGTTGCATTTTGAACGGTTAATGCTTTTCTCGTTTTAACCAACTCAGGATGCGTTGCGCTGATCTTGTATTCACCCTTGCCATGTATCAACGATGCCAATGCCTTTTTAACATCAGTACGGATAAATTGAATAAAGTCGAGCATATGATAATCTTGTTTATTATTCACATTCTCTGCTTTAAAAATAAACCAATGGAAACAATATTTACTCACATGACGACAGATATTTGCATCATTAGCATCTTCAAATATACTCAGCCCTGCTCGTTGTTGGAATCTGGCAATCGTTTCGCAAACACTTAAAACTAAGCCTTCAAGATCAATCATTGCTATAGCACTGGTGGTATCAAAAACACCTTGTTTATTATTATCTGTACAATGCTTGATATATTTATCATAAAGTAAATCAATCGTTGTCAGTGATTTTTCAACGTTAGACGAGATTAAATCTAACGTTAGCGGATTGATGTATTTAGGCGTTGTAGTTTGCTGTGGTTTCTTTTTATTTTTTGTTTTTTTGGGCTGATTGGTTGCATTACTCAACTGCTTGCCAAGAAAACTGTGTGTATCTAGAGTGTCTGATTTTTTTGGTAACGCAATAAGGGGTTGGTCAATCGAAATGACATTCACTGCCTTGTTTATAGTTTCATCTTCAGATACATCGCCATCATCATTAATAGCAGACCGAGTTCTTGCAGCTGCTTTTTCTGCGGCAATTAATTCAGCTTGAATTTGCGCTTGAATTTGCGTTAACTTTGTATCGCAAGTCATCAATTTGGCTTTGATATTTTCACAAGTGGCTTTGAAGGCTTCAAGTTTTTTTTGCAAATCATTTTTTGCGGCGCTAATTTCTTCTTCGTTAGAAGTCATTGACTCTAACTTTTCTATGGCTGATCTTTGTGTTTGCAGAGTAAGAAACAAATTATCATCTTCAGCTAATTCATATTGAGCTCTATCGCCTAATCGTAGATGATTGTCGACGTTTAGGTATGCGTTATTTACATTTCTTTCCGTTTCAGCACGGCTCAAATCAATTTGAAAAAATGTGGCCTTCACATGAATTTTTGCTCTTTCTAATTTTGTATTGTATTCATCATAAATGGTGGCAATAGGTTCAAGGTTTGATACGCTTGAACTAAATGATGCAGAGCTGGTTGTGATGGCAGCAATCTCTCTCGTTTCTTCCACATATACTCTGCGTTTGGATTGCCTTTTAGGCGCAGGTTTTGGCTGCTGTACGACAGGTTCTTGTTTCGGCTTTTGTATTCTTATCGAAATAGTCGTTAGCGATTCTTCTTTTTGAAATGTTACGTAACGAATGAAATGACACTGATCATTTACAATGGTCACATATGGTCTTGTGCCAATCAGCTTAACGCTATCCCCGTAGGTCGACTTTATTCTTGCATCCAGTATTTGGCATATCATATCGTCTACCGGCGCGTTCTCATCAATCACTTTTTGATCTACTGCAAGACTTAGCCATGAAGTGACCAAAGAAAGTGGATAAGTAAGCTGAAGAGATTTTTTGTCTATAACTGGCGCGAATTCAGTATTTAATAACTGTATTAATGTACCTAAATCTTTTTTCAACCGAGCATATTCATTTTCATCGCTTAAGTTGTAATCTGCTATATTTAATTTTTTTGGTATATTTTTGGAAGGAATGCCAATTTTATCTAATCGGTCAAATACATTATCATGTTTTAGATTTACACGTCTAATTGCTTCAGCGCATTCAGCAGGCGTGCTTGGCGATATGATTAAAGGCTCATCTTCTTTAAAATGAGAAACAATATTTTTACTTTTAGGTTTAAGTAATTCTTCATGCAACCTAGAGAATTGAATCAAAGACCCTTTGGCTGTATTATTAAGCGCTTCTAAAGCACTATAATCCTCTTCTTCAATTTCTTGTTGGCTCGGGATACGAATTTCACCTGCTAAGTAATGCGGAGGTGTCATTTTTAGTTGTTCGTATTTCTTCAATAACTCCAAACGAGCATTGTTGGCTTTTTTTATCAAGGGGATATCAAGTAACATTTTTTTATGCTGATCGAGAGATTCAGCAATAATCTCTGCTTGCGTTTTTGTCGACACAGATGGACTCAACATTATCGTCGCAGGACGATTGGGATTTGTATTACATTCGGCAACAAGAGCTTGAAGTTGCAAAGCAACGGTTTGGATAATTTGTTCATAAATTTGTAGCGCCATGGCGTCCATATCATTGGTAACAGGAATTTTTATAGGTATACGATCAGGCGCGACACCACATTTTATAAAGTGGTCGGTTAATTTAGCAATTTCATTATTAAGGTTTTCAGCTGCCATTTTTGCAGTTTTAAAGTCGTGCATTTACCCACCCTTTTTTTAGTATTTTTATTTTGGAAAATTTTATCAGATTTGTCTTAAGGATACCTTAAGGTACGGACTCACAATCGAGCCGCAAAGTGGTACATATAGGACTTTGTAGCCTGGACACGCTTTTTGTGTCCGGGGTGGTTGTATACGGGTGCGTCCAGATACAACAACCCCGGACACAAAAAGCGTGTCCAGGCTACTGTAAATTAACACTTTAGCTATGTTAGCATCCCCCCAAATTGTAAATAACAGGAAAAGTCATATGAGTAGCAGTCATTTTAACCCTACAGTGGCTTCTACAAGCCAAATAATAGATGTATTCGCAACCAGTAGCACCACTCAAAATAATGACGAAATTTCAAATTTATTTAAATCAGACACGACTACTCTAGAAGTTAAGAACATACCTTTAACAGTAAATAGGGTTAAATACTTATTTAGAAAACTCGAAGTCAATAGCAACATTAACACCCTCATTTTAAATGCTTGTGATTTAACAGATGAAAATATGACTGAATGCGTACTGCGCTTAATGGATAATTCAACCATTACAAATTTAACAATTATCGATAATCCGCTGACATGTAACAGTGCTTTTTTAATAGCAGATTTATTAGTGCGAACTAATCACCCGCTAATCACACTGATATTACATAATACCGATATTGCAGATAAAGGCGTTGAATTTTTAGCACAGGCACTTGCTGTGAATAGCAGGCTTGAACAGTTTTCAATCAAATTGAAATCAAGATTATCTGATCGAGCCGATGATGCCATGACTAAAGCCAGTCTTTTAAATACCAAATGCGATATTCATTTTCCGCTAAGAGTAGGTGCAAGTGTCGGTTATTTTCATCAGCAAAGAGAAGCTTTCAATGCAAAATATTTGCATGCATTGAGTATTTACCAGCAATTACAGCAACCCTCTGCGCTGACTGAAAATGAACGTTATAAAAATGGACGGCATTTATTGATTGAAGCAATCAAGATTGAGATGGATTTGCCTCTTTATAGTTGGCATAGAAATAACTTAGCATTAAATCGTGAAATGTTAATACCTAATACTGCGCTAACTAATTCTAGAAAAATAGGTGTTTACGAAAAAGAATTCAAAGCAACTTGTGATAATGCATTAAAACTTTTATTCCTTTCAGAATCGATTAATTTAGACAACATAAGTCAATATCAGCATTTAGCAAAAAATCCTTTTTTGGAAAAATACAAACGCGCTTTAAATAGTGATTATGTGTTGCAGTTTGTATCTAACATTGAAAAAAGATTTACCATTAAAGTCACCAATCTCTTAGCCGAACAAAATATCAGTCAACTTTCATTGCGCCAGATGATGATTCATTTCGAAAAATTATTATATCCTGAAATAGATATACTCATTCAACATGTTCGTCGAATGTTTCGTGCCGTTCACACAACAGTGTTTCAATCAGATGAAGCGAAAAGTCATGAAGCAATGTATGATTCTTTTGAAGATGCTCTTTATGCAAAATTACACCAACAATTAAATGGTGTTGCGATCGGATGTCAAAAAGTGATGTCAGACGCATGCGGCAGCTTCAATCATATTTTAGCAACGATTGAAAAGTCGTTTATTTTGCGTGAAGAAAAGTCCTTTACCCCGAAACCTAATTAGCCAGTAGCCTGGACACGCTTTTTGTGTCCGGGGTGGTTGTATACGGGTGCGTCCAGATACAACAACCCCGGACACAAAAAGCGTGTCCAGGCTCCGATTTATTTTTTAAATGTCGTCACAGAATACGGTTTCGCTGTGTAATACGGATCTCGATCAACATCATACAGAATAGCAAGATCAGCTGTTGATTGGCGATCGACTAAGGTTAAGCCTAGCGCTTCACATATTGCGTTCATATCAGTAGGATCAAAGAATGATTTGAATGGTGATTTTTTCTTTTCGAAAGCAGTCAGTGTATTTTCTAAAGCCTGGCTGTTTGCATTAGTATCTAGTTCATTTGTTTTAGTTTGCATTGTACCATGCATGTAATCAAAACTTAAAACGAGCTTATCGAAACTAGAAGATAGTTTTTTTAAGGTAGCGATAACGTCGTCTCTCTCGAGATAAAATGTGTTTCCTTCCCATAGAATTAATGTTGGTTTAGTAAAATCAACACCGGCCTGGCGCAGCGCTTCGCAAAGATCGCCTTTAACATAATCAAGTGGGATATATGTCGCATTCGTATCCATTTCGCATTTTTCTAAAATTGCTTTTTTGCACGCAAGTACATTGGGTTGATCAATCTCAAAAAATTTCGTTTTAAATTCTGCTGA
The DNA here is from genome assembly GCA_964623075.1 of uncultured Coxiellaceae bacterium. GTDB lineage: Bacteria > Pseudomonadota > Gammaproteobacteria > DSM-16500 > DSM-16500 > Aquicella. The sequence goes on along the minus strand of CAZUVD010000007.1, from coordinate 74,166 downwards.
GTATTTCTTTTTACTCATCGACAAAGTATCAAACCCACAACCTAAAATAATGACTTGCTCGGCTTGCCCATTTTTCACGTGCTTTGATACTGTTTTTCGGAAAAATCGAGTACGCGTCGCTAATGGCAACCACATATTTTTATCTAAACGATCTTTACCTTCGCGCACAACCTCTTCATCAATAAATTTTTCCATCACATTCAATTTATCTTTAAATAAATCTTTTGCGCGCGCACCCTTTTTCTGGCACAGCCTATCCCAATTCTTTTCGCATCTTGCTTCACTTTTCCAATAGTTTGCCAATAAGGCCGTGGTTGAAACAGCGTGCTCTTGTAATAGGTTACGTAACATATTGAGATTTTCTCTGCGTAATGGGTCAAGTTGCGACAATAGTCAAATGAATGCCAATATGTCAAGTCTAGACCGCACACAAACACCTTTTTTGATTCAATCTTGCTCAAAAATGTCGGGGAAATCCGTTTCTATTTTATGCCCCCAGATGAGTCGAAGTGCATTAACCATGGCGAGAATATCTATCACTTCTTGGAGCACAGCACCAACAACGGGTGGAATAAATCCTGCTGCGGCAAACCCCATTCCTATCACGCTAAATACCATACCGCCAATCGCACTTTGTAGTGCAATTTTTCGAGTCGCCAAACTAAGATGGATCAATTCATCCGCTTTTTTCAAAGTATTTTCCATAATGACAGCGCCTGCTGCTTCGGCAGTCACATTACCATGTCCAAATGCAATGCCAACTGTCGCCGCAGCTAATGCTGGGGCATCATTGATACCATCACCCATGAACAGTGTAGGCGATTTATTGCTTTCTGCTCTAACAATAGCAAGTTTCTGTTCCGGCGTTTGCGATGCATATATTTCTGAAAAATTAAGTAGCGCCCCAAGATACTTTACTTCTGACTCACGATCACCAGACACCAACATTATCTTATTAAATTGATGCGAAGGAGTGAGATGACTGATAAACGATTTACTATCTTTACGAGGCGCATCATGGAAACGTAGCGTAGCCGCGTATTTGTTATTACAAATAACGATACACTCTAATCCAATGGAAGTTACTGGAAGCACCTCCACCAGCTCTGGACGGCTTTGCAATAATTTTTTTCGATTGGTAATAAGAATTTCATTCTCCCCAAGCATACCTCGCAATCCCTGGCCAGGCTTTTCTGAAATACTTGTTGCATTAAGAAGAGTTAATTTCTTTTTTTCTGCTGAATGAAGAATAGCGCTCGCTAACGGATGTTTAGAGTATCGCTCTAAGCTTGCGACATTTTGTAATATAAAATTAGAATCAATACCGTTAGCAGTCAGAATGTCTGTTAAAACAGGTTTACCATAAGTAAGCGTACCGGTTTTGTCAAAAATCGCCGTACGGCAAGTCGGCAATCGCTCCAAAACCGTTGGGTCTTTAATAATGATTGCGCGCTGCGCCGCCATTGAAATGGCACTAATTAATGTAATGGGAATTGCAATCAGTAGTGGGCATGGGGTAGCTATTACCAATACAGCAAGGAAACGTATCGCATCTCCGGTAAAATACCAAGCAGCTAACGCAATAATAAGCGCAATGGGAGCGAAGATTGCACCAATTTGATCTCCTAGCCTTTTAAGAGCGGGTCGCTTTTGCTCTGCCTCCTCTAAGACTGTGACAATAGAGGCATATCGTGAATCCGAAGGTAATTTTTGAGCCTTCAGAATTAATACCGATTCTCCATTGATTGCGCCAGATAATACCGATGAGCCAGGTGCTTTTGAAATTTGATACGGTTCACCCGTAAGATAAGACTCATCCATCGCACCTTGACCTGCAATCACTTCACCATCCACTGGACAGGTTTCATGCGGATACACAATTATTTCATCATTAATGCAAATATCAAGTAACGGAATATCTTTAATACCATCAGCCATTCTTCGATGAACGACATTAGGCATACGCTCAACAAGTGCTAATAAAACGGATGATGCTTTACGCATAGCGTAAGCTTCCAGTGTTTGCCCACTCGACAACATTAAAATAATTAAAACCGCCGCAAGATATTGATGCAAAATAACGGCTGTTATTAACGCGATAGCAGCTAATGCATCGGCACCCAAATCACCTTTGAACAATTTTAAAATGATATGGCAAATTGACGGTATCCCGCCCAAAATAATGGCGAGTAACAATGGCAAATCAGGGGATGAAATGCTAGTAACCTGAAATAAAATGGATACGATAATTGCAATTAACGAAATCCCCACAATAATAAGCTGCCATCGTAATTTAAATGAAACAGGAAGCGACAATTTTTGCGACATCGATTTAGCCCTATTAGTTTAAATCATCTTTTAATCTAGTGTTTCTGTTTGCAAATATTCAGGTATCACGCAAGACCAATTAAACTTTTCTTTAATTTTATCTTTCAATGATTTCGTAGCATCTAAATCACCATGTGTGATAAAAACTTTTTTAGGCGGATATTTAAAATTTGCTAACCAATCTAACATTTCTTGATAATCCGCGTGAGCGGACATGCTAGTAATAGATTTGATTTGTGCGCGCACGGGAACCATAGCGCCGTGAATTTTAATTTCTAATTCTCCACGAAGTAAGCGATCCCCTCTAGTACCTCCATCTTGATAACCTGTAAATACAATAGTACTGCGCTCATCTGGTAAAAAATATTTTAAGTGATGTAGAATTCTACCGCCTTCAGCCATGCCACTAGCTGAAATAATAATAGCAGGCAGATTATATTGATCGATGAATTTTGACTCTTCTGATGTTTTCGTATATTTGGCAATTTTACAAATATTATTAGCTAAATCATGCGTGAAACGATGTTCGCTAGAATATTGAGAAAGAAGATCACTTACATCTTGAGCCATTGGACTATCTAGAAAAATAGGAATATCCGCAATGCGTTTTTCTTTTTTGAGTACATAAAGATAATAGAGTAAATCTTGTGTCCGCCCCACAGCAAAAGCAGGAATAATGATTGACCCCCCTCGAGCTACCGTTTGCTGAATGATTTCTGCCAATTGATCCAACGGGCTTTCTTTAGCATGCAGCCTGTCGCCATAAGTAGATTCAACTACCAAGTAATCAGCTTTTGTGATAATGGCGGGAGGCTGCATGACCGGATGATTTGGACGACCTAAATCACCGGTAAACAGCACTGATTTATGCTGATACTCTAAATAAACCATCGAAGATCCAATAATATGACCGGCAGGTAGAAACTTAATTAGCAATGAGCCAAAAAGCAGAATAGGATCGTCAAAGTGACAGACGACAAAACGATCCAATGCTCGTTTACCGTCTTCCATCGTATAAAGTGGCAAAGCAGGTTTATGTTTGGAATAGCCATATTGATTAGCTCGATTAGCATCTTCCTCTTGCAAATAGCCGCTATCAGGAAGAAGAATGGTACATAAATCTTTTGTGCCGCGCGTACAATAAATGTTGCCTCGAAATCCATTTTTTACTAAAAGCGGTAAATAGCCTGAATGATCAATATGCGCATGAGTTAAAATAACAGCGTCAATGGTATGCGGATCAATCGGAAATTTATCCCAATTTCTTAGGCGAAGCTCTTTATGGCCTTGAAACAAACCGCAATCGACAAGTATCTTTTTCGAATCAAGCGTAATAAGGTATTTAGACCCTGTCACTGTCTTTGTTGCGCCTAAAAAAGTCATTTTCATAAACTAATTAAATTCCTTTAGATGTAAAAACTTTCAGTCTTTGGACTTTGGAGCAATTTATAAAATGCTTGGTTAGCATTGTAAGAATAACCAATAGAGCTTAGAATGAACTTTATTTGCTGAATATGGAAGACAGCATGCCAAAGGATTTGAAAACGATAACCTTTTTCATGGTAGCTGTCGTAAAAAATGACTACTCTCTCCTTAATATGAATTTTAAATAGACATTGGACATTTTTGATGAGCAACCAACTACCGGTATTAATTGTAGGCGCAGGCCCCACAGGACTATTGATGGCTTGCGAGCTAGCACGTCATGGCATTGCATTTCGGATTATAGATAAAAAGCCTGAACACACCTCAGCCTCTAATGCGACGTGGATTCAAACCAGAACCATTGAATTACTGGATCAAATAGGTCTTGCCCCTCGTTTTCTTAAAACCGGCCACCCTTGTAAGGCGATTAATCTTTATGTTGATGGAAAGTCATTAGCAACCATCCCCTTAAATGGCATCGATTCGACCTATCCTTTCATTTTAATGCTGCCGCAAAGTGAAACAGAGAAATTATTAATAGAACGTTTAGCAGAACTCAAAGCGAAAGTGGAATGGTCATCAGAACTTATCGATATGAAGCAAGAAGGCACTATCGTTCAATCTACCGTTAAACTTCCTGACGGAAAAACAGAAACGATCACCAGCAATTGGCTAATTGCCGCTGATGGCGCAAATAGCATCATTCGCGCTAAATGCAAAATCTTTTTCCCCGGTGAAGATTTAACAGAACAATTTGTCGTAGCTGATGCACACATCGATTCATTCACCACTAAAAATGAAATTCATTTATTTTTTGATGAAGGAACTTTATTTGCTGCATCGCCAATGGGTGGAAACAAATATCGGATTGCGGCTAACTTACATCTTGATCACCCAAGACAAACATTCTACGAAAAAGAAGTGGTTGACCTCGTTCAAGAACGTGGTCATGGTGCATATTATGTGAAAGATGTTTCATGGATTTCTCCTTTCTGGATTCACGGTAAAGTAGCCGAACAATTGCGTCATCATTCGATTTTCTTAATGGGTGATGCAGCGCACACCCACTCACCCGCAGGCGGACAAGGCATGAATGCAGGATTGCAAGATGCGTATAACCTTGCTTGGAAGCTTGCCTTAGTTATCAAAAACAAAGCAAACCCCTTACTCCTTGATAGCTATCAATCAGAGCGGCATCCAGTCGTAAGTGAGATCGTCAACCAAACAGAACATTTCACCAAAATGGCTTTGTTTGACAAATCTTTTTTAACTAATTTACGCAAATTTAGTCAGCATATTTTGCAAGATGATAAAGAACTTATAAATAAAACCTCTGCTATGATTTCACAAACTGCTATCCAATACCAAGATAGCCCTGTGATTGATTATGATAACAGTAATAATCGTTTAATCGCCCCAGGCAAGCGCGCCCCTGATGTCGCCATAGACCAATCAACGCGACTTTATGATTATTTGCGTAATACTTATCATAATGTTTTATTGTTTACTGGAACCACAGAAAACAATCTTGCATTATCTAACATTAAACAATTGCAAGAATGGTTAAATCAATTACATCCTGATTTAATCAAAACTCATGTCATTACCAATAAAAAATTAAATGATATCGATGATACTATTTTTGATGCGAGCGGCATCATTCACCAAAGTTACGGTATTACCAACCCTACTCTTTTAATCATACGTCCCGATAATTACATTGCCTATTGCTCAGAAAATCTTGAATACATTTATATTGAACGATTTTTTCAGCGATATTTATATTAAAATTTCTAACAAAAGGAATCAGGAAGATATCCTTATCACTATCTGTAAGCGCCCACTTAACAGCACTGATAATGAAATTGCCAAGCAAAGGAAGCAATAATTTGAACGGTGAAACCAACAAACTTCAATTAATAAGATTAGGAATAGATACCCAACACGAGTTTATTATCTACATGCATGCAGATTGCTTTGTGTGTAAATCAGAAGGCTTTGAAGCGCAAACACAAGTCGTCGTTGTCTTTAATAATTTCTCGATCATAGCCACCTTAAATATTATTCAATCCGATATCTTAAAGAAACACGAAGCCAGTTTGTCAGAAAGCGCTTGGAATAGATTAGGTGCCAAGGTAGGCGATTATATTAGCGTATCGCATTTAAAACCCGTTACCTCATTAAAATACGTTCGTTCGAAAATACATGGCAATGAAATTAGCGCAGAAGCATTTCAAGAAATTATTACGGATATTGTCGCTGGCAAATATTCGAATATTCATCTCGCCAGCTTTATAACGGCATGTGCCAGAGATAATTTGAGCGTCAAAGAAATCATTGATTTAACGCAAGCCATGATTCAAACAGGTGAACGGCTTATCTGGGATTATCCCATTGTGATGGATAAACACAGTGTCGGAGGCATCCCCGGCAATCGCACCACACCAATTGTTGTCGCTATTGTTGCCGCTGCAGGACTTATTATTCCCAAAACGTCTTCAAGAGCGATTACTTCCCCATCTGGAACCGCAGACACGCTTGAAACAATGACAACGGTAGATTTGAGCATTGCTAAAATGCGCGAAGTGGTTAATAAAGAAGGAGGCTGTTTTGCCTGGGGAGGCGCTATTCGCTTGAGCCCTGCGGATGATGTCATTATTAGTATTGAACGACCATTAGATCTTGATCCTGTCGGACAAATGATTGCATCGGTTCTCTCGAAAAAAGTCGCGGCTGGCGCAACGCACGTGCTGATTGATGTGCCAGTCGGGCCTACCGCAAAAATTCGCTCCGAGCAAAATTTTCTTCAATTACAAGAGTATTTCATCATCGTGGGTAAGGCGGTAGGTCTCAATACAAGAGTACTAAAAACGAATGGGGTGCAACCATTAGGGTTTGGGATTGGACCGGCTCTAGAAGCAAAAGATATCTTGTCTATTTTAAGAAATGAAAAAAACGCGCCTACTGATTTAAAGGATAAAGCCATCGACATCGCTGGGTGTCTTTTAGAATTCGGCGGAAAAGTAGCATCCGGTCAAGGTCGTGAACTAGCGAATACAATATTAACGAATGGCGCCGCACTTAAAAAATTTCTTGCCATCTGCGAAGCACAAGGTGGATTTCGCGAACCAAACACGGCGGCTTACACTTATGACATTGTAGCTGCTCATAATGGCATCGTCACTGAAATTGATAATCGAAATTTAGCCATGGTCGCAAAGCTAGCTGGCGCTCCGCATGATCCTGCCGCCGGGATTGAGTTTTTTACAAAACAAGGAATGCGCGTTGAAATAGGCCAACTTTTATATCGAATTCACGCTGAAGCTAAAGGTGAGCTGGCTTATTCACTTGCTTATGCGAAATCCATGCCAAATATAATCCAAATTAATCGGGAAATAGCATGAAAAATTGCATGATTGTTTCGTTTCCAGGAAACACGCCACTAGCCATGACTATTGCCAAGCAATTAGAAATGGAAATGGGTTTGGTTGAAATTCGCGATTTCCCAGATCAAGAAACTTATGTCCGCATTGATTCCGATGTTAAAAACAAAACTGTTTTATTAGTTTGCGGATTAGAACATCCTAATAACAAAATTCTAACTTTAATGTTTATCGCGCAAACTATAAAAGAATTAGGAGCGAGTAAAATTTGTTTAATCACTCCTTATCTACCTTATATGCGCCAAGATAAACGTTTCAAGCAAGGTGAAGCCATTACATCTACCCTTTTTGCTAAATATCTTTCAAGCTGGATAGATTGCTTAATTACCATCGATCCGCATCTGCACCGAATTAAACATCTTTCGGAAATTTACTCTATTCCTTCTATCTCTGTATTACATGCCACCCAAAAAATTGCGGCATGGATTCGCAATAATGTTGCGTTACCGTTAATAATTGGTCCCGATAAAGAAAGTCAACAATGGGTTACCGAAGTCGCTGATTTAGTCAACGCGCCTTTTGTCATTATAAATAAAACACGTTACGATGATAGAAAAGTCAGTATTTCCATGCCAACCATAGAAGATACCAGTAAAACACCTATCCTAATGGATGATATCATCTCGACAGGAACCAGTATGTTAGCTGTCATTAAAGAACTCATCGCAAGAGGCTTTAAAAAACCTATTTGCATTGGAGTCCACGGATTATGTAACCAGGATGCTTATGACAACCTGATGCTAGCTGGCGCACAAACAGTCATTACTTGCAATACTATTCCACACTTCACTAATAAAATTGATATTACTGATATTATTGTGGAAGAAATAAAACATTGCATTATTTCACATCGTACAGATTTACCGACTTAACAACTGATGTAAAATCGATTGATTGTGCAAGCACGTTAGTTTGATCGCATTTTTGAAAATGGATATTTATTTTATGGAAGACATCATGAAGAAATATATTTTAAGCGTTATGGTAATATTGCTTTCAGGGTGCAGCTCACTTAAGCAATATAACGCATTACCCGAACATCTAGAGAACCAAGTGCAAATGCCTGGCTTTAAGAATGTAAGAGCCTGGTCTGATGAACACAGCAGGGGTTTAGAAAATAGCGCTATCGAATCTATAAAACAAGAACAGAATGCCAATCATGGAAAATTATCCCCAGAAATGGCGGCACTTGCTTTATCGGGTGGCGGCAGTGATGGCGCATTCGGCGCTGGCTTTTTATGCGGCTGGACAAAAACAGGAGCCAGACCTCATTTTAAAGTAGTGACAGGCATTAGTACTGGTGCCTTAATTGCGCCTTTCGCCTTTTTAGGGCCGTCTTATGACGCGAAATTGCAGCGTGTTTATACCAACATTTCTGAAGATCAAATTTACAAACAATATAGTATTTTTTCAATTTTCATGTCGATCATTAAATTGCAATCCTTACCCTCGGTTGCAACCAATGAACCCATTAGCAAATTAATAAAAAAAGAAATTGATATGGATATGTTAAGAAAAATTGCGATTGAACATAAGAAAGGTCGAAGGTTATTGATTGGTACAACACAATTTAATGCTCAACGTTTAGTGATATGGAATATGGGACAACTTGCCACCTACAACACACCAGCTGCACTTGCATTATTTCACAAAATATTACTCGCTTCAGCTGCGATTCCGGTGACATTTCCACCCGAATATTTTCAAGTGGAAGCTGGAGGTAAATTATATGATGAAATGCATGTTGATGGTGGAATAGAAGCACAAGTCATGCTCTATGAGAATGCTGTTTTACCCTTTTCGAAAGCAGTCGGTTCAAACCATCGCGTACAAAGACCGCGAAAACTCTACATTATTCGCAATGAAAAAATTTACCCTGAATGGAAAAATGTGAAACCGCAATTAAAAGATATCGCTATACGTTCTATCGATTCCCTGATTAAATCACAAGGCATTGGCGACCTTTTTAGACTATATGCTTACTCTTTACGCGACAATATCGAATATAACCTGGTATTTATTCCTGATAACTTTACAGAAACTGAACCCCACCCTTTTGACAATGCATATATGCGTAAAGTGTTTAAACTAGGATTTACGATGGGGAAATCCAAAGAACCCCTACGTCATACTCCACCCGGATTCGACCCTTAAATGAGGAGCGAATATGATGAAGCAAATTAAATGGTTCACGGCTATAATGTGCCTGCCATGCGTAGCTTACGCCTCATTTATTGAATCAACCATCGGTACGGCGGTTGTTAATGATGCTACCGCGACTTACTTTAATCCTGCCGCCTTAGTTTTAATGAAAAATTCGCAAGTGATTACTCAGGGTACGTATGCGTATTTTCATAATGAATTTTCAGGGCAAACGACCTCTGTCTTTCCCAGCATTACTCAAAGTGGCAACGCTAGCACCAATACACGCTATTTTTCGCCTTCTCTTTATTTAGCGACGCCGACAAATAGCAGAATCATCACAGGACTTGCTTTTGTTTCTAATTCTGCGAATCGTGATGCGGAGCAAAATTCGATATTGCGATACGTGCAAGCCAGTAATAGTGTGCAAGATTACGATCTAGTACCAGCGATTGCTGTCCGCATCACAGATGCGTTTTCTTTAGGTGGTGGGGTTAATTTTTCATATGCTAATTTTCATTTAAAACCTATTATCGGTTTTCCAGGTTCTAATGTTGCTGATAGTCAAAGTAATAATCAAAGTGATGGCACAGGTTATGGAATCAATGCTGGGTTTTTGTATAAACCCACGGCGCAAACAGTGCTTGGTTTTAATTATCGTAGCATTACGACGTATCATCTTAGTGGCACAAGCACTTATAATGGCACACCACAAGTGATTTCAAATCGTTATCATTACTTATCACGTACTCCAGCGCGCAGTGTATTTTCTATCAATCATTTTTTTACTCAAACATTTGGTTTGATCGCAACTATTCAACGCATTCAATGGAGTGCTATCACGAATATGCATATTAATGGTATTGCGAATGTTGTTGGCAGCACTCCAGTCATATTAAATGCAACTGTGCCTTATTATTTAAATGATACTTGGCTTGCGACCTTAGGTAGCCATTATCGCATTACGCCAAAATGGATCTTGCGAGTAGCTGGCACCTATAGTCAAACACCAGGTAATCCGCATTATCAAATCACCAATGGCGATAGCTTTATTCTGGGAGCATCGACTGGTTATGAAATCGATAAAGTAGTCACCATTGACGGCAGTTATGCTCATGGCTTTATAAAAAATCAAAACATAAACATCACAGGCGGACGATTTTTAATTAATGGTGTCAATGAAGCAGCACGAGATGCAATCTCTGTAAAGTTAACGTTTAACTTATAACCCTTGCACCACGAATGAATGTAGCCTGGACACGCTTTTTGTGTCCGGGGTTGTTGCATCTGGATATATCTGTATGCAACTACCCCGGACACAAAAAGCGTGTCCAGGCTACAGATCTAGCATTAAGTACAGACAAATAAACCCTCGATAGCTTAACAACTAGCAACACTTCATTGCGCCCAAACCCATATTAACGATTTTGGCCTATACTCTTAACCAAGCGTATTACCATGCCGCAGGGTTGAAATAAGGCATGGAATATGGGTATTTTAACCCCGGATGAGAAAAAACACTCATCCGGGGTACGTTTTAACGCGTATTATAAGAAGAATAAAAAAATGCCAAATTTTTCAACGATTAAAAATGCTCGTCAGTTAACGCGCGAATCCAGTTTCGAGGATATCGCTCAGGCTTGCATTGAGGCGCATTATCTACCTCCTTATCCGGGGCGCCCGGATAATAGCACTCTAGGGTCTGCGGTCAATAGAGTGCATCATGGTGGCGTTCATGCGTCTTTTACAGCACTTTGTATTGATTTAATGTTGGATCTTTATTCTAAATATCAACCTGAATTTTTGGTTAATCCTGATGGCAGCAAAATAACATTAGCACAAATTAAATTACTAAAATTAGCAGCCGTTTATCATGATTCCGCCAATACCAGTGAAATCAATGGCATTGAAGAAGAGCATGCAAACTTATTCACAACAGACATGCTAGAACTTGGCTATCAACCAGATGAACTCATTCCTTTTGCAAACGCAATCAAAAATAAAGACGCAGGCTTGGAAAAAAGCAAATTCGCCAAACTAATACAATCCGCTGATTGCTTAGAAATCATTCGTGTGGTCGGTCGTCGATTTGATAAAACACGTTTGGATATTTTCAAGGATTTACATTTAACTCCAGGTTTTTTACAAGAGCTTGATCAAATCATTGAAAATCACACTGAAACCGTTCGCTTAATAGAAGGAAAGTGTAATAATTTCGCTACTTTTCACGTGGATTGTGAATTAAGTAAAAACTGTTACTTAAGTGTCGTAAAAATGTTAGAACGATTTTTTTTAGATGAAGCCATCAAACAAGCGGCTGCTGAAAATAAAATTTTTAATTTACAAACTTTCGATCTAACACCCTCGGCACTTGATTTATTTAATCGTAAACATAGCCCTCTCGCTCGCAAGTTGATTGATAATTGTGGAAATCCATTTCCTGATGATACCGCTCCTGATGCTGCTTTAGCGTTATATCAAACGGAAGGATTATTAATACGTGTGATCAGACACGAGGCCATTGCAGAAGAATTAGCTTCCCTTCATACCAATCAGACTGTATTAACAAATGAACGCATTTTCGACCCAGGAACAATGCGTCGATACATTTCATCGCAATCCGATAAAAAATTCACTCCCGCAGGGTTTAAATGGCGACCTTGTTCTTATATTGAAAAAGGCTTGCCGATAAACCTCTTTGGATCGGGTGTTGGCGTAATAATTGACCCTCGAATTAGCGCGGGAACGCATATTTCGTTTTTCTACAAAATAAATATCGCAAGCGCACGGACGGCTGGCGGTTTATTCAATTACTTCCCAGCAAAATCAGGTAAAAAGGAACGGGGTAGTTTAGCCACTTTACGGCAAAAAATTCATGAACAAAACAAAAGACGCCTGGGTCATCAGCATGATATGAATGCGCATTATTATGGTTTAAAAGCTTTACGACACTCTGAAATATTAGGCACTTATCAACCAGGCAGCGTACTCGGAATTTTTCTCACTGATTTGAATCAAATGAAAAATGCTCTTCATTTTCAAACGAAATTTGGTAAGCCAATCTATCACTATACTGCTGAAACAGGTTTAGTCCGCTTATCAAATGACTTAATTAAACAATGTTTATTGCTGCCACCTCAAACACAGTCAACCAGGCATGTTGCAACAGCGACAGAAAAGCTGTTAACTGACATTAATAGAAAATTAGAGATACAAGATGGGGTGACATTAAGCGCTTTAAATCAAAGATATGATTCATTTCCGAGGACCTATCAAATAAGAATATCTTCTCAAGTACCATCAATAACAAGATCTCGATTATTTACTTATATTTATGGACTCAGTGGCAGCTATGAAGCTTGTTTTGGTGTTGAAACGAAAGTGATTTATACGTATGAGAATGCGATGCAATTTATTATTGCATTTAAAGACGATAATGATCCCGAGCAAAGATCATTATTGTACATTCTTAAACAAATCGAATACATCGTAACGACTGAAGCTATCGATACCAATCGAAAGTGTATGCAGGATGTTTTACATGCCGTCGAATTAAATGCACCACTACAATTAGTACAACAACCAGAAGTACAGGCGATTTCGCCACAAAATCCGCTTGTTTATCATTTTTCCCATCCAGTTGAACCATTAATCCAGTGTCAAGCTTATGTCAAAAATGGCGAGCCTGTTATCCAGTTAACGTTTCGAGATGGTAAAACATATACTGAAAAAACAGCACTACTTCCCCATATTGCTAAAATCCATTTCAAACAACAGGCTGAACAATTGCAATCTTTGTTAGCTTCTGAAATTATAACGATTGCATTAAATTCTCTCGGGATCACAAATGTATTTTTGAAGTTTGAAAGTGGATATGAAAAATCACATTTAAGACTTAAATTTCAACATTCGGAAAATATTAATGTGGAATATGCAAGAAATGCATTGCTGGAATTGTTGAAAATTAAAGATAGCAAACCCTCGACAAACAATCTTTTTTTCAGTAGTGCGTCTACATCTGAATCTGAATTGAATACTATTAAAATTGACGATGTACAAAATATTCAAGCCTTACAACAAACATTACGCCGCGCCATCAACCAAGCCCAAAAAATTATGGACAAAAAGCGTTGATATAACCTAACCCGGAGCCGTAGCCTGGACACGCTTTTTGTGTCCGGGGTGGTTGTATCTGGATATATCTGTATGCAACCACCCCGGACACAAAAAACGTGTCCAGGCTACGGTCGCAAACTGTTAATCATATCATTGGGTTAAGTTTAAACCTACTCTCTTGATATCAACTATAATAATGATAAGTATTCTTTCTGGAGCGTTTTCTCATGCCTTTATTTAATGAAATTCTTGAGCTTTGCGCAAACAGCCCTTTATCTGAAGTGTATCAATATCACACCCCTGACTATAAGAAACCAAAATCAGGTAAAACTTTATTTAAAGATATGCATCGCTTTCATAAAAATAATAAAAATAGGGATGAAGGAACAAGCGGTGGTATGGGTGAATATTTTAAAAGAAAAAAAATGGATGATGCGCACTCTAAGTATTTTTTAGCTATTCGCGGTGTCGGACGCGAATATTTTATTTTTGAAGTATTAAACGCGATTGGACTACAAGTGCCTAAAACTCGTCTCATTGAAGATAAGGGATATATTCATGTAGCAACCTCTAGCTTTACTGGCTTTGAACCGATTAGTTCTTTTATCACGCTTGATAAAAATGAGCCAGATTTTAAAGCCTCATACTGCTATGATGGCAAAACCCGCTATTATCAATATAAAGGAACTGATAATCCTAAGGCAAAATATTTTTTTCGTACTAATTCACACATGCTTTTTGATAGAGAAACCAAGGAAACACTCCCCATCCGTGGCAATTTACCTGCGACCAACATAATAGCGGATTTCTTGCAAGACCCTGATGGCATTGATGGTGTTGGTGGAAACAATGCAGGACTTATAAAAAAACCACACTCCTATGAATTTGTAATAATCGACAAAGAATCAGCTGGATGGGAACCAAACCAACCAGCAAAAGAAAAAATAGATTTCACTTATGATAAAACCCCATTTGCCTACAGCACCAATGATGATCAAAAATCTGCGATGCTTTATCAAATGGCAAATTTATTTGTTGTTCGCAATGGCGAACGGATAATAGATAAAATTTATTTTAATCCACGCAGCTGTTCTGCGCTGAAAGCGAATGCTATCATAATGGCTGCTATTGGTCCCATGATACCTTTGTTTGAAAATCGCTTAAAATATCCTATGAATGGCGATCAAATTGAAGCACTAAATACACGCCTGAGAGCAGCTGCAAAAAAATCAGCGGATGAATTTCCGGAGACCGAAATTAATATCCATAATATTGAAAAATACAGCAAACATTTAGCAAAAGCAGTTTTGAGTGAAGCAGAACTTATCCAAAATGAAAAAATATTTCATGAGGATTTTCTAAAAGACTTTCAAAGCGGACAAGAGAAATATTCATGGCAAGTAAATTGTCTTTTAGAAATTAACGCTATGAAAGACCGCATCGCATACCTTTTTGAAAAAAATAATATTACCGTTGATAAATTCAAGCAATTCATTGCGCGCGAAACTATACGTGAAAAAATATGCGCAAAACTGAATGCTTATTTTTCCTTTCCCGATGATCAGGTATCAAAATTAATGAATAGAAATATTTGCGAAGATTTACGCGGCACCCGTTTTTGTGATCACTACCACGACCCAAAAACAAAGCTGATCTCAGAAAATGATTTAAATAACGACGCTTTATTTAAAGCACTCTGCGACGCTGTTGCGAAAGAATTTTCTTTAACACCAAAAGCTTCTACAGAATACTCTACAAAGCCAACAATGAGCTAAGATGAACAATCGTAGCCTGGACACGTTTTTTGTGTCCGGGGTGGTTGTATCTGGATATATCTGTATGCAACCACCCCGGACACAAAAAACGTGTCCAGGCTACTGCTGGCTACTGCTGGCCATTTTGCAAACTTACAATCCGCTTCAAACTTAAACTGCTATACTTTAAACAATGATTCCTAGCATGTTTTTCAATAATTTTAAAATTAACAATTAGTTATAAAAACGTGACGAGGCATTAATGGCCAGAAACAACCAAGAAACCCCTGAAACCCAAAAGGTTGCTAATATTTTTAATGCCATAATGGCTGCGCTGCATGCTAATGATGAAAGCAAGATTGCAGAACTGGTGAAAAATCTAAAAATTGCCGATTATCCCGGATTGCCCTACATAACAGATGAAAAAGGCAACACGCTTGCACATGCGATATGCCAAACCGGCAATCGCGCCATCTTAAAACATATACTCATATCGAATGAACGAAAATTTGCACCTAGTTTCTATATTCGCAATGCAAACAATCAAAGACCAATTGATTGCGTCCCAGAAATAAATGAATCGCAAAAATTCAAAGAAATAATTCAGCGAAACGTCTTATCTACCCAACCAAGTTTTTGTCAAGAATGGATCATTGGTCAATTTAAATTATATCTACAATATCAAGCTGCACATCATCCGGAAAAATATTCAGCAGCAAAAGTAGATCGAATATGTGAATTAATGGAAGCTGGACAATGCTTTGGATTTTCTTCACTCTGGGCACAGGCATGTTTAAGTAAAGATTTTAGTCAATATCCAAAGCTATTTCATGCTATATGTGCTTGGGATAGAGAGTACGATCATTTAGATAAATCTCTCATCTTAACATTTGAAACGCTCATCTCATCCACACGTTCATTACAAGAGCTGCCACAGGAGCTTGAAAATGATTATCAAAATAATAAAAATACTTTTTTCTCTAATGAACTACAGAATGCGAAAGCTTTTAGATACACGCAAGTCGAACCCATCAAAACAAAAGGCGATTCTGAATCATATGAAATTGAAAAAAATTGGGGAGCGAAGCATTACCAATGCGAAAGCCATCTTTTTATATTTGCAAATGAAACTGAGAAGTTGCGCGACTATTTTTCCAACTTTATTAGGCCAGAAAATAATGACAAAGCTCTCATGATAACGTCATTAAATCATACCGCAGCATTTTTTTTACATGACAATCATTTATATTTTTTTGATTCAAACACAGATTTTGCTCTTTCGGCTGATGGCAATTATCCTGATAAACCTTTCGCCATCGATATAGATACCACTAAAAATACCTGTATGAATCAAATAATAAATTGCTTGGAAAATTGCTATCACATCTCAAACGCTGTTGCTGACGCTAATGATCCATGGGGCCCAAGAGATATTACAATGAACATCCGCGCAATGGATTTAGTAGGCAAAAAACCAGGAAAATATACAACACCAACATCTGATCTTGATCCAATTAACTTTAGCAAAAAGTAACCTACAAAAAAGAGGTCGGGCTTGCGTGGTTGCACATCGCACCAATTTGCCAACGTAACAACAGATGAGCCGTAGCCTGGACACGTTTTTTGTGTCCGGGGTTGTTGTATCTGGATATATTTGTATGCAACAACCCCGGACACAAAAAACGTGTCCAGGCTACGTAAGATATCAAGGGTTAAGTCTTAACAATTGACAAATCATTAAATTCATCAGACTTACTTTTAAATGCAAACGATTGATTGCCAAGATAACGATTCACACCAATCACAATCAAATAAACAATCGGTGTCATTAATAATGACAACATAATTTTTACCACAATTGAACCTGCAATAATATTTAATTTGTGTGTTGAAGCATGAAACACAATACTGACAAAAATGATTGAATCTACTGTTTGACCAACATAAGTAGAAATATTGCTACGTAACCACAGCCATTTACCCTGCGACCAAATTTTAATTTTTTGATAAATGAATATATCTAAGACTTGTGATATCGAAAAGGCAATGAAACTAGCAATAATGATATTACCGCTAACAGATAAAATCGTCGCATATTCTGTTTGCAACGACCAAATAGACGCCCCTGGTGTCACAATAGATAATTGAATTAGTAACGCAATTAAAACTTGACTGCCAATTGCAATCCACAACGTTTGCCTTGCTACTTGCTTGCCCCACAGCTCACAAATGCAATCAACAATAGGGTAGGTAAAAATTGAAAATACAATATTTGAAAACGGAAAATTAACACCAAAAGATACTATTTTAGAGCCAGTAATAATCGAACTCGCTAAACCACAAATCACTAAACTGGTTAGCAAAGTATAAGCAAGCACTTGTCGTTGTTGTAGCATGTGAGTATTCATGGCATTCATTCCGCTTGAATAAATAAATTTTGTGTACTAAGACTGACAAATACTAATACGGAATGAAGATAAGTTCAATTTATGATGCAGAAACACCTGTAGCCTGGACACGTTTTTTGTGTCCGGGGTTGTTGTATATGGATATATTTGTATGCACAAGCCACCCCGGACACAAAAAGCGTGTCCAGGCTACTTAGGCAATTTACAAGGAATATAGCCAACATTTATCACACAAACAGCGAGATCTTAATAAAACTTTAAGCTTGTTTTGGTAAAATCCCATAATAATTATAGAGATATTTTTGTGGCTAATTTTTTTGATAACATCCTTGGCGCTTTGGCAGTATTTTTACTGCTTGCCATTCCAATTGGTTTTGCCATTTGCGGCATCAAACTTATTGATCGGATTATGCTTAGAACCGAAGCATTATCAATCAAACTACCTTTTCTCGGTAAATACAGCAGTGTCATAAAAAATTCGATTTCAATCGCATTAATCATCAGTGGCATCGCACTTTGGCTAGCATCTAGTGTGAATATTTTATTTTTTAAAAATAACTTATTCGATATTGGATTTTTAGCTTTAATTTATAGTCTCTTAGCAATTTATCTTGGTTTTAAATTGCGAATGTATTCCTTCGTGGCACTTTGCCTGCGATCGCGTTATCATGTTTTTTTAGCCAGCACCCTTTATGCCACCACTGCTATTATTCTCATCTTTTATAATGTCTATGATAGCCATTTTTATCCACTCTCACTCATCATCGTCATTTATTTCGCCATTTATTCTTACGATCTTATTAAATGCTGCAAATTACCTGATAGTTTTTTTGCTCTAAATCCAACTATCGTGCGCATGCCAGCCTATGCGATGAAATTCTCAGAAAACGCCATCAAAATCGATGATAACCAAAATCTAGCAAGCATATGGTTAGAACTGTGCATAGGATCAATGGATAAATTAAAAAATGAAATTATTTTAAAACAAACTTTCAATCACAATGACAAATGCTTTTTTAAAAACATGTTGAATCACAGCGAAAATTCCCTCTACCCTGATACCGCCCTGTTGCGCACCTACGTTGGCAATACGGTATTAGAAAAAAATATTGATCTCAATACTGAAATACAAAGCGGTTATTACGCACAAATAAATTACACAGGATCAATTCAATCCATTTTTGCTCAATTACCACTTTTAATGTATCGAATTCAAGCCATGAGAATAAACTACACTGGCTCATTACCTTTGATCGAATGGGTTAATTTCAACAAATCTGATACTCAGCATTTCAAGCTTTATTTTTTACTTAAATAAAAACATTGCTAGGCTTGACTGATTGGCTTGTTTAAGCGATCGAGTAGCCTGGACACGCTTTTTGTGTCCGGGTTGGTTGCATACGGGTATATATGGATACAACAACCCCGGACACAAAAAGCGTGTCCAGACTACTTATAAATTATTGATTTTAATGATAAATCAACTATAGCGATGACTCTCGCTTTTTTTCACCTCTGCTATAATTGAAATATATAACTAGAACTAGCAATTCATTAGCATGCCAACCTGGAGTGGAGATTAGCATGAGTAATAGCCGCGATAAATTTCAATTGTTATTAACAGCAATTGAGCAAGCCAATACTGTTGATGATCTAAAACCTCAACTTGAGTCCATTCATCACGATGAATTTAGCAAGGATCAATTAGATCAATTATATTTAGCGGCGGTAACTAAATTTCCTCTTTATATTGCTTATATTCCTAAGCCAAATATCAGTCATGAAATGGCTCTGATCGCAGTTAAAAAACATTATTTTTTAAAAAAGTATTTACCTGAAATTGAATTGCAAAATTATGACATACATTACGCTGCTGTCTCGCAAAGTGGCTGGTGTTTAGAAGATGTTCCAATGAGTATGCGCGATAAAAAAATGTGTATGGCAGCTATTGCAGATTCAGGTTTAATGGCTTTGGCACATGTGCCTGATGAATTTCATGAACTGGAACAAGTTAAAAGTGTAATTACTAAATGCTATGAAATGCTTGATAAATATAGTGGCGCTTTCCCTGCATTGCCAAAATCTAAAAGAGATCTTGATAGTTGCATTAAAGCAGTAAATCATGCTTATCAAAATATTATTCATGTTCCAGAACAATATTTAAATCGCCCTGAATTTAAACAAGCAATTGAAAAATGGCAAGCATCTCAATTGGAATCATTAAATAATGATAACGCATTGGAAACAATCAAAAGTGCGCCGCCGCAAATATTAACACAAGAAATTTGCAATCTAGCGGCACAAAATAACATGAAAGTGATACTCAATGTGCCATTTGAATATCGCACTTATGCTTTATTTAAAGCTGCCATTTCTAAAACGTATTTTGTTGCCGAAATATTTCCGTATCTTTATCAATACCAAAAAAACACCAAACTAACAAAGAGTCATTACAAAAGCTTATTAGATGAAATCCTAAATGATGATAGTATTTTGGAGTTAGATTTCATTCCAGCGCCAATGAAGCCGGAAATATATCTGGCAATTATAAGCAAAAAGCCTGAAAAAATTAATGAAATTCTCGAATTAGCAGCTAAAAATAATTTTTCAAAAGAGCAAATCAATTCCATCATTGATGCTGCGATCAATAAAGACCCGTTAATCATAAAAAATATTCCCACAGAAAATCATAATTATGACAGATGGCTTGCTATCATTAAAAATAATCCGCTGGCGCTTGAATTTCTGACAAATTACAAGCAATCCAATATAACCGAAGAACAATATGTCGATTTATGTAAAATATCAGTAAAAAGACAGGGTTTAGCATTAAAGCACGTCTTGCCTGAATTTAGAAAAAAGGAAATAAATACTGAAGCGGTTAAATCTAATGGTTTAGCGTTAGAGTTTATTGCAATAGATGATCGTCAATTTGATTTAATGCTAGATAGTGTAAACGGCAATGGTTTTGCTATTCAGTTTATTGATCATATTAAGCAAACCAATTTAACAAGCGATCAGTTACAAATACTTTATTTAGCCGCAGTCAAAAAGACAGGTCTTGCTTTAAAATATATCCCCGAAGCACTACGAAATAAAACAATTTGCTCTGACGCTGTCGAGCAAAACGGTTTAGCCTTAGAGTTTGTGCCTAAGCATTTGACTGATTTTGATATGATACTTACTAGTGTCAATGAAAATGGCATAGCAATAAAATTTATCAAAAATCACAAAGACTACTTTATAACAGATGAACAGTATGTAGAGTTATGTTTAACTGCGGTGAAAAGAAATTACCTCGCCTTAAAACATATTTCACCTGACACATGCAACCGTGAAATGGCTTTGATAGCGATAAAAGGCTGGGCTGGCAATTTAGAATTTATTCCAGAACGCCTGCGGGATAGAGAAATATGTTTGTTAGCAGTTCAAAGCGATGGCGATATGTTGAAATTTGTGCCAATGGATTTGCGCGATGATGCTATGTGTTTAGCGGCTGTTAAATCCCGAGGCCTAGCTTTAGAACATGTACCAATCGCGCGTCGTAGCGATATGATTATTGAAGAAAGTGTTAAGCAAAATGTTGCATCTTTAACTTTCATAGAGGATAACGTCAAGCTTAAGATCATTGAAAAATTAGGATTTGAAAATTTGTTAATATCAGATTTTAGCTTGCTTTCAAGATTACCTGAAGGACATGATTACCACTCAAAAATAAAAGATTTCCTCTCAACTATTAAGCATATTGTCGTAACAAAAGGAGATTTATATTCCGATATCGAAGTCAAAGATGCTTTTAGAGTATATTCAGAGTCCGCCAAAAGAAAAGGTAAAACAATTCATGTTAATCGCTATAGTTTGAATGACCTACTAAAGCTAATAGATAAGTATTCATCACAAGAGCGGCTTAATTTAGTCTTGCTTGGTCATGCGACGACATCGTCTGATCAAATCGCAGATTTAAAAGTATCAGATATTATCGAAGTTGTAGCTGACAATACTAATATTAATACGGTCACATTATTAGGTTGTAATTCAGCAAAATCTCTTCCACTTGAAGAAGAAAAAGTGCTGGATAAAAATTATCGAGAACAATTAGCATCAACAGAGAGAAATGTTTATTCAGGTGTTGCATTAATGTCTGATTTTCCTGAAGCTGAAATGCAAAAAGATTTGTTTAAGAAAATGGCTACTGATGAGCAGGGAAAAACCACTAATACGATATATGTTATTGTTACAAATAAAACGAATGCAAAAACTAACGTTGTCACTTTGCAAAGAGATGCAGCCAACAATCAAATCACTTCAACCAATCAAGAATTAAACGACGAAAGTTTCGCTAAATTAAGTAAATTAATTGGCAATACCTCGGGAAAACTGCCGCCAACCACGAAAAGAATGCCTGTTAATTATTATCGTGGCGGCAAAGCGACATCCTTTTTGTCGCCAGCAGAATCAGAGCAACTTACTGAAATTTTACATAGCAACGAACAGCGCTACAGTAAGCAACACCCGAAATATAAACAAGATAAAAAGGCATTTCCTTTTATGACGGGGATTAGTATTGATGAATCAGAAGAAGATAAATTACAGTCATCATTGCTACAAAAAGTAACCGCTGCTATTAGGGATGATTACAGAATACAGCAGGAAGTAGACGTTAAAGGCTACACCAAAGCCATACATGTCGACACCAAAGAAAGACAAATGAAAGTTTTTCGAACGCATTTATACGATAAAGATTACAAAGGTTTGCCATCACAGAATTTTTTTACTGACAAACTCGATAATATTAATCGCAAAAAACTAGCTGAAGAAAGAAAAATTGAACTTGATAAAATGACTAGCAATAACAAAACTGAATCTTCTGCTAAATCAATTACTGTGCGCATAAAAAAGTAGCCTGGACACGCTTTTTGTGTCCGGGGTGGTTGCATACGGGTATATATGGATACAACAACCCCGGACACAAAAAGCGTGTCCAGGCTACTGATAAACCTTTCAATATGTCTATTGTTGAGACTTGTTGCTAAAAACGACATTGTTTTGAATGGTCGCGATCACTGGGATATTTTTAATTTGCTGAGGTGCAACCGTTAATGGGTTGCTTCCTAATACTGTAAAGTCTGCGCGTTTGCCAACTTCGATGCTGCCGATCTCATCTTGCAATCCCAGTAAGTAGGCAGCATTTAATGTCACTGCGCGCAGTGCATCTTCAGCGGATATCCGTGCATTTTGACCTAAAATCCGGCCACTGGCAGTAGTGCGATTAACCGCCGCCCACATTGAGTGTAATGGTCCTAGTGGTGTGACTGGTGAGTCTGTGTGTAGTGAGTAAATCAACCCTACTCTTTTTGCCTCCGCTGCATTATCAATCCGGTTGGCACGATCAGGTCCTAACAAGGTTGAATAATGCAGATCGCCCCAATAGTAAACATGATTTGGGAATAAATTAACATAAGCACCCAATCGTTTCGCAAGATGGAATTGTGCTGGCGATGATAATTGATCGTGCTCTAACACGAAGATGTTATCTTTACGTGGTGTATTATTTTGTAAATAAGCTAGCGTTGTCAGTGCAACATCAGTTGCTTGATCACCATTGACGTGTACATGAATTGGAAGCCCTGCCTTCCAGAAGGGTAATGCGACTGCTTTTAATTCATCTAACGGCGTATTAAATAAACCATTTGGCGCACCATTAAAATAGCCTGGCCATTTCAAGCGCGCTGTAAATCCTTGTATTGATCCATCGACAACAAATTTTACGCCGCCAAAAAGTAATTTGTCATTGTTGAGTTGCATCAGTTGATTGATATGATCGACACCAGATCCTGGTGTTTTCTTTTCAAGTTCTGCTAAAATCAAGCCATCGTAAATGGGAACCACTCGTACAGGATATTGTGGGTTTTTCGAAGCGGCTAATATTTCATTTACCAGTAATTTTTCATCAGGACCTCCGAAAAGTAAATCAGACACTGTCGTTAAACCGACTTTTTGGGCTAAACCACCAGCACCCGCTATCCCCTTTTTAATGGCAGCTTGCGTCATTAATTGTTGCACGAGGGGTGAAATCACAGGCGCCATGGCAGAAGCTTCTTCTAGTACGCCATTAGGCATACCATCGCTGCCCTTTTTAACACCTTTAATTTGTGTATTGGCATCGTAACCTGCTTTTTTTAATAGCGCATGATTAACATAGCCAATGTGATCACTCGCATTTAATACAAATACAGGACGCGTTTTTGAAACTTGGTCAAGTTCATCCGCTGTTAAGTCGGCATTATTAAAAAAGATTGGATCAAAACCCCAAGCAAGAATGGCTTCGTTTGGATCCTTCATGGCTTTGTCAGCTTTCTGCAAGCTAGCGATAACGTCTTGTTTTGATTTTAATCCAGGCAACACCGCAGCATCATAACCAAGAAAGTCGTAATAACCGACATAAGGGTGCGCGAGTAATAAAATCAGCAAGGTCCAGTGATCATGCGCTTCAATTAAGCCTGGTGTGATGATGTCATTAGCAAAGCTTGTATTAACACGATAGCTCCCCGGTTTCATCCACGTCTTCATTTCTTCGAGAGAGCCCACAGAATAAATTCGATCGTCCTTCACAGCCACCGCAGTCGCCTCTGGCTGAAACGCATCCATGGTGATGATTTTTTTCGCCGTGTAAATGGTGATAGGTGGCACCATTTGGGCATACGCATTGACGCTTAAAAATAAAAGCCCCATTAATCCAACTGCTAAATATCGCATTAACTTCTTCATGAAATTCTCTCTCCTTCCTTTAGAGATCGGCGTCTGACTTCGACAATAAACAGATGCATGCTATCTTGTCAAATATTTCAAAAATGTAGCCTGGACACGCTTTTTGTGTCCGGGTTTGTTGTATCAGGATACCCCCGTATACAACAAACCCGGACACAAAAAACGTGTCCAGGCTACTTTCTGCAGAACGGGATAATAAGCGAGCAAAAACCGCTTATTTTAAACCTAATACATCATCAACCAGTCTTATCTCTATCCGTTCTTTGCCGCCCCCAATATTCACCCTTTTCAACGTGATAAACCCAACCTCTGAGGTAGATTTTACATGCGTGCCTCCGCAAGGCACTTTAGAAAAGCCTTCAATCCCATTAATATAAGCTTTATCGCTTTCTTGACCACCCGAAAATGAAAAAGCAATTGTTTCATCAAACAAAATGCGATTATCATTCACTGAAGAGACATGAGTGATTAAATGACGTTGATATGGATTATCCCAAAATATTTTTTTCATCTATAAACCTAATATTTTTTATATTCACTCTCAATTACTTCCAAAGAGAAAATTTGCGCGTTAATTCCGTGACCTTATCCCAGTCACCAAACAACACGATGCCGTAATAAATCAAATTGTCATCTTTAACTTGCGCTGTTCTTGCAATCTGTTCTTTATACGTTCCAACAGTCATGGTGTCGGTGAAATCATTAAAGATAATATTGTTTGCAATGGCTTCATTGCGTAGCTTGCGAATCTTATTTGAATTTTCTGACAAAATAATAAAAGGTATTTCTGATATAAATGGATGCGAGCCACCATCAGCATCACGATAATCAGTTAAACGTAATTCTTCCTTGCCAATTGCAGCACCTAAACCAATACACATATGCGCTAACGCATTCATTACCTTACCTGGCTCTATACTTTTATTTAACACAGCCACTAACTTATTTTTAAACTTCTCGTCTGTCATAAACCACCCCTTTTACATATAAAGAAAATCGTGCGTTATAACGCATAATAAGGTATACTAGCACTGTGCGTTATTGCGCACAACCCTTTTTCCAGGCAGGCTAGGTAATGAAAAATATTAATAAACGTATCTCTATGACTCTAAAAGAATTACGTCGCGAAAAAGGCTGGAGCCTTGATAAGACCGCTGAAAAAACAGGGGTCAGCAAAGCTATGCTAGGCCAAATAGAACGGGAGGAATCCAGTCCCACTATTGCGACCCTTTGGAAAATCGCTAGCGGGCTCGACACTTCTTTTTCTTCCTTTATTGAAGAGGTCGATTCAACATTTAATAAACCCGTTCATCGTAGCGGACAAACACAGCAGCTTCATCCTCTAGATAAAAAAATCCGCGTCATGCCACTATTTCCTTTCGATCAGCAGCTAAACTTTGAAGTTTTCACCATTGAGTTATTACCAACATGCGAACACCTATCACCTCCACATCAAGCTGGTGTGATAGAACACGTCATTGTCGCTGAAGGGAAAATGGAGGTTTTAGTAAACGGCAAGTGGCAATCACTCCACAAAGGTGAAGGACTGCGATTTAACGCCAACCAATCTCATGGTTATAGAAATCTTTCGTCTGAAATCGCGATCATTCACGATATTATTCACTACTCTAAGAGCGATTAATCACTTGCAACTTATTGCAGCCTGGATACGCTTGCGCCATTGGTTGGCAACTGTAACCCGGCAGATTTTTGAATTTCAAGCATTTTGGTAAGCATGAGTGCGGATTGACTTGGGTACATAGCGGAGCCTGGATTTTTCTTCGCTCGTTCCGCTACTAAATCTATTGCTGTCATGCCTTTATTATCTTTAATAGATAAATCAATTGGTGAAACGCTTAATAACAGCTGCAGAATATCATAATCATCTTTGAGTGCTGCTAAATGTAATGGGGTTTGACCATTGATATTTTGTATACCGAGATCACATCTAGGTAATACTTCCTGAACATACCTATCCCATCCTTTTATTACCAGTAAATGTAATACTGTTTGCTTGTTAGCTTGATTTTGAATATTACAATTAACACGTGTATCACGTAATAACGTATCCACTACATAAGGGTTTTCATTTTCAAGTGCTAGGTATAATGGCGTGCTACCATCTTTATCTCGAGCGTTTACATCGATATTTGGCATAGCAAGCAAAGGAGAAATCATATCATTGTCTAGCTTTTGAAATAAGCAGGCAAAATGCAAAGCGGTTCTGTTCTTTGTTTTTTCTGCCAAGTTAACGTTTATATTTGGCACCGTAAGTATTTTTTCTTCTAATGTTATGTTGCCCTTTTTTATAAGGCAATGCAGCACTGTTAATCCTACGTTGCATTGAACATTCACATCCGCACCACTTTGCAGTAATAATTCTAACATGTCTTCATTTTGCTCTTCAGCTGCAATCAGTAAACAGCTATTCCCCGTTGATGGAATTTGATAATTGATACAATCCTGAAATTTTTCAGGGTTAGATTTAAGTGCAACCATCATGTGATGATCTTCAGTAGAAACCAAATACATGAAATGCTCTTTTTTCCATGTTACCGCTTCTTCTTCCGTCAGGCGAGGAAGCGTTAACAGCGATTCAGGATTTTTTAGATTATATTGTTCTACCAATTCTGATAAACATGCGCTGAAGAATTTGAGAATATCGTCTGTATTAGACAATATTGCGCGTGGTGATCTAGTTGTAAATTTGAAAATATCATCATCACTGTATTTGATTGTAATCGTAGAATCTTGCTTTACGTATAATAAAAACTGATTAATATAATCTACCACCGGATTTAATTTATATGGAGACTTATATAACTCACTCATCATGTGTGTCCCTACATCTCTCAGTGTCGGCCTATCGCTGCCATGCAACACCAATACCGATCCATTAGGTAATGCTTCGATTGCATTCGCAGCAGCTCCCGCAAAACAGGAAATAATATGAATTTGCAATGGTGTGTTTCCAGCGAAGCTTGCTATCTCTTTCAAAAGCCTCTTTGTTGAGACACCGTCAATGAAGTGATCATTATCCAGTGCCAACCCATGACCATTAATAATAATTTTCGTATGTTGATTTATGTTTTTCAGCGAAGTTGAATCTAAAGATTCAAGTTCAGTTTTACCATCACCAATAATTAAATAATCATCAGGATGAACTTTGCATAATGCTTCAATATCATCGGGAATAGCACAATTTGGCCCGATCATTAATACGGCTTTATAAGGCATTGATACCATCCCCCGATTAAATAAAAAGTGCATCTTTTATAAGTATAGGACATGCGAATATTTGTGCGAGTATTAGGAATAATTTCGTTAATTTAACTAGTTAATTGCGGCCTGAGTGCAGGTTTCAGTTACGATTATGATAGATAAAAACCCGGACACAAAAAACGTGTCCAGGCTACTGACGGATAAAATCCGTTAAATTGCTAAATTCCGGGTTAACAATTTGCTGCAGAATGACAATGTCATGCTTTGTTACTTTTTATTTCGATATAACGCATCGCAAACTTCTTTGCGTTTGTTTTCCATGGGGGTACTAATAGCATTTCCCTTATCATCTCTTGTAAATTTAAAGAATGCTGATTGTCTTAGAGCATGGTTATATTTTGGATGAGCAAATCGCTCTTGCAACTCTTTAACCATGGTGCGACGTTGTGTGTAAGCAGTGCCTGCCGCTTGCATGTAATTTAAAAGACGACGGTGAACCATTGCGTTATCATCTTTATCAGTCGCATAGGCTTCAGGATGCCACATCACACCGACAACCGGTGCGCCTGATCTTGTTTCAAAAGCTTCGACCGTATTTTCTTCTGGTGAAAAAGGGTCACCATGACGATTCTTGGCTTTAAAATCAGGATCACGTTTTGAAAGCGCTGTAATCATCAGTTGATCCGACATCACTTGAGGATCAGGTGCTTGCCAATGAACGCTGTTGACGCGTAATAATTTTTTCTCTTGATCAGCTTGGGAATAGCGCAGTGCACCACGCAAAATGCTATGCGTATTATTCAATTCAATAGCGTGTACTTGCACATTACGATTAATTAAGCCGTTACTACTATTGACTGATGGCATACCTTGATTCCAAGAATGATCGCTCACTGGTTTTAAGCCAGCGGCAACAGTAAATTGCACGTTGCCTGCATTGTATTCGAATGGATAGGCGCTAAATACTTCCCACGAGCCGCCGCACACACCGATAATTGGCATGCCGAGTAATCGTGCTTTATTAATTAAATCAATCGTGCCTTTATGTCTTGCACTCATACGATAATGTTCATCATCTTTTACACTACGCGGCAGCCCTGGAACATAGAGTAAGCCTTCAATTTTATCAGGTTCGATGACGGTAATTTGGTTGCTACTCTCAGAGCTTTCAAATTCGGAGCTTTCAATAGAAGACATCGTTTTTTTTAAGTTAAGACTTGGTGGCACCGTTTTACCAAATTCGGTTTTCGCTGATCCGATTAAAGCGGAGCTGGCATGGTTATTAACATACTCCCCTAAGTGATCTTTGGAGCTAGGTAATACGATCGATTGTGTAGGTTGACGAGTCGATTTTTGTACTGCGAAGTGATCGAAAAAAGAGCCGTAGCCACGAATTGAACCATCGTCTCGGGAAAGAATAGCAACAGATGCGCTTTTAGCCTTGTCTAATTCTACTTTAACAATCTCTTTTGCTTTTTCTTGTATTTTAGGTCGTTTAACTACCGATAATAAACTCGTGCCAAGATTATTTGCTTTCCATTCTTTTAAAGTTTTTTCATCTTCTTCTTCCTGCGTGAGAGTTAATTTTCGTTTGTATTTTCTTTTTAAATCAGCATTTAATAAAACATTACCGTTTAAATCTAATTGTTTACTTGGTAAAGAATCAAACACACTCCGTGATGGTTTGTAATCTTCATCAATCTTTTTTTTGACGTGTTTTTCTTTAGCATTGCTAGAAATAAATTGAGTGATTTTAGTTTGTCTGCTGTTCATTTTATGGCTCATTTATAAATATTATTTTGAGCAGCTTAGCAATAGTGGGTGTGAATGTCACTGAGAGGATTTCATCTTATTGCAAATTCTTCCCTGATCTATAATTCATTTTGTTGTGTACAAGTTAATAAAACACCCGGGGATTTTACAAATTCTTTAAATGGCTGATTACTTTTTGGATCGTCGCCTAAATAAATAGCTTTGTATTGTGCAGTGTATCCGCGATTATTTTTCTTATAGGTGACGGTGTTAGGCATTGCGTAAAATTCACCGCGATTATTTGTTTCATTGTTTTCAAAGTAAATTGTGAAAACATGATCATATAAGGCATCGACAACGAGTAAATTTCCATAGTTATTTTTGGTAGGACACGTTGTGTCATCGCATACATTGGTATAACGAATACTGGCATTGTCTGCTTTAATGATTAGGTCAAAGTCTTCACCACTAGGGCGACCGTTGATACTAAAATTTCCTGACGCTGATTGGCATTGCAAGGTGGTTTGTGGCACGCCAGCAAAAAGAGATAATGGCGTTAAAAGCGATACTAAAAGGAAAATTTTTTTCAAGGGGTATCTCCCGCGCATTAAGTCACGACGAATTATAAAATATGCATCTATTTGCAGTAGATTGCTAGAATTTTTTTGTTGAAGATGAGGTTTGTGCTATAAAAGAGAATATTATACCATTAGTCATGGCTGAGATTGCTTAACGCCTAACCCTTAAGGATAGAGGTTCTACGATGACAAAATTATATAAAGAAATTACCGGTGGTATTTCCCCTTCATTAGCTAAGCTGCGTAATGAAATTCCTGATGTGATGAATGCCTTTAGTGCCTTGGCGCAATCAGCCACAAAAGATGGTGCTCTCGACAAAAAAACGAAAGAGCTTATAGCGCTTGCTTTGGGTATTGCAGGTCATTGCGATGGCTGTATAGGTTTTCATGTTCAGACATTAATTAAACTAGGTGTGAAGCGAGAAGAGTTTCTCGAAATGTTGAGCATGGCGATTTATATGGGTGGTGGGCCTTCGTTGATGTATGCAGCTGATGCGTTAAGTGCATTTGAGGAATTTGGAGCTAAATAAAATGGAAATGTCATTAATGAAAAATAAGTACTTTGTTTGCGCATTCATTGCTTTATTATCTACACAAGCACAAGCTGCTAACGGCACCTATGTGACCGGGGGTTTTGGTGTAACTGTCCCTTCGGGAAATACCAGTTTTACAGCAGATTCGTCATCGATTTTATATTCTCCAACGGCTCCTGGTACTAGCTTGTTTTCGCTGCCGAGTGTGACATGGAAATATAATTATAACACCGGGTTTGATATCAATGCTGCAATTGGTTATCAATTCACAGATTTCTTCCGTTCGGATGTTGAGTTTGTTTACCAAAACATGCAGCGTAACATTAATGGGCAGTATAATTGGCTGGAACGTAACGCATCTACTGGTGCAACGTATGCTACTAGTAATAATAACCCGATAACATCGAAATCAGTCACTGCGAATGTTTATTCGTTTTTAACTAACGCATACTATGATTTTAGAAATAACTCAAAATGGACTCCATCCATAGGGGCGGGAATTGGTGTGGCATGGGTTAACTCAGATACTACTACGGCAATGAATACATTGAATGTTGATGACCCGATTACACCTTTAGTAGAAACAGCTCCAATCAGGCAGATAAGCCCTACTCTTGGAGGTACTGCATTTGCGGCACAATTAAAACTTGCGGTTTCATATAAAATGAGTGAAGCCACATCTCTTGCATTGCAATATCGTTTATTTGCTACTAGTCAGTTGCGCTCTGGGTCTAGCTATTTAATTACAAATCCAGGTGCTACAGGTGAAAGCACATTTTATGTTGCACAACATAACGTAAGCGGGCTATTAACCAATTCGCTAGAGTTAACTGCAAGACTTAACATATAAATTGCCATTGTCCCTGCTAATTTACATTGTCATCCCGGAAATTTCCGCAGGAAATTGTCCGGGATCCACCCATAAATTTTTACAGAACATATTTTTTGTTTAATACCTCTGTGGATACCGGACATTTTCACCAAAAAACAAAAATTCCGGGATGACAATTTGATGCAACAAAGCTATCCGAGGTTAAAATATCAATCTTCCTTGCCTATTATTCACATCACAATAAAACAGCACGAAAACTATTCGTTTATAATATAAAGATTCGATTCTGCCACCCATTTTTTCAAACCATGCAATAAATCAGCATCTTTATAAATCAACAAATGCGCCAAGTTTTTACCAGGAAAATAAATAGCTTTGAGGTCTGGTAAAACTAAGTTTGGGAAAAAATAATTGCGTGGCGAGCCAGCAACCAGTTTGAATTTTTCGAACGATACAAATTTTCTAAATGATATCTTTTTCTTGCGATTGAGCGAATAATTTTTCTTGCCAATAGGACGAAAATTTAAAACGTTTGTATTTTGGAATAATTTAAGATTAAATTCACTGAGCAAAATTGATTTGGGATGATTTTCGTCATTAAATTTGAAAAACTCTTCAATCTGCTCTTTGTCTTTTTCATCTTCCCGACTTAACCAATGATCATAAACCGATATGTAGAGCCATTTATAATTATTTTCTACTAATAACCGCTCAACATGAGGATTAGCAAGAGTCAATCTTTTATCGTTACCGTAATCCCAATAATGCAGATTCTCGATAGATGGAAAAATAGTTGATAATTTCTGTTGTTCACTTGCATTAAGAACTTGGAAAGTTTTATTAGCCATTCAGATAAATTCCCCGTAAAAATGCTCAACACTTACTAGCAAGCAACACCTACATTGCTTTTATCTCAAACATAAAACATCTCCATCATCTAGAAACCTTAGACTACCGTCAATTTTTTTCGTTTTGCCGCCGGCCCTGAGATGTTAGTATCTGCTGCAAAAGAAGATGCCTTGGTTATATCTGATGTTGAAAATACGCCTAAACTTGTTGAAAAAGAAGGTTGCTCACTTTTCTTGGCTAAACTATTTTGATATTTAATTTCATTTTTAGTTAAGTGTTGCGCTATCAATTCTTTTTGCTCTCCTAATCTTTCATAGGTATTTGCATTGTAGGTAAAAACTTCAACCGTATTCGTCGAAACATTCACTCTTAATAATTGCCCGGAACAATAAGCTGCCCAATCAATATTAACCGTATTACTTTCTTCACGTACTGATCTAACATGTGGAAAAGCTACAGGTTGATGTCCAACAATTAACAAAACCGAATCTTCACAACGCTTGTTATGAGGCATTTTTCCATCTGCTTGTTGCTTATCCCAGATTGCTTGATGTTTTTCAACATCCGTTAGGTTGCCGCCTCTTGTAAGACGCTCATCATTATCTGCCAGTGGTATATCAGAATGCGCTACCATAAAAGGTATTCGATTACTCGAGCCTTCGGCTGTAAAAATAAATGGGCAAGTAATTAAGTAATTATAAATCATTTCAATTTTGCTGTTTTTAGAATAGCTAACAGAATGATTGCTATCATTATTAAGTGTTATTAAGCCGCTATCAAGCTCTTCAAAGAATAATTTAATTAGCCACATGCCGCCATTATTACGAACACCATGATTAACAATCGATAAAAATTCGTCTGTCATTTTCGCAGAAAAAACTTCACACAAGTGATTAGCATACTTCACTATCCGTTGTGAAATAGTGTCACCTGCATTGGGTGGTACGATTTCATCATCTAGTTTAAAATAAATTCCCATCTCTTTTAATGGCAGTGAATTTTTATTTGCAGCTTCAACCACGACATGAGCGATGCTTTCGAGCGCCATCACCGTTTCTATGCACATGTCTTCATGATTACCTTGAAGCACAATAATCGGTGCTGCTTTATTGTTAACTATATATTGAATAACACCCAGGTTATTTTCACCACGATCCGTTAAATCACCAACAATAATTAAGCGATCATCTGATTTTAAATCTTTATGCGCTTCAATCAGTACATTGAGATTGCCATGAATGTCACCAACGACATAATCATTCCCAACCACATTAGCTTGTGCAATACAGATATCACCAATAGTTTTAAAATTACGCACGTTCACGCAACACCTCGTTATTTTATTGTTATAATTATTTTCGAGGACCAACTCGCGAATCAAAATTCGGCTTACAATCAAGAGCAGGTAGAAAATATTGTTTTTATTGATCTTTTTTATTATTGTGCGTGTATTTTACACACATTTACCCTGAATGTAAACCAAGGTCAAGTAGCCTGGACACGCTTTTTGTGTCCGGGGTGGTTGTATACGGGTGAGTCCAGATACAACAACCCCGGACACAAAAAGCGTGTCCAGGCTACTCTTCTATTGCGGTCAAATTAAGAAACGGGCTTGCATATTTGTTAAGTTTGCAAATTTGTACAATGTGCAATTGTGCAAGCCCCATTCTCACCAATGTATTATTATTGACATATTTATATCAATTAGATAATATTTGCACAATTAAAAATATAACGAGGTAGAAATCATGCTCCCAAGACTTATTTTCGCTGAAAATCACACTGACCCCATTACATTTCAGGTTCTAGCGAAGCTTACTCAA
Organism: uncultured Coxiellaceae bacterium; assembly: GCA_964623075.1. Classification (GTDB taxonomy): domain Bacteria; phylum Pseudomonadota; class Gammaproteobacteria; order DSM-16500; family DSM-16500; genus Aquicella. The sequence goes on along the minus strand of CAZUVD010000007.1, from coordinate 40,193 downwards.
AAACTTGCAGCAATTAGCTACCAATCTTTTTATGATGAAATGCCAAGAAATTCAACGCTAGATGATTATTTAAGTGAAGTTAGGATCTATTTATCAAGAGTGAAACTCATACTAAAGGCGCTTGGCAAAGATATCAACGATTATGACAAACTGGACTTATCTGATCCAAGCCTTCTTTTAACTGACAGATCTCGCAATGATTTTTTAGCCCGTTACCCAAAGTATTTATCACGCGAACAATTTCTTGTAGAGTTAAGAAAAAGCAACATGGATTATGTAGCAATTGATGATGAAAATACCGGAGACAGCACTAAATGCCCCTCTCTCCAAGAAAGAGACAATCTCATGGCAGCAGCATACTTGAAAAGCAAAGAGCCTTTTTTCGCTCGCATTGGGTTAGCACACGTAGATGGTATTCAATCTAGGCTATTTTTAAATGCTGCGAATTTACAAGAAGCAAAAAATTTCCGCTTTTATTTCATACATTCATTAACTGAAAACAAACCTCTGCCATTAGAGCAAACATATCGCGCCAATGAAGCTATTTTACTAACAGGTATCACTGTCATAGATGCTAATAATAAATCGGTAGATGAAATAGCTGCTTCCATCATGACAGATATTTTTAATAAAATGAAAAAAGGCCCTAGTCCTACTTCGGAGGATGAAAATGCAGAGCTTAATGCATTACTATTGAAGCAAAAGGAACAAAACATCCAACAAGGAAAGAAATTAATTATTCAGATGAATATAATTGCGGCACTTAAAAAATCGCTTAACTCTCAAGACGAATTATCAGCTGCGTCAGCAACAAGTAAAACTTCATATAAATTTGAAGTCGACGAAAAACGAAAGTTAGATAATTCAAATACAAGCATAGAAGCAAAAAATTCTCTTAAAAAATATATTGTAGATGTGCATGAACTTCTGCTTCTTCAGCAGAAAGTTATTCAAGCAAATGATACGACTATTGCCTCTTTAAAAGAAAAACTCAATTTTAAAGGGCGGATATTTGCAACAAACGCAACTGCCCAGGATAATAACCGAGTTGCAAATGTCAGCACTCAATCAAGCAAGCTCGACACAAAAGCGCGATAAATTTAATTTCAGGACCAATGTAGCCTGGACACGCTTTTTGTGTCCGGGGTGGTTGTATACGGGTGTGTCCAAATACAACAACCCCGGACACAAAAAGCGTGTCCAGGCTACTCTCCCATTCCGATCAAATTGAAATCCTGATTTACAATACCCTCCTCGCACCAATTTTCTGGATATATCCCTTTTTTTACAAATCGATGAAATGTTGAATAAGGCCAATCTCTGACTCTCTGCACTAGTTGATGTTTGACTGGATTGTAATGAATATAATTTGCATGATTCTCATAATCCGTTTCATTGCGTAATGTGTGCTCCCAAAAACGTTTTTGCCACAAATCATATTCATCTCTACGATTTTTTTGTAATGGCACACCTTGTAAAATCAAACTACGCGTAAATTTTCTTTTGATATTCATCCATCGCAACGAATAATCATTATCACCTACTGGCAATTGCCACATTGCATGCAAATGATCTGGCAACACTACCAATGCAATTGTTTCAAAAGGCCAATTAACGCGCGTCATTTTCATCGCTTCCGTCAATAACGAAATATATTTAATTAAATAATTTGCCTTCCTATCAAGCAAAGCCACCGTAAAAAAATACACGCCACCACGAACTCGAAATCGTCGATAATCCACCATAATTTTCCTTGTACTCAGATATGAAAGTAGCCTGGACACGCTTTTTGTGTCCGAGGAGGGGTTTGAGAAAAAATTAATAATTGAAAAGAGTATTATGCGGTAACAAATGCTACATCAAAAAAATTTTAAAAACTAGTCTAGTTTATACTTGTGAAATTTGTCGCTGTCGATAAAACCCCGGACACAAAAAGCGTGTCCAGGCTACGGATTGCTGCAAGCTTCTATATCGCCCTGAACAATCGCAGCAATATTTTGATTAATTTTTTCAATTGGCCAATCCCACCATTTCATCGCGAGCAACATCGCTATTGTTTTATCATCAAATCGGTGACGTATCACTTTAGCTGGGTTGCCAGCAACGATTGAATAAGGCGGAACATTTTTCGTCACGACACTGCGCGATGCAATAATGGCGCCATCTCCAATAGACACTGCTGGCATTATCATTGCCTCATGACCTATCCACACATCGTTACCAATAATCGTATTGCCTTTATTAGGCCATTTTGGTTCATAGCATGAAGACCATGGTTCGCCAAAAACAGCAAAGGGATACGTAGTAAAACCATCCATTTGATGATTAGCGCTGCTCGTAATAATCTGTACACCACTAGCAATTTGCACAAATTTACCGATAATCAGTTTTTCAGGCGCGCCAAGATGCATATAAGGCACAAGCAATTGACGCACATCATTCACTGGTAATCTAAAATCGTTAAAATAAGTGTAATCACCTATTTGAATGTTTGGATGATCGATAAAGTTTTTTAAAAAAATGGTATGAGGCCAAGCACTGCCATCAGGCAATTTGACTGGATACGGTTCGTTAGGTGATACATTGCTTGGCATAAAAATCTCTCCGTTAGTGATCGTTTCGCTTTTGCCTGTTGAGTGGCAAGGTCTGGTTTGTATAATTGCGCCATGGACAAGGCATCATCATTACTCGTAGACCAAAACGCGTCAAGTCTCGACAACTGACATTCAGTATCTTTTGATATACCTGCTGTCGAGACTAGCCCCAAAGACATTTAACACCGCCGCAACGTATAGCCAAACTCTCCGGACTTATGAAGATGATCATGCGTTTTACTAATATACTCCCTCAACTCGTTCAATATAGCTGCATTCTGCTGCATATGCTCGCAATAACCTTCTAACATCTCTTTTGCATCAATAGCCCATCTTTGCATCGCAATAAATACTTGCGAAGAATAAGCACTAGTACGCCACTTATCGGGATGAAAAATTAAACATAATTTTCTCACCATATCTACTTCTCGAAGAGAGTGCGTGTTTACAGGTTGTCCGGATATGATTTTCAGGCCTAATTTATGAATCAAGTTGTACCCATGATTAATAACAACGTCGATTAGATCGAGCTCTTTTCCTTCCAGTTGCATGCGTATTCTAAGAGCCGCCTCTAACCAATGCGGAGAACGGATATCGATTGCTGCTATTTCTTCAAACAATCTCCTCGCTGTTCGATGATTTTCTGTTTCTGCTTCAACCTCAAACGCCTTCCTCTTTTTCGACGGTTTCGCAGGCACCATTTTCCCGTGATTAAAAAGACTATGCGAGCTTGATATTAGTGACCGACAAACCTTTTCATTAGAGATAGCTAAGATTAGATCCTTACGCAGCATAATTCTCTCCTCTTGTGGTTGAAGAAAACTTGTTGGCTAAGATTTCATCTTACATATCAATTCTTAAAATAGTCTTAAGGAGGGTCTTGATCGAGTAGCCTGGACACGTTTTTTGTGTCCGGGGTGGTTGTATACAGGTGTGTCCAGATACAACAACCCCGGACACAAAAAGCGTGTCCAGGCTACCATTTTAAAAATACTTTATGACTAACAACTATTCCAGCTCGATGATAATCTCATTTCTACGTAAAAACGGTAGAATCCACGGCGGATTGTAAAACGCCATAATGGGTGAACCGACCGTTTTTATATTATTTTTCTTGATATATTCGAGCAAAATATTTGTATGGCGCTGAAGATTATCATCTGAATTGAAACCTCTGAAACGTATAGCTATATATTTTTTTGATTTAATAATACTAAATTTTACAGCCTGATTGGTTGGCGCAGGTAATGTCGAGATTTTAAATTCTGCTGGCATAATAAATCGAATTATCCACCCATCTTTACTTTTTTCTTGCTCGACAGGTGCAGTCATTGCGATTCTTTGATTACGCTGGTTGTTACCAAAAATATACCCAGCCAATATTCGAAATCCGTCATTAATACTCGCATAACGTTCGCCTGCGATAGTGACTTCTGCAACAATTAATTCAGGATATTCACGTATCTCAATTTTATCATCTGATTTAATTAAACGGTATTTTGGTTGCGGCGCATTATATGCATAAAGCTGCCAAAGAATTACTCCTATGAATAATGTAATGAGAACAACAACTGCAACGATCAGCTTTGAATGCATACAATATCCTTCTAATTAGTTTTATTAAATTCGTGATTCAATGCCTCAAGTAAAGTTGGGTATTTAAATACGAAATCGTGGCGTAATAATCGAGATGGCGACACCGCCTGACCAGACAACAATAACTCTTCACCCATTTGACCAAACATCAGCTTCACCAACCATGCCGGCATCCACATAAACGCAGGACGTTTTACCACTGCAGCCAAAGATTTACTAAAGGTTTTTTGGGTTACGATTTCGGGTGCCACCAAATTAAACGCACCCGTCATCTCAGGATGAGCCAATAAGAATTGAATAGCATTAACCAAATCATCAGCACTAATCCATGAAACAGGTTGCAACCCCGTGCCTAGCACTGCGCTCATGCCACACTTTGCTGGTAACTCTAATTGCTTTAACATCCCCTCTCCGCGATGCAGGACAACACCAAAACGCATCATGGTAAGAGGTATTTTTTCTTTTTCTGCAATCTTAGCTGTTGCCTCCCATTCATTCACTAAGCGGCAACAAAAACTATCATCAGCCAAGCTACTGATAAAATGATCTTCTGTATTAAGCAGCGCATTCTCAGGTATAGCAGACTGCAGCCCGTAGTATCCAACCGCACTGGCGTTATATAAATGCGGCATGGCACCAGATGACTTCTTACACCATTCAATCAATGCCAATACAGAATTAACGCGGCTGGAGATCATTTCAGCCTTTACCTGATCACTCCAGCGTTTTTCTGCAATATTAGCTCCAGTGAGATTGATGATGGCATCAAAATTGGCAGCATCTAACAAAGACAATTCATGCCAACCAATAGCATCAACTTGCTTTGGAAATAATTTGAGAATTTTACTTTTGTCACGACCAATGACTGTGACCTCACTGCCGCTATCGATGAGAGCGGGGACGAGCAGTCGACCAACAAAACCAGATCCACCGCCAATAATGATTTTCACGAGTGCGCTCCATGGACTTTAATTAAAATATAGACCTTATCCACTTTCAAATCAATTAGTTATCCTCTACATCGAGCTCTTGGCGCCAGACCTTATTGTTTACCTCATTTTTTCAAAGGGCTATGCGCAAACCTTAAGATTCCATTAAGCTTATCATGTTATGATGCCGACATTGATACCATCGCACATGTTAATAAAAAGCGAAAATGTTATGCCCCCGAATACTCATGTAGATAGCGCGGGAAAATCAAATAGTTGGATTTGTTAAATTAAACGAATAAGTGGCAAGCATTCATTTATTGCTTGCAAAAAATATCATTATATTTTACTGAGATTATATATGAAAAAATTTCTAGCCTTTTTAGCCATTTTTGTTCTTCATTCCACGAGCCATGCGGAAAATATTTCTGAAGGTATATCGCCAGCACTTAAATTTGCAGCAGCTATTGTCACTAGTCATGATAGTGAGGATGCTAAAACGGACCAATTAATTGCTTGTCATCAAGAGCATAATATTTACTGCACAGCATTTTTAGGCGATCACTACTATAAAAACAAGCAATATTCATTAGCATTTCCATTACTGCAACAATTTTTACAAGTATCACCGCCTGAGCCAGGTAATTTGTATCGTTGGGTGTATTTTGATTTAGGTTTAATGTATTCCAAAGGTCTTGGTGTTGCTAAAAATGAAGAAAAAGGCATATCCAATTTTAAAAAATCAGCCAAGCTATATGAAACACAAGCAGCCGTAAATGTTTCTTATTATTATTACACTAAAGCCAGAAACCGATTCTTCGCCACAGGTAATAGCACCGATGAAGTGATGATTGAAAACTTACAGCAAGCATACGCTTGGTTGAAGTTGGCTTATAAAATTAATCAGAAATATCATGATTTGCCAAACGATAATCTGAATATTGATCATAAATCTATTCCAATAGTGGAATTTCTAGACGAAATCAAAATGAAATTAGCAAAAGCTTCCCCTCAAGCCTTAGCTAAAGCAGAGAAGCTTGTAAAGACCTTGTGTAAAAACCCACATTAACCAATCTAGAGGGTCAAAACTAATTGAAGAAATTGAACCCCGTCAATTAAACGAATAATTCAAAACTGTAGCCTGGACACGCTTTTTGTGTCCGGGTTGGTTGCATACAGCTACATCCAGATACAACAACCCCGGACACAAAAAGCGTGTCCAGGCTACATCGGTTAAGCACGCGGGTTCAGACTTGCCAACGAGCAAAAGATGAGAAATCGAGTGAATTGTGCGAGTATACAAACCTGACCCCCGTTTCAGGAAAATACATATGCAAAACAATCATGCACACCTAATTTTATCTAGAAACAACCTCAAGTTAGTGGCTTTAACAAATGAGCATAGAAATGCACTCGCCGAAATAGCCTTAGAAAAAGAAATTTGGAAATACGCGCCCCATCCATATGATCAGCCTGAAATATTTGAAGAAAAATGGCTCGACAAAGCGTTTGCTCAAATGCAAAAAAATGAAAGACAGTGCTTTACGATATTTGCAGATAATAAAGTGATTGGCTCATCAAGTTTTTATGAAATCGATCTTAAAAATAAAAAAACAAATCTTGGCTACACTTGGTTTCATCCTTCCGTTTGGGGAAGCAAAATGAATGCTTTATCTAAATTGATTTTACTGGAATACGCCTTCGAGACATTAGAATTAAACAGAGTGGGATTCTCTATTGATAGCCTTAATGAAAGATCATGTCATGCGGTAAAAAAAATAGGCATAAAATACGAAGGAACTTTACGTAACGACTTAATTCTTCATAACGGTAGAGTCAGGGATTCTGTTATTTTTAGTGTTATTAGAAATGAATGGCCAGATGTAAAAAAAGTGATTGAGACAATAGTGGGTTAAGAAACCCCCTTACAAGCGGAACCGCAACTCATCCCATTTTAATTCATGCGGGATCATGTGTTATCGCACAACAATGTTTTCAGTGCAATTAACCTGTAGCCTGGACACGCTTTTTGTGTCCGGGTTCGTTGCATACAGCTACATCCAGATACAACAACCCCGGACACAAAAAGCGTGTCCAGGCTACATCGGTTAAGCAAGGTTCGGGGTTGCATTTTTGCACATTGTTATATTTTCTATCATAAAAAAATGATAAACAATCGAATGAATTGTGCAAGTATGCAAGCCTGACCCGACCTCTATTCACCAACCAATGATGAATGATTTCAATAAGTTACAATTGCCTGAACTTAATATTCTCTTAATGTCTTCCCTATATAATAGTACTTATAATTCCAGCATCTTGAAAGAATGCTGCAATTTTAACTAACGAGAGAAACGATGCTGCCTAGAGACAATGCGCCGAGCCTGACAGAAAAAGAGGAACGATTAGCGAATAAGCAAAGCGATTCTCAATCGACGCATCGTGCAGCTGAAAATGAAAGCATTACATTAGCAGTTAAAAATCTAAAAAAATTGTACCCTACAACGCCTCACACCCTGCCAGAAATAATAAATTACATTGAAAAGAATAAAGACGCTCTTATTGAAGCAGGTTATGATGCCACTGCAAGTAATGAAAAAATTATTAATTTTCTGAAAATGATTCAGGGTCGACTTCACTTTGATGAGGGGTTTAATCGTGAAGCGTTAATGAAGCTTATCTGGTGCGCCGCACTTGATCAAAATCAAGTTGAATTTGAATTTCTAGAAAATCCTGCGAAAGTTTCAACTCAATCTAACGTCGATGCGAAACAAGCAGAGCAATGTGATTCTCATATCATTACAAAACGTCTCGCCTTTTTCTTAAATGATTTAGCATTCAGATTAAAACAAAATCCATGTATACAAGGGCAATACAATGCCATCTATGAAGCATTTCAAGGATTACATCCTTTGGCGCCCAAAATTTTAGATTTAGCAGCAGTGAACGGATTAATTCCTGATTTATTTAAACAAAGCGTAGAAGCATTTCTTGATAAAAAAACGTTACCAGAGCAATTGAAGATTATTAAATTGTGGTTTGAAAATATTGATAATGATAAATTTTTTGTAAACTCTGAAGATGAAAAAAAACAAATTGAAGAAATATTCAACCAACACTTAATCAAGCGCGGTTATAAAGCATTAGCACAAAATGAATTAGATAAATATTTCACTTCAACGCCTGAATCATTGCAGGAATTCGAGTTGTTAGCGGAAATTTATCCTAGCATGTTAAACGCTAAAGAAAATCATGACGATGACAACGATTCTTTAGAAAGCGAGACACACAAAAACCGAAGTAGTCTCATTTATTTTTACAAAGTTAAATTTTTTAATGACTATTTTAGCTATTGCTTAAAATATTTAACGGTAGAAAATTTGAAATTTGCACTATCCGCACTAAAAGGTGAAAAACTCATAAAGCTTTACAATCCGAACAATAAAAGCAAGATGACAACATTTTTCATGGAAACAGTAAAAGAGTATTTTAAAACTACTCCCTATTTTTTAGAAGAACTTAGTCTTTTAGCTGAATTTTACCCAGAATTAATTAGTATGAATGAGCAGTTAGAAAATACGGCTACCGAAGAAGTTGCGACTCAAAACAGAATTAACTTGATTAATCATTATAAGGATAAATGGTTCAGGGAAAAATTTGACTTTGATTTAAATAACATATCACCAGAATTAAGCACTAAAATAATTTCCGCGCTTAGAAAGCAGCCGTTTTACCAAAAAAATAAGCAAAAAATGGCTCGAAGCCATCAAAACATTATTATGAACGAAACTTTAATTTTCATGGCAGAAAAGTTAGCAAATGATAATAACTGGGATGCTCTCAGAAATGAAAATGATTTTAAAATACTTCTTCCTGAAAGTGATCAGGATTTAATGTGGTTAATTTGTAATGCATATCGCAAATCTAGTATTCAAAACAGAATAAAGTTAATTAAGCTGATTAAGTGCTTAAAAGATAAAGATATTCATCCACAACATTGTTATTTCGGTGGGCAATCCGCAGCAGATTTATTATTAAAAGCAGGCAAGATTAACGATAGCGGGGAAGCGGTACGATATGGCCAGATCATGGGCGAAAGATATTTAGCGAAAAATGAAAATGTGCACAACTGGGGTGTATGGAACAAAAGTATTGTTTCGGAATTTGATGGCATGAGCACACAGGAAGGTATACTTACGAGTGTTTTTGTAGTAAGTATTTTCATCACTATCATGATATGTTCGTTGATTGTTGGATCTGGTCTTTTTATCACTTTAGGTTTGTTTGTAATACTTCCTATTGTTTTTGGTTTAAGTGGGCTTGTCATGTTAGCAATGGCCCAAGAAAGACAGGTATTTCAGATCATACATGATGAAAATGAAAATCATAGCATTTACAAGCAACCATCTTCTTGGGAAAATCCATTAATAAAAACGTGGCAATTGTTGAGTAAATGTTCCCCTTACCAAAATCGAGGATATAATGCTGCTTATAGATTTTATGAAGGTAAAAAACATCTACTTTGGCTGGTTTTAGGCGAAGATGTTTTACTTCCCTGCACTGGCTTGCTAAATGTTTTATCTGGCCTTGGATTAGTATTTATTGCCTCAATTATTTCTGCTTGTTATGGGGATTTTAAACAAGCAAAAATGAATTTAATAGATGGTTTAATCACATTTGCAAGTGGCGTATTAGAATTAGCAGTGACACCTTTTGTCTATTTAAAAATTCCGATTCGTTTAATAGTGACTTGTTTTTATAGGTTTAAACACGAACAAAATAAATTGAAAGCTGCTGCAGATTCTGTTGCAAACACCATAAATAATGTAAAACAAAATGATTCCGAAAATACACCTTTATTAGAGAATCAAAAATCGCCGTCCACCCTAACGACTTATCGAAAATTATATGAGGCCGCAGGTAACATTCACAGACAATACAAAAATCGAGACACACATAATGCACTACTTCCGGCTGAAAACATTGAACAAGAAAAATGGACGCAATTGAAAGTGGATGTATTCTCAAAATCATTTAGCCATTCAAAATCTCCGGTTTCTCAAGATATGGAAAAGATAAGTGAGTATTGCCAGCTTTTCAGAGCAAGTTAAAATGGGTTCAGGCTACAACTAATTTCTACACTCTCCCGTTTCAAAACTGTAGCCTGGACACGCTTTTTGTGTCCGGGTTTCCTCGTGCATACAGTGACATCCAGATACAACAACCCCGGACACAAAAAGCGTGTCCAGGCTACATCGGTTAAGCAGGTGTAGCCCAGATGAAATGCCTTTTATTTCATGTGGGGTTAGATATCAGGGTTAGCTCACATTGTTCTTTTATCCATCGTTCGCAGAAGCGGGGTCACTTCATCATGATTGCGCAAATATACAAGCCGACCCCCGTTAATAAGCAAAAGATGAGAAATCGAGTGAATTGTGCAAGTATGCAAGCAAGACCCCGTTTTTCTTTATATCTTTTTAGCTTCCATTTCTCCGAAAGTACCAGAGGGTCGATGTGTATTAGAATTAGAGGTAGCAGCGCTAGAGAAGAAGTTGCTTGATGTATTTGTAGATGTAGCACTCGATGATGAAGACGCGGAAGTTGCTTCATAGTTTACATTTATCTGCTGCCAAGACCCTAAGACTTGCGGTTGTGGAGGGCTGGAAGATGATGCAAGTTGTGCCAGCTTGGGTTCACCAACCCTATTGCATAATAGGTGTAATTTCGAGCGTAATGCATTAATTTTATTTAAGCGACTCAACTTAATCTCTTGACGTGATTTTGTTTTAACTAAATTTTCTAATTGTGCCAATTCATTCTCATATGACTGGACCTCGCTTGTATTTGGTGATTGTTTCCACTCATTAATCATGTCAGAAAGACGGTGCATCTTTCCATTGATTTCTAGAGATTGGCAAGCACTTTGGGGTATGTATTTAGTGACGCTAGCATCTGATTCATAATCAGCGGTAAAAACAAAAGTCGCCAAGTTTTCGCTTAACTCAATGTCTTCAGTTAAAACACTTATATTTTTTATAATATCATTATCGCTATTGCCGACTTTGTTCATTTCCAAGGTACGACAGCTGGATTTCCTTATCATATTTTTTAAAGCAGGTAAATACGAATCATGAAACCCAAAATTGAGAAAACCATTTTTTTTAAGATGCAATGACTCCACTTTTGATGCAGTAATAGCATGAAAAAAATCGCTGGTAAATCTGATCTCGTTGTCTCTTAAATAAAGATGTTTCAACTGTGAACAAGAAATAGCAGCCCAGATTTTATTTAGTGAATTCTCTGGATGATAAATTGGTTGTAAACTATCATTTGCTAGCCTTCCAATGTAATTGTTACTCAAATCAAGTGATTCAAGGCTTGCACTTGCTTCAATCATAGCAGCCAACCCGTCTATAACACTTTTTTTACAATCCCATAAATAGGCATCTGTTAATGAAAATGATGTTAATTTAGAGTTTTTGACTAATGAAAATAAATTAAGCGAGTCTTCTTCTGGTAAGTCTTTTATCCAAAAGTTAAAATCTAACTTTCTCATATTTTTGCGAGTGCCAGCTTTGCATATTTCTCTAAAACATTGAGAAAAATTAATAGTTGCGGCTGGCATAAGCTCTGCTTTCATAGACGAAATCTTAGAATCCTTCATTGCATCTAAAATTTTTTTTCGAATTTTCTCTGGAAGCACTTGAAAGCTAGGATTAATAAAATCAGTTTGTTCGATAGAAGATGATTTAATAGTTTGACAAAATAATTCTACACGCTCGTCGCTGTAGGTTGTATTTCCGTTCTTTAATATGTCGAAATCAATTCGGTTATCACTAAAAATTTGAATGTTCGGATTATTAAGTAGTTTACAATAAGCCCGGAACAAGCGATCACTAATACTATCTAATCTATGCGCAAATGGACTCCACTGTAGTGAAGTCAAATTGGACATACTGCTTACTGCTTCGATTATCTTTAAAAGCTTGGTTTCGTCTGCAGTTGAAAAACGACCAAGACTTAATTTTTTAATAGTGGATGCTTTGATAGCGGCCAGCAATTTATTTAACTGCAATGCAGTGAATATATCAATATTGATATCGCACAACTCTAAATCAACCTCTACTAGGCTTGGTATTCTAAGAATTTCACTTACTCGATCGATGGGTTTGTGGCTCTCACTCATATCTGTTATAAATCCAGAACTCGTAATTTTGCTTAAAAGCCGCGTACTAAAAATAAGAGGCCACAAAGCATCAATAAATATTTTCTCATCCTCTGCAAAATCAACCTCAAGGTGATCAATGCTTATTGTTTGCTTTTTTTGCATGGCTTTATAAACACTTCTACCTATAGAATCGAGCTCATGTGAGTTGATGGATAAGTTCGCACAAGCAAATCGCAGAGCAAGTTCAGCAATTTGCTTTTCATCCGCCTTGCAAGGAGCAATCAACTCCTGCGCATTAGCATTAGTTAACAGTTCTCTAGCAATATTTTTGCATTCTCGATCGCCAAACAAAGATGATGTTTTTTTTGATTCTAAGTGTTCAAAAAATATTTCATAAAATTTATTAAATAGTTGTTCTTGCTCATCACTCATATCAATTGGCACGGGAAGAGGCTTTAATTCTTCTATGCTCAATGATTCAATTGCTGGCAAGGAAAGCTGTCCCGCCGCTTCTAACGCAGCTATATCTTTAGCTTTTTTAAACACTATGTCGCGATGAAAAAATAGCCACTCCCATTTTTCATTTTCATCAGAAAATGATGTTGCTAGGGTGTTTGAATTTACCCAGCGCAAATGATCTCGCGATAGATCTTCTGGTATTTCATCAATGCCAAGTGATTTTAATAATGTTTTGACGATAATCCACTTTCGCGAATTGGTTTTTATATTAGAAACACAGCATAGTTTAAATAATTTGACTTTATTTTCCTCAAAAAGACGATCACATTTTTCGGTATACGTCATCTTCTCAAAAGAAGTATTTAGTTGATCCAAAAATTTAATAATTTCAGGTGCATCATTATCAATTTCTCGGTTAGTTTTGGAACGCTTATATCGATCTAATTCATTCAACGTTTCAGATAGTTTTGACATATTTATTGCTCCAAAATTTTGCGTTGCTCAATAATATCTCGGGTTATTTAAGCTAATTTATGTACTAGCAGCACCGTTACTGTGAGTGCTAAGCGAAGGAATGGAGATGCTGTCACAAAATTGACGCCAATTCAATTTCCTTATTTTAACCTCCAAGGCGAAGTATTGCTCCACCCGTTAACAAACAAAAGATGAGAAATCGAGTGAATTGTGTAATTATACAAACCTGACCTCCGTTTTTTCAAAGGAAAGCCATGCAAATTTTAAAATCATTTGGAGATGGCATTGGTACCGCAGCAGGTGTTGCATGGCCTACCTTTGGCATTGTTTTTGGTACTCTGGGATTAACCGTCGGCGGATCATCAGCGATCATCTTGGGTTCAATTTCTGTGGGTTTATTTTTATCAGTGCTAATACCGATTACTTACTGGTCATACAGAAGTTATCTCAAAGAACAACAAGAATTACAACAAACCACACAGCAAGCAGAAGATAGATTAGGTGAGTTCATATTTAATTATCTCCTAGCTGTATTAAGAGAGTGTTTACTTAATAAAGAAAAAGAAAACATCAATGATATTGATTCTTTTATTTTAGTCGAATATTTAAAAGAAAAGATTTTTAGTGATATTGCTAAGGTTAACGCTAACTACACCACTCAAACTATTAAAATTTTACATAAATTACTAGATGACCATCAAAGTAATAATTTTTTATACCAATTTATAAAAATAGCATCTGATAAAACAAATAATACTGATAGCAAAATACTTTTACTGAAAAATCTAAACAAGATTTACCAAGAAGCTCACGTTTTTATTGCAACACCACTTTCCCGCTTTACACTTATAAAAGTGGGTGCAATTGGTTTCTCAGCTGCATTTGGATCAATTGCTGGATGTGCTGCTGGTACGCTTGGATTACTTAGTGCCGTGGGACTTTTTGCAGGCATCACAACAATTCCAATGATTGGATGGGCAATACTGGGTAGTGCCGCTATTTTTGGCTTAGTGATAGCGGGAGTTTGTATTTACTCAACATATAAAAAAAATTTGATGTGCCAAGTTATTTCTCAGTATATAGTTACTAATGACGGCCTAGAGAATGTGACCATGATTAAGAATATAAAAGTGGATGCTGAGATATCAGCTAAAAGGAAATACGAAAGACAAACATCAAGAAACGCTATAGTAAATAATCCAAGAAAAAGATCTAGCTCAGTTAACCTCACATATTCTAACAATAGTCACTTTATATGGCGCAATTTTTATTCCAATCAACTACAAGGTACGAATACTGGAAGCAGTTTTCATATGCGTAAACTTAGCAAGTAGTTGCACGACTATAGGGACTAAATAATGACAGCAAGCGTTAGTAATCACCCATGACGATGAGGCGTTGAAGTTGATGTATCGCTAGTAGATTGAGCACCTTTTTCTGGAGTTGATTTTTCAATTTCAGCCATGACTTCGGCTTTGAAAATTTCAACTTCGGCTTTCTTTTCAGGCGCTTCTTGTAAATCTTCTTTTCGCAATGGTTGACGATTCATGGGGTTGACCGGGTTTTGCTTTATAGCTTCTTCAATGTGGGAACGTTCAAAATAAAAAGTCACATTATTTTGCGTCACTTTAACAGGATCCTTAAAAAGACCTAACGATAATGGGCATATTAAATCTTGATATTGTGCCTGACGATTTTCGCTTAATTCACCTTGATCAGCGCGTCGTTCAATTAATACCGTTCTTTGATTTAGTTCAATGTTTGGCATAACCACAGGGGGTTTTTCTTTTACTTGACGCTGTCTCCTCTCTATCATTTGCATGACAGCTTGTTGTTGCTGCTGAATAGGAATACGTTGTCGCATTTCACTTGGAATAACTGCCTGACGTATATTATTTAATTCGTAAATTTTTCCTAAGCGAGACCCCATGATTTTTTGCACCATCTCAAATTTAGCTTGATGCAATAGAGATTTCATAAACAGGGCAGTTAATTGCCAATTGCTTGTTAGTAATTTAATAAATACTTCCTGCTGCCGCAAATCATAAAAAATATTGCATTGATTATCTTTATTCAGTTTGAAATAATTTGGTGGTAATAATTTATATAATTCACCAAAAAACCTTTCGCCATTAATAATATTTTTAATATCGGTATTGAGAAATATATTCATTAATTCTGTTGGTGAGAGCGTTGCTGATGATGATTGATCCGCCACGTGGTTATCTTTATCTTGCAAGATTTTTAATGCTGCTGCCAAACTTTGGGATGTCACTTGATGTTGTGGTTGACTGGCAGACAATATTTTAATAATTGGCAGCACCTCTTCGAATGCTTGATTAATTTTTGCAAAAACTACCGCTTGTTGAATCTGTAAATTCTGATAAGGCGCTATAGCTCGCCTTAATGCTTGTAAAGTTTCAGGCGATAACAGTTGATTTAATCGACCACCATCCACAAGCATGTTTAGTTCGTTTAATATTTCTAATTTCTTTATAACATTTGAACCGACATTTAACCATTTTGAAAAATCAGGCAATCCAGTACGATTTTGCATAACCACCTCGTTTTATAATCTTATAGGGAAAGTATAGCCATACATAAATCCACTTTCAATACAGGCAACCCATTGATAGATATAGATATATATGAAACCAAGTCCCGACAATAGACAATAAGCATCCTTTGATTTGTCTATTGCCGGGATTTACTCATAAGACTTTCATTGTGTTAGCGCTACTCGATTTGCATTGTCCAGCGTGAGCTGGCAATATTCGCAACAAGCGACCTACTTGCAAACCTTTTTCATATTGCAATTTTTGTAAAAATTTAACAATCGCGTTAAATAATAAATGATTATCGCTGTTTTTCCATATGTTATATTGCAAAATTGCATCATCGGATAGCTTTGCGATTAACGTTAAGGTAGCCTCTTCATCAAACTCCTCATCCTTTGGAAACGCAAAGCTCTCTAACGCATCCGTCAACTCAATCATAGTATCTTTATTGGAATTAATTAATGCACTTAACATAAGACTCTGACTCCATTTTAGAACTAATTTGATGGACGAGCCTGATGGGCATTAGTAGGCACGGCTGATTGCTTTGTTTGCTGCCTAAAAAAACCTGCCTTATGGGTTTTGAACCTATCCAGTTTCTCTCTAACTGGTTTATAATCTCTTATGCTTCCTGAAGAACCGAATTTCATACCTGCCATCACTGGTGAAGCAAAGCCAAACACTAAAAGGGCAATACCGACAAAAGTTAATGGAAACATGCCAACGACAGCACCTGTCGCAATCAGAGCAATACCAGCTATCACTGCTAAAGCACTTAATAAGAAAATAATGTTTTTAGCAGGATGCCCGCTTTCAAAGATACTTTCAAAATGATCTAGACTTTTTGTAAATTGATTGTATGTTGCTTGATCGGCACCCGCTGAAAGAACTTTATTGGTATTCTCGAGCACTTCTGCTAACGCTTTTACTTCACGTTTAAGTTGTGGAAGAGAATGTTTGCCTGACCCGGAATTATCTGCCATGTGTCTAAAAACACTTTCTATTAATGATGCGGATTTTTTAAAAATAGCGAAACCCAACTCCATGTCTTGTTTATCACGAGTATTACTTCCTAGCTCGATAAAGGCCGCCAATAGGCGTGTATTTAAAATAAATGTCTCTAACTGCTCTTCGTCTTGAGGACAAGAATCTCTAGGATTGAACGCAAAAGGATATGCAGCATCCGCTCCTTTTGTATACCGCCTATTATATAATTCAGTAGTAATACCTTCACGAGTAATCAGGATTTCACTCTCTGCTTCAGAAAATCCCAACAATTTATTCTTTAAGCGCGCTAACGATCCACTTACTTTTTTTCTTTCATTATTAGCTGCATTAAGCTTTTTATCAAAATCTTCTGAACGTGATATGGTTACCCTCTATTATTCTTAGATTTATACTCATCAAAAATTTTGTAGTTATAATTTGGTGTAATTATGGGCAACAAGTATATTAATGTCAATAATAATGCAAATCTGTTTGCAGTTTCGTTGCTATTTCTTTACTGTTACCGTCTTCAAGTTAGGTCAAAATGTAGTCAGACTTGCGCAATTGCACATTGTAAGATTTGCCAACTTAATGCAAGAATGCCACCCTGACCCTGATTTTTAAAAGAGAGAAATATGTTTAGAAACCCTCGCAGAACAACTATATCTGATTTCAAATTAGTTAAATTAGAAATTGAACCAAGCAAGAATACACAACAGATACTATCTACTCTATCGCAACGCGTAGAGCAAACATCACTTCGAAAGAATTTCACAGCGATTACAGATAAATTTCACAACGAACTACAGATTTTAAATGCCGCTCAAAGTCTTGCTGATTCTGTAACACACATTCTAAATTCCATTCCCCAAGCTTATCAAGCCGTTGCTCCGGCGGAACTTACTGGTCAATCACTTCTAATTCCAGGGCTTGAACAAAATCTGAAAGTAACACGCTTTTGGCAAAGTAATAGTTTTTATTTTTATGTTATGCAAAATATCGCAGACACGTTTGCCTTACTCCCTAAAATTAATCTTAATAGTAAACCAGCGTTACGCGCACAATTGATTGATGATTTGAATCTTTTAACCTCTGCGATTTTTATCTTGGCTCGATCAGTACAACATGAATTAACGATCGAACAAAAAAATAACTTTTCAGACCTTATGAATAAAGTACAGGCACACCGAAATGAATTAGAACAATGGTACGACACTGCATTTTATGACAATCACACTAAAAAAGTCAGTAAAGTAGGAGGCACTCTATTTTGCTTTTCATTAATACTTGGCCTGATGCTTTTAATGTCTTCTCAAGTGACGAATGAAAAAGGCAACGTATCACCCTTCTACTTATGCGGTTTAATTTCATTTATGTTTTGCAGCATCAGTATAAATATTACTATTAGTTTTAGGATAATATTAAATAAGTACGCCAACCTAATGGATAGGCGGGCAGCTGAAGATCCTATCTTATGCACGCATAAATCCACACTCTACGGCGCCAAGAATGCGCAAATAATTTTCGAGGAGAACATCAGCCTTGATGCCAGTTATGCTAAGCGATATTTGTAAATGGGGTCAGGTTTACACAGTTGCACATTGTAAAAATTTCTTGAAAGATAAATTGGCTTGGCAAATGTAGCCTGGACACGCTTTTTGTGTCCGGGTTTGCTCGTGCATACAAATACATCCAGATACAACCACCCCGGACACAAAAAACGTGTCCAGGCTACTGCTTGCTTATGGAGCGACTTGACCCCGACTATTGAACCCACATTCTTAAGATTATATTAAGCTTGCACGTGTATAATGACTAAAATCATAAAGATAATAAAAAAATCCCATGTCAAACTCACGCACTGAACTTTTACAACAAGCCAAACACATTCTCACCATTATTGAGAATGCAAAAATTCTTAAACCACTTACTAGGTCATTAGAACAAAATGCGCCGATTAAACTCGATCTAGCAAGAGAGTTAGTTAGTCGATTAGTTTCTGAGAGCAAACTAAATCCCCCAGGCTTAATAACTGTCATCGCAACAACTTTCTTAAAAATAGGTTTATGCCAAGAATTTGCTAATCTTTTTCTTTTAGAGTATTGCATTAAATATAAAAAGCGCGATGTATCACTGATTTTTCTCAACAACCCTGCAGAAGGTCACAAACCAGAAGACCACATGATAGCATTGATTGGACCCATTATCACACCAGATAATCTAATCATGGGCCGAGATCCAAATCAGGGATGCATTATCGATCCCAAAAATGCAAATCAACCGATTGCAGAATTTTTTTCAAATAATAGTAATAGCGTTTTCGTGGATCCATTACTTAATTGCTTTGGTGGCTTAAATGAAGGGTTGGAGCCGCTCTTAGCTTATTGCAGCAAATACAAATTAACTCATGTCGTCGGCGTGCGTTGTTTTCATAAAACACCTAATCTTATTGAAAGAGCGCCTATGATTAAACAAATCGCATATGGCGTTGCAACTACGATTGCAAAATCGTTCAACATGACTCTTAGCCCAATCAATCCGACAACAAACTATCAAACTTCTATTCCATTATTTGATAATAGTAAAATAGACATGCTTGTAAAAAAATATAATCTTGTGGATGATTCTCAAACATCACTTGAAAAAGGTTTACGTAACGCAGTAACAAAAAATAGTATTGAAGATGTAAAAACTTTTATTACTGTTGTTAAAAATATTAATGCAGCAGATGCTAATCCTACAGTATCGCGAACCGCACTACATTGGGCAGCATTCCACAATCATCGCGAATGCTATGGGTTACTACTCAAAGCAGGCGCTGCAAATAACACGCTAGATGCAGAAAGTAAAACCGCACTGCAATATTTATGCGCTCATGCTAAACACGAATTAGATTGAAAACACTTCCCAAATTGAACAAATTTCTTGAAAGATAAATTGGCTTGGCGAATGTAGCCTGGACACGCTTTTTGTGTCCGGGGTTGCTCGTGCATACAAATACATCCAGATACAACCACCCCGGACACAAAAAACGTGTCCAGGCTACTATAACGGGGTCAGGCTTACACAATTGGACTTTGCAAGATTTGCCAACATAACAACTGAAGATAAATCGTGTAAATTGTGCAGGTATGCAAGCTGACCCTGCTTTACTTATGCTTTAAGGCCGCACTTGGCCCTGGCTCTTTAGGGAGTGACTGCTGCTGTTTATTGTTCCATCGTTTACTGTATTCATTGCCAAAAAACGCAATCGCATAATACGCACCGCGATTAACAGATCGACCCAGCGTCCCTGCAAATAATTTATTCGGCGTTTTTACAAGAGATTTTGCCGTTTCCGCAAGCGTTGATTCCGGATGATTCGCTTGCTGTGTTTGCAAGTTTATCAGTGGCATAACAACTATTTGAATAACAGATGTGGAAATACCCGCAGCAGTGGCCTTGATAATGGGGGAATTCTCTTTGGAGGTGGGGAAAAAAGATTTGATGTATTTTTCCATTGGGTAAATAGTGCAATAGGTAAATAAACTCGTCCCCGTGCAACGCAACATCGTAGCCCCTGCAAAACGATAAAAAACTGGCGTCAAAATGCCATGTCTTTGCATAGCAACAGTGGCATGTTTTTCATTTGCGCTAAACATTAATAATTTACAATATTCTCCGCGTACCGTCGCAAGCCACTCGAGTGGTGATGAGAGTATTGTAATCATCAATCCTTTTTTGATAGGGCTGAGATGAGCATAGTTTTCTTCAACAACACGCACCACACCCATGGTTGAAATAGCCTTACCAACGGTTTGCCCCATACCAGTATTAAAAAAAATTCTGGTCTGCACTTTAACTAGAATGTTAGGAGTAAAATTAAAACGACAAAGTTCCGCATAAGATAATGTCGGATGTTTGGAGCGATCCAGATAAATTTTTTCTATAGGAAAGGTCGCCCACCGTCCAACGACTCCAATCGCTGCGCCTTTTAACATTGATTTTGCAGTTTCTGTGGTTTTTTCATAATAATCAGGTTTGGGCATTTAACTTTGCTCGCAATTACATTAATCGAGTATCATAAGACTCTTGCGGCGGTAATTCTAGAGAAACGAAAGAATAGTTCGGGGTCAAGTCTCGACAATTGACATTAAGTATCTTTTGATAGAAACGGGGTCAGGCTTGCGCAATTCCACATTATCAGATTTGCCAACTTAACAACCGATGAGAATCTGATGAATTGTGCAAGTATGCAACCCTGACCCTGCTTCTTGGGATTTATTTTCGCCCAGCGTTAAGAATAAAATAATTCGGCACAATATCGCCTTTAATCTTCTCACCACTACGATCAAATCCTTCGCGATATGAGAACAGTGAAAATTTTTCGAAAAATGTTTGCGACAAATAATCATTCATCGTATGTGTTGGTTCTTTGATGGTGACCTTTTTATCCCAAAATGTGGCGGAGACTACTTGTTGTGAAAAATAAAAGAATAGTTCGGGGTCAAGTCTCGACAATTGACATTAAGTATCTTTTGATAGAAACGGGGTCAGGCTTGCGCAATTCCACATTATCAGATTTGCCAACTTAACAACCGATGAGAATCTGATGAATTGTGCAAGTATGCAACCCTGACCCTGCTTCTTGGGATTTATTTTCGCCCAGCGTTAAGAATAAAATAATTCGGCACAATATCGCCTTTAATCTTCTCACCACTACGATCAAATCCTTCGCGATATGAGAACAGTGAAAATTTTTCGAAAAATGTTTGCGACAAATAATCATTCATCGTATGTGTTGGTTCTTTGATGGTGACCTTTTTATCCCAAAATGTGGCGGAGACTACTTGTTGTGAAAAATAATCTTTGTCGCTACCTTGTTTTAGAGCGTATTGACACATCGGGTGACCGATTAAACAAATCAACTTTCCACCTTTCTTTAGTACACGTGCGGCTTCATTATAAACAAAATCGATTTCAGTCGTTGTTTGTAACGCCCACTTGCTGACGACGAAATCAAAAATATCATCGGAAAAAGGTAATCTTTTATCAAAGCGACCGACTTTGATATTGGCATCAGGCACGACGCCAAAATTATTTTTTTTCGCTGCTTGCACCATTTTTTCTGCAGAATCAATACCAAATACGATAGCGCCGCGCTTAATAAATTCTACCATGTCATAACCTGCGCCACAGCCAAGATCGAGCACAAATTTACCCGTTAGGGATTCATCAAATAACTTAAAGTATTCTGTGTTGCTATCACTATTACTTTCTGGAGAAGGCGATGAAAAAATTTCCGCGTAAAGATTGTATTGTGTTGCTAATTGGTCTTTGTCCGGTGGTAATGGCGCGGCTGGCTTGCTAGGATTAGCTTCCCCACTGTCTACAATAGTATTTGGCGTCACATTAGATGACTTATTTTGCTTAACTTGTTTTTTACGTTTTTCTTTTTCTTTTCGCTGGCGCTCTAATTCTTCTGATGCTTTTGCATCAATTTTTTCAATTTCTGCTTGAACTTCTTGGGCGAGCGCGCTTTTAATTGATGATAGAAAGTTAGACAATACTCGTAGTAACGGTACATTCAATGCTGGTGTCTCTTTATGCTCAAGAGTAGCCGCAGCTATCTGTTTTTTCTTAAGCGCCGCATCAACTGCAGGCCTGTAATCTTGATCTTCTTTTGATAATTCATCGCGGTGTTCATAAATGAGATTGGATAGACTGACATGGCTGTCAGCTTCACAGTGTGAAACAAACGTAATCATGTGTTGATTTTTTGGTTTTTCAGTTTCTTCTAGTTTATTAGTTACATCAGCTCCACTAATCATAAATTTTTATTCTCTAGTCTTAAAAGACTGCATTCTAACAAGACAAAAAGTAGGGTCAAGTATTAATGGGGTCATGCTTCCCAAAGTGTTAGACACAGACACTTTAAAATATATTTAATAAATTATCAGACACGGTTCAAAACAAAAAAGTAGCCTGGACACGCTTTTTGTGTCCGGGTTTGTTGTATACGGATATCTCTCGATACAACAAACCCGGACACAAAAAACGTGTCCAGGCTACTATTTTTACGGGTTTGCACAATGGCACATTGTAAGATTTGCCAATTAAACGAATAAAAAGATGTCGAGTAAATTGTGCAAGTATGAAAGCATGACTGCGATTTTCCAGTTCAATTACTCAGTGAATAAGCAGTCGCCAAGGCAACAGCACCTGCAGCTAACACGACAGCTCCATTACAGATTATATTCCGGTTCCAAAAACTTATCTGCGAATTTGCAACGGAAGTTGTCTTTAGGTTGTAATTTGAATGCACGCTAAAAATGGAGGTATAGCTTAATAAAGATGAATCTAATTTAGCTTTCTTGATATTCTTAGCATTTTCAATCAAGTCAACTTTAAAATTCGCAGAATTTCCAACGTCACTTAAATACTTAATTTCAAAAGACTCAGGAAGACCTTGCCCATCCTTTCGTATGCGAATGTCTATTTTGCCTTTTGGCAAAGGATTACCAGAATTATTTTGCACGACCGCAAATTCACGCCATGAATTAAAAATATTTTTTATTTCTTCAGAATTGATAAATTTAAGTAAGTTATTTTTTTCATTCTGCAAATCAAATTTGCTAATGTATTGATAGCGATCACCTAAGTACGCGTTATATCTTTCTGCGATTGATTCAATGCCAGCTATTACCCATCTATCCCTTTCGCCAATTTTAAGCATTATTGCTAAGCTTTTTTGTTCCAGGCTTGGTTCAAGTGATTGAGGTGGTATCGCTTTATGTCGTGGCATACACCTGTTCCTTATCGAATTTTTATAAGATCAATACACTACTCAAGCTAAATCCCTGAAACAACCTGTCAAAAGTGACAATACCCAATGAATAATGTAAGCATGCAAACCCGACCTCGTTCAAAAAAAGTAGCCTGGACACGTTTTTTGTGTCCGGGGTGGTTGTATCTGGATGTATGTGTATGCACAAACAACCCCGGACACAAAAAGCGTGTCCAGGCTACATACTTACAATCCTTTCAATATTGTTTCCACGGTAAAATGAATATATTCACCAAGATCAGCTTCTTTTTTAATAAACACATACGAATCCATCGCCGCAGAGCTAACAATGGATAAAATAAAGGTAAAAACAAAGCCGAGTTTTAATCGTGAATGAATGTCACCCTGCTCTTGATAATATTTCAAAGCATCAAGCCAAGCTTTTGATTCCGCAGATAATGTCACACCAATTTCATTTTTATAGCCAGCTTCAAGCCTCTGCCAACCAATCATACGCATAATGTCAGGATTATTGCGATAAAACGAAATACTTTGCGTTATCAATTTTTTTAAAAAATCGCGAAAGGATTGATTTAATTCAGGCAACGTTGGTGATAGCTGATTTGCCTCTTCGACAATAGATTGTTTCACCGCTTTCCATAAACCTTCTTTATTGCCAAAATGATGAAAGATAAGACTGTGATTTATTCCAGCCTTTTCTGCGATTTTACCAATCGACGTTCCCGCAAAACCATATTCGACAAATAATTTCCGCGCTGCTTTCAATATCTTAGCGCGAGTAGGATCGGCTCGCAAATGGGTGGATTGTGGTGTTTTACCTTGAGTCATATTTTGTCCTTTTTAATTATTGACTGATCAGTCAATATACAGTATTCTATAGTAAGTTGACCAATTGGTCAATAATATAAAATACAACAAATCAGGTACTTAAACGATGAATTCGAAAAGCATGTTATTTACGATAATTTTATTTGTTGCCTGCTCTGCGCAAATTGCATCAGATATTTATTCGCCGAGCTTGCCTGCGATTGCTATCAATTTACATACATCGATTGCCAATGCGCAATTTAGTATGGCAATTTTTATGTTTGGCGTTGCCATTTCGCAATTATTTTACGGGCCTCTATCTGAAGGCTTAGGCAGAAGAATTCCAATTATTGTTGGTTTATCGATTTTATTTGTTGGTAATTTAATTAGCTTTTTTGCACCCAGTATCACCATCCTTATTATTGGTAGATTAATTCAAGGCGCAGGCGCTGGTGCTTGCTCTGCACTATGGCGATCAATCTTTCGAGATACTTTCGAAGGCGATGAACTTGCAAAATATGGTTCTTATTTTTCAATTCTCGTTACTTTCATTGTACCCGCAGCACCTGTGCTTGGCGGCTATTTACAAGAATACTTTAATTGGCGCGCCAGTTTTGCATTTTTAGCAATTTATTCCTTTAACACACTATTAATGGTTTTGATCTGGCTAAATGAAACAAGCCAACATCATCACATTGAAAGACTTAAACCCAAATTTATTGTCGAATCATACAAACATATTCTTTCAAGTTCTATCTTTATGGGCTACACACTTTGCACCTTCTTATGCTATGGCGCATTTTTCTCATGGTTTGCTGTGGGGCCAATATTATTAATTCACATTATTGGCATTAGTCCGATTCAATTTGGGTGGATCACATTATTTGGTGGTGGCTTTGCAACTGCATTTGGTGGCTGGGTTAATGGCAGATACGTCACTCGCCTTGGCGCGCATAACATGCTTAGAATTGGATTTTCGATCATGTTTATCGCAGGCACTATAATGCTCGCTGGCAAATTCGCCTTCGGCATTAATACCTTTCTCGTTGTTGCACCTATGATATTATTTTATTTCGGTGTTACCTTCATTTGGCCAAGCGCATTCGCCGGTGCATTTGGACCATTCGGAAAAATGGCAGGTTACGCTGGCGCACTTTATGGTTTCATGCAAATCAGCGGCGGCGCAGTCATCGGCGCACTTGTTTCATATCTTCCAGACAAAAATCAAATCCCACTATCTTTAGTATTTATCACAACATCGATACTTGCTTGGATTATTTTTGAAAAAGTAGTTCGCAAAAAAGAAATTGAAATTAAATTGCAGCAACAAAACCAAAATTGAAAAATGGCGGTTTTGGATGAGTCAATCGATAATTCTCGTTAAAAGTAGCCTGGACACGCTTTTTGTGTCCGGGATTGTTTGTGCATACACATACATCCAGATACAACCACCCCGGACACAAAAAACGTGTCCAGGCTACTACTTGCTAGCAGAATTAAAATGGCCAGCATCAAGTTAATTATTTTTATTGTTGCTACGCGACACCCTTATGTTTGCAGAATAATCATAATCTGTTACAGCAGATACGAGTCGCGTGTCATTTTCTGCAAAGAAAACATGATTAAGGGATTTTCTTTTAGTGCTGAGGTGGTCAAGATCAAGCGCTTTCACCACTGGCGCCGTCTCAGCACTTTCTTTTTTAAATATATTTCTATGTAGTAGCATATTGTTGAAATCATTTTCACTTTTTGGAACGAACGAGTCTAGCTTTTCCTTTACTTTATTAAATGCACTTAAGGTAGAGTTAAATAGATTCGTCATCCCGTTGCCTTGCATCGCAAAGTAAAAGACTAAACCGCTGGCAACTAAAGTGCCGACAATTATCCAACCAACAGGTGTGCCAACAAGTGGCGCTGCGATGGTTGCCAATAAGCTAGCTGCGCCCCAATAGCTTCCTAAAGCACACATCATCGCTCCTAAACCAGTTAGTAGCCATCTTAGCCCCTTTAATACAGGATGCTCTTTGCATTCTTTATAACGTGGTCGTTTAGACTCTATATCCTGATTGAATTGAGCTGTTACGTTTGCTAGTTCTTTATATTGAAGCATCGTTAATTTGGTAAGCGTATGGGCTTCAGCCAATTTAGAATTAATTTTATTGGTAAGATCAATTTGTGTTTCATGTGCTTGCAAAATTTTGGTTGCATTACCACTATGAGTTACACCCAATAAATTTTTCAATAAATCAACTTCAAATGCTATAAACAGAATAACATTGATAGCCGTGATGGCTAATGTGACCGCGATTAACCATACATTACTAATTTGCGGGATGAGCTGTAACAATAGTTGGTTGGTACCGAGAAAACCATCTATCCCGCCTTCAACAAGACCAATAAGTGAGACAAGCACTAAAAAGCCAATTTTAACCCCACGCCAAATACGAGATTGTTTTGCTTCCTTTTGGTTTTTATTTTTATTCGCAGAATGGTTAAGTCTTTCTAAATATGATAACGTAGATTGCATAATACATGTTTTGTAATGCTCAAGCGCTACTTTCTCTTCATCTTTAAATTTTTTATTGGCAAGCAATTCATTAATGCGCTGGTAACTAACTTGCAGATCATTCAGAGAAACATCTGCATTATTTGCCAATGTAGATACATTATTTTTCCGCTTAACTTTTTCAAGCGATTTACATAGCTCAACAGGCATTTTGAATTTAATAGCAATCGAAACCGCTTTGTTTTGAAGTGGTAGACCAAATTTGGTTTGAATTCTTGCAATACTCATACCAACTCCCGAGCATTAAATGCTCTGTTTTTATTATGTAAAATCAGTTACGGCTTAATTAAGCGATGCAGATCTAACTTGTAGGACTATGATATCATTAGATTGATATTTGATCAAACAGCATAATATGATCTATATTTTACGCAGACAGCTTGAAAGAATTATCAATAAAATTAATAAATTATCATAAAAGTCTATCTGCACTTGAAAAGTAGCCTGGACACGTTTTTTGTGTCCGGGGTTGTTGTATCTGGATACATCCGTATACAACAACCCCGGACACAAAAAGCGTGTCCAGGCTACAATTTTAACGGGCTTATGCTATTACACATTGTAAGATTTGCCAAATCAATACGTTGCGCTAACTCTTTAGAATCATCGATTATTTGCCGTGATAGCGCCTCAATATAATCACAAAGCGGCCTAATAAATGTTGCCCCGCCATCAATGAGCGCTCTCACTTCACTCATTACTTTTTTTACTAATTCTTTGTGTGGCAATTGATAAAAAGCGGCAGTATTGGGTAGCTCATTCTTATTGTTTTCTTTCCACTCATTTAGCAATATTAATTCAAAGCAAAATAATCGTTGCTCTTTCGTTTCAATGCTTAGCATCGTGTTGCCGCTTACTCTTATTGCTAAGCGATCCAATAATGCCTGGTGCTGTGCTGATATGAGTTTTATTTGTTTATAGCTATTTAAATAATCGCTTAATAAAAGTAAAAAAACTTTACGTGCTGCTGATACAGTGCCTGGTGTTGACAGTTGCTGCTTGATTTTTTGCTCCATGCAACAAAGCTCGAATAATGCTTGGGTATAACGTAATGCTCTTGCTTGCTGTTTTGAAAATGGCTTTTGCGGTTCTGCATGCAACATCCATATATTAATCCACAACTTATTTATTTTTTTAATGTCATCTTCTGTTTTTGGCACGCCCATGTTAAAGCCTTTAACAAATTGCTTTAGCATTAAATATTGCCAAAATGCTAAACGTAACTGCGGCGTCATTTCTGGCGGTTGCTTTAAACCTAGCGCTTTAATCAGCATGTAATCAATAAAAAGACCTTCTGCTTTGAATTGAACAGGCTCGCCACTAACATCAAAAAAATATTCTGTCGTCTTAAATAGCAAATTAACAATATCTTCAGCCTCAGTCATTAAAGCCACTTTGTCCCAAAGCATATTCGCGTAGTTAAAATACAGTTGTTTTACAGCATCCGTATTAGCAGGCAACAAACGTAACAATCTTTTAACTTGCCAACTTTTTTCATTTAGTAATTTCTGCAAGAAGCGAACAATGGCTGGTTGCAACATTTCTGAAAGCGCAACTTGTGCTACACCGCCTTTATTCGTTTTTCTTGCTCCATATAACGCTATGGCATTTTGTGATAAATCTTTAACGAGATTTTCGGCTTCGGCATCATCTTTATCTTTAAAAGAAAAATTATCTAATGCTTGGCAAGTATTCACCAATTCTCTATTTCTTGTTAAGGCATCTGTTATTTCTTCAAATCTACCAACTTTTTTTAACGGGCAATCATTAACTTGAATTTCAGTAATATTGACATTACAATTCACCGCCTTCAGTAAAGCCTCAAGCATCTCGCCTTCTATAAAGCATATTAATTCATTATTCGGATCATCAATCTTTATTTCTTGCAAATCACAACAAGCAATCGCTTCGCAAAACTTTATCCATAATTCTTTTGCTTTTGTTATATCCGCATAATTCATATCTTCTGAAAAGTCCCGAACGCTGGGCACTCGCAATTTTTTAATTTTGGATTTTTTTAAAGCGTTAAAAAATATTTCCCATTTTTCATCAGACCACTTAATATGCCCGAAAGTTAATTCTTCTAATTTTGGATTTTTTAAAATATTTAAAAATTTAGTCAGTCGCGGCTCAAGCATTGCAAGAACAATATCACTCTCAATGTGTAAACTAGTAAGTGACAAATAAACCGTCTCATCCAGCAATAGAAAAAAAATCTCATAGTCAGCTTGTTTGAAATAATTTACCTCTTTCAACACTAATTTAGTCAACGATTTACACTTTTGTATTGCTTCGAATAAACCTGCTATTGATGTTGAATCTAACGGATCACCAAACATCGTAGCATCTAAATATAATGCTTCGACTTGAGAATTTGCTATGGCTGAATTAATTTCCTTTGCTATGGTTGTATTTTTTACATAATAAGTTTCTGATTCAACATAAGAGCGCTCCCAAATCGAGCTACTAGAGCTTAAATCCAAGCTTTTTACTTTTGTGCGAATGTATTCGCATAATTTTGGTAAAACATTTATATCTAAACGGTTATGTAAAGGCAACGTTGTATATATACTAGATCTAGTAAAACCTGTGATATATCCAAATTTAATATTAGCTATTGCCGATTGATGCAATGCATCTAATATATCTCTGAAAATTTCACTTATCAGATTATAGTTTTCAAATTCAACTTTTTTAATCGTTTGAATTCTCATAAAAGCTTTAAAAGCAGATAGGTAACGTACCGTATTCGGTGGAGTTGAATCTGAATAGAGCATTATACTTGGTATTTTTCCCTGAATAAGCCGTATCTTTTCTGCATGTAAATCTTCTGGGATATGAAACGGACTCCAGCCTAATTGGCTTATTTTAGCGACCGCGAGCATTTCGGAAAGAACATCAATATTCTCAGTAGTCCATTCGCTAAAATCATAACTTTTCAATGACAACAACTTAATATCTAAATCTTTAAAAATTACTTTTAATAGCTGAAGGTTTTTTTTAAGCAAAATACGATTGAAATGAGATGGTAAATGAAAATCAATCGATCTGTTGTTATGGTGATCGTGCAACTCGTGAACTAATCTCTCTATTGGTTGAATAGGTTTACTACCTGATGACCGATGTTTTTCATTTAACATTGCTAGAGCACAATGCAATTGCGCATATTGTCTCTTTTCAGCATCTTCGTCATTCAATAACGAGGTAATAGCTTTCGACTGCGGCATGTTATCAAAACATTCAATCTTTGTTCCATCGTCTGAAATATATAAACAGCCTCTCTCGACAGCTTGTTGAAATGCTTCATCACTAATTTCTTTGAAATAAGATCTAAACATAATTAAAGCTTCCAAGTAGTAGCCTGGACACGCTGTTTGTGTCCGGGTTTGTTTCATCAGGAAACGGTGCAAACAGAGTCAGACTTTCACAATCGCACATTGTAAGATTTACCAAATTAACAATCGATGAAAATCTTGTGAATTGTGCAAGTATGCAAACCCGACCTCGTTTCAAAAAAGTAGCCTGGACACGCTTTTTGTGTCCGGGGTGGTTGTATACGGGTGTGTCCAGATACAACAACCCCGGACACAAAAAGCGTGTCCAGGCTACTATGCTAACTACTGATAACCCATTGTAATATGAATTTTTTTACTTCATGATGAAAGCATCTTTAATTAGTACTTACCAATAACGTTTAATAAGGGAGTAATGTTAATGTTTAAAAAAATATTATTTTTAATGCTATTCGTTTTTTCTTTTACTGTTCAGGCCGAAGAAGTGCAATCTGGTCAAAATACGATTTCTACTATGCAAGCAGATATGATTAAACGTGCAGGTGACGATAGCCCGGCAACACGCACTTTGAATCAAATTCAGTTAATTCAAAGTGCCGTTGATAGTTTTGCTATTTCATCTGGTAGTTATGCAGGGATAGACACGCTAAAAGTAATTGAATTAGTAAGCGCTAACAACATGAAATCAGTCACGGGAGGCAATATTGGCGTCGCCAATGGCACTGAACATACTTATTTTGTAGCTATTCCATTAACAACGCCTATTTGCGATGAGGTGAAAGCTAAATTAGCGACTAATAAATCTTATATAAATTTGATTTGTCATGTGAATGGGATGCTAAGTTACACGTATAGTAATGTGTAAGAAAGAACGTTAAAGAGGGGTGGGTATAGTCATTGCGAGGAGATACCCAGCTCTACGATAAGTGCTTTTTCTAATCCATGCTACAATTATTTAAAAATCAAACGTCAACTTCACCGAGACTACAATTGCACATCGTAAGATTTGCCAACTTATTTTGTTGATTTGGTGCGCCGAAAGTAGCCTGGACACGCTTTTTGTGTCCGGGGTTTTCCTCTCCGGCAACCAAAAAACCCGGACACACAAAGCGTGTCCAGGCTACAACAAGAAGGTAATTCTTATGCAGTTAAATACACATTTTTTACAATCATTATTCAATCCATCAAGCATCGCCGTTATCGGTGCCAGTGAGCGCCCGCATTCTGTTGGCGCGAAAGTTTTTAGCAACTTAATAGCAGCAAAATTTGTCGGAAAAATTTACGCAGTTAATCCAAAACATACCTGTGTGCAAAAACAAGAATGCTTTGCCTCCATTAAAGATATTCCAGAAAAAGTTGATTTAGTCATTATCACTACGCCAGCAGAAACAGTTTCCGCCATCATGACGGAATGCGGTGAAAAAAATGTGAAAATCGCAATCATCATTTCTTCCGGTTTTAGTGAAGTTGGCAAATCGGGTAAAACACTGGAAGCACAACTATTACAAATTGCAGATCATTACAATATACGCATCATCGGCCCAAACTGTTTAGGCGTTATGCGCACTGATATAAAAATGAATGCAACATTTGATAACAACTTTGCCTTACCCGGAAATGTGGCTTTAGTTTCACAATCAGGTGCGTTATCAGCTGCCATTTTAGATTGGTCAATCAATAAAGGCATTGGTTTTTCCACCTTGGTTTCTTTAGGCAATAGCGCAGATATTGGTTTTGGCGACATATTAGATTATCTTGCCATAGATCCTGAAACAAAAAGTATTTTGCTCTACATCGAAGGCATTCACGATGCGCAACACTTTTTGAATGGCTTACGTACTGCAGCCAGTGTCAAGCCCGTTATTGTGATTAAAGGTGGTCGACAATCACAAGGTTCGCGTGCTGCCTTATCACACACTGGCGCCTTAATTGGTGACGACGATGTTTTTGATGTTGCATTACGACGTGCAGGGGCTGTTCGTGTAATGACAATTGAAGAACTTTTCGCAGCCACTGAAATTTTATCTAGCGATTATCGGGTACAAGGCAATCGTTTAGCTATTATCACTAATGGTGGCGGCGCAGGTGTCATGGCTTCTGATCGCGCCTCAGATGTCAAAGTTGAATTGCCGATATTATCAGATCAAATGACATTAGATTTAGATAAAATATTACCCGCGCAATGGTCACATCAAAATCCCATTGATATTATTGGCGACGCCACACCAGAACGTTATCATGCCACACTCGATATCTGCCAAAAATATGCTGATTTTGATGCGATTTTAACTATTTTAGTGCCAGTCGCTATGTCGCAACCCATTAAAGTTGCCGAGCAAATTATTAGCGATGCCAAAAAAAGTCGCACCCCCGTTTTAACATGTTGGATGGGCGAAAAAAATGTTAAATCGTCTTGGGAATTATTTAGCAAACATAAAATCCCTTGCTTTGACACCCCTGAAAAAGCAGTACAAGCATTTTCCTATCTTGCCACTTACCACCAAAATCAAGAATTATTAAAACAAACAGCTGTCATTACCACTTTAAAACCATCACCAAATATTGATGCTGCAAAAAAAATTCTTGCATTGGCAGTACACGAAAACCGCAAAACATTAACTACGATTGAATCGAAAAAAATATTACAAGCATTTCACATCCCTGTAGTCATGCCCTTGAATGCCACCACTGAAGAAGATGCGGTTACGAATGCAAATTCATTAGGATATCCAGTGGTGATGAAAATCAATTCCGAGGATATCTCTCACAAGCAAGATTTTGGCGGCGTGATACTTAATATTAATAATGAAAATGACGTGCGCATCAGTTTTAATACCATTATTAAAAATGCAAAAGAACGTGCGCCGCAAGCAAAAATATTAGGCGTCACAATTGAGACCATGTGTAAAAATACCAATAATCGCGAATTAATGATCGGCGTCATTCGCGATATCGTATTTGGTCACGTCATCAGTTTTGGTGCGGGCGGATCATTAGTGGAAATTATTAAAGATAGAGCTTTATCGCTACCGCCATTAAATGAATTTCTTGCAACAAAAATAATTCAGCAAACAAAAATGGCAAAATTACTTGAAAAATTTCGCAACATGTCGCCTGCGAACATACCTGCAATCGTTAATGTATTATTGCGGGTTTCGGAATTGATAATTGCATTGCCGGAAATAAGTGAGATGGATATTAATCCGCTTATTGCTAATGATAAAGATGCTATCGCACTTGATGCACGAATTTTATTGTAAAAGACAGTAGTTTCGTTAGATGTTAACGCTTTGCAGAAAGTATCAAGAAATTTTATAAGTAGCCTGGACACGCTTTTTGTGTCCGGGGTTGTTGTATACGGATATCTCTCGATGAAACAACCCCGGACACAAAAAGCGTGTCCAGGCTACTCTCCCACTGCGGTTAAATTTATGTCTATTGTCGAGACTTGACCCCTAAACTTCTCGATGAAACAACCCCGGACACAAAAAGCGTGTCCAGGCTACTCTCCCACTGCGGTTAAATTTATGTCTATTGTCGAGACTTGACCCCTAAACTTTCTGAGGCAATACTTAATGGTGTATCTTGCTCAGTTTTAACGGTTAAACCTGATAACTTTTCATCACCCGTTGCGTAAGGCCGCCATGAAAAAGATTATAAGTAAGTTATTACCGAACTATCAATCAATGAAACATTATCTTGGTAGTTCTCGCTATGCTGACAAAATTCTTAATAGCAATTGTTTGCATATTACTCACAGATCCGTATCCAGAGCAGTCGGCATAGGTTTATTTTTTGCATTTTTACCAATCCCCCTTCAGATGATTCTAGCAGCTACGACGGCCATTCTTTTTAGGGCAAACATTATGATTGCCATCATAATGACTTGGATTACTAATCCTATTACATTCCTTCCATTCAATTATTTAATTTTTTCTGTTGGTCATTATGTAACACAAAATGATGAAGTGTTCCACTCGATACCGACCATAAGCTTTAATGCACTATATTCTTCCACAATAATTAATGTGTATGGTGAATGGTTGAAGCAAGCCGGTATATCTTTTTTAGTGGGTATTCCGATAGTAGCAACACTATCCGCGATATTCGGGTACATTCTAGTAGAGATTCTTTGGCGAGCTCATGTGTATCTCAATATCATGAAGCGTAAGAGAAAAATGTAGATCTATCGTACGACTTACAATTATTTACAAGGAATCAATAATGCTAGCATTTCCTTTTGTTGAATACTGGACATTCTATTTACTATTCACAATCAGCATTCTGGTGCTACTGCTGCTTGATTTAGGCGTTTTTCATCGAAAAGCGCATGCAGTTTCAATAAAAGAATCGACATTATGGACGATTTTTTGGATTTCTGTCGCGCTGATGTTTAATGTCGGTTTTTATTTTTATTGCTTATATAAATTTAATTTACCCGAATATGCCAACATAGTCACTGATCCAAGCACTGGTGCACGAACTTATGCACTAGAATTCTTGACTGGATATATCGTTGAAAAGTGTTTAGCGATAGATAATATTTTTGTTTTTGCTATGATTTTTTCCTACTTTCAAATTCCAAAAATATATCAACATCGAATATTATTTTGGGGAATATTGGGTGCCCTTTTCTTTAGAGGCATTTTTATTTCGATAGGCTCCGTTTTAATGCAATATGAATTTATCGTTATATTCTTCGGAATTCTACTCATATTGACTGGTATAAAAATGTGGGTCATTAACAG
Source organism: uncultured Coxiellaceae bacterium (assembly GCA_964623075.1). Classification (GTDB taxonomy): domain Bacteria; phylum Pseudomonadota; class Gammaproteobacteria; order DSM-16500; family DSM-16500; genus Aquicella. Next base: position 5,227 of record CAZUVD010000007.1, on the reverse strand, counting down.
TGAAGACAATAATGATCTTGGCAATAACATTATCATACGCTTACTTAATAGAATATTTCGTGTTTATCCAAAAATTGAAAGCCAGAATCTATTTATCAAAAAAAATAACTTGCTGCATGTCACACCAATATTTATCGCGCTATGTTTCATAGAGCTTAGCGACATCATTTTCTCAATAGATTCAGTACCTGCGATTTTTGCACTGACCAAAGAGCCCTTCATTGTCTACACATCTAATATATTTGCGATCATTGGTTTACGATCCATGTATTTTATGTTGGCAGGAAGCATGGACAAATTCATGTATATAAAATATGGACTTGCCAGTGTACTCATCTTTGTTGGTTTAAAAATGGTATATCTTAACAACGCATTCGGAGGCAAGTTTCCAATCAGCTTATCATTATTGATTATTTCTATACTGATTGGATCATCTATCTTGGCATCTGTCATACGGGGTAAAACGACCAAAAAATAGTGCAATGATGTACACATCTCGCTCTAGTTACATCACCCAAAGTGTCAAACACAGACACCTTTAAAATATTACCAATATAAATTAATAAATTGTCATATAAATCTATCTACATCCGACACGGACAGTTTCTTCTCAATCGCATTCATTAAATTATTAACCTAATTTGAAATTGCGAACGAAATTCTTGCAAGCAAGTGTTATGATAATTTGATAATTTGTGTTTTAATTTTAGTTGGTTATTCATCGGGATCTTGCAATTAACAGGGAGATGTTTCATGTTGGGTCGCTTTATTGCGGGTTTAATATTATTACTATTGTCACAATCAGTGCTTGCCAAAAACCCCATACTGTGGAATTTAAACGAACCCTTTCCTGATAACGTATTTATTTCCGGCTCCAACTACTCGGTAACGTATACTTTCACTAATCAGCTACCGTTCAAACTCATCAAGCCGATTACTATTAATAAAACCTCCAATTCCCCAACTGAATTTACTTATCAGGATGAATGCACGGGGTTAAAGCTCTCGCCCGCGCAATCATGTACTGTCACAGTGAACCTTGACCCAACCACCACCGGCGTTAAAACAGTTCGACTAACCATTGCAGGCTATGATGATAACCGGATACCGTTACCGACTTTAGCCACTACAGCAAGCGGTGGAAGCGCGAAAGTGAACATCACCGCATCGACTACCACTGCACTACCATCATCCATGACCGTGAACACTTCAAACACCTTTGTTTTTCAGTTCACCAATACAGGAACCGCGCCAGCAACGGGTGTCACTACCACATCCAGCTCAAGCAACTTTTCAACTACATGTGGTCCCACTTTGGCATCTGGAGCCTCCTGTCAAATCAGCGGCTCATACACGCCGATATCAACCACGCCAGCCACACAAACGGTGACTGGTACTTTTTCCTATGCGCAAGGAAGCTCAGTTGTTGCCTCAACGCAAACGACGGTTAACCCTGCGACTGGATTAACTGGCACGCTATCTGGATTACCTGCGATTACAATCGTTGGCGCTTCATATCAAGTGACCTATACATTTACGAATAACAATCCTACTGCTATGACTATTACGTCTAACGCTCCGCAAGCCAGCGTGGGCTCGTGCCCAGGTGCAGGTTGCGTGTACCTCGCACAAGCTAATACCTGCCCGGTAGTCACCGGCGTGCTAACTGCGAATAACTCTTGCTATATGACAGGCTTATTCACCCCCACCTCCACAGGAAGCAGCTCGTTTTCATCGACGCTGGCGGCCTCTGCAGCGTCACCAGGCCCGACTTCTAGCACGCTGACAACATCAACCAATACTGTTGCTGCGGGTGGTGCACGCACGATTAATTTTGTTAATCAATGTAACTTTAAGGTCTGGTTTTCCATGAATGGTGGCTCTATAGGAAACAGCCCTGATTGCACGAGCGATGCCCAATGCCCCGACGGCACTGCTTGTGATCCCGCTGCAAACGGTGGCAAAGGATTATGTTTCTGGATTAACCCCACCCCACCCGCGCATCCAGCCAATACACCCGTTAGCCCTTATGAACTGGAAGCGTTAGGCGGCGTCAATACCAATTCCGTCATCGTACCTGTTGCATCAAATGCGGTGGATGTTAATACGCAATGGAGTGGCAACATTTCTGCGAGCGCTTTATGTAACGGCACCGACAAATGCGAGCTGGCAGATTGTAATAATAAAGGCGGTACCGCTTCCTGTGCTGTTGGCCAAGGTTTTGGGCAACCAGCGACCCAGTTTGAAATCACGATGATCAAAAATGATAGAGATTATTATGATGTGGAAGTTATTAATGGTTTTCACATTCCCATTCAAGTCACCCCGGATTCGCCACACGCAATTCCTGGCGATGATTATAACTGCGGCACACCAGGCAACCCGACAGCAAGCGGCGGCTTTGGCAGCTGCAACTGGAATAACGCAGTTCTTCCTACGCCAAACTATGCATATAATTGGGTAACAAATCTTGCGACCTGCAAATCTGATAATACTTGCGTTACACCAGGACAGTTATGCGGACTAGACAGTAATCTTGATAAAGTGTGCGGCAACTTCCTTGGTTTCTGGAGCGCTGATAATGCGTGCGGAGTTAATGCAACCAAGGCGCAGCCATATTTCGGTTGCACAAATTATTTAGGTACTCCTTACACACCTAACACGTATCAAATGACCAGTCTGTATGGTTGCATCACACCAGACGCAAATCAATCCACATTAAATTCATGCTACATCTTTAATTCGTCTGATTGTTGTGGATGCGCTAACTGGAATCTTTTTGGTATTACCGTTCCATCTACTACAAAAGCTTGCAAGAATACCTCTAATACAATTTGGACCAGTCAAGTACAACCTAAAATTCAATGGATGAAAAAAACCTGCCCAAATTACTATACGTATCCGTATGACGATGAAAGCAGTACCTTCCGATGCAGCAGCGTTGCTTCTGGCTCTAACGCGGTAGGGTATACAGTTACCTTTTGTCCGGGTGGAAATACCGGTAAGCCAACCGGTGCGACCGAAGGACGTGGATGATAATCGATGCACATATCACACAAGTTAATGGAGATGCGTTAAAAATGTTAAATGGATTTAGTAAATCAATAGCGGCACTTGTGTTATGTATACTAACCCAGGGTGCGTACTGCGCACCTCAATGGTATTTTACTTTCGGAGCAGGCCTGGAGCTGCCAAACATTCCTGCTCACACAACCGTTAATAACAATTCGTTAGCAAGCCCTCCCTATAATAATGATACGTATAGCAGCAACACGAATGTTAATGCTGCACTTTTATTAGAAATTGGTAAACGCTGGGCAATACCCGCAACAGGATTGCAAGCGTTGTCACTAGGTTTGCAATATCAACATTTCCTGCCCGCGGATTTAGGCGGACGAATCATGCAATATTCTTCACCTGAATTTATAAATTATCGCTATAGACTGGATCTAGAAGCTAATATCCTGTTACTGAATGCTAAAATTGAATTATTTTCTTGGGAAAATTTATCCCCATTTATCAATATTGGTGCTGGCGCCGCTCAATTAAAAACAGAAAATTATAACGAATACCCATACCAGGGTATCACCGCAAGAACCTGCGCCAACTTTCAGGATAATACCAGTTATCGTCTGACCTATCAGGCAGGTGCTGGAATCAACTGGAAGTTGAATCAAACGATGACTGCATCCATCAATTATCTTTATCAACCACTAGGACCCTTTACTACGAAAAACGGAGAAGGCACCTGGTCGAATAGAAAATTGAATTTTGGAAATGCCAGCTCGCAATCTGCGTTTATCGCCATTACTTATATGGGTATGGATAAATGACAAGGATGCTATCGATAATTTAATGTAGCCTGGACACGCTTTCTGTGTCCGGGTTTGTTTGTGCATACACTTGCATCCCGATGCAACAACCCCGGACACAAAAAACGTGTCCAGGCTACAGCTTAATGACCCCAATTCAAAAGCGACCCCCTTACATTTTATTTATTACATTGCAAAATTAGGCGCTGAGGATAGAAAGGTTGTCAGCTTATCAGAAACTGACTTCGCTTCATCAATGGATAAAGCTAATCGGCTATCCGTTTGATATTTATCTACTGCATTACGAATAGTTCTCACGATTGATCTATATTCACCAGTATTTTTTATTTTTTCTAAATAGTCGATCGGAGTTAAATTGCTACTATCACGCACTAATAGCTGACGCAGCAAATCATCACTTTGATTAATCTCGCCATTTAACATGGCACCGACAATAACAGCACTACCTGATTGAATAGCTCGGTGCATTGCACATTGCAAAGAAGGCTTCCCTTGCGTAAGTATGTTTATATCATTGTTTTCCGGCTTAGCTCTTAAAAGCAAGAAACGTAAACAATCGAATGAACCCTCTTTAGAGCTAGCAACTCGCAACGCATAATGTCGATCTTCTACAGAAGCATTTAACAGCCACACCATCAATTTTGTCGTGTCATCTCCTTCAAGAATCTCTTTTATTTTATCTTGAGTGCTGACAAATTGAGTGTTGACGCCTGAATACATTGATTTAAAAGGAAACCCAGATGACGTTGAGCTCGTTTGAGTGTTAGTTGGCAATTCTAAAATAGAGTGCCCTAATAAATTGCATAAATAATCTAAACAAATTTTATTTTTTGGTGTACGCAAATTTGCACCTAATTGATAAGGCCTTAAAACGTAATCCAACGCCTCTGAAATTTCACTACCGCCTATAGCTTCCACGCCAAAATATTCGCCGATATTAACTAGCCCTTTTAAATTTACCTGATCGCCTGCATCAATTAATCTTTTACATTCAGCATCAAAATCAAGTTGATTAATCATTGTTTCATTTGCTTTTCGGAGGTCTTGTAATTTAGCTTTAATTTCACTTTTTAGTGTTTTATAACGCTGCTTGTCTACCTCTGATGCGCCTTTTTCAACTTCAAATCTCTCGATTAATCTTTCATAACGTCTCTCAATAGGATAATGACAACGATATTTGTTGCTTGAGTTAAGCAATTCATTCTTAATAACTTCTAGTTCTGCAATCATCTCTTGTGGTTGCATGCAAATTACCTCAGGAAAAATTAATTAAATATTAGTCAGACTTACATACTTGGTTGCAATGTAGCCTGGACACGTTTTTTGTGTCCGGGTTTGATTGTGCATACACTTGCACCCCGATACAACAACCCCGGACACAAAAAACGTGTCCA
>CAZUVD010000006.1:0-149277 GCA_964623075.1 uncultured Coxiellaceae bacterium | reverse complement strand
GCTGTTCCCCAGACCCCAACACAGCAGCGAACCGTTCCAGCGCCTTGTAGTCGGTCAGCCCCGTGTCCGGGTCGATCTCGTCCATCAGGTCGCGTGCGGCGGTGTCGAGTTGGGCGAGCCGACGCAACCCCACAGCCGCCAGCTCGGCCTCCTGCTTCGTTACGCGAGGCTGACCGTACGGCCAGTCCTCCAGCACGTCGGCGAGTGCTGCCCAGTCGGTGCCGGTGTCATCAGCCGTGTCGGGCAGCGGGAACTGAGAACGAAACGCAGCGTACGCCGCCCGATACTTGGGGTCACGGAGCCGATCAGCCAGGTACCGTTCTGCACCAGTTGGCTCCGGGTCGGTGCCGGTGTCATCAGTCATGAAACTCCTTAAATTCAAAATCGAAAGACACATCCATAAGATGTTGACCAAAAGATACTACAGAAGAATCAGTAGCAAAAGAAGTGATCATCTTTAAATCACCTTTCTTATCTCCAAAGAAAGAGATTGCCCGTTTCCAGGCAATCTCTTCCGCTTTCTGTTGGTCCGTGCAAACTTCTACGTTTGTAGAGAATATCATAGATGGCTGTGACATTTATCGCATTCCATGTTTTCTTGCTAGGATTAGTGCCCAGAGTAAAGCCACTGCTACATAGAGTAATGATACTGGTGGCGCTAGTTCTGGCGTAGTTGTAGTGGTTGTTGTTTCAGGAACTGTACTTGTAGTAGTTGTTTCTGGAACTGTTGTTGTGGTCGTTGTAGTTGTGTCAGGTACGGTTACTGTTGTTGTAGTGGTCGGACATTTAACACCCGGTCCACAACCCCATGCTGATGCTGTAGGAACGCTGAGAGCGAATACAGCAACTCCACCTAGTAATGCTACTTTTAGTTTATTCATGTTTCATCCTTAATCTCATCTAGTTTTTTACCGATCTTATTTGGAACTGGTTCTGAATCTATTTCGCCAACACCGGCAATCCACCAGCACCTCTACCCATAATCCTCTGCCATTCTGAGTTGTTCGAATAAAAATGACGGATATTACTCATAGTCCTAAAGCCTCTACTACTTCGTTCTTAGGTCTGGCACCAATCATTCTGGAAACCTCTTGCCCATTCTCAAATAGGATAAGTGTTGGCATAGATCGAATACCTAGTTCTCTAGCTAGCATCATTTCCGCATCTACGTCTACTTTAGCAACTTCCACAATCTCTTCATTAATAGATTCTAGAATTGGTAGCATAGCTTTACAAGGCTCACACCATGTAGCCCAGAAGTCTACTAGGATCTTATCACTAGCTCTGATTACTTCGTAGAATGTATCAACTGTTAAATTCTGCACAATACTCCTTCATATAATTATCTAATCTTCTACCTGCCCATTCCGCAACCGGGGCAACAAGTCCGTTCCCACACATCTTCCTACGCTGTTTCATAGAAATAGTTTTTCCGTTAGATCCGTGAGCCGTATGTTCATCAGGCCAACCCATCAATCTTTCCATTTCTATACCCGTAAGCTTTCTGACAAAATATTCTTTATCAAACTCAACTATCTTTGTTCCTCTATCCACGGCATCAATAGCAGTTAATGTATTTGAGATATCTGTCTGTTTAGCTTCCAAAGCTGAACCCTGTCCAAAGATAGGCTGTAAAGTAAAAGCTATCTTAGGATGATGGGCATAGGCAAATAATGAAAAGTTTATATCTCCTGGTTTTGGATTCGATTTATTGTATGGAGAAGATATCTGGGTTGTATCGAAAGGAATAATGTCTATGACTTCCCCGCTACACTCTCCAACGCTTTCTGCAAGAGCGGCGGTAGCATCTTCCCCTTCTTGTTCGATCGTTCCAGTATAGCACTCGCTGCCTTCGCTGTCAAATAGAACTTCTCGTCCACCTTCGTCTGTAGTATCGAAGATAACGATACCGATGACCCTTTTACGTCGATGGGGCACTCCGAAGAATTGAGCGTTGATAAGCCTGTGTTCTTGGACCAATGCACCCACCTCGCCCCAGGCGGAATAGACACGGCTAATCCAGTCTCGTTGCTTGTTGAGGATTCCTTGGACATTTTCCCAGATGACTGCTTTTGGATACTCTCCACCCGTACTCTCCCTCATTTCTTTCACTATTCTGACAAAATCGTAGAAGAGGGCTGACTTGTCACCAGAAAATCCGGCTTTGAGTCCACTCATGGACAAGTCTTGACAAGGAAACCCTCCAACAACTACATCAACAGGTTCGGGGAAAGATAATTCCCGCACATCTGGATAGATTGGTATTTCAGACCAATGATATTCTAGAACAGAAGAAGCATATGGATCTATCTCACACATCCATTTACATTCCCACCCTATTTTATTTAATCCTAACTCAAATCCTCCGACACCAGAGAACAAAGAACCATACGTCACCATTTGCGTTCTAAGCCCCGCAAACTGTTTCTGGTACGAGTATACCTAAATGTTCTGCAAACCCGGCAGAGAGCCTTCTAGACACCTTAGAAAACTTCCTGAGTCTTACGAGTCTTATAGCAATCAAAGATGAACACAGATTCATGATCATGCACCTTGGCTTTTCTCAGTCTGACAGAATAGTCACTCTCTGGGAAAAATTTAAGAGCGTTCTCATATGCTGCTTGTTCAGCTTCGTCATAATTCTCACTTTTGTTTATTTCTGTAATAAACTCAATTTCCATTCCAAAACTCCTCATGTATATATTGAGACAACTTATAGATACCTTCGTAGTCAGGTTCTCCCTTCAAGGGTGAAAGTCTACTATCCACTATCAACTTAAGACTTTCTTCTAGGGTCCCTAGATATGCTATAACTCCTTCAAAGGTATGTTCACCATTTCTTATTCCTAGAAGTAGTTCTCTATTCGCTGAATCAACTGGTAGAGTTATCTTCCCTTCTGTAAGATATTCTAGACCTTGTATAGCTAGACGAGCAACCTGCATTGCATACTTCGTATCATAGCCAAACTGTTCAACAATTTCTGGCCGAGCGGGGATATGCCCTTTCTTCTCGCCTTTCAGTCTTTGTAGCTGACCATTCATGTATCCTAAAAATTTAGGCCCAGCTTTCGCAGAGATAAATAATTGTTTGTTGTCTAATAGAAGTTGTCCCAGGGCAGTAGCATCTACAACATGCTCAGGCTGAGCAAACAGAAGTGTCAGTATGCTAGGGTTACCGTCCATCGCCAACTTAAGGAAGTGACGAAGAGGATAAGCAATACCGTCAACGTCTGCATCGAAGTTGCGCTCATTAGGTCCACGGTCATGCAGTGCTACAGTTTTAGCTTGACGTAGAGAGAATAAGTATTCTGGTGGCTCCACGAATATAGCCATGTAGTCATCGTCAGATGTAGGGGTATCAGTTCCATAAAGCTTGGACCCGTTCTGACATTTTAGAATTTGATTTTGTAATAGTTCTTTCGACATCTGGGTAGTATACCACACTCAGTGGCGCTTGTCAAGCCGGGATAGTGTCGTAGTATATTATATAAGGAGGTGTTTCTTATGGACATCCAAGAAGCTCTTGATAGACAATCTGTGGAAGCCATCAGAAGACATAAAGAGATTAAGAAATATATGTTCTTGACTTGGGGCTACATGTTGATGATAAGTGCTATTTTTATTTATTGTCTATTCATAATGGCTAATGCTAATCATGATTTATCTGAAACCATAGAACGCAGAAGCCCTGTGCTTGAATACCTAAGATGTCACGACGATTTAGAGGATAAGAAGTCTCAGGCTCAAACTGAACTACTTTTAAGCTTCATTAATAACCGAGATAACCCCCTCAGAGGCAACTCAGATAAACTTCGATGAAGCTGTTCTAAACTACGATATAGCTTCAAAAAAGCTATTAAATCCCAATTCTTGCCCCGATTTCCCCAACTAAACTACTTTTAACTGGAGTTAACTCATGACTTGGTATAACATACTTAAATCTGTTTTTGGCGTTAAAACAGCAGACAAAATGACTAACTACCAGTATTGGAAAATCCCTGCTGCGGAGAATGTAGACCCTCCACGCATCTTTGGGAAGGTTGTACCTAATGGTCCTATCACTTGGGAATCTAGAATTACCAGCGATCATACCGTAGGTTATCGTGGGAAGCCTCAGGCTGATGGAGTAATGACTGGACTCCCTATGCAGTGGGGCGTGAGCACATTACGCAGCGTAACCTGGGGATGGGCTAAGTACGGACAGATCGGTGCTAATGATCCGAAGTTCAAAGGTAAGATTCCACATCCAAAGAGTGGATGGTATTGGTTAACTGGTACTCCCGTTCCGATGTTTGACCGTGGAGCAATTGTTCGTGAGCCACATCTAACGAAAAAAATCTTCCACGAGCTTGTCCAATTTGATCCATTCCAAGCTGAGAATTATATTTCTAATCAGGCTCTTACCTGGGGCAAGTTCGAAGATATGGTTTTAGTTGACGGAAAAGCAAGTAGTGCAACAAATACTCCTATTCACCCCTATGTTTGGACTCCTTGGTCTAAAGAAAAGCCACATAGAATGTCTCTAGTGGTAGATGATTATATTGGGGCAGATGGAGAGCTCGCAGAGGGCGGGCCTGGGGTTATCGCTGGTAGTCTTGTTATGTTAGATCCTAACAGTAAATCATATAAAGATATGGTTGCTTTAGGTGGAGAATGTGAAGCCATAGCTAGAGCAGCAGCAACAATGGGCTGTCTAGTAGCTGATAGAATGGTTGGTTCGGGAGCAACAGCTAAAGACCCCGCAATTCGTATTCAGCCTGGATCACAATGGGGAACAACGAATATAAGCAAGCTGAAGATAAGACAGTTTGATTTCATATACGCAAAAGAGCAATAGGAGCTTAAAATGGCAATAGATCCAGACGTACAGATACTACTTGATGAGATTAATCAAAAAATAACCAATATACCAGCGCCAAGTGCTGGTGCAACCGGACCTAGTGGTTCAACTGGTCCTCAGGGCGCTACAGGTGCCACGGGAACTGCTGGAACATCAACTGGTGGAGGTGGATCTGTAGCTAAGGACCCTACGCTGATAGCGGCTTCTAACGCTTCTGCTGAGGTAAAGGCTTTAGCTAAATATGTTGCCACTGGTGTTAATGATCATAACTTGATTAATCAAGTTATTGCTGAAGCGGCGCTTCCTACTCGCCTTGGTGAAGTTAAACTAAGTGGTGGTACTTTTAATGTTGGTGGATCACTTGTAATGACTACAGGCGTTTGGCTACATGGTGCTGGTGTGCTTACAGAGATCAAATCTAATAAGATAACAGCTTTAGCTGGTTATGCGGCAGAACCCGCAGTTATTACAAATAAAGATAAGGGCGATCACTTCATGCGTGTATCTGATCTTTGGCTTAATGGTAATTACACTGCCGGTGGAACTGCTCATGGTATTGGTTTCCGCTGTAGTGGCGGTTCAGGTTCTAGAAATGAAACTCCTGACTCTAATCCTGATCCAGACATTACCATTCATGACGTGTATATTTCAGGGTTCATGGGCGGAACTCGACATGGTATTCTAATGGATACCGACTGTAGAGGAAGTCTTATTGATAGAATCCAAATCCGTAAATGTTCTGGTAATGGAATTTGGATGAAAGATTCACCTGATTCACATCTATCTAATATTCATATTGGTGGAGCGGCCAAAGCTGGCTTCAAATCTACTGGTGGTAACGTGAAGTTTACTTCATGTAAAGCTTATTACTGTGATGAGTATGCTTTCTCTCTAGAGTCAGGTAGAGCAGGTCTTGCAGCTTGCGAAGCACAAGATAGTGCAAATGGATTCTATTTCGGCGCAGCAGAAATTGTTGCTTCTTCACTTATCGCTGACACTTCAAAAGATGATAGCTTCGTTATCAATTCTGATAGAGTGCAGTTAAGTGCTGCATCAGCTTTCAATCGTGGAAATGGTAGATATCCAACAACAGCTAGAGGTTTTGCTCTAAATGGAAAAGCTGCAATTACAGTTACTGGCACAGCCAATAAAGTAACTACAGCAGTAAGCGGAACTGGAACTGGCTTTATTAGAATCGTAGGACAGACAAACTATTCGGTTGGCTAAAACTTACCGGGAACGCAAAAAGACCCCCTTTCGGGGGTCTTTTGCATTTAGATGGCAAGGGTACCAAGAATCGAACTCGGTCCAAGAGGTTTGGAAGCTCTTGTGCTACCATTACACCATACCCTAGTACCCTATGCCGGATTTGAACCGGCGATCCCCTGACTGAGAATCAGGTGCGTTAGACCGCTACGCTAATAGGGCTAGAAAATACTTAGAGCTAAGTTTAGGTTTGCAAATTCATATCCCTGCGAATAACAAGCATATGCTGTTGCTGCTCCATCTAGATCAGGTTCTCTGAATAAGAAACCTTCAGATGAAGCATAATTCAATAGTTCTTCTTCATTAGAAACTCCAAGAACAATAGTTGTTGGATGTTGATATAAAGCAAGTGGATTACTTGCAGATAAATAAGACGCAGCATGACAAGCCTGTGCAAGCTGTAATCCTGGCACTAAATCAGACCTAACAAGAACATACATTTTAGGTTCTGAATATACTACTTTGTTTCTTTTAAATCTATCAAAGAATTTCATATGTTCCTTTCTTGGTTGGCATGGTAGGAGTCGAACCTACGCATAGCGCCTTATCAGAGCACCGTGTTAACCACTTCACCACATGCCATTGGAGAGCCTATCTTTAGATAGACCAATTTTTATTTCTTACTATAAGTCCAATCATTGTACGATGAACTTTATATATGATACCTAATTCTTTTTGTGTATAAAGATTAGTATTATATAGTTTTCTAATTTTTTCAACGTCTTCTTTAGTTAACTTCGAAGATGGATTATTTTCGCCACTATTATCTTTATGAGTTAAAGAAATTTGAAATTTACTTTTTTCTTTATGGCAATCTTCACAAAGCACTTGGCATTTTGCTAATTCTTCATCTCTTATTTCTTGCTTTCTTGACCAAATTTGTGAAGGATTCATGGTTTTTGTTAATGGATTAATATGATCTACTTCTAGATCATCCCAAGAATCACAGTTTTTACATGGACCATTTAGATCAATCCATTCTTGACGGCGTTGCGCCATCCACTTTCTTTGATATTCTCTTTGATATTCCATCTTTTTAACTGGATCTTTATATCCCATAAAAGACCTTTCTTAAGCGGAAGCTGGAGGTAACGCTCCCCTAGCCTTACAACTACCCAAGGGTTCAAACCTTGTTTGTGACTTTCACGGCAGCTTCCTCGTGTTGCCTACCATTTAGCGGTACCTTCCATTGTTTTTGTAGCCACCCTGAGATTCGAACTCAGAATCATTAGTTTCTAAAACTAATTGCGTTACCAGTTAGCATAGATGGCCTAGTTTTTGGCTTTAGCAGTCTCTAAAGCGTGACAATTCGGACAAATAATTTGTAGATTTTCAATTCTATTATCCCAATGTCCGCTGCGTATACATTCCACCACACTCGCTTGTGTTGCGCCCAGAAGGGTTACTAATCCTTCCTTACTGTTTATATGGTTTGGTGTCACCATTTTATCAGTGTTGGGATTTCTCCCTTCCACCGGGGGCAAAGTGTTTAGTCTTTTGTTTAGGTTAAACGAATGAGAGCGCCTTGCTCATCCCATTCAAAGTCACCAATTAGTTTAGTAATTCTCTCAGAGAAGTTATCTATATTATATGCCATGTTTTGACATGCTGTCAAATAGTCAATGACAGATTTGGGCTGACTTTTCATCCTTTCAATACGAAAACCTTTACTGCTTTCCTCTCCAACAATTCTCTTATAGACATCAAAAAGTCTTGCTTCTGTGATTGAAAGATTAACGTACAGATTTCCTATCTTATTTAGAACGGAATCTGGTGCTTTTACTTTTATTGTTGGATCTGGGATATGTGAAGTATCCATTTATCTACCTCCATTGTGGTATCTTATTACCCGCTCCACTATTTGTGGGCGTCTTGTTTAGTTGGGGTGACAGACGGAGATCGAATCCGCAAGGGTTTTTCAACCCACCGGGGTCACAACCCGGCGCAACAAACCAATAGTTGCCTCTGCCAACGCACCCTATGCCGGTTACGATCCGACGATACAAGGATGAAAGCCTTGCGTGTTTCCATTACACCAATAGGGCTTAGTGGTTTCGACAGGAATCGAACCTGTTTCTCTCCGGCTTCAACGGAGCGCTTGCGGCCATTTCAGCTTCAAAACCATGTGCCACCGCTATCCAAAACTTTTGCGTCGGCGTAAGGTAGTAACGAAATTCGAACTGAATCCATTTGGACCTTATCTATTATTTTCGGCTAGTCGTTATACCAACCTATTTTGTAGAGTTAGGAACGTGCAGCCTTTACACTATCCCCCAGACCCTACGGCCTATAAAAGAACCGTAGCTAGGGGTTGGGAATCGAACCCAATCTTTTCCTTGTGGTGGAGCCGAAGGGAATCGAACCCTTCACACGGACCTTGCAAAGGTCTGTCGCCGCCTTGGATCATGCGACCCCATGAAAACCTAACCTTGAAATTAACCAGAGGGCTAGGTCATATCGTGGATGTTGAGGGATTCGAACCCCCGAATGCCTGCGTGTAAAGCAGGTGCCTTAGGCCAGACTTGGCAAAACATCCAGACTCGGTTCTCTCCCCGATGAGTCACACCACTTTCGCGAGGCAGGTGTCGCCTCGTTGTACCCCCGGCATGATTCGAACATGCGATCACGGGTTCGTAGCCCGTTGCCTTTAATCCGCTTGGCTACGGAGGTATGGTGAGTGTGTAATGAACACGGCTACATTCACTACGTTGCGACCTTTACCGGGCCTGCTAGACCTGTCGCTTGGATCACACATTCAGGAATTACCCTTGATTTGTTCTAGGGGTTGTGCTTCTCCCTTTATCCACATAAGACTTCTTGACATCAGCCCTGGCCGGGGCCTCATACCAAAGAAAGTGTTTATCTATCTTCTCCCTTTTCAACCAACTCCTACTCACAGAGTTGATATTAGGAAATGACCTCACGTCTTATGTTTAGTTCGACTTTAACATTTTACAGTATCAATTGTAAATGTCCCAATGTGTAGCGCCGAACTGGCCTTGACACCCTGCCTTGCGGGCAAGGAGTTGTACCACTCCACTTTACCACCTTATCAGTCCTGGCTGAACTTTCAAAGGCTCTGACTCTATCAGCGGTGCCAGCCGCCGTAGCCCGATCATTTAAAGCTGCTATCCCCGCTAAGGGACTTTAAAATCACATTGTGGAGATTTGGACCTTGCAGCCCCGCCTAGCCGTGGGAAAGCTATGACGTATCGGAAGTTACCCTCCTATCTGGTTCTCCAAAACCAGTTCTTAATTTCTGAGCAGTCTATACGGGATTTGAACCCGTGATCCCCACCGTGACAAGGTGGTGCTTTAGGCCAGCTAAGCTAATAGACTATGAATTATTCTAATGTCTGTCTTTCTTTTTCTCTAATTATATGTTTTCTTACGGCATTATCAGAAACACCTAGATACTTACCGACCTGCACATAATTAGACTGATAGAGCATTCTTTCTAAGATCTCCAAGGGTGGCCAAGTTATAATTCTTTTTTCTAATTTTGGGGCCTTGCTATATGTCATACATTTTTTATGAGCTTTGGTCCCTTTGTTTGGAAGAGGTTCTTCACAAACATGACAGTTACCATAACTAGTTTTGGCTTTCTTTTTATTCTTACCTGCGAATGTATCTGTTTGGCTATGACAGTTTGGGCAAAGTATTGCGAGATTTTCTAAACGATTATCATTACTTACTCCATTGATATGTTCAAGCTGCAAAGCTAAAGGTTTACCGTTCCATTCAGGCGGTTGACCACATTCATAGCAAATATTTTTAAGTATTTCGTCTTCCAATAATCTACTTTTTAATTTAGATCTATTGTAAGTAGAATTTTCTACCAATACATCCTCTAGTTTAATTTTTCCAGTATACATCGAACCTCCATGTCTTGTTGTGTTATTTATCGACACATTGGTTCGAATTGCACCGAGAGCAAGAGTCGAACTTGCGTGGCTCGGGTTCAAGGCCCGAATGGGATACCGGCAACCCTCCTCGGTAAGTCTCAGGAAAAGCCCTGGCAGGATACCAGCAACCTTCCCGTTAAAGTTTATTACCAAAGGATAAATATTAATGTTATGATGACAATCATAGTAAAAAGTGTCATTTAAATCCAACCGTATGATTGGTTTGATGCGTTTTTTGCGTACATATCTAACTCCTATTATTTAGTTCTTTAAACTCTTCTTCGTATTGATTTGATTTAGATAGTTTAGAACTTCCCCATGCACCGGGTAGATCCCCGTTGTTGTATGAGAGTGAAATATCTAGTTGAATAAAGTCATTACAAACTTGTTCTACCATATCTCTATCAAGTTCTATCCATCCTGCTTTAATCTGATTTAAAATGTTAGATGTATTTCCTCTAAGATTATCTAAAATTTCTTCGTTAGTTGTCATTTTTTCTCCTTATTGGCTCTAGCGGTAGGACTTGAACCTACATTGACACAAGTTAACAGCTTGCCGCCTTGCCGAGTCGGCCACACTAGAATGTGATGAGAAGGTTTTATGCTTTCGCAAGCAACGCTATCTAGGTTTACGTTACGAATCACCTTTTTATACCTAGTTAACTCATCTTTGTGAGGTTGGAGAGATTCGAACTCTCGCTAATTGGGTGGAAGCCAATCGTGCTTTATACCGCTAACACTACAACCCCTAGATATTTTTATAAGCTTCAAAATTTCTTACTCTTGTAATTGTACGAATTGAAACATTGAATTTTTCTGCTAAATATTTATTAGTATTACTAGAAGCTCTTATAATGAGAGCTTCTTCGTTTGTTAACTTAGCAGGATATGAATTTTCACCTGAAAATTCGGACTTAATGAAGATTGCAGTTTTTTCTTTATGACAGTCTTCGCATAATATTTGACATTTTTTAATTTCTTCTAATCTACGTTTTTCTGACCACGACCAAATGCTATGACTCAATTTTAAAGCTGGATCAATGTGATCTAGTTCAAGATTTTTAGCAGAATCACATTTAGTACACAGTTTATCAGCAAAGAAATCTGCCCTACGTTTAGCAACCCACTGTTTTTGATATTCTCTTTGTTTGTCTTTATCTTTATATGCCATAGTGGCGGGGGTGTGAATCGAACACACAATACTACACCTTATGAGAGTGTCCA
The DNA here is from genome assembly GCA_964623075.1 of uncultured Coxiellaceae bacterium. GTDB lineage: Bacteria > Pseudomonadota > Gammaproteobacteria > DSM-16500 > DSM-16500 > Aquicella. The sequence goes on along the minus strand of CAZUVD010000006.1, from coordinate 138,042 downwards.
GCCTACCAAAGCTTGTCCCCGTCATGGAGCCTCGGGTGAGATTCGAACTCACGACCCGCCGCTTACAAGGCGGCCGCTCTGGCCGGACTGAGCTACCAAGGCATTACTTAAGAAATCAATTTTCAATTTACGAGCACACAGGGCTGGAGTCGGACCAGCGTGGCCCTCTTTCAGAGAGAGGATGGGATACCGGCAACCCACCTGTGTAAGTTGTTGAGTTACACTCTACCACATGGCGCTTCACCTGTCAAGTACCTGCTGAGCAGGTTGTCAGGGAGAGGCTCCATGCGGCATACGTCAGGTTGGGAGGTACCGCCCCTCCTTCTGGCGGGTCCAAGCCGCCAATCTTACTTTTGGAACACAACCCGTTAGTTTATTTCTTACCTGTTTTAAGTCTCCAAATTTGCTTGGACACTCTAACATATTCTAAACACTCATCACAAGTGCAATTATGATTATTTCTCATTGCATAAGTGGGTGACTACTATATTATATATATCGTATGTTTTTGTTTTTAGAGGAAAAACCACTAGACGGCAAATTTGAATCCGAAGGCAGAATATATGCCAGTTAGTGTAATCACTGTATAGAACAGGTCATGATGGAGCTCTTGCTTCACCTCGGTAGCAGAATAAAATAAGTGAGTTTTATCAAAACCGTGGCTAACCATGCTATCATGGATGGCATTCATTCTCTTTACATGAGTATAAGCTAATTGAGAAGGAATAAAATCCATTGCTATTTTATCAGCGTAAGTCTCATCTGAGATTGTCATTGATGACACATAGTATTGAGATTGTGATACTACAACTGCGCCATTACCCTCATACGAGGAGATTTTATTATCTTCAAGAAGGCAAATAGCACCATGAGTTGGAATATTAATATTTAAATTTTCGCTTGCAAATGTACTTTTATATGCTTGAAGTGCATTATCAAGAACTAATTGAGTAATTTCTCCCAGGTCCCAGAACTTATTCTTCACTTTCACTTCAAATTTATTCTCTGTTGAATTTTTCATAAATCTTTTGTACTAAATCTTGGGTCTTCGGAATAACTCTTTCTTTGCCAGTTTCCCACCAAACAGAATAAGCTTCAATTACTTTATCCACAAACTCTTCTATAGCTTCTTCAATTTCGTCTATGTCTTCTCTTAGTGTTGAATCTTTCATAATATCTCCAATATGTATGGTAGGATATCTCTATATGAACCACATTTGATTTTAATTGGGTTATTAGAGATTTTAGTAATTACGGGAAATAAAGAATATGTATCCCTCATTGCAAGAAATCTATGATTACCGTCATGAAGTAGAATACCATTAGTCCCAAGAAGAAGTACACCTGGATATTGTAGTCCATCTTTATTAATTAAATATCTGAGATGTTGAACATAATCCATATCATAGGTCAAAATCTTCTGTTTCTCTTCTTGATTAACCATTTTGTCTATGACATGTATGGGGAGAAAGTGGATCTTCGGTTTAAGTTGTTGATAATCGCTTGTTTGTTCTAGTTCTAAAAACTCACATCCCCAGGACTCCACCTGACCTCCTTTTCAATGATTATAGCAAATAAACGCTTAGCTGTCAATACCCATGTCGATAAATATCTTGACAATTGAATTCTAGCAAGGGAGCGTAATTTGCTATATGTATTGGACACATCCGTTATCTTGTCCGACCCTAAATGCTTAGAAAGGTTAAGTGATAAGAATATAGTTATTCCATTAGTAGTTCTGACAGAGCTGGAAGCCAAGCGTACCCATCCTGAGTTGGGTTACCCGGCGAGGACCGCACTAAGAACATTAGAGGAATATCGTAGATATTACAAGTCTCTCACTGAAGAGATTCGTACTTCTCAGAACGGCAGTATTCGTGTTGAAATTAACAACATTGACGACTCCGAACTCCCCGATGCACTACGAGTGCCAGAGAATGATAACAGAATCCTAGCTGTGGCGTCAAATCTTTCCAAGACGGAAGATGTGACCCTTCTTACGAAAGACCTGCCACTGCGCCTTAAAGCCTCTATAGCAGGCGTAGAAGCGAGTGACTACAACTTCGACACCGTTGATGTCAATTGGTCTGGCATAGTCGAGCTTGATGTAACTGAATCAGTCATTGATGAAATCTATGACAATGAGTCTCTGTTCATTTCAAAAGCATCAGACAATCCAGTCAATACTGGATTCATTATCAAGAGTCCCTTAGGACACTCTGCACTTGGAAGACTTCGCCCTGACGGTAATGTCCATCTAGTGAAGAACCGTAAACTCTTCAGTTTAGGAGGTAGAAGTGCCGAACAAAGACTTGCTATTGATCTACTACATGACCCTAAGGTGGGAATTGTTAGTTTGGCCGGAAAGGCTGGAACCGGAAAGAGCAGCATGGCGCTCGCTGCCGGACTTGAAGCCGTTATTGAGAAACGTGAACAAAGAAAGGTTACCGTCTTTAGACCGCTTTATGCAGTTGGTGGTCAGGATTTGGGATTCCTTCCAGGCACTGCTGACGAAAAAATGTCCCCCTGGGCTGAAGCAATCTATGACTGTCTCGACGGATTTTGTGAGAAAGAAACTATCGACTGGATTATTGAAGAAGAACTTTTAGAAGTTCTACCATTAACCCACATCAGAGGCCGCACACTCACAAACAGCTTTGTCATTGTTGAAGAGGCTCAGAATCTAGATAGCATGGTCCTACTCACTGCACTTAGCCGTATTGGTCGGAACTCTAAAGTTGTGATGACTCACGACGTTGCTCAGAGAGATAATCTCAGAGTTGGTAAATATGACGGTGTATCTTCAGTAGTTAACAAGCTATCTGGATCACCTTTGTTTGGTCATATCGCATTAAGAAAGTCTGAGAGAAGCGAGATTGCAGAGCTAGTATCTAACGTTCTGGATAATTAATCTTCCTCAAAGAATTCTTCCCAGCCAGGGTACTTAATAACGTGGTTGTAATTCATCTTTCTACCTGATTTATTATAGGTGAAAGTTTGAATTACAACCTCGTATATTTTATGCTTGCCGGGTTTCCTATCGTCAGAATCGTATACTCTTGCCATCAGTCTATAATATGTGGTGCGTTATCCCAGTAAGGATAATGTGTGTGATCTGGAAGTACAGGAATTGTTTTATTCTTTAGAATAATAATAGCTTCTAGTAGATCTAGATCCTGACAATACTTAGGTTCAAGATCTAATATTTCACAGATCTTCTCCCAAACATCACCATTTATTTCATATGAATCTAGTGTACCTGTCATGCGAAGTTCCTTTCGTTGTGTAAAAACCCTTTTCCCAAAGTGTAGATAGCTGATCAAAATAATCTTGATAGAGATATCTAACTCTATCTAGAGAGAAATTGTTGATTGCATATTCTCTAATACTTGCACGATTGAGCTTATCTAGATATTCATCAGAAGCAAATTGTGTTGCTTCCCCAATAGTTCTGAATCTGTATCCCACAACACCATGTGGGATAGTCTCGGTGAATACTCCAAAGTCTGTTGCGATTACAGGAGTCCCAGACATTAGAGCCTCAATAGAAACTCCACCGAATGGTTCTAAATATGTTGTAGGCATGAATACTGCCTTTGCGCCAGCTAATAGCTTAGCTCGTTCCTCTACTCCGACATGGCCGATGTGCTCTATGTGACGGCCATTCAAAGTTAATCCATCACCATACAGGGTTCTTATTCCGTCAGAATCCACCGTCTGTCTCTCTACACCTTGACCGGCCATAATAAGCTTAGCTCCAAGACGCTTGGTAACTTCCACAGCAATTTCTGGCCCTTTGCGCTCAATAAATCTACCCATCCAGAAATAGTAGTCATCTGGTTCAGAGCGGTATTCAAAATCATTTGGATCGAAATAGTTTGGAATCACGCAATCAAAGAATTTACCATTATCATCATTCTGTTTACCATAAACCCAATGCATATGAGCATAAGATTCAAACACTTTGAAGTCAGCGAATACACCAGTATAACCGATACCATACTCTACGTTTATATGATTAGGGAATGCATCAGCTACCGGTTTCTGACACCATCCGGCGATGACACAGATAAAATCTCTTGGCTGTATCCTCTTATTAATTTCCTCTATAGCTTTGGCATTACTCTCAGTCCAGTGTGGTTCATTACCACCCCATGTAATAGGGTAGAACTTATTGTGGTAATCATAATTCCCAAACCATCTCTGTTGATCTTCTTTTGAGGCAATGGTAATCAACTCAGTACATTCAGCTTCATTATCTTCTGAAGCATATAAAAATACTTCATGGTTTAAGGAAGACATCATATTGCAGAAATTTTTTGCTTTGGATGTATAGGCACAAGAAATATATTTATTTGTTGTTTGAGTATGGGGAAGTGATAGAACATGGAATCTCATTGTCGCCTCCATTCTTTAGTTAATGAAATATGCTTCATCCTATATACGCATCCTTTACTATTTCTTCCTCAATCTTCATCTTGATTCTATCATCTCTATCATCTATAAAGATACGAGGTATTGGAGTGAACACCCCATCTCTCTCAACAACTATCCATGCAAAATTATTCATTTCTACAACACGTTTTGCATCAGTTTCTTTAAGTCCGACAATAGAATTAGGTCTAAACTCTAGTGGCTTTGTCTGAATCATTTTTTAATTCTCTCATTCTTTTGATTTGCCAATCAAGGTTATGGCGTAATTGTGACCATCCCTGATAGTTGCCAGGGACATCATTATCTGAAGATGGACAAGCTGGCATCTCATATGGAGCATCGTGTCTTGGATTTGCAGAGAATAATCTTCTTTCAAGATTAAGATCTTCTTGAATATTCCAACCACCCTGATTGCCATATGAAGTTCTTGCAACCCTGGCGACAGATGCTTTCTGACATTTATAGATACCAAACTCTTTTAAGTCTTCGTCAGAAATGTATGGTAAATGCATCTGACCATAGGCAACCTTTTTAGGTCTAGAATCATCTAGAGCTATTCTGATCTTTTTCGCTAACTCACGAAATTCAGGTTGTGCGTCTGGATGGTCACGAAGCTTAATAAGATTCTTCCAACCAAAATCTGTAGAAGACATCACATTAACTTGCCAAATGTATGGTTCTAATATTCTAGATGCAGTTTGCTTGTGTAGCTTCAGCTTCCCAAGATATTCAGCATAGTCAGCAGCGGCCTGTGCAGCTTCTCTCCATACTGATTCAGCTTCTAACTGGACTAGCATATCTAGTTCTGATTCAGCCACCATACCCTTTTGAGACTTACCCCAATGGATAGGAACATATGGATGTTCTCTAACTTCGGCAATTCTATCACTTAATGGAATTGCTCTAGAACTTTTAGCAGACTTAGATATCATTCTATGAGTATTTACCTCAGGTAAAATGAATCTAGGAAATTTACATTCAATCGTTGTCAGTCTATCACCCTTAGGCGATATAGAATCTGCAATTATTTTAGCTTCAATCATTCGTTCTCCTGATTCTGGGTGTGGTTGTCGAAGCACGACCCGTAGTAGGTGGTCGGGTTCTCCGATCCGCATGTGGGGCACTTCGTCGGCAGTCGTTGTGCTTCGGTCATCCTGCGCCCCGGCATCGCTCGGCGGTCCAGTCGTGCGCCGCCAGCAACCAACCCGGCCCATTCCACGGACCACACAGCCCGAGGGCGGGGTGGATCAGCGTGTTGTGAACGAACTTCCAGAACACGAACCCGCTCATCGGTCGGTCATCCGGTCGTGGTCGGGCCAACGATCCACGAATGCCGTCAGATTGGCGACCGCTTCAACCACAGCGCCGACCAGATAGGCGTCGCCCGCTTCGGCGATCCGCTGGGCGAACCCGCCAGCAAGTTGCGCCTCATGCATGATGGCGTGCTCACGGCAGAACTTGTGCCCGGACGGGTTGGTCCAGAACACGGCCCGGCTGCATTCGTAGTTGGGGTGGCTTCCACCGCATTCGTTCATCGTTCGTTCTCCTTGTTCTGGGTGTGGGTCTGCCCTCGGTCCCACGTCTGCGCCTCGACTTCCAGTCGGTCGGCGAGTGCTGCCCAGTCGGTGCCGGTGTCATCATCCATCAGACGGCCTCCCATCGCACCACGATGTCGTCGCGTGATCCCGGGATGTGTGCGACGTGCTCGGCCCCGACCAGTTCGTGTTGGTCGTGCCCCCAGCACTGCGCCCCTGATCCACGGTGGCGGCTGGTGCAGCGTGGACCGCCGAGAGGGTGGGTCGGTCCGTCGTTCAGGTAGTACAGGCCGTTCGACGCGACGCGTTCTGTTGCTGGCGGCAGGGTGCCGGTGTCATCAGCCACAGCCGTTGGCGAACCGATGATCCGTGCGGGTGGCGCTCCCCATCGCTTGACGCAGAACTCCACGGCCTCCTGCTGGGTGACAAACACGGCCGTCTCCACGCCGTTGTCGGCCATCCAGCACGCGTGCATGGTGACGAGCGGGCCGGGTTCCTCGGGGCGATACTCCACGACGATCATTCGGTGTCCTCCGCGTCCTCGGCCACCTCAGCCACAGCAGCGCCACCGTCGGCAGCGATGTCCGATGCGAGGCTTGCGCCGTACTTCGCTCGGCTCACGGTTTCGTGACGTTCGGGGTCGGGATAGGCGAGCCGCACCCTTCGCACTTCGTCCATGTCGATGCCGGGGTTGCTCGCTTCGATCGAGCGAAGTTGCGCACGGTCCAGTTCGGCCTTCATCCGCAGCACCTCGGCCAGCACGGCATCCGAGCGTCGCTGACCCAGCCCGCCTACGTCACCGAGGGCTTCGTACACCAGCTCCCACGACTCGATGACCTCGGTCGCTTCCAGCTTCCAGCGACGCAGGTGCATCAACTCGGAGCGCATCTCGGCGGCTTCGTAGTAGATCGAGTACGGGTCGCCTTCCGTGAGTGCCCGTAGCCGTCCGTTCTCGGCTTCGGCCCGTTCCCGGCCAGCCCGCTCAGCGTCACGCTCGGCCTCCAACGCATCGACCATCCAGTCGTGATGCTCGGCCTTCTGCTCCGCTTCGGCTTCGGCTGTGACGGCACGCTCCAACAGGGCAGCGATCAGACGAGGAGCAGCAGCAATCAGCTCGACATCGGCGTAGCGCCACGCCCGCTCGTCGGCCAGCGTGCCAATGCGGTAACCACACATGGCGCCGCCCTCTTGCGTCTCCTGCCCCCAGTCGGCTTCGTCAATCTGGATGGGCTGGGGCACCGTGAACCAGTTGGCAGTTGGCGACGGACGCTCCCACGGTCCGGGTGTGGCTGCGTCGAGCAGTCGGCGTGCTTCGGTGAACAGGTCGTCGCTGGTGCAGTCGCACGGCCCGATGATCTCGCCGTCGAGCGTGCAGACCACGCCCTCGTCGTTGCAGTGGGGGCACGGCTTGTGCTCGTCGCTGATGTCGGGGTCGTTCATGATGCTAATCTTTCTAACTGTTCCGTCCATCCCAAATCTTCTAGTTCTTTAGTAATCTTACCATTCATTACTTCGTCAAGGTGTTTCGCAAGAGCGTAGAATTGTTCAGAATCTCTCTTCATATGTGGACTTTTGCCATTTTCGTCGTTTACATAGCAATAGCCATTTTGACATGGGATGATTCTGCGGACATCTCCGGTCCACTCATATCCACCTTTTTTAGCTTTACCTTTTTTCTTACCCATGACATTCTCTCTTCGTTTTTAAAAATAAGGACGATAACTATTATAGCACAGGAATAAAGACATGTCAAGGAGACACTAAGAATGATCACAGACAGACAGGCACTCGACATCATCTTCCAAGCGATCATCGCTGAAGACGTTGTGAAGTTAAACTTAGAAGAGTTAGATGCAGTTTCCGAACTGTACTGGTATAATGATCCAGACGTTGAGTTTGTAGAAATTGATTACACTCTTGAAGCTGGGCCAAATCTTCATGGTGTAAATACCGAAGAAGAGATGATGGAGACATACACATGTTAAGTCAATCGCAACTCCAATATGCCTGGGGTCCTGCATGTACCGGTTCAAGAGCAACAGTTTCTCTACACGGTAGAGGAAAGGTTACAGTTAGAACTTCTATAGTCGAAGCGACTAAGGCTCTTAACTCTTGCTTGGTGAGATGGAACTACCAGACACGTTATGCTGATACTGGTGCGTATGTATGCCTGGCTGGAGAAACCGAAATATTAACACGGCAAGGGCTTAGAAAGATTGAAGACCTTGTTGGACAAGAAATTGAAGTATTAACTCGACGCTCTAAAGATGGCCACGGAAAAGGTGGCCCTGGTACCTGGATGAAAACTCGTGTTGAATCATATGGTCCAGATGCGCTTAGAAAAATAACTTTATCTTCTTCAGGAATTGAAAAGATTATTTATGCTACACCTCATCATCGCTGGTATACAAAAGGCGACACAACAGATCCAAAGGTCGCAGAGTTTGAGTGTATCACAGACGAATTAAAGCCAGGATTTAAACTATCATCTCTAAGACCTCAGAGTATTGCTTCCAGAACAACTCCGTCACCAGTTGGTATTGCTGCTGGATTAGTTTTCGGTGATGGCACTTTAGATAATCAACAGGCAAGAATTCAGCTTTTCGGTAATAAAAACATTAAGTTCTTAAAATATTTCTCTACCGAGCAAACGGTAGATTACTATAATGATGATGAAAACTATTCAGAAGAGTATTGTATTGTTAGAGGCTTACCAAGAAGCTGGAAAACTAATGGTCCAGATATCAACGATGGTCCAGCATATTTATATGGTTGGCTTGCTGGATATTTTGCTGCCGATGGTAGAGTGACTAAAGATGGAGCGGTCGAGTTAAATTCATATAAAAAGGAAGATTTAGAACTAGCTAGAGATATTGCTCTTCATTGCGGAATCACAACTAGACCAATAACCTTAACAGAGAAAAAAGTAACACCACCAGGAAGTAACAAGGAATATGAAGTAATTCAGTATAATCTCAAGTTCCACAAAAAATATCTAGATGAATCTTTCTTCTTAGTTGAGGAACATAGGACTAGATTTATAGACACAATGTCGGATCGCGATCCAAATAGATGGAAAGTTGTTTCTGTTGAAGAAACTGATCGCTTCGAAGAAGTTTATTGTGTTGATGTTCCAAACACCGGGTGTTTCACTCTTGCAGATGATATTTTGACTGGAAATTGTCGCCAGAAGGTTACTGGGACTGGTTGGTCTAATCATTCCTATGGAACTGCTATGGACCTTAACTGGCAGCTAAATCCTTATGGTGGTTCTCGTCACAATATTCCAACTGACCTTGCTGCTGCTATTTGTAGAATTAGAACAAATAATGGTAAACAGGTTTGGAATTGGGGCGGATTCTGGTCCGGTACCCGTGACTGGATGCACTTCGAAATCGTCTGTAGCCCTAAAGACATCGCTACAGGCATCAACTGGTCTACGGTTACCGGAAATGCAGTTACTCCACCTAAGCCAATAGATTTAGTTGCTTTGCGTAAGTGGGTTGCTGGGGATCTTTACAATCGTATCCAGAATGTTCCTGTTATGTGGCTGAACAATGCTCCACATCCTCTTTATGTTGTAACTCTTCGTGAGGCTTTGAACCTTGTACTTAAAGAGAACCTACCTGTCGATGGGGTTTATGATGCTGACATGGACTGGCAAGTACAGCGATTCCAGAAGAATGTTGAGAAGCTTACTGGCACAAATTCTATTCCAGAGAACCTGGGTACATTTGCCGATGCTACTAAGATGTATCTTGCCAAGGCTCTTGCTAATATCAGGGACGGGAAAGCATGAATTGGTTAGACCAGCTTAATCTAGTTTGTGACACTGCTAGATTCATTATGGATCTAGATGTGATAGATGTTTCTTTCGCATCTGGACATTCGTTAGAACTCTATGTTGCAGTTTCTCAAAGAGATAGAGCACAGGGATTATCTAATCTCAGTTCTTTAGATGTTGATGGAATGATCTTCTATTATCCAACTCCTACCTATGTACCCTTTGGGATGAGAAACATGGAGATGGATCTTGACATCGGCTGGTTCGATGCTAGCGGTAAGATGATTGGACATGGATCTTATGATAGAAATCATCAGCATCCTATTGTCAGTCCTCGCCCTTTCAGCTATGTTATCGAAACACCTAAAGGAACTCTACCAATTTCAGATCTGAGTCTCAATGGCTAAGGAAAAGGATTGGCTATATGAAGAAGATGGCTGTGCGGACTGTGGAGAAATAGAATATACAAATTCTAAGGTAGAAGGATTATGTCAAGAATGTCTTGATATAGAAACGGGAACAGGAGAAAGTAATGAATTGGTTCAAGAAATGGTGGAAGTCTATAATTCATTATAAGAAGAGATCTACCGTCCTACAGGAACGAGTAGACTTTCTTATTAAGAAGATCGCTTACCTAGAAGGTGAGTCCGACAGGCTTCACAACGAGATAACAGTCTTAAAAGACAAAATTGATTATAAAGAAATAGTTCCGCAGGTAGAAACACCAGAACTATTTGTCAACGGAAATAGAGTTGATCTAATCCAAGTTGTGAAGGTAACTAAAAAACCGGCCCCGTGAGGCCGGTTTTCTCATTCATCATCATCGTCGTCATCATCTAACATATAGATGGACTCTGCTATTTTCTCTCCCCTGTAATAAATTGTTGGCATTGGCATAGTAGCTCTGAGAGATTCTATCGCCATCTCCATTATGGTTGTTGCCAATACGGGAGGACAATTATCCAAATGTACCTCGGGAGCGAGTTTCGCATTATCACAGACAATGGTGATTACCATTATCCCGGTGCCAAGATCATGAGCATCTTCCATAATGCAACTCCTTAAATTGTCGGTTATATGTTATATTTCGACAATTAAGTTATCCGTACATTTTTTCTAGCATTTCTAATGATATAAACTGTGGACTTTCACAAGACCCATTATCAACATCATGTAGAACTATAATCCCTCTCCAATATCCTGTACCCTGTGGTCCCATGTATCCTTCTTCGTGTTGGTAAAAGGAACCGGCAGCAATACCTATCTGTTGCTTGCCGCCAATATAACGTGTAGCAAACTTCAATCCTTGCTGGTGGCCCATAACAAATGATCTTCCAATAATGTTTAGTCGACCATCTAACTGACCGCCGTAAGACTTGGAGGTGTTAGGGTTGTAGAAATAGTGAGAGTAGCTAATACCGTCAATATCTACGATATCTAGGAAGTCGTGACGGAACCAGCCTGGAGTCAGCATATGATCCGTGCTTAACAATCCCTGTAACTGGATGTCAGAATCAACTGTTTTATTCACACGATTCTCGTGGTTACCAATAATGAAGTGCTTGTCCCAAGGCTTATCATTTATTCTAGAGTTGAGAAGTTGGAATGCTTCATTTCCAGAATCTATATCTGCAATGTATCTACGACCTTCCATTGTTCCCTTACCTCTGTCGTAAGAAGACAAAGAACCCATGTTCCAGTGATCGCCTAAGTGAATGAGTTTAACATTTTTAGCGTCGATATGATCAGCCATGTATTGAGAAGCCCAACCCAAATGCTCTGTGGGCCTCCCTGGTTCGACCTGAGTGTCTGGAATAATGATATGGGTAGCTATACCAGAATTGTCCTTACGCAGCTTCTGGGGCTTTCTAGACACCTTAGGGAGCAATCTGATGTCGTCTTCGGCTTCTATAATAGAATTTGGAGTGACGGAGATAGTGAATCCAGTTTTACTGACACTGATTCTATTCACTTTACCCAGAGCTTCCGCCTGCTCTATAGCTTTTTCGATGTCAGTAGACACTTTCTCAACTTTCTTTTTCTCACTCCAGTTTCTCTGACCATACTTAGCAAGAGCTTTACCTGAAATTGGTGGGAGGTCATTATCCTCAATATATTGCAAGATACCCTTCTGTCGCAATCCTGATTTCCAAAGATCTTCAAGAAGATCGACATACTCGTAACTTGATATAGTACCCTTGCTCAATGTTTACTCCTTCGGTTTGAACGGTTTCCTCGTTTTTACACGACTGTCGTTATTATAATCAACGACCGTATCGGTTATTCCGACCATTTTAACACACCTTGAGAGATTTGTCAATTTGACAAATGAAACGATGTGTGTTATACTCCGGCGAAATTCGAATACAACTTACGAGTTCTGGGTTCGTAGCCTAGATTCTGACGAAGGATTCATCGGGCATCTTCGGATGTAGGGGTAGCTTCCTCCTTAAGCACCAGAAAGCAGACCAGACATAATCAACTGTATGTAAAGGCAGACCTGGGTTACACGTTCGAAGTGTTGATTATGATACGTTCCGTCCTGACAGCTACGGCTGTATTTGACTAGGCTCCGTTCAGCTTCCATTACACTGGAAGGAATGGTTTTTAGTTGATTCCCTTGCACTTCTTGTCTCATCCTGAATTGCGGGGGGATTTAACTATTCACCGGTTTGCTAACCATTATCTAAAAGGAATAGGGGAAATAACCAAATCTGCAAAATTCCTGAAACTAATTCGGAATAAAATCCTCACTCTGAGTGTTAAAGCACAAACTTGACAGACCTGATAATCTATGGTATAATGATACCTATATCAAGTCGAAAGGAGTAGAGATACTTTGATTCTGAAGAACAAGAGGAAATTCTCTAAGCAAGAGAAGGAAGATCTCTGGGATTCTTATTATGAAAACCCTGATGATCCTAAAGTTTTCAATGAACTATTAGAAGCATACCTTCCGCTAGTAGAGATCATAGCCTCTAAAACTAAATCCAAACTTCCTGTTCAAATTGAGATAGGAGATCTAGTCAATGACGGATTCTTTGGATTGGTTGACGCTATTAAAAAGTATGATGAATCAACAGGAAATAAGTTCGAAACTTATGCATCTAACCGTATTCGTGGAGAAATTAACGATAGGTTACGTGACTATGACTGGGTATCTCGCTATTCTCGTTTAAAGTTCAAACAAGTATCTCAAACGGAAGCACTCTTAGAAGAAGAATTACAAGCTAGACCATCCTCTCAGGATATCGCTGATAGATTAGGATGGGATCTAGACGAGGTATTGAAGACTCAATCTTCGTACCTATCTTCTTTTTCTGTGAATATTGATGAGTATATCTCAGATTCAACCCACGAATCTTTTTCGCTGAAAGAAATGATTCCAGATTCTTCAGCTCCTGATGTTGGGTTTTCTCTAGAGTTATCAGAGATTTCATCAGTGCTTGAAAAAAGTTTGTTTTCTCTCTCTGAACAGCAATCAATTATCGTATATCTCTATATTTACGAGGAAATGAAGCTAAATGAAATTGCTACACTGCTAGATATTAACATCAAACAGGTAAGTAAAATATACGATCAGGCTTTAAAGCAAATGGAAAGTATGTTACACGTCATCTGACGTTATCTATTCTACACTACAAAAATATCTAGGCAGGGAGTTCTCGTTGAAAATTAAGAAAAAAGGCACAAATCCAGAATACATAAATGAGTTCTCCACAGCTCTATTGGATGGTTTCTATCTACAAGATGGGGAAACTTTTGATGATGCTCTTGCTCGTTCAGCAGAGGCATTCTGTTTCGGAGATTATGATTTAGCTCAAAGAATCTATGAAGCTGCCTGGAATGGTTGGTTCATGTTCGCTAGTCCTATCCTCAGCAATGCGCCTAAGGGTGAATGGGTTTGGGAACCAGATGAAGACAAGTGGAAGATGTATAATGTTGGCGTTACTGCTTTTGGTGATGAGTTTGATTTAACTGCCGCATTTAAAGGTGATGATCCTAGATCAATGCCTATCAGTTGCTTCGCAATGTATGTTCCTGACACTATTGATGGTCAGATGGATGCGAATAAGGAGCTTGCTGCTCTTTCAGTAGCTGGTGGTGGAGTTGGACTCCATAATGGTATTCGTGCTACATCAAATAAAGCCCCAGGACCAATTCCATATATGAAAACTATGGACGGCCTGATTGGTTACTATCAGCAATCGAAGAACCGTCGTGGTGCTTGTGCATACTACATGGACGTTTCTCATCCTGATATTATTGAACATATCCGCTTTCGTATTCCGTCAGGTGGAGATTCATCTCGTAAGTCAGATAACCGTAAGCAATTCCACTCTGCTGTAAATGTCACTGACGAGTTTATTGCTGCTGTATTGGCTGATAAAGATTTTAATCTAGTATGTCCACATACAGGAGATGTTAGAGAAACGGTAAAAGCCCGTGATATCTGGGAGGAAATCCTAGAAACTCGTGCCCTAACTGGTGAACCTTATATCTTTAAAATTGATACTGCTAACAGAGCACTACCCAAGGTCCAAAAGGATAAGGGTCTTTCTATCAAAGGTTCTAATATCTGTATTGAGATTACTCTTCCATCTAGCGAAGACAGAACTTTCGTATGTTGCTTATCTTCTTTGAATCTAGAGAAGTATGACGAATGGCAAGATACAAGCCTCGTGGCTGATCTTGTTACATACCTGGATAATGTTATTCAATACTTTATTGAGAAAGCTCCTGAACCGCTAGCAAAAGCTGTTGCTTCTGCGAAAGCTGAGCGAGCAATCGGTATCGGAACTATGGGTTGGCATTACTATCTTCAGTCGAAAGGTATCCCCTTTGAAGGTGGAGGTTTCGGCTCTGGTGTTCAGCAAACTCATATGATCTTTTCAAAAATCAAAGCCCAAGCCGTTGAGCAAACAGAGAAGCTAGCAGTAGAGCGTGGAGAGCCTGAAGATTTAGTTGGCTCAGGTAGACGCAATAGTCATCTATTCGCTATCGCTCCTAACTCTAATAACTCAGTTATTCTTGGAACTTCACCTAGTATCGAACCAGTCTCTGGTAATACTTATTCTCAGTCAACTAGAGCCGGCACATTCACCGTGAAGAACCCTTATCTTGACAAGCTTCTCTACTCTATTGCGCTAGGTCTAGATGGAATTGTGGAATCTGATGAATGGGTGACTGAACAGTGGAGAGATATCATTGCTCATGATGGGTCTGTTCAGCATTTGGAATATCTCTCAATCGAAGAAAAAGAAGTCTTCAAGACCGCCTTTGAGATTGATCAGCATTGGTTGATAGAGCAAGCAGATGCTCGTCAGCAATATGTATGCCAGTCACAGAGTCTCAACCTATTCTTCCCATCAGGCGTTTCTAGAACATATTATAATTCAGTACATCTTAAGGCTCTTACTTCGGAATATGTGAAGAGTCTATATTATTCAAGAATGGAAAGAGGCATTAATGCTGACGTGGTTAAAGAAATTGAAAGAAAAGTTATCGAAGACTGGGCAGGCGACGACTGTATTTCATGTTCCGGTTGAGTTACCAACACTATACCAGATTCGGAAATTAAATGAGCCTGACTAAATACTCGGAGAGACCAGTTAAGGCTAAATGTTCTGTAGATAACTGTAAGAGACTAAGCCATGCTAAAGGATGGTGCTCTATGCATTATGATCGTCATCGTAAGACTGGCAGTTTAGATATTAAAACGAAACAACGGACAATTCAATTTAAAGAATGTAGTGTTGATGGGTGTGACCTCCAGTCAAATTGTAAAACTCTTTGTGTTATGCATTACGCAAGATTGCAAAGAAATGGTGAAGTTGGTCCTGCTGGTAAAATGAACGATGGAAAATATGGGGAAAATCTAGATGGGTATAGAAGAATAATTGTAAATGGTAAAAGAGTTCTTGAGCATAGAGTTATTATGGAAAATCTTATTGGTAGAAAACTAACTAGAAATGAAAATGTTCACCATAAAAATGGCGACCGTGCGGATAATCGTCCAGAAAATTTAGAGCTATGGTCTTCCTCTCAGCCTCCCGGTCAAAGAATTGAAGATAAAGTTGAGTGGGCTATTGAAATATTAAATCTTTATAAGCCAGAAGCATTAAGGGATAAAATATGAGTTTAACAAAATACAGCCAAATCTATACTCCTATTTACCACAATATGGTAAATATATCCAAGAAGCATGAGAAGGTGCATTGGACGGAAGATGAAGCTAAGCTTGGTATTGATGTAACTCAGTGGAAGAACGGCAAGATCACAGATGCAGAAAAAGATCTTATCTCTAACATATTAAGAATCTTTACACAGAGTGACGTGAATGTGGGTCAGGCATATTACGAGAAGCTTATCCCTGTTATTAAGAATAACGAGGCTCGTAACATGTTTGGTTCCTTCGCCGCTAGAGAGGCTACACATCAGAGAGCGTATGCTTTACTCTCAGACACTCTCGGCTTTGGCGAGAACTTCTACTTTGAATTCCTAGAGTATCAGGAGATGAAAGAGAAGCACGAGTTTATGACTGAGCAGATCGGCAAGACTCAAAAAGAGTTTGCTGTCTATCTTGCTAAGCAGACTATGATGGAAGGTATCAGTCTCTTTGCATCGTTCGCTATGTTGCTGAACTTCGATCGTCTAGGTAAGCTCCCTGGTATGTGTGACATCGTAAGATGGAGCATGGTAGATGAATCAATCCACATTGAGGGTAACTGTGCTCTGTTCAGAGAATTCTTAGATGAGCATCCTACTATTGTAGATGATGTCTTCAAAAAAGAGGTTTACAGAACAGCCAGAAAGCTTGTGAAGTTAGAGGATTCTTTCATAGATAGGGCATTTAAGCTCGGGGGCGTCGATAACTTAGATAAGGAAGACGTTAAGAAATATGTTAGATATGTCGCAGACTACAGACTCCAACAGTTAGGCTTTAAGAAAAATTGGCACGTTAAAGAGAATCCGTTAGAATGGATTGACTCAATGATGGGTAAGACATTTGGTAACTTTTTCGAGAGAGAGGTTGTTGAATATTCTAAAGCAAATCTAGAAGGTGAATTCTCCGACGCATATCTGATGTATCAGGAGGTTGAATGAGAAAGAATAAAGAAGTATCTAAATTTCTTGATCTAGGTCCAACCAAAGAAGGTAAAGGACGTAGAGGATATAACCCAGAACAGATCTATCAATATCTTTATGATAACATTGACAGAACTGGTGTTATAATGTATACTCAGAAAGATATGGCAGAAGCTATTGATATGAGTAGAGAAGCAATTGGTAATTTTTATAAAGATTTTGAAACCTTAGGGTTTCTTGAAAAGGTTGATAGGTGGAATTTTAAGGTTCTCTTCAAGCCCGAAGAAATTATTTGGGACAGAGAACTTTATGACAGATTCTTCCAACTTAGAAAGAGACATCAACCAGCTTACACAAATAAACAAAAAGGAGAATAAATATGCAAGACGTACTAAATCAGGTGTCTACTTGGTTACCATTTCTAGCGTTTTTCCTTCCTTTGGTAATTGGTTTAGTCACTAAATCAACCCTATCAGAGAAGGGTAAAACTGTGGTCATGCTTGTACTAACAGGTGTTGCTGCGCTATTGAGTCAGGTAGATGCCAATGCTGGCCTTCTAACTGTAGAAATGTTAACTACATGGGTTGGCACTGTTGTTGTTACAATCGCATCATACTACGGTGTATGGAAGCCTATCGGTGCGGGCAATGTTGCCCCTAAGGTTGGTATCGGTCCATCTGACGATACTTACCAAGGTTAGGAGTTTTGGGAGGGGTGAGATTCCCCTCCCTCTCATCTTATGGAATCGAAAGAAATATTTATTAATTTAATTGATGAACTAACTGGTGCTCTGGATGATCTAGGTCTATATGTCATTGATACGAATCTAAGCATGGTCGGTAAAGACAGTTATGAATCTTATAACCACCTACGGCAAGAAATTATCAATAGAAGAACTATTGGATATGTTGATGTCGACTGCTTTATAGGTAACGAAGCCTGGAGAATCAAAGAGAAGCCTGAGCTATTTCTTGACATGTCAGAGATTAAGATTACTGATGTTGCTCAATATTTTCAGGATCGAATGAAAGAGAAGTAATGGCTGGACCCAAGAAGAAAAAGAAGCAAACACTTACTTCTGTGGGTCGCCGTTTAGATGTTCTAGCTCGACATATCTGTAAAGTGGAAGCTGAATATACTTGTCAGAGATGCGGAAGGGTTGGGGATAGTTCTACTATTGAATGGGCACACATAGAGAAAAGAAGTAAGAAAGCTATACGTTGGTCCCAGATGAACTGTTTAGCTTTATGTAATTCTAAACTAAATAATTGCCATTATTGGTTTGATAATAATAGAGCGGTTTCAATGAAGTGGTTAGAAGAAAACTTTCCAGAGAAACATGCATGGTTGATAGAAGAGGAAATGGGAATACCTAGAGCGCAGATGTTGTCAACAGACACACTTGATGATAGGTTGGCCTTAGAGGAATCTCTCAAAGAGATTAAAAGGAAGCTAAGTGATTGATATTATTATTGGATGTCCAACAAGAAATAGAACTTGGATACTACCAACATGGAAAAAATATGTAGAGGAAGCTGTACCAGATGATTGGTATTGCTCTTATGTTTTTGTTGTTGGAGAGGATGACGAAGAGACTATTGAGATGTTATCATCTTGGGACTCCACTAAGATTATCAAAGTTACTGAGCCAGAAATTCCAGAGGAAAGATCCTGGGGAAATAAAGAGAGATTCCGCCACATGGCTTTCTTGCGGAATACAATGTTGGACTACGTAAGGAAACAATCTCCTGATCTATTTCTGTCGCTTGATTCAGATATACTAATTAATCCAAAAACTATTTGCAATTTGTATGAAACTGTGGTACAATGTAATGCAGATGCAGTTGGTGGTTTAACATACTTTGATCAAATGGATCAACGGACTACAAATGTTGCGAGTTGGAATGATAAAAGATCAAAGATGGGTTTCAAGAGGATTGTTTCTGATGGAGTATTTCCTGTAGATATCATTATGGGAATTAAAATGATGACTGACTCAGCGTATAATGTTGACTATGATTATCATCATAACGGCGAAGATCTAGGTTGGGCAATAGCGGCGAGTGAATTAAACATTTACTACGATGGTCGGTCTGCCAGTAAACATGTAATGTATAAGGATTGGTTAGACCGAAAAGATATTAGAGTTGGATACTAAAATGCTTACTTGTAATTTATGAGAGATTGGACAAAAGAGTTGGGTACTAGCAGTATAGATTTAGTAATGGTGAATTACAAGACTTATGATCTGATGGATAATTTCATTAAGTCATATGAGAAGTTTACACCTCAAAGCAATCCAAGATTAATTATCATAGATAATGAGACTAACTCAGAGAAGCTATATAAAGTAGATACTTCTTCTGCAACGGTCTTTCCATTTAAGGAGAATCTTGGTTATGCTAAAGCCTGTAACTTTGGAGCAAGTCTTAGTGACTCTGACTACATAGCGTTTCTTAACTCAGATACAGAATTTATTAATGATGACTGTGTTGACAAGTGCGTAGAATACATGGATAATAATCCCGACGTGGCTGTTGTTGGTCCGATGCAGTACGCATCAGATGGCAAGATAACCCACGGCGGTATTTTAGGTTCTAATGAGAAACCACAGCACAGAGGTTGGGGCGCTAAGAACAAACAAGATTACAGAGATATCCAAGAAGCTATTACTGTATCAGGTTCCGCATACTTCACAAGAAGAAAAGTATGGGAAGAGATGATGCAGTGTAGTATCTACAAAGAGATGTTCCCAGACTCTGTAGGAGCATGGCCTCCATTCAAACACTTCTTTGAAGAGACTCTATACAGCTACCACGTTACAGCTCACGATTACAAGTGCGTGTACCTGGGCACGGCTGAGATGATCCATGAGTGGCATAAATCTAGCCCAATAGGATCACAGGACGATAACTTCAAAAACGGACAGAAGAGTTTTAGAGAGTTTTGCGAAAGGCACGGAATAGCTTGTGACTAGAATTATTGGAAGTATGGTAATCAAGAATGAGAAGGACCGCTATTTAGAAGATTGTATTAATCACGCCTTTACGTTCTTGGATGAGATCTTCGTCTACGATGACAGATCTACTGATGGATCAGCAGAACTCGCTATGGATTTAGGGTGCCGTGTTGTACGTCGTCCAGATAGTAGACCTTCGTTCCTAAACCACGAGGGTAAATTCCGCTACGCTGCATGGAGAGCTTTTGAGCAAGTTATGAAACCTAATTTAGCTGATTGGATTCTCTCATTCGATGCAGATGAATTCCCAGTAGCTTCACAAGATGTCAGAAAAACACTAGAGGCAGCTATTGGTCGTGCAGAGTCAAGCGGGTCTGTTGGTATTGCTCTTCCATTCCCTGAAATATTCAAGATAGACGACCAGGGATTCTGGGCACGTACTGATGGACTGTGGAATACAATTAGAGGTCCACGTCTTTTCAAATATGATCTTAATGGTCAGTGGAGTGATAAACCTATGGGTTGCGGTTCTGAGCCTGATTATGTTGCTAAAGGGAAGATCAGTAACCAGAATTATGGCATTAATGTTCTTCATTTAGGATATGCCAAAGATGAAGACAAGCAGAATAAGTACAAAAGATACTCTTCTTTAGCTCAACATGGACATAACAATTCCCATATAGAATCAATTATCAAAGAGCCTAAGTTAGAATTATGGCAGGGCATAACGCCGAAGGTTACATTATGAAACATCTAATAATTGGTGCCGGTGGCATTGTCGGCCAGGAGATGAAAGCTTCGGTGCCTAATGGAGTAGAGGCAGTCTTTACTAGAACACAAGATCTTAATATTACTTCTGAATCTGTTATTACTGAATATTTAGATTATGTAAATCCTGACGCTATTCTTAATCTGTCAGGTCAGAATAACGTTGATATCGTAGAGAAAGATCCTGATAAGTATATATTTATCAACCAAGAGGCTCCAGGTATTATGGGGAGATGGTGTGATGACAATAATGCTTACATGGTACAGGCAAGTACGCAGGGAGTATTCTCTGGCGAGAATCCTCGTTACTCTTATAGCGACATCCCTAATCCGATTACTGAATATGGTAAACAAAAAAGAAATGCAGAGCTAGCAGTCTCTAACCTAGAGAATGCGTTAATTGCTAGATTAACTTTTGTTTATGGTATTAGACCAGATTCTACATTTGGTAGAGCAAATCCTTTAGAGCAGATGATGGCTGAAGAAAATCAGTTACAAGTAGATGATCGTTTCTTCTCGCCATTATGGTCTAGAGATGCTGCTAGTATCTTGTGGGATTTTCTTCTAGGAAGACCAAGCGGAATAGTACATCTTGGTCAGCCAATAAGAGTTTCTAGATATGATCTTGCATGTCATTGTGCCTGGGATACTGCTAGAGTTTTACATATCAAGAGCGTATCTCACGAATTTTTTAAGGGAATAGCTCAAAGACCACATGATACAACGTGGGATCGTGGAAGTTTATACAAGACACCAATCGAAGAAGCAATACTGACATCATATTTAGAATGGAGCAAGAAATGAGTAGAACTACAGAACAACGAGCAGAGGAAATATCTTCATTCTTAGGGGAACCTTATGCAGAGGTTTTAGATAGAATCCAAAAAGGTTTTCATCATAATCACGCACTGGTAGCCAAAGATTTTAATGATGCTCAGACAAATGTAAATGATCCAGATTCACTTCTGCATTGGTATCGAACAACAGATTCATATATCTTTGAGTTAACAGCATATCACCTAGAAGAAGGTTTTAACTATTCTGGAATGTGTGAAGGTATAGTAAACCATTGCAAAGCTAATGGCTGGGATGATGTCATTTCTCTTGGTGATGGTATAGGTGATCTTGTTTTTGATCTTAAAGCTGCTGGGCTAAATCCAACTTATCATGATCTTGAAGGTGGGAAAAATGCTGGGTATGTAGCATATGTAGATCCAGAAGTTCCTATGATTCTCAGTGG
Source organism: uncultured Coxiellaceae bacterium (assembly GCA_964623075.1). Classification (GTDB taxonomy): domain Bacteria; phylum Pseudomonadota; class Gammaproteobacteria; order DSM-16500; family DSM-16500; genus Aquicella. Next base: position 116,233 of record CAZUVD010000006.1, on the reverse strand, counting down.
AGACTGGGTACCAGAATTTGAAGAGTCTTCTTATGACGCCGTTGTAGCTCTTGACTTCTTTGAGCATTTAGTCAACGTAGAGGAATGGGCCTATGCAGTGTATAACATGCTTCGCCCCGGTGGTGGCTTCTTGGCTCAGAATGCTTTTGCTATAGGTGATGAAGAACATGGCAACAGTATCCCTATGCATCTTGCTATCAATAACAAGTATGCTGATGAGTGGTCTTCTCTAATGTTGGAGATTGGATTCAAGTCCGATCCTAGTGGATGGTGGATTAAATGAGTTTAGATATAGGGATAGCAAGTTATGAGAACCCCGGAGAATTAGCTGCTACCTTAGATGCTTTGAGAAAGAGAACTAGTGGCGAGTGGAGATGTCTAGTCGTAGATAGTAACTCTCAAGATCCCTCTGTTCGACAAATATTAGACAAGCACGCTGAGGAAGATTCTAGAATCATTCCTAAATATCTTGAATATAATGCTGGATACTCTGGTGCTATGAATATCTTTTTTGACTGGGCAGAATCTGAGTATATTGCATACTGTGATAACGATGCTAAGGTTCTTACTGAGAGATGGAATACTAAGCTCGCCGCTAAATTAGACGAGCACCCAGAGATTTCAATGATATTCCCAGTTGGTCACGGTACTGGTTCAGCTTATCCAATTAAAAGAGATGGCTGGACAGAAGTTCTGTGGGGAGTTGGATGTTTCTGGATGCTCCGTCGTTCTGACCAAGAGAAGGTTGGTTATTTCGATAACTCACTTGGGCATCAGGACGAAGTTGATTTCCAAACACGTCTTCGCATGGCTGGTGGACGTATGGCTGTAGAGAGTGATGTTAAGATACATCATAATGCTACAGCGTCTAGAAGTCCAGAAGCTCAGGAACGAATCAATAACGGAATCATCAATTGGGTTAATAAGTGGTGTAAGATATTCACTGGTGAACTAGTTAATTACCATTCTGAGAATGTTATTCGATATGAAGATTGGCCACCTAACGCTTTATATCTAGAAGAATTCTATAAGCAGTTCATTTCAGATATTAACGATAATCCAGAGCAGGTTATTATTGAGGGTAGAGAGTACGATTTAAATAGGGTTCCTCGTGCGGCATATGGCGGCGGAACAATGTATAGAGGGAGAATAATTTGATCACGCCTAAGGTAGATCCAAATGGGGTTAACGTCATTATAGGTACTCGACACTGGCTCGGTCCAGAGTGGCTGCATGTCGATGCTGATAGAAGCCCACTCGTTGATGAGCATGGAAAACAACATGCCGTTGATGTAGTATGTGACGCTAGAAAACTGGACCTCCCAGATAGACATGCTGACTTCGTATTTAACTCAGAGTGTCTAGAGCACTTCCCTTGGAAGGACACATTTAATGTTCTTGCTGAATGGTGTAGAATTGTCAAGGTTGGCGGTGTTATTCGTGTAGAGGTGCCTGACTTCATCCTAGCTTGCCAGCAGGTTCTTGGAACTGACACTTTGGAGTGTGACTTAGCGATGAGACAGATTTTCTATGGTGGTCAGATTAATGAATATGATTTTCATTATACGGGTATTACCCATAGAATGCTTCAGGCATGGCTAGAGGAATTAGACTTTGAGGTTATTAACCTTGAACGTGGTAATGAGTGTGGATGGTTACGAGTAGACGGGAAACGCCTTAAGTGAAATGGTCTATACTGATTCCTTCGATGCCAGATAGGAGAGAGCAACGACGTAGAGTCCTCATGCTTCTTGAACCACAATTGGAGAAGTATGATGATATAGAGTTGCTTATTCTAGAAGACAACTGCAAAAGAAAGTATGGTCCCAAGCTACAGGCGATGGTGGATATTGCTCAGGGAGACTATATCTCATTTATTGATGATGATGATTTGGTATCTGAAAGGTATGTAGAATTAATCTATCCTCATCTCAATGGCACGGTTGACTGTGTTGGCTTTACTGGTCACATCTCTATCAACGACGGACCTATCATGCCTGTCTTTTATTCGATAAAGAATAAGACGCCAGAGAATAGATTTGATGGGTACTACAGATATGTCCAACATGTCAATCCTATCAAAAGATCTATAATACAACAGGTTCCATATGATGGGCATTTTGGTGCAGACACTGAGTGGTCTGATCAAGTAAGTGAGCTAAATCTCCTAAATGTAGAGGCTTATGTCCCAGAAGTTATGTATATGTATTTAGCTTCAACCACTGAAAATAGAGAGGTTTGGAACGATGGTCTTGGAGATTAAATTCGTTTTCTGCCGATAAACAATATATACGTTTAAGAAAGGAAAACAGTTGCCACCCAAAGTACCTAATTTTACAGGTGTAGATATAGAAGATGATTTAGAGTTTGAAGATCATGAAGTAGTAATGATTTCAACTCCATCTGGCGCAGAGATGGCCCTTCTTTCAGATGAAGAAGCTGACTTTTATAATAAGATTGCTAACCAATATCAGGAGCATAATAAGTTTAAAAACATTTCAGATTTACTAGAGTTAGATAGAGTTCTTAATTTAGAAGTTCTCTGCTTTAGGCAATCCCGTTGGGTTCTCCAAGAGAGAGATTACGATGGTAATCCCATTGGCAAGGACCTTCAGAAAAATATCAAAGAGTTATCTAGAGAGATTAGAGATATTAAATCTGGTCTTGGCATAGATAAGAAGACTCGTGATGCTGGCCAGGGTGACACCTTTGCTGACCGCTGGTCTAATATTCTTACTCGCGCCAAAGAGTTTACCTATATGCGTAACGAACAGGTCATCAAAGCTATTGACCTTTGGAAAGAGTTGCAGGCTAAGATCACTCTCTACAAGAACTGTACTGATACCGAAAGAACAGAATTTGAATGCCATATTGGTGATATCATTAATTGGTTAGATGAGAAGTTTGAAGAGTTCGATGAGATTGATGCTGCATTCCAGAGATCGCAGCAATACTGGATTAGAGAGATTGCTGAATGACAAAGAAAGATAAAATACAGGCCAAGATTGATAAAGCTAAGGAAGCGAATCCTCACTTGCAAAACATAAACTGGGGAGAGATTCTTCAAAGAGAGCCTGATGTTTTAAATAACATTCTCGGTGATGTTGCTAGATCTGATACTAAACGAAGATCTAAAATAGATAGAAAAACTGGAACTCAAAAGCTACAGGCAATGTCTGGCACCGATCATTCAGAGAGAGAATTCAGATATGCATTCGCTTCGATATGTGGAAAAGAATCTTTTAGGAAGACAGCGACGAAGTTAAATATCTCGGCTGCACATGTCTATAATCTAAAAGAGGGGAAGGCTCAGCCTACGCTTGAACTCATGGAGAGAATAGCTGAAGCTTATAATAGAAGACCATCTTACTTCTTAGAGTATAGAGTGGGAATGGTTTTGATGTCTATAGAGTCTTACCTTACGAGAAACCCAGAGACTGCCACCGTGTGGTATTCTAAAGTCCAATCCAATTCGGGGATTATTATCAAATGATTTATTCAGATTTATCCGAAGAAGAGCTATGTCTCTTTGTGCTGTTCACAGACGAGACTGGATTAGATCAAGCAGAATTCTGCATGGTCGATGAGCGTAACAAACAGACAGGTCTTTTCAGGGCTTGGCCTGTTCAGCAGTTCTGGTGGAGAAAGAAATCCAAGAAGATTATTAGTCAAGGTAGTCGTTCTATTGGTAAGAGTCTTTCAGCTAAGCTGAGAGCTTTTGCTTTCCCATTTGTGCATCCCGGTGGAGAGTTGGTTATCACTGCTCCTGAGGGTCTGCACTTAGATGCCTTAACTGACAATATCGAATCGTTGTACCTCAGAAATAGAATTGCTGAATCCATGCTCGCTAAGGACCAGCGAGGCAGAATCAAGCACAGACCTTTCCACATTAACTTCGCAAATGGTGGCCGTATTATGGCTCGTCTGCCGAAGTTTGATGGTTCAGGAGTGAGAGGTACACACCCTGATTGGCTGATACAAGATGAGTCAAGTTTTTATCCTGAGCCAGCTTGGAAAGAGTTGATTGAAACTCTAATCATTAATGACGATCCTGAGCACGATAACTCTAGATGGTTCTCTCATGGAGTAACCGTAGGTCCCGGTAATACCTTTGATGATAAGATTAGCGGTAAGGACAGCACATGGGAAGTTGTCCCACTTCCTGCTATGTATAGACCTAATTGGAGTGACAAGGAGCGCCAGGATAAGATCATTGAATACGGTGGTGAAGATTCACCAGACTACCGTAGAAATGTTAAGGGTCTATCCGCTAACGCCGGTACTCCACTTCTTGTAATGCATAGACTTATGGAGGCAGTCGATTCTGATGAGATGTCTGCTTACAACCTAGAAGAATATTCTATCTGTAATATCAACGATGCCCAGGTCCGAGAAGTCGGTAGTATATTGGATCTGTTCGATCCGCCAATCTCTCATACTAAATATGGCAAGGTATGGATTGGAATGGATTATGGTCTAACCACATCTAACTCCTGTTTAGTAATATTTGCAGAGACTAAAGAGAAGGGCGATGATCACGGACGATTAAGATTACTGTCAAAGATAACATTAACTCGTATCCCAACGGAGGATCAGGTTGATCTTATTAAACATATCATGGAGATATATAGACCTACAGCTTTCGTGTTTGATGCTCACGGCATCGGTCAGCCAGCCTATGACTGGTTACAGAAAGAAGTAAGAGAAGATGAAAATGTTGCATGGATGCTTGATAGAATCAAGGGATACTCATTCTCTAAGAAGATGATAGTCCAGTTTGATCCTAACATAGAAATTTCTGAAGATGATCCCGATGGCTGGAAAGCAGCGGCCATAGAAAGACTCGGATCTGAAGCTTCTATTGATTCTTTGAGATTGATGGTCGATAGTCACAGATTAAGACTTCCATATGACAAGGATCTTATTGGAGAACTTCAGGCTGTTCAAAGAAAAGAGCCAGTTCGTTTCGATGAGTATGGTAAACCTAAGAGAAAACAGGGTCAGCACACGCTTGATGCTATTAGATTTGCCCTTCTTGGATACAATCAGCATGTGATCGAGGAGATTGTGAAATCTTATGAGGATAGTTGGTCCCCTCCTGAGATGATCATAATGGATTACATTTAGTTTAAAGACGTTAATAATAAGTAGAGAGGCAGTTAATTGGAAGTAAAAGAAGTTATCGAAACATGGCGACCAGAAATCCTTGGTTATCTGATTGACATGAGAGACTTTCACCAAGAAGAAGACTGTAGATTGATACTTCGTAATCTTTCTGCGTACTCAGCGAGAGCTAGCTATATGAGAAATTTTGCATCTCGTTCCAATAATGAGAAGATCAATAGATTCAGAATTGATGAACTTGATCCATTCTTAGTAGAAGTTGAGAGACAGTTTAAGATCTACAGTAGACTAATATCAGCGAACCAGTTCGAATTTGATTTAACAAAGTGAGGGAATGAATGGAAGCTTCAGAACTTGGTATCGACTTAGAGATACTAGATGAATTAGAAGAGGGCGGAACTATCCTGCTCGACAATCAGTCTGGGCTTCCTGACGACGCTGTTCAAGAAGCAATTGAGAGACAGTATCCTGAACTTATTTCTAGAGCGGACATCTCCAAGCTAGACGAATGGATCGGTCGCTCTACCGGACGCCAGCGCTCCGGTGGTATCTTCAGTCAGAATAAGTATGTTGCCCCAGAGAAGATCTTTGATCAGTTCAGGGCAGCGGCTAAAGCTGCGAGAGATGATGATATTTTCTCCAATGCCGTAGAGACAACAGAACAACTTGCTTTCAAGGCAGTTACTATTGAGTCTAAGTCGAATGAAGAAGATGAGTCTAGTATCTGGGATCAAATCAAAGACAATATGAAGCTAGAACAGAAGATGAGAGAAATCTGGCGTGAGCTTTTTGTTCTCTCTCAGTGCTATGTAGCTACTATCTGGGAACGTAAAGACTTCAAAGTTAAGGGCACAACTGATACAGGTAAGAAAAAGAAGAAGGTCTATAAGGGTCTACTAGTCCCCAAAGGTCTGACAATCTTAGATCCTTGTAAGGTCATCCCTGTTGGTAACTTCATGTTCGGACAGGAAAGACTAATTTATATTGCTGATCCTTTCGAGTCTAAAGAACTTGAAACTACATTAGCTGGACCAAATAGTTCTGATCTTGTGGTAAGTCAGCTTATCGAAAGTAAGTATATACCAGATATCCAAGAGGAAATGGAACTTGGTAGAATTACTGGACAGTACGGTTTAAGAGATAGACTCTTCCTACTGAAAGAGGATAATGTTTGGCGCATCACATCAACACGTCCTGACTACCAGAGATTTGCTGATGTCCGTGCGATGTCAGTATTCCCCTGGTTAGACATGAAGCATAATCTTCAGGAGATGGATCGTACAGATATCCTTGGTAACCTTAATGCTATTATTCTAGTTAAGAAGGGTACGGATGACAAGCCAGCTAAGCCGGGAGAAATCGCTCAGGCTGGTGCTCAGGTTCAGCAGTCATCTCGCATCCCTATCATTGTATCAGACCACCGTTTAGAGATTGAAATTATCACTCGTAAGACAGATAAGACTCTAGCTGCTGAAAGATACAACGCTATTGACTCTAGAGTTACAGCGAGACTTTTCCAGATCCTACAGACTGGTAACTACGCCGCTGGTACAGCTACGGATACTTCAGGTGGTCTATTCAAGATCATCGCTTCTACTATGGAAGCACGTCGTGACAACATCGCTGATTCTATTATGGCTCATGTAATGGATAAGACATTCGATAGAAATGATCAATTAATAGGTGAGCCAGTTATGAAGATGCGTAGAATTGCTCTTGACTTCGATCCTCACTTTGCTCAGTATATGCTTGATCTGTTTGCTCTTAACCAAATCTCTCAATCTACTGTTCTTGCAGAGGTTGACGTTGATATAGCAGATGAAGTTATCAAGAAGCGTAGAGAGAAGGAACTTTACTCCGATGTCTTCAGTCCTCCTATTGCTCCCGGTACTGCCGTGCCTGGGGAGGGTAATAACTCTACGGGTAACCCTGGATCAGATGGCCGTGTCGGTGGAGGTAACTCAAATGGTGGCGGAAGTAACCAGCAATCATTTAACTCTACACCGAAAACTGGCAAAGGTGACGACAAATAAAAGAGGGACAAAACGAAAGGTGATTATATGACAACGCTAATTGAGGGTAAGAATTCATTCTTTCTTAATAGTCCTGCTATTCTTATTGATGAGGGTAAAGATGTAGCTTCTAACTGGGCATCTGAGCACATCGTCGCAAACACTGCTATCAAGTGGATTCTTGCTAAGTATGTCGAAGCCGACAATGCTAATAGCAATGGTCAATACTGGACATTAGATGATCTAAGATTATCGAAGCCAACCATCCAGCACTCTCCAATGAACATAGACCACCACTCTTCAGAGATTGTTGGTACATGGACTGCGGCTGAACTGCTATACCCTACAGAGGGTGCAAATGTCATCAACCCATATATTGAAACACTTGGAGCTTTCTGGAAGCATTACTTCCCAGAGAAGATGGCAGTTGTTGAAGAAGCCTTTAATACTGGTCAGCTATATGTCTCAATGGAATGTGTTGGAGACTCAGTAACCTGTGTAGGAACTGACGACGCTTGCGGTGAAAGCTTCGCTTACAAGGGTCCATTTGATGATAGCTATTGTGATCACATCAAAGAGCGTGCAGCTCACCGTCAGATTAACAATCCTCACTTCCTTGGTGGAGCCTTAATTGTGCCACCCAATAAGCCAGGATGGAAGTCTGCATCTGTGAATGAATTATCATCTCTAGATACCGATAAACTCGTTGAGTCTATTGCTAATGATAACCCAGAAGGTTCCGAGGAACAGTGGGTTACCACTATGAATTCTCTAATCTTCAGAGCTACACTAGATCGCTTTAGTAAAATCTCCTGAAAAAAGGTTTATGAAAAATAAACATGCCGATATTTTTCATAGACAAGGAAAGGGCTTAATTATGGATGAACTTCGTAAACAACATGACGATCTTCTTGCTAACAAGCCAGAAGAAATGTCTGATGGAGAGTTCGCTGCATTGATCGAAGATCATGCAAAGACCTGCCCATTCTGTAATGATAAATTAATTGCTGAAGATAATAACGATAATGACCCAGAAGGGGGTGACATGGATAAAACATTTACTCAAGAAGAATTAGATGCCGCTGTACTCGCAGCTGTTGCCCCAATTCAAGCCGAACTACAGTCTTTCAAAGACTCTGCGGTCGAGGGTGAAGTAGAGGCCCGTGTTGCTGAGGCGAAAGCCGAAAGCGATGCAGAAAAGGCTGACCTACAGGCTAAACTAGATGAAGCCGTAAACGCAAAGGGTGCTGCTGAGACAGAGCTAGCGAATGTACTTGCATTCCTAACAACTGAATCAGAGGCTGCCGAACTAGCTGAGTGGTTCACTGCTATCAAAGCTGAGCGTAAAGCGCAGATTGAAGAAGTAGCTAACTTCCCAGCAGATTATCTAGAAGCAAATCTAGATCGCTGGTGCGAGAAAGACGATGAAGAGTTTGCAGCAATGATTGCAGACTGGAAGATCGCTTCCGCTCCAAAGGCCGTAGAACCAGCAGGTGAAGAAGCTGCTCGTGAAACTGCTATGAAAAACATCCGTCCCGTCGAATCAGGTTCAACTGTACTAAAGGGAGATCTAGCAAATCTCTTTGGTGCCGCTGACGCTGGTATCGACATCCGTAAAGTCTGAAAGGGGAAATAAATGTTCCGTAACGCACAATTTCGTGTATCTCCCCGTCATGGCGAAAGAGGCAGCCGCTACGTTCTAGACACAGCGTCAGATCCATTACCACAGTTCGTACCTGTTGTAGTGACTGGTGCAAATGATGGTCTAGGTCGAGCTGTTGTTGAACTAGCTACTGATTCTGGAGGAAACCTTGACAAGCCACTACCCGGCCAAGGTGGAATTCTAATCTATGAGCAGTTCCGCTACGATGGTAACGATACTGCAATTACCACATACTCTGATATGGATACTGTTCCTGCTGGTAAAGCTGTTCAGGTAATCACTGGTGCAAACCATGTAAAGATTGCTTACCGCAACACCTCAGAAACAACATTCTATACTCGTGAAGATTACCCAACTGCTCGTGTGATGGTTGCCGGTGTAAGCCTTGCAACTCCTACTGTAGCTGTTGGCGACATGCTAACTCCTGGTGCCGGTGACGACACTGATGGTTATTGGAAGGAAACTTCCGATGCAGCCGAGGCATGGCTAATCGTAACATCCGTCGATGCTTCAACAGACACTGTTGAAGCCGTTCTAAACTTCTGATAGGGGGGTCTAAAATGAGTACACTATTTACAAAAGCAGATCCTCTAGCCGAAGAGCTTGCAGGTATCAAGGCACGCATCAATGCGGAAGCCGCAGATAACTACCAAAACAAAGAATGGCGCATGGAAGTTGCCCAGGAAATTACCGAAGGTATCTACCAAGGTTACAATACCAATAACTTCATTGACCTAATGACTGAGACACTACAGCTTCCACTAGATGGCCGCTTTGTGATCGAAGAAGTTCGTGGTCTAGAGGCATTTTGGCATGGCCGTGGTGGTTACATCGAAGAGTCTGACCTATGGAAAGATTCATTCGAAATCGGTGCCGACACAATCGGTTTCCACCTAGTACAGTCGGAAGATCGCCTTCGTACAGGTTTCGCTGAAACCGCTGAGACTCTAGTTCGTCTAGGTCGCCAGCGTCTAACTGCTGAACTTAACAAGCGTGTTCTTTCAACTTATCAGGCTGCTGTGCAGTCAGGTGATGACTCATTCGTTGGTGTTTCTGGTCTATCTCTAGCCAACCTTAACTCCGCACTATCTGGCGTTCGTGACGCTTCAGAGAGTGACGAGGTTGTAATCGTAGGTCGTCATACAATGACAGACAAGATCGTTGATGCCCTAACAGGTAACAACACTTACGCTCTGTTTACTCCTGAGACTAACGAGCAACTACTTCGTACAGGTGTTCAGGGTTCATACCGTAGAGCACGTATCATCACTCTACCTAACGTAGTTGATGCTTACAGCACTAGCCAATTCCCAGCCAACGAGCTATGGATCATCGGTCGTGACGCAGGTAAAGCTGCTTACTTCGGTGAGTCACAGTTCAAAGAATTCATCGAAGATGATAACTGGAACTGGCACTACATCTACCGTCAGGACTTCGCTTCTACCCTTATCTACAAGGACAGAGTACGTCGAATCGTAGATTCAACAGTAACTCCTTGATCTAGGTAAAAATTGATTCCTACTAGACCGGCCCTTCGGGGCCGGTTTTTTAGTTATAGGACGATGTATAGTATAGGAATCACTAAACGTTTTAAAAGGAGAAAGTAATGGTTAAAAGAGAAGAACTAGAAGTTTGGGAAAACCGCAATCGTAGTGAGATTTGGGTTGAGGTCGAGGATGTATCCGGCCGCCCAGTCTCCCGACGTGTTGGTCCTGGCCAGCGTATTGAGCTGTCTAGTTATGACCGACAACTTAATCAGGAAGCTGCTAGAAATGGCGCTGGACCTGATTATGACTGGTTTAGTAATGGTGCGCTATCCAATGTTCGCCTACTAGATTCAGCAGATGACTACGAAGAGATTAAGAGTAATATAAATACTAAATCGGAATCAGAGATCCGTGACCTTCTTAAGCTCAATGCGAATGAACTAAAGAAAGAACTTGCAGACATTACCAGCCCGCTAGTTGTAGCTCGACTTAAGAATTTTATTGAGTCTGATGATGCCGATAAGGCTGAGTCAATTACAGTAGCCAAGGTCAAGGCCGTGAATGCTCGCTATGACGAGCTACATCCACAGGTGACCGGCAAGGTCTTCGATACATACGAAGAAGCGATCGCCAAGCCCCAGAAGCTGCGATAATTTCGATTACGAAGGCCGCCTAGGGTTCGCTCTAAGCGGCCTTACTATTTATTAGCCCTAGTGTAAGGAGATTACGTTGGCATCTGTAGATTTAGAAGATCTGGTACCAGACCTTATTATTGAAGTTAATCAGCCCGGTACTGACCAGTATGCTACCGTAAGTTCTCCCGAGTGGGTATCTGAACTAAGAAATGCTTTCTGGAATGCTCACTTAGATGGGCTTATGAATGGCTGGACGGAAGCGGATGGTGTGATCAGCAGGCTGAATGATCCAACTGCTGATGCTATGACTCGTGACCAGCAACAGCTTATTATTCTGTACGCTTATATGAAGATTGTTAAGAATCAGATTCTCAATACTGATACGGTCTTCAGAGCTAAAGCTGGCCCGGTTGAATACGAAACTCAGAAGTCGGCGCAGGTTTACAGAGCTATTCTCGAAGATCTAAATGTACGCATTTCTCGTGTTCTTGATCGTCTAGCTGATGAGGGTTCTGCAACAGATATCATCTACATTGATACTTACGCCGCACGACAATCCGCTATCGCTTATGGCTTTATCGACTGGGTTGGGAGTGAGTGGTAATGGCTCAGCCGACTGACCCTACGTTTGGATCTAGCTTTAATCCAGACACCTTTAGGGATAAGATCAAATCAGCTATGCAAATGGGTAGCCCTAACGCAACCCAGGAGAAGGTCACCTTTAGGTGGGTTAGTCAGAAAACTTATAGCGTGAAGACAGATCCAACTGGTCGTCCTTATGACCTAGCTTCCGCCGCTGTAAGTGTTAATGAGCAAGATGATGTCCAAGTGGATTGCGCTGTTGAGTTTATTTATAGGAACCCAACAGGTAGTCCTATTGGTGAATTTGATACCCCAAGAGTTGTTATTACATTATTAGATACAGATTATGCACAGATAGAAGGAGCAACTAAAGTATTACTTGGAGGTAATACTTACGATGTCCAGTTTGTGGAACCACCAGTAGGGCTATTTAGCGTGACTGTATATACGGTTCATGCAATTGCCGTAGACGAATCCTAGGAGTTATTATGAGTCAAGTTGTTGGTGGTCTCAGAAGAAGGCTAATTAAAGATAATTTTTACTGGATGGTATATGGTGCATTGAATGAACTAGGCTGGTTTAGCGGCAGTCTCTCTACTTCAGATGTTACTTTACTATCGGATCAGGTGGACCCAAGAACAGAGATTAAGCCTAACAAGGTATCTATTTCAGCGGAAGAACTTTCTTCTGATGAGATAGAAATGGGTTCTAATCTTGAACAATATAACTGGGATATCTACTTAGATATTTTTGCAGAAGATGAATCTGTTGGAGTTCATCTAACTGGCGATATATATGATATACTGAGAGGTAAAATGGAGAGCATCGGTCGTACCGGTCCCTCATTTAAAGTTTATGATTTAAGAGATGAGAATGAGTTCTATCTCTTTACATGTCAGTTAGAAAACATTGAAGAAAGTCGAGTTAGAGAATGGGATGCACCTTTCAATAAATATTGGTGGGTTATTGCCGTTACTATAGTTGATACTTATTATGGAGAAGGTGGTTAATTATGGCAACAATTTATAACACTATTGAAAAAACTGCTGGTGTACCCAAATCAGGTGTGGTGGTTAAAGTTGAGCTTATCTGGGATACTTCAGTATCTCCGGTAGCTTATGCTGATGAAGTCATGATCAACGGGGCATATGGCACAACAACAGATCAAGATGGTTATTGGGAAATAACTACCATCGTGGAAAATGACACCATAACTCCGACAGACTCACTGTATAAGATTACGGAAGAGACTTTATCTGATGATGATGTTATTTATTATATCTCTGTTCCCACAGCGGCCACTCCAACTTATTGGGTGGGAGACTTGCTGATTAGCCCAGAAGATTTACCGTCATGGCTTTAAAAAATAAACCTTGGAAAATAAATATAACTGGAAAAGTCCGTGGATTACTTTGTTATAATTGTAATGTTGGTTTGGGCAATTTTAAAGATGATAAGGAATCGCTAATGAATGCAATTAAATATTTAGAGCTAGAGGATACCCCAACATGGCTATAACGAAAAAAGCAAAGTATCCACGAATCTGTAAGCAAGGCAAAACTTATAAAGATGCTATTGGCTACCAGGGATCTAATGGTGAATATCTAGATCTAAGTGATTATACTGGTCGTATTGAAGTTCGCTCCCAAGCTCCCTCAGCTACTTCTGTAGCAGGGGATGAGGATGTTTTAATTACCTTAACAACAGAAAATGGAATGATCACAATTGACGGTGGGATCGTGAGAATGGAAATTGATGCGGATACAACGGCTACTTTCCCGATTGGGCCGTATCTGTGGGAACTAGAATTAGTAAGAAGTGATGGGTATATCCCTTATATCATGGAACCAAGCGCTTTTAAGGTGACACAGGAGATTACATTAAATGGCTGACTTTGAAGATCAAGAAATAATCTATGTAGAGGGCTTCGGAGATGACTTTGGTGTCGAGACTGTTGAAGTCATTTTAGACGGTCCACAAGGCCCAATAGGAGCCACTGGGCCAGCTTCGACCATCCCTGGTCCTACTGGTGCCACAGGCTCACAGGGAGCCACAGGTGCCGCAGGTGCCGCAGGTGCCGCAGGTGCCACCGGAGCAGGCGCTACGGGGGCTACAGGGCCGGGAGTTCCTCATTACCAGCAGTATGTACCGATAGATGTGACTCTTTTTGGCGGTGTCTTCGATGGAGATACCTTAGCTTTGCCATTTCCTGCTGACCCTGTAATTGTCGGTGTAACCACAGACGGAACCAGTAAGAGTTTGCTTACAGGTCAAGCAAATTCAGTCAATAATGACGGATGGGTAGTCACTGGATGGGTTGAAGAAATTGGTTATTGGACTCTGCAATATGCTCGGGAAGTGCCATCGCCTTTGGCTTCTAATAAAGTTGGAACATTAATAACTGGCTACAATGTTACTACAGACCAAAATGATTTGTTTAGAGTCACGGCAGTTGGAGAAGTAGAGATTATTCCAAGTCGTCGTCTTGAAGAAAAAATTTATCAAGCAGACTATCTTGTTGCGGTATCGGCTGTTGATGGTTCTGCTACAACATTACAGCCTATTCGTCGCGCTGATGATGCTCCTGCTGATGGTATTATTCCAGCAAACTGGCTAGCTAGAGGTTCTGCGCTCAATGTTGCTGATCTAGTTGAAGCTCTTGTTATTATTCCTGGCCTTGATTCGCCTAGCGATCCATCGGAATATGGTAAACTGTACCGTGTAGAATCTGTGGGAACGCCTTGGACTGAAATTGAACCCAATATAGAAGAAAGATATAATCAGCTTATTTCTGTTGCTGGCGGGTCTGTTGTGGGTTTGCCCGAGTTGTGGAATTTAAGAGATTCTGGGGCTAGACCGTTCCGTATCTCAGCACACAATGTTGAGCTAGCTAGAGATAACGATAATAATACGCCAGATACCTTGATTCCTTGGAGTGATATCAATGAGGCTACAACTGTCCTTGCTAGAGCCATTGAATGGACTGCTATAGGTCATGATGGCGATTTTACGTGTGCTGAAGACATGTCTTCAGGTTCAGCATGGCATAGAGTAAATGGCGATGTAACAGATCCCGTTATAGCAACTCTTCCCGCTCTTACTGACTTTCCATTAGGTAGAACAATTCGTTTTACTGCTGGGTTGGTATCTCCGTTAAGAATCATTGACAACGAGAATTCTTCTATAATCGCTGTCCTAGGACCAGAAGAATCTATAGCCATTACTCGCTTCCCCGGCAAATGGGAACTTTCAAAGTTTTTGCCCGGTATTGATGCTTCGTCAGTTCAGTATACGGTAGATCCACCTAGTGCATGGTTTGACTACACTTATACACTCGGTCAAGAATGGTATACTACTGGTGGAATTTCAGAACTTGAAAACGGGCCAGACGCTCGGGCCTTAGTTTATTTTGATCCAAGCAGTGATAACCTTAATCAATATTTCGAAATTTGGTCAAGATGGTTTGACGACGGCACTGCTGAAGATTGTTTTGAGATGGCAATCTGGAAAGAATCGCTTACTGCGCCTTTAAGGCTATATCTTGAATCTATTCGTGGTGGAGAAACCACAGACGAGATGGATGCATTTATGAGATTAGACGTCAACAGAGTTTGGTGTTGGCTGAGAGCTTATATTGATCTTGTTAACAATAAGGCAGTTCTCCAGATTGGGACCTCATACGGGGGGGATACTACAACTGCTGACGGACGCCAGTGGCGTACTCTTGCTATCGTGGATCGCCCTGCTGGTATTGAATGGGATGATGCCAATTCTTGGCTCCTAGGTTTAAGATTTGCCGGTCGTATTGCTAGAGGTGAGTTGTATGATGGGGTTGATGGAACTCTTGTTGCTGCACCAGATGCTTCAACTGCTACACTTGTACCACTTCTAGATGAATTTGATGATTTTCTTTCCAACTCTTTCGTAGATTCTGAAGGGGTAAGCTGGGAGTCAAACACTGGATCTATTACTTACTCTAATAATGTTCGTATTGCTGCCTTGGAAGCTGTTGCAGGTGCTACTGGCGCAACTGGCCCTCAGGGAGCTACTGGCCCTGCTGGTGCTGATTCAATTGTAGCTGGTGCCACTGGCGCTACCGGACCAGTTGGTGCTACTGGTACAGCCGGAACGGTTGGTGCAACTGGATCGGTAGGCGCAAGTGGTGCAACTGGACCGGCTGGGACTGACGCAGCCTGGGTTGTTCTAGATGCACATACTTTTGATGGTTCTACTGGCGCTCGTAGCGTTGACGTAACGACTTATCCAAGAATTCGTTTTACTCTTTCAGGTAGGGGCACTCGTAATGCTACGACTGAAAACATACGTATGACAGTTAATAATGAAACTGGTAACGTTTATGGTACCTTGGCCGCTGCATTGGGTGCCTATTGGCAGTTAGGTATTATTCCTGGTTCTGCCACTAACACTGATCGTGGCGGTATGATTACTGGTGAACTTCAACTCCATGATGGATTCACTAAATCAGGATGGATTTTTGGTCAGGGATCACTAGTATCTACTTCAGTTGTGGGTTCGGCTGCTACTATAACAGGTTTGTTTGCTTTGTATACCCCAGCCGTTACTTCTATCCAGATTTACTGCCAAACGGGGAATTTTGCCGCAGGTTCGATGCTTATTGTAGAAGGAGCTAAAGTTTAATGACAATCCAGACTATCATTAATGACACACCAGTTAATGGAATTTGTGTTTTGCCGGGTGGAATTATAGACGTTCCTGCCGGAACTTCATTCACCATTCCACGTTCTATGATCATAGAAGGAAATAACACAACCATTAACGTTGGTGGAAATACAGTTCCAATAAACCATTTATTTAACGCAGATGGTCTACCAAATGGATCTAGACTAACAGTTCGGAATCTTACTATCAATGGTCCTGATACAACGGGTTGGCCGAATACTGCATCTACTGACATAGCTGCGATTGGTTGGAGACTGTATAAGACTTGGGACTCAACTTTTACGATAGAGAATGTTACAACAACTGGTGGCTATGGATACGGTGTTCATCGCTCTGGTGGTGGCCGATTTGAAATCATCAACAGCCATCTTTCTGCATTCGTTGGTGGCTTCGCATTCTTTGAAGGCCACGGTGGACATGGTTCGCTTCTAGTCCAAGACTCTGTAATCGAAGCACCACAAGAATCTAAGTATAGTTCTGTGGGATGCTATATCCATCCTCATCTACATGTAACAATGGAGAGAACAGAATTCATAAATTGGAATCGTTATGGAGTATACCTTAATGGTAATCCTCAATCTAGTGGACACCATGACTTTATTGAAGTTGTGGCTACAGACTGTTCGTTAATTCAGACAGGTAGTTCTTCAGTGACTACTCTAGTTAGATGTATAGAAAGAGGAACTCCAACTAATGGCGGAAGTTTTTGCAAGGGTCCACTTCTTTCTGTCGGATCTCAGTGGCTGTCTTCAGGGCTTATAGGAACGCTAAATGGAATAGATTGTGAACGCAAATTTGTTAATGACTATATTGCGCCCAAAAATCTATGGAGTGCATATGGAGGACAAACTGTAGGAAAGTTAACTCTGATAGGATGTACTATTGATCTTAATAACAAAGCAACATTCTTGTCTATTAGTGGTGGATCTACATTAGCCGTAGAGATTATCCAAACTGTTACGAATGAGAATGGTACTGCTAGAGCTTTGATAGTTCAGGGTGGTTCTGTTAAATATATTGATTCTAATATTCCAGTATTGAAAACGGTTACTGCACCGGGTACTTTATTATAATTTAAAGAAAAGGAAAAAGGATATGTTATTTGGACAAGGGAAAGACTTCTTAGGAAAAAGAAGAGACAGAGCTATAGCGATTATACTTTCATACAAGGAGAGAGAGTGTGATTATTATTTGCCTGATCATGTTTCTAAGGAATTAAGAAAGGTTGTTTTAGATCAAGTAAATGATATTTGTGATCTTGCTATGGATCTAATGAATGACGATATAGACTTTAACGAGGAGTTTTTAAATAAGTTAGATGAGATTCTAGAACGTTAGAAGGTGAAATTATGGCTCGTAAAGGTAACACTGTTACTCTAGATATTAGATATATTCTTGAAGACGTTGCTAAGCAAGCGAATAAAGAATTAGCTAAGGAGCTACGTCTATGGGCCAGAACAGCCAAAAGAAATGTTACTCGTGCCTCTGGATTGAAGCAGTTAAATCAAAAGGTTGCTGACAAAGCTAGAGAGAGAGTTATTAATTCTTACGAGTCTAGTTCTATTGGTGAGAGAAAATCATATAGATATAATGATCGTGGAAAGTTCCGCCGTTATGCTAATGGTAGAATGGAAAAGGCTTTAAGAGATCCTAAGACAATTACTGCTGATGAACATGGAATTAAATTTATTGATGCCGGTAGAATGGATTACTGGGCTAAGCAGTGGTACCGATTAAACTTCGGTACTGCGAGTGGTAATTCTAGAAAGGCACCCACTGCTCAACCGATGAAGTTCTTTGGAATTCAGACAAGTGCCAGAGTGAGCTTGGATCAGTATCCAGCCTCTAAAGACTTCAGAATTCCTAAAGGTTTCTTCTCTATGACCTTCGCTCCGAAGACTGCTGGTGCGAAACTTAGAAAGCCTCGTGGTGCTGGGGATGCCTTCTACGCCGCTAGAAAAGATAAAAGACAGCGAGCAATCCCAAGTAAAACTACGCCCTTCTTCTCTGGTAAAGCTAGTGCTAGTATAGGTGGTCAGAGATTCCTAGACTCTGGTGCTTCTTACATCAATGCTTATTACGGTAGACAGTTTGACGCGCTCGCACGTTCTTGGCTTGAAATAAAATGATAGGACGATAACTACTATAGGAAGCAGAGCAAAGGTTCTGCGATTCATATATTAGTCGGAGGAAGTCTTGTTATATGTTTATGGTCTACTAGATCCTGAGACAAAAATAATAAGGTATGTAGGTAAAACTTGGGCGCATGTGAATGAACCATTTTTTAAGCCACGGAAAGCGGTTAAATTAACTAAAGAAAATGTTATAGAAATTAGGTCGTTGTTAAACGAAAATATTTCTCAAACTGAAATTGCCATTAGGTATAGTATAGATCCTTCAACCGTTTCTAATATCAAAACTGGCAAAAGACGTAAAAACGTAAAATCTACTGTTACTAAAACAGTCTCATAAGGAGGTAGAACAATCGCTCTAAGTGGTGGTCAAATTATTACACAAGCAGGTAAGTATGTTCTAGACCGTATCCAGACCGGTGGTCCTGGCGATCTAAACATCCCTGAAGAAAAAATCTACGAACTAGGTAACTACGAAAGTATCGCTACCATTCGTGACATTCCAGAAATTTCATTCGACCTAGAGTCATTCGACATGACAACAGAGTTTGAGGCAATCCTCGTAAATGAAGATCCTACTACATTCTCTTCAACTGTCGGTTCTAACGAGATTGATTTCCGTGACGCTGTTCCAATCGACATCGTTTCACCTTGGAAGTCTCGCCGTGGTCAGTTCGACATCGTGAAGGGTGTAGTTATCCCTTACCTAACTCTAGAGTCAGCAACATACCGTTTCGGTGTTGGTGAGTCAAGCACACAGTCATTCACAATGCGTGGTGACTCAATCTTCTATACTCCTGGTCAGCCTTACATTCAGGAAGAGACAAACGTTGGCGTGGGTCCATACACCCTAGACCGTACAGCATCTCTATACGACCAGAACGGTGACAGCATTTACGCTCTCAGCGTTTGTCTAGTAGACTCAACATCAAAGGCATACAAGAGACTATTCTTCGATGACTCTGGTGACACTGGTTATGACAATACTGCTACAACCCTAACTCTAGCTGATGATGATTCAGCTACTTACGACACTGTTCGTATCACTTACGGTTCTCTAACTGTAACCAACTATACTCAGACAGGTAACAACCCTGAAGGACAGAAGATCCACGCTACAACTTCTGTTAAGCCTGCTGCGGTTCGTGGTAAAGACATCGACGTATACATCGGTTCAACTGATGCTACTCCAGTCTTCACTCGTCTAAACTCCGTACAGAGCTTTGAGACAACTTGGACAGCCAACCTAGAGAATGATGAGGAACTAGGTAACGAGCGTTATGTTTCAACAGAATATGACGTACCTGAGGTAAACGGTTCAATTGGTGTGAAACCATTCGATCCAGCCGATCTTTTCACTAAGATTTCTCAGATCACAGGCGTAAGCGCTTCTGAGGTTATCGGCCCCAACATTACAACTCCAGTACCTCTAGAGATTCGTGTATCTCACCCAGATACAGGTGCTCGTCTAAAGACTCTATACATCCCAGATGCACGCTTCAGCGTTCCAGGCTACTCAGGTCAGGCTAACACTAAGCTAGAGACTTCAATGAACTTCACTTCAGACGGTGGTAACCTATACGTCTACAACGGAAGTCGAGTCTGATAGATTCTAAAATCTAAATCTAATGAGAAAGACCCCTTCGGGGGTCTTTTTCTTGTTTATGCCGATGTATAGAATAGGACACAGGTTAACATCAAGGATACAAGGAGAAATATTAATGTCTAATATTGACGTTCGTAAAGAGAAGATTATTGCACCCAAAGAGCGTAGACTCTCAGAGCTGTACGTTACAGGTCGTGAGGTTGTATTTGATGACGGCGAGGGTGAGCCTCTAGAGCTATGGCTACAGAAGCTAACGCCTGCTGAAACGCAGGAAGCTGTAAACCGTTCTCGTCCAGCTAAGTCAAGAATCACTTCCATCAAGAGACTACCTGATGATGCTTCAGAGCGTATGCTCTACTTCGATCAGATGGATGAGTATGGTCTATACACAACAGATGAAATGATCGCATTTCTTATCCAGCCTAAACTCAACCAGTATGCTCTATCAGCAGAAGCTCGTGTAGCTGATGAAAAAGAATGGTCTGAGGATGATTACCTAACTGGTCTTCAGAACGCTTGGAACGAAGGTCTTAAGGATACCTATGCAGCAGACCCAGAAGACTCTGATGCTGCTCGTGTGTTTGCTGAACTTCGTAAGTATACAGATCAAGTTCAGGCCGAGATTGATGCTGAAGAGAGAGAGCTTACATATGAGCTTCAGGATCTTGAAGAAGACGAATTGCGTAAACGAATTGTAAACAAGCTTATTGAAGATCATGGTGATAATGCTCTTATCGAAGAGTTCCGTCGCCAGCAACTATTTTTCGCTACACGTCTTGGTTCAGATCACTCTAAGAGATACTTCCAGTCTCGTGAAGAAGTAGATTCATGTCAGGGTCCGGTATATAACAAACTTGTCCTAACGTATATTGAGCTTTCAGTAGATTCATTTGAGGGAAAAGACTAGCGGGCACACCTCACTTCTTGAGGATGGCGTCCACCACTAAAGCAACAGGTTCCGGTCACCTGATGTGGCCGGAAGGAATGAATGTTGAAAGTATTCATAATGACTTGTTTGTTGTTATTGAACATGCTTTGCGTGTCCTGTCTTGGCAGGAGAATTTAACATCTGATGAATGTCCTCCTTCTTGGATGTGGCATCTTGACTGGGAAATCGAAACTTGGTTCAAGAAGATCCAGTCAGAAAGAGACTCTAAATACGGAGGAAATAAGAACAAAACCATTGATGAAGACGATGGAGGAATGTGGGAAGAGAACGTTTACTTTGAACGTATGAAGGAATCCTTATAAGACGATATCTTAAATAGGAAAAGCTTTAAGGAAAAGGGGTGTTACTAAAATATGGCTAATAATAAAGTTATGATTGATCTATTAGTAAACCCCAAGACCGCTAAGGCTGGGTTGAATGAGCTTGAATCATACCTCAATAAGCTTCAACGTAGTGCCGGTGGAAGTAGCACCGCTAAAGTAGCCCAGCTACCTCGTGAAGCCAAGTCTCGTCTACTTGACACTAAGCAAGTTGTTAACGGCAAGGATACTGCTGAGCTAAAGAAGCAAGAGCAACTGCTTATGCGTATGGCTCGTGAGCGTGGTAAGCTTCTTGGTCTTGCACAGGCTGAGCTTACAGTCGCAGCTAAGGCTGCTGGAAAACAAGCTTCCTCTGTTGAGGTTGGAAAACTAAAGAAAGTATCTTCTGCGGCCTTTGCTACTAGCTTAGGTCTAGATGCGTTGCCTGTTGCTATTCAGAAGGAATTTGACAAGGTAGCTCAACAGACACGTCTTGCTGTAAATAAGGCTGTTGGTAAACTCTCTGGCGTAGCTGCTCAGAAAGAATTTAGAACACAGTCAAACCAAATACTAAATGAAGTTGGCGTAACCAAGCCAACTCGTGTTCGTTCGGCTGCTCTTGTAGCGAAAGAAGTAACTCCCAAGGTTCAGCAAGAGCGCCCTAAAAAAGTTACAAAGCCTGTAGACACCTCTACAGCAGATGCTAAGGCTCAGAGGGCAGCGGACTCCAATGCCAAAGATGCAGAGCGTTCAGCGGCCTCTCAGAAGGCTTCACGGGCACGTTCCGATAAAGCTCTAGCTGCTAAGGCTACAGCGGATCAGAAAGCGGCTAAGGCTGCCGAAGAATCTGCTTTAGAAGCTAAGAAGGCGGCTGTTCGCAAGCTTGCCGAAGAAGGAAAGCCACTACTGTTCCACGGAACTGGACAAGAAATTACTTCTGGCAAGATCAATCCAGGCGGCCGTGGTCCGAAGCCTTATGCATATGCTACCACTGAACCACGTATTGCGAAGGACTACGGTATAAAAAGAGCTGACTCAGCAGAAAAAGCTAGAATATATGCTGTAACTTCGGCTATGGAAGATATTGATAATATCTTGCGAAATCCAGTTTTTGTTGAGAACGTCGATACCCGTAGTCCAGCGGACCCACTCAGAGCTGCTGCAAGTCCGAATGGCTTTGATGTTATAGGACAAGTAACGGAAGATGAAGCTTTAACTCTAAAGGCAGAATATCAAAAAGCTGCCGCTGAACGAGAGCGCCAGTTAGCTGCTGCAAAGAGAACAACTAGAGCTAAAGAAAAAGAAGCTTCTGCTGCTGAGAAGGCTGCTGAGAAAGAGACTCGTACAGTAGCTCCATCTCCACCTGGGAATACAAGAGCTGAAATCCGTGCAAGAGAACGTGCTGCTTCACAGGTTCAAGCAGGCGTTCTATTTGGCGATGCTCCAGATCCAGAGAAGCTTCGTGCAGGAACTGTTCCTGTAGATCCTACTCCACCACCCAAGAAGGAAGCCTTTAAGCAGACTGACCTTCTTGCACAAGAACTAACTATTGAAGATGCTCTTAGTGATCAGGCTAAAGCTACTACTAGAGCTACTAATCTTGAAACAGAGATAGCTAGACTCAAAGAGCAAGAAAAAGCTCTAACCGAAAAATTTATTGCTAAGCAGAATGAACGTTTGCGTGTTAATAAAGAGTCAGCAGAATTAAGAGATCAATATAGTAAACTTGTTGACGCCGATGCTCCAGATTCTACTCCAGGCATGGACCCTAACAGTAGAGAATATATACCCAGTCGAAGAGCTAAACTTAATGATGAAGGTCATAAGCTATACGGTGAGACTCTAAGAATTGAAGCTGAAAGAGCTTCTATATCAGAGAAGATAAGGGAAAAAGAAGCACAGATTCTTGCAGCTAAGACATCTGCGGCTGCACAAGCCCCTGCTCAAACTGCCGCACCTCAACAGTCTCTTATTCCAGAACAACGTCCAGTTAAGGATATTAATGCTGAGACTATGGGCAAGCTCAAAGCTTTGCAAGATGAGTATCTACAGACAACAAAGAAGTCTCTTGTGGTGCAAAGAGAGGCACAGGAAACCCGTAATAGAATTTCTAGAATTGATAAGAAGATTGAGGAAACTACGGATCAAGAACGTATAGCTGCTCTTAAGGCTCTTAAGGCTAGACAGCTATCTATACAAAAATCTCTTGAAAAAGAATCCACTAGACTTGGCGACTCACTTCAATCAATAAGAGGCGCTGCTTTTGAGCTTCCTGATATTGATGAATCAGAAAAGTTTATGCCAAATTACCCTGCTCGGGTTCTTTTCGAAAGTCAAGAAGGAACTATTGATAGAAAAGCAAGAGAGGAAGTTGGTTTAACTAAGACAGTTCGTACCGATTTTGATGCTGAAATAGAAGCAGAACTTAAGAAGCAACTAGGTGACGAAAAGACTCTAACGAACCTAACTGAGACTGAAGTTAGTATCCGTCGTAGATCAGTAAGTTCTGAGCTTGCTACAACTAAGGCAAGCAGAAGAAGAGCAGAAGCTCTTAAGGTTGATGAGGTTATTCCTCCAACTCCACGTAGAGCTGATATTGTTCCAACTGCTCCACCTCCAGTTATTGAAGCTCAAAGTGTAACCAAGGCCGAGAAGCGTAGAATTGTTCAGGGTCGTGGACAAGAGCGTGCAGACTATTTCGCTAGAGGAACTAGTGGCGTTGATCCTATCGTAGTCGATGGTGAAGAACGTAAGGCTCTAGAAGCTAAAACTAGAGAGCGTGTAGCTTCTGAAACACAGGCAGATGTAGCCCTTCGTGGCGCTGCAAGTCTACAGCAACTAGAGGCACTAGAAGCCGCTGAAGCCGCTAAGCAACTTGCTGCTGAGCGTCAGATTACTGCTGTCGTAGAACAAGAAGCTATTGACAGAAAAACATTCTACAGCCGTGGTGGCAGAACCCGTGCTGAAACAAATGCTGCTGAACGTGAACGCCGTGCCGGTGTTCGTGCTGATCAGGGTGACTACGTTAAGGATCTAGAAGCCCAGTATGGTCCCGAGGTTGTTAAAGAAGCTAAGGTTCGCCGCAAGGCTGAGTTCCCAGATTTCAGACAGGGACTTCAACAGTCACTTGATGATGTTACAGAAGATTTCATCAAGACCTATTCAGGCGGCCTTCGTGGCGATGTAGAAAAGGTTAATCCAAGAACAAACAAGAAGTATAAAGTTCGTGAAGATCCATTAGGAGAGATCAGAAGAACCGTACAGGATGGCCTTGCTCATACTTTGGGTTCTGAATATGATTTCATTAAAAATGATCTTCTGGAAGCTTATGCTCCTGCTCCCGGCCGTAAAGCTGTTAAGTCTGATCGTCTGAGATTATTTGAAAAGTATTCTAAAGAGTTCTCCATCGGTCTTGAATCATTTGGTGATCCTCTTCTAGATAGCTTTGATCCAGAAGCTATGATGCAGCAATTGCAGCAGATCGAAACTCTTCGCCAGCAGGTACGAGCACCTAATAAAGCCCAGCCCGATCTTGGAACTTATGCTGCACGTATTGAGCAGGAAAAAGCTGATATTGCAGATCAGAAAGAAAAAGCACGTCTTGCTGAAGCAGAGAAGCGTCAGCGTGCTTATGATAATGATGATCGTGCTGCTCGTAGCAACGATGATACAGAGCGTAGAGCTATTAGAAACGTTCCAGACGCACCTGTACGCAAGGGCGGAGCGTTTGACGATGCTGAATCTAGATCACTTCTTGCTGCTGCTAATAGCCAGATGGCAGAAGAATGGACTGATCAGGTAATCTACGAAAGAGAAACAACTGCTGCTGTTAAATCTGTTTCAGATACACAACAGGCCAGAGCCGTTCTCAATAAGAAGATCACTGCTGCACAAGCTAAAGCTCTTGACATCATCAACACTACTCCCGGTATTACTTCAGACGAACTGAGAAACCGTGGAGTTAGATCATCGACTCTTACTTCGCTACAGGAGAAAGGTCTAGTTTCTAGATCCGGTGAACAATATAACACAACCAACATTGCTGATGATGAAGACGGATTAGTAAGTGCGTTACAGCGTAAGATCCGAGCACTGAATGCTCAGGCTACTGTTCTCGAAAATAAGCTTACTCCATTCACTGTTGCGGAGAATGAGCTTATTAAGGCTCTTCACAATAAAGCTAATGCTCTTAATAACCAGACTGCTGCTTCCAAGAAGTCTAATCCTTTCGATGCCCCAGAGCCAAGCAAGAAGAGAAGTAAGAAAGACGGCGGCGATGAAGATTCTGGACCACGTAAGCAACCAGAGGGAATGCCATTCCCTAATGTAAATGAAGACTTCGATCCCGAAGATGGATGGAATGCTACTCAGGCTGCGATGCAGAAGGTTAACGCTGCATGGATGCAACAGGCTACCCTTCTAGAGCTTTACAATACTCAAATCCAGCCACTTATGGCAGCACAATATGCTGCATATCAGGCTGTTACATTAGCTCTTACGAAGCAACTAGCTGGCGCTACGATGATGGACATCGCCAATGACCCTAATGGTCTTGGTGCGATGTATGCTCAGGGACTAACTGATACAAGAATCGCTGACACTGAACTAAGAGGATTAAGCGCAGAACAAATTGCTAACGATCCTGCTACAGCTAAGAGACTGATTGAGGCTGAGGGTAAGCTTGCTGGTCTAACCAACGAGGAAGCCACACGAAGAGCCGAGCATCTTCTTAAGTCTCCACAGCTTCTTAAGTCGGAGATAGAACTAATTCTTGTTAATCAGAAGGTTGCTGCTGCCCGTGCTGCTCTTCTTAATAGTCCACAGTTCAGAGATAACTATATTGGTTCAAAGGTAGCCGAGAGAGCACCTAAGTTTGTTCTTGATACAGACGTACAAGCTGCTCTAGGTGATCGTGAAGATGTTAAAGATGCTAGAGCACGCCGTCGTGTTCAAAACAATACCGCTCGTGCAGAAACTACACGCCGTGTTCAGAATGATCCTGTTCTTGCCAGTGAGGATCTAGCTGCTGCTGTATCTCTACATCTTTCAAGAGTTCAATCTTCATCTGCTAAGTGGCTACAGATTGCAAGCTACTCTTCTGTAATTGCTACTGATGCAGCAGAAGAAAAAGCTGCTAGAGATAAACTAACTAAAGCTATCAATGATGAATACTTCATGCGTAAAGCTTCTAATGAAGGTTTAACTCCAAATGCTGCAACGGGTCGAGGTCTGGCAGACGTAGAGAAGCTAGAAGAAAAAGCGGGCACAAGAAGTGCTATTGCTGATGACGACTCTCTAGAGGCTCGTTATGTTCGCTCTCAGGTAGACCTAATTGAAGCTAACAATAAACTTGCTGCGAAGGTCGAAGCCCTAGCTGCTAGCACTCCTTCAATTCTACAGTCAAGACTTGAAAAAGTTACTGCTCAAAGAACTTCTAAGATTGATCTTGAAGAGGCTTATCTTGCAACTCCAGAAGGTCAAGATGAAGTCAGACGCCGTGCTGCTCTAAACCAGCAACGTAGACAACTGACTGGTGTAACAAGAGAAACACCTTTCCAGAAGGCAAAGGCTAACCCTGGAGAATTCTTCGGCGGCGGTGCTCTATCATCTCTACGTTATGGTCTTCCATCAATGCTTCTTTACGGGGCTGGCACTGGTCTAATGAATACCATTAGGGAAGCCGAAGAACTACAAGTTGCTCTAGCTAAACTTGAAAGCCAGTTCAATGCTGTATTCCAGGGACAGGATTTCGCTCCTGTTCGTCAACAGATTCTTGATGTGGCCCAGGATACTGGTCTTGCTGCTGACGAGATTGCCAACCTACAAATTCAGATTACTGGTGCGTTCTCCGGTAAAGATACTGAAGGTAAGCAGATCTCAATTGGTGGTGACTCTGGACAGGTTCTAGTTGAAAAGCAAGTAGCTTCTGCCGCTAAACTAGCTCAGACTGTAGGTCTACCTCTTGCAGAAATCACTGACGGTTTAACCGCTGCCTCTCTAGCTTTCGATACTAGCTTTGAGAAGATCGGTGACGTTGCCCTAGCGATTGAACAAGAGTCTGGTGTGCTTGCCAAGGAAACAATTTCCTTCATCGGTGACATCGCTCCTGTAGCCCAGGAGGCTGGTTACTCTCTAGAAGAATTCGCTTCTATTGCTGCGGTTGCCCAGCAAAGATCGGGTCGTTCTGGTGCTGCCCTAGCTGAGTCATTCGGTCGTGTGATCCCAGCTATTACAGAACAGAAAGACAAGCTATTAGAATTAGCTTCCATCGCTCCATCTCTAGGAGGCGATGAGTTTGTGGATGCCATCCGTAGCTCTGATCCAAAGGCCATCCTTGATGCTATCGGTAGATCGTATGCAGGACTTAACAAAGAGGCCCAGCAAACAATCATCACCCTACTAGGTGGTCGTCGTGAAGCTCAGGCTCTTATCCCTGCTCTAGCTAACCAAGGTCTAACAGATAGATTAGAAGACGTTGCGAAGAACAGTGCCGGAACTCTAGATGAGCGTTTCCAGAAGATCAAGACAACAATCACCAACACTCTACAGCGTATCACTGAGCTTGTTCGTCAAGTAGGTGTTGAGCTTCTAGAGGCTGGTTTCGCTGATGCGTTCCTAAATGCTCTTAAGGGAGCCAAGCTGTTCCTTAACATCCTTACTCCTGTTGCGAAGATCATTTCAACAATCAATGATGCATTTGGCGGGCTTCCTGTTCAGATCCTACTAGGTGTTGCTGCTCTTAAGGTAATGCAGGCTCTTCTTACAAAGACTGCTGCCGATGGAACAACTTCACTTATCGGTGGAAAGGTATCTAACTCGCTATTCGGTCCTCAGGGATTCCTTCAGAATGCTACTGCTGGCTACAGCGGTGGATTCAAGAATAACTTCCGTCGTGGCCTTATGTCAGGAACTGCTGCTGCTGGATTCAATGATGCAGGTCAGGCAGCTATAGGAAGTAGAACAGTTCTTTCAACTATGTCACGTCCTCAGCAGGCCGGTGCTCTTGGTAAGGGTGCTCTTTCTGCCATCGGTGGAGGTTCAGTTGCATTAGGTGCTAGCTTCGTGGGTATTACTGCTCTTGCCGCCCTATATGGCAAGGTGAATTCTGAAATTGAAAAGTCTGAAGCTCAGCTACAAGAATTGCGTGATGAAATTGACCAGGGCAATGAGAGTATTGATCTTAAGGATGTAGATTTACGTACCGATAGAATCGCAGAGCTAACAGCGAGAGCAGAGGTAGAAGGCAAAAGAGTTGAAGAATGGTATGAAGGCTGGAATGGATTCCTAGTCCAGCTTGGTATTGTTCAAAGTAAGGCTGAAGTTCTAGCAACCGAAGCACAGGTTCTAGAAAACTTCGATCCTAAGGTTGATGAGTTCTTCCAGTATGCAGATACAACTACTCTAAAGGCTACCAGTGAACTAATAAGACCTAAACTTGGTAGAGGAACACAGAAGTTTAGGGATGCAATTGCTAACAAGGGGACTGGCGTTGAAAAGTCTGGTTTCAAGTTAGATGCCAATGGAAACATCATAAATGATTCTGGTGCGAGCCTCCTACCTGGAGATTTAGATAAATATCTTCCAGGTGAACTAGATACATTCAGACAAGATGAGCAAAAGTTCATTGAAGAGTCTGCTCGTCTTGCTGGTGTTGAGGTTCCTAAGCTAGATCCAAGAATTGTATCTCTATTACTTGACCCTGGGAATAACCCAGCCGAGCTTCTTAAAGAAGCTGCTGCTGGTAATGGTAAATATGCGGAGTACGGAGAGAAGTTCGTAGAGCAGGCTGGAGCCGTAAGAAAAGCGTTTGCCGATGCCGGTTACAGTGACAAAGAAATTCGTAACTTCATTGAGTCAGCTAAGGGAACTGAACTTAGCCCAATCGAAGCTAATGCTCTTAATCTTGAACAGATTAAGGCAGCATTTGACGTGGGCGTTATCTCATTCGATGAGTACGCAAGAAGACTACGAGAGAAACTAGATCAGCGTAGACAGATCCTAGCTTCTGGTGATCAGACAGAAGCTTCAGAACTTGAAATGCTTCAGGTAGCCCAGCAAGAAGCTGATCTAAATAAGCAACTCTCTGAATCTGTTCTTGCTGGACAAGAGAGACTACAGGCAATTGACGACGCATATGGTACTGGACAGAATAATGTTAATGCCAGAACCCTTATGGTCAACCTTGATAACCTCAATAACCCTAACTTCCAAGATAAGGATCTAAGACTACAGGCCGCACTTAATGTTATTGAGGCCCAGAAACAACTTGACATTGATCTTGCTCTGAAGAGTGGAAGTATTGATGAAGTTCTTAAGGTTCTTAACGAGGGAAGTACAGTTAATGCTACTGCTAGATCAGTGGTTGCCTTTAATCAATTGGAACAGACTCAGGCATTCAAGGATGCGAGAGGCCAACTTGTAGAAGCATTCCAGCTTCTATTTAGCACAGATATTGACAGTGCTGACATTGATAAGTTCTATCAGCAAATCTTTACAGACGTATTTGAAGACGGTGCTCTTAACCCAGAGAACTTAGCAAGTCTAGAGTCTAGACTAGCTTCTGTACTCGGTCAGATCAACACTAAGGGATTTGACCCTAACTCTGCTGACGGTGAAGCTGCTCTAACAGCATTCGATTCCTTCATTCAGCTTCTTAACTTTGCTAATGTCAGCAGAGAGAAGCTTCTAGAGGCTCTAAAGAGAAATAGCCAGTACGCTAATATGACACCAGAACAGCTAAATACTGAACTGGACAGAATCTTAGCTGAGCAAATCCTTCCAGATCCTGCCGCTGTAGCCAAGGCTAACAGAGATACTGCTCTAGGCACAATCAACGATGCGTTCACACCTAAGAGAACTAGTGCGGAAAGCAATTCTGTAGCTCAGGCAGCTTATAACAAGCAACAGGCTGATGAAGAATTAGCTTACTTAATGGACCCAAAGAATGGTGCCACACAAAAGGAAATCAACGACGCTATCCAGAAGCAACAAGAAGCAGAGAACGAATTAGCTAATGCATTCGCTAGTGCCGCTTCTTCAATGTGGGATCTTACAGCCACAAGACAAAGAATCGGTGGCGATCTTATTGGGGCCATCTATAGTGAAATTGCTGCACTGGATGAACAGATCAGGGCTGCTGAAGGTGCTCAGGATTGGGAAGCTGTAAATAGCCTTAATGGTCAGAAAGAGCAAAAGATTGATGAGATCAGAAAGCAGTACGTTGCAGAGGGTAATGCTATCTCTCAACTTAATGCTGGACTTGCTACCATCAATGGTGATCTAGTTGGCGCTGCACTCTACGCTCTACAGGAAGCTGATAGAAATGTTGACGCTGCACGAACTCCAGAAGAAAAAGCTTCTGCCTTACTTGCTCAGGCTCAGGCACGAGATAACCTTAGAAAGCAACAGCTAGAAGATCAACTCGCTCCATATAGCGTATTCGCTGCATATCTAGAGGGCGAAGGTGACAGCCTTAATGCTGCAATCACTCGTCAGAAGGAAGCTCAAATCCGTCTAGACAATGCCAAGGGACCACAGGAGCGTGCTGCTGCTGAGGTTGCGAAGCTTGCTGCCGACCAACAGGTACGTCAAGAGAGAGCTACAATACGAGATGCTTCTTACGCTCTGTTCTCTTCAGAAATCGCAGGGAATGATCCAGTTGGTCAGGCCAAGGTTGCTGAAGCTCTAGCTAGAGAGCAATTGAAAGATGCTCGTGGTGTAGTTGAAAAGGCTAATGCACAAGTCAACCTCAACAACGCTCAGAAGGCATTGAACGATGCCATGAACGATGCTAGATACTCTGTATATAATCTACGTCAAGCAGAACTACAGGCTATGGACGATGATGTAGGCGCTGCCCAGCTTGCTGCTGAACTAGCAAGAATCCAGCTTAATGACGCCATTAAAGCTGGTGCCGGAACTGCTGCTATTAACTCTCTACGTGGTCAGGTTATCACAGCCGATAAAGCTGCCCGTGATCTTGTTATCAACGAGAAGATGGATGAGTATAAGTGGCTACTTGACATGGGACAGATCACACAGTCTCAGTACATCAAGTACCTAGAGTCTCTACAATCGACTCTAGCTCCCGGCTCTAAGCAATTCAAGGATCTAGCTCTTACCATTAAGCAACTTAAAGATGGTATCCAGGGTGACCTACAAGCTAATCTTCCCACTTCATTGAGACTTCCGACGTTATATGAAGTAAGAAGATTCGATCAGACTGGTGCCTCTTCAGGTGGCGCTACTGCTGGTATAGGTTATCAGGATAATCGTCAGGTAAGTATTCAGATTGAAGTGAATGCTGCAAACGAAGATACTCAGGGTATCGTTATGAAGACTATCGAAGACGCCCTTGGTACTGGAAGAAATGGATACTCTGACAGGAGATACTAATGGGAGAAACTAGATATAGACAAATAGATCCAGAGATTAGAAGATGTTCTAAATGTAGAGAGATTAGCTGTTGATCATTGCCATGACACTGGGAGAGTCAGGGGTTTATTATGTGGAGATTGCAATACGGCAATTGGTCTACTAGGTGAAAACCCTGAGGTTCTGCTAAGTGCGTTGGAATATTTAGAAGGAGCGAGAAGATATGGCTAGGTCAGCATGGAGATTTATTGACCCAATCACAGATGAAGAATATGCATGGCCGGTTAATCCTCGTGAGGATTCCGGTTCTCATGCTATTACTCGTTCGACCAACTATGCAGCTTCGGCTGCTCAGCGGAGAACTTCTGCTGGCGTTGACACTATTGATAATGTTATTTTCCAGAAGAACATGGAACAGCAAGTCTTTAGCTATACTGGTTATGTCTATACTGTAGAGCAATACAATGCTTTACAGTCTTGGGCTGATAAGAATTATGCCGTTGAATTATATGATGATCTAGGTAGAGGATTTCTTGTATATACAACTGAAGTAAACTTTTCTAGGGTTCGTTCCAATATGAATCCGTACAAGCATAACTATACTTTTAACGGAATTATTTTGGAAGAGCTAACTTCAGGACCTTCTATTTCATTCAGTGCTGATCCCGGTTCTGGCACTGCTCCATTATCAGTTGATTTCGTTGATCTTTCAACTGATTCGGATGGTTACATTGTTTCTTGGTTCTGGGATTTTGACGACGGAGATACATCAACGGAAGAATCACCCACTCACATTTATACAGACCCTGGCACTTATTACGCTAGTTTAACTGTCACAGATAACGACGGATACACAGCTAATGTAGTCGGTTCCATAGAAGTTTCTTAAGGAGATAAATCATGCCTTGGCCCCCAACAGGATATCCATTCACAGACAACGTTAAAGATGTTGAAGCTGCTGACGTTAATGACATCGTTGCTCAGCTTGTTGCCCATTTAGCTGACGCTACGAGCGTTCACGGTATCACTGATACTGGTAATGTTGTTACTTTCACTGGCGGTGGAGATTTAACTGAACTTGCACAGGACATCGTTGCTGCCATGTTCTCTTCAGGAACGCACACAGGGCTGTCTGTTAGCTACAATGATACTACTGGGGCACTGAGCTTAACTGTGTCTGGAACGGGCGCTACGGGGCCACAGGGGCCACCAGGAGCAACCGGAGCACAAGGGTTCACAGGAGCACCCGGCGGAAACATTATTGGATCAACAGGGGCAACAGGTCCAACAGGTTTTACAGGTGCTCAGGGTGCAACTGGTCCAACTGGCGCCACCGGTGCTACAGGTGTTGCCGGAGCTACAGGGGTAACCGGATTTACGGGTGCTACAGGACCAGTGGGAGCTACAGGAATTACTGGGTTTACTGGTACAGGTATACAGGGTGCTACAGGTGCTACAGGTGCAGCAGGTAGCCCCGGTGGGGCTACAGGGCCACAAGGTGCTACAGGTGCTCAAGGCGCAACTGGTGCAGTAGGAGCGACAGGTTCTACAGGGTGGAGTGGAACTATCTATGTTACCACAGACCTTACCGAACCGGGTGGGGCAGTAAATGGGGATTGGTGGATTCATCCAACGTGATGAGTATTTATTATGGCTGATATAGAATATATTACTATTTCAAAACTTGGTTCTAGTATTCCATATTATGATGCTTGGGTTGATGGTGGCATCCAATATGGTGATTTTTTACATATGCATGGGAATTATACTGATCTGAGAATAGATTTAACAGATTTATCTTATGAAAAATTAACCTCTGGACTATATGGTTATTCTGGAAGTGGACAAAGACATTCAGTTTATGTCCCTGGAAACAGTTGTATATATAGTTTTAATTCTGCATCTAATTCTACAACTTTTAAGAAGTTTGATACTACCACAGATACTTCATCTACTATATCTACTGGTGTTTCTACAAATAGATGGGGTTATCCAATTTTAGTGGATGATAAGATTTTTGTTTTCCCAAACTACACAGCAACCAATACGTTTTTAGTTGTTGATACAACAACTGATACAGTTTCAACAATTACACCAGGGGTAACTAAAGTTTGGTACAACTCTTTCCTTGCTCCAAATGGGTATATATATTCAACTTCTGGTGATAGAGTAGTTAAAATAGATCCAACAACTAATGGTGTTACTCTATTTACACATACCTTCTATGCTCCAGTAATGTCGTCTAATGGCATTTTATATGGTCCAGAAGCAGGTAGCACCACTCTGAAGAAGTTCGATACAGCAACAGACACTTATTCCACTTCTACATTATCATCGGCACCTCTATTTGATTCAAATTATTCCTATAATATAACAAATCTTAATAAAATTGTAAATGTTAACTATGGGCCTGGGGAAGTAGCCATTATAGACCCAGCAACAGATACAACCACTGTTTTTGATAGTGATTACTATGGCGCATTGACCATTGAAGCTTCTGGAAAATATGGATATGTCTGTGATACAGAAGCTTCACCCCCAATACTTTGGGAAATAGACACTTCTGATAATTCTATTACTAGTTTTTCAGAGTCTCCAGTTGGGAATACTTGGAGATTTACCCTCCGTGAAAGTGCCCCACCGATCCTTTCTGATGGAAGAATTATTTATACAGAAGGTACAACTCTTGGGTATCCTACTAGTCAAGTTATGATCGTTACTCCACCCGTTTCTGCTACTCCAATGACTATGAACTATAAGATTTCTGGGACCTTTGAACCAATGACAATCAAAAGAAAAGTTGCTGGTGTTTGGGATGAATTTACTCTAGAAAGATACTTCTAATGCCAGTATATAGTGACATAATTACTATTGGTGAATGGACAAATGTTCCCCCTCCTTTCGCCGCTCCATTGCAAGATCCGTCTGTAGGACCACCAACCCCAGGTGTCCCAGCTAGAGGGCTTTGGGTAGATAATACATGGGAAGAGAATCATGCAGCAGATGATTATCGTGTTCCATATAATACCTATGGTACGGGTCCCGTATTTAGCTATGGTGGCCTTGGTGAAATGGGCGGCAATAGGGACATGTTGAGATATTATTGGGGTAAACTAAGCTACAATATACCAAGTAATTTAACAGATGCATACGAGCAAGACGCCGTTTTTGATGGGAGTATACATTTCGATATTACATATCAAAGAGCGCCGGTAGTACTAAGTGAACCCGACTACGACGATCCGACTGGTATTGAATTTTATAATGGTCCATATCATGGTCAATTTGCTATTTTTGCCTATAATCCCACAATTGACTCTTATTATAGTCTAACTACATTTGATCCGTCCTTTAATCCGACACTGGTGGTGGGTGAGGGATCAAGAAAAACTCCTAGAACACTTGAATTTAGGGAAAATTATGAAAATGGAAATGTAAGATTTAGCCCTGGCCAGGGAGCTTACTTTGCAATGTTAGGTTATGATATTTATATTGAAATCGGATTATCAACTGCAAGCTCGGCACATAAATGGACTACAATGTGGACAACTTCTTTTAATCCATCTGAACAAGTATGGAGCGTTTCTTACAAAACGAAAAACAGTGGATGGAAGGTAGGGTCAATATAATGGCTAAATATGGAACATTCATTTATGGCGACGGAACTCTCTATGGTGATGGAGAAGCTATTTTTCCGATCCCCGGTTTAACTAGGGTACCTTGGATCTTCAGAGATCTAGCTGGAAATGATGAGTATGAGTTTGCTATCAATCCTCTAGATGCGAATGTACCTTCAGCCAAGAAAACCGTTACGACAGATTACACCACTGCGGGTAATGCTATTAACTGGGAGGGTCGTCAGTCTCCACAGATCCTATCTTTCTCTGGTACAATTCTTACACGAGAGCACTATGAAATTATGGTTAGATGGATTGATAAATCTACACAGATTAACCTTTCAGATGATCTTGATAGAAAATACTGGATTCTTCTTACCTCATTTTCTCCTAGAAGAGTTTATGTTCCTGCATATCCTTGGAGACATGAGTACAATGCTGAGGCAACTATTTTATCTTGGAACTAGTATCCTAAACAAGTCGTAATATAGAATAGGATGCAAAGGAAATAGGAGAAAAATGAGATTTACCCCAAGTATTTTTGATGGTGCAAAATCTAGGAACTTTATTGGCGATAACGCTAATCATGGCCGTGTAACTGTAGATCCCTACTGGCAGTTGAAGACTACTCCACCAGTATATGGATCTTCTTATCGTGGACCTTTCCGTTATTACACAGATGGCGCTCCTATTGAGTACGAGGTTCCCTCTATTAAAAGCATCTCTTGGAACAGATCTAATACCCAGGATCTTGCTTCCTGTACTGTATCAATGTATAACACATGGCACAATCTTAATGAAGAAGAGCAAGAGCTTGCAGGCCAACTAGGTAAGCCTGGATATTTCTGGCCTAAGCGTGGACAGGGTGACTCTGCTTTAACGTGGGAACAATCTCCAGGCAAAGGAGCCTATACTAAAGATGGTGTATGGGACGCTAACTTTTCTTGGGAAAATGTTCTTGTTGAAGATGTTATCATTAGAACTTATGAAGGCCGTGGTGGAAAGCCAACCACAGGAAATTTCAAGTCTATTCAAGATAACATTGATGATGATGAGCTGCTTATCACGGGTGTTTGGATCGTAAACTCTGTTACAGCGGGTTCCGATGGAACCCTTACTTTGACCTGCACTGACATCGGTAGAATTCTTATCGACCAAATGGTTTTTCCTCCTGTTATCCCTGGAGCCGCATATCCTCTAGAGTATTATCCACCCGGTAAGTCTGCTTTCGATTCTCCTTGGGGTCCTAAACTACGAAACTCTGAACTAAATAATCCTACCAGTGAAGTTGCTAACATCTCTCCTGCTAAAAAGGGTGAGGTTTGGATTCGTGGTTATAACTCTTCAGCAGATGCAGACTCTACTGTAAATAGCCTTCATCCTATTTCTCACGCTGTAGATGGTGACTGGGATACTTATGCTATGTCTGAAGCATATGAAACTCTAGATGGCGGAAAGCCATACTTTGAGTTCTTGCCCGGTTCCGATCCAGAGTATGGTTCTGGTATTGACTCTATCAAGCTGAAGACATGGGGCGGTGGCTATACGGTCTATATATCTATAGCTGAAGACCCCGATCCAGATAATCCTTCTAGTACGTCAGTATGGAAGGGTGCTGAGAATATCCCAGGTGGAGGAATCAAGTATGTAAAGAAGGCAGTAATCCCTCTTTACCTACCAGATGGGATGGAATATCCTATGGACATTGATTTATCTGATGTTGTATGGGTTGACGATGATGGAGATGAGATTGATGATCCTTTCGAAAGATTCTCTCCTAACACTTACTATGCTCATAAGGTTAGACTAACCTTTGAGAACCTTCAATACTCACATATCCCTGATGGCACAGCTAGATACCGTTGTGGTATCCGTGATCTAGTGTTCTTCAGAGATGGTGCAGATCTTAATGACTACACTCCAGATTTTGGAGCTATCCCTTGGACTTTCGCTCTTGAACAGCATCCAACTCGTGGTTATTGGGTTATTGATACCGTTGGTAGAGTGCATGGTTTTGGTGACGCTTCTGACTATGACTGGAATCGCTTTGGTGATGTTCCTATTCAGTCTTACGAGCCAAACAACAGGGCTGTCGGCATTGCCGCTCATCCTTCTGGTGAAGGTTATTGGGTTGTGGACTGGATCGGTCGTGTGTGGGCCTATGGTGCGGCTGCTGATGGTGCTACTGCCGTTCCTACAACTTCAAGATATAACTTTGGAGAATATAAGATTCCAGATCCATATGTAGGACTTGGACAACAGGGCAAGACTCAGGTAAGAGGCATCGCTGCTACTCATACTGGTGACGGCTACTGGGTTATATACTCTAACGGAGTTATCCGTGGCTTCGGAGATGCAACACCCTCTTATGCAACTGTACCATCTAATGATGTTGCCATCTTCATGGACTGGTTCCTTGAAGAATATTATGCGGTTGGAACTTATATTCCATATAGCATAGGTCTTAATGCAACTGCCATTGCTTCACATCCTACCAAGATGGGTTTCTGGGTGACGGACGGTTCAGGTCAAGTATGGGCCTTCGGTGAAGCTGAACATAAAGGTCAGTTGAATAATAGAGTTTACTTGAGTCCTAAGATCTCTGGAACATTCAAGCTTCAGAATCTAGAATGGGCTACATCTATTGAGGCAACTCCTGATGGTGATGGTTACTGGATCGGATTTGGTTCTGGTCGAGTAGCTTCATTTGGCGATGCTAAAAAGCTCGGAAAGAATCCTTACGTGTTCGATTCTATTAGAGTAGAGTTTCCAGAGAATGTTATCTTTGAAGAGATTAGTTACTTTGATGCGACCTTCTTCCGTGATATTATGTGGGGTCTTGCTCGTGATCCTTCAGGAGATGGCTTCTGGGTTCTCAAAGCTAATGGTGAAGTTGTTTCATACAACGCAGACTTCTGGGGAGCTCCAGGTTATGGTGGGCTTACCGGCTACAAGTGGCACGATGGCAACTTCAATGGAGACTATAAAAATATTGTAGCCGATATTTTGCGCTGGGGTGGTTGGACATTTTATGATCCAAATATTCTTGACACAGAAGAACCTGGTGTATTTGGTAATCTTGAATCTACTGGCATCATAACTGACACTACTATTAGTGGTGAAAAGTTTGACAAGAAAACTTTGATAGACGTTATCAAAGAACTTGCTGAAGTTGTGGGTTACGAGTTCAGAATCGATGAGAGTGGTGCAGCTATTTTTGCAAGCCCAAACTGGTGGAAAGCTGGCAACTTTGATGAGACTGGTATAGAAATCTATGTAGATGAGACAACTGGCGTAAGAGTAGAGGAAGGCGATGTTGGGGCTATACCTTTCATTCCTATCCTTCACGAAGAAGAAGATCTTATGGGCTACTCTGTAACTCTATCTTCGACAGACAAGCGTTCTGAAATTATTATCGGTACCGATCTTCCAGATCCTAAAGATCCATCTAGAACTGGATACATTATCCATACTCCACCACATTCTCTAGAGACTGTTGCTGGTGGAATTAGCACCATGCGTGGAATTGAACGTACCGCTATCTGGATTTCTCAGTTGTTCGAAAATGAGCAAGAGAGAAAGCTTATGGCTGAACTCATCGGTCTACACAGTTGGTTTGCTTCTAGAACTGGTAATGTAACCGTTGTGGGTAACCCTGCTCTCTCTGTGAATGATCAGGTGAGACTAGTTGAGAGAAATACTTCTGAGACATTTATTCATCTAGTAACATCTATTGATTCTAACCTTGACAATGATACAGGTGTCTATACGATGAGCATTGGTACCCACTGGATGGGTGACGCTGACAACTGGGTTATCAAGACTGAAGATGAGCCTTCTGAATATGTCTACACCGTTATCTCTGATAATCTTAACTCTTGGCAAGCTAAAACAAATAGAGGTTTAACTGGTGGAGGTAGTTTCGATGAGTCACTTGTTGTTGTAACTGGTTCATTCGATAATACCATTACAGAGATTACAACTATACCAGAGATGATCGTCCTTGGAGACTCAATGTCTTACCTTGATTCTACATTGAACGGTCTTACTGGTGACAGATGGCCTAATCTATTAGAAGATTCTGGAACTGTTACGCTTGTGAAGAATGGTGCTATGTCCGGCTATACTACACAGGATCTTATTGATGATCCTATAGTCGATCCTGAATCTACCGACACTCTTGTTATCTTTATTGGCGCTAACGACCAGAACGAATCTCTTTCTGGAGTTTCTGTTAATGAGTTTACCCAGAATCTAGTTGATCTGGTTGATGTTTATTACCCATCAGAGAGACAGCTTATTGTATTCCCTTGGCCTTGGACTGGTTATCCCTCTGGTGAACCTGACCCTGCGCCTACAACTGCTGAATACAATGCTTATGCTAATGCCGCCAGAGAAGTTGCAGCTTCTAGATCTATAAGATTCTTACATATGGGTGAGGTTGTTGAAAGTCTTATGGCTAGTTCTGACTCTGATAATTTTGATGAGTACATTGTTGATGAGATTCATCCTTCTGCTTTGGGTCACGAACTTCTAGCCAACTACATCAGTAGTGCTTTACATATTTCTTATGGAAATGTTTCTAACTGGTCATTCTCTGGTACATTAGAAACTGTTGAAGTTGTAAACAACATGAGAATCAAGGTGGATGTTATATCTAACCTCGGTGAAAATGTTTATATTGAAATTTTCTGTGGTTCTGATGTTGTCTTTGCTGATCAGCTAACCGCTCATGGGCAAACTATTAACGTTGGAACCCTAGGTAGTGCTGGATCAGAAAATTATACTTACACTGTGACAGGTGCTCCTACTAAGAGAGGTCAAGGCAGACTTAAACTCACATTTGTTGGTGACGGTACAACTGTTGCTACTGTCGATGACACTATTGTATTCCTAGACACTGATCTTGCGGAACCAGATGAAGATACAACTATTCCAGATCCTATTGATCCAGATTTTGAGATTGTTCCAGGTGGAGATATACTTTGGGGTTGGTCTGCTAGCTCTACTAATCTAGTGAGTCAACGAGTTTCAAATGGTTATTCGATGCCAGAAATTTGGCGTCATTTCATTGGTGACATCCCACAAATAACAACTATGGATGTTGGTGGCGGACCTTGGTCGGTTGGTATACCGGTTCATCTAAGTTTCAAACCTAATATTTCTGGTTCTGTATCTCTATGGTCTACACGTTTAGAAAACTATCTGAGAAAAGGTAAGGTAGCTGGTCAGGTTACTTATGTAACTGTTTGGCACGAGCCTGAAAACGATCTTGATGAATCATGGATGGCTTCTGCTTCTAATTTCCGTAGAGCACTTAATGAGGTCACTAGAATTTGTCGTAAGCTTACGGCAGAGGGTCTTGGTGTATTCTATTCAACACCTGTTATGATGACTTATACATTAAATCCTAGTAGTGGTAGAGATATAGAAGATTGGCTAGACTTAAGTTTAGTTGACTATGATATCATTGCCTGGGACCCATATCCTAATGATCATGGTTACATTCACGCTATTGACGCAACTGTCGATATGGATGCTACAACTCATGCTGATAATATCGTTGCAGCTATGGAATACTCTGATTCTGTTGGTAAACCTTGGTCTATAGCGGAGATGGGAACGGCTCGCTACAATGCAGAGATGGCCTCTGCTGGTGTTGTGTCTTACACATCAACAGATAGAGCTAATTACATGATAGAATTTGCCAACTTTGTTACCGGACTTAGCAGTCCACCTGTCTATGTTTGTATCTTCAACTTCGGTGAATGTAATATAGACGAGAATCCAGAACTTGCAGCTATGAACTCAATTATTTCGGCATAGGAGGAGGAGAAATGAGAAGTATAGAAGAATTTCGTAGACTCAATAGATCTTATGACATACGCAGAAACGATATGCGTTCAACGGCTGCTGATGTAACCGTATGCACTTGTAGAGTTAAGGTTAATAATGCTGGTGAGGCTCGGGCTGACTTCATGTTCCCCTGTCGCTATGCTCAACTCCCCAGTATCAACTTTGGTTTCGAACTTCAGTCAACTCCTGAAACTGGTAAGATGCCAGTTTTTGCGGGTTCGGTTGATGAATGGTATGCGATAGAAAAGCTTCCTAGTTCAAGACTCTACACAGGAGCTAGACTTCTTATCTCTTCTGAATCCACAGAGACTATCAGCTTCATTGTTATTGCTACGGCTACGGGTATTGCCTTTAGCGGTCCTATGGAAAGAGATTGATATGACAAAGTATATTGCTACAGAAATTGATATTCCTATCCAATCTAACAAGAGAGATCCTAGAGCTGCTATCATTCCTCCTTTTTCTTTTGTTGGTGAACTTGAAATAGGGACTTCGGGTTATTGGTATCCTACTTCTACTATGTATCTAAATAGGGTTTCTTTATCTGCTAGCGGTGCGGGTACATCTACTGCTACATTATCATTACTTGTAAATGAGCCAGGTAATGATACTCCAATTCCAATTATTGAGAGCATGACCTTGGGAGCTACAGATACTAAGAAGGTTTACTGGCTTCAAGATGTTTTAGTCACTCCACGAGATAAAATTTATGTGGCAAGTTGGGCGGAATCTGCACATACAGGTGTTGTTATTCAGATAGTCGGAGTATTAATGTCTTGATTTTGTCCCAGCTTTGTGGTATACTATAAACATGGAGATAAAACAAAAGCTCGTTAAGCGATTGAAAAACTCATCTGACGCCGAAATCGACCAGATAATTAACATCATCAATAAGTATGATCTAGACGTATCCGTAAGAAACTTTGATAATCACGGGTTGTTCTTTCTTGATGGTACTAGTATGGTCAGGGTTATGAATGGACAGCTAAGAGATAGGTCTGTTCATATTAAACATCCTTATGCTGATGTGGTCATAGTCTATTCGGATGGCCTCTTGGCAGGCTGGACAACTCGTGATAAGTTAGACGATCTACAAGACAGAGTGTCTATTGATATTAAAAGCTTAAACCCCATGCCCGAGTCTTTCTCCTTCAAACAAACGTGTGCTCATTTATCTGAGCATGGCGGGTTCTATGATGGAGAATTCTGGGAGTGTGCTGGTTGTGGACAAAGATTGGTATTTAATGATAAGGTGTAAAAAGTGAAAGAGTTCCCAATATTGATGAAGTTTCTAAGAGAAAGATCTGACGTATCTGCACGTCATCTATCATCTGCTTCTGACCTATCTCTATCATATATCTCCAAGATGGAGAAGGGGCAAGTAATGCCTACTGTAGAAGTCTTTGCTAAAATAGTGAGAAACCTAGACATTAGCGATGCAGAAATAATATACTTAATTAAGAATCTAGCAGAGGGAGAAGCTAATTAAATTTTCATCTTCACAATTGAAGACTTGGATGGACTGTAGCCTACAGGCAAAGTTCGGATACATAGATAAGATACCACAATCTTCTGGCTCTGCCGCAGTGTATGGCTCTGCGGTCCACGAAGCTATTGACTCATACCACAAAGGTAAGACTTTGGATGAGGCCGTTGAGGTATTCAGAAACTACATGAATAACAATGAGCCAGACTACTGGAATAGAATGACTTCTTTCACTAGTTACATGGACCAGGGGCCAAAGATGATAGCTGACTATATTGATCAGCGTAAGTGGTCCACTACAGATGTTGTAGCTTCTGAATTTAGATTCATGGTCCCCTTTGGCGAGCATCAAATCTCTGGGATCGTAGACATTCTAGAGTTGAGTCATGATCACTCTCTTATGAAGATCGTAGACTTAAAGACTGGTAAGCGTCCTATTATGGATGCCTTACATCTCAATATACAGTTCACTATTTACGAGTGGGCTTCACACCAGAAGGAATTTTGGTGCGGACACCCAGACGAACCAGAGAAATATGCTGGCTTTGAGAATGGTGAAGAGTTATATGAGCACTACAAAAGCATTGAGCGTAAAGCTTATTGGTATGACCTGAAGAAGCAGGAAGAGATTTATGTTGGTCCTCGTTCTATGAAGGACTATGCTAGGCTATATAGAGTTTGCGAACAAGTAGCTCGTGCCGTCGAGCATGAAGTATTCGTGCCTGCGATCAATGAGAATACCTGTGTGTGGTGCCCTTATCAGGATATCTGCCCAATGTATTTTAACGCTGATGAGTAGAAAACAGATCAACATACAACTGAATATGCGTCCTAAGAACATTCATGTTTCAAATGGAAATTACGAAGTGAATATATTTCTGGAAGAAGAACTTGCAATTACTCTTCCAGTGTGCTATAATAGTTATGTAGAGGCGGAACTTGCCGCCAGAGAGTTTGTATTGGAGAAACTTAGAAGTGAGTGAAATAGTAATCAAAAAAGCAGGAGCCGATCAATTTAGCCCTTACGTTAGAGCTTTGATTGTCGGAGACACAGGAAGTGGTAAAACATCTTACGCAACCACATTCCCAAACCCAACCTTTATTACTACAGGTAAAAATCTAACGACCCTAGCTAGAAATGAATCAAGCTATATCCAGATCGCAAATGAGAATGATCTGTTTAACGTGAAGGTTGCTCTAGACAAGGGCGAATTTACAACTGAAACTCTAGTCATTGACATGGTTGAAGATCTACAAGATATCCTTTTCAAGCAGAGATTTGCTGCGGAGAAGCGTGATCCTTGGAACGTCAAGAACGAAGACTGGAACTGGCTCGGTGCTAAGATGAATGGAATATTTGAGTCACTTAGCGAGTTACCTGTCCACATCCTTTATCTATCCAGAACCAAAGATGTGGGTGGATACGATGGAGAGCAATTAGTTGTGAAACCTAGCGTCATCGGTAGCTTCGCTAACCAGATTTATAACTATGTAGACTACGCTCTGTTCCTAGAACGTCGTGGTCCAGTAGAACCAGAGAGTGAGTTCGAAGAGAAGACTTTCTTAAGAACACGTCCATCAGTCAAGTACCCTTGGGTAAATGACAAGACAGATTCACTACCTAATTTCTCTGAGTTCTATTTCTCAGAGTTTCTAAAGTCACGAGAAATCGCCATCCAGAAATCGGATGAAACAGTTCTGGAAGTAGATCTTCTAGAACCTGTAACAGATGCACCAAATAAGGATACGGAAGTACCCGGTATGTCTAAACAGGATAAGATAGCAAAAATGCTAAAA
Organism: uncultured Coxiellaceae bacterium; assembly: GCA_964623075.1. Taxonomy (GTDB): domain Bacteria; phylum Pseudomonadota; class Gammaproteobacteria; order DSM-16500; family DSM-16500; genus Aquicella. Next base: position 71,913 of record CAZUVD010000006.1, on the reverse strand, counting down.
CAACAATGAGTCCACTGAGACTTTAAACAAACACATAAGGAGAATTAATGCCAGCATTAACAGTAAACAACACAGAAGTAGCAGATTCTGCTACAGGATTCAAGCAGAAGTCAAGCAATGACTTCCCTGCAATTCAGGAAGGTGTATACGAAGCAGAAGTTGCTCGTATGCAGTACCGTAGCAAGGCAGAATTTGAGGCAGAAGGTAAAACTTGGCCTACCTGGAAAAAGCACGATGCCGAAATCAACATTGGTTTTAGATTGATTGATCAGTCTATCACTAAGGGCTGGTTCTGGCTAGAAGCACCTTTCGCTGAACTTAACAGCCAGGAAGGAACCAAGCTTCGTATCGTTCTTCAGGAACTAACTGGTTTCGACAAGCTACCAGAGACATTTGTATTCGATACAGATGAACTAGAAGAGTTTGTTGGTTTTGATTGCCGCCTACGCATCAATTACTACTTCCATAGCAAGACAGGTGAAGCTAAGAACAGCGTGAGAGAGGTTCTTCGTTCTCTCAACGCTACAGGTTACACTGACGCATCAGATATCTTCTGATACTTCTTTACCCATTGTTAGCTGTATTGTAAATGATGGGATGCTGCTTCGGTGGCATCCCATCAAACATTTAGGAAGGATTGCGTTGGATATCAGAGAGTATCTGGAAGAGAAAGAATGTAAAGTAAGAGAAAGAGGCAGTGATCACATTTCCACACATTGTTTCTTTTGTGATGAAGACACAAACAAAGCTGGAAGATTATATATTAATGTAGACGAATCCAATGAAGAAAAATATGGCGTCTTCTTTTGTTTCTTGTGTCAAGCTAAAGGTGGAATCAATTCCATAAGAGAGCATTTCGGTGATGCTCCAATCAAGAACGACTACGTATTTACCTCCAATCCAATTGTTGAGGTTGCCGCTAGATACTACCAAGATAAATTACTAGAGAACCCAGAAGCATATAAGTACCTTACAGAGAAGCGTGGGCTGTTCGATGAAACAGTAACACAGGCTAGAATTGGTTGGGCTGACGGAGGGCTAGTACATCATTTACTCCAAAAAGGATTCACGGCTGAAGATATTCAGTCTACTCGCCTTGTCAATAAATATGGTGAAGATCATTTCAAGAACGAGATTATATTTCCTTACCTAGAGCATGGCGTAGCTATATCTCTCAGAGGTAAGAAGATGGGTGGGATCACTCGCAGCACACCCGGTCCACTTCCAATTCCATATGGTATAGATACCCTTATTGGAGAGGAAACTGTTACCGCTGCTGAAGGCGAGATAGATCAGCTAACTCTATGGCAAATGGGTTACCCAGCTATAGGACTCCCAGGTGTAATGACATTCAAAGATGAGTGGGAAGAGTACCTAGACGAAGCGAAGAGAATCTATATTCTATTTGATCAGGACAAGGCTGGTAAAGCTGGTGCTGAGAAGTTGGCATCTCGTCTTGGTCCACGCACTAGAGTAGTTGAACTTCCTAAAAAGGGAATTGATGTCAACGATTACTATGTGAAGTATGGCAAGGAAAGAGATGACTTTGAATACCTTATGCGTAAGTCTAAGGGTGGTCTTCTTGTATCGGTAGAGGAAGCTTATGAACGCTGGTTAGAGGTTGAGGGTAATCCTGATCTTAAAGGGCTACAGTTAAACATTCCACGTCTAGATGAGGCTATGAGTTTTGGTCTGCTCCCTGGACAGGTTCTCACAATGCTTGCGAGAACTAACTGTCTAGCTGGCGATACTGATCTTATAGTTAATCGTGCTGGTAAGAGTTTTCATATAACAATTGAAGAATTAGTATATAAAATTCATGGTGGAAAGTCAAAACTAGGCAAGGTTTGGGATAAAAATATTCCAACTAAAATTCAGCGTCGAGCAGACGATGGAAGCGTCAGGCTGGTTGAGATTAGTGACGCTTGGTGTTCTGGGGTTAAGGAAGTTTATAGACTCTCAACAGTATCAGGGAGGGAAATTAAAGCCACTAATCAACATCCCTTCTTAACTGATATTGGATATGTAAAACTATATGATCTTAGCCCAGGTGATATGGTTTATGTAAATGTTGGCAAAGGTAAGTCTAACGCTTCTGAACGTAAGTATAAAGCTAAATCTGGTTTACATCACCATCCTTATAGAACAAAAAGAAAGGTTTATCCTGGCAATTTGGCCGAAAAGAGTACGGTTCAATTGCATAGATTAATCGCTGAAGCAGAATTTAATGGTTTAGAATTAGAAGATTTTCTAGAATATTGCCGTAGCGGTCCTGTTGATAATTTGACTTTTATAAACCCAGCTACTCATGTAGTCCATCATATTGATGAAGATCACACAAATAATGAGTTATCAAATTTAAGTGTTTTAACTCATGAAGAGCATAATATTATACATGATTATTTTACTAATAATGTATTAGATAGAACTGAACTTGATGAAATTGCTAGTATTGAATATTTAGGAGAGGAAGTTACTTACGACATTGAGGTTATAGATGATCCACATAATTTTATTGCTAATGAATTTGTGGTCCATAATTCTGGTAAGACGGTTATGAGCATCAACTACTTTGAGCGTATGCGTATGCTATATCCAGACATCAAGATTCTTTACATGTCCCTAGAACAGACGAGAAATGAGTGGTTCGAAAGAGCCTATCGTATTCATAATTTCTATCACCCAGGTTCTAGTGTTGTAGATACTATCAACTTCTGGGGAAACAACTTCCACATCGTAGATAAGAACAGAATCAACGAGAGTCAGTTAGTGGACTCCATTGAGCAGTTCAGTTACGAGACTGATGGCGTCCCAGACCTTATCTGTATTGATTACCTAGGCTACTATGCCAAAGGTTTCGGCGGTACTGAGTATGATCAGGTAACAAATGCCATCATGGGTATTAAAGCTATTGCTAAAGAGTTCCAGACTGTAATCTATGTTCCTCATCAGGCGAATCGTTCAGGTGACTTTGGTAAAGAGCCTAAGATGGATGAGGGTCGTGGTGGCGGTACAGTTGAAGAGACTTCAGATGTATTCATTACTCTATGGAATCCAGATCAGGCTAATCAAGATGGTGAAGAGCAGGTAAATCGTGGGGAGGTATTCCAGAGAATCAGAAAGTCACGCCAGGGTGGGGTAGGTGCTTCAGCTAGATACCAGTTCGCTCCATTAACACTTGCAATGTGCCCCATAGATGATGTATTATATGAGCGGGCACTAGACGAGCGCCAGTATGCAATGGCTGGTGACAGTTGGAAGGAAGCCGTATTGAGACATAAGAACAAAGTTACGGAGATATAATGAAGGAATTAAGTGAAGACGGATTTGAAACGGTTGATGGTAAAAAGATTCAACTGTATGAAATCAAATTCAATGGTTCAATACTTTTAACACCTGACGAAGCTGCGAGTATTTCTACTGGCGATCTTGTTTCTTTTATGGTCACGGCCCGTAACGGCCCACCTAAGTTTGACCAGCACAAAAAGAAAGATGATTACAAGGGTTGCTACAAACGTATCAATACTTTCAAACTTGAAGGTCTAGTAGCCCTAGATCCAGATAGAGCGAAGCAGGTATACGATACGCTTGGAGAGCATGTCGAAGGAGTTAACGAGGGACTTGTGGAAACAAGTTTTGTTTTACCGGAAGAAGAACAAGAGCTGGGCTTTGACCCACAGGAGGCTATGCTATGAGCATTATAGAGACAATTGCAGGTAAGGAAATCTTTGTTACTGGAATCGAGTTTGGTGAAGACGAAGTTCTTATCCAGTTCCAAGAGAAACGTGACATTGCAGACACTGTTGCTATCACCAAGCAGATGGTTGTGTTATGTGATACAGAGGAACGCCAGATCGTTTATGTAGAACTGCAAGAAGCTTTAGCTGACCTTGTAGACGACGGCTACCTCTCGCTAAGAAGCACGGACTATTGAGCAAGGTCAAATGTAAAGGATGATTTCATATGAATATAGATACTTTTTGGAAGAATGTAGATATTAGACAATTTGATGAATGTTGGAATTGGAAAAGAGCTATTTCTGACAATGGCTATGGGGTGGTATATTTTAATAAGAAAAATACTTATGCTCACCGTGTCGCTTATGCGGATCAAATTTCCCCAATTTTAAAAGGCAAAGTTGTTGATCATTTATGTAGAAATAGAGCATGTTGTAACCCTTCTCATTTAGAGGCGGTAAGTCAGCAGACTAATATATTGCGTGGCAAAGGTATCGCAGCAATTAATAGCGCAAAGACTTCATGCATTAATGGTCATCCTTATAATGAGCAAAACACTTACATCAGACCCGATGGAACTGGTAGGCATTGTCTTGTGTGTAGAACTAATTCTAATAACAAAATAAAGAAATGAAGGTTAAATGTCGTGGATGCAAAACTTATGTTGACAAAGATTCTGCTATTCGTATCGGGCTGTCTAGTTACTGCGATCAGTCTTGTGTTTATTCAGCACAGAACAAAAAACCAAAAGCGAAGGCTAAAAAGGTTTCCACCCAACACAGACAACCACTATCTCAGGAGTTGAGAGATGCTGTCTTGACAAAAGACTGCTTTAGGTGTAGACTATGTGGACAGAGTAACAGCTTAGCCGTCCATCATATCATATATAAGTCGGAGAAGCGAAACAAACAATGGCAAGACCAAACGTCTAACCTGATTACTCTGTGTATAGAATGTCACATTCCAACTATCCATAATAATAAAAAGAGATGGCAAAGAATTTGTTTAGCTGCTATATGGCTTAGGGAGATTGAGGGTCGATGTAGCTTGAATCTCTATGAGGTTGAAAAAATAGTTGGCAAGAGTAAATAAAAGCCGATATATAGAGAAATCTTCACTATATAAGGAGGCTCGACATGAAAGAAGATCTAACAGGATCTAGGGTTCACAACTGGGAAGTTTTATCTTTTGATTCTTATGGTAATAATGGAAGCGAGAATTGGTTATGCAGATGTTGTTGCGGACAAGAGAAAATTATTACTAAAAGATATTTAAATAGATACAGATCTTGTGGATGTAAAATTTCAAATCCTTATATTCCTAATATTGGAGAAAAGTTTGGAATGTTAACTATAGAATCTATTAATGAAAATCTATCTACTAAAGACGGAAAAAGGGTTTATAATTGCTTGTGTGATTGTGGGAATAAAACGATTCTAGAAAGATACGTATTAGTAAATGGAATTACAAAGAGTTGTGGTTGTTTGTTTATAAAAAGTAAAAATAAAATAAATGGACTATCTAAAATTCCAGAATATAGAATTTGGTCAAGTATGAAGTCTAGGTGTTATAATGAAAATAGCAAAGCATATAAGTATTATGGTGGTAGAGGGATTAGCGTTCATAAAGAATGGATTAGTGACTTTGCAGCCTTTTATGAATATGTTGGCCCCCGGCCCTATCCAGAATATTCGTTAGATAGAATTGATTCTGACGGAAATTACGAACCTGGAAATGTTCGTTGGGCATCCTCTGATCAGCAGTGGGAAAATCGGAAGAAAAGAGGTATAACATTTTCCACCCTACAGGAGAAGGTTAGATTGATGAAGATTGATACGGAAGGTTATAGTGGTTTGAGTGATGAGGAATTCCTATCTTTAGCATCTGACTTTATCTTAAAGATCTTTAAAGAAGTAGATGAAAGGAACGTCTCATTGGAAAATACGATAATGAAATTGATCAAGGAATAGATTACATTATGTAATGACCCTTGCCACTTAAAAGTAGTACACGGAGACAAGAAGCGTTTCCAACCCCTGTGTCTAGCTCTCGTATGGTTGAGAGAAACTAAGGGAGATAGATATACAACCCTATATAAACTAGAGGAAAGATTAAATGAGCAAGATAGAAGTTGAAATTGGTGAAGAGTTCCAGGCGGATCTAGAATCCTATATTGACTATGTGAATGATACGTATGAAGATCCCGATAAAGTTGTCCTAGGTGTGAATACAGTAGACGGAGTAACTGTTCTTCCTTATGAGATACTGGACATTGATCATGGAGATTTTACATTCAACGAGTATCAGAAACTTACTTTGGCATCTGCGGTCTACCCAGAGGCTGGTGACGCCACGGTTGCTGCTCTCAGCTACTGTGGTCTAGGTCTGGGTGGAGAAACTGGTGAGGTTCTAGAGCATCTTAAAAAAGTCCAACGTGACCATGATGGTGTAGTCTCCCCAGAACGCCGTGAGGCGCTGTCTAAGGAGCTTGGAGATGTTCTATGGTATCTCGGTCGTCTAGCATCTGAGCTAGGCTTAGAACTGGACACAGTGGCTCGTAAGAATATTGAGAAGCTACAGGATCGCAAGAACCGTGGCGTTATCCGGGGTAGTGGAGATAACCGATGAAAAAAGGTAGAGACACACATCTTTGGAGACATAAAAGAAATGGTAAACTTTATGTTCTAAGTTTACTAGTAAGGTCTATGTATCTTGGACCTGTTTATTCAGCTCAACCATATATGCATGATCAGCGTGTTGGAAATAAGAAAACTGGATTAACTGATATTGATCAGTTTGAAAAAGCTTACGTTAGGAATGATCTATGAAATCTATTCAAGATCAAGTGATAGAAGACCTAGAACATCGTAAGAATGTTGGATGGGATACTTATGGAACCTTACTCTACACAGATAATGGTAGAGATATGCTACTTGATGCTTATGAAGAAGCTTTAGATCTGTGTTGCTATTTAAAGGGTGCTATGTTAGAGAGAGATGCTGATGATAGTTAATTGGGACATACAATCATGGGAAGGCGGGTCGGCTTCTCTTGTTGCGAACGTTGATGAGATTAAAAACAGTTTACATGCATATATTGATAGAGAAAATGAGAAAGTTTTTAAAGCAATAATCCTTGAAGGTCCTTATTCTTCAGTTACAGTTGCAGGCAAAACAGATCCTTCTCTTATTGAGCTTATGAATTGGGTTGAGGAAGAACTAAAGTTTAGGATGAGTCATGGATGAGATATTAATTGCAGTAGTAGCTGCTATTTTAGGTGGGATTATTGTATTCTTCTTTACAATGTTGAGTATGATATTCGCATTCCAAGGTGAGTCCTTATTGGGAACTATAAAAGATGTCATCTTTGACTGCTTACCTGAACCTGTGCAAGATAAAATTGATGAATTAGAAGAGAAGAAAGCTTGGAAGAATAGTCCAGATAATCCGAAGAACTGGAAAGCACATGATGTGTTTGGACTGAATAAAGAATGAAGTTTTGTAAAACCATCTTTAAAAGAAATTGGACAGAGCAAGACTTTATTGACAACCAACCAGATATTGTGCTAGGATCTGCTGAACTCAATTGTGGAGCTACTACAGAAGAAGATAAAATTATAGCACAAAATGCTTATAAAGCTGTATTGGAAGCTTTAAATATTGAAAGGTTTTAAATGGGAATAATATCTGAAATTGCTAGAGAAGCTGGATACCACGAAGCTGCCGCAGTTGTATGGGAAGCTTTTAATGAAGAACAGAACAAAGAGTTCAAAAAGAAACTAGCAGATCTTGCTAGAAAGATTGAGAAAATGCAGGCTTACTAAATGAAAGGTTTTAAGTGAGCGATTCTTTCGTTTCGTTACATACACACACAAGTTACAGCCAGTTAGACGGTGCTTCTAAGATCCCAGAGTTGGTTGACCGTGCCGTCGAACTTGGTATGCCCGGTTTAGGTATCTCTGATCATGGTAACTTAAATGGTATTATAGACTTCTATCGTGAGTGCAAAAAGAAAGAGATTAAACCTGTCCTTGGACAAGAGTTTTACTTCTCTGATGACAGACTCTTAAAAGAAGTTGTAAAGCAAGAGAACGAAAACGGAGAAATTGATGGTAGTGATAAAAGATATTACCACCTCTCTATTTGGGCTGAGAATAATGAGGGATATCATAACCTTCTAAAACTATCCAGTGATGCATTCTTAAACGGAATGTACTACAAGCCCCGCACGGATTATTCTATGCTAGAGGAACATTCCAATGGCCTCATGGTAGGCTCTGGATGTCTTGGTGGACCCGTTCTACAAAAGTTACTTCATGGTGACTTCAATGGAGCGTTGCTGGTAGCTGGACATCTACAGGACATAGTTGGCAAAGAGAACTTCTTCATCGAAACGATGAATCACGGACTCTCAGAACAACGTAGAACTAATCCTTTACTAGTTGATCTAGCCAAGCAGATAGAGGCTCCTATAATTTGTACTCAGGATACTCACTATACACACCAGCATGATTCAAAACATCATGATGTTCTATTGTGCTGCCAGACCGGATCTAAGATGTCTGATCCTAAGAGATTCAAGTTCCACAACGATCAATACTATCTTAAGTCTGCACAGGAAATGAGAAGTCTATTCTCTGATACCATAGAGGCTTGCGATAACACACTACTCATCGCAGAGCGTGCAGATGTTGAAATTGATTTTGATACTCTACACCTTCCAAAGTTCCCTGTTCCAGAAGGTTTCGATAGTGACTATGACTTCTTAGAACATCTTACGATGGAAGGTCTAAAGCTACGTTATGAGAATCCTTCGCAAGAGGTCTATGAACGTGCGGCTTATGAGCTATCAGTTATTAAAAGTATGAACCTATCATCTTACTTCTTGATCTTCTGGGATCTTGTTAAGTTTGCTGACAAGGAACGCATCTTCACTGGCCCAGGGCGAGGCTCTGCTGCTGGCTGTATCGTCAGTTATGCGCTACGCATTACAAAATTAGATCCTATCCGACATGGACTCATCTTCGAACGCTTTATAAACCCAGACCGTATTGCTCTTGCTGATATTGATTGGGACATTGATACACGTTACCGTGAAAAGATGATCAACTATACTCGTGATAAGTATGGCGAGGATCATGTAGCACAGATTATTACATTCAATACGATCAAGGCGAGAACTGCGGTAAGAGATTCAGCTAGAGTGCTTGGCTATGACTGGTCTGTTGGTGATAAGATTGCTAAGGCTATGCCACCACTTATCATGGGTGTAGACACTCCACTTTATGCTTGTTTTAAAGAGGAAGCTAAGCACGAGTCTGGCTTTAAGAATGCACAAGAGCTACGGGATATGTATAATTCAGATCCCCAGGTGAGAGAAGTTATTGATGCTGCGATGGGACTGGAAGGTCTTGTCCGTCAAGATGGTATCCACGCTGCTGCTGTTGTGATTGGTGATCAACCACTAAGTGAATTAATTCCTCTACAGCGTAGAGCTAATAAACCCATCACTACTCAGTATGGTAAAGATATTGTAGAAGACCTTGGCCTTCTAAAGATGGACTTTCTTGGGCTGAGAAATCTTGATGTTATCTCTGATACATTACAAAGATTGAATTTACCGTTCGACTATCTTGAAACAATCTCTCTTGATGATCCTGATGTCTATTCAATGCTACAACGAGGTGAGGGTATAGCGGTGTTCCAAGTTGAGTCTCCACAGATGAGAGACTTACTAGAACGTCTTCGTCCTACATCTATTGATGACATCTCTGCGGTGTTAGCTTTGTATCGTCCCGGTCCTATGGCTATGAATATGCATTATGATTATGCTGACCGTAAAAATGGTTTACAGCCAGCTAAGTCATTCCACGAGGTTGCCAAAGATATTCTATCTGAGACTTATCAGCTTGCTATCTATCAGGAGCAGGTCATGGAAATCAGTAAGGAGTTTGCTGGCTACACTATGGCTGAGGCTGACAATCTTCGTAAGATCATGGGTAAGAAACTACCAGAGAAGATGGCTGCTGAGAAATCTAAGTTTGTTTCCGGTTGTATTGAGAACGGTTACGAACCAGCATTCTCTAGTGATCTATTCCAGATGATCGAAGGCTTCGCTTCGTATGGCTTCAACAAGGCTCACTCAATGGGCTACGGTTACATTACATACTGGACAGCGTATCTTAAAGTCCATCATCCTAAGGAATATATGGCTTCACTCTGTAGTTCTGTGATGAGTGATATGGATAAGAGCGCAGTCTACTTGAACGAGACACGCCGTCTAGGTCTGAAGGTATACCCACCTGATCTTAATACTTCTCAAACAATCTACACAGTAGAGGAAGACGGTATTAGAATTGGACTCAACGCCATGAAGAATCTTGGCGAGGGTGCTACTAACAATCTTATCGCAGAGCGTCAAGCTCATGGAGAATTCACTAGCCTATATGACTTCGCTAAAAGATTCAATCCTAACGTCCAGGCTTTTAAATCTCTAGCTTATTCTGGTGCTCTTGATACCTTCGGAACACGTCAAGGTATTGCTGCTATAGCAGATGATATTCTTAAGGCAACTCGTAAAGAAGCTAAGAAAATATCCAAGGATCAAACCTCGCTCTTTAATGTAGAGTCTGTCGTTGAATTCAATATACCAGAGACAGAATTCTCCGAGATGGAACTTCTTAAGATGGAGAAGGACACGTTAGGTATCTATGTATCCGGTCATCCTCTAGACAGCTTCCCAGACAGGAAGACTAAGTATAATATCTCAGATATTAAAGAGATGGAAGATTCTAAAACTGTCTACAACGTACTCTGTATGGTATCTGATATCAATATTAAATACACCAAGAAGGGTGACGCTATGGCGACTATAGCTGTAGAGGATCAGACAGGTTCTCTTGACGTGGTGGTCTTCCCTAGATCCTTCAGTGAATTTAAGAGTCAACTCTTTAAAGACGGCATCTCCTTTGTGAAACTGCGAGTTGGTAGAGACTACAGGGACCAGAAGAACTATGTCCTTGCAGAGTGTACTACAATAGATAACCAACAAAGAGAATCTGTAGATCAGATCTTCGGTATCTATCTACCAAAGAAATTCCACTTAGATACTAAATATATGTCTAAGCTTAAAGGCATTGTTTTATCTCACGCTGGAAAGTATCCGATGAGACTTTATACAAGTAGGTCGGCAGTGTTGAAATTAAATAATGAATACTTCGTTGATCCAGATGGTCAATTAAAAAGAGATGTTGCTCATCTCTTCCAAGAATATAATCAAGAAAAGAAAGGCAGTAAAAATGGGTGAAGGTAACCCCTGGTCAAGACAGCGTAGAGATAAGAAGAAACTACACAAAGAAATGCAAGCGTATTACGAGAGAGAATACCTCTCAGATGACGAAGAAAAGGATGAACGTGGTAAAGGCAAAAAATAATTCCTTAACAGATATCCAAAAGGAAATCAACAAACTACACGGGGATAACTCATTAGTTTGTTTGAGTGATATGGATTATGATATTGATAGAATCCCTACTGGTATCATAGGTCTAGATCATATCCTTCGTGGAGGTCTACCAAAAGGGAAAATTGCTCTGAGTTGGGGGGTTGAGGGCGGTGGTAAGTCTGCTATTGGTATCCAGTTCGCTGCCCAGGCACAGAAATATGGTAGAGTAGTCTATATAGATTGGGAGAACGCTCTAGATCCTGCAAAGGCTGAGAACTCCGGTGTCAATATGGATGAACTGTTTGTTTCACAGCCTAATTCAGCAGAGGATACACTAGAGATTATCGAAATGTGTTTAGGTGCTGATGATGTTTCTGCTATCATTATTGATTCGGTTGCTGCTATGGCTACCGAAGCAGAGATTGCTGGTGACTTTGGTGACGCTCACGTTGCTGGATTGGCACGGCTTCTTTCCCAGGGGCTTCGTAAGATCAACCAGTTTATGATGGAGAATAGATCAGAAACAATACTGTTTTTCATCAATCAACAGAGAGAAAACATCGGCGGTTATGGTCCAGCACCACAAAAAACTACTCCCGGTGGTAAAGCTTTGAAGTATTACTCTGCTACAACTATGGAAGTTGCTCGTACTGGAAACATTACCAAGGGAACAGATGTAATAGGTCAGACATCCCAGGTGACTCTAAAGAAAAGTAAGTTTGCACCACCATTCCAGAAGGCCAGCTTTGATATCTACTTTGATTTTGGCATCAGCAATGAATCAGCTATCATTGATCTAGCTATCAAGGCTGGACTCATTACTTCAGGCGGTGGTGGTTGGATGACCGACACTGCAACTGGCGAGAATCTGGGTCAGGGCAAGCCAAATGTTATTGCCCACCTAGAAGAGAACCCTGAGATTCTTGAAAGGTTGACTTCCAAACTACTTGACACTGGCCGTAGTATATAGTAATATAGTGGGTGTGGACTAGCCACATCAAATCTCAGCGTGTGATTCGTTGAGTGGGTGCCCCATTAGGCGCTTCTCGGAGCGTCTTTGGGGCACTTTTATTTTATTCACCGGCGAAAGGAAACCGATGTCATATCTTAAACGTACCTTAATTATTGTAATGTCATTTATAGCTTTAACCTTAACAGCTTCAGCTTGTACCGATGCAGAACAGTATATGTTCTTCGTCACTCTAGGTGACTCAGTTGCACAAACTCAGACACTTGAACAAGCTAGAGCAGAATGGACCTATGAAGATGCCACACTGGCTCAGCAGTCAGTAGCAAAAGCACTTCATGAGCAGCAAACAGCCTACTACTTAGGCATCATTGCTTCTCAACAACGACCAACAGATTGTATTTCTGCGATGAAACAAGTTTTCCCAGCTTCATCATGGTCGTGGGGTCAGAGTATTATCATGAGAGAATCAGGAAATGATCCTACTGCTGACAACCCAACAAGCACCGCCGCAGGTTGCTGGCAAATGCTTGCAATGCACGACCACAGATATTACTCTGTAGGTTGTACCCCAGCTCAAAAGTATGATGCTCTGTGCAATAACAAAGCAGCTTACACGCTCTATCAGGCCGCAGGAACTTCTCCTTGGAGACTCTAAGTTCCTCTTAAAGTAAAAGATTCACCCCGCATTTCGGTGCGGGGTTTTTCTTTGTCCAGATTCAGGTGCCAGAACCAGGGCTAGAGACTAACTTGCTCTCTAAGGCTCCTGTAAGCCTCCCTGTTGAGAGTTCTAGACGGACCAAGGTGCCTGGGCATGGATGACCTAGCGGCGCTTAGGTGAGCACGCAGGCACGCTGTGGGAAATGACATTCCAGCCTGAGAGCCTGCTCAGCCTGAGAGAACTCTCAGGTGAATTTGGGCACAAAAAAAGCCAGACCCCGAAAGGTCTGGCTTTTCTTTACTCTAAGAATTCTTCTATGTCTTCTAGTTTATTTGGGTATGGATCATTATACTTTGCTTGTCGGGTATAATATATGTCTGGTGGACAGGTCATTATTTCAACCTCACAACCTAGATCATTGAATATGCAAGCGGCTGTGTTCACATGAAGGTAATCTGAATCTGATTGATAAAGAATTACTCCATCTAGATAGATCGCTGCCCATTCTGATTCATAACAGTCAATAATTATTACTTTATCTGCTACTTTCACCAGACCACCGCTACTTCTGTGTAATCTTCTTTATCTTCTTCATCATGGTACCCTTCTTCGAAGAACTCCCACTCACCATAGTCTTCTCTGCCTAGTTCAATCCCTATGCCGCTCAATTCTCTGAAGCTATTACCTTCGTCATCGGTAGAGCCGAGAACCTCTACGCCATTGTATTGATCTGGGATATTACTTACAAATAGTTTAAACTGTCCTAAATTCATGTTAGCTCTTTTCTATTTTCGTTTATAATGTCTGTGTCTATTACGGTGAAGTAATCAGGATTAGCATTACAGTTGAGTCCCTGAATAAACAGATCACCTATCTTCTGCTTGTAACTGAGGTGCCAGTGACCATGCACAAGATATTTAGGATGAGTCATATCCACAATAACCTGTAGTCTCTGACGGTTAAGCTCAGTGTTCTCTTCGATCCAGAACTCTCTCATATCACCATACTGGTTGGCGAATTCTAACCTCAGGTCTGCACCCGCAGGGCTATCGTGTGATAAGATCACATCAACTTCACCGACACCCATACAGTTAGCTACATCTTCCTCTGTGATAATCTCCTGAGGGAACCAGCTAATGAATTTGACTCTACGCTTACGGTCGATGGAGTATGCTCCACCAACAGCTAAGAATTTGACATCATCCCATGTCCAGCTAAATCCAGTAGGAGCATAGAAAGAGTTTGGATGTACTTCAATAAAACCTTCATCGCTTATACTCGGATCTTCAACGTGAGCGTCAAGGATGTCCCAATCTTCATGGTTACCAGCGAGGAAGTAGACAGGGAAGTCTAGCTTTGCTATATCATCTAGATATTTTATACCGCCCTTATCACGAGGCCAGAAACCATAGTCACCAACGACAAAGATTCTATCGCATTCAAACTTCTCTGCGCGGTAAGCCATTGACTTTACGTGGCTTCTATCAGCGTGACTATCGCCACTAACTAATATCCTCATTTTATGTAATCTCCAATGGCATAGTAAACTTTATATTTTAGTATCTGCTCAGTGGTTTTCTGATCCCGAGAGTCATAATACCACACATCTTCTATGTAATCTAACTCATCTGCGGTTAATTCTAATTCAACTTTATAAGTTTTAGCCATCGTTTCGTCTTTCTAGTAGCTCGTCGTCTAATATTTTCATTAGCTTCAGCAAATTCATTCCATCGTAAGGAGGCTTTAGCTGTATATCATTGAGTTTTCTGAGGGGTTTACAGGTCCCATCAGGCAATCCATCATCGTAATGGCGCTCGTGTCGGAAGACTATGTGTTTAAATTCTACAGCAGGGCCACGGAAGTCTTCACCTGTCCATACCCCAACATTAAAGTGCCGTCCATCAACTTCATAGACACTTCCTACTTCTAGTTCTTCTTTATTCATTTGTCGAACACCTTTCATTAATAAAATTACCGATATATTCCATAGACGAGGAAGTCTAGGCGAGAAAGGGGCTGTTGGATGACGTATTTGTTGCACTTGCTATCAAACGATAATCTAACTCTCTTTGAGAACTTCGTTATATGGATCAATTTTTTTGGAGCTTGCTTTGCATTCTATTTTAATCGTAAAGCGTATAAGAGTGGCATCTCAAAGTTTAGGAAAGTTAGTTTCTTAATTGCCGGGCTTGCTTTTATCTACTGTGTTAGTTATCTTATTCTTCTACTGCTAGATCCAACATTCCTAATTTGGTCATCTGCCATGAGAGGCGTTTCTATTATAGTTTGGCCAATTGTATGGGTTCTTCCTGCCGTGACTTCTGTAAGACTATGGACAGAGTTGGAAGCTAAAGTATTGGAAGAGGTAGATGAATAATGTACTACATGTTAGCACAGCAAGCTGCCGCCAGTCAACCTTACTGGCTGGTATTAGTTTTGGCACTATTTGCCTCTGGTTCTATAACGGCTCTACTTAACTATTGGTTTAATAAACGAAAGACCCACGCCGAAGTTGAGAAAGTAGATGCTGATGCTGCTGATATCATTCAGCGTGCCGCTGGTGAACTTATTGAGAAGGTTCGTGTCCAGTCTGCTCTGTCTGATAAGAGATATCAAGAACAAAACCAAACGCTTATTGAACAGAACGCCAGAATGGCTCTGCAATTAGACGACCTACAGGTACAAGTAGCTAAGATACCACACCTAGAAGCAAGCATTGCTGACCTTCGTATTGGTATCCAGATGCTAACGGACCAGTTGAAGGATAATGGAATTCATCCCGTCTATCCTCCTGGTCCTCCACCCTTCTAAAGTAGAGAGACTTTCTTGTTAGCTCTGTAGAGTTCTAACTGATCTACAAGACATTCCTGTGGGGTTTTATCAAATCTTAATTTTGGTTTGACTGGTTGATACAACCTATCACCCTTGGTGACATATAAGATGTCTACTTGAACAACGTCACCAATCTTTACATTGGGTCCGTCACCAGTGAGAGCTGAACACTTGCCAACCTCTTGGAATCCGACTCCATCAAACAATCCTAATAGGAAGTTGTCCTTGTTGTCAATACCTTTGTCGAGGATAACACAATCAACTTGGCTGATGAACTTGAACTTCAAGAAGTTGGAAGTCTCTTTGTTGATGTAGGGCGCAGAGAGTAGTTTGAATACCACTCCCTCATTACGGCCGTCCTTAAACTCTTGAAACTTTTCTTTCTTATCCTCTATAATAAGAGGGACGAGTTCTATAGGGCCATCGAACTTCGAAGATATCATCTCTAACATCTCATACCTACGGGACAGCGGCCATGACTGGACGTTACCTGTAGGTATTTCTAATAGGTCGAAGATGTAATATACACCATTCAGTAGCTCACCATCAAACGTCCAGCTTGTAGTGAACTCCTTAAAGTAGTCAACAATATTCTCTGGACATTCTAGAAGGTCACCCTTACGATTGAATATCTCAACCTTTTCACCGCAGGATAGAAGCATTCTCCATCCATCAATTTTCTGCTGCATACCCCACTTATCTGATTTCAGATATTGCTGTGGGGTATTTGTATTTTTAGGTAGCTGTGCCCTCATCTTTAAACCCTTTGATTATTTGCTGGAAGTCGGTGTCTACTTTGACTTCATCAGGTGTCATGATGGCCTCGGGTAGAATTCTAATTCGTAGACTTAGTGTATCATTATGTTCTTCATCTAGATTGACGCTTACCGTTTCTAGTTCAAGATTGATAGAACTTAACGCCCGTCTAATTTTCTCTTCTAGAATTCTTGCTCTATCTAGTGGGTCATCAGGTATCATGTTTCCATCCTTTGTCTTTTCTGTCGTAATCCCTTTTAGATTTAAACGTCTGAGCACGCTGCTTGCGACCTTCTGCAAGAGCTTGTTTTCTCTCACGTCTTTCTCGTAGTCGGGCAGCCAGTATGGTTTCATGCAATCTTTGTTCCTGTAAATCTCGTTTCTTCTTCATAGGCGTCATAACTTTCTACATAGTAATCATCAGTGAACCACTGGTAATCAGTTCCATCATACTCTTCGTCATCGGCGTAGAGGGTATCATATTCGATACCCTCTACTAATGACTGGTCCTGTAACTGCTGTTCGATTATTGCATCATGATTCAACATCTAGTTCTCCTGGTTTGAAGGCCCATGCTGGACCACCGGGTTGGAATCTATCTAACTTAACACTACCTAGAGTCTCGCCATTACTATCCACAATAGGAATGTCTCCTAAAGAGATAGCGGTCTGCTCTACTGGAATCTTTTTCAGAGACTTAATAAAGTCTAGGATTTCTTTTAACTCGTTTTCGAAAATCACATTCGTACTCATGCAAAGTGTCCTTTAGCGTTGTCAATTGTTTCATCTAGTATATCTTCGGGGACTCCGACGCCCATCATGAGCGTCTTGAAGTCCTTATCAAACTGATCCTGAATTGCCATGCGTTCTGCCATGAAGGCATCAGCTTTCTTTTTCTGTTGTGGTGTCATAATAATCCTATCAAATTGGATATTCTTTTAGAAGTGTATCTACTTTACGTTGGATTACTCTACACATAGCCTGTAGCTTATTCCAATCTACAATTATATTACCTGGAATATGTTCTTTGTTATCCAAGAAAGCTTGAAACCAACCTTCATTCCAGATTTCTGATGCAATATATGCTAGATCTTCATCTTCCATATTAAACTCCGAAACTATCTAGTGCGGCTAACATATCAATCTCCTGGGCAACAGGAGCAACGGGGAGAGCATTTACAACACCCTCTGAGTCTGGCTTAAGAGCCAGTAGACGCTGAGTAACCATGTTGACGTACTCGTCACGCTGGAAATCAACTGCGGTCTTCTGAGAGACAGCTAGAGCCTTCTCGCGGACAGCTTCACCTAGAGATGGTTCGTACACTTCGAACTGGTTTAGTTCTTCTGGGTAAAGTTGTTTCTGAACAGTCACCCAACCCTGGTATAGACCTAGACGGAATAGACCTTCGTGGTTCTGTAGATTACAAAGACCAAGTAGACCTAGATCAGAGTCACGGAGAATGGTGTTGATGAAATCATACCACTGTACGTTGACAGGATCTTTAATCTCTTTGCCCTTGGTGTTCTTGATCACGGGACGGAAGATATATGCCTGATTAGTGGAAGGGAATACATAACGCTCTACGTCTGAACGAGGATGAGCGGTAAGATTCATGATGTTCTTGGGCAGACTAGACTCTTTAGCCTGCTGAACTGCCTCATCAGGAACGATCTTACGCTCAGGATCATTCTTCTCGTAACGCTGTAGAACATCCTTTTCCCAGATCTTACCATCGTAATCACGGTAGACCTGTTCCACAGGCTTGCCATCAGGGCTGATAAGTTTATACTCTGGACGAGTGGCTACCGCACGAACTGGTACAAGTGAACCAGTTACAGTAGCAGAACCAAAGTGCATGGTTAGCTGTGATACGTATGCTTTAATTTTCTTTTCCATCACAATCTCCTTAAAGATTATTCATTGCATCTACGACTGATTCCCAGCCTCTTAATTTTGCCTCTTGATCTAGAAGGGCTACTGTATGTAGAGCCTCTTCAAATTTCTCATCACTGAGTTTGGTTTTTATTTTCGGCGCAGCCAGTGACTTATTCCAATCAAGCCACTCATCATATGTTCTTAGATTGTAGTCTTCATCATAGGCATTGCAAACATAGCCGTGAATGTCTGACGAGACAAAACCTTCGAAAGACCATAGACTATCTCCGAAAGAAACATTCTGCGCCTCTACATCAACGGTAATAATAGGATGTTCAATCATTGGCTCTGCGCTACCTGGGTAGATTCCATAGCCAGTTTCCAGTAAGCCACTATCATCTAGAATAGTTTGGAAGATAATTCTAGTTAGGTAACCTGGGTCATCCCAACGTGCCCTAGCAATTTCTGTTGCCATAGCCTCTTTTAAATCTCTGAGTAGTCTTTCGCCACTCCAATGACAGTAAAGACTTACCGACTTTGTTTCGGTGCCTTCCTTTGGTGCATAGGCGTTGTGAAGAATCTCAATTGCTGATCTATCACCCATTACGCATTCTCCTTAAGAGTCTGTAGACCACTATAAAGTAGCACTCTACCACCTGATGTTAACTCTACCATCTCTTTGTCGATGAGTAGTTTCTCTAGTTTCTCTACGATGTCACGAGGACGACCGGAGAGGTTGGTAATATTCTTGACACCAACTGGTCTACCATTACGACCAAGCTGTTCCAAGGCTCTTAGATAAGCTAGGTGATCTTCTGTTAGACCATCGGCAGTGATGCCACAGGTTTCTAGAATCTCATCTACTTTTTCTAATGAGCCAAGATCCTGTGCAGCAAAGACTAAACGTCTAGCCTGTCGAGGAATGCCAGCACTGGCTCTACCAAGAGCTAGACATGATTCTTTAGTCACACCTAGTCCAAGCATTAAAGCCATGCGCTCAACAATCTGAGCCATCTCTACCTCATTGTAAGCCTCTAGCGTATGACGTAGGGGGAATCTATCGTACAGTGGAGTAATAAGCTTATCCTGCTCTGTAGTAGCGGCGATGAATGTAATTGGGACAGTGAGATATTCGACCTTGCCACTGTCGTAGGTCATCTTACGCTTCTCTAGCACATCTAGAAGATAGTGCTGGCTCTTACTATTGAGACAGTGAATCTCATCTAGGAAGATGATGCCGCCGTCGAAGTTTTTAATCTTCGCATACAGTGAACCCATCTTAAAGTTAGGAGTCATGGTGAGAGCCATGAGTTCCATGTTCATTTCCTGAGCTACTAGTTCAGCAAGTGAAGTCTTACCAGTACCAGCAGAGCCAAGTATGAGCGTATGCTTTAGTGGTTCAAAGCGATCTAACGCACCTTGAATAGATAGCTGTAGGCGTTCTTTAACTTTGGCCTGTCCAATATAAGTGTCCCAAGTCCTGGGAGCTAGTGAATGATCTTGATGTTCTTCTACTACCATTGCAAATTCCTTATTCGTTGTGGGGCCAGTTTTCTGGCATGTCGTCTTCTTCAAAGGGCCAAATCTCTTTTACGAGATAATGCCTGCGGGCGATTGCGTCGGTGTAAACCTCGCTAGAGGCAACACTAGTCCACCCGCACTTGCATGTCAACCCCCAAGTCTCATCGTCCCTGAGAGCGGTCATAACTTCATGTTCAGATTCTGCCATCAGTAACCTCTACTATTTGTACGAATTGTTTCTTGGTTTCTTCAAGTTTCTCTGGATCAATTACCTTATCCGATGGGGGGTTCTGGAAGGTAACTCCACTGTAAAACTTATCACCAGTGATTGTTACAACAACAGCTTTGATGTTATCGTGTGTATTGAAACCACTTACTAACCTTACTACTCTCTCTTGGTAATCACCTGTTGATGAACTGTCACCATGAATGATTACCAGAGTTCTGTTCGACTTGATTACATTTTCTAATTCTATATTTTCATTTAGCTTAAGTAGGTTCATATAGTTTTCTATTGGGTCGTTAGTCGGATGATATGATGTATTAATATTGTTGTTGTTTATAGTGGCCAACGCTGCATCGAAGAAGGAGACTTGCTTAGTGTCTTTGTCTTGCTTAACTTGTAACTCGTCCTTTAAAAGACTCTTAAAAGACAGGTCGTCTTTATTCGGAATAATTTTATCACCCAAATTAGGATAAGTATATGGAGGGGGAATAGAATCCGCACCGGTAGCTAAATCATATAGCGAATCAATTACCCACAACTTGTCATCATAGAGAGTTACTTTACGATCAATCTGTGGAGGCGTGATGTTCCCAGCGTGCTTATATCCAAAAGATAATCTGTACTCTCCTGCGTCATGCTTTAGCCAACAAACTGTTCCATTGGATTTCGCAAACTCATCTGAGTCAGGAGAAATTGCAAGCCCGTTTAAGATGACCTTTCCATCAAGAGCAACGATTGTATCGTATGCATGAGTCATCCAGAAAGGTTCTACCTCTACAAAACCACTTGGACTAATGACAATCTCCGAAGATGGTGTAAGAGCATGAGCAAGTTCTACATATAGCTGTGCATTAGTTTCTAAACCATTGATAAAGTATACGGCGCTTCCACTTTTACTTAAGCTATAATCAACAAGGAAGACTGGATTCATTGCTAGATACTGTTCATTGAAATCCCAATTAGAATAGCATAGAACTTGTTTACTTTCCACTTTTTTACTTTCCATATTTTTCCTTTAAAGAGTTTGTATAAGTTTCATATGATATTGTTGCCATATATGACTGTTCCACAACAGTAACCATATCAAGTAGAGATGAAGCACGGCACTCTAGATATTTCATTCCCTTGATGAATGTTTCAAGGTTGGAAATTTGTAGTGACGTTGGCTGTTTATCTGAAGTTTGGAGAGAAGTTAACAGTTCATCGAACTCGCTGAGTTTCTTGTTAATTTCAGTCTGAAAAGCTTTGGCAACTAAATCTTGCTGGTTTAAATCATCGACCAAAGGAATGATCCTTAGATCAGATTGACCAAGTGTTAAACACACTCCCTCTAAGTCTTTGGCAAGAGGAAGATCTTCCTTCTCAATAAAGTAGGTTCCAGAACGGAGCCAGAGAGCATTGAGTTGATCTTCCAAGAATGTTCTTACAATATTTCTCATCGCTAGATGATCAATAAGGTTATTGCTGTTCAGTTCTCCGTCGATGATTGCCATTACTCTTACAAAGTCTTCTGTAAGTTCCTCATTAGAATATTCATAGGTCCCTGTTCTTTTGTCGAAAGTAAGAGTGCCAATATCTTCTTCTACATTAAGTCCAGAACTTTTATTGACCCTATGTCTAGCAATTTTACGTTCGATGAACTCATTCGTTTCCTTAGAGGGACGAACATATACCTTGCGCTTAGTCACACCAACCTTAGCATGTTCTTCATCATACTTAAAGGTAGCATTTTTACAACCACGTTTAAATAGATTTGCTTTAGTCGGAGAACTCGGAACCTGTAGAGGAATAGAATTTTCCTCCACAAGTTCCGTGAGTACGTTTAAATCAAACTGAGCATCGGATGGTAGACTATGCCAGACAATGTAACCTAGATAATCATTCATCTAATACCTCCCATTCTCCTGTTTTGTGGTACGTGTTCTCGTTAGCCCAAGGGTCAACTGCATGATCACTGATACCGTGGTTATACTTCTCACCATATAGCTTAGTAAGGAAGTCCCCCACTGCCGCTGGTGTCATCGGAGTCTCGGGGCCATTATCTGTAGACATCGTAAACTCTGTAACTGGCGCTATCACCTTCTCTTTATAAGACTCAATGATAGATTGTTTTTTCTTAGCAGTTTCTTCTGTCAGATTCTTAGCCTCATCTGACCAGTCAAGAACGCTAGTGGGACCGTCACTCTTCGAAGCCTGAGCTAGAGAGATTCCAGCAGTAGAAACTCTTTCTTTCTTCTCTGCCTTGTGGACGGTGCCTTGCCAAATACCAGATACCTCAATGCCATTCTCAATTGCAATGTCAAGATATTCCTTGACCATGTTCTGAACTGGTTCAGAAGCATGACCGAATAGCATGTCAATATCTACAGGGTTAGCGGCGTGAGCGTTGAGAACGTAGTCCTTCATTGTGTGGAAGGAATAGCAATAGTCATCTTCACGTTCTGCTCTAAAGTTTGCCCACTCTAGTTTGTTGAGGAAGCAACCACCGTTATGTTCTAGGGTGAACACGCGATCAACGAAGAGTTGTTTATTGATGAACTCAGTAGGACCAAGTTCTCCGACTTCACGTTGGTAAAGAATTTTGGCAGCGTTAGCCCAACGCTCTCCACCATAAGAACTGCCAGGAGTGAACTCCATAAACAGATCAACCATCTGTAGTAGAGCATCTACTCCATGCTGTTCAAAGATGTAATACCATCTCGTCCATGCACCTTTACGGTAACCTTTGAGAGTTTTGCCGAACGCTTTGTGGTGACGTAACTCTCCACCACAAGCAAGGTGAACATACTCACGGAACGATTTGTCCAGTTCGTCTACCAGAATATGCATAGCTGTGTCAGCTTTTTCTGATAGCTTGGTGAGCTTGGATCTAGGATCTTTCTCAATCAGGTTGAGATTGATAGCCTGACGTTCCTTAATCTCTTTCTTGGTTTTCTTCAATTTGATACCGGCACGTTCTAACTCTTCAAATGAAGGGAGAACTAGAGGCTCAAACTGGATGAAGGAATTGTTGATCAAACCAAAGAGAAGATAGTAGTCCGCCGCAGACTGTGCAGGGTCAACCTCATCAGGCTTAACATTAGTCCAAAGAGTATGCCAAATATAATCTTTGTATGATTCGACAGCAGTACCCTTTTCAACCTCCAAAGCTTTCTCAATATGAGAAGGAACATTGAACACCCAGGGAGATTCAGATGTAGAATGCTCAGAGAAATCTGAGTCTTCTAGTTCATCATCGTCATCATAGTGATCTTCAAGATCGTCATTGTCATCGTCAAGACCATATGGATAATCATCTACGTCATCATCATCCATATCTTCTTCAAACCATGATATAATTTCGTCTAGTGGGACTTCTTCATCATCCATCATTGTCATCTTTCTTGATTAAATCTTCTGCTTTGGGATAGAATTCTAGATAGAATTTAACACGGTCTGCTTCGTCGTGCCAATCCTTTAAAGTAATTTGATTGATAGTTGACTTGTTAATGTATTCACTAAAGTCAGAGTCCCACCATTTACATTCATCCCCTAAACGAAGGCACTCATCGTGCCCATTGAGGATCATAGCATAGTGGTCGATAGGTTTGCAAGGGGAATCTTCTGCGTCTGTGACGAGTCTCAGGCCGCCGTACATGTAGTCATACTTGTTTAAGATATCTAGATGATTAGCCTTTTCCAATACCTCTTTTGGAGGATTCTCTTTAAAGGTTCTCGCATCCTGTACCCAGAAACTACAAGAAGTACCCTTGTCTGAACAAATGGGCCAACCACGGATCATCATTGCATAATGATCGAAGACCTGACAAGCTTTGGTTGTCTTGCCGCCTGTGGTCCCACCATAAGTTTTAGGAACATACACTGGTTCTTCTGGAACCTCTGTACCATACCAGTAGCCGGAAGCATACTCAATAAACCATTCTTGAATGTCTGATTCAATCGCATGGACACAGTATGAATTCTTTACAAAGTGGTAAGCCTCATTAGGGGTAACTGAACCCTCCTGGCCTAAAAGATATAGACAGGCTAGGATCGTACCAGTTCTACCGTGCCCACCGATACAACCAATCTCTACCATTTCACCATTAAGGATACGTTCGTATGCATCAACGATCTGAGTCAGTGCAATCTCTTTATCCTTGGGCATGTTGTAGTCAGGCCAGTTGATAAATTCATTTCTCCATGTCGGACGCCAGGAGTAGTCAGCATACAAACCAAAGTCTGGATTGTCAGCCTCTTCGATGACATAGTTAACTGATGAACAATAGACAAAGTAACCATCAGCAATTTCGATTTCATCGTGCTTGTGGCTACACTTTTTGACAGGCTTGTAGGCCTTTGCATTTGGCTGTCCTGCCGTCACTGTGATCTTGCCAGCGGAATCATAACCAACTTTACCAAGCCCGCCATAGCCACCATAGTAACTATCAGTGTCGTCATCGAATAATGATTTGGTACTATATTGCACTTGGCTTTCCTCCACACCGTGGTCTTCGTCTACCGTAAAGGTGACATTACAAGCGAAGCAATGATAAATCTTTTCACTTGAATCAGAAGGACAGGTGCATAGGTCAATGTATTCTCCACACTCAGAGTGAACTATATTATAGTTTCTCTTACATTGTGGACACTGTGCGTGAATATGCTTATTATCAAATTCGTAGTCGTCCATCCATTCGTCTTCATCTCCGTAATCATACTGTAGTTCCATAAAATCAATCGCCTCTTTCGGTATCAGTGGTGCAGCCATCATGCCCACACCTCACCGGATGAGCCGTTAATCTTAATCCATGCACCTGCGGCGTAAGAAATGTCTTTGTAAGTAAACTCTGTAGCATCTTCACTAATGACAAGACCTTCTAGTGATACTACACAAGACTTGTCCCAACCTCTAGCTACAACAGCAGCGTGAGAAAGCTTACCACCTAAAGCGGTAAGGATACCAACAGAGTTTTTCATCTGTGTAATATCTTCTGGGTTAGTCTCCATCGCTACATAGATGAAAGGTGTACCCTCTTCGGCTAGTTTGTCTGCCTGTTCGTGAGACAGAGCAATCTGACCAACAACAGTACCATCAGTTGCACCGATACCACTGCCAATGTATTTCAGATTACCTGGGTCACTTGATCCAGCTTCCATCTTAGGTAGGAGAGATAAGAATTTCTCCGTAGCAGCAGCACTAGAAATAACACCTTCACGGGACATGTCGATGATGCTTCTCACGCTGGCCCGCTGTGATCTTTTAGCTACACGATACTGTAGGAGATATAGTTTACCTCTCTCAATGGTGAACTCAATGTCTAGAATGTCACGCTCGTTCTGAAAGAGTTTACTCATTGCAGCTTGTAACTCTCTAGCTGGCTTAAGTAGTTCCTCATCCTCAAACATTTTAGCGATAGGAAATACCTTATGAGTACCAGCCACAACGTCTTCACCCTGTGCTTTCTTAAGGTAGTCACCGTAAATACCTTTCTCACCAGTGTTAGGGTTGTGAGTGAACACAACACCAGTAGCTGAGGAATCAAGGTTACCAAAAACCATTTGCTGGACAGTCACAGCAGTACCCATCTTAGGATTGATCTTCTCAATCTTGCGATATGATACAGCCTTCTCGGAGAACCAAGAAGAGTACACAGCATTACAGGCTTCTAAAAGCTGGATATTTGGATCGTCGGGAAACTCTTCGCCAACTTCCTGGCGGTAGATTTCCTCAAAGAAGTTGACAAGAATCTCGTAGACTTCCTCATCGAACTCACCGTAATAGATTTTAGCTGCGTCATAAATCTCATTGAACAGCTTAGGGTCAACACCCTTGACAGTCACACCGAACATCTGAATCAGACGACGGTAACAGTCTAGGCCGAACTCTCTTGTAGCTCCAAGAGACTCAACAAACCTGTCGATATTTGTTTTGGTCAGTCCGATGTTGAGGATTGTATCCATCATACCGGGCATGGAAATAGGGGCACCGGAACGAACGGAAACCACTAAAGGTTTACCTTCGTCCAGTGTCCATGTAGTCTCTGTATTGTCAGCGAGGAAACGAATGTTGGACATGAGAGAATGGTGAAAATAATCACCGGCTTCGAACTTCTCACCACGATCAAACTTTTTCTCGAAACAATGGTTAGTAGTACAAACAAAACCTGTTGGTACGTTGAGTCCCATGTTTAACATTCTGGAAATGTTGGCAGCTTTGCCACCAACTAAGTCTTTAGATAGATCTGGTTGCTGTAAAGAAAGTAGTGTCAACCTTCTTCTCCTTCGTCATTAGCTATTGATAAGCTGAAACCTAATGCCATTTCTGACCATGCTTCTTTATGGTCAGCGCCATTCATCTGAGATAAGAATGCGAACTGTGTAAGTAACTGACGCATGGCCCAACGGATCACACGTTTTAAATCATCCTCTGTCATGCCAGCATATACGGCTTCTCTGGCATCTTTATCATCCTCATACATGGCAGTACCTAAGGCGAGGACTGTCTGTCGTGCTTCATTTTCTGAAATCATTTTGTTGCTCTTCTCTCTCTAGATTCTCTCACTGCTTTGGCCCATACATCAAACGGATCTGGTTCGATGCTCATAAATCTTAAATACTCTTCGTCTGAAAGTGAACAGATGACATTGACTTCGGAATTGTATCTCATATCCCACTCTACAATATTCCACCAGTCTTTATTAATGACAGCATTGATTGCGTCGATAACTTCCTCTTTCGAAGAATAATCTTCTGGCTGTAGGCCGAAGTCACAAAGTTCCTCTTCCCAATCCGTTCCAAATTCAACCTCAACTGTCATCAACATCTGTCCCACCAATTTCATTTAGAACGTCGAGCAATAGGTCTTGTACCTCGCTGGTAGGAACTATAGTGCGTCCCGACAGCTTTGTCAAATGCTCCCTTAACAGGCTCTCAGCAGTGGCCTTGCCCTCATGAGCAGGCTTTTTATTTTTAACAGGAACCTCTACACCAAACTTGGCATAGATTTCTGTTGGTCCTAAGTCACGGAACTCAGCGATCCAATATTCTTTCTCGTTGGATCTACGTGTGAGTCGAGCGGTCCATGTATCATCAATAACATTGATGAGTTTTAGATTTGTTGGAAAGTTTACTTCAATGTCTGCCATTTAATTTTCCTTAAACTTCGATGAATTTATCTTTGAATGGAGGCCAATCAAAGAATGAATGTGGTAACTGTACTTTAATTTTGAAATCAGGGTCATAATTGTTTCTGATTACTCGGGCAGCGAGCTTGTAGATTTCTGTTTTGTCGTGATAACTAGAGGATTCGCATTGAAATTGATTCTCATGAGAATAGCTAGCAAACTCATCTTTGTAGCCCCAATAATTAGTTGGGACTACAATGAATTTACCATCTTTCCTAATCTTGAATCCTTTAAATTCATCCTGGCCATCATTAGGCATGATAGGCACTATCTCATATAACATTACTCACTCCTAGGTTTGATCATCTTCCAGATGATATCATCGAAGTCCTTGTTATCATACATCCTGAAAAGGATAGACTTTAGTGGATTGGATTTAATAGCTAAAGCAAAGTCTTTCTTTGAGGTTAGGTGTTTTACTTTACCGAACTCTGCAATGACCTCATGTTCAATCTCGGAGAATGAATCATTTAAATCTCCAACAGTCTGCTTTACTACCTGATAGAATTCATCAGGTACATCAGTTAATAGCTCTAGGAAATCTTCACCACTAGATAAAGACTCCCAAACCTTTTTGACGGAGAAGTTATGGATGATACCATGTAGTCGTACATACTCTGGGTGCTTTACCTTCAGTCTAAAGGATGGCTCGCCATACTTGAACCAAGTGCAAACTACACCTTCACGACCTTCGTATTCATTTGATGTAGCGAATCTATATGCATCATCAATATCTTTGATGCCATAATGCTCATCAATACGTGAACCGTGCCACCAATCGACTGTTTGCAACGGTATATCAGCGCCAGTCTCATTGTTAATTGCTGCAATAAGAACTAACTCAGCTTTGTCACCGTAATCTACACAGATTCTATTGTCAGGGTAAATAATTTCAACAAGAGTTGTTACATCATCAGGTTGACCAAACCTATGAGGATTTGAGTCTAGCCATTCACTAGCCCACATTGCCTGATCGGATTCAAATGAGCCACGAGTAGCTACTTTGAAACCTCCACCATCGTTATAAATAATGCCAAGTGAACCATCTGCTTTATCGGATACGTTTGGTACACGATCATAAATTACTGGATCGGGTACTATCTCTGTGTAGTTAAAGATCTTAGGGAATGGTCGAGCAATAATATTGTAGTCCTCATCAAGCATAAGACCCCTGCAAGTTTTGGTTACAGGGGTCCAGTTACGAGAGTATTGAACTAATGGTGAGTAGTTATAGATGGACAACTTACCATTTACATGTGGCCGTTTCGTTACCAGTCCATCTGCTACTGCCTCATCTAACTCTTCAATTGTAAATGGTAAGCTCATACTAAAGTCTTTCGTTAGTGTCTACATCTTCTGTTACTACTGTTGCATTCCAAGCGCTGATGATAGCGGTGGGATGACCTGCCTCATCATAATATGCTGGCGTGTTCTCGTCCCAGATATCTTCGACATCAAAGATGTCATTGACCAGGGCAAAACTCTCAACGAGAGTACCGTCCCAATCTTCTTCACCAGTCTTGATAATCTTGAAAGGGATTAGAATTTCAATTACTTCACTCATACTGCCTCACTTTTATAGGTTTTATACATTGCATACAATTGGAATAGGACCCAAGAGATGGTCATTAGATATGCTAGTGCCATTCGGTCGGTCCAAGGGTCACCTAGTATGATAGCAATAAGATAAGCTATCGTAGTTAATACCTGTGCCCAAGGCCAGAGTTCAAAGGTGAATGTATCCTTTAGGTTCTGTTTTAACAGCGCTCTTACCTCTGCACGTCTAGCTTTTAATTCTGCGTCTGCCATATTAGTTCTCCGTTATATTCAGGACTCGGCGTAGTTTTTCTATTTCCTCAGCAGCTTCAAGGAAAATAGATTTACCAGGGAGGTCACCTATAATCATAGCACCTTCTAAAGTCTTTCGTTGTTGCTGATCCGCATGAAGAAGTCTATCTACGATGTCCTCGGGTTCTGATTCATCAAATGTAGTTGTAATTGTGTTCCACATATCAATCTCCTTTTCTAAGTGTGCTCATCATTTTCATTAGACGATGCCAACATTTCTTACAGACATGGATCTTATAAACACAATCATCTGAATCAGGAGGATCTAATATGATAGCACCGGGTTCGTTAAGTTCTTCCTCACAGATATCACAGTTTATATGGAGTGCCATTACTGTTGATTCCTTAAATGATCCTCTATACCTTTAGCATAACCTTTTTGATATGCTGATTCTATAGCTAAGCTAAGAGTCCATAAAGCAAATGTACCAAAATCAGCACTGTCTATGCCAACTGTTTCTAAATCATCTAAGCCTAAAATATTTAGCACCTCTGGATCTTCTGTAATTTTCATACTGCCACCCATTCATAGGTTACTAACGTTTTCTTTTCTACTTCTTCAATAGGGGTAGGCTCAAAATCAATTTCTGAATCTCCCGAACCTTCATAGTAACTAAAGCGGTAGAATTTGTTTGCTAGGTCAGAGTTCTCTACGAACACAACCCAAACATCATATCCCCATCGTCGTTCATCACCAAGATAGGAATCTTCTCTTCTCCATGTTATGGAGTCTCCACGAGCGATGTCTAATAATTCTTCTGTACTTATCTCTGGTATCATCATAACCCCTGTACATAATTAATATCTGGCTGGGGTGCCTCCCCTAGCTGGTCTGTAAACTTGCTGACTTTGGCCCCGTAGAGGTCAACGTAGCGGTCTGGGTCGAAGGCTTCTGAGAGGGTCCAGAAGCGGTCGAAAGCCTCCTGGGGGACCGGCCACGCTCGCTCACGGTTACGGCGCTCTACGAGGCTCCTGGGGGCGTCTGAGACAAGGATGGTCAAGGGGTGTCCCCACTGCCCACAATAAAGTTCTAGATCCTTGTCTCTGAATTTCTTATTCAGATTGGTGCCGTCCATGTAGACATCTAGACCCCTCTTTAAACGCGCTCTGATAATAGTATTACATAGATCAAAAGCATCTGGTGTAGCTGCCATATCCTGACGGTTATCTGAAACTACCTCACGGTAATAGTCAGAAGAAACTACTGCCCAAGGGGTGATAATACCAGCCTTAACCATTTCCTCAGCTACATATGATTTACCCGAACCTGGGCAAGCAACTGGCATATATATCATTATGCTTTTCCTTTAGTATACTTTGGTGCTACCGGGTCCATACTTCTTAGAATGTCCATCACGGCATGGCCGGTAAGTTCATCAAAATCTTCATTTGATATGACTCTGTAACCTTCACGGTCTAGATCCTCCACAATTTGTAGAGGATGCTTATGACCACTGCGCTTTAAAGCTACACAGATATCTTCAAGGTAGGCTTCTTCGTATTTATTTTGATCCATTTTCCTTATCCAGTTTCACAGTGTAGTCCATGATAGCAAACCATGCTGGTTGAGAAATACTGTAATCAGGATCAACAATAGTTTTCTTACCAGTCACTACACAGGTTCCATACTTAGCAGAAGCCTGTGCATTGAATGTTATTTCATTCAATTCTTTGCTGGCCGCACGGATTTCACGACGGAGTTTCTTATTCTCTGGTTTATTCTTTGCGCTCATACTACCTCAACCCATTTAGTGCATGTCTGTAGTAGATGATCGTAATCACCAGACATAGCTTCTTCCATAAAGTCATTTACCAGAAGCTTTGCCTCTGGATCACGTTTCATTGCTCTGGTAACGGTTCCCATCACTGAGAATGCATTACCGTCAACACCTGTTAGCTGTACCTCAATGTGAGGGAATTTTGGCTCATTCATTGCTTTTTCTCCTATAAAAGTTCGAAATCTGAAATATTTTCCGGGGAAATTTGAAACATTAGGGCATAATTGGACTATGCTCTAATAGCACTTGGTGGATTACGTCGATTGGAATTGGATGGTACCTTTCAACGCCATATGCGGTATAATCCGCATCAAGACCAACGTGGATCTGACGCTCTCCCCAAATAATTTCCTCTGCGTGAATATGGCCGTGTAGAAGGAATAAACCCTCATCCTTGGGTCTGAACATATCAATCTTTTCGGCATTATACCGAGTTTCGCTATGATCGCCATTATAAGGGAAATGATTGATTACTACCTCAATCCCGTTAATATCCATATTCATCTGAGGAACAATTTTATCGAAATATGTCGCATATACGTCAAACCACTGATTTCGCTTACCAATGCTATACATGGGATGGATATGATCATGATTTCCCACAACAAGAGTCTTACGACCGGGAATCGTCCCGAACCACTTTAAGTTCTCATTGCGATTTCCCATAACAGCGTCACCAACAACAATTAGCTCATCATCCGGCTTTAATGTAGAACAGAAATTCTCTCGTAGACCTTCTGCCATTGCTGCAACATTTTCCCAGGGACGGCCAGTATAAGGGATAATTCCCTTTAACTCGCCTGTCTCTTGGTCAGTATGTTCGTGCCCAATATGGGTATCACTTGTTATGTATGTTGTCATAAGCTCGCATTCTCTCGTACTTGATCAAAGTTGTACCATTTGACTAATCTACCAGTGTCGTAAACTAATTCTAGCCCACGTTCTTCTAGATTGAAACGACCAGCCTTTGATTTCTTGGTCTGATCTAGAGGGCTTTTCTGAACGTCTACCCATTCTCCGTTACGAAGCTGTGCAGAACATTTGAAAGCGAATCGCTGTGTGTCACGGTTTACTTTCTGTAGCAAACCACCACCCATACCAAACACTACGTTTGAGGTAGCAAAACCAGCAACCATCAAGGCATGTAGAATCTTGTCAATACCTAAAGGCGTGATACCGTCACCCCAAAGCATTCCGACGTGAGGATCAAGGATTTTGTATCCTAGCTCATTCTCAGTTCCGCCAAAAGCAGCGTAGAGAGTGTTTGCCAGCCACACCATTTCTTCTTCGGGAGTTGGGTGAATGTCTGATGTTGAATCTGGACGGAATACAAACTTGCCATCACGATTCATGATAGTTTCGTAATGATCATTACCACAGATATTCACAACATAGTTGAAGTAGTCGTAGCTGTCAATTGGTGCGGCTAGAATTCCTGTAGGATAAACTTCTAATAGCCTACCTACCATTTCGCTTTCACCGTCACGACCTAGTGAAGTCATAACAGAGTGTTCTGCAGCAGCTACAGAGAAACCTAGAGAATCTAGTTTAGCTTGGTAGGTGTCTTTTGCCTGCCATAGAGCAGGTACTGTGTCAGTCCCCTTGAAGTTCACTAGGTGAGCCATACCACCAGTTGCTGCGGCGTCCATATTTACTGCACCACGACAACCGAAATCATGTAGACCAAAATCAATACCATCAGTAGTGCCAGTAGTTTTGATTAGATAGTCAGCAAGCATTTCTTTCACTGAACGTGAAAGCGAAGCTACTGTAGTTGGATACCATACATGTACCAATAGAGTTTCTAGGTATGAGGTTAACCATGCTAGTTCTTCACCACCATGATTTTCAACTACCATAAGGACATCACCAGCGTTATGTAGCGAACCTTCTGGTACAGCCCAGATACGAACAGGTAGTTTACCATTGTATTTGGTACGAATGGTTTCCCAACCTGCCTTGTTGAACATTCCCGGTCCCATATGAGCATCACAGATTGCTTTTGCATCAGCAATGTAGAACTCATCAACTTGAACTAGAAGGTATTTCTGGATCAACTGCTGTAAACCGAAGAATACTGTAGTTGGGAATGTTGCGCCTTCACGAGCCTCAAAGTATGAATATACTTTCTCTGTACCTTCTGGATACATAGGCCACTGGCTTAGTTTGTAGCTGTCAGTTAGTAGTGCGATGTTATTCGTTGTCATTTAAATGTCTCCATCTGTTACCATCTTTAATTTTATAAATTGTTTGAGAAGTTACACCGTATTCTTCAGCAAGGTCTTTGCCTATACCTCTATAGTATTCTTCGTTCCACCTTCTGCGAATTTCTAATACTTCTTCCTGAGTCAATTTTGCCGAATTAGATCTTTCACCATATGCCCAATTCTGTCTATCTTTGCTAATCATATCTTGACGATTGACAGAGGAAGATGCCATAAATAAATGATCTGGATTAACACAGCTTGGGTTGTCGCATTTATGGCATATATACATATGCTCTTCTATCTCGCCATAGAAAATTTGATAAGACAGCCTATGGGCAGAATTTTCTAAATCTAACCTCTTGGTTGTTCCAGCTACTCCATAACCTGTAATTGGGTTAATAAAAAGCTGCCAAATCCAGCACGAAGTTTCCAATGGACCAGGAGTTTCAATGCTTCTTGTTTTAATATATTCTTTATCAAAGAACTCTTTTTTCATAAACCTAAGTCTTTAAGTAATTGAACTATTGGGCGATGACAAGGGTTAAAGTCCTCAAAAGACAATTTTCTCCAATTGTACCAAGCTGCTGTTTCAGCATCGTCGCCGCCGATAGGCGAGCCTTCAGCTATACAAGTAAAAACTCTACTTCTCATTATGTCAGGTTCACCAACGTATCGCCAATCATGTATATTAAGAGAACCGGCATACTGAATTTCGGTAACCAAATTTTTATCTAAGCCTGTTTCTTCATTTAGTTCTTTTAAAGCATCGTCTTCATCAGAAGATGAGGAAATTTCGGTAAATCCACCTGGAAATTGTAGTCCTGATCTGCCGGTTTTAGTAATTAAACATACTTCGTTTGGAACCAGCCTATTCCACGCAACTACATCCACAACACCGTATACTGTAGGGAACTTGTTGAGATTAGCCCAGATAACACCTTTTGCAAATTCTTGCGAATGAGATGGATTCTCTGCAATAAATTTACGATGTAGTGTGCCACTGTTACCAATGTCTGCATGTTCTACTTCTACGGTTGGATATTCACCAGTGTAGACCAGAGTAAATGAATCTTGTCCATGATAAAGCTTAACACTCCATGAACCATGATACTCTTTGATCGTATCATCTAAGCTCTTAGACCATACTTTGTCGTCTGGATGATCATAGAGGGGAAAGAATGAAATTCTTTCACTTTTAGTAGGAAAGGCGTTTCTAATGACTTGAATCCTTGTTTCGTAAGGTAATGGTTTACGAGCAGTAGTTGGAAGAGGTCCAATACCTAGCATAATCGAAACTAGATAATTTTCTTCTAACGCTTTACTGATAAGCGTCTTATGACCCTCATGTAGTTCATCTACCTGAAATCTGCCAACTACCGCTCCAACTGTTACTTCAGTATCCACAATCATATTCCTCGACACGGATTTCTTCTGGTGTGATAATTACTTTGAAATTATCCCCGAATAGCTTGTTCATAAGATCTTCGTTCTTGTTGATGAATTGTGTAAGCTCAGTTAGATCTTCTCTGTAAAGAGGATTAGGCTTTGTGACAGTCTTGCCATTAGCATCTCTGAGATAGTAGTTATCCAGTCTGGGATTAGGGTTGCTTTTTCTCTCCTGATAGGTTCTATCTTTGTAGCTAGGATTTTTAACGTAATGAGTCTCGCTAGGAGTGGTAAACCATCCTTCATCATCGTCAGCCTCATAGTCAGGAATTTCCTCTAGTGTAGCATCGGGTCCAGCAAAGTTTACTTCACCTAAACCGAATACACAAGGATCACCGTCATTGAAGCCTGGGATGTATCCTACAAAGCTAACAGCTTTGATATCGGGGTTTGATTCGAAGAACGAACCGAATAACTTTACCAAACCGACTTCACGAATTTCTGCAACTTTGGCATCGTAGTCGGCTTTAATCTTATCTAAATCTTCTTGTACTGTTGAAATATCCATCATTTTCCTTTAGTTTTTTGTAGAGTCCATCCGTGGATTGGACATAAACAGTTTAATCCTTTAATACCGTCAAACATCCTCATAGTAGCTTTACCATGTTCGTCCATGAAAGGACGTTCACAGCCACATTCTAGAAACATCAGTCTACCATCGTTTCTTTCATTGAATAAGTTGTTAGTTTACGCTTCGGACCACCAAGCCATTCATACATTGGCATCTCTGTAAGGTAGTCCTGCACTGTGGGAATACGTCCCATATCTTCTATGACATGCTGTTCTGCAATGTCTCTTACCTGTACCTTGCGACCATCTGAGTTTGTTATATACGTTCCGAATAGTCGCTCTGTTATGTATATACCAAAGCTGTTGTGAAGTAAAGCCCTATGTCGCATATCTGGGAAGTGAGCCTTAGAGGAATCTAAGAAATCATGGATATCCTGATAGTCAGATTCGACTCCACCCCATCGTTTTACTGAACGCTGTCCGTGGATATAAGGTTTCATTCATTTACCTCATTCATAGTAATAATCTCCACCGAAGTAGTAATCATCCATTGCTCGCTGTTCCGCTTTTTCTGCGGCCCAATCTGCTGCTGCATTTATTAGGTACTGCTCAAAGTATGATTCAGCTTCATTTGAATCTGGATCTAAATTCTCAACCTCGCACCATTCAAGATAATGTTCATATTCACTCTCAGAAGTGGCACGTTCATTTTCTAATCGGTTGTCATAAGCATCTAATTGTTCATCTAAAGTCATGAGTCAATCCAATCTAATTCAGTCTTACCACCATGACCATGAATCGCTACAACATCATCAATGTCACGATAGCTGGTGATAGATGAGATAGTAGTATTCCAATGTACTACGGCTGAACGGTCATCAAACATTACTCCTGCGGCTACATATCCAGTACCCGAAACCCCAGACTCATCCTCTACTCTGATTAGACGAAATCGCTTAGGGTCAATATTTACTCTACGCTGTGGACTGCTCACTTTTTCTTCTCCAAGACATTTCCGATCAAAATCCTCATAATTTCTCCTAAGAATTAAATTGTGGGCCGCTTATTGTATGTCTATTTCTAGGGGTCACAATGCTTCGTTTAAAGTGTCGCTACCACTCACCCACAATTCAATATCAGACTAGCTCACGCTGGGCACGAATACGCTCTCCCCATTTTCTAAATGTTCCTGGGAGCACTCCCAATTCGCGGGCCGCAGCAGACTGATTACCGCCATGAGCCTTAACTAGCTTATTGAACTGAGTATAGGTTAGACGACCTAGACGCTCAGTGTTAATCGCTACAGTTTTACTTGCCATTTATTTCTCCTTTTTCCTTTTTCTTTTCTCTTAATGAGATTTAATCTGTTAGTGAGACTTCTACACTAACGCCGGATTCTACATTCTCTTCGTCAATAGTGAAGAGTCTTAAAGCTTCAACAACAAGACCCATACCACCCTCCGAAGCTGCAACAGCATTATCCGCATCTACCTTGGTGTCGAACATCTGGACATCACCATCGTCTAGGATTGCTAGAAAATTACTCATGCTGGTAAATCCTCTCTGATCTGATGGGCCTTTTTACGAGCCTTTTTCTTTTTACCGGAGTTCACTGCATCACGCAGAACTGAACCAGTTGTCTGGAAACGAGTATCTGGTACAGTATCATCTACTACCGCAGAAGCTTCCTCTGCAAGCTTTAAATTGATAAGTTCAGCAAATTCGCACTGGAATTTGTAGCTGTGTGCTCTCTTACGCTCCACAAGCTCCTGAGTGGCCCGTAGACGGCGCTCACGCTCACGATCACGCTCATGGACTACAGCGTATGCTTCCCGCTCTAGCTGCTCTCCTGCGGCCACCAGGGCACGTCCTAGAGCAAGCTTGTCGCCCACTACGAAATCCAGTGTATCTTCCCCCATACAACGAGAAGAACCAGAAGTCATAAAATCAACTAATTCTTCTCTCTGATCTGGGACTCCAAGGACACCCTTTACTTCTAAAGTAGCGATTGTTACGCCAGTCTTTTCATCTGATGTAAATTGTACGTTCATTACTTTTCCTTTTCTAAATCGTTGTTGTGTTACTATATCATACACCGCGACACGATGTCAAGGTGTTTGTTCGTCTGCTGAGCCTCATCACAGGTCAACTCCTAGTCTCGCCATCTGCTGATGCATAACATACCCCTTGAAACCATACACGAAATCAAGTTCTCCGATACGTCGTTGCCTATCAGGATTGTGGTGCTGAGCAATTAAGATATTAGCAGTCTTATTTCTCCACCAAGCAAGTTTCTTCAAATAGACATAAACCACACCATCAATGAGTAGACCATCACCACGAGAAAGCTCATTCGCTGAGTAGTATGACCAGCTATTCGGCTTAGACCATTTAGGCTCTTCGTACACATCTAATTCCGCACTGATCTTCTCATAGATAGCAAGAGCTTCCTGGCGGATCTTTTCCTTCTCTTCATCAGAGACTAGCTCAATCTTGACAGGAGAATTCTTAAGAGCAGTCTTTGCAGCCTTTTTAGGATGTGGCGCAATGAATGTATCATCTTCATCAAAGACAGTGTTGAATCTCGCCTTGTCCTTGCTGGCTCTGTCAAGGTCTTCCCGAAGAGACTTGATGATCTTTTCAGTTGAGTTGGTATCAATATACGTCATACGTTAGTCCTCGGATTATTCTTCTCTTTGAGAATCCATGTCCACATGGCATTTAGCTTATCAGTAATGTAGCAAATAAACAATAACATCCCTGACAGGGTTAATATCGGAATCCAAATAGGCCAGATGATACAGAGGGTTGGCATCCAGAACGCTTTGTGCTCTGCGCTGCCCCAAGTTCCATCGAAGTCTAAGTTTGGATATTTGTAATTGTAATAACTCCAATAAAATGTTGATGTTATCAAAGCGACAACCAAATACACAGTAACAAATAAGAACGTCATACATTCTCCCTCGGAGCAAGTAGTTCATTAGAGCACCAAGATGCAGCCTTCACAACAAGACCTACAAGGTAAATCATAGCAAAGACAGGAACGGTTAGGATGAGAAGCGGCCAAAAGGCTCCAACTAAAACGATTGCGAAGATGTTTCCATACTCCTCAGTCCAGTCTTTTTTCCTTTTCTTCTCCTGATAGGTAGCAATGAAAGTTGCAATAAAGATCCCAATGATGACATATGGGATGAGTAGTAATAGAATCATGGCTTATCCTCACAGTAGATTTGCTGAGTGTAACCAGCGGCATCAGTTTCTTCTAGGGACTGATCGCCGTCGCTATAGAGGCAGACTTGATCACCTTTGTCACCTTTGAAAAGGTAATTAAAGCCGACGTTCTCAACCTTCTCACGATTAGTGATCTGTTCAATCTCTTGAAGGTTGTTTACATGAGTGGTAATAACGGTACCAGCTACGAGGCAAAGAAAGAGTCCAACGGCATTGAAGACAATACCTACATCATCTTTCCTAGCAAGCCAGAAGATTATTCCAGCTATGAATAGTAAACTTACAATTAGCGTTGCAAGAATACATGCAGCTACCCAGATCATACATTCTCCTTTGGATTAGCAAGTTCCTTAGCTGCGTAGGTAATAAGACCATCAGCCTTAGAGCCAGCAAGAGTCAAGCCCTTGCCAACTAAGAGTAGTGGGGTTAGGGGCCATAGAAGCGGTAGGAGGATAACTAGACTTGCAGTAAAAAAGTTATCACTCCATTCAAGATCATTATTAGCTAACTTATTCTTCTCATTGAAATAAGCCGCTGTGAATCTAGAAAGAGTTAGGCCGATTAACAGATAAACGATTACACCTAAAACAATCATTCGACTTCCTCATCTTTACTTGTCAGGAAAGCACCTGCACAAAATCCTACTACTAGGGCTAGAACCAGGGCTACAGCAAGTAGCGGATTCAACACTAGCAATACTAAACCAATAACAATTGCAATAATAATACCTATTAACATTACTTAATCTCCCTTAGCTCATATTTCCTGCCCTTAATCTCAACGATTTGGACTCCTGGTTCTTGGGCTTCTCTTAAGTCTGGGATCTCAAAGTTATCAACTCCTAGACATAGGAACCATTGCAGTGTTTTAACTTGAACCTCGGAAAGATTTAATGGTTTCCAATTGTAGAGAGTTTTAATTTCTACCGCTTCATTGATATGAGGGTAATCATAATCTCTGACAATTTCTAGTAATCTTAATGCTTTCATGCTTCTCCTTTAAAGACTGGTACCGCAGTAAGGAGTCGAACCTTCCAATTAAGGGACAGTTTTATAAGAACTGCTGTGGCAACCGGCCACACACTACGGCTTGATGAACAGTTTTATATCATGTTCAGGATAACTCACTTACTTAAGTAGATCCTGTGTCCATGTCTCAGACATCTCAACATCTGTACGGTATGCTACTGTTCGGGCTTTGAGTGGCTTATTTCCGTTGATAGAAGTAGTCTTAAGAATAGCATCAGTCATAAATCGACCACCAGAAATTACAGTACCACAGTCTGAATTACCACAGTCATTGCCGTAATGACCAGAAGCTTCCTGTAGCTCATACTCCACGTCAATGACGTAACGTGTTACACCAATACGTTTTGGAGCGGTTAAACCTAGCCCAACTAAGGCTTTCTCTTTACCTCCTGTGCAAACCCCATTGGACTCTGTATCTAGATAGTCAGTGATTTTCTTTGCACACTCATCATAGGTCTGATCAGTGTTAAGAACACCCAGTTTGGTTAGTGCTTTTAGATGCACTACTCTACTTGATTTCTGAGCACAGTAGTCAATTAGTTTTTCTTGTAGATCTAGTACGTTCTTCACTGTTTCTTCTTTCCTGTTTGATGCGTTCCATTTGTTTTTCTGTACGAGGCATCAAAGGATATTCTCTTTCAGCCACAGCGTCACGACTGTTGCTAACACTACATTAGTTTCCATTTACATTCTTCCTTGGATTCTGAATTTCTTTAACAATGTATTTCATAGGCTTATTAACGGCCCGAATAGGATGAGGCTTACCCATACCTTTGGCTCCACCACCAGCAACAAGAAAACAACCTAGCATCAACGGCCATGCTAGACCGGAGCTAACAATCGTAAAGATGCAAGCGAAGATTAATGGTAAAGCATCACCAAATTCAAGCTTTCCGTGGAAAGCTCGTTTCCCATGCTTCTCGACCATCCAGTTATAAGTGAACCACAGGACAATCAATCCAAATAAGACCCATGCGATTAATAAAATCGGCCACATTAGATACTCCTAGCTAGCTCATACATTGCGATAGCTGCCGCAGTAGACACGTTCAGAGAGCGTACAGAACCTCTGCCTACAATCTCCACAGTCCCATAACAGCGCTCTAGAATCTCTTCTGAGAGGCCGCTGTTCTCTTCTCCTACAAGGATGCAGGGATTGTCAGGCCAGATAAACTTCTCTACCGGAGTAGTATAGCTTACATTGTTCTCCAATGCAACCAGATTAAGTCCACGTTCTGTGATTTCTGCCAGGAACTCTTCCTCTTCCGAGAAATAAGTTACCTCAGTGTAGTTGTATGTACCAACCGCACCACGACGATCCCACTTACGACGACCAAAATAAAGAACCTCTCTAAAGCCAAGGAAGTTTGCTGTACGGATAATCGAACCCAGGTTTAAATTACCATACACATTATGCATAGCAATAGTAGCTGGGATAGTCTGAGCCTGGACAATCTCCTTGATTTCTTCCACAGTCAAATCCTTCATCTCGTCTAGTACGTTCATATTTATTTTTCTTTCAGTAGATATTTGTTTGAGATAGCCTTCACTGAACGGATACCAGGAATGATATCTCCACCGTCCTTACGACGCCACACAACGCCCTCTGAGAGCCGATCCTTAGCAAGTAAGGACTTCATACCATCGACTGCTTCAAGTGCCTCTGAGACTGTCTGAGGGGCAGGGATTAAAGGACCATCTTCGTAGTACATTGAGCCTACTCCAAGGTGTGGAACCGCTGGAATGTGAACAAGGTCTTCATCTGTATCCACAGGATCTGAACGATCTAGATATTCTAGAGGAACAAACTTTCCATTTAGTTCGAAATTGAATGCTCTAAAGTAATGACCCTTTAAACTTAAACGATTTCCGTTGATACCTTCACCATAGATTTCGCCTTGAATAGTAATGTAATCATCAGAAGTATTGTTGGTTTGCTCTTCCAGCATTGACTCTAGAAACTCACGGATCTTGTATCTCTTTGCCATCTCCCAGAAAGTATTACCTTCAGTCTCTTCCAAGTCAAGGTTACGAGAACAAACATGGAAGTCGCCATCTTTAAGAGTGAATGTAGCTGACGAACCATCAATCTTCTCTGTGCAGTAGAAGTCATCAGGGTTCAAAGGTAGGAAGTCTTCAAAGTTTTGGATGCGCTCTGCGTCAGTCTTACGAACCCAACCGGGTAGACCGCCACGTACTTTACCTGATAACTGTGCTGGGATAGGTGGTTCCCATTTCCACACGCCAACATCGTTGGTAACATCTTGTCCAGTTAAAGTAGTAGAAAGATCAGAACTAAACTCTTGGATTGGCATTACTAAACCCTGTGAATACTGTCCTTTCAAACGGATAGTCTTCACAACGTGACCAGTTCTACCCTCTGAATCTGTACGAATACCACGAGACATGAAAGATTCAAACCTCTCATCATCCTGTGGGAGCATTGTATCAATCTCAAAGTAGATAACCGGGTCACCTACTTCATAAAGATCTTTCTGGACCACCACATTCCACCCACGAACCTTTGCAAGTTCAATCTTATCAGCACCTTCAATCGGCTCCAATGATAAGATTTTTTCGATTGTTGCTAATGCACGCTCGCTCACGCCACGACCTCCACGTTGTCTCGCCAACGGTAGCCGACTTCCCGAACAGACTTCTTGTCGAAGAGTTCAGGAGTAGCGAGGTAAACCCGCACTGGAAGGTGAGGAAAACCATCTTCCTTCACTTCACAACCAGCAACCTTGAAAGTATTCTGCTTTCCAGAGGTCTGGTTGGTCAGAACGATGGTATCGTTCTTGGTGAGATGTGCAGCCTGCTTGGTCTTAGTGTTGATCTTCATAATTACCTTTCTGGTGGCCATGAGCCGTATTCGATTCCATTGATAGTGTAGATAACCTTTTTGATGCCAGCGTTAATCAAAGCATTCTGACAATGCGAACAAGGCTTAGCGAGTCCGACCTTACCGCTACGACCAATGCGAGCGATATAGATAGTGGCACCCTTAGGGTTGCCACAACGCTTTAAAGCGTCCATCTCTGCATGGAGAGAAACCCTCTCCCTAACTCCTGGCATATCAAAGTCACAGACAGCAGGATTACTACGGAGCTTTGAAAGCCCCACAGACTGCACTGAACCGCCCTTAGTAATGATAGCGGCCAATCTCCACTTAATGTAAGTGTTATTACTTTCTGCAATTTTAATTGTTGTATTGAGCCATTTTCCGTGCATTCCCGAATTACTGATCCGCTGAGCGGTGACTACCTTTATTCATCCTTTTATCCTTTTTTCGTAGCGAACTATCTCAGATATATAATTAACATTGCCCTGAAAAATTTCAGCTATTTCTTTAACTGTTAATCCTTCTTGGCTTAGGCTTCTCATTTTTTCAACATCTTTATTACTGAATTTGTGAGATTTATTTTTTTCTCCGAATAATGATCTGTTTTTAACGACCATATCCGTGGCATTATCCTGTCTAGAACCCAGAAATAAATGACCTGGGTTAACACAACTAGGGTTATCGCACTTATGACAAACTTCTAGATTTTGTATATTTTCACCTTTATTATGAATCATATAAGAAAATCTACTAGCTTTAATATATTTTCCTTTACCTATATTGAAGTTTCCATAGTTTTTTGTATCTTTAGCACCTACCCAAACCCAGCAATCGTTCATGCCAAGAATATTTACATGTTTCCAAAATCTTATAGTAGCATCTAAATGAGCACCTTCAATCATGTGCTCCGGATTTAAACAATTTTTAAAACTACAAGTTAATTTAATTGTTTCAGTGGCGCTATCATCTATGTATATTTGGTATATTAAACTTCTTACAGAGTAAACTTTTTTATTAAAAGAAATTTGCTGGTAACCTTTTTGATTAGTTGAGCCAGCCCAAGTCCAGTGTTCTTTGCTTTTATCTAAAAGGGATTCTATTTTAGCCGTAAGAGCATTATCTATTGTCATTATATTCCTTTCGTTATCTATGAAATATAACGACACATAACGCCACTTTAGATATAGTTCCTTAATCAATATAGGGCTGAATTACTGTCACAACAGCAACGCCCGGTCCAGTAATTTCTACAGAATCAATGTAAGTATCATGCCATTCCTTATCATCTTTCCAAGGATACATTTTCTTACTTACACCAAAAGGAATACATGCACAGAGTCGTAAAGCTTCCTGTTCCAAAAGCCTACGATCCTCTAAAGGTGTAAACTCTGTTTCGTGAGCCAATCTGCGAAGAACAGTAACCTCTGTTCTTGTCACATGGTTTGCGTAGGGTCGTGCCTGACCTCTTTCTAAATCTTTGGTATGAATCTGGTATTCACTCATACTACACTCACCCACTTCATGCATGTCTGCAAGAGATGATCATAATCACCGGACATAGCCTCTGACAAGAACTCGTCAATCACTTCTTGCGGTACACCGTTTGTTCTCATTTCTCTTTTAACGTTACCCAAGACGGCAAAAGCGTTACCATCATTGCCGGTTAATTGCACTTCAATATCTGGATACAATGGTTCAGTCGTCATCAATACTCCCTAATAATTTCTGCTTTAGGATTTGTAAGATTATTTTTATCTAAAACAAATCGAATACCTTTAATTTTATATTCGTTACAATCACCGTAGTTGTCACCCCAGATTGGGGTTCCACAATGCATCTGGAATTGCCCGCCTTTGTAACCTATAAAGGTTTTACCGTCAGCATCTAGAAGTTCTGAGAAAGCGGTACCAATACTGCTTTCTCCACTTGTTAGTGATAATTCACCGTAATCTCCACGCCAAGCAATCAGTTTACCCCAACCGTGAAGTGGTGCCCCATATGCGCTTTTGGGGATTTGCTCAAAGATTGTAATAAGTTCACCCAAGTTTAATTGGCTATTCATTCTCGATCAACTTCCTTGCTTCGTCATCTGAAATCTTCTTAAAGTCTGTAACATCTCTACAGTCAAACCAACGATGACCGTTATAAACCACTCCAATTGCAACAAATTCTTGGCTCATAATTTCAATTGCTTCGGCTGCATGGATTCCACCATCACGCTCAATGAGAGTATGAAGTGTAGGATTCTCTGGGAACCTAACTACCCACAAATCAATTTCGGGA
Source organism: uncultured Coxiellaceae bacterium (assembly GCA_964623075.1). Classification (GTDB taxonomy): domain Bacteria; phylum Pseudomonadota; class Gammaproteobacteria; order DSM-16500; family DSM-16500; genus Aquicella. The sequence goes on along the minus strand of CAZUVD010000006.1, from coordinate 27,556 downwards.
TAGTATTCCAAGAAACACTTACCAAGCTTCTGTAGCTGAATCCAAAGTTCTCTATGTGAATCTGGAACAAAGTCTACAACACAAGGGATAACCTTACTTGCATTAAGCCAAATCTTACATCTGGCACCATAGACATACTGATCAAGGTATCGAACAGATCCATCTTGTGACTTATAGGTTACATAAGCACCAGCATCACTCTTGTCTGTGATAAAACGATTAGGCTCAAACTCATAACCTTCTTCAAGATCAGCGACCTTACGTTCAATTGTGTATTGTCCTTGCATTACTCTTCGTCCTTTGCATACTGATAGAACATTAAAGCCAGAACTAGATTCATTGTAATTTGAGAATAATCTTCTCCTGTAATCATTAGGATTACAGCGATAATGCTGAATACAATCCATGCAATAGTATAAAGTGTTTTCATATTATCCCTCAGCGTAAGCAGCTAAATAGTCGTGCTGATTCAGTGAAACTCTCAACGAGCTAAGATCGGTGTTATCTAACGGAGGCCCATAAGGACGACGAGACAACACAGGATTCTTTGTTACCAAAGTCTCAGTACCACAAGCCTGCATTGCCAGAACTAGGGTCTGATCTAACGGGAATACCTGCCTACGTCCACAACTATCACACTGATAAGTGTACGTCCACTTCTGCGTATCCTGATTACAAACCAATGTAATCTCCGTATAAGGCACGGCCTTACGTTCACCATCATCACAGGTATCACAGTTAACAAATGCGATCGTCGTCATGATTCTCCTTTAAGTTCATGTACGTCCATCGTTGACTTTGCATTCTTCATGAAGTAATCAAGGTCAACACAGTCATATCCTAAATCAACGCTAACATCGTGGAGAGCATTGTATGTTCTACCCAGGACGATCTGCATTGCATCTGCAATATTATCAGAATAAATGTCCTGTCTCATACCAATCTTACCACGCTTCGAATCAGTCATTACGCTGATGTCGTGGCCCTTGTAATTCCTTACAAGCTTCAAAGCTAACTCTTTGGTAAAGATAACAAGTTCTTCTCTAGAAAGAGGTAGGAAGTCAAAGCTTGTAAAGATGTAATACTCTTTAGGTTCTTTCATTGTTTTGCCCATTCTGGATTTGATTCCTCAACAAAATCACATGCATCATTGAGTGCTTTAGCAAGTTCTCTCATGGTGCTGATATTGCGTTTTCCGGTACTCTGGAATGAACGATTCAGCGGGATTACTCCATCAAATACAATTAACTCAACTCCACGGTTATATGCAATAGCCCTCACATGAATGTCAGGTCTAACTTCTGTGTAGGTCGAGTATTCGTCACATAAATCACAGTATTTCTTCCATGCATCATTGGCATAACGATCTTCATCGTCATGCGTTTCATTACCTTCATGAATACTCATTTAATATCTCCAATTCTTATTCTTTTAGTGCGCCCGACAGGATTCGAACCTGTGTTTTCAACTCCAGCTACGGATAAGAAGTTTTCAGACGATACATACTATAGCTTGTTAATTGAGTTCCCTGCCTAGGAGTCGAACCTAGTATGATCGGATTAGAAGTCCAATCTGGGCATCCGGCCCGCAGGGAAAGAAAGGTTTGATTATGATTTGTTCAAATGATAAATGCAGTAAAGAGTTTGATTATGTTTATGGAAAAATTTACTGTTCTAGAAGTTGCGCTGCAATAGTTAATAATTCTAAAAGGCCAAAAAGAAACTTGGGACAATGGCCCTGCAAAGGGTGCCAAAAGATTCTAGAAAGAGAATCATGGCAAGATAGAAGAGTTTTTTGCGATGATTGCCGTCTTAATAGACGACAAGAATTGGTTAACATAGCTCGTAGTTCTAGAAAGCCAGCAAGTAAAAAAGAACCAATATTATATGAATTCATTTGCAAAAAATGCAATTTATCATTCACAAGCACAACAAAAACTAGATCATATTGCTCTGCTGAGTGTAGAAAATATTCACCCATAAAAAGAGAGTCAATAGATTGGGAGTCTTTGACTATTCAAGAGGTTAGAGGTGAAGGAAATGCTAACCAAAGATCACGATTATCATATGTTAGAGGACTCGCTCGTAAAAAATATCTTAAATCTAATAAGCCTAAGGCGTGTCTAATTTGTAACTATGATTATCATTTTGATGTTTGTCATGTTAAGGACGTGTATCAATATAGTGATGATGCTTTAATTAGAGAAGTCAATCATATTGATAATTTGGTGGCTCTTTGTAAGAACCATCACTGGGAATTTGATACAGGAAAACTTTCTATTAAAATCAATGATATAGTCATTCAAAAGTGAAGCCCTGCCCGACTACGAACGCATGATGGTGGCATACTTGCGGCTATGCCAGACCTATTTTTTCTTTCTTCCTTTTCTTACTTCTAAAAGGCAGAAGTATATAATGCAGAAAAGGATGATAACTGCTAACTCCAACGAGTCTTTCTATCCTTCGCTAGAGGATAGCGAGGTTCACGTTCTTGACGCTCACGCTCAAAGAACTCTTCTACTTCCTGTTCCCTAACCTTGCGTGCGTTCATCAACATACTCCCATCCTTCGCAGGCTTCTACAACCTGAGCCAATGTCGGCTGATCCATGAAACTGAATGTATTGATATCCTCACCATCGTCACTGGTGACAATAACAGTCTTGCTTCCAAACCACTCGAAATGATATTCAAGTTCTTCGGACGCCTCAGTCTCAATTACAGTATATACCCTTGTCTCGCTCATGTCAACTCAATTCTGTCTCATAAAATGAACGGATCTTCTTCGCTGCCTCACCCCAACTGATTGGAGTCTTAGCTTCTGGGTAGGGCTTAGAGTCAACAATGCCCTGAATACCATCAGCTAAGTCGCCAAACCCCTCGGAATAAATCCAATCCTCTTCTATACCTAGAGCAATAAAAGCATCATGAGCGGGGCACTGGACTAAACCAAGTTCTTCCTCAACGGGGAAATCATGATTAACCAGCCAAAGACCAATAGCACAATGATCCGCAGAAAGTTCTGTTGCTTCTCGTGGCTTATTGTAGTAGCAGATAGTTCCTCCCACTCCACTGTTCATTACCCTTGTTGGATTATGTAAATGAGGAGACTCATCCAAGATTGCTAGAATCTCTTCAATAAATTCTTTTTCCGTGGTAGGCAGGGCTTGATTAAGAAAAAAGGTAGAAGTCATTCTGTAAAGGTTCCCTTCAATGGAAGCACCGTAGCAAACTTGCCGTACTGATGTTCATGTTTAAAGTTTCTTGCCTCTTCCTTTGTCTCAAAAGACTGAGGAAGAACATCCACGCCTGTAAATACTACAATAAAATTCACCTATTCTCCTTAATAACATAATCCCAATCCACACGATCCAACTGCATAGCCCTCAGACCACAGAAGTCTCCAAAGTCCTGGTAGATATCTCTGGCAAATTCTTGGAGTTGCTTTGCAGCATCTTCATCATCTTCGTAGGTGTCAAGGACTTCATTCATATAATGATACAGTGACTGATCGTTAGCAAACCACCTATCAACCTCTTCTGATTCCCAATTAACATCCATCACTTCACCCTTTCGTAAGAAAGCTTACTTGCAACTTTATCAAAGAGATCCATCGCAGCCAAACGTGATCGTGCATCCCTCATGATAAAGTTCTCATCAGTGATATACACATAATTCAGACCAAACTCTTCACACATGGAGAGCCAGTATTCATCATTCGACTCTCGCTCATGACCACCATAGCGAAGTCTGTCCACTTCAAAAGGAATGTCAGACGACATAACGATATAAAGATCAGACTTATTCGCCACAGCATCATCAATGATACCTTCTGGCATACCCCCATACATATTCCAGTAACCAATCGTACTAAACAGATCAGTGTCCTGAACAATAAATGGCTTGTCCTGCAACTTCTGAGCCTGCTTCTGCATTGCAAGCTGGCCCTGCCAGATGTTATACATATGCTCATCAGTAACAGTAGGATCATCTAAAGCTTCCAGATAAGGTCTAGCCCACTCTGGCAACCACCATGCATCATAATCCCTAGCAAAGTGCTTTGAAGAAGTTGTCTTACCACACGACTCTGCACCAAAGAATGTAATAGTCTGACGCAATACAGGCTGGAAACTAGGATGGATATGGTGGAAGTTTACATACGGCCTTTCCCGTACAGCAGTAGCAGTGCAGTTATAAATCCTGCGCTCTAAATCGTAGGGAATAAAGACACCATTCACCCACTCTGCCAATGTCTTACCATACAGTTCAGATGCTACAATGTAGTCCCCCGGCTTAAAACCAAGGTCAACTAATTCCTTAGCCCACATAATCCAGAAAGCATTATCGTCTGGACCTTCTGGAACCTGCTGGACAAACTGGTTAAGATGGACTGTCCAACTCAGACTATTAATTGTCATGAACCTCTCATGAATAAAAGGTTCATCAGGTTGCGTGGACAGAATAACCGTAGTCTCATCCACACCAACTAATGCGTGTGCAAACTCAATAAGATGAGCGTGACCCTTAGTTGGTGGTAATGCTGTCAGCAATACAAAGGCTTTAGGCATTCTTCATCGTACCCTTCCAAGAGTAGTAACCATATCCAGCGTTCAAGAGGAACAGCACATACTGGAAAGCAACAAGGTACAGGCCAGCAGTAGCATAAACATAGATGGCAATGATATTCACAACAGCCCAAACGAGCCAGTTCTGAAGCTTCTTATTATCAAGAAGGAACTGAGCCAGGACTGTGCCAATAAGAATCGCAGAATCCAGGGTAGCGAGCTGACCATCAAAAGCCTCGACCAACTTCACTGCTCCAAAATAAATGACCCCTGTAACGGCCGCATAGGCCGGTAGAGCCTTCCATGCGAGGTTCTTTACCGGTCGTGCAATCTCATCCTTGCGCCACCTGAGCCACCCGTAGACGAGCGTAGGGACAAGGTAGATGTTCAGCATCATGGAAGCTAAAAGATCCAGCTTCCAAAACAGTACGGCATAGGCCGCTGAACTAATCACACCAAGAACATAATTGAACCTACGCTGCTTCACACAAAGCCATGTGCAAGCATAAGAAGTAAATACTGCAAAGACTTCCAAGTAATCAAGAGTCTCTACCCATCCGAAGATCGTAGCTACCAAATAAGAAATCGCAGTCAATACAACTGCGACAAATGCACTTCCAATATAATCTACCGCTGCTGGATTCTTATGAATTCCAGTATCGGACATCGTAATACTCATTTCAGACATTTGCTTCTCCTAGTTTACAGTAAACCTTCTTCGTCTAGAACCTTAATGACATCTGCTACATCCCAACCATGACCATGAGCATTACATTCTCTACGAGCATTATGTAATGCTAAGATAACTCGCTCACGTCGTTCATTTGCAGATTCGCCTTCTAGCTTAGCATTAGCTGTAGCTAGGGCTTGTTCAATTCAACCATGCTTAGTATGCTCATCACTATCCATTCTATCTGCAATCTCTTTTAGTTGACGTGACATTTCAGGTCTACCATCAGCTTTGGCTATTGCTGCAAAGTCTCTGAGTCTTTCAGCGTCTACGTTCATCAATCTTCAACTCCGAATAGACGACGGAACCATATGCATGTATACCAATGAAACTTTCCGCCAGGACTCAAATTAAAACGATTCTGAATTTCGATAGAGTAGTGGTAAACTACTTGATATGTAAACCAATCTAATTTATGATACACTCTGTTTCCAACTCGTGTATCATAAAACCAGTTCAGAAACTGATGATGTAATCTCCATTTAAGCGGTAGATTCTCAGTCGGTAACATTTATTTCCTTAAGCGTAGTTCAGCTTCCCAAGCAGTAGGCCACCTCGGACTCGAACCGAGAATCACGATAGTTTGAATATCGCAGCGTTACCAATTAGCGTTAGTGACCCTAGAGTACCGTTATTTTATGAGCACGGTACAACACTCATTCAATCAATTGCCAGGAACAGGAACTGAGATGTTACCGTCCTTCGGCACAACCATAATCTGAACCTTACCAGACTCAATTGCCTTGTAAAGCAACGCACCATCAGAACCGTAAAGATCCACAAGCTTCTGGTCACCAAGAACCTTAGCCTCAATCTGAGCGTTCTTCTGTGCCTGTGCATTAGTTGCAGCGGCAGCAGTCTGCTCTGATTCTACAGCACTAACGATATCTGCGTTCATGGGATACGGCTTACCAACGGTAAACTTGAAGTCTCCACACTCATCACCAGAGGTAGCATACTCAGGACCACAGAAGTAATCGTTACCAATGACTTCCTTAAGATTGGTCTTGACATTCGCAATCACAGTGTTCTGGAATTCCTTACGAGTAGCCTCGGAAGAATAAAGATCACGCCAACTGTAGTTCAGTGCAGCAGACTCCAAAGCACGCTCAATCTGTGGCTCAAAATACTCCAACAGAAGCTGACGCCAACCCTCTTCGGTCCATGCCTCAGTCTTTACACCAAGGTTCTCATGGAACTCACGGAGGATTTCCTCTTCCTGATTCAGGGTGAAGTAAAGCTGGTACTCAACACCCATACGAGTAGTATCCTTAGACACAACCTCAACAGGTCCAGTGTCACCAGCACCGTCCTTAGCGGAAGCAATATACGAACGCTGATCAATCTTATAGCAATAAGCGGTAGAACCCATACCGATGGAGTTGTTATTAGACCCAGGAGGAAGAAGCTTCTCAAACTCCGCATCCTGTGTCAGACCACCAGTATACACCAAACACAGCTCATTAATCTTTGATGAAGCCATACCACATGCACTCATTGCGAGCATGAGCATGACCATCAACGGAATAGCAATCTTCTTACGCATATCTTCCCTTACTTGTTGTAGTATTCGTTGACAATATCCTGTGATTCTTCTTTCCATTTATCTGACGTTCCAAAGTATGGATCATTCAGAATGGAATCTAACTGACGAATAGCCTTGGCATGATTACTAATTGCTTTCGGCGTATTCTTATTTACCACAGGAGCATTACCGCTTTCGATCTTCTTCTTACTGTCATAGATAAATACAGCATAGAAGAAGCCGATGCAAAATAGAATTAAAAGGATCAAACCACCATATCTAAGAATCATAAGTCATCCTCATCGTAATCATCAAATTCTTCCTCATCCTCATCAAAGAAGAACTGTGGGATAAGCTGAACATAGCCAGCGTTAGGGTTCTCATGATTTGTGTGAACAGCATTCACGAACCTAAGCCCACAACTCTGATCAAACCATTCCTTCAGAAGTTCAAGATTGGGAGTGTGATACTCATAACCATACTCCTTCATCTTTGCTACATCTTCATCGTCCATACTAAGATAGATTTTATGACATCCATCCCAATACATTCCCTTAGCTTTATCAACTGCATTCTCTACAAGATCCCATACAGCATCATCCATTAAAAGCTCCAATCATAGCGCAAACGCTTTTTGCAATTCTCGCATTCGAAGTAGTGGTACATCGTCTTAACTTCACCCTTACTGTTCTTGTAAGTTCTAGTTCTACGAACACTTACATGCTCGACACCCTGCTTACCCTTACACCACTTCTTAGTGTTTTTCTTCGCTCCTTTGTGGCGGGGAACCTCAGGTTCATCATGAGCATGACGGAAATCACGGCGCTTAATACCACCGTAACGCCAAGAATCTGCATCCTTCTTCTTACTCATTACATATCCTTATTGATTCTAGCACCTAAAGTTCTGATGGATTCATCCACCACTAATTTAGTACCATCTTTAAGTTCGACGATGGTATCAGGATCACAGTCACAATAAGTGTAACATTTGTGACCATGTTCTTCATCTTTGTAAATCCTAGCAATAGCACTCGGATCAATAAGTTCTGAGTAATTGAGATCTTTTTGACTAATTTCAATCATCATTTATTTCTCCTTTTCTAGTGGACCCGGTGGGATTCGAACCCACGAAGCCTTTCGGCATCCGGTTAAGAGCCGGGGACATTTGGCCGCTTTGTCTACAGGTCCATGTTCCTGTTGAAAATCTTTGTATTTTGGGGACAGGAAACTCCCGCACTAGCTATTAAACCCTAACTAGGAGGTTTGTGGTAGAGATAGGAATCGAACCTACAAAGCCGAAACGGTTGATCTACAGTCAACGGAGCTCACCACCTGCTCAACTCTACCGTGTACCCATTACTCTCGTCAGAGTAACTTACTGTTTCACCTTGCGGTTTATCAGTCACTAGTTAGGCGACAAATAGATACGGTTGTATCTACGAGTTTCCACCGGGTCAGTGGAGAACTAAATTACTTTACAGGCTCAAATCCATATGCACTTACGATTGCGCCATCAGGAACTAAGGATACAGACAAAGCAGCGAATGATTCCTGTGCTGCCTTCTCTGTATAGAACTTAGCTTCATTAGCATCAATCTCTGGATGGCCTGGGAAACTATATGATACCTTAAACGGTGCTTCCATTACTAACCCTTTCTTCAATCTCTGCTTCCCAGAGTTCGTCAAGAATAGCATATTCCTTAGCGGCTGTCAAGCCAGGGAGAGGAAACTCATAATAGTACCGATTTGACAAATCAAATCCATACTCGCAACCATCAAATTGATCATCAACCTCATACTGAATGATTCCGACAGCATCATTATAACTGCCGAATTCATCAACGCTCAACTTCTCCTTCGGCAGTCGTTCACCATCTTCTGAAAGATAGTTATCAAGCTGGCAAAGGACGCATGCCGTTCCGTCATTCAGAGGAATGGCGGCTGAAAGATTCAGCTTACGAACATTGATAGCATTTGCCCATCCAGGACAATGCTCATCAAGAAACTTTGCACCCTTCTTCACGTTTACCTTCAACACGTCGTTGGTAAACTTCCTAATTGCCGGTGTCACTTCATCTACAGTCATGTTCATCCTTATTAAATATAACGGACTATTTGTTTTTTATGGAAAAACAATTAGATTGTTACCCACTCACCATTGGAGCGGAACCTAATCTCGGTGCAGCCAGCATTTGGCTCACCATAATCATCCAGAGGCTCTAAACCATCGTATTCCCCAACGATACGACCAGTGTAATACCACTCACCATCGTCGTCATACATGCGGAAAAATTCACCGGCTCCACCGTCGAGAAGGGCTTCCAAAGAATCCAGAATATCTCGTGGACCCTTGGTTCCAGTCTCAACATCTAAACCGATGTCGGGACTACCCTCTGTAATTAACCATCCGTAATCACTCATTACCAGTTACCCTTTCGACAAGCCTTCTTTTTCAAGATATTTAATTGCATTTCTTAAATTATCCACAGAGTCTTTAAAGAATCCAAGTCCTTTATTACAAGATTCACAAAGCAATCCTCTAACTGATCCAGTTAAGTGATCGTGGTCTACATGCATAACCTTATCTTGTTCAACTTTGCAAATAGGACATATGAATTCCTGTTCTCTCAGCATTCTATCGTAGTCTTCGATCGTTAGACCATATTTAGCCAAAGTTCTAGGGCGTCGATCGCCGGGGCCTAAACGATTTCTATTAGATCTACATTTTTTACATTCATTAAATCGGTATGTGCTACCATTCTTAGCTGTTCCACATATACCATATTCGGATTTTGGTTTGAGAATTTCACAAGTTTTACATTCCCAAGATTCTAGATTTTTATTTGATTTACGTTTAGGCTCTAAAGATCCATTTCGTAACATTCTACGATAATGATTTTCACAATACTTTAGTTTCCCATATTCATTTCTTTCACAATTATCAACCATACATTTCATTATCTAACCTTAACACTCCTTCCGCGAGCTAGTTTCTTAGAGGCGTCCTTACGCTTATCCTTAAAGGTGTGAGCGGTCTGATTGATCCGCCACATCTTCTCTGGACTCCGAGACTTCATGATTATTCCTTCTGTTAAGAATCTGAGTGTACCACCAAACATCTCCACCGGCAAATGGAACCGTGTCTAGATCGAAGAATTCTGCGGCGTCAAAGTAGTCACCGAAAAGTTGAGCCAAGATACAAGAGCTTGAATCAACCATATCCATGACATCAAGGTCAACTTGATTAAACCAGTCAGGATAGATATAATCAAGCTTTTTTGCCTGCTCATCAATATCATCCCAATACGATTCAAGGTTTCCCTCCCAATCGTCATCCCATATAGCATATGTAAAATTCATGGATCTCCTTAAAGCATCATTTCGAACACTTCATCAACAAAGGACTCAGTGTAGTCAGGACCATTATCAACACCGGCATTAATACCTTCGGTGACAACAGCCTTCTTGCTGAGAACTTCCATAACATGCTCTTCCACAGTATTAGCTGCGTAAAGCGTATGAATCGTACAGTTACGAGTTTGCGTAACACGGTAGATTCTATCAGAAGCCTGCTCAAACTCAGCAGGACTCCAAGGAAGCTGAATGAAAACAAGATTAGCCGAGTTCTCTAGGTTCAGTCCAGTACCAGCAGAACTGATATTACCAATCAGGACAGGAACCTCACCACTCTTAAAGCGGTCAATGTTCGTAGCCTTCTGATTAGGCGAATCAGAACCAGTAAAGGTCACTGAACGAATCTTCAGCTTATCAAGTTCAGCCTTAAACGCTGCAACAACACTCTTATGGTGAGCCATCACAACAATCTGCTCATCCTGCTCCACCATATTTGCAACGTATTCTGCGGAGGACTCAATCTTAGCAAGTGCGGCATACTCCACCAACTTACCAAGCTGAACAAGCTTCTCAGAACCGCTCACACGCTCTACTGCGGCGCTTCCACCGTTCACCAGGAGCCATTCAGTAAAGTTGTTCAGAATGTCACCGTACTCCTTAAGACCGGCCTTAGACGGCATCATAGCGTGCTCTACAAACAGCTTATCAGGCATGTCGAGAACATCTTCACGCTCAATACGAATGTATCCAGTAGAACGCAAAGCATCATGCAATCCAACAGGATCTTTACAACCGTTGGGAACACGAATCCAAACAGACTTCTTAGACTTCTTGCCGTCCTTATCCTTAACGTGCTTCTCCACCATCATATCTTCCATGAAGCACCAGCGGTTACACCACTTATTGTACGAGGAAGAACCGACAATAGAAGTAGCAATGCCAGCAATTTGTGAAGGCATCCAAACTTCTTCGGCATCATTGGTAGCAAGAGTACCAGTCATAAGAATAACAACACCGCTATTCTTACGCACAACCTCTGCAATCTCAGAAGTAGCTTCTGCACGCTTAGCGGACTTATTCTTATGACGCTGAGCCTCATCCACAACCAAAGTCGTAGGATTCCACTTAGCAATCTCACCCTTCCAGTAATTCACAACGGAATCACCGATCACAACAACATCAAGATTGTTGTCAATAACAGAAGGAGTTTGACCACGCAGAACTTCATAACGAAGATGAGGGAAAAGCTTCTTGATTTCCTTTTCCCAAGGATCGTAGGTCAGAGAAGGAGGAATCACAATAACGGTCTTACCGTCAAGATTCGCAATTGCAGTGAGGGCAGTAGGAGTCTTTCCCATGCCAGGAGCAAAGCCAAGAATACCACGCTTAAACTTCACGATAGTCTCGACTGCTGCAATCTGGTATCCACGGAGAGTAATCTCCTTAGGAAGCAACTCAGGAACCCAATCGGTTTCTGCACGAGATGAGAACTCAATAAAGCCATCATCAAGAATCTTTGGTTCAGCCTCCTTAGAGATATCACCAAGGAGATTCAGTAGGTCATTCACTTATTCACCACTTTCCAGCACAGATAGGGCCGATTTATATTGGCTTAATATTTTGGTTTTTGCTTAGATATTCAATACATTTATTTAAAATTTCAATATTATCCTTAAGTAAACCTAAGGCCGTATTGCAATTGCCACACAAAAACCCTCTAAAATTACCAGTTTCATGATCGTGATCTAGTGATAACCTATTAGCATTTCCAACTGGTCCTGAATCACATATTTTACAATTACCATCTTCTGGATATTCGTTTATTACAAGATCCCACGGAAGTCTTAGAGATTCAGTGTATTTTTTTAAACCTTTTATTGATAATTGTTCTGGATCTTCGAAACTTTTGGATATCTTTTGTCCACTAAGCTTCTTTAAAAGAGATCTTTCTCTCTGCTCTTCAGCTTCACAGGTCCTACACCTAGAGCGCCATTTCGTAGATCCTTTATTAGCCTTTCTTAAACCAAATTTTTCAACTGGTTGTTCCACTTTACACCTTGTGCAGGTTTTGTGTGTTGGAATGTGTTTCTGGCTTTCAGTAAGCCAGCAATCAGAACAGAGCGTTGCTTTTTTTTGCTTCTTTTTATTACAAATTGGACAGTCGTCAACTTTCATCGCTCTGTCATAATGCTTATCACACAAAGTCTTACAACGAACACTCTCAAAACAGTCTTCAACTGAGCAAGTTTGCCCCTTTGCTGGTAGCTTTCTTGGACTATCCAGATAGGTCCCTTTTAGGGATCGCTGATAATGTAGACTACAGAATCCTTTACTCCTATGTATTTCAGAGCAACCATCTACTGAGCAAAGTCTATTTTTCATGACTAATATACCTCCCATAAAAGTGTATCTTATGTGGTATATATCGTCACAATTTATTTCCATTGGACCGCTTTGCTACCATTTAGAGGCGCAGATTTTTCCCATTCCAAGAGCAATAGAAACAGGATCAGTAAGGAGAGCTCCACAAGCAATACAAACGCCAGTCTTACGACCGAATGCCTTAGCCTCTTCCAAAGAAAGCTTCTCACCAAGACCAGTCAAACCAGCCTTACCAATGTAATTACGCTTTCCATCACGAGTAATCTCACGAGCAACAAGGAAGCCATTCTTAGTGAAGTAAGCTTCAATGATCTTATCACCCTTATGGTAGAAACCAGGGGTGACATTAGAAACATCTTCCTTAAAGGGAAGAGCAAGGGTCTTGTTTCCATCAGTAGAAAGGATCTTCCCAATCTTAACAGTCTGGGTTCCCTTCTTAGAAGTAACCTCAACCTCGGCACCCTCAATAATTACAGAGGCATCACCAGAGATTGCCCAATCATTACCAACCTTCTTCCAACGAATCTCGGTGGCATTGGCAGGCTTAATCTTATCCTTCACAGAGATAAGAATCGGGATAACCTTCTTAGCGTCAGCAAAGGAGATATCCTCATCTCCAAGAGCCTTAACCAGAATGTCCTTAACATCAACAATCTCAGCAGAAACCTGTTGTGCAGTTTCTGCATCAGTCTCTGCTGCAAATTTGGTAATGTCAGCGTATAGGTTCTTGATAAAGTTAACCTGCTTCTCAGAAGCACTCATTTATTTCCTCCGTTGGTGTGGCTCCCACCCTGGGGCCAGAAACCTGCTGAGTTCCTACCTGAGAATTCTCTCAGGAAAGGAACGGAACATCTTCCTAATAAAGTTGACATACCTGCGACGACCACAAGTCAGGCATTCATCATGAGTAGAAGTAATCCACTGCCAATCATGATCAGAACACCGTAAAGGCTTAACCCAACCACCATCAATATCCAAACTGATAGCATCAGGGAAGCGAAGAAAGAACTCTGCACGAATAGGCTGATCGAAATTAACAATCTCGTATGCCTCTTCAAGAGACTTAGCGGAGATATTCACATTGTCGTAAATCTCACCACCGTCTAAAGTCCTCATAAAGACACGAACTGTATAACCATGACCAGAAACTGTACGCAACTTAGGCATTAGCATTTTCCTTCCATAGCATGTCCTGGGCTTCCTGCATAGAGAAATCTACTCCAACATGAGAGCCATAATCATCATCTTCTGGATTAGGAATGACAATAGTATGAACCATGTTACGAATGTCATAGACTTCATACTTGCGGCCATTGTCATCAGTAAGGATTGAACCCTTCTTGACTAACTTGTACGGCATTTCACTCCTATGAGTTAGATTTTGTATGAAGCGTTGTTGACAACCAACCAGAAGAAAGTATAAAGATCATACTTGCTATGAATTTCACAAGTGAAAGCTGATTGATCATCGCTATAAGCACCTAGAACATCTTCACTTTGAAAGCCTTCGCAATAAACCTCATGAATAACACCATCTGGCTTGAAAAGCTTGGAAAGATTTCTTGCATTAATATGAATCTCGAAAGGACTTCTCACAGTCACTTTCCAGTCATAGAAGTTATTCCTCATGATAACTTCCAGATACTTAGACGTATCATCATCCCGAACATACACCCTAATTCTATAGACCGGGAGAGGACAACTCTTAGATATGTGTGTCCCAATAACTTCCACCGGGTGAGTTTTAAGAAACTCATATGTCTGGTGGCTATTCAGGAGTCGATCAATAACATCACGAACAAACATGATCTGTTCCTCCGCAGCGTTATTGTAGATCAAATCATCATTACGGTGATGATCAAGATAGGTTTCTGAGAACCAGTCTTGTAATGGTTGATTCATTTCACTCCTAGTAGTCAGCGATAAAATCAGTGGGCTTATGATAGTGGTCATCCCAATGATAAGATTGAATCTTACCATTCAGAAACTTAACGAACATTGCTCCACGAGGAACGTAACAGGGATTCCACCTAGGACATTTTGTCGGCGTCCCATTCCATTCAACCTTTTTACCATTCGAAATAGCGTGCATTATATCTCCTTTAGTGGGGGTAACGGGATTCGAACCCGTACGGATTTCTCCACTTGATCTTAAGTCAAGCGCGGCTGCCAATTACGCCATACCCCCAGAACCATTAAACGAAAAAGACCATTTCCCTTTTCTTCTTACCGCAAGAAAGGACAACGAAATCCTGATTAGTAATCTCAGCGTCCATCAACTCATCAGCAGGAATAGATTCAGGTCCCCACTTCAACGCACCCTGCTTAGCAAGGTTAGTAAGACTTGTCTTAGAATGAGGAACACGTTCCATCTTGTCAGTTTCTTTATTCACTTTCATCTTATCCTGAAAAGGAAAGATAGTCTTGAATAACTCCAACCAAACAAACTCATGAGGATGTTCGGTCATAGCACCTGCAACTCTAAATGCTTCAACTTCTGAATCAGAAAGAGTTCTCAGGCCGGATATATCCATACCCCACATTTTAGTTTACTCCTTAAAGCCAGATGCCTCAATAGCACCTTCGATACAACCTTCGATATCCACAGCGCATCCTTCATCGCTGCGCCAAATACCGTCACCATCCTGGTGATAATCACTATCCTTCGCCCAATCTTCGACAGAAGAATACTCACCAGCGGCCAAAAACGCCTTGACAATTGTATCCATTATTTTACTCCTTAATTAAACGAGTGCGCCCCCTCGGACTTGAACCGAGAACAAACGGATTAAAAGTCCGCTGCTCTACCAATTGAGCTAGAGGCGCATATACGTACTGGTGGCGAGAGTTTCAGTGGTCCCTAATCCACTCTCATTATGGAGACACGGGGCCACCACCAGTATGTTTGTACCCAGCAGTTAATTACTCTGCCAACACTGTTTCGTAAACTACTAACAGTCCTAGGATTGTTGCATTCGTTTACTTATCAGTATATACCAACATACGTTTGATTCTTATAACGCAGTCAGATCCACCGGGTCAGTGGAGAATTGTTTTAGGTCTGCCTACAAAGAGTAGCAATACCCTTAGAATACTTCAAACCCAACCTTAGACGAGTTTCCTCATCTTCGATAAGATGGTTACGACCGAAGTTATCATGGATATCAGCAATCTTCACGGCACGAGCAATAGGATTGGGTCGCAACTGTTCGTAGTATTCATCATTCGACAGTCTACCATCCTTTGTAAGTAGATCAACTGCCGCACGAACAAACCCTGCTGCACCATTCCTAAGATCAGAAAGATCCTCTGCACCAAACAAAGCACCTTCAATATCCCAAGGAGTTACCTCTGTATCCTCAACAACATCATGCAACCATGCAGTCGCATACTTAAGAGGTTCGGTAACGGGATTAAAATTAGATGCTACACGATGCACATGGAGGATATACAGCTCTCCATCATGTTTATTAATCGTACCACCGTGAGCTTCCAGTGCAATACGAATTGCAATGTCTGTGAACTTCATTGTTCTCTCCTGATATCAAACGGCGAAGTGTTGGGGCAGAGACTACAACTATACTTCTCACCCACAGCGACAATCAATCGCTTAAGAAGTTCCTGGTCAGCATCGCTTCGATCTGCGAAACAACCATGAAGGTTATTAACAAGATCGCCAACGAACGTGTCATACTCATGGTTAGTGGCTTCGTTACGAACCCTGGCCTTCCAGCTCCCATGCAGAGAACTTTCTGGATTATCATAGGTGAAGAATCCAAGGATGGTCAGAGTAGTAACGCCATGAGGATTACCCTTCCAAGAGTCAATGACAGAAAACTCGTCACCAACCTTAAAAGTGGTAATAAACTCATCAACATCATGAATTGGCTTTACGGTCACTTTATTTCCCTTCATTCTTAACGAGTACCCCGTCAGAGAATTGAACTCTGATTACAGGTGTGAAAAACCTGCGTCTTAGCCATTAGACGAACGGGGCTTGTTGCAACTTTTTAGGTATCTCCACCACCAAAGATAGTTGCCATCTCATCCTGAACCCCCGCAGTATTACTTAAAACTTCGTCAGTTTTAGTAATTTGTTATTCATCTCACATGAGATATAACTGCTCTACATCAGGCTGGTTACGTTAGTTTCCGAACCACTCGTTCATCAGTTCAGTATCTGCACAGAGAGCGAAATGCTCATCCTCTGCAACAGCATATCCAACAGGAATATCATCAATATACCAGACATCTTCCCGATAGTCAATAGTATGACCATCAGAAAACATATCTGTCAAAGAATCATTCTCTGGTTGGATATTCAGACACTGAGTTGACGTACCAAGTGCAGCTTCAACCTTCGCAGAAGTTGCACGGCTATTATCCTCGACAACCTCATTGAGACTGTAGAGAATGCCACCAAGTACCCCTAGAATAATAACAAGGGTACCAATCATGAACTTAGTCATTACCAACCTTCTTTCAAACTGGGCTTCAAACGAATACCAGTAGAACTGAAAAGAAACTCCGTCATCTCACGAGGAACCTGATGACAGAGAAGATCAAGAGTCATGAGAGTATCACAACTAAACATCTTCGTCACTTCATCCACAATTCGCTCAACAGAAATGTCCTGCAACATTTCAAGAGCGAGGGGAGACATCAAAGCCTTCCTAGTCTCTGCCTCAAAGAAGAAACTCTTTGTGATAAAGAAACGCAAACCACGGAGAGTTCTCAATCCATCTTCACGGATACGATCCTCAGGATTACCAACGAAACGGAGAATTCCTATTTCAAGATCATCAATTCCACAATGGGGATCAATAATCTCACCAGTGATTGCATTGCGAGCAATAGCATTCACAGTAAAATCACGACGTGCAAGGTCGTCCAAAATGGTTCCAGGCTCCACGAAATCAGGTCTACGACCATCGGAACTAGGACCATCCTTACGACACATAACAAAGTCAGCGACCCTTGTACGGTTCTCCAAAGGGTTACCCTTAGGAACCTTTGCACGGATAGTAAAGAACTCAGGGCGCTCTTCAAAGATTTCGAAACCATCTTCGACAAGCTCATCTCGCATATCTTCAAAGCTAGGAGCTTCTACTGCGAAATCAACATCCTTAGAAGGAATGCCCTTAAATTCATCTCGGAGGCAACCTCCTACTTCAAACTTCTGGAACATTATCCCATTCCTTTACCGCTTCACGGCATTGATTAATTAGCTCATGGAACTGACGATTACTCGCCACCTTCTCGACACAAGCTAAACGGCGAATTTGTGCATCTGTATGCTTATTGAGCAGGCTGGAGAGCGCCATTTTCAGCACGCACCCTTCCTACATTAGTAGCATAGAATTCCCGTGCCTTGTTAAGATCATCGAATGTTTCCCAGATACGGGCTTCGGGCCAGTCACGAGAATCATCGAAGATAATAACATGGGTAGCCCCATGCTCAGAGTAGAGCCTAAAGGAAGTCTTGTAAACTTCCAAATACTCCTGGTATCCACACATCAGCGTGTATTCATTCAACCATCCATCAGAGGTATATCCGATGGCATTTGCCTTATCAGAAACATTATGGAGATGAGGCTCCTGATTTCGAGCATTACAACCAACTGGTGCCTTCATGGCTTCTTTCTACCTTTCCTCATTTCAAGGAGTACAAAGTACGTAACGATAAAACTGATTGTAACTACGGCTGTCACTTTGAGAAGGTGAGGTTACTGGACCTTCTTCCTTCTCAAAGTTTCTAGTGACTTAGCCATAGCAAAGACAGAATCGTTGTATGACTTCTTACGATGCTTACACTTTGTGGTCATATCAATCACCGGGAAGATGGTTGATACGATAGACCAGCGAATCAACAAGATTCGTAAGTGATTCCTTGCTACCACGAATCCACATTTCATGGTTGCCAATACTCAACGAGTAATGATCTGGCTTATTCGAGTAATTATGGGTAACGGTAAGAGCTTCAGTATCTTCCACGAAGTCATCAGGAAGATTAAAAGCTGCTCCAGTAATTCTTGCTCGCTCACTCATGATACAACCCTCATTCCAATCATTGTTTCACCACAATACTTACATGCCGAACCATCATCGGTAGGAACATGCCTACCAATATTGTCCAGACTAGAACAAAGAAGAGGATTCACAGTGTTCTTACGCTTCTTCTTACGAGGAAGCGTATCCTCTTCAAACTCACGAATTAGAACTGCCGAGTTATGGTTCATGAATGGATACTCCAAGTTCCAGGTTCGCAATACATTCCATCATACTTGGGGTTCTTATCACGAAACCAAATGATACCACAAGTAATCCAGGTAACAAACAAGAGAGACAAATCACCGTCACGGTAAATGACTCCCTCGTTGTTGTCCAGAAATTCCTGAACATGATCAAAGCTTTCCTTAGCGTTGACATATTCGGGTGAGGTCGGTCCAAAGACAAACTTCAAACGATCCAGATGACGCTTCATGGCAGAATACTCATCTACTGCCATTTCATTGAAGAAGTTCATGACTTTTCCTTTTCTTCCCACCACTCATCGGTGAGATAAAGATCGGACCAAAGGACGAAACGATTCGACGTTTCAAAGTCTGCATACTCGACTCCACTGGATTCACCAATGGCATCATACACAGCAGCAGGTTCAATTTCACTGTAAAGATTGAACATATCACTCATCCTGATTCGGCCAGTAGAAGCGACCGAATAAAGACTACTCCATTGTCCATCGTGCCAAACCTTAGCGAATTCAACGAATTCGGCTGGCACCTCAATTTCTTCTTTCATATCCATAGACGAGATAAAGAGATTCGAACTCCTAATTCTTTGCATTTCGTTGCAACTTACTCTGCAAAGAATCTAACCCACAGTTTGCAAACTGTTGTTATATCCCGGTGGTGCTATTTGTGGTCACTTGTCGCACTATCGGCAATAGCTTGCCGCCGGATTTTGATCTTACGACCGGGCGTCGGATATACTTTACTTTCCCAAAAGTCCTTATTTTAAAGGCTATACATTCGGGTGGCTATATCAGACCAGTTCTGGTGGCAGTGCAAGAAATGCACCGTCATAATTGCCGAACCGACCAACAAGAGTTACCTCATTGCCGGTCAGTGCCCAAACAGCCTCATTTACTGGGGCTTCTGGATTTGTTAAAGCAAACTCCACGAAATCAGCAATGACATGTCCGTAGAGAGGATTTAGTGGAAAAAGTGCTACAGGATTCCAACATGGAACGGTAATTACACCATCCTGTGCCCCACCTTCTCCAAGAGTCCAGTTCGGAAACGTATTGGTAATGTTCTGGAAATCTGCCTCATCAATTTCCCACTCGTTATACGTTTGATTGTAAACGAGGGTATTGAATTGGAGATTCATTTTCTCTGTCCTTTCAGACTAGTTGGGGTAGTGCAATTCTCTGCACATTGTTGTAAAGCGGTGACAGCAAAGGAATGATTGTATCTCCTGCTGTCGGATTCTGCGAATGGATGTAGATGTTCTGAATAAACATCGTAAGTCCAGTAATGGAACCCTTTGCCTCTACATTTGCAGCAGAGTAAAGAAAGTCCACAACTGGCATGATGGTATCATTCTCTCCAAGATCATGGTCAAGATAAAGATCAACCATGTCCCCGTATCGGAGAGAGAAATTCGTCCATGCTTTCGCAATGGAAACAATCCCCTCGGATGAAGTCCTGGCATAACGGATTTCTCCACGACCAGCACCATACCAAGCGAATGTTCTCTCATCATCAATTACGATGATCATGACAAACTCCATTCTGGCCCATACTCGGGCCAACAACGATCCTCATTCGATTCATAGATCGAATCGACATAGGCTTCGGTTTGTTCGATCGAATCAAACACACCTTCACCATATCCCCCGAACTTTGCTTTGTGCATCATATCGGGACCGGTTCCGTTGAGAATACGATCTATTGCAACTTCGACTGTTTCTTTGCAGTCTGGGAAAGCAGAGAAAGACTCGTTTGTTACCACGAACTTTTCACCACTCTTACGAATGCAAAGATAGTTGTCTGCACTCATTGCACTAACCCTTCTAAAGCGGCATTTCCGCTGAGTTCAGCATAAAGGATTTGAACCTTTATCTTCCCAGTGAATGCTGGGATGCATTACCAATGGGCAGCTAATCTGTTCACTACAGACTCACTGTTATTCCCTTTATACTAATGCTGAATTTTCTCGGGGTCATGACTTCCCGATACATGTGTAGCCTAAACCCTACTCACTACACTGTGGCTTAGGTACTGTGTTATCCACAGGTTTACCCGATTTATTACCTACACCACTTTCCCATTTTTAGGTGGACGGTTATCATTCCAGCTTTATCCGACAGGCTGGGGGAAAGATGTTACGCTAGCATCTCCAACGCATTTACTACTAGGCCGCAAATGTAGGCACTATTTAATGTTAACATCACACTACTCTTGTTAACAGTCTACGGATTCATCGTGACCGCTATCTTGGATGCCATAGCCAAGACGGTACCGTAGTCTAATTGTGATTCGCAAACCAACCTTATCATGTTATTCCGATTCACTCCCCAACATTTGCGAAGGGTTTATACTCGGTAATTGGTTTCAATCACTCTCTAGTAAAAGTCATGTCAATTACTAGAGTAGTAATCCACTTTTAGAAGTCGTTTATCAAACGCGGCAAGGTTGCGTAACTTCGTCGTGGCACTTCTTTCAAACTTGCGCTTAGTAAGACAACTCCCCTCATTCCGAGCACTTCTGCCAAACATTATTCACCGAGATAATGCCCACTTTAGGACTAACCTTTCGGCCAGGGAACCCAGTGTGTTTGTTGTTTCCCGTTCAAAGGATCTTTGTTGTTCTGGTCACCGCGTTAAACGTGCAGTTTCCATAGTTCAGCATACAGGATTTGAACCTGTTCTACTCCAAAGCTTTTAGGAGCGTGCTACCATTTACACTAATGCCGAATTTTCGTTATAAAGGCTCTACCCAAGTTTCTTAAGCTCTAGCCTCCGCAGGATTTCTCCCACTCCCAAACGACTAGCAGTAGATTTAAGACATGGCTGACCTTGCAAAGTCAGCGCACCTTTATAACTCAGAGCAGTTTTCTGTGGCCGATGTTCTGGATCATGCTCAGCACTTAAAAGCCTAACCAATCCGCTACGAAACACGCCACGAATAGTTAGGAAGTTTAGGTGCTATTTAGGACCGCTAAATCCTTTGGGTTACGAGGGTAATAGCTTACCCTAGTCTCACACTTTGGCTTCCCACTTAAAGGCTGTGAGATTATTCACCTTTAAGCTTCTAAATCCCAACAGTGAGTAGAGAGTAGAAAGCTCTCTTTTACAGTATTCTGTAAGCTCTGGAAAGGCTATTTACGGGATTATGGCTCCCAACCAGACTTGACTTACCAACCAACTTACTGCTTTTTTCGGTTCTTTCTAAACCGAGGATTTGCACCCACGTTCCAAACTTAAAGTTTGGAACCGCTCAGAGCCTAAAGGTCTGTTTATACTCGCTCTGACGAGTTTATCTCTCCCGCTTCTTCTTCCGGGCACGCTTCCTTGTATTCGGTTTGCCCCTGGAGCGACACTCGATGCCAAGTTCCGTTTCCGTCCTTGGCCATGACGTAGTTCCCTGTGGTCCGCATGATTTCCCATGCGGTGAAGAAGGTGATCGGATTCCCTTCCTGATCCACGAATTCTCGCAGATCGGTCAGTTCCGAATTCAGGGACTTTTGGATACGATCCGTATTGCGCACGGTTCGCCATTCCTTTTCTTCTGCGGATATTTTCCGCATAGTAGTACCTGGTGGTGTCGGTCCACATACAGAGATATATCTTTCTCTCTCTGTATCCTTACCCTGTGGAGGGTACAGGTACTGCACTGCTGCACTGCACTGTCCTAGCCGAAGGTTTCAGTCCAACTGTTCGTTGATCTGATTGTTCAAATCCTGCTTCATCCTACGACGAAGCAAACGACGCTCGGAATCACGATTGAAACCGCAATCCCAAGAACGGTTATCTTCACTACGACCAACGCCGTAAGCGTGGTAAAGCTTCCTGTCCTTACACTTCTTGGAAGCGTTCTTCGAACCACACATCGGACAACGACAAGTTGCCATTGTTTCTACCTTTCTAAAGCGAACTTAGTTTGGGTGGTGTACCGCTATCACTCTGCTGGCCGTTTCACTCTTATCTAGTGCTAGACCCAAACTGTGGTGGTTTTAAGGAAGGCATAAACCACCAAACCATTTACCTTTTTACCTATCTTTCGATTGGGTTCCCTTTGTTAAACCGGGGGAACATAACCGGCACCAGCCTTTAATTATCGCATACACTGCCATTGCTGGTACTTATCAGGCAGCTTAACTTATTAGTGTGCAGCCTAAACCCTTTGCAATCACTGCACTGTGTCTAGGGGAGATTTTACTCTCATTCCCTAATGCCTACCGTACAAACTCTACGGATTAGCCACTAATTCTACTAACCTAGACACTTTCCCATTAAATGGTTTGATTGTTTGGTCTATCCCTTTCGGGCGTAGGAGTCCATTACTCTCCCTAAAATAACCGTTAAAGCTGACCGACACGGTTTACATCGGGAATGGTATTAGGTAAACCACCAACCTAGTCATCCGCTACTAACAGCGTGGTGCATTTTAATTCTGCCAAAGAATAGTGGGTAGGTCGGTTCACGATAACCGCATATCTCTTATGCATCATACATAAGCGCACTGATCCCTAGTGCTATCTACCCTCATCTAAGGTTGATTAAACCCTAACCCTGATTTACATCCCGCTAAGGATGTTTTCCTCCCACGATTCAAAATGGGCAGGGGCGAAGTTTCCAAGATAAAAGGAAACATTGCTGAGCCTTTATACTCTGGCCTAGAGTATCCAGGGTTGACGACCCCTTACTGTTTCATTCAGGCTGTCACACTTGAACTTATCAGTTATATAATCCACCGGACAAGTGGAGACTTTTGGAATTCAGTACCGCAAACGGCGCATACGCTCCCGTTCGGCGGATCGCCACGTTTCGATGGCGCAGAATTCCTCAACGGTGATTCGCTCACCGTTGTTCAACTTCTTGGCAATCTTGTCGATGTCCATAATCCCTTTCTTAAAGCCAGATCCTCTTAAAGCAGCCTCTTCTAAAGACTACTTTTCAAAGAACTAACTTTTCTAAAGACTACTTTTCAAAGCTGGCTTTTTAAACACACCAACTTCTTAAACTAAACTTTTCTAAAGTTAACTTTTTTAAAGGTCAACTTTTTCAAAGTCTAGGTTTTTCGAACAGGGAATTGTAGGCGGTGGAATTACCAGGGCTTACCCCAACCACCTGCGAACCTACAATTCCCTTAGCTCCCTATCCAGCTTGACGCTGAACCGAATGTATCTACTCTCTTCCGTTTCGGCCTAGTTATTCCGATAATTGTGGTTTCGGCGTTATTTCGCACCTACTAGCACAATTTCGGAAATCTGCCGGTGAGTTAAAGAAGAAACCAGAGGAATCCGTATCCGACAACGTACTAAGGCTTTCGCACAGATACCGTTTCGGATTAGGGAGGTGACAGCTTTCAATCCAGAGCTTACGCCATTCTGTCACATTTCTTTCAGGCTACACTCTGACAGCCAATTCTTCTGCTGACTGGTAACATATCCCGAGTTATTAAGAATCACCGGGAGATATTAGACATAGTTTATTGACGTATCAGGGTCAAGGGTTATGAACAGTTTATCGTCATGTTCAGGACGGCTGATTCTCTATTCGGAAGATGGTTACTAGGACCAGCGTAACGTCCACCATCTAACGCTAGGTCTTTCTCCTAGCACGTTAGTTTAACGACTTCCCGGTCAACCTGTTAGTGGACTATCGCACCCTACTCGGATCTATTGTTTATTTCCCGATACAGGGAATTTGTTTTCAATTGGCACTAAGTAGCTCCCACTCCAAGTTTTTAGAGAACTTAGCGAAACTCATTATGATTCATTCTTTGTTCGGGCTTAACCATAGGACTTATACAGCGTTTCGTCCACTAAGGTTTACCCTGTTTGTCTGAACCAGAACTGTTAATGTTCTGGTATTCCAACTTTACAAGCTTGGAACCCGGCCTAATGCCGACGCTTAGGGCTTAATCCACTGTTTATACTCGCCCTAACGAGTTACTTCTTTTCCTCAATCATCGCTGCAATCTCATTCGCAGAGAGCAGAATGAATCCATCCTCTGTCGAGAATCGAAACACAATTCCCAACGCTCCCATGTTGCTGCGATCAATGCGGATTCCTCCAACATTGAATCGAGGAACTTCCGATTCGGTCAGAGTGACCATCATGTTTTCACCTTTCAGTGATTGTTGATGATCTTTCGACCACAACTGCACTTGGACACGAAACCAACGATCGAAGTGACATGGATCTTTCCACAATCACAACGAACCCAAGGATTCACAGCGACCATCACATCATCCTTTCATCCAGAGGAACGTTCAACAGGTTCTCGTAGAAGTTCTCACGAATCTTCCGTTCCAGTGAACGATCCTTCTTCTTTTCCTTTTTGCGGAATCCCCACATTCGGGAACCTCCTAAGTAGCGAAAGGGAATAACGTATTCAATGACAGCACCAACAGCGTCTACCCCTCAATACCACAAGGAGGCATTATTTTGCTGTGTCCTAGATTTCGCTAGGATTCTAGCCCGTTATTCCTTCGAGGAAATGTCAGGATTCGAACCTGAAATATGGACCATCAATCCATTCATTCCCGCAACTCTAATTCGCAGGTTAGAGTTAATCCTTAGTAATCAGTAACCCTGGCCCATCATGGCAATTGCTGCCCAGGACAAACCATCGAATGTACCGATCGTAACCAAGCGATTCGAATACTCCATCGTATCCAAAACGCCGTAATTGGAACTTGCATCTACGCAGTCCCAAAGGAAATCGTACATACCAAGCACCTTCCTATAGAGCTAATTAGAGGCCCATCTAGAAGGCCCGTAATAAGCACCATAGAACTGTACCTATGGAAAGTAACAAAGAGAGTTTTCCCGTCAACGGGAAACTTTCTCCCGAATAGAGCTCTCTCTCTACACGCGGGTAAAGGGTAGAGGAAAGAAATTTCCTCTACCCTTTACTTCTAGCGCCAGGGGCTAGAGCGTCGCCTTCTTGCTGGCTCCCCGCGGTCCGCTCTGGGGCTTGAGGTCGATCCGCCAGGGGATACGGCCATCGTTGTCCGCGAGCTTGACGGCGATGATGGCATCGTGCTGCCCCTGGTGACCGGCGACGGTGCGGGTCGCCAGGCGCTGCGAGGCCGACAAGCTCCCCTGGGGGACGGTGGGCAAGCTGCTGCCGGTGAACAGCGCCAGGTTGGTCCCGTCGACGACCATGATCCCGGTGACGGTGTCATGGGCATCGATGAGGGCGCCGGTGCCGATGTTCCCAGACTTGCGTGCGGTGGTCATCGGCACGGCGACCCACTTCGGGAGGTCGTCCCGTCCGGTGCCACGGTTCAGGCCGACGATGACGCCGAACGGGTTCACCTCGTCGGCGAACGTGTCCAGCATGTCGGCCAGGAAGGCGGCGCCAGCGAGGCGATCCAACTTGTGGACGGCGGCGCTGCGCTCCCGGTCGTCGGTGAACGTGGCGAGCCATTCGGCCAGCGGATCGAGGTCGACGGCGGGTGCGTCGGCGGTTGTGGTTGCGGTCATGGTCTGTGCTCCTTGTGCGTGCGGCGGGCCGGTGTGGCGTTGCCGTCACTAGTGGGCGGGAATCCTGCTGACTTCGGAAACGGGAACGGTCCCTAGCGATTGCTAGGGACCGTTCCGCGCTTCGTTCTGTTGTGGGCCAGGGGCTACAGGGTCGCCCCCTTCTCTGTGAAGTAGCGGCGGCGCAGTGCGGCCAGGGCACGCGGTGTGGGGTGGGCGTCGTGTCCGCTCATGGTGCGGCTCTGGATGGTGCCGTGCTGGTCCTGCCATACCCACAAGCGGGCGGGGCCGTTGGTGGTAGTGACCTCGGTCGGGGTCCGGAGTGCGCCAGGGGGGACGGTGCTGGGGCGCTGAGCCTGCTTGCCTCGTCCGCCTCGGGGGGCGGGCTTGCCGTCGATGTCGAGGCTGATGCGGCGGGTGACCTCTCCTCCGTCGGGGCCGTGCTCGTCGGTCCATCGGCCAGCGTTGAGCCACAGCGTCTCCCCTGGCTGTGCGATCACCTGGGGGCCGATGGCGGACGGGTCGAGGGGGCGTGGGACTGCGCCAGGGTGGGCGATCACGGGGACGGTGCCAACGGTCATGCGTGCGGGGTTCGTCACGCTGCGGTCGGGGTAGTTCAGGGTGACGCGCTGGGTGCGTTCTTCGGGGGCTGCGCCGATGGTGGACAGGGCCATGTGGAGGGCGTCGGCGTTGGTCACGGTGCCGGGGAGGGCGGCGGGCATGGTGTAGCGGTAGGCGTCCGGTGCGGGGGCCAGGGGGCGTCGGCCGAAGTAGCTGCGAAAGTCGCTGCGGTACTGCGCTCGGGCTGCGGCCATCGTGCGGCGGTGCTGCTGCTGTGCCCGGCGGGCGAGGATCGAGGGGGAGAGCTCCAGCTGGGATCGGAAGGCGGGCCAGGGGGCGGCGTCTCGCTTGCCGTTCGTCAGGGCGAGCGGGTCCACGGGGGCGGGCGGGCTGCACTCGGCGCAGGCGCAGGCGGGTGCGGGTGCGGCGGGACGCTCGGACTGGCAGGAGAGGGCGTCCATGCAAGCGAGGTGCCAGCGGCCGACGGCGGCGACGAGGGCGGGCGGGTCGTGCTCTGCGTCGTAGTGCGGGGCGTCAGGTCGTGCGCCAGGGGGGAGTGGGATCGGGTGCGTCATGTGCGGTGCTCCTTCGTGCGGTGCTGCTCGGTTGCGGCACTCGCACGGGAGTCTAGCGGATCGCTCGCTAGAAACGTGCTGATTTCGGGGGCGAACTGATTTGACGGGTGCTGTTCGGGGTGCTAGGCGACCGATACTAAGACTC
>CAZUVD010000005.1:0-207910 GCA_964623075.1 uncultured Coxiellaceae bacterium | reverse complement strand
TTTTAAGGTGTTAATTGGGCGGTGGCCTGCGACGATGAAATCAAGTTTTTCAACTAAAAAAAAACGCTGGATTGCTTCGTCGCTCCGCTCCTCGCAATGACGTTGATTAACTGATTACAGGGGATCCATTATGCAAAGCATTGCAGCAAGAGATAATACAGCAATCGATACAACCAGCATCAAGATTAAAATTCTTGATGAACGCATTGGCAAAGAATTTCCATTGCCACGTTATGAAACAGTCGATGCTGCTGGTGTGGATTTGCGTGCTTGTGTTTCGGATGTTTTAACCATCCAACCAGGTGAAACACATTTGATACCAACCGGTGTTGCGATTCATATTGGTAATCCAAACATGGCGGCAGTGATTATTCCACGCTCAGGCCTTGGCCATAAGCATGGTTTAGTGTTGGGAAATTTAGTGGGTTTAATCGATGCCGATTATCAAGGCCCGTTAATGGTGTCTTGTTGGAATCGCGGTCATACCGCATACAGTATTACACCAGGCGATCGCATTGCGCAGTTAGTGTTCATGCCAATCGTGCGCACGCATTTTGAAGTGGTTAATGAATTTGATGCAACTTTACGTGGTGAAGGTGGCTTTGGTCACTCGGGGAAAAAATAATGTTACCGATTTCCATTTTTCGTGCTTATGACATTCGCGGTATTGTCGATGATACGTTGACAGAAGAATCCGTTTATTTAATTGGTAAAGCATTAGGTTCTGTAGCGCGTGAAAATGGTGAAAGTGAAATATGCGTTGCTCGTGATGGTCGTTTTTCCGGTAAACGTTTGGTGCAAGCATTAACGAATGGCATTTTATCTGTCGGTTGTGATGTCATTGATTTAGGCATGGTAGCAACACCGTTATTGTATTTTGCAACGAATGAATTATCAGCAAAATCGGGGGTGATGGTAACAGGTAGTCATAATCCGCCGGAATATAACGGTTTAAAAATGGTTATGGGTGGCGTGACACTCGCGGAAGAGGCGATCAGAGCTTTATATCAGCGCATTATTGAGCAACGCTTTACTGTAGGTGAGGGTGAACGTCGTGAAATGGATGTCACAGCAAATTACCTAGATAAAGTGTGTGCCGATGTGCGTTTGGCGCGACCTTTAAAAGTAGTGGTGGATGCTGGTAATGGCATTACAGGTAATATCGCGCCAACATTGTTGCGCCGCTTAGGTTGTG
This sequence comes from uncultured Coxiellaceae bacterium, assembly GCA_964623075.1. Classification (GTDB taxonomy): domain Bacteria; phylum Pseudomonadota; class Gammaproteobacteria; order DSM-16500; family DSM-16500; genus Aquicella. The sequence continues at coordinate 206,715 of CAZUVD010000005.1, read as the reverse complement.
AAGTGCACGAATTATTTTGCGAAGTCGATGGTGGTTTCCCAAATCATCACGCAGACCCATCGCAAGTTGAAAATTTACAAGATTTAATTCAAGCGGTGCGTTTGCATCAAGCCGATATTGGTTTAGCGTTTGATGGTGATGGTGATCGTTTAGGTGTTGTGACAAATGAAGGCGATATCATTTGGCCTGATAGATTATTAATGTTGTATGCAGAAGCGGTGATTGCAGCAGATCCTACCGCAAAGATTATTTACGATGTGAAATGCACGACCCATTTACAGCATCGCATCAATGCATTAGGCGGCACACCTGTGATGTGGAAAACAGGCCACTCATTGATAAAAGCAAAAATGAAAGAAATTGATGCACAATTAGCAGGTGAGATGAGCGGTCATTTCTTTTTTAAAGATCGTTGGTATGGTTGTGATGATGCTATGTATGCAGCAGCACGTTTAGTCGAAGTGTTAGCTTTGCGCACTGAAACTAGCCATGATATTTTTTCCCGCATTCCAAATAGTGTTAACACGCCCGAATTAAAAGTGTTTGTTGCTGAAGATGAAAAATTTGCGTTGATGCAACGTTTAGTCACAGATGCTAATTTCACGGATGCTTGTGATGTCATGACAATTGATGGTTTGCGCGTTAACTTTGCCGATGGTTGGGGATTGGTTCGCCCTTCCAATACGTCACCTTATTTGGTTTTACGTTTTGAAGCGCTAAATCAAGGCATGTTAGACGATATTCAACGCTTATTTCGTGATTGGATGTTGGCAGTTAATCCGAATTTGGTATTACCTTTCTAGGATGCAATCCTATGCAGGCACAATTTGATGTGGTGATTGTTGGTGGTGGCGTTGTCGGACTCACGCTTGCTCTTGCCTTGGCGGAGTCAACGCCATTATCAATTGCTGTGATTGATGCGGCAACGACGCCCATCGTGTGGGATAAAAACCATTATTCACCGCGCGTTAGTGCCATCACGCTAGCATCAAAACGCATTTTTCAAAAATTACATGTTTGGCCATTGATCCTCGAAAAACGTGCGAGCGCGTTTTCGCGTATTCAAGTCTGGAACCAAGGACGAGTGAATCACTCACTGCAATTTGATTGTGCAGACATTCAATGTCAGCAATTAGGTTATATTATTGAAAATAACGCTTTATTAACCTCATTACGAGAAAAAATTAGCACACAATCTCGCGTGCAAGTAATGACTGCTGAATTAACAGCGTTTTCACAAGATGAAAATCATATTTATTTAACGGCAAAAGATGGTAAAAGTTATCAAGCTAAATTAGCCATTGGCGCAGATGGCGCCAATTCATGGTTACGCACGCAAGCAGATATAGAGGTTGAGGTAATCGATTATCAACAATCAGCCATTGTCACCACCATTACCACCAAAAAACCACACGAAAAAGTCGCTCGCCAATCTTTCACCGAAGGTGGTCCGTTAGGATTGTTACCATTAACAGAAGAAAATGTCTTATCCATTGTCTGGTCACAACCAAAAGCCCGTACAAACTATTTAATGAATTTGAGCCAAGATGAATTTAAACAAGCATTACAATTTGCGATGGATGATTGTTTAGGTGAAGTGATCACAGTCGATAAATTGTATGCCTTACCATTAAAACGCCAACAAGCCGCCTCATATTTAAATCAACGCGTCGTATTAGTAGGCGATGCCGCGCATGTGGTGCATCCACTAGTAGGCCAAGGCGTCAATATGGGTTTATTAGACGCCGCATCATTAACAGAAGTCATAGCAGAAGCATTAGCCGCACAAAAAGATTTTTCCGCGCACAGTGTTTTACGTCGCTACGAACGTTGGCGTCGTGCTGATAATGCCATTATGCAAAAAGGCATCGATTCCATCAAAACGGTTCTTGCTGACAAACAGCATTTATTTTCGAGTTTTGCTTTTACCATGGCGAATCATATTCCTTTCGCCAAAAAATTCTTCATGCGGCAAGCGGTGGGTGCGCGCTCAAACCTTCCCAAATTGGCTGTATAAAAAAAATGACGGGCGTAGCCCACATAATGATAATGCAAAGGGTAAGCATGACAATAGACATTTGAAGCGATATACTTTTGCACTTTGCCACCTCAAGGATATTACACGTGAGCAAACGAACACCACTTTACGAGCAACACCTCAAAGCAAAAGCCAAAATTGTCGATTTTTCCGGCTGGGACATGCCGTTACATTACGGATCGCAATTACAAGAACATCACCAAGTCAGACAACACGCTGGCGTTTTTGATGTATCCCACATGGGTGTAGTCGATTTGCAAGGCAAAGAAGTTGCCAAGTATTTACGACGATTAGTCGCTAACAACATTGATCGCTTAGTCGATGGCAAAGCACTTTACTCATGTATGTTAAATGAGCAAGGCGGCGTATTAGATGATTTAATCATTTACAAAGTCACCGATGATTTTTTTCGCATCGTCATCAATGCAGGAACGCGCGAAAAAGATTTAGCCTGGATGCGAAAACAAGCAGAAGGGTTTGATTTGACACTGACAGAGCGCACCGATCTTGCCATGCTAGCGTTACAAGGCCCGGAAGTGCGCGATAAAATCGCACGATTTTTACCACCTAAATATTCCGACGCCATATTAGCCTTAAAACCATTTACTTTTACCACCCGCAAAGAATGGTTCGTCGCCCGCACGGGTTACACGGGTGAAGATGGTTTTGAAATTATTTTACCTGCTGATGAAGCATTAAAAGTGTGGGATGGTTGCTTGATGTTTGGCATCGCACCGTGTGGTTTAGGTGCGCGTGATACCTTGCGTTTAGAAGCTGGTATGAATTTATACGGTTCGGATATGGATGAATCTGTCAGCCCGCTAGAATCCAATTTAGCATGGACTGTGATCATGGAACCCAAAGATCGCCAATTTATTGGTCGTACAGCATTAGAGGCGCAATTAAACGCAGGCATTAAACAACAGTTGGTCGGATTAGTGCTTGAAGGTCCCGGTATTATACGTAATCATCAGAAAGTCATTATCAAAGGCGATAATGATGGCGAAATAACAAGCGGTGGTTATTCGCCAACACTAGAAAAAAGCATTGCTCTTGCGCGAGTGCCAAGTAATATTGGTAGCGAATGTTTTGTCGAAATTCGCAACAAATTAGTACCCGCTGCTGTGATCAAGCCACCTTTTGTGAGACTCGGAAAGAAAATGTTTTAACTTTTAGCTTAATTGGAGCAGTTATTAATGAGTAATATCCCAGATAAATTGCAATACACGAAAACGCATGAATGGATTAAACAAGAAGACGAATTTATTACTATCGGTATCACCGATCATGCACAAACGATGTTAGGTGATTTAGTGTATGTCGAATTACCCGATATCGAATCCACCTTCGATGGCGGTCAAGAATGCGCTGTTGTTGAATCCGTTAAAGCGGCTGCCGATATTTACTGCCCAGTACCTGGCGAAATTATCGAAATCAATCAAGCCGTGATTGAAAATCCGCAATTAATTAACGAAGACCCATATGGCCGTGGTTGGTTATTTCGCGTGCGCCCAGCTGAACAAACTTCACTTGAATTATTAGATCCAAAAGAATATTCGAAAGTTGTCGCCTCTGAAGCGCACTAACGAATCATACACGGGGAGATAGGTATGCCTTTTATTCCGCATACAGAGCAAGATGTAAAAGAAATGCTAGCCTTAATCGGCGTTAAAGATATTGAAACACTTTTTAATGAAATACCTGATTCATTGCGTCACGCTTCACTTGATGGCATACCGGCTGGTATTTCAGAAATGGCATTGAGCCGGCTTTTACATAAGCGTGCCGCAGAAGATGCTGGATTACTGTGTTTCATAGGCGCTGGTAGTTATGAGCATCATATTCCTGCAGCCGTATGGGAAATCACAACACGAGGCGAATTTTATACGGCATACACTCCGTATCAACCCGAAGCGAGTCAAGGTTCACTACAATTAATTTTCGAATTTCAAACCATGATGGCAAGTTTAATGGGTTTGGAAGTATCGAATGCTTCTTTGTATGAAGGCGCATCCGCACTTTCAGAAGCCATTTTAATGGCAGTGCGCTTATCAGCCAAAAAAGGCAAAGCAAAAATTTTAATGCCACGCACCATTCATCCTAATTATCGCAAAACCGCGCAGACCATTTTGCAGCAACAACAAATCGAATTAATCGAAGTGCCTTATGAAGAAAGCACAGGTCAAGTGGATATGAAGGCATTAGAAAAACTAATGCAAGATGAAGTCATGGCGTTAGTCATACCACAACCGAATTTTTTTGGCGTCTTAGAAAATGTCGATCAACTCACCGATTGGGCGCGTGAAAAAAATATTCTCTCGATTGGTGTTGTCAATCCGATGGCGATGGCGCTATTAAAACCGCCTGGTGAATGGGGACGCGATGGGGTTGATATGGCATGCGGTGAAGGGCAACCATTGGGCATACCTATGGCATCTGGTGGTCCATATTATGGCTTTTTATGCGCTCGTAAGAGTCATGTACGACAAATGCCAGGTCGCATTGTCGGTGAAACAGTCGATCAAGACGGCAAACGCGGCTTTGTTTTAACACTGCAAGCACGTGAACAACATATTCGTCGTGGTAAAGCGACATCCAACATTTGTACCAACCAAGGATTAATGGTAACCGCATCGACCATTTACATGAGTTTGTTAGGGCCTGAGGGTTTGCGCCAAGTGGCTTTACTCAATCACGAGCGCACACGTGAATTGCGCGATCAATTGTTAGCGATTCCTGGCATAAAAAATGTGTTTTCTGCGCCATTTTTTAATGAAATCGTTGTTTCATTTGATAAGCCAGTGATGCCAATTTTACATGAATTAGCAAAATCAGGTATTCAAGGAGGTTTTGCACTCACTGACGATTACAAAGAATTAGGTGAATGCTTATTAGTGTGCGCAACCGAAACAAAAACAATCGACGATATCAAATTATTTGTCGCAAAGTTACGCGAAGTGGTTGAAGGGAGAAAACAAGCATGTCCAGCTTAATTTTTGAAGAATCACGCAGTGGTCGTCAATCTAAATCACAAATTCCAGTAGGCAATGCTAGTTGCAAAGATATTCCAGAAAATTTACTTCGTAAAAATAAACCACGGTTGCCAGAAGTATCCGAGTTGCAAGTCGTGCGTCATTATACCAATTTATCCCGTAAAAATTTTTCGATTGATACCCATTTTTACCCACTCGGTTCTTGCACCATGAAATATAATCCGCGTGGTGTGAATCGCTTATCATCACTCGAAGGTTTTTTACAACATCATCCGTTATCATTAACGGAAAATAGCCAAGGTTATTTAGCTTGTGTTTATGAGTTACAAGAAATTTTGCAAGCAGTCACTGGTATGAAAGGCGCGGCTTTATCACCGATGGCAGGCGCGCAAGGTGAATTTGTCGGTGTTGCTATGATTCAAGCCTATCATCGTGATCGCAATGATTTAGCGCGCAATGAAATTTTAGTACCCGATGCAGCGCATGGCACCAATCCCGCTTCTGCGGTGCAATGTGGTTATAAGGTTCGTGAAATTCCAACGGGTAGTGATGGCAATGTCGATTTAGAGGCATTAAAAGCAGCCGTTGGTCCGCAAACCGCAGGCATCATGTTAACCAATCCTTCAACACTCGGCGTGTTTGAAGAAAAAATTCAAGAAATTGCCAAGATTGTGCATCAAGCAGGTGGTTTGCTTTATTACGACGGTGCCAATTTTAATGCGATTTTAGGAAAAGTGCGACCAGGGGATATGGGTTTTGATGTCGTGCATTTAAATTTACATAAAACATTCGCCACACCGCATGGTGGTGGTGGTCCTGGTTGCGGCCCCGTGGTTGCCAATGAAAGATTATTTCAATATTTACCAGTTCCTCGCGTGCAAAAAGTCGATGGTAAATACAGTTGGCTAACCGAAAAAGAATGCCCAAAAACCATCGGTCGTTTATCTGCTTTTATGGGTAATGCCGGTATTATTTTACGTGCTTATGCTTATGCGCGTTTACTTGGCAAAGAAGGCTTACATCGCGCATCAGAATTTGCCACCTTAAATGCAAATTATTTATTAGAGCGTTTACGTGCTGCGGGTTTTACGCCGGCATATCCAAAACGTCGCGCGACGCATGAATTTATTATTACCTTAAAACCAGAAGCTCAAACGCTGCATATTTCGGCTTTAGATGTTGCAAAAAGGTTATTAGATTATGGTTTTCACGCGCCAACTATGTATTTTCCATTACTGGTACCTGAATGTTTATTAATCGAACCAACAGAAACCGAAACCAAACAAACACTGGATTTATTTGCAGATGCGATGATTAGCATTATCAATGAAGCAAAGAAAGACCCGGCATTTTTGAAAGGTGCGCCTTACACGACAAACGTAAAACGTTTAGATGAAGTGAAAGCGGCGAGAGATTTAAATTTGGTTTACAAAGAAAAAAATTAAAATAATAAAATAAAAGGTATTGCATGAAATTTTTAACAAAAATTGATTCCGTTGTTATATCTAAATCCAATCAAGGCAACAATTTAAATCAATTAAATAAATTGATTGATGAAATTAATAAATTTGTAGAAATGACAAACCAAGCTTGGTTGTTAGATGCAGGGCAAGGCGCAATAGAAATTCATGATAGTGCGGAATGCTGTACGTGGCGTGAAATAGAAAAAGATTTTTCACAAAGACAGAGATTAAGGCGTATTCTGTTTTTGCCAAATTCTGTCGAACATGCAGAAATTATAACCAGAATTGAGGGCCAATCGTCGTATGAATTATACGTTAGGCAAAATAATGCATTTTGCAAAACATTAAAAGAAGCAGAAAGTTTCGGTATTTTTTTATTTATGCACGCAGATGAATTGTATGTAATGCAATTTGTCTTAGATGGATTGTTGATGCTGATTGAAAAAGAATTAACGGCTTTCGAAAGTCAACCAAACGTGTTAGTTGAATTAAAAAGATTAAAAGATGAAATAACAGCTCAAAAAGCCATTTTAATAAAAAATTTGCGACAAACGGTAGAACTGGCTAAAGCATACGAATGCAAACAGGTTGGAAGACCTGCGATGTTAGATCATCACCTAGCTAAAAACCGTGGTAGCAAACCAGTGATTGTGATTGATCGATTAGCAACATTTAGAGAAAAACTGAATGATATATTAGGCGAGGAAATATTTTATACGCCAAAAAAATGGTGTGATGATACGCTTTCAAGTGATTTTACCGAGTTATGTATGCGTTTTCCCGAGATTGATTTTGGTAGCCAGGCATCGATTGGCGAATTAATTAAACTTTACCTGAATAATCTAGAGTTAAAAAACACAGCAAATTCTAAGAAGCAATTAGTTAACAAAATATTAAGAGATTATTATCAAAGTACAAAAGAGATGGCGGCACTCATGAGCGACATTGCAAGCCCTGATTTGATCTCAATGAGTGATGGGAAACCATTTAGCGAAAATAAAAATTCATTTGCCTGCCCTGCTTATGTTGCTGAGCCGAATTCTGATAAAACAACACCTGAGTCTTTGGTGAATGAAATTTATCGTCAGTTGATTGATTTTAGTGAATTAAGATCAATATTAACGGATCGTTGGAATGAAAAGTTTGAGAGAGAGGTGAAGAAGGAGCAAGCGTTTAGTCGGGGCAATGAAAAAGTGTTTCGAGCTTCGACGAATTGATAGTTACCAGTAGCCTGGACACGTTTTTTGTGTCCGGGGTGGCTTTGTTGCATCAAATTGTCATCCCGGAATTTTTACCGTTTTTTGGTAAAAATGTCCGGGATCCACGGTAAGTTTTATACAGAAAATGTGTTCTGTGCTAATTTATAAGTGGATCCCGGACAATTTCCTGCGGAAATTTCCGGGATGACAATGCGATGACAATTTGATGCAACAAAGCCGTCCGGGGTTGTTGTATCTGGGTATATCTGTATGCAACAAAGCCACCCCGGACACAAAAAACGTGTCCAGGCTACATTTTATTCGTTTGCTCGCGCCATTCTTGGCTGATCTGGCACCGGATAATTTTTCCCATTCTTCATCGACGTTAAAATATTTTTCAAGCGATCTTCACTTGTAAAAAATCCTAATTTGCTTTCCACTGTTTTCGTTCTCGAATTAAATACCGTTCTGCCATCCTTTATTTGAATATAGTATTCAATCGCCGCAGCTTTATCTTCTAATGAAGCCTCGCTTTTAAGTAAGGTAATTAAGCTATCTGCGCGCTTATTTGAGCTGGTAAATAAGCTAAAAAAACCACGCCTTCTCGTAGTGTAGAGAGAAATAACTTGGTTAATGTCTTCACTGGTAAACCACGTTGTCTTTATTTCACTTTCAGGAATCGGAGTCCTTTTCAATTTTTTAAGCCGCTTGATTTCTGTTGCATTCAGCCATGCAATTCCATCATCATTAGCAATCATTTCTCGATTAATTGATAAAGAAATAATAATTTTTTCCATCAGCGGCGCATTAGAGCCGTGTTTTTTTCGAAATGAATAAACGGCTTCATGTTTTTTATTGAGATCGATGTTAGAAAGTAAAATATTGGCTAATTGTTTTTGTGGTCCATTACCACTCAGAAATGAATATTGCGCATTAAATTGTGAAGCGGTAAAACGCAGTAATTCATCGCTTAACTCTTGATTTTTCCAGGGTGCCGCAGCTTTCGGCGGCGCAGCGGAAGGTTGACCTATATCCTCTTTTTCATGACGATTTTTGTGTCCTTTATGTTTTTTAGAGTGATGATCAGAAGAAAGGGCTGGTGCCGTATGGTGTTGACGATCATCATGTGCACTAGCATCCTTAATCGTGCCGGCACGACTGAGATCAGTAGGCGAGTCGTTTGCTAATTTTGTCGTAATAATATTTTCTAAACTTCTTATTGCCAGCGATACTTTTTCTTTCAAAGGCTTTACCAAGCCACGAATTGTTTGAAATTCCTGATAAGATTTTTCAGTGCCAAAATATTTTTGTAATTCCTTGGGTAGTTTTGCATAGTCTGAATCAAGTATGGTTTCATTATAAGGTGTTTTTAATTTTTCTTTACCGATTGCAAACTGGGCTATACCGATCACCACATCTTGAAGATGTGATTCAAGAGAATTTAATTTACTTAAGAAAGTAGAAAGTTGTTCAGCGGTTTTATTATCGGGATCAATCTTTGTTGCTTCAGTCATTGTCTCGGTGACTTTTAAGCTGTTGTAATACTCTATAAGGGCAAGGTGGTCTTTGAAATCTTTGTAGGAAACTTGTTTTTTTCTATTACTACTGCTCATGGCCATCTCCTTAGTAATGTCCATTTGATTGTACGGGAGTAAATATTAAGGAATTATTAAGAGAGGATAGGCTAATTTTTGAGCACATGATGTGTCGTCCCGGAATTTTTACCGTTTTTTGGTAAAAATGTCCAGGATCCACGGTAAGTTTTATTCAAATAAGATATTTTGTGCGAATTGATAAGTGGATCCCGGACAATTTCCTGCGGAAATTTCCGGGATGACACCATTTTACTTACGCTTACGTTCATGCTCTTTCAAAAACTTCTTCCGAACTCGAATCGATTCTGGTGTCACTTCCACCAATTCATCATCTTCAATAAATTCGAGAGCTTGTTCCAAGGACAATAAGATCGGCGGAATCAAAATGATATTTTCATCCGAACCCGCAGCACGAATATTGGTTAACTGCTTTGCTTTACACACGTTAACGACTAAATCGTTATCGCGGGTGTGAATACCAATAATCATGCCTTCATACACTTCTGTTTGCGGCGTAATTAACATGCGACCACGATCTTGCAAATTAAATAATGAATAAGCAAGTGCCGTGCCGACTTGATTAGAAATCAACACACCGTTTTGACGACTTGGCATGTCACCTTTAGCGGCCGGCCCATAATGACTGAATACGTGGTGCATAATACCCGTACCCGATGTCATGGTTAAAAAGTCAGTGTGAAAACCAATTAAAGCACGCGCTGGAATAATATAATCTAAACGCACGCGACCCTTATCATCAGCCGACATATGCTTCAAATCACCACGTCTACTTCCTAAACGTTCCATGATCGCGCCTTGATATTCACTAGGCACATCGATTGCAAGTGTTTCGTATGGTTCGTGTGTTTCGCCATCAACTATTTTGGTAATGACTTCAGGACGTGATACCGCTAATTCAAAACCTTCACGTCGCATGTTTTCAATCAAAATCGATAAATGCAATTCACCGCGACCGGATACTCTGAATTTATCAGGATCGCTGGTATCAACCACGCGCAACGCAACGTTATGCAACAACTCTTGATACAAACGATCACGAATACGACGGCTAGTGACGTACTTGCCTTCTTTACCAGCAAACGGTGATGTGTTCACTTGGAAAGTCATGCTAACGGTTGGTTCATCAACCGTTAAAGCAGGTAAGGCTTCAACGTTTTGCGGATCACAAATCGTGTCAGAAATTTTTAATTCTTCAATACCACTAATGGCAACAATGTTACCGGCATGAGCAACTGGCACTTCAGTGCGATCTAAACCAAGATATTCCATCACTTGTAAAATACGACCTTGGCGAATTTTGCCTTCACGATCAATCACTGAAACCGGCATGTTGGTGCGCACACTACCACGTTTGATACGACCAATACCGATCATGCCGACATAACTATTGTAGTCGAGCGTACTGATTTGCATTTGGAAGGTACCGTTTTCATCGATATCTGGTGCGGGTACATGTTTAACAATGGTTTCAAACAAAGGATTCATGTCTTTGTCTTCATCATTGAGATCTAATTTGGCATAACCATTTAAGGCAGAGGCATAAACGACCGGGAAATCTAATTGTTCGTCGGTTGCGCCTAAATTATCAAATAAATCAAATACTTGATCCATAACCCAGTCTGGTCTTGCGCCTGGGCGATCGATTTTATTAATGACAACAATCGGCTTTAAACCTTGAGCAAACGCTTTTTGCGTCACAAAACGAGTTTGTGGCATTGGGCCATCGACTGCATCGACAAGCAATAATACCGAGTCGACCATGGATAAAATTCGCTCAACTTCACCACCGAAGTCAGCGTGTCCTGGGGTGTCGACGATGTTAATACGATAATCTTGCCACTTCAGTGACGTGTTTTTTGCCAAAATAGTAATACCGCGCTCTTTTTCAAGGTCATTGCTGTCCATGACGCGCTCAGTATTCGTTGTTTTTTTCGATAAAGAAGACGTTTGTTGTAATAATTTGTCTACTAATGTTGTTTTCCCATGATCGACATGGGCGATGATCGCGATATTTCTTAACACGGGTATGCCACCTGGTTTTGTACATTAAAAGGGTACGTATAGTACCTGATGCAGGTATGCTGGGGCAACACATCTCGTTATAAAGGGAAGGATTGTGCTCTTTCTAACTCTTCCGGCGTATTGATTTCCAGGGTTTTTTCGGATGTTAAACACACCCTGATTTTATAACCATTTTCTAAAACGCGTAATTGTTCTAAGGATTCTGCTAACTCAAGCGGTGTTTGTGCCAAGGTTTTATAGTGTAATAAAAAATCACGGCGAAAAGCATACAAGCCCATGTGGTGATACACCGGTGCTTTGTGATTTGTGCGGTAAAAAGGAATCGGTGCGCGCGAAAAATATATCGCGTTATGATGCAAATCCGTAATGACTTTAACCGCGCCCGGATTATTAATATCGTCAGGTAATAAAGGTGTCGCAAGCGTTGTCATCTCAGGGGATTCACCAGCAAGATAAGGCGCTACTAATTTTTCTAACATATCGGGTTTGATAAAAGGTTCATCGCCTTGCAAATTGATAACCACTTCAGCATTAGGATAACGGGTGGCGACTTCCGCTGCTCGTTCTGAGCCGGTTGGAATGGCAGCGTCAGTCATTTCGACTTTGCCGCCGATACTCTTAATTAAGGTTGCGATTTCTTCGCTATCGGTAGCTACGACAATATTTGTTAATAATTTGCACTGTGATGCGCGCTCGTACACCCATTGAATCATTGGTTTGCCTTGAATAAGCAACAAAGGCTTACGCGGCAAACGAGTGGATGCAATTCGACTTGGAATAACACAGAGAATATTCATGATCCGTATCCTACTGAAATTTGGCGAACAGTTCAAATGCTGCAAAGATGACATTGCTTATCATTATTTGCTATTCTGCCTTGTCAAAAGGATTTTTAAGAAAATAAGGGATCAACCATGAAATTCAAGTTTGCAGCTGCTATTGTCTTTGCAACCCTATTACCAACAATCAGTTTTGCGGCCAACAGTGTTGTCGGCACACATCATTACGTTGTCTCGCCAGGAACGAGTTTACGCGCCGGTGAACCTGGTAAAAACGAATTTTTTATCATCGGTGCACAATCTAATTCCGTACCGCATATTGTCGAACAAACGGAGAACCAATCACCTATCGTGGCAGACAATACAACGGGTGCCAATAAAGGCAATACCGTTAAGTTAGCAAAAGCACTAAAACATGCTTTCCACAAATCAAAATCCATCACCAATCCTAACCAAAAAGCCTTTGCGAAAAACCGCCAACATAAAAAGACACTCGTTAAAAAACAGCAAGCACACAAACCGGTTGCAAGCAAAGCCGTTAAGAAAAAACAAATCGCATTCAAACATACCGTGAAAGCAAAGCATAAAGTGGTAGCTAGAAAGGCAACACATTCTCACTCACTACACGGATAATCCTGAATGCTATCAAGAATCAAAAATTTTTTTGTTGGTGCGCCACTTAGTCCCTTTAATGCGAATGCAAGACAGCACATTTCTTTGATTGCACTGTTAGCCTGGGTGGGTTTAGGCGCGGATGCTTTGTCATCGTCTTGTTATGGTCCTGAAGAAGCTTTTCTCGCACTAGGGACTCACACGCACTTAGCATTGTATGTAGCGCTAGTGACTGTCATCACCATTTTTATCATTTCAATTGGTTATAACCAAGTTATCGAATTATTTCCAAGTGGTGGCGGGGGTTATAAAGTCGCTAGTAAATTATTGCACCCCTATGTTGGCTTAGTATCTGGTTCAGCTTTGATGGTGGATTATGTGTTAACCATTGCCGTGTCGATTGCCAGTGGTTCTGATGCCATTTTTAGTGCCATGCCAAAAGAGTGGCAGATTTATAAATTATATTTTGAAGCGGGTGCGATTATATTACTGTTAGTGCTTAATCTACGAGGCATGAAAGAAGCGATTAAGATTTTGTTTCCGATTTTTTTAGGCTTTGTGCTGACACACTTTTTTTTAATTATTTATGGTATCGCTGCGCATTCAAGTGGATTGTCAACCCTGGTGCCGATCACGCTTGCTGAAACACAAGAAATTGCGAGCAGTATGGGGTGGCTTGCCGTTATTGGTTTGACATTGCATGCATACTCATTGGGTTCTGGTACGTACACAGGGTTAGAGGCCGTTTCAAATAGCGTGAATCGTTTAGCAGAACCACGTGTGCAAACGGGTAAACGTACCATGCTCTATATGGCGACATCACTCAGCTTTATGGCGGGCGGGATTTTATTGTTATATCTCTTATGGAGCGCACAACACGTTCCCGGGCAAACATTAAATGCAACTGTATTTTCTGCCATCTTGGGGGATAGCTGGCTAGGGCAATCCATGCTGCTCATCGTATTAGCTTTAGAAGCGGGATTATTATTTGTTGCTGCGAATTCAGGATTTGTCGCAGGCCCTTCTGTGTTGGCTAATATGGCAGTGGATAATTGGGTGCCAAACCGATTTCGCCACTTGTCAGGCAGGTTAGTGGTGCAAAATGGATGTATCATGTACGGTGTTGCAGCGCTCGCTATTTTATTGTGGAGCGAAGGTAATGTGTCGACGTTGGTGGTTCTGTATAGTATCAATGTTTTTATCACCTTCTCTTTGTCTTTATTAGGCGTTGCGGTTTATTGGGTAAAGCATCGCGCCACGCGGTTCTGGTTGTGGCATTTTCTATTTTCAGTCTTTGCTTGCATGCTAACGACCAGTATTTTATGCATCACCCTCTATTATAAATTCCGTGTCGGCGGATGGCTTACTTTGCTGGTCACCTCGGTTATTGTCGCCATCTGCTTCTTGATAAAGCGCCACTATCAACACGTCAGCACAAAATTGGAAGGCATGGATGGTTTGCTCGAGCAGCCAGTGCATCAAGTGGATGTCGCGCCACATGCCCTTAACCCGCAATTGCCGACAGCGGTTATCTTTGTGAATTATCTCAGTGTCGGTATGCACACACTGCTATCGATTTTGCGACTTTTCCCAAATCAATTTAAAAACTTCGTCTTTGTCAGTGTCGGCGTTGTGGATACCGCAAGCTTCAGTGGCCAGCAAGAGTTAGACCAAATGCAAAAAAAGGTCGACGATACCCTCGATTATTTTGTCAAATACTGTAACCAATACCAATTGTCAGCCGAAGGGTATTCCGCTTTTGGTACCGACCCGGTCGAAGAGTTAGAAAATTTGGCCGATGTGATAGGCAGCAAATACCCGCATGCCGTATTTTTCACAAGCCAACTGATTTTCCGTCACGAAAACGTGATTACTCGTATGTTACATAACCAAACGCCTTTAGTTCTTCAACGCTATTTACACTTTAAAGGTAAGGAATTGATGATTTTACCGATGAAAATATAAAACAAAGTTTAGGGGAAATAAAAAAGGGGTCTCGCATGCGAGACCCCTTTTTATGATGCGGCTATTACTTAGCTGCTTTCTTAGCGCGACGCTTTGCAGGGCGCTTTGCTTTAGCTTTACGGGTGCGTTTTTTTGCAACTTTCTTCACACCTGTTTTCTTGGTCTTTCTTTTAGCTGGTTTGCGAGCTGATTTAACTTTCGCTTTACCAACTTTTTTCTTTGTTGCTGATTTTGCTTTTGCCATGATGTTATATCCTTCAATTGTTAACAATTAAAATTTAACATTAGCATTCATAAAAGTATAGAACTATTAGGGATTATACTTATTAGTATCGACATCTTCCATGAGTGCAGTGATATGATTATGATGCATAATCAATCCAACATTTCTTCTTTGCGAATGTCATTATAAAAATAAAACGCTGAATTTGGCTGTTTTTTTGCAAAATACATCGCAAGGTCTGCGTGTTTTTCTAATTCAGCGACACTCTTACCATCGGTTGGATGAATACTGATGCCGATACTAAAAGTTGAAGAAATATCTGCGTTCTCGGTTCGTAAAACGGTCGAGAGGTTCTGTAAGAGACGGTTTACCGTCATTGTTAGGTTATTTTTGTCGATGGTATCGTTCAAACAAACCAAAAATTCATCCCCCGAGAGTCTTGCGGCAATATCTGTTTCCTTGATCGATATCTTTAATTGTTCGGCGATGTGACGAAGGTATAGGTCACCAACGTCATGGCCATAAGTATCATTAATACTTTTAAATTTATCGACATCGATGAACAAAATGGCTAAACCAGAATGCAAAACTTCCGCTTTTTCTAATAATTTTTGGGCGATATCGTTAAAGTAGAGGCGATTAGGTAAGCCAGTGAGCGCATCGTAGTAGGCCATGTGTTGTAAACGCTTTTCACCTTCGCGAAGTTTGACTTCAATCTGCTTTTGGTTGCTCATTTCAGCAAATAAATTCTTATTTAGCATCGATAGCCGTTCTAATTCTTCTGTACGCAAGCTAATGCGTTTTTTAAGCTTTTCTTCGGTGATGGCAATGATTTCAATGAGTGAATTCATGGCGCCTATCATCGCATTCAACTCATCATTGCCAGAGACCTCGATTCTTTTGTGAAAAGTACTGTTACTGGTGATGTCGACCACCTGGTTACTGGCATCGATCATTCGATCCAAGACAAAGACTTTTAATAGATACCAAATCGAGATGAGGAAGAAGATGCCAAGGCCGATAACGATTGTTAAATATTTTTGGATGGTTCTAATCCCTTCTTGATAAACCGGACGTGATTCGGTAATGCTGATGATGCCGATTGGGTTATTGTCGACGTCACGAATGAAGGTGTAACCGACAATATGATTATCATCGATAATTTTGATGTAATTATCTTTATTGGTGGCACGTAGATAATCATAAACAGAAAGTAATTGGTTATTGTTTTTGGCAATGGGTAGGGTATCTAAATGTACTTGCATCTTGACGATATCGGATAAGCGAGCGATATGTTCTTTATTCATAAAGAAACCCATCACGAGCGTGCCGCGTATGTCGCCTTTACCTTCGCTATTTAAAATAGGCAGCGCACTTAAAACAACATACTGGTTGTCCCATTGCAAGAGTCCCGATTTACCAGAATGCGCATCACGTTGCTTGGTGAATTTTTTTTCTTGATCGAGTAATGCTAGCAAACTTGATGGAATGGGAACAAATTGGTTGGTTTCTAAATCATAATTTAAGCCATAGAATAATTTTCCTTGTGTATCAAAAAACATAATCAAATTAAATTTAGAGTTAACAAAGGTGGTGTAGGAAAGATTGGAATTAATAAAGGCTTGATTTTTGTTTGCCATAAAACGGTAAGCGTCATCCCACTGCGACCAGTCAAAGGTAAGTGCCTTTAGGCTTGAGAATAAGCTTTTGAGTGTGCGTGTGGTTCGTTCTAAGTCGTCAGCGACTTCTTTAATCTCGAGTTTGGTATATTCTTGGGTAAGGGTGTGTTTTGAATAAAAGAAGGTAACACAGGAGACCAGAGCCCACATACTGGCCAGTATTATGAGTACTTTCATTCGTAATTTCATGGAGTTAGCTCCCTTGCCGCTTTTATTTTATCCAATCCATTATCCTTATATATTACCATAAGTAGCCTGGACACGCTTTTTGTGTCCGGGGCGGTTGTGTCTGGATACCCCTCGATGCAACCACCCCGGACACAAAAAGCGTGTCCAGGCTACTCTCGCATCTCAAGGCCAATTACTGGTAAAATCCGAGCCTTTATGAATGAAATGAGTTTTAGGAGTAAGACGTGATTATTCAACCAAAAGTTCGAGGGTTTATCTGTACCACTGCGCATCCATTGGGTTGTCAAAAAGCGGTGAATGAACAAATTGCTTATGTCAAAAAAGCAGGATCCATGCAGGGTCCCAAAAATGTGTTAGTGATTGGTGCATCAACCGGCTACGGTCTTGCCAGTCGTATTGTTGCAACTTTCGGTTGTGGTGCAAAAACAATTGGTGTTTTCTTCGAGCGTCCGGCTGATGAAAAACGCACAGCTTCTCCTGGTTGGTATAACACCGCTGCTTTTGAAGAAAGCGCACATGCTGCAGGATTCTACGCTAAAAGTGTTAATGGCGATGCGTTTTCAGAAGATGTAAAGCAACGTACAAAAGCGCTTATTTTAGAAGAAATGAAAAAAGTTGATTTAGTGATTTATAGCTTAGCATCACCTAGACGCACACATCCAACAACGGGCGTTACACATTCATCCACCTTAAAACCCGTTGGTAAACCATTTAGCGGTAAATCAGTTGATGCATTTAGTGGTGAAGTAAAAAATGTCACGATCGAACCTGCTGACGAAGAAGATATCGCTAACACAATTGCTGTGATGGGTGGTGAAGATTGGGAAATGTGGATTGATTTCTTACGCGCTGAAAACTTATTAGCAGAAGGTGTGAAAACGGTTGCGTATTCTTATATTGGCCCTGAGTTAACGTATGCAGTGTATCGAGATGGCACGATCGGCCGTGCGAAAACACATCTTAAGCAAACATCAGATAAATTAAATCAATCACTTAAGTCGATAAAAGGTGAAGCGATTGTTTCTATTGATAAAGCCGTTGTAACGCAAGCAAGCGCTGCGATTCCGGTTGTGCCACTCTATATCTCTATTTTATTTAAGTTAATGAAAGAAAAGGGAACGCACGAAGGCTGTATCGAACAAATGTATCGCTTATTTCATGATTACCTTTCTGCAACCCAGCCTAAAGCATTAGATGCTGAAGGCTATATACGCTTAGATGATTTAGAAATGCAGCAAGATATCCAGCAGCGCATCGTTGCTCTTTGGCCAGAAATCACCAGCGACAATATCGCACAACTAACTGATATTGCAGGCTATCGCGATGATTTTTATAAATTGTTTGGTTTTGGTTTTAGTGATATTGATTATGGCAAAGACGTTGACCCTCATGTCATGATTGCTTCTATTAAAGAGTAATGGTCTTTAGGGGGTGGTTTTAAGTTTCCATCCCCTAAGATATTTAACGCTATTCCCCGCCTAGATTCTGTTATAATGAAGCAATAATACCTATAAAAAACGGGGTGAGTGCCTATGCCAATCAATCCTCCACCTTTAAAAATTGACCTCAATGCCACACAAGATACGATTGAAATCGTAGCGGATAGAATTGCTGCATTAAAAACAAAACAAGGTAATGTTGAGGTTTCATTTGTTTCTGTTGATTTTGATTTAGTAGAAGGCACATCGAAAGCAATTGAAAATAACGGCCAAGGTGTGCAAATCGAATTTAACTTCGCCCATGTTAACAATCTTATTAATGGTGCGATGAGTTTATTAGCGAAACAAGAACTGTTACGTCAATTGCAACTGTTTGATGATGCTGATATCAATCGTTTGATCACGCAGACTTCTTTCTCGAGCTTGAATGAAATTGATCATACTTTATTTCTCATTAAAAAATTAGGTGTGCCAAAACATAGTTTTTTATCTTTTAACCAAGAGCCACCAAAACCATTGCATGCTAATATCACCAACGCATTGGCTGATTTTGTGAATATCAACAGCTTAAGCCAAGTCAGTACCATCATGCAAAACATTGCGAACCATCCAACCTTGTCGGTATCTAGACGAACGCCTCAGTCTGACGCATGATAAGATAAATAATCTTATCAAGAGCAGTAACAAGGATTGTGTCAGCATGCGTTGGGTCGGGTTGTTTCTCTTAGTGTTCTATTTAACAGGTTGCGCTGATGTCGCCATGTCTGGCGCGCAAGCCGTTTATAATCGTCATAGCATCCAAAACAATCTCAGCGATCAATATGCAGTCTTGCAAGCTTATCGTGCGTTACATAAGGATGAATCGACCTTTGCGGGCACTAATATCAATGTGACCGTTTTTAATAATGAGATATTGCTAGCAGGTCAAGTACCAAGACCTTGGCAAAAAGTAAAAGCCAGCATGTTGTTAAAGCGCGAAACGGGTATTGATGAAATTTACAATCAACTACAAGTTTCAAATCCCACCTCATCTCTAACACACTTAAGTGATATTTGGATTACGGCTAAAGTGAAAGCAAAACTCATTGCCTCAGATGATCTAGAAGCTTCTTTATTTAAAGTAGTGACTGAAAATGGCACCGTTTATTTGATGGGAATCGTACCGCCTAGTCAAGCAGAGGCTGCTGTTGCCTTAGCAAGTGAAACAGAAGGTGTGAGTAGAGTGGTGAAAGTGATGAAGTATATTAGGATTTGTAAAGTTTGAAATAACCAATCACCCGTCATTGCGAGGAGCTTTACTTCATACGTCGTCGTTGCGAGGAGCTTTACTTCATACGTCGTCGTTGCGAGGAGCTTTACTTTATACGTCGTCATTGCGAGGAGCTTTACTTTATACGTCGTCATTGCGAGGAGCGTAGCGACGAAGCAATCCAGTTTTTGACTTCTCTTTAAAGCTGGATTGCTTCGTCGCTACGCTCCTCGCAATGACGGCATATAAAGCTCCTCGCAATGACGGCATATAAAGCTCCTCGCAATGACGGCATATAAAGCTTCTCGCAATAACGACGTACAAAATATTATCGTGCGCCAATATTCCCAAATGCTTCGCAATATTCACTTTTGCTAATGCAATCGTTATAGCGCCAACCTTTATCTGCGCAATCGCAATCACAAGGAACAGGACGAGAATCGGCAAAGCGATCCCAATATTCATAACCACATGGATTGGAATTAATGGCATTGCCGCATTCATCGGTTCGACCGCAACCGTTGTCGCCGCATGAAAATGCAACACCACAACTGAAAATACTAGAACACAAAAGGAAAACTGCAAACTTGGCCTTCATTGCGAACCCCCTCCCTATTTGTTTTTATTCTTATATAGTTATTATTATACCATCGAAGAATAAGCAAAAAGGCAGAAGTGGCTTTAAGGGCTTGTTTTTATGCAGATTAAATTTTTACGAGTCAAGATCTAGGGGTCTTGCCATGGCAAAACTAACATTATGTCGCCAGAGCGAGCCTTCGCGCCAAGCGTAGGAATCTAGCAAGCCGGTTTTTGGGTTGGTCTTTAATAATAAAGTGCCTATCCCGATACCAGAAACATGACTTTTGCGCGTATCTTGACTATGGCCAACTGGCGCAGAATCAGCGACGCGTACGCTAAAAGTATTGGCATCTTTGATCGGTTTATCCATCACCATCATCATGTGACCGGCAGTGGCGCCATGTCGGCGCTTTTTGTAACGGAAAACAATAATATCACCAGGACGTAAATCTTCGACATCACCAACTTTTCCCCAATAAGGTTCATCGTTAAGATCGCTGAAAAAATCATAATAGTGGCGAGTATTGGGTGTATCGACGCCGCAAGAATTGACTAAACTAAGATAAGCATGCGGGGAAACAGCTTGTAATATTTGATCGACATAGTTCGAGCAGTCAACAACATACACACCTTTATTCGTATCAAAACGCGAACCACCCATTTTGTAAGAACTATAACGCAGCGTATCAATGGTTTTGTGCACGTAACCAACCAAACGTTTTTCGATGGATGAAACAGATGACGCAATATTTTTTGGCGAAGAATAATTTGCAGAAATAAAAGAAAAACTGGGTTGCGCAAAACTGCAAAGAATTATGATGGCTAATAAAAATTGACGCATGTGATCATTCCTTGTCAAGCTTGTGCGTGATTATACAGAATTATTAAAATGTTTATCCATGTTTAGTTGGCGGCGGACTGTCTTCATCTTTATCAACACCGAGTACCAGTAAGCAGCGTAAAATTTCATCTAACATATTGCCGCGTTCTGCTTCACTACGAATCATATTTTCTTCTTCAGCAACGGCTTTTTCCCGTTCATCATATGCCCAACGTCGCAAGATATCGATTTTTTCCGCGCGCGTTAATGTGTCATCTACCAAGACGTTACTCGGTAGTTTGTAGACAGAAGCAGGATCATGTTTGGCAGTTTCTTTATCGCTCATACATTATCTTTTTGTGATGATAACGATATTATACCCTCGTTAGGGATGAATGGTAAAACAATCAAAAAATTTGAGTATTTTTAAGACATTCGCGCGATGATAGCATCGCGCGAATAATCGATAGGAAAATTAAGCAGCAACTTCGAGGGTAATAGTCGCAGGGCCTGCAGTGATCCCTTTGCCGCAAAGATTTTTAGCGGTGACAAAATAAGTATATGTTTCAGAAACCGAGCCTTGAATAGCAGTCACAGTACCTGTTGTTGGATTAATGGAAATTTGACTACCATTTTTTAAAGGTCTTGTTGTTCTGATGCTAAAGAAGATGGGTTGGGTTGATGTGAATGAACCGGCGGTTTCAAATGATTCACCACCGAGCAAAATAACATCTGCATTTGGTAATGCTAAACCAGTTAATTGCACAGGTACGCTACATTGCGGCGTAAAGCTATCAACAATCGCTAACACTTGCGGCATGTAAACGGCTGGAACGCCTGCAAATGGTACTAGGTGATCTTGTGTTGCGATTTCTTGTTCTAGCTCGCCTTCATCTTTGTAATGCTTACGCTTGTCGTGGAGACGTCTTACCACTCGTTTGCGTGGTGTATCAATTCTTTCGCGATAATCAGCATTTACTAACACATTCCAAGAGTTTGGTAATGATTCTTTACCGGAAGTGTACGAACCACCAATGCCAAATATCCAATCTTCCATGTTAGGAATGTCAGAGAAATTCACATTTGCATAGTAGTTGTTAAAGGGAGCACGAGATGAAGCGCCGACATTGAGGTCGATACCATCATAAATATTTTGTTGTAAGCTACCGGTTGCACCCAATCCTTTGGCGTTACGTTTTGGTGAATAAGAATTATCATAGCGAACGCTATCGTAATTCATTGCAGCACTTGCACGGCCGCCTTCCCAAAGTAACACAGACATGCCAGGGCTAATACCCAAACCAACTGAACCAGCAATGCGACGTTCTTCTGTTAATGTTTGTTGCACGCTATTAATAGGGAAGGTCACAAAACCATTAGTCAGCGTTTTACTAGGTGAGTAAGAAACGTAACCATCAACATTGATACGAGGATCAAAAGCGCCGCCCAAATCATATTCGTAACCTGCACCTAATGCCATTTGTTGTACCCATTCATCGGTGGTACCTGTCAAAAAGCTATAAGTTAAATTTTGGAATAAGTATTCGCCAGAAATTTTGAAGTAATTGTTTTCTTCTACTAAGATTGCAATGGTTGCGCCTGCACGAAAATTTTTGGCGCCCACTTCACCTAGCACGCTAAAAGCAGAGCTATCGTAGATCTTGCTGGTGTATGAACCTCGGAGGGATGGTCCAAGAAAAGTAGTTGGACTGCTTTCATTGGGTAACAAAGCAAATGCGCTTTGCATGCCTGTTAGTAATAAAATGATGAGTAGAAGCCTTTGCTTGATATTCATGCTGATCACATCCTAATGAAATTCGGTATCAATTGAGTTAGACAAAAATTGAGGTACGACAGCTTTTCATACTTGGAGCAAAAATTCAACTAATTCTAACAGCTAACGTTGCTGCTGGTGCGTTTTAGTGGGTTAGAGGATGTTTCGATGCTTAATATTCTGGTTGAGGTAAAAGCGGATGATGTCGAGCGTGCTATAGAATAGGGCTGGGGTGGGTGCGCATTTGAATGGCGAGTATTGTTATTATTGCTTAGTGGTTTATCTTTAGAAACGCTATCACGCATGGTTTGTTCGTTGTGATTTTGATTGCTCAATCTCTTTCTGAGTAATGTGGAAGTGGATTCTTTAAGATTGAGATCCTCGCTAGTTTCACTTTCTTCACTGGGGACTTCTACTTCTGCATTACTCGGTAAATAACCTTTTTTTCTTAAACCCCATTCTAACCCGCACACGGCTAAACCACAGATAAAGGCGCCGCAGCCACCTAAAATGGCGGCACCCGCAGGTGGAAAGCAAAAGAATCCGATTAAACCAAAAATGGCACCACCTAAAACGATGGCAGGGGCTGCGCGTTGGGTCCAAGGTAAAATGTGATTGCTTGAGGTGCCTTTACCGTTTTTTTCATCAGCACCTTTTAAATTTCTGGCGTGAACGTATTCACGGACAAAAGCAATGATGGTGGTCACTAAGCCTGCGACTAATTGCAAAATAGGACCAATGACAGGGATGGCGCTTAATGCTAAACCAATTCCATTGGTGCCAAACAAAGCGCCAGTACGAATGGCATAATCAAATGAATTGACCGGGGAGGCTCCTTGTTCTACTTGCTTTGCAATCCAAGGACCAATGATGGCAAACAGCGTACCAAAGACAACTGAACCAATCGCGCCGCCGAGTGCAACACCCGTAGCAACACCGAGCGCTGGCCAGCAAGTGGCACCAATGATGCCAAAAATAATACCGACGATTAAGCCGCCAACGACGATACCAGCGCGAGAAAAATTAGAACGGTATTGTGTTGCTTCATCGAGTTCTTTTCTGGTGTAGTGATCTCTTCCTAACAGTTTATATTTTATTTTGTGATAAATCGGAACGGCTGCTGCAACAATCGCAGCACCTAAAAGGCTACCTCCAGCAGAACCGATGAGATAAGCAAGTGGGTAGGCTGCAAAAATACCAACACCGCCTGTAAACAGCGATAGAGTAATGACTAAACCAATCGCGCCACCAAAGACAAAGCCCCACTTAACGAATTTAGTCCAGCCATCTTTGCCCATGCGAAATAATTTTTCATCGTCGATTTTGATGCCATTTTTGAAGAAAAGGACACCGGCAATGCCAAAGAGAATGGCAAATGGATAACCAAATAAGCGAATTAATGCTTTTGGTGAATGACCGAGTAACGGTAAGTTGAAGCCAAGAAACAGTGCGCCGCCTATGGCTTCACCGACTTTTTGTCCGATCACAAAAGACGTTTTGAAGCGACGAGCAGCGGGATTGGGGTGGCTTACGGATTGTGATTTGGCAAATTCTTCAGCTTGTCTTTTAATCTTGGGGTGTTTTTTGACTTTAAGCCAGCCGAGAGCTAGTAATACGGTGGCGATAGAGGCGGCGCCTTGGCTGATGACGCCCACTTCGTCATCAATCGTATTGGGGTTGTCGTTACTATAGAACTCCGAAACGATAGGGAGAAGCATGCCTTGGGTTAATATATTGCTGGTTTCGGTAAAGCGGGTTAAGAGGTTAGCATCATTACGTATTTTGGTGATATGGGCGGAGGGAGAAGCGATCACATTTTCATCGTACCAGTCGTCGCCGGTAGTATCGATCCCGGTATGGGAGGGTATTTCTGGACTGCTAGTAGCGTCCATCATAGATTCTGCCCTTTCTTATAGTATGTGTGTGTGTTCACATTGAGCAATTAATACACAGTATGTGTGTTACTGTGTTTAACGGGACGAATCATACCATAAGTGGATAATCCAGGAACAGGTTTTTTTTCAGTTTTTTTTGCTAATGAGGGGGAACTTATGTATATATACGCCCTCAATTTAAAGCATACATAGGATGGGTTCGGGGCAATGTCAAAAAAATTATTTCAAAATAAAATCGCAGTCAAAAAATCTAAAATTCATGGTTTTGGTGTGTATGCAGAAAAAACGATTAAAAAAGGTGAAATGATCGAGCAATGTTATTTTATCGTTTCAAAGAAAGGCGGTGATAAAGCGTTAGAAGATTATTATTTTGATGCCAAAGGTAAATACGCCCTGTTTACTGGGTTTGGTAGTATTTACAATCACTCCGATGATGCTAATGCAGATTACAAAATTAATTTAAAAACCAAAATTGTTGATATTCGTGCTGAGCGGACAATTAAAAAAGGCGAAGAAATTTTTGTATCTTATGGCGATGAATGGTTTTCAAGTCGCGGTTGGAAAGTGAAGAAGCCTCGCTAATTTCATTTTTAGTATTACTACCTATGTTGTCATGCTCATATATTATGCTAGTATGACAGACTAACGTATTTTGAGGACTCATCAATGGCGAAGAGAAAAGCAAAATCCAAAGCGGCAACCAAAGCTAGTAAAGCAACAAAAGTAAAAGCAAAAAAAGTAGTAGTAAAGGCTCGCAAGAAAAGTAAAAAAGTAGCAGTGAAGGCAAAGGGTAAAGCAACAGTAAAATCAGCTGCTAAAAAGAAAACAACCAAACGTAAAGCCGCAAAGAAAAATGGCGCAACAAAAGTAAAAGCAAAAAAGAAAAAAACAGCGAAAAAGAAAGTCGCTGCTAGCAAAAAAGATAACCCACTCTTCAATATCTTTTCTTGGTAATCTAGATGCAGCAATCCATAGTGGAAGCTATGGATTGCTGTAGCTTATAAGCTACTCGCATTACTACTCGTTAATTGTATCTGCTGACTTGGTTTATAAACCTTTTCAATGATGGTTTTTAAGCGATTGTGAAAGTGTTTAACTAATTCATAACGCTTACTCTTGCTACCTTCTTTATTGCTAAGCCATCGGTCAAGTGCCATTAGCAAAGCGGTATCGTTTTGTTCGGATGGTTTTTTATCCCTGCTATGTATTTCAAATGCGTGATCTAGTTTATGAGTATCAAAAGATTTGTAACTAGAAGCTTGTGAGCTTAAGTTTCGCCATTCTTGTAGCAAATAGCCGTGTTTTTGCATTTGTTCGTAGTGTTCATTGAAAATGTCTTGGTGTGGTGGCATTAAACCTTTTAAATGATCATATAAATTATCGCGAAGTGCGATAACTTGATAGTACCGTGAGGTTTTGGTGCCATTTTTCATCGCTAACCAATGCTCTGCTTGGTGATAAAGGGTTTTTAACGCTTCGACATTATTGGGTGCTTTATCGGTTTCTTTGATTTGATGCACTAATTTTTTGGTGAGCGTAGATGAAAAGTATGATGCGTATTTATCATGACTTTGCCACCATTGCATGTATGGCTGACGATTTGCTTTTTTCATGCCTTCCGGAAAAAAGGGACGATTCAAATGCGGATCAACATGACGATAGGCATCACGACGTCTCATACCGAAAAATGACTGTAATGTGTGTTGAGGCGGTAATGGCGCCGTTTTAGAATAAGAGGGGGTAATGTCAGGCATTAAATTATTTTTTAAACTACCCTCAGTTCTTAAATTGTTGGCAATCTCTTGGTTTAGCTGCTCATCGCCAAAAGATTCATCATAATATTTTAGGGAATTGTGGTTTCTTCTGGGTATGACAATCACTTTGCTATTGCACTTTTTACTGCTTGGCAGTTTTGGAATGATTTGTGAAAAGCCAAGTCTATGTATCCACTTTGGTGTACCTTCAACATCAATGTCTTTTTCGCCAGTATAGCTGCCGACAATAATACTCACATTGCGCAAATTTGTTAAATGACGACAATCTGCAACCGCTGCAGCATTTGAACATGGAAATTGATAAATGTTACCAGGAACAGGTTGATTGGCGACAATGTTAACGGGTATCAATGGAGCG
Organism: uncultured Coxiellaceae bacterium; assembly: GCA_964623075.1. Classification (GTDB taxonomy): domain Bacteria; phylum Pseudomonadota; class Gammaproteobacteria; order DSM-16500; family DSM-16500; genus Aquicella. Next base: position 180,048 of record CAZUVD010000005.1, on the reverse strand, counting down.
ATTTTATGTAATTCTTTGGCAACATTAAAACAAGTAACGGCGCCTCTGCTATAACCGCTTAAGGTAATTGCAGTGATAATAGGTTTATCGGTAGCATCAGAAGAAGTGCTAATTGTTGAGGTATCAATACCAATTTTTAAAGAAGCAAAATCGGTCGATTTTAATGTTAACTGGTTAGCGTTATTCGTTGCAAAAAGCTTACCAACAAAACGTTTTGCAAAATCAGATAGATTCGGGAAGACATTAGCATTGCAGACTTCTTTATCCTGGCAACCGCGCACGATAATGGTTTTTACTTTTTGTTCGTCCGCATAATGAAAGCCCGCATTATTAGATGGGTCAGACAGTGTTAGTGATTTGCCATTATCACCGGTACCATTAAAGTAAATGATAAGATGCATTGCCAGCCTTAGACCGAATGTATTATTTAAAATAAGTTTAGCACTAGAGTATTAAGAGAGCCTTAAGAGCAACCGTGGCCCGGACACCGCCTTTTGTGTCCGGGTAGGTTGTATCGGTATCCCGCCGTCCAGCCGCAGGACGCCGCCTGATGATAGGTTATTTCACCTCACAAATATCCGTATTAATCCCCACTTTCGCAAACGCAATTCGCACATCAGCCACGTTATAATGATAATCTTTAGTCGCCTCAATCACACCACAGGCTGCTTCATTCAACGTACTCATGCTAGATGTCCAGTAATCCATGTTTGCTTTCACCATGATGTCGAATGCTTTGCGTGTGTTCCAACCTTTGGTGGTGGCAATGAGATAAAATGCTTTATTGGTAATACCAGCACCATGATGCGGTTCAGTGTTATCGAAATCTTTGAGATGATCGATAGATTCACCATCTTTGCGTGGATTATCAAGATAGCGCATCGCACCTTCATTTTTCCAAACATCACGGCCAATTTCCCAGCGGTTAGTATTATTTAAATAATAATCTAATGATACCGCTGCCATATCAGAAAATGATTCATGTAACGCAGCCATTTGCGGATAAAATCCATCGATGTTTGAATGTGTTTGCGTAAAGCCATGACTAATTTCGTGAGCGGTAACTTCCAGTGAGGTTAAAGGATAAAATAATTTATCGCCATCACCAAATGTCATGACATCGCCATCCCAGAAAGCATTATCAAAACCACGGCCATAATGGACGCGCATGATATATTGACGTGCTTGTCCATCTTCATCGATCAAGGCAGGCACCCCGTACCAATCTTGATACATATTTTTTACCATGGTTGCTGCGTAAAATGCATCGAGAGACGGTGAGTAAGCACCATTTATTTCATCTTCTTTCCACTGCGTGTGATCTTTACTAAGGTTGAGCCAAGCGACATCATTGTGTGCTTTAGAATGCGAGGCACAAATACTATTGACGACAGTATTATCTAATGACGCATCTAGAATCGCGATATCGTCATTTAATAAAGCGCAAATGGTAAAAGATATTTTTGCACCATCTAAATCTAAATTAATATCCATCGCTTTTGCATCTAAACCAGGACGATTGCCAGTGTCGCCATCATAAATAATAGGACCCGTTTTTTCATTGCCGCCAATGCCCCCCACTTTAATCGGATGGGAAGGATCTGGTAAGTCTAGATCATCGTCATCATTTGATAATTTAAAATGAATGCTAGCGCGTGCTTGTTTGATAGCTTCTTCTTCGCTAATTGTAAACACTTGATCCCAGGTACGATAAACATGGTGATTGTTAGCATCAATGATGTAAGTAGGGCGATGCACACCAGCGCTGGTGCTTTCATAAGTAAAGCTACTGAGATAGGCATAATGTGCTTGTTTATTATCATCGACAAAAATAATCGGTTGGGATTTTTCATTTTTATATTTTGGATTGCTGATATTATTTTTTTTACTGTAAGTCGCTTGTGCTAATTGCAGTGATTTTGTTTTTTGTGAGGCTGAAAAACTAAGAGCATGATTACTGCTTGCTAAATCTTTTTCCAATCCTTCGTAAATCATACCATTCATAGCAATGGCTTTGGGTGCCAAGGCATGGGTCTGCTTTGTGCTAGGTATATGAACAACACCTGTTGCATTCCAAACGGGAATATCGTTAAAGGTTTGTTGAATGCGTACATGTTCGATTTGATTGAAATCAGTACGACTGCGAATTTTTTTAATTTTTACTTTGCTTGGTTGGCGTTGTAAGTAATCGTAAGATTGGTTGCGCAAATTAACTTCAGTTGCAGCGAATGCAGTGGCGCTTGCAAGATAAGTCGTTAATAAAAGAGAGATACGAAATTTCATGACAAAAGGTCCTTATGTGTTGAACCGCAGAAGTTAGCATGCTAGCGCTATGATGACGTTGATGCAATTGGATTTTAGAAAGGACATACCTTACAATGCGCGCACAAAATCAATAATAAAAGTGAGGCGCCACTATGAGCTCAAGCTCAACTTTATTTCCCACAGAAGATAAAATGCCAAACCCTGTTACTGCGCAAGAAATAGCCGATAAAATTAAGGGTCGGTTTGATAGAGTGCAACTTCTTAAGAGTAGCAATCATCTGACTCTTCAAGGTTTTGTTATGATTCCTGATCTTTGTTCGCCGAATCGATTTACAGTGTGTTATAAAAAACATAAAAGCATGAAAGAGTTGTATGTTTGCGTTTATCAGTTTGATCAAAAAGAATTAGCTAAACTGCACAGTGAATTAGCTAACATTTTGAGTTTAAAAACCATTGTTAAAAAGGCATTTCAGAAATTATTTACACCAGCTACAAGACTTTCGAGTACAACGCCTGCGCAAGCACCTTTGGCGACAGATGATGCTCGTTATAAAAAAAATAATTAAAGCAAAATTTTATATGAAACTAAATTTCGCTTGCGCGCGCGAGTTTTCGATTTTGTGCGCAATCCCTTTTACCATGTTTTCAGTTCGCGGTTGCTTGAATAAGCCAAAATGTCCTGTTCGATATTTCATGACAGATGCGGCGATGAGATAACCGACGCCTGCTAATAAAATAAAACCAATAATTTCGCCAATTAAAAAGCGTAAATTTCTATTGTGGGAAAAGGTTTGTAGAGTGGCAGCGTTTGTTAAGTTATCTAATAACCCCCGTTTTGTGTCGGAGGAGATTTTTGGTAGCGTTAATAAGTTTTTATAATCATTATATAAAGATGAAGCAACCAAGTTTTTGGGATCAAGTTCATCAATGTTTTCATCAACGTAAGCTTTAAGATTATCAAATCGTTTCGATAATTCTTTTATAAAAGCATCATCCCATTCTTGCCAGTAACCATTTGGAATTTTTGCATTAGCATAATGATTAGTAGCATCAAGTTGTGCTTGTGAAATAGTGCAATGTGAAATATCGCTATTCGAAAAATCAGCATCCGTCACAATAGCATTAGTGAAATCGGATTTTGCTAATTCAGCGCCGTGAAAATTAGCATTGGTTAAATTGAAATAAGAAAAATTGATGCATTCATCTTTTTCTAATTTGATATTCTTTAACGCTTCTAAAAGAATAGCGTGAACGTCAGGATTATTGACTCGGGTTTCATCTAGCCATGTTTTATAATATTGTGGTGTTTTTAGTAAAACTTGTTCTAATGTCGAACGTGCGAGCGTATCTTGATATTTGTATATGTTGCCGTTCTCATAGGATAGCGGCGAATGGGTGCCGACATATCCAGTGGTGGTAGTGGAAAATGTATCGGCCACATCAAAAATAAAATCGCTTTCTAGCAATGCCATAAGATTATTTGTTTCACTATTAGAAATTGCTCGTTGGATGTTGGTATGCGATGTATATAAATCGCTTTTTTGTGGCAGTGGGTAATATTCAACAGTTGAGTTATTTGCTGTCGCGATCGGGTTGCGAGCTGGGGTGTACATGGCCATCATGGGGTCGAATATCTCATAAGTATCATAAGTGATATCAACACGTTCGTTGCTGATAAGACGTGGTAAGCGTTTAATGCCCATAAATAACCCCGTTATTCGTTTAGCGTAATTTTTAACCTGTACAATATACCCTGTAGCAAAAGAAGTCAATTCACAATCGGGTTCAAGAAATTTCCAAAAGTTTAGGTATACTGGTAACCAGCATCATTAATAAAGGAATATTTCAATGCGGTTTATTTATCTATTAGCTGCTCTTATCTTATTACCTATCCAAGCAAATGCAGAAAATGATTTTGGTCCAGTCAACATGGGCGAGTTTTATACTTCATTGCCAGCGGTTGATCAAAATGCAAAATTAGGCACCGTTATAAAAGCAGAAAAGATCGCAACCACCATGCCTAATACGGATGCTTGGAAAATCGCTTATATTTCTTCAGATGTGATGGAACGTAAAACATTGGTGACAGCGATTGTCGCAGCCCCAATGGGAGATGCGGTGAATCGTCCGGTTGTTGCTTGGGCGCATGGTACAACGGGGACGGCACAAACTTGCGGGCCCTCACAAGTGTTAGATCCAGCACAACCATTAAATCAATATTTTTTACCGAACGGCAATTCATGGACGGATTTCGGCATCCCTGCGATGCAAGCATTTATCAAAGCAGGCTATGTGATTGTTGCAACCGATTATCAAGGATTAGGCGGTGGTGGCCGACATCAATATACCGTGGCCGCAACGCAAGCGCGCGATGTGATTAATGCCATTCGTGCCGTGACACAAATTCCAGAAGTCCATGCTGGCAAAAAAGCCATTGTTTATGGTTGGTCGCAAGGCGGAGGAGCGGCAATTGCAGCAGCAGGGTTAAGTAATTATTTATATGCGGGTAATAGTGTGGTTGATAACGTCGATATTATTGGTTTTGTTGCGATGGCGCCTTTTGATGTGGCAGTGACATTTCCTTCGAAAACGTTAAATGATCAAGAAGCAGCAAAATACTTGCAAGCATTAGGTAATCAATTTGGCGCAAACATTTTTAATTTCACGCATTACGCACAAAATCTTTGGGGTATGGTGGCCGCATTCCCAGGGTTGAAATTAACAGATTTGTTTACACCAGAAGGTGCGAAAGTAGTTGATGAAATCATGCAACGAAAATGTATGCATGTTGCAGCAGATACAATTAATTTTGCTTATAGCAAAAATTATAAATCATTGTTGCGCCAAGATGTGCAAAATGCAAAAGCATGGATTGCGGCTAACATTAAAGGTAGTGTGTTACCAGTCAGACCAATGGCACCGGTTGTTATTTACTGGGGCAGTAACGATACGACGGTACCGCCTATTATGGGTGAATTATATTTCAAACAAATGTGTCAATTAAAAGCGAATGTGACACGAGTGAAATTACCAGGTAATCAAACGCATTTTAGTACGCCAGCGAGTGCAGAGCCTTTTTATGTGAAATGGGTTGCGGATAGATTTGCAGGGAATACGATTGAAAATGGCTGTGAGAGTTAATGCGTAACTCGGATGGCTTTGTTGCATGAGATTGTCATCCCGGAAATTTCCGCAGGAAATTGTCCGGGATCCACCCATAAATCTTTACAGAACATATTTTTTGTTTAATACCTCCGTGGATCCCGGACATTTTTACCAAAAAACGGTAAAAATTCCGGGATGACAATCCGATGACAATTTCAGTAATTAGGGTATAGGCGTGTTTGCTTTGTTGTTTGGTTGTACCGTTAAAGCATCATGATCATCGCTTTTAGGCTGAAACATCACTTGTCGGCAACTATCATAAATCCTTGAGCCTGTATAAGCGATTCCATAAGATAGCCACATCGTTAAGTTGGCGATAATGGCACAGTCAGGAGGAAATTCATTGCTATTTGCTCTAGGTGGTTTTATGCCTTCTGGTTTTAAAAAATAGCCAGCAATCAGCAAACCAATTGTGATAGCGCAAGCTGCAAAATCAATTATTTTCTCTCTATGTTCTATGTCTGCACGACTGAGTGCCATATAAGATGCTCCAAAATTAAGACGTCGTTTATGCTACACAAGAGGCTGTTATAGCGCAAACGAAACTAAAATAGTTTTTTCCCATTGGGAACTTTCGGATCAACGGTAATTAAACAGACTGCTCCGTTGTCATCGGGAAAGCCGACTAATAAAAATTCAGATGTGAATCCGCCAATGTTTTTGCTGCCTAAGTTAACGCAACCAACGACTTGTCGTCCTACTAATGATTCAAGAGAGTAGTGGTGTGTAATTTGCGCAGAGGTTTGTTTGATTCCAACGTCAGATCCAAAATCAACCCATACTTTATAAGCTGGTTTTTTTGCTCTCGGAAAGGGTTCCACTTTAACGATGCTGCCTGATCTGAAATCTACTTTTTCAAAGTCTTCATATGCAATAGTCATACATTCTCTTTCCAGTTAGTCACTTCAGTGCGATATGTTACACCCAGTCAGAAATAAATCTAGAGGATCGAAAAAGTGAGGAATGAATGGTATTTGAACCGAGGATGGCTTTGTTGTATCAAACTGTCATCCCGGAAATTTCAGCAGGAAATTGTCCGGGATCCACCCATAAATCTTTACAGAACATATTTTTTGTTTAATACCTCCGTGGATCCCGGAATTTTTACCCAAAAATCAGGTAAAAATTCCGGGATGACAGCTTGATGCAACAAAGCCGTCCGGGCTACCAGCTACGATCTTGCATTCGATGGTCTGGCAGGTGATCGGAATTTCTCGAAGTTATTATTAGTGACAACGTCATGAAAAGCTTGCTCAATGATTTCAGAAGTTAAATTAGAAAATAAATCCGTAATAATATTTGTTGTTAATAGATGATTTGATTCTAGCTTGTTAAAGGTTTGAATCATTAATTCTATATCAAGTAATGTGCTATTAAATGTCTTTTCAACGTGCGGCGCAGATAATGTATTATGCTTATTCATGATATCAAACAAATTTTTAAATCCGTCATTAAAGCAATCTTGTGCTCCGTGGTTGTCTGTATCATTTTCTCCAAACCATAACTTAACAAACATTTTTGACGTTAACAATTGATGAGCATGCAATAACTTGACTACTGCGAAAGTTTTTTTACCCAATATACAAGACATTCTTTTTTCATCATATGTACCATTAAGTACAATTTTAATTTTTTCAAAAAAATTAATGAAATCTGGATTCAGTTGATTTGCGTTTCTAATCTCCCAAAAAGTTCTTGCCAGCATGACAATCTCAGCAACATTTGATGAGTCGGTACTTTCGACAGTGGGTGGATTGCCTGTGCTAGAAGTTGAAATACTTGCGCTAACATTACTGCTTGTTGACGACGAACTCACTGATGGTGTTGTATTGCGTTGCAGAGGGTTATGAAATACGCTTAATGCTATTAATCCCGAAATGCTATCACTTTGGCTCGAAGATAAGATTGTAAAAGGATTTTGATTTAGATGAGTTTCAAATAGATAAGGATTTTTCTTTTGAATTTCAGGAGTACCAGGAAATTTTTGTTTTAAAATGGTTTTAATACGTTCGAAATCATAATCATGCATCTGCTGTTTAGTAAAAGGGTTGGTTGCGCTCTGATGCAACCATGTTGCTAGGATAATCAAATCATGCTTATAACCATCGGATGTGAAAACGGGGTTTGTGATGCTGTGTTCGGCATTATAGGGTTTAAGTTGCGCTAAAAATATTGCTAAGGCAAATAAAAGCTTATTAAAGGGCATGCCAAAAAGTTTGATATTGGCAAAACGCTCTATATCCATCCATTGTCTAAGCGTATTGCGTAGTAAAACGTATTGCGTGTGGTCTTTTAATCTTGCTTTGAGATCGAATAAGCTATTGAAAAGAGGATCATTCTTAACAGCGGTTAATGCTAAAAATCTATCAAATAAATCAGTTACTTCATCTTCAGAGATGATCATCACATTCGAACGATCAAACATAATTATGCCTCGATTATTGTTATTATTTTTATATAAATCGGACGTCATCATAGAGTAAAATTGAATCAATATCAAGACAGCCTGGTCACAAAAAAAGAGGGAAGGGCTACTTAATATTCCCTTAATTTTTCAACGGTATAATTATAAAAAGCTAGGTTAATGCGTAGAAAAATTTGAGGGTTTATGCCAAAGTTTAATATTGTAACGTTGCATAATATACATAATTGCTATCTTCTATTTAGCCCAACGGTTATCAAGGCTATACAAGAAAAAAGCGATAAAAGTTTACCAACGATTGCGATTATCCCTGGCAATACAAATACAGCCGAATTATTTGATGCTGCAAATTTATTTGATGGAAGCCGTATGCATGTATTGCATCGGTGTGTTGGAAACGCTAACTATGTGCTTAACTCGTCTGAGGGCGGTTTAAATTCTGCTCTCGTCGCCGCATTTAAATTAACAGATGAAAAAAATCGTTACGGATATTTGTTTGATGCGAGAAAAGACTTAGAATTACATTGGTTGAAAATTAAATATCCATTTGGCGACACAAAAGAATCGAAACTGCAATGGCAAGCTATTATTTCGCCTAAAAATCCACAAGACCATAATCCCTATATGGCCATTCTACGCCAAGAATGGATAGAATTTTTCGGCACAGAAAAAGGTAAAGCGGACTGTTGCAAAATGGTGGCACCGATTAAATGTTTCTTTATGCAAAATGCATTTAACCATTGCAATGATCATGTGGAAACGATTAAAAAAACATTAGAAGATGATTCACTTTCATCGATGATGAAATTGTTAATCATCAAAAAAGCAGCGGATGATATTTGCCGTCACTATTTCGCTAAGAATATCAAAGAAGATTCTTTACTGCTATTTTGCAGTGAAATACGCACAATTTTTACTGAAATAGATCGATTTACAGATAATGAGCCAAAATATCTATATTTCGAAAAACATATTCAAGCGCTTAGTAGTCAATTATTAGCAAATCAATTAATCCCTAGGAATTTTGCAACACTCAATCACGCTTTAAATGAGAGAGTGCAAGCGTTGATTGATCATGCGAATGTTTTAGATGATAAAAATCCGCATAAAGCAAATGAAATCAGAAAACATGGTGGTGCGTTGAAAACCATGTTGGATGAATTTTTTGAACAAGATCAAGATACCATCGCCCGTGATTTTGAATCATTTGAAAAAAGATTTTCTCAATTATTAATCAGTAAAAATGATGAAATGAAAAAGATCAGCGTCAATTACGCAACGATTGTTAGCAATATTGCGGTTGCAATGACCGGCATTGGATTATTCCTCATTCTTGCACAATTAATTAAAACGAAGACTCAAGAAAATCGTTTTCGATTTTTATTTACCGATAAAAAGACAACCACTGAAAAGTATATTGATGGAATAGCAGATTGTTTTCAACAACATGCTCGCAAAAAATCGTCTACCTCTGTTATAACAGCAGGTATTTCTGCTCTGCGACAACGAAATGTTTTAAAGGTGGAATCATTTTCTGATGACGACGATGTTGCCCCGCTAACAGAAAACCTAATTACAGAACAAGATGAACGGGACATCAAACACGCAGTCGATAACAATAATCTCGTTTTTCTGGATGGTTTGCAAGACCGCCATAAAAAAGTATTTGCTTTTAAATGTATTGAAGAAAGTGTTTCTGCAAGATTTGATAAAATTTCTAGCATTTTAAGTGATCTTTCGGAAGATTATAAAGATGACTATCATGCAAAAATAGAAATAGGAAGAATGGCTCAATCTTTTGGTTTGGTAAGAAGACAAATTATTAGTAATCGTTTATTCGACCATTCATTAAATGGTTGCTCTGAAAAAGTTATTGCAGTAATAAAAGTAAGTAATTCAATTAAAAAAGAAAATGATGTTGCGCAAATTGAAAAAGTAAAAACCCTTTTTAATGAAGCGGGGGATTTATATAACCATGAAGTATTTAAGCAACATCATAGAGCGCAGCATCTATCTTTTGAAGCTAACGTCCTAAAGCAAGATGAAGAGTTTGAACAAAAAATGCGAGAAAACGTCTTGGAATCAACAAATCGAAATCAAATGTAATCCTTCACATGTTTAAAGTAGCCTGGACACGCTTTTTGTGTCCGGGTTTGTTGCATCTGGATACATCTGCATGCAACCACCCCGGACACAAAAAGCGTGTCCAGGCTACGGTATCAATGACTCCTATGACCTATCATCCAAACCTTGTTTCCTATAGGATTACAAAAGGATTTCCACAAACTCTAGGCTAACATCAACAATGAAAATCTCAGCCATGATAGCAAGTTATGTATTCCTAACATTTGCAGGACCTCTTTACGTGTTATGGACAGGCCAAGTGAGTTTGACTGGGGATTATCGCACGGCTAATCGCAAGACGGCTGAAATTGCGCCGTTAGCTGACAATTTTCCGGATGCTGTTATTCAAATTTATTCAGCGCGTACATTTAATTGGCGTGGCTTGTTTGCAGTACACACTTGGATTGCAACAAAACGTACAAATGCCAAAAAATATACCGTGTATCAAAAAATTGGTTGGCGCGTATTACATGATTTATCGCCTGTTGTTGTTGAGAATGATTTACCCGATCGATTTTGGTTTGCACAAAAACCACAAGTTATTTTAGATATTCGTGGTAAAAAAGCTGAAGAATTAATTACAAAAATTGAAGCGGCTGCCAAAAAATATCCTTTTATGAATGAATATTCTTATTGGCCAGGACCAAATAGTAATACGTTTATTGCATTTATTGGCCGTGAAGTGCCTGAATTAAATTTAGTGATGCCAAGTATCGCCGTTGGTAAAGATTATTTTACAAAAGGAATTTTTGCACCCGCTGTGAGTGGCACAGGCTATCAGTTATCAATCGATGGCGTATTTGGTATTACATTAGCGATGAAAGAAGGTTTAGAGATAAATTTGCTAGGTTTAGTCTATGGCATTAGCCCGCAGCAAAGAGCAATAAAACTCCCCGGAATCGGCGAAATTGGCCCTAAAGCCAACTCGTAGCCTGGACACGCTTTTTGTGTCCGGGGTGGTTGTATACAGATATATCCCGATGCAACCACCCCGGACACAAAAAGCGTGTCCAGGCTACGTAAACCTTGGAGTGGGTGATTTGACACATTTTGCGCGATGTGATATTTTTGCGCAAATTATTCAAATCGAGAGTATTTATGCCCTTTTCCTTTGTAAACCATACCGTTAACGGCTATTATCCGCCTCTTTTTTATGTCCCACCTGGTTTAGGCAGTTTGCGAACCAGCTTGAATAGACATGTTGAGTCTCGTGTTTTAAGTTTTGCTAATTTAATAATTCGCTCGCTTTTTTATCCATTTAACCTACTTTTTGCTGCTGTAACGGCGGTGGGTTCTGTATTGGTTGCACTAGGTGCGACCATCGGTTGGGTATTTGGTGGTTTTCGTAATAAAACGTATTCAACTAAAACCGTTGAATTAGTGCAAAATGCATTAATTCGTACCGCCTGGTTAATAGCAGATCCATTTGCATTTGCTTGGAATCAATTATGTTTGTTTGCAGGCATTTTTTCAGCGACCATTGCAGAAAATACGATGCGAAAATTAAGTTTAAATTCCGTATTCACATGGCTTGCACCTTGGAAATTACCGCATACTGCAACACTCGCAGTGGAATGTGATCTCCATAAATCAAATCAAATGCGAAAAATATTAGCGGAGCCGCTTGAAGCTATTTTATTTGCAATTGCTTATAAGCGCTCAAATCAATCGATCGAAGCGCAATATCATATTAATCCTGAAAAATTAAACCAAGACCAATTAAAAGAAAAGCCAATTGTTTTAATGACTGAAGATAATTCGTTATCTGTATGGTTGCCTTTATTGCAATATCTGCAAGCAAAAAATTATAAGGGCCCTATTTTTGCCGTGAATTCAGCAGGCAGCCGTAATTATTTCGATGGTAGTTCTTATCAGACGATGCAAAGAGTGCTAAAAGTTTATCATGCTGCTGGTAAGCAAGATAATGATGTTGGCGCTGTAGTGCTTTGTCATGGTCAAAGCCATGTTAGACTTGAGGATTTTGCAAATCTAGATGACAGCATGAGTAATGAGGAAAATGGTAGCACTAAGCAGGCATCCATCGCCTCAAGTATTGGCAAACGAGTGCTTGTTGGTAGTAGACAAAGCTTTACTAATAAAAAATTTAGAATCGCAACTGAGGACCGAACTATTATTGATGCTCTTTACGATGTTGTTGGTATGCATAAAGTTATTGAAGATCGTGCTGGTCTGCCATTTGAAGGTAAAGAAAATAACGCAAATAAAGACCAAGATGTTCGTGTAAACACAGGAGCGCTTGGTCTTGTATCCCATCCTGAGACATTGGAAAGATGTTATCAAGCGATTAAGATGCGATAAGAGCGAAAACGTTGGGGTTAATCGTGCCCCAACGTTGTTTTAGATTGCATTTCTAGCGGTTGGTCTTTCTACTAAATAATTATAAATATCTATACTATCCGCAGCTGCAAGGAGATGATCCCGCGTGGGTTGAATATGTTGTTTATCAATTAAATATTGCACGATATTTAAATTGCTACAGGTAATAATACTATTATTAATCGCAAATTCAAGTAATGCTGCGTCAGCTTGGACGCCGCCTTTTTCAATAATATACACGGTTGATCGAAAATCACGGTTTTCAATAGCCAGTTTCAGATGATCACGGGTACAGGGAATGTTTTTGACTTCAACTAAATATTTAACTAAATTGACATTACGAGACCTAACCGCTTTTTGTAAAGTTTCATCTCCCGGTGTCACGCCGGTTTTATCAATCATATAATTTACCAAATTGATATTGCCTGATGATGCGGCATCAGCAATCAATGACTCCGTTTTTTCGAAAGGCAATTTTAATTCTTCGATGAAATATTTTACTAAATCTAAATTGCCAGATTTAACAGCGATTGAGAGCGCACCATCATTTAGAAACGATTTTATGATCCTTAAGCCTAAATATTTCATAGGGTCTAATAAGCTTCTTACTATTTGTAAGTTGCCAGTTTCAATAGCTAAACTAACTTGATTTTGTGTAGTTTCACTCGGAAATTTATTGAGGCAATAATTGACTAAAGGCAAACTTCCAGAACGCATCAAGCGATCTACCATCTGCGAGGTTAAATTCTCAGGTTTTTGCTTTGATACAATATATTCAACTAACGGTTGGCTACCTGAATGCAGCGCCCATTCTAAACTTTGAGGCGGCAGTTTTAATTTAAGCTCTTCCACTAAATATTTTACTAATTCACGACTTCCAGAATGAATGGCTTGCGTGGGGACGAAGCGGATTTCAGGATTATCCTTCTTGAAATGTTGATAAATAAGTTTGACCATTTCAACATTCCCTGAGAGCATTGCTTTTTCAATGACAGCATCAAAGTGTCCAGACCCTAGTGGAATGGTACCAATATATTTTCTAACAATTTCTATTTGTCCATAGTTCAATGCAACTTTTAGCTCATCTATATCAAACTGACATTTTTTCTTATCGACAAGATAATCCACCATCTCTAGATTGCCTGACATAATGGCTAAATGCAGTGTATAAGCGTCATGTTGAATTTTTTTAATATCCATTAAGTATTTAACTGCTTTCATATTGCCAACAAAAGCAGCAACATTTAGCATGGTTGGTAATAGTTCTTCATGTTCTGGGAAAGAAATTTTTGCCGAGTCAAAATTTTCATTTAATAATTGCAGCACCCAGAGCTCAGGATTTTGCGTGAAAATAAAAGCTTGGTGAAAATCACGATTGTCACCATTTTTATCGGTACGTGCGAGATGTTTTAAGTGATGCAATTTGAGAAATACTTGTTTGGCTGCATCAGCATTTGTAAAACCAGCTTTGCCAAGTATGTCGCCATTTTTTTCAATCGGAGTATCTAAATTAAAATCTTCTAATAATCGTATTTTCCATTGTTCCGTGCTAGTTGCATGTGCAGTATTAAATGCTTTGCTTATTGCTTTCATGCGCCCGAAATCAGTAGATGGTAGAAAAAACATAATATTTCTTTTAATAATATCAGCCGCAGTCGCTAAATTGCTTTCAGCGGCTCGAGGATAATGCAATAAACGTTTTTCAAGTTCAGTGAAGCGTTGAGTTTTAATGATTTTCTCATTGTGTGCGGTGATATCATTAACATATTCTGCTGGTGGTAATTGTTGAATGAGTGTACTAAATAATTGTCTTGCATGTGCTGCATTATTTTCATCATCTAAATATGCTTGTAACATATTGAGTGTTGTTGGAATGTCTTTTGATTGTTGTAACTCGTGAATAAATTGACTGACATTTTCTGAATCCGAATCATCGTCCACTTTCATAGCTTGATCGCATTGAATCGCGGCATTTACGATTACTTGAACAAGAGCGTTATTTTCATCACTCATGATACAGCCTCGTTTTTTATTGTTATATAAAGTATAGCGGATGGCCTTAGGATTTGCCTCGGCGGTAACTTATTGATAAATTTGCAACAAAGTTGGTATTAGAATCTGCGAAATTGACCCTAAGCCAACTCGTAGCCTGGACACGCTTTTTGTGTCCGGGTTTGTTTGTGCATACAAATACATCTCGATACAACAACCCCGGACACAAAAAACGTGTCCAGGCTACGTAAAACTTAAGCGTGCAGGAATAATTTGTCTTTTTAGGATAATGGTTACGAGAGTAGCTACTAGCACAACCAGCACAAACATTGCAAAATATACCAAATTATTTTCGGTAAACGATTTTTCTTTCATCCGTTTGAGCGTCAACCAATCATTACTCATTATCTCAAGCACGAAACTTTCAAAAGTAGTATTACGAGAAGTACCATTTGCATGCCAAAAAGCGGCAAAAGACATTTCTCGTCCATCAGGCATGGTAATGTTTTGCAATAAATTAAAAAAAGGTCTATTGGATGGTTCATCGATAATATAAGTATCCTGAAAACGCATCGCGCGATCAATTGTCTGAACATTACTCGCGAACAAACGATACATAGAATAATTTCTATCAACACCAATACAGACCACGTCGCCGACTGATTCACTTAACGCAATGATATTTTTTCCCATCCCTTTACAAACAAAACACATCAACGACAACGCAGTGGATGCTGAAATTTTTGCGAACATCACATTTTATCCTAGAATGGTTTGGTTTTAGTGTGCGAATAATAAATTGTAGGCGAAAGATAAACAAGTTCAGAGTCAGCACATTCTGTTCAAAATTTGACTTGCAGTGTGATTGGTTTGCCTGTAAAATTTCTGCAAATTATAACTATAATTAACGAGAAAATGATGCTAAGTCATAAACATGAAGTTCCATTAAGAGAACGTAAAACATCAACCGGTAGTACGACTGAAATTTTAGTACAAGTTGCTAGCGGCAAAACATATTTATCTGATCCCTCTAAAACGGTAAACCGACCTGCGCAAAAAGGAAATGTATGTTGGTATTATGCCTTAAGTTACATTCGTGATCGGCATGGGAAAAAATTTCATCACGCTAATCGTCATGCTGAAAAAGTTATTTCTGCCTATCGAAAAAAAATTACTGACAGCGAAAAATCCGCAGCTTTAATAAAAAATCTGCTTGTTCAATTACCCTTTGGTCTTGAGGAATCCGAAATAAAATTAGGTCAGCTTGATAGTATTCTCGCTGAGAAAACTGCTTTACCTGTTCACGAGGCGCATAATTCTAATAATACGATAGATCGATATTACCTCGCATCACCGCAAGATTTGGAAAACAGAGAAAATCTGAATTTATTTCTAAAACTGCAAGCAATTATTTTACGTCTTTTTATGGCAAAAGACGTTGCATCAAAAAACAAGTTACTCGCAGAAATACACACGCTCATCTTACCGAACAACACTTCCAGTGCAATTGTAAATATTAATGTCGAAGATAAAATACCCTATCATGCATTTATGGCGATTGTAGGCAATATATCGCAAACCATGCAAAGCAGAAGTGATAATAATGAAGTGGCATCCATACAAAGTAAACTTGCAATACTTGGTTTAGCACTGTTGGAAACTCAAGCAAAATTAGTTGAAAAAAAATATATTGGCCTCACGTTATCCCAAGTGATCGAATATCATAAAATGGCAGACATCGCGATCGCGGCCTTTGAATTATTAGATAAATTTGACATCCGGATTGAATTAAGTTTTATTAAGAAATTATTGCATCACAAACTAAAAGATAAAACAAATTTTGATGAAATAGCTGACTTAATTTATGACGGCATCTCAAAGAAACAATTTGAAATTCCAAGCACCGTTGAAATCACTCAAGCGAATTTTGATATAATAAAAATATTTAGCTCGATTTTGCAAATTATTGCTTATCAATATTCCATTGAATTGTATGGCTTACATAATGCCAATTGGTCGCCACCAAAAGGTTTTAACGCCCTCATGGAGTGCCTGCAAGATTCCGGTGCGATTGTTATGCAGGGCAATAACATTGGCCTGCCATTCTATCAAGGCGCCCCGCATACACTCACAGAAGACCAAAAACCAGTGAAAATTGGCTCACGCTCAATTCAATTTTGGCAAAAAAATCAATTCACCCCAAGCGATGATCAATGCGCACATGCCATTATTGTCATTGGCGCAGAAGAACTAAAAGATACCAATGGAAAAGTCACCGCACAACATGTTTTCTTTTTAGATCCCAATGATGTCTCTTCACCTAATGAAGAAAGAAAAGTTTATTCTATGGATTACTCTGATTTTGCCTCGCGTTTGATTACTGTTCAGGGTTTATCATTTGCAGATAGAACAAATGAAATGACTAGTGAAGATGTATTTGCCATTCGCCGATAACTTCATATCCATACGCAATAGCAAGCAAATTTAAAAATGAATGTAGCCTGGACACGCTTTTTGTGTCCGGGTTTGTTGCATCTGGACATATCTGTATACAACCACCCCGGACACAAAAAACGTGTCCAGGCTACTTCTCTAATTACTAATGACATCTTCATGCAGCTGAGTTAAAATAAATCGATGCATCCGCTACAAACGAAATTTATTACCCAAATCGAATTACTCGCCCAAAAAAATCACTGCGTGCTTTGGGTAATGGATAGCACCTATTCAGATAGTTTATTTATTTCTTCTTCTTATCAATCCATTTGGGGGCGAAAACAAACCGATTTATATAGCGACATATTATCGTGGAATACTTTCTTACATGAACCCTCTTGCAATAAAACGTGGGAACAGTTAAAAAATCGCAATACCATCATCAACCCCAACCACACTGGTATCTATTGCATCAAATTACCTAATAATACAATCCAATGGATTCAAGATCGCAGCTTTCGCCTAAATGATACAAATGGTATATGCATGTTAATAGCCGGGGTTGCTATGCCGATTAATGAACGAGATGTTTCAGGCAAAAACCAAGTCATCATCTCAGATAAAATCGACCAAATACGTCTAGAGTTTTATCGTTTGCTCAGTTTACCTATGCAATCTCCGCCAGGGACAATTAGCTCCAGTTTATTAAAAAAATTAACTACTCAACAAAAAGAGATTCTACGCCTCATTTTTCTAGGCTCTACTGCGAAAGAAATTGCAAAAAAAAGCAATTTATCCTTCCGCACCATCGAAGCACATACTGAAAATATAAAAAAGATATTCAATGTAAATACAAAATCAGAATTAATAAGCTTAGCGATTGAGCAGCATTGGATTTCGATTAACATACTTTAAACCGTAGCCGGCGTTGCTTTGTTGCATGAAAATAAAATGATATTTCATTCAATGTGTCAGACATAAACACCTAATGAATGTTATTAAGCTGTTGTCTTAAAATTTTGTCCATGCCTGACACTTTAATGTTGTGGCGAATAAAATTTCACTATTACCAACCAATTGTTAAAAATGAATGTAGCCTGGACACGCTTTTTGTGTCCGGGTTTGTTGCATCTGGACATATCTGTATACAACCACCCCGGACACAAAAAACGTGTCCAGGCTACTATTTTAATGATGGGTCGGGCTTGCACAATGGCGCAAGCCTGACATATGTTTTTCGATTACTCTTTAGCACGCGTTCGTACGGTCAAAACTCGTTGCTGGAGCTTCAGCAAACGCAGTGGCAGCACTTGTGGCAGTGGTGGATACACAGAATACGTACGCTGTCGGCAGGACCGCGCTACCATTAAAGTAGAGTATGGAAGGTGTCAGCTGATTGCTGCCTCTTGCCACCATATTGCCGCTTGATATTGTCGTGAAAGTTACACCGCTAGTATTGTTACTTGGATCGATCGCTTGGTTGCCTCCCAAGGCGCCTAATCCTCCTGTGGAGCTAACAGATGATCCATTAGTCAATTCCACGCCACAAATCCAAATTGTACTGTTCCCACTCACCGTACTGGTATTTAAGATATAGATAGGGCTATTGGTAGTCGTACAACTTGTTCCAGCCCCAACTTGCCGCACCCACAGGGAGTTCGCAGCGCTACCCGTAGTTCCTGCATATCCAAGAGGGTTGCCACCTAATCGATTTATCTTAGCAAATGCTTGAGAGCCTGCATCTCCATAGCACCCACCTGTAGAATTTATATTTCCACTTTGACATGTAGCTTGCCAATCTTCCTGAGTGAGTGTCGTTGCTGTAGTGATTGCTTGATTGACGTCCGCCAGCGTGAGAGAGGGTATTGCAGCTATAGCTGTTGCTATCGCTTGATTAACATAGTCTACGGAAGCGGGGTTACTTTGTAACGCGATTACGTTTTGGGTGATGCACAAACTTAAAAGCAATGTTGCTTGCGCTAGCTTCGTGCTAAATTTCATAGTGATCTCCAATATTTCCAAACGCAACATAAAAATGTTTTTTTACAATATCGTATACCCTGTGATTTATCAATAATATAGTGCAGCAGAGAATGATAGCTATGTTACAGATGAAAAGTGTTTCTTATCATTGATCGTATTGATACAATTTTTTATCGGCTTTTTGCAATCGTAGAAATGACTTCGTCAATCAACACATTGAATCTTATTAGTAGGGATATTATGAAAAGAGTATTTTTGGTGAGCCTAATTTGCTTATCTGCCGCATTGCCTGTTTATGCAGCATCATTCTCAGCCAATAGTGTTGCTGATTGGTGGTCACCTTCCAGATTATACATGGGTGCATATGGCGGCTATGGGAGTGTCGATGGCGCTTATCACAATGATGGTCAGGTAACGCAAGGCCGATTAACGCTAGGTTTGCATGCAGCAGAATACAACAATATTTTATTTGGCATGGAAGCGGGTGTGCAATCAGGAAATACCATGCGCTTGTCTGCTAGCTCGGCAGTTACTACGGCCAGCGGTGGTTTACCCATTCAATCCACTTTGAAACCAGTACTGGATTTGCTAGTGACTTTTAAGGCAAGGCTCACACCGAGCTATCCTCTCTTTGGTATTGTGAAAGGTGGTATTGCTTATCGACAACTACAATTAAATGATCGCGCCTCTTCAGCAGATAACTTGAAAAAAATAAATGGTGAGTTGCAAGCAGGTCTTGGCTTTTCTGTTACGGACCACATCTTGCTGACAGCTTTTTATCAGGGAATATATTCAGGTAACAATGCGGGTGTTAGTGTCAGTTCGGATGGCGATATCACTATCAGCCGTATTCCTACGCAGCAAGCAGGATTTATGGGTATCGAATATTCTTGCTAGTGCACCCCATGCCGATGGCTCGAGTAATGAATGTAGCCTGGACACGCTTTTTGTGTCCGGGTTTGTTGCATCTGGACACATCTGTATACAACCACCCCGGACACAAAAAACGTGTCCAGGCTACTTCTCTCATTGTTAATTATGTGTTTAAAGTGTCAGGCATGGCGCCAAAAGTTTACGCAAAAACTGAGGAGTAAATGCATGGATAGTCGTAGCGCAATAGAAGTAAGAAAAAATTTCGCTAGCAAGTTTTTTTGTTTTTTCTCAGGCTTCACAAAGGGAATGGTTGAGGTAAAAGAAATTAAAAAGGACGATGATTTAAAAATATTCCATATTGTACTTTCTATACCAGAAAATTTAAATAAAAAGCACTCTAGATATATACAGTTGGACGGTGTTCTTTGCGAAATTTTATATCAAGAAAAAAATATAATGATCGTATCTACTACTTTTGAGTTAGTGGAGAATACTTCATTAAAAAATATTAAAATTAGAAATAGTGTAAGCTTGGGTGTGTTAGCTGAATCTGAGCCAATCGAAAATCAAGGATATTTATTGCATCCTTCAGCGGGATCATTCGCCAAACTGACAAACATTTCACTTTTAGCAGGCCATAAGCATACTTTAAAATTGGACTTTGAATATTTTGGCAATCCCGAAGATTTGCAGGAAAATAAACATATTGGAATGGCGGGATCGAGTTTGACTGTCCAGAATGTAAGTCATGGTAATGGCCTGTCAAGGTTCTCAATATATGCTGGAAAACAAACACAAGAAAATACATGTTTTAACCGTGGCATGCCTGTAGATCAAATTGTGAATGTAACTCTTGCTAAATTGGATATTTAGAGATTGTGGTCATGTCTGACACCGAACCCGCAATCCAAACCCTGATGAAATTAAAAAGTATTTCATCAGGGCTACGGTTACTTCATTCCTGCAGTGATCTTATGGCGCAGATTTTCTCTTTTCAGTGTCCCTTTTGATTTGGCAAACAGGCCAATATTTTTCATCGTTTCTGCATTAGGTTTTATATCCTCGGTTTTTAATAGATTCAGGACGCCTAAATTAATAAACGTTTTTTTATCAGCTAATAAAGCATGTTTAAATGCATCTAGCGAACAAAGCTTTGCGTGCACTCTCAAGGCGGGAGGTATCGCTGCTAAGAATTTTTCTTTATCAAAATCTTCTTTCAATGCAGATTTAACACTTTCAAAGGTGGGGTGTTTGCTATCAAGAGTAGTATCTGAATGAGCGTATTTGTTTGACAACCATTTATCAGATACAGGCTTGACAAAATCAAGCACATGAGCAATTTGAAACGCTAAAATAATCGCAGGTAAACAATGAAAACCGGTTGCCTTTTCTTCTGGATTAGTAGGACGAACAGGGCTAGTCTCACGTCGAGAAGCAAATTTAACAATATCCATATAATGCTTCGCAAACAGTTTTTCCATTTCAGGCTGATGCTTTTCTAATTGTTGCGAAAAAAATCCTGGATCCATTTTAGAATAAAGTTCCTTTTCTGAATCAAAGGAAGTAGAAAACACTTCATTAAAATAGGCCTCATAGTCTTTAAAACGCTTTTTATCATAAGGAACAGCCCAAGAAAGCCATTCTGTTAATATTTTCATCGCTTGTTCGACTTTTTCTTGGTCCGCCATTCTAAAACATTCAAATTGGCGATTTTTCTTCTCAAGTATTTCAATTCCGGGTAATGATATTTCAATAAAGCCAGTTAGATCGCCATAGGGTGTTAGGTGCAGAATTTTGAAAATATTATTTACTGGATCAACGTGAGATACTATTGCGGCATGTCGGGTGTAATTAAAATTATTATCCTTGAGAAGTAAGATATCCCCAATGTTTAAATCTTTTGCGTCCATTCTATCGTTCCCTCTCAATGTACGTGCTAAGCCTGACTTATTTAGACGAAAAAATTAAATAAGTCAATAATGCTCACGTTTAAAGTGTCAGACATAGACGCCTAATAAATATTATCAATTATATTAAGATGTCGTCTTTAAATTCTGTCCATATCTGACTCCATGGAAAATGAATGTAGCCTGGACACGCTTTTTGTGTCCGGGTTTGTTGCATCTGGACATATCTGTATACAACCACCCCGGACACAAAAAACGTGTCCAGGCTACTTTTCTAATTATTAAGGACATCTTCAATTTTTAAATATTGGATATTCATGGTTTTTATGTGTGCGTAGTTTAATTCATGAAGGGGGAGTGGTTGTTGGGTTATTCTTCAGTACTTGCAGATTTTCTTTCGATTGTATAGGCAGACTTTAGATGTCTTGATTATTTGCTGGGCCCACTAGGACTCGAACCTAGGACCAAAGGATTATGAGATGTTTTTAAGACATTTTCAATAATCATAAGTCATTGATTAATATTAATATCACATGATTGGACGACCAAGGCAAAAGCATCACGAAGCACAACGAAGCATAACTCATTCACGAAAAATTCACGAAGGGGTTTGGGGCTTAATTATACTCGTTATGATTAAATCATGTGCTAATTGATATTACATACATTAAAATGAATTATGAGATTACAGAAAATAGTGGTGCTATTGTTTTTTGTGTTTTTTTTCTCCCCATCTTTTGCTGGATGGAACGGGTTGTCGCTCCTTGCCAGTTGTAAGGAATATGAAATTAATAGATCTTCTGTTTATATTTCGAACTCTGATCCGGGCGCCGTAAATAAGCTTGATAAAATAATAAAATCTAGTAATTGTGCTTCTTATCTTTCAGGAGTGTTTGATGCATACAGCCAATCTTCGAATAGAGCTAATAGAGGTCAATTTTGTATTCCAGATAATGTAACATTTCCGCAAAAGATTTTGGTAATAATAAAATATCTTAATGATCATCCCGAAAAATTAAACTCACCTGCGCCATTACTTATTAATGAAAGTTTACAAGAAAAATTTCCTTGTTAGCGCAATATTGAGAATTAAACGGGTTATTTTTGGCTCCCGTAAAATACTCAGCTAAAAAAGGTGAGAAAATTACATAAATAACAACGATTGTAAAATCAATCTTACATACTAATTATAGAGGCCATAATGACTCGACAAGTTAAAGTATATTTTATAAAACCAAATAACGATGCCTTTCCATCTTGTCTCGTTTATGCCGAATCAGAAGAAGATGCGAGGACTTCATGCGTACATCCCGCAATTAGACTTGATAGAAATTCAAATATGCAAGTGATAAGCGAAGAGAATAATCCTTATATTAATGAGGCCCTATCTGAGTGTAAACAGATGAGCGCTACGATACATGAAGATGAAGAGTATAATAACGGTGATATGATCGATTTTAAGTTTCAAGGTAAAATACATGCCTTGCAAAAGTGTACCCCCGAATTTTTAGATAAGGTGTGAAGACAGTTCATTGCAAGTGCACAAGTTTTTTATATGTGACGCTTATATGAATAGCAGATTGTTGAAGCCATCAATGCGCTTTACTGGAAATGATTAAATTTAGCATTAACTGAAATCGAATTATTGATAATTGATCGTTCTACAGTAGCTCAAGACATCAAATACAAAGATGAAGTTGTTAAGCTTAGTTATGAATTAATTCGCTATGTTTCAAATGTAAAAAATTCGTTTAATAGGAAGTGAGAGTTAAAAGTATTATAATCAATGAATTATTTTTATTGGTTTTTTTGTTTGTGAGTTGATACTGGACCTGTTTTTTTAGTTTAAGAAGATTAGGAAAAAAAGCAGGAGAAATTTAATTCTTCTATTATTTTTATTGGAGTTGTCTGCAAATTGTTTTGCATCATTTAGTTGTGGGACATTTGATAGCGATAAGCCAGCCTGTATACAGGCAGATATACAAAGCAAGTTGAACAGCTTAGTTTTCAAGCTCAATAATTTAGAAAGTAAATTAGATGAAATAAATATTAAGCTGAATAGCATACAGGGTAGCATACATAATGAATGTGGGCGAGATTGACGCCCTATTCTACATCTGTTAGTTAGGATGAGCCCATCTTCTATACGCAAGCGCTTTTTTCCTTACCAGTTGACATCACTTCTTCTGATACATTCCAAGCCATAGCTCGACTATTTGTTATATCTGAGGTAATTTTAACAGCAATTCAGAAAGACTCGAGTTTTGAATATTATTGAGTCATTTTTTCGTTAAATAAAAAATGATTTACTTTAGCCGCATTTTTTTAACTATATTTTCAATTCTGACGCGTTTATCGCGAATGGCTAGTCACCCACAATTACAGAAGACGTCCCATCAGAGTGTATTACCGTATTGCCACTTATGATGGAAGAAGTGCCATCAGAGTGTATTATCGTGTTGCCAGTTACGATAGAAGAAGTGCCATTGGAGTGTATTATTGTATTTCCACTTACGATGGAAGAAGTGCCGTCAGAGTGTATTATCGTGTTGCCGCTTACGATAGATGAAGTGCCGTCAGAATTGAGAATCATCCTGGCATTTGCTGTTATACTAATTGACATCAAACATACCGCAATTATATTTTTCATTTAAAACCTCGTCCTACTAATTTTATTTTGTATTTATGCATGATTTTGGGAAAGGAAAGTTCTTATGTATCATGTGCGCAACAATCATCCCAATTTTAGCATTTCTATGTTCTGGATTATTCTTAATATATTCTAGCGTCATATCTAGTATCTGTTGCGATGTGATGTGATCGATATCGTAATAATCATAAAAGCATAGAATGGCATTTGGGCTTGATGTCCAAAGGTAACCAATATTAATAACATCATCAAATGCTGTTTGGGCTGCTGCATAACAGCCACCAAGGTTGACAGCAAATGTAATCGCCTGCTTTTGTGTCGTTGGGTTAGTGGCATTTATGTTTTTGCAGTGCTCATAAAAATAGTTTCCGGTAGAAAATGAATATCCTTCATTTGCAAAGCATTTAATAGTTATCATGCTAAATAGTGTCGTTATAAGAAGTTTGTATTTCATTTGTTGATCCGTTTTAATAAAAGCAAAGTATTTAGTATCGATTTTAGAGTTATTAATTTCGTTTAATGGCTCCTGCGTTCCGCAGTGATTTTGCAATAACTGTAGCATGCAAATCATCCCATTTTAATTTTGTATCTAAATTTTCTGCTCATCCCAAGGTAGAGTTGGTTTTTTTCTTGGGCTTATAGGCGCACTTATGTAGTTCTGTAATTTCTTGAATGTTGTTTTGGTAAAAAGTTCATGGCCATGGCTGCCTCTTTGGTAAAAGTCGGTTGGTGCATAATCCGTACCAAGGAAATGAATATTTACCACTGAGTTTTCATCGTAACCAATCAAGAAATTATCCAAATAAATCGAGCAATGAATATTTTGTGGCGCCATATTAGGGAAATACACGGTGGCTATTAATTTGACTGAGCCTTTATCTTTTTCTTTTGCAAAATCTACGGGCCCAAGATACTGACGGTATGTCTCTTGCATAATTTCTTTGCAGGCAGGGGCAAGATTTAATTTTATTTCAGAATAATAAATTTCTTCTTGTTCTTTATATCGTATCCAGCTGAAAACATCATAGAGCACGCAAGCCAATATAACGGTTGCGATAATCATTTTGATAAAATTTTTCATGATTTAATATTACTCATTCATTTGCCTCGGTTGGAGCTTGGTATTTACCATCTTGCCGAGATAGGATGACCCAATAGTAACCAAAATGAAAAAAATATCAACAAATAAAACACATATCTGATTATTTAGATTAAATAATATCTAATGTGGCCTCAAAATTTGATTACGCTACAATCACAGCCTATGGTTAGTCACTGTTAATTAATTCAATCTAAAACTTTTATTTTTTATGACCACATAGACTAATATAGAACTCATGTGTTGCAATATAACACGAACATGCTATATTGCTCTGAAATATTCTGGCTATGGGTGGGGTTATGGCTGAAAGCACGAAGAAAAAAGGCGCAAAGTTGTCACGAACTGAGACTGTCACAGTTCGTTTTGATCCTAAGCTTAGATATTTGGCAGAGTTAGCGGCAAGGAAACAACGCAGGACTTTATCTAGTTTCATTGAATGGGCGGTTGAGCATTGGCTTCAGCGTGAGCCTGTTAGTAATCATTGTGGGAACGATAGCGCAACGTTTTTTGATGTATCAGAATCTCTTTGGGATATAAGTGAAAGTGATAGGCTTCTTATTTTGGCTGATAACTATCCGCACCTTCTTAATCATGACGAGCAGGTAACGTTGAAGATCATTAAAGAAATGAGAGCATACGATAAGGTTACGGGTATTGTTAGTTTTTATGATGCCAAATCTGGCCCAAGGCATGAGCTAATAAGAGATTGTTGGAAAGAGATAAAGGGACTGGTTGATGGTGAGATAACTGAGAATCAACTTCGTGACGTTATGACAGAGAGGTATTTACCTTTTTGATTCGGTTGCTGACAAATGTCCGGCTGAATTGAAGCATCATCTTCTGAGTTGTGCCTTGCAAGCAAGCGTAAAAATTATATTTTTATTATTTTGTGTAGACCTAGCGAAGGGTAATTATGGCAAAGGAAATTTACAACATATACTGTGATGAATCTTGTCATCTTGAAAATGATAGGCAACCTATCATGGCCTTGGGTGCTGTCTGGTGTAATAAAAATGAGGCAAAAAGACTAGCTCAAGAAATAGCTGAGCTTAAGCGGCGTCATAATGCCAATGGTGAATTAAAATGGGTGAAAGTTTGCAACTCCAGAGAAAAATTTTATTTGGATTTAGTTAATTGGTTTTTTGCAGAAAAAGCTATTCACTTTAGGGCATTAGTAGTTTTGGAGAAGAATAGGCTAAATCATGACCTATTTAATGATAACTCACATGATAATTTTTATTACAAAATGTACTTTTCTCTTCTCAATAAGCTTTTAAGCCCAGAAAGTAAATACGATATTTACCTCGACATTAAAGATACAAGAAGCGCAGAAAAAAATCATAAGCTTAAAGAAGTGCTTTGTAATGATAGGTATGATTTCACAGGCGAAATGATTGGCGAACTGAAAAATATACGCTCTCATGATTCCCATTTGCTCCAGATTGCCGACTTTTTATTGGGTGCGCTGTCATATAAGCATAGGGGTCTAAATAAAAACGAAACTAAATTAAAAGTTATCGATCAGATTGAAAGGAAAGGGTATCAATTAACGTCATCTACTCCGTTACGAGAAGACAAATTTAACATATTTTTATTTACACCGAGAATAGTTGGGCGTGATTAAGGAATTATGCATGGAATTGCCCGAATGGTTGCCCGAAATGGCTTCAATAAGCCCATGGGAACACGATACCTATGAGAGGCTGTACGACGAATTTCATAATGCGTTTATTGTTGGTACAGTGCAGTTGGCAGGAAAAACAGTTGGATATGACAGTACAATTGTTGATGAAAAAGAAAATGGTTTTTGGCATATAACAACAAAGACTAGTGAAGATGGAGATCGCTTGCCAGATCCTCGGCGGTGCGAAAAATTAGTGTGGTTAAAGCCAATGATAGAAAACTCTGACAAGTCGGAAGTGTTGGTTTGGGAAGAAGATGCGGGAAAAGGGAGTTTTAAAATTTATGTGTGGTTAGAAAATTATGATTATGTTGCGGTAATAAAAAAAAATAGAAACGGCAAATTATATTTAGTAACCGCTTACGCTGTAGAATATCCTAATGTGCGAAGGAAGCTAAAGAGTCAATATAACAAGAGTAAAAAGCCAAATAAATTAACTCCCTAAAAGAAAAAAGCCAACGCATAACGTTGGCTCAGCTCTTTCTACCATGGGTAGATGAGATAATCTTATTATTGACGATAACGTCAATAATTACAATGATTATTTTTAGAGCACACATGATAAAAGTGTTAATAAATTGATTTTATTATCAAACTTGCACAAATTACTAGTTAAAAAGGTAGTTGTTTAGTCGCTCTAATTACTTCCATGATAGAGCTGATTTTCACAGCTTTTTCTAACTCTTTGATTGTTCATGGCGCCTTTGTTTTTTTATTTTTTAGTATATGGATCGATAGAACTAATATATTATTATTACCAGATCGCCAAACTTGATCATATTGAGGCCAAATTCAATCTATTAATGGATCTTAATTTCTCAAGGAAATGTAACGGATTATTAGGATATTCAGCATGGGTTCTCTAAAAAATATTTGGTTAGCTATCAAGAGCGTTTATCAAGCCATTAAAGTGCTTGATATATCGCCAATCCGATTAGAAGAAATCGACATCAGTAAAAAAATCGTTATTGTCCGAAGCAGGGGCGCAAGGGCTGTTCTTAAGATATCTATTGCTGAAGCAATCGCCGATCCTTCCATTGTAGCTAATTTACTCCCCGCACAAGCATGTTGGCTTGGGTACTATGCCGGATTGATTTATGATCAAAGTGAAATTCAGCGCCAGAAACAACTATTGAAAAATGCTGACAGCGGATTCTCGTTAAAATGTAGTAAAGGACAATTCAAAATTATATCTCAAGATCGAAAAGGTGAAATAACGTATATCCAGCCTAAAACGCAAGCAGTAACAACATGTTTCCCAATAGACATTGTACAAAACGATAGTGTCATTTCTAATTTCGATACATCTCAGGCATGCTATATCGGAATTTTAGCGGGCATATATGCTGCAAAATATGGAGCTAATATCAATGTGAGGCAGAAGCCAATATTGCGGGTTATAAAATAATGATGGCGATAGTTAATGTTTAAGAGGTTATTTAAAATGATTGGTGGTGGATTTTTTGAGAAAAGCGTATTGACCGCTCAATATGATGCGGAGCTTGATGGTTTTATTTTAGCGCTCATGGCTAAACATAATGTTCATGCTGTTGGTTATGCATTAATTGAAAATTACAAAGTCGCAAAAGTAAAAACAATTAATGCTAAAATAGCATGTGATCCATTTTCTTTATTTCAAGGGTGCTCCTTCAGTAAGTGTGTAACAACTTATGCAATTCTCGATCTGGTTGCCCAGAATAAAATTCAACTAGATACTCCAGTTAATCATTATTTAGAGTCATGGAAAATAAATGGTTCTTCATTTGATAATAATGTAACTGTTCGTCATTGTATGAATATGACATCTGGACTTTGTTTCGGTGAGCCAGGTACAACATTTGCTGGATATACTCGCGAAGCACCTATACCAGTATTATCAGAAATATTAATCGGCAAAGTGCCAGCGACAAATCCTCCTGTGAAGATTATATTTGAGCCCGGATCTCAGTATCATTATTCCGGCGCTAGTTATATGGTATTGCAGCAATTGATTGAAGACGTTGTAAAGCAACCATTTGAAACATATATGAATAGGGATATTCTCCCTAAACTTGGCATGAATAGTAGTGTTTTTGAGTGTCCGTTGGGCGCAGATAAGCAGACTAAAGTGATTCCGGGATATAAGAATGATGGGGAAAAAATAGAAGGCGGTTGGCATAATATTGTTAGCGCAGCTTCAGGTGGGTTATGGTCATGTCCGATGGATATTGCGAATTTCATGTTATTTGTTTCCAAGGGGTTTGTAGATAAAAATACTGTCATTCAAGAGATGTTATCTTCCCATCCTAATACAGATTATGGTTTGGGAGTTGTAGTTAACGGTAGTGATGCTTCACTGAATTTCAGGAAAAATGGACATAACTCTGGCTATCACAACGAACTCATTATGTTTCCTAATTGTGGTAAAGGTCTTGTAGTAATGACGAACTCTTCGGCGGGAATGCAGTTGATCAATGAGTTAATTACATTTGTGAGTGATAAATCTAGTTGGCCTAACTATAGATCCGACTTTAATGAAATTGTCAGTCAACCAATTAAAAAAATGAAATAACAATGGAATGAGTAAATGATATCCCAAGTCGCTGGTAAGAATAATATACGAATAAACTTCTTGTTTATGCTCGCATTGTGTTTGCCGGTTACTATAGCTTGTATTGATGTAATGGCTGTTAGCGTGGCTATTGCGCCTATTATGAATAATTTTTCTAGCTCATTGGAAACATCCCAATGGCTATTAAGTGGATATACAATTGGTACCGCTGCATTTCTTATCACAATTGGCAGGCTTGCTGATCAGTATGGTCGAAGGAGGCTCCTAATGTTGGGAGTTGCAATATTTGCCCTGGCATCATTCACTGCATCGATATCTCCTTCTATTTATTATCTAATAGTGAGTCGCTTTCTACAGGGAGTAGCAAGCTCAATGATGATGACAACGGTGATGTCTATTATTACGCATGAGTTTCCTACCGAAGATCGTGGACGAATAATATCAACTTATGGTTTTTCATTGGGTTTAGGATTGGCATCAGGGCCTGCGATTGGTGGGATATTAATCGCATATTTTAATTGGCAGGCGATATTCCTTATTAATTTACCAATTTGTGTTATCTCTGGTTGGTTAATAATGAAATATTTACCCGAGTCAAAAAGCAATGAAACAAGCGTCTCGGTTGATTGGGTTGAAACAATTGTTTTAACCGCGTTGCTTTTACTGGTGGTTGCAATAATTTCACAGGGCGGAGTGTCAGGTTGGTTGTCATCTTTTATGATAGCTAGCTATGTTGTCTTTTTAGGGCTACTAGTTATCTTTCTATTTATAGAGCGTTCTAGGTTGAATCCCATTATAGATTTATCACTCTTTACGAAGCCAAATTATTTTGGTGCTACTGCCTGTGGTTTCCTGTCGTATTTTTGTATGTACGCTTGGCTTTGTATTATCGGAATATATTTGCAAGATGTTGGTGGAATGACTGTAATTGAAGCTGGTTTATTATGCACGCCATTTTCTCTTGCCTTCGCATTTAGCTCAAAAGTTTTAGCGCATATATTTAAGCGATATACAAATAAACAAATTATTCAAACCGGATTTCTCGTATCAAGCGCAGCTTTTCTATGGATGGCAACTATTACGCCAATGACTAATCAGTTAACCATGTTGGCGATGTTCTTTATGCTGGGTGTAGGTATTACAGTGGTGAATGCGCCATCAATGGTGGCTGCTTCTGAGCATGTCCCTCTTAATAAAGCTGGATTGGCCTCCGGTTTGATATTTACAATCCGTTGGTTAGGTGGCTCTATTGGTGTTATCGTCATTACTATGATCTATCATGCTTTCTCGGAATCAATAATGTATGCATGTCTTGCTTTGGCATTTGCAGCTATATTTGGTTTATTATTCACATTTTCATTAAAGTATCCGGCGTATTCACATGACTAATGATCGCAAATATCAATCATCAGGACATTGGAATGGAAAAAATTATCGGCATGTTTCTTCGCCGCAATATTCCATTAATATGGAGTTCCTTAATAACATTAAGTTTAATGGGGATGAATCTATCCTAGATATTGGGTGTGGTAATGGGGACACATCGCGGGAGATCGCGAAACGTGTGTCTGATGGTATGGTTTTAGGTATTGACGCTTCAAATAGTATGATTGACGAAGCTGTGGATACTCAATTACAAAGCAATTTATCATTTAAATTAATAAACGTTGCTGATATGAATTTCGTGGAACAATTTGATATTGTAACCACGTTTTTTTGTATGCAATGGGTTGCAGATAAGAAATTAGTTTTTAGAAAGATTTTTAATTCCCTTAAGGATGGCGGAAAGTTTTTCATGATCGTGCCTATGCCTCATTCGCATCTTCCAAGAATTAGGCAAAGATTAGTTGAGTCTTCTCGCTGGCGAGAATATTTTTCTTCGTATCAAGATCCGCTGATTTATATAAACGATAATAGCTATGACCTTTATGCTCAGCAGGCTGGTTTTCAAATAAATAAATATGAAGTGGAGCTTAGTCCTGTTTGTTTTTCCACCTATGATAGCTTCTTTAAATTTATGTATGAAATGACGCCGCATTTAAAACAGTTGCCAAGCGAAGACTTGAAAAACGACTTTATGCGGGAATTGTTGGAAGAGTATAGTCTTGTGGAGCCATATAATCCTCAGTTAGGTTATCAATTGGTTTTTAATTTATGCAAGATGGCATGCTCGCGATTATGATGGAGATATAATTTCACATAAATCATCATTGTTAGTAGCAAAGAAATCTTTATAAAGCAAATTAAAATCTTCGTTGGTCAAGAAAGCAGTTCCTATGTAGTCTCTACCGAACTGTGAATATGTTTGAATCGTACTTCCAATATCAAATTTCCATTCAATTTCAACAGTGCTTGTGAGTAGAGAAGATGGTTTTTTCAGGCTAACAATTGTGCCGGGTTTTTTAGGGTAACATGCCCATGCAGCATATATACTTCTTTCTGGTTTAGGATTGTAGTCAGGATCAATTTGAAGAAGGTAATGAGATGCTATTGTGTTGATTCCAGCATGTGTTAAATACATTTTAGGTATTAGACAGCCAGGTGAGCGATGGGCGATTTCTATAAAATATATCTTATTGTCTGAGGTTTTGATGACTTCCATGTGCGTCACGCCACCGTCAGGTATTCCCATATCTTTTAGCGTTTTTTCGGTTATATCCGAAAGCAATATTGCATCTGGATGTTGAGCAGGCAATACAATCGTCCCTTTCATTTCGCCAACTGTAAAGTTGTAACATGGGCGAGAATTTTGAGAAACAAAAGTAAAAAGAACATTGCCATTTTTTATAAAACTATCGCAGTGATACATTGTTCCATCAATAAATTGATCAATTTCATATAATGCGTCTGCGTGGTTATTATTGGCCCATGTAATTAATTCATCTTTGTTGTGAATTTTTGTCAAATTTATAGAGCTATATAAGGCAACAGGCTTTATAAAGAGTGGGTAGCTCATATCAACTAGCAGGTTTTCAATATAGTCCGGACCTTCGTTCTGATATCGAGCGGAATCAAATATTTTATACTTTGGAATGTTGATAGAAGTACTATCTGCTAATACTTGTTTCATGACATCTTTGTCATAAAACCTTGAATAATCATTTTTGTCTAGCCCCATAATGACGCGAACTTTCCCACAAACAGGCATGGTTTCTTCTGAATTGGTAATAATATTGATTTTTGAATTATCTTCTATAAATTGGCTGATGTAATTTACAATATTTTCAACGCTAAAATTGTCGGTAATAATTATTTCTTTATAGAATTTATTCTGATTGCGTGCGCATACAGCATTGAAGCCAAATTCATTTACAATGAGATGTAAATCATATTTTGAGGGCTGATAAATTAATTCTGCATCTAGCTCAAAGCTGACGTTACTATTTTGTAAAATAAATATTTTTTTCATGTTTTAGCCTACTTTTGATGCGAGCTCTGTGTTTAAAGTTTCAATGATATTGCAGAGAGAGTGGATGGATTTTCTCGGAGTTACATTCCTTGTTTCAAATGCAATAATGCCAGTCCATCCAGTTGTGAGCATTATCCTCACAAAGTTGTGATAGTTAATGCTTCCGCTATCTAGATCTAGATGCTGATCTAGTGTCCCATTATTATTGCTCATTGAAATGGCAGCAATTTTGTTATGAAAACTAAGGAAAAATTCATCTACCGGTATGATGGAATTAACATTGGCATGTCCAATGTCAAAAATGATTGGAATATCAACTTGATCGAGAATGTATGCAAATTCATCCTTGGATGTGGCTATATAGGTAAAGGGTCTGTAATTCGGATAATTTGATAAATTCTCTAGCCATATGGCGACATTTTTTTTGGCAGCATATTCTTTCAGCTCCTTTATGCTTTCGATCAACCCATTTAAAGCAGATTTCTTTACAGAAGCAATAGTTCTTGGCTCAACAACTACACCGCCATGAATGATTAAAGCGCAACCGAGTTTCTCAGATATATCGATTTCACGCTTTGTATATTCTATGGCTGCTTTTCTTAGCATTAAAACATCAGATGCAAGGGGTGCTTTGAAGTTGCCATGAAATATTGGCTGGATTTTGTGCTCAATATATTTATTTTTAAGTGCTTCAATCCTTGCATCGTTCCATTCATCAATGCAATCAGTGGTAAGACTTCCATCAATATACCAATAGTTATAGCCATGTGCGGCGGCATATACGAGTCCGTCTTCGGCTTTTAGATACGGTTGTAAGGCGAAACCTTTAATAAATGGTGCATTGGTGTGCGACATGAAAACATCCTTGATTGTGCGTAAAATAAACCAATACTGCATAAAGTGTAAAATAAGTAGCTCGTAATTATACTATGAAGTAGAATTATTTCTATAATTTTGTATTATTGTGTAATCTTTCAATCAAAATTTTTTGCCTACAGGATGTTTTTATGTCAGCCGCAGTTTTAAATCAGGATCATCATATTTCCCAGTTCCGCTGGATTTTATTGCTCGCAATGATCTATCTAGTGGGATGGACGACTACGTATCCTCTGATTTACAAAATGATAGAGGTTCATGGAATTCTGGAACCGGGAGCTGTTTTTCTTTTCCCCCTCTCCTATGCCATGGCAGATATTATTTCTGAGGTTTATGGTTACAGAGTGGCTCGCCAGGTGGTTTGGTTCGCGGTATTTTCGGGGTTTGTATATTGTTTGGCAATATCAATTGTGTCGTCTCTGCCAGCGCCGTCATTTTGGAATAAGCAAGAACATTACAATGCTGTATTTTCGCCCATTTTAAGGGCATTTTTTGCTACCACCGCTGCCAGCATGATTGGTAATTTTATTAATATTTATGTAATTTCCCGATGGAAAGTCATTATGTATGGTAAGTATTTCTGGTTGAGAAGCTTGTGTTCTACAGCTATAGGTGAGCTAACATTTAGTATAATCGGTGGCACGCTTGCTTACGCCGGAGTGATACCTTGGTCTAAGATTGTATTTCTGATGATGGATGGATATTTATTCAAGATGCTTTATGCATTTGTTGCGGTATGGCCTGCGGCCATGTTGGTACACTTTCTTAAAAAAGCAGAAGGTGTGGATATATATGATCGAGATATTAGCTACAATCCCTTCAAGCTAAGCGTGAATGCTTAGTGAAATCTAAATATTGATTTAACCAACACGCCTAATTCTTTTATCTCTGGGGTGCACGCTTCTGCGGGCAAATTTTTGCATATGGGGATAAGTAGTTTTGTGGGGCCATCAATGGATAGTTCTCGCATTGTGGATTCATTAGTATTTGGAAAGTGGACGACAATTAAATCGCCATCTTCAGGTTTGATGTTTGGGTCGATAATAAGCGTCGATCCTTTCGGAAAACGAGGCTCCATAGAGGGTTTGCTAGTTAATGCATACGCGTTAGTTGAAGGATATTCGGTTGTAATCCAGTTATCCCAGTTCGTGGAGTTTAATGAACGTATTAATTTGCTTGCGTCAATGCATTCTGACCAAGACAAGATAGCGATAGATTGAGTTTTTTTACCAGTAGATGAAGTTATTGACTGGGAGCTGCCTGTTAGGAGCATGTCTATCGTTACGCCAAAGAAATCAGCTAATGACTTGAGGGTTGATGCTCTTGGGTCGCCTGTTTTACCTGATAAAATTTTATGAAGAGTAGGCTGAGGAATATTTGTTCTTCGTGCCAGTTCCGCCTCGGATATATTTCTTTCGTTCATCAGCTTATGCAGGGTATTCGTTAAGTCATCTGTGGATTCTAGCGTTTCCGCAAGATTGCTTATATTTGCCACGGTTATATAACCTCAATATTAATTATATAAGTAATTATACAGATTATTTTAAATTAAACAAGAATAGCCAAATATCGCCCTTTATTTCGACAGAAGATTGAATAAATAGCATATTATTAAATTTCGAAATAATACTAATCAATTTTTATATTACTTAAATAATAAAAATTCTATAAGTAATTGACGATTGATTCTTTATGGAATATATTTAATTCGTTTTTGAATATTTGTGCATATGTTCCGTAAGCATGAATGAACAAACAAAAAAGACAACTAGGTGATTTATACCAAAACATAAAGGAGCAGTGGGGTTTAGTTATGAGTTCAAGAATGAGCAAGGAATCTGAGGTAAAAAATATAGAGAGTCCATTTACGGAAATATTTTCTTTGATGAAGCGTTATAAGGCTTTGTCTGATGGATTAACTGCACTTGTCTACAATTCTGATGAGTTAATGGTTATGCATCAGCATATTGAGAATGCGATCGAATTGTTGCTGCAAGGTTTGCAGAGCTTAGGTCAAATAATAGGTGATGAAACGCAATACAAGGTTGTATCTATCAAAAATATTAATTCGATTGGTTTTTTAATATCTGCCATCTCAAACCTGACGGAATCATTACACACATTTAAGACCGACGCTAATTTTGAATTAAGGCAGCGCGGGCTGGTTAAGTTTTAGAGGTAACAATTTAATAATGGAAGAGTAGATAGGTAATAAATTATGAAAAAAGGAAATCTAAAATTAGTAAAACTTTTTGTGGTGGGTGATAAATTCAAGTGTTTTATTACAAATAATAGCATTATTGGTATATCTCAACTCGAAGAGATGATTAAAGGAGATTTGAATACAGCATTTGATAAATGCCATATATATGTTGGACAAGGCGTATGTGAGATACATATAAAGAAAATTAATGATTATGTAAAAAAGATGAAGCTTCACAATAAATTCAAAATTATTTTCCCAGATTTTTATCAAAAAAGTTCTAAATGTCTGACACACAAGCATCGAAATGAAAACATTATGATATCTGAGCCGATTGAGGTCGCTGAATTCATTTATAAGTGCAATTTAATGCTTAATGACAATTGTGCCGAAATGAGTGACCACGTAACTGGTCATCATATTCAAGGAATGGTGGTGATAGAGGCGGCGCGGCAGATGGTTCTTGCTGTAACAGAGAAATATCTAATCGAAAAAAATAGAAAAGTTAAACCTAATTTTCTGACAAATAGCATTAGTGCTGAGTTTAAAAGATTTATTTTTCCATTGCAGGTCGAAGTGATTGGTAAGGTAACGAAAATAAAAAAATCAGTTGGCAACAATTTAATATGCAATTTTTCAATATCATTTTTCCAGAATACACAAGAATGCATAAGGTTGGAATGTCAATCATCAGTGTTGGATTCAGATTATATTGAAGAAAAGGAAGCTTACCTAGCTGCTCAATGTATCGAATCACATTTAAGCGAAGGTCAAAGAGTAATTTAAGGAGAAGATGATGAAATCTCAAATTTTAATAGTAGGGGCGGGTCCAACTGGAATGGTGTTGGCATGTGTGTTAGCGCAAAACGGAATTAAAGTTAAGATAGTGGATAAACGTGAGCATACATCATCGATCCCGCGCGCCATCAATATTGCATCGCCAGTATTAAAAATATTTGAAGAAATAGGAATTGGTCAGCGTGTTTTAATGAGCGGTCTAAAACTTCATGAGTTGAAAGCATATTGGAATAAAAAACCCATACTTAATATTGGTTATAAATATTATAAGCCTATTCATCCATATTTCTTTCATATAGAGCAATCAAAAATTGAATGTTATTTGAATGAACAATTACGTGCACTTGGCATTCAGGTGCAAAGAGGGATTTCTGTTACTGATTTGGCTGTTAGCTCAAGTGATATCAGTGTTCATTTCACCAAAGTTAATGGAAAAGAATGGCATGAAAATTATATGTATGTGATTGGATGTGATGGTGGAAATAGCACAATTAGAGAGCTTGCTGAAATTGAGTTCTCGCATGAAAACTATCCCTCACATTTTATGATTATTGATGGGGAATTAGAGCGTCAATTTAAAAATCAGGAAAATCAGCTTCACTACTATTTATGCGAAGAAGGTTATTTAATTCTCGCGCCACTTCCAGGTAAAAAATGTCGAATGATTGCTTCATTCAAAGGAAGATTATCAGATGTGCATTCTAGCACAATTTCTCTTGAAGAATTTCAAGTAATACTTGGCGAAAGGGGGCCTAATCGTCTTCGATTAAATAAAGTGCTGTGGGCGACCCGTGGAAATTTCTTTCATCGTATTGCTGAAACCGCACGTAAAGGAAATATCTTTCTCGCTGGTGATGCGATGCATCAGTTTAGTCCTGTCGGCGGTGCAAATATGAATGTTGGCATACAAGATGCATACAGTTTAGGTCTAAGTTTGGTTAGTGACTTACGTGACATGCGCCTCACTAATGGTCTTATGGCATACAGCAGGGATAGATTGAAAGTTGCTAGGCAATACATTGAAACAACAGCATCTATGACGCATCTGATGACGAGGACTTCTAATGGCGATGCCCAAGATGAAGCAAGATTTTTGCCACTTATGAGAAATAGAAAATTTATCAAATATACACTTCCTGAAATGTTTTCAGGGGATTACTTCAATAATTAAGCTGTTATTAAAACATTAAGCAAAGGGGAATTTTCGTGCGTACAGATTATAAGAAAAAATGGACAACATGGTTTTTAATTTGCGTAATCTTCATCGATTTTATAGGTATGGCTACAGTAGTAGTAATTTTTCCGAAATTACTTTTAACATCAAATATAATTTTTACAGAGTCAACGTCTGACGGAAGACGTTTAATGTGGATGGGGGTATTACTAGCACTTTATCCGTTTGCTCAAATAATTGGTGCGCCATTATTTGGTAAGTTGTCTGATTATTATGGCCGTAAGCGTCTGTTGATTATTACGTTGGTAGGTACATTGTTTGGTTTTGCTATGACTAGTTTTTCTATAGCGTTGGGTTTACCAATGCTTCTATTTATTAGTCGCTTCGTTGCTGGTTTTTGTGCCGGAAATGTCGCCATCGCGCAGGCAAGTTTACTTGATATTAGTAATGATGAGACCAGAACAAAAAATATAGCGCTGAGTCAGATGGCAATGGGTTCAGCCTATATTGTGGGGCCGATATTAGGAGCTTTATTATCTGAATCTGCCACTGTTTCATGGCTCAGCAGTGCTACACCATTTTGGTTATTAAGTCTGGTGCTCGGTGTTTTAATTTTAGTAACTATTTTTTATTATCAAGATACTCTTTTGCAGCCAATAAAAGAAAAAATTGAGCTTATAGGAAGCATTAAGCAAATATACAACGCAATGACTGACGTTAAGTTAAGAGGTTCTTTCATTTCATGGTTGCTTTTCGTGAGTGGGTGGTGGTTATTTGAATCTTATATGCCAGTATTTCTTTTGCAGCGTTTTCACTTTTCTACTATGCAGATTGGAAATGTATTGTCCTTCAATGGCGCGTTGTATGCGGGGTTTCAGTATTTGATAGTGCAGAAAGTTTCTAGATTAATTAAACCAGAAGTAATGATCAAATATTCAGGTTTTATCGTAGCGCTATCAATTATGTCCCTTGCATTTGTTAACAGCATATTTGAACTCTATGTGGCGATGACGGTGTTTGTTGTGTCAATGGGATTTATGATTCCAGGGTTAATTTCCTACATTTCCAGTCAGGCGAATCAGAGTGCGCAAGGACAGGTGATGGGAATGGTAAATTCGATACAAGCTGTATCAACGGTAATAGTCATGCTCTTGGGCGGATATTTAAATGCTTTCAATCATGAGTTCACCATTATAGGTGGCGGGTTGCTCGTCCTCGTTAGTTGGCTGGTATTCCTTCTGATGCTAAATAAAAAAAACCAATCGCATTTATATGTTGCAGATACTCAATAGGATAAAAGCTATGACTGCTATGGAAATGAAATATTATGCCTTTTTTGATGTGGACGGAACGCTTTTGAAAGGTAAACCAATGTTGGATTTCTTAAATTTTTACTATCAAAAAAGGTACTATTATTTTCCGATAATAGGAAAGATTAAATGCTCCTTATTTAGAGCAAAGTCTGTGATGTTAAAACTAATTGATAACACACGAGAAGCGCAGAATAAGCTTTATTATAAATGTTTTAAGGGTCAAGCAAGGGCGTATATAGAAAATTTAGGAAAAGAGTGGTTCGTAAAATCAATTAGTAATGAGTCATATTTTCTGAATGTGGTGAATGAGTTAAAACAACATAAATTAAATAATGCCGTGATTGTTTTGGTGTCAGGATCATTTTCTGCTTGCTTGCACCAAATAGCACAAATCCTTCAAGTGGATTATACGCTTGCAACCGAATTAGAAGAAAAATCAGGTAAATATACAGGAAAGCTAGTTTCTGAGCCTGTGATTGGCGTTGGTAAGCACAATGCCATACTTAGATTTTTGCTACATAGAGATGACGTCGATTTAAAAAAATGCTTCGCTTACGGCGACCATATCAGTGATGTTCCTATGTTGTCGCTAGTTGGCAATCCTTGTGTCATAACAAGAGATCGTGAATTGGAAGAAATTGCCACAAATAATAATTGGAAAATTATTTATCCAGCTTAACTAAAAAGGAAATCGAAAATGAAAAGTGAAATTCAAAATTTAGTCCTCAATGCTGCTAATGAATTAAATAACTTATTAGATAATAAATTACGAACGGATCGTGGCAGTGATTGTGAGCTGTATGGACAGGGTGGAATGCTTGACTCAATAGCATTGGTGACGCTCATCGTTAAAATAGAAGAAAAAATTGAGGCGAAATTTGATACTCCAATCATTCTTGCTAATGAGAAAGCTATGTCACAAAAGCGCAGTCCATTTTTAACTATAGGTACTTTATCAACCTATATCGAATCATTGATAGCTTCTGAGGTGCAATATGCATAAACCCGTAACTCTAATAACCGGCACAAGAAAAGGTATAGGGAAATATTTATCTCGATATTATGTTGATCGCGGTCATAACGTAATAGGCTGTAGTCGATCATCGCCAGATTGGAGTTTGCCAAATTACGAACATTTTGAGTTAGATGTTGCAGATGAGAAAGCTGTTAGCGGTTTATTTAAACATCTACGTCGTAACTATGGAAAATTAGATAACTTAATCAATAATGCTGGTATAGCGTCAATGAATCATACATTGATTACTCCCTTATCCACTGTGAATGAAATTTTAAATACCAATTTAATTGGCACTTTTTTATTTTGTCGAGAAGCTGGGAAAATGATGTCTCGGAGTCAGTATGGCCGAATTGTTAATTTCACTACGGTTGCAACGCCACTGAAACTTGAAGGTGAAGCAATTTATGCGGCATCAAAAGCAGCTATTTTCTCTTTAACGCAAGTTTTAGCAAGAGAATTGGCACCATTCAAAATCACAGTAAATTCTATTGGACCAACTCCAATTGAAACAGATTTAATCCGTTCAGTTCCTAAAGAAAAAATGAACTCGCTTATTAAAAGGCAAGCTATTCAGCGTTATGGAGAATTTGAAGATGTTTCTAATGTTATTGATTTCTACCTCGATCAAAAAAGCACTTTTATAACTGGTCAAAATCTCTATTTGGGTGGTGTGTAATGATCATTAATGAACTTTTGACAAAAATAAAAGAACATTCGAGTAAATGCGCCGTGATATGGCTAGGTAAACCATACTCATATAATGATATTAATATGTTGGTAAAAAAATATTCTTTGGTTATAGCTGAGACAGGTATGGCTGGTAAAACAGTAGCACTTTTTGGGGATTATTCTCCATATACCATTTCGTTTTTAATTGCGGCATTGAAACACCTCTGTGTTGTTTTACCTTTGGCTAATAGGTCAGAAAATACTTTGAATGAATATTGTGATATTGCTCAGGCGGAGCATTTTATCAGGTTTACTAACTGCGGTACGCTGCTCTATGAAGGCAAACGTAAAGTTCAAAATAACAATACTATGCACGAGTTCAAGAAAAAACAGCATCCCGGCCTTGTTATATTTTCATCTGGATCTACAGGAACAAGTAAAGCAATTCTACATGATGCAATATCACTTTTAGATAAATTCAAAAAAGTAAAAAAATGTGTTCGTGTTATTAGCTTTTTGTTGTTCGACCATATTGGAGGTATAAACACATTGTTTTATACCATATTCAATGGTGGTTGTTTGGTGATTCCAAAAGATAGATCAGTGTTTTCAGTTTGTGAGGCCATTCAGCTTTATAAAGTAGAAGCATTGACAACAACACCAACATTTTTAAATCTTTTACTGCTAAGTCATGTTGCAGATCATTATTGCTTAAATAGTTTAAGAGTTATTAATTACGGCACTGAAATTATGCCAGAGTATTTGCTAACTAAGCTTCATGAGTTATTTCCAGACGTTAGGCTTTCACAGGCATATGGCCTCTCTGAAATTGGTGTGCTTCCAGTTAGATCGGTTTCGCCGATATCAACTTTGATCAAGATTGATGATAGCAACGATTTTAATGTGCGAATTCGTGAGGGGATGTTAGAAATCAAGGCTCGCTCAACAATGGTTGGGTATTTGAATTGTGAAAATCCGATAACAAAAGATGGATGGTTTAAGACTGGCGATCTCGTGGAAGTGCAGGGCGATTCTTTAAAAATACTTGGAAGACAATCGGACATAATCAATGTTGGCGGAAGCAAGGTCTATCCAGCAGAAGTTGAAAATGTGTTACGGCAAATGAATAACGTGGAAGATGTATTGATCTTTGGCACACCAAATTCAATAACAGGTAATACAGTTGTTGCTAAATTTCGGCTATCTGTTTTTGAGGACTTATCAGATTTTCAGGGACGTATGCTCGCCTTTTGTAAGGAAAAGCTGTCAAATTATAAGATTCCACAAAAAATTCTATTTACAACAGAAATGTTACATGGGGATAGATTTAAAAAAATTAGAAAAGTTGGGAGTAAATAAAATGGAAAGAGAAAAATTGTTAAGTGAAATGGCAAATTTGTTGGAAATTAACATATGTGAATTGCATGATGAATATGACCTAAAGAGCCATTCCCTAGATTCTTTGGTCGTCGTTTCAATGATTGCTACTATTGATATTATTTACTCAGTGAGGGTTCATGGGAGCGACATAGAACGGTGTGCAACCGTAAAAGACATTTTTAACTTAATTGAAATAAAGCAGAAAATAGCATGAAAACTATAATTAATAATATAAAAGTCAGTGCAATTTCTGCTGCTATTCCTAGAAATTTTCTAGATCTTTGTTTGCTTAAATCATCTTATGGCGAAAATGAAGTAAATCGAATTATGGAAAGCACAGGCATTAAAAAAATAAGAGTGGCCGAACCTGGAATGAAAACATCAGATTTATGTTATGCAGCAGCTAGTCATTTGCTGAAGTATGCAAAGGTTAAACCTGGTGAAATTGATGCCATTATTATAGTTACACAGACACCAGATGGTGTCATGCCATCTACCAGCGTGACTTTACAACATAGATTAGGACTCTCTACACATGTTGTGGCATTAGACATAAATTATGGATGCTCAGGCTACGTGTATGGGCTTTACGTCGCTTCTTTGCTTTTGTCATCTGGTGGTTGCAACAAGGTATTGATGTGTGCTGGTGATGTTATTACACCATTAATTAAACCAAATGATAGAAATGTTCGCATGGTATTTGGTGATGCAGGTTCAGCCACATTGCTTGAGAAAGGTGATGAAAGTATCGCTTTCGCAATTAAGACAGATGGCTCTGGCAAAGATTTTCTTAAAACAATAAAGAGTGATGGTGTTGACCCATTTATTTTCATGGATGGTGCGGCTGTCATGAATTTCGCCTTACGTGATGTGCCATTTATTATTGATCAATTGCTCAGTATTAAGGAATGGAAATATGAAGAGATAGGTACCTATGCTCTTCATCAAGCGAATTATTTTATGCTTAATTATCTGCGAAAAAAAATGAAGATAAATAAAAATAATTTACCAATTTCTGTTGAGAATACTGGGAATACAGGCCCGGCTTCAATCCCACTTTTATTAACTCAACAACATCGCTTTTTACAAGACGGCATGTTGTCAAAGTCAGTCTTATGTGGTTTTGGTGTGGGGTTGTCATGTGCGGCAGCAGCATTGAATCTCGCCAACACTATGATGATTGACCCGATACAAATTTAATTTAACTTTAAACTTGGAGAAATATATGTTTTTATTAAATGTTAGCTACACTTCCCAACCTGAAAATGTTCAACTTCATGCTGAAACTCATTCAGTATGGGTTAAAAAATATCTTGAGAACGGTACATTTCTATTTGCGGGCCCTAAAAAAAGCAAGCTTGGGGGCGCTATTCTTGTGAAGTCAATTGATAAGCCATGTCTAATGAAAATATTGGAGGAAGATTCATATGTCAAAAATGACGTTGTTGAATATCAAATTATTGATTTTGATTGCAGGCTAGCGGCTAAA
Organism: uncultured Coxiellaceae bacterium; assembly: GCA_964623075.1. GTDB lineage: Bacteria > Pseudomonadota > Gammaproteobacteria > DSM-16500 > DSM-16500 > Aquicella. The sequence goes on along the minus strand of CAZUVD010000005.1, from coordinate 136,231 downwards.
GAACTGCAATTTTTGTGTGGTTGCTAATTAGACAAATACTGAAACCCATTTGCTTGATGAGTTAATGGGTTTTCAATGGAGGAATAATGAATAAGAGAAATGTTGAGTTAGATAGGCTCAGAGCATTTGCTGTCATAATGACGATTGTTATACATGGTATACGAGTATTTTTTCCGTGGTCTATTCATCCTGAATATAGTCATGGCACGACTATATTAAATATATGGGCGAATAGCTGGACAGGAGTCGATCTTTTTTTCGTGATATCAGGATTTATTATTTCAAAAATGATAGTTGAAAAAATTGATTATCTTAAAAACTCTTCTTACGGGCTCGCATATTTTGTTAAAAACTTTTTCTTGCGGCGCATTTATAGGATTTATCCTATTGCTTGGCTTGTATTCACGTTTGTACTGATCTGCACTGTTTTATTTAATAAAAGTGGAAGTTTTGGCACGCCAGAGAATACCATTGAAGCGGGTATAGCAATTTTTACCTATACATTTAATTATTATTTTGCGTTTGGTTATTATAAGGCGCTGACTTTATCGCCTTATTGGAGTTTGGCGGTAGAAGAGCAATTTTATCTGGTATTCCCTTTATTTCTTATTCTCACATCTAGCACTCGCCAACGAGTTTTAATCTTGTTGGCCGTTCTTACGCTAATTACTTTTTTAGTGAGGCCATATAGCGGCTCTGATAGCATTTTCTTGACTCAAACACGATGTGATGGATTGCTATACGGCTGTTTAGTGTATTTCCTATCAACAAAATCATGGTTTAAAGATTTATTTAATAAATGTGAAGGGAATATATTAAATTCTATGCTGACACTTTTGTTAGTGTTGATATTATCGAGTGTTACAGCACTTGGATTTTCAAACAATATTGTGATACCTCTAGCTTGTATCATTTCTTCGCTTTTAGTGGCTTTGTCTGCAATGGAGAAAAATATTATCACTGTCTTTTCGCCATTTAGTCTTGCTCTAGACTATCTTGGTTCTCGTTCTTATAGTCTATACATTGTTCATTTTCCCATGATGACTTGTACACAGGAAATTATGTATAGATTGAGCCAGTATTATCAGTTTAAAATTAGCTCTGTATTGACTATCGATTATGTGTTGTTGGCATCAGTTTTAACTTTATTAAGTGCAGAAATTTTGTATCGAACTGTAGAGATTCCATTTATAAAGAAAGGAAAAATGTGGTTTGGTTCATTTAGTTCTAACTTGAATCAGAGTCACTCAATAATAGCACTTCAAAATTAATTTATATTTAACTATGAGGATATAACGATGCCAAACTTACGCGTAAATAAAACAGACTATTACTATGAATTACATGGATCGGGCGATCCCGTTGTTTTGATCAGTGGACTTAAAGCCGATCATACTGGATGGATGCCAGTATTAGATTCTCTTAAAAAGAATCACACAGTTCTAATTTTTGATAATCTAGGTGTAGGTCAGACAGTCGATGATGGTGAGAAATTTGATATTGATCAAATGGCTGATGAAACTATCGAAATTGTGAGACAACTAGGATTAGAAATGCCCCATATTGTGGGTCATTCCCTAGGGGGAGCAGTTGCTCAGTCTATTGCTTATCGTTATGCCGATAAGATCAAATCAGTTGCATTATGTAATACATTTATAAAATTCAATGAAAATGCTAAACAGTTGTTTTCAAGCATTCTTGATATGCATATATCAGGCGATTCACAAGCAAATATTATGAGCGCCATTCTTCCCTGGGCATTTTCAGAAGAATTCATGAGTCCTGAGTTGGAAGAAATTATTCGTAAGGGTAGTAATGAGAATCCATATCCTCAAAGCACTCATGATTATAATCGTCAGTTGGAGGCTCTTTATTCTTTCAATGCCGATTTATGGATTAATCATATCCGCTTACCAACTTTGGTCGTTGGTGCAGAAAAAGATAAAATTGCACTATTATCTGAATCTGAAGAAATTACAGCTCGAATCAGAGATTCTAAGCTTACTACTCTCTGTGCAGGTCATGCATCTCAGGTGGAAAGGCCGGTTGAATTTGTTTCAGCTTTGTTATCGTTTTATAATGAATTAAAGCTAAGTAGTAACTATCGTTTAAATTAAATTTTGCCACACTCTCTACGTATGGTTACTTACATAGAGAGTGTTTATCGATGCTCTGATAGCGAGCGAACAACAACGCCGCAATATACATATTTACTTCCTACTTCAATCATCGGATATTGTCCATTGAGCGGTTTTAGATATTTGATGCCACCATCGATAATGTACTGCTTGAAAGTAGCATCATTATTTTTGGGCATAACAGCAACAATATAGTCACCATTTTTGGGATTCAATGTCGGGTCAATGATAATAATATCTCCATCATAAAAGCTTTTTTGCCCAGTTGTAGATACCATTGAATCGCCTTGAACGCGTATTGCAAACCAATTTGGTTGATCGGTATAAAAATTTGCAAGCCATTCTTCGATGCTTTTCTTATTAATTCTGCGAACGTCAGGTTGCTTGCTGATTTGCTTCGATGTCAGGATAGGGATGGGATGATGGTTTGATTGAGAGCTAATGGTCTCTCTTTGTTGAGAATCTGAGGACTTCTTTTTGTTATCCGCAGTCACCCCAAATTGTAACCAAGCCGGATCAGTTTTAAGTACAGCTGCAAGATTATGGAATTGCTTTAATGGAGGCACTCTTCTCCCAGATAAGTAGTGAGTGACAGCTCCACGCGTGATGCCTAACTGCTGAGCTAACTCTTCTTGCTTTAAACCTAATTCTTTCATTTTGAGCTTTATTCTTTCTGCCCAGGAATTCATCGCTCTATCTCATCTTTAATATTGCAGCAATGATACCAAATGTATCGCTACCTCGCAATAATACAAAATGTATCGCTTTTATGTTGACAGAAAGTATACTTAAAGTATCATGCGCGCATGAAAATAATTGAATATATACAAACTTTAACAAAGATAGAAGCTGCTGAATTCCGCAAGAAAGTGGTAATGGAATTAAGCATCTCTAAATCTTATTCCCGTCATCTATGCAATGGAACACGAGCCATTCCACCTAAGTGCGCTTTTCTATTTGAAAGACTCACTGGCGGGATGGTGACTCGATTTGAAATTGCACCAGATCACTATCCAAAACAATAAGAGGATGATTATGGCTCGCTATAGAAAAATTGATACGCGAATATGGAATGATTTTAAATATAATCATCTTTCGGATAATGCAAAGCTAGTCTTTGTATTGCTGCTGACTCATCAGCACTTGACGCCTATTGGTGCCATGCGTGCAACAAAGAGTGGGCTTGCTGCTGAATTACATTGGGATTTAGAAAAATTTCAGACGTGTTTTAATGAGATCATTTCACTAGGGATGGCGAGATATGATGAATTAGCATCATTTCTCTGGTTACCAAATTTTCTTAAATATAATCGACCTGAATCTCCTAATGTTGTTAGATCCTGGGATCATCTTTTGGATTATCTACCCGAATGCGAACATAAAAATTTATTGATTGAATCCATCAGTGCGTATGTGGCAACAATGTCTGAATCATTTATTGATGCTTTACCAGTAGCCTTTCGCAAGGCTATATCTAATCAGGAACAGGAACAAGAGCATAAACAAAAACAGGAAAAAGAGATAGCGCGAGACGATGTCTGGGCTATCTCAAGATTTTCTCATTCTAATATTAAAAAAATTAAAATTAAAAATGAATATTATGATCAAGCTCTTGAGTTACTCAAATTTTTAAATGCGAAAGCAGATAAGGCATTCGAGCCTACATCAGAAAACCTAAATCCCATCATGCAGCGATTAAATTCCGGAGAAAGTCTTGTTGTGTGTAGACAGGTTATTGTCCGAAAAACAAAACAGTGGGCTGCTGTGGAAAAAATGTCGCCTAGTCTTAATCCCGAAACATTATTTGGTGAAAAATTTTCCCGTTACAAGGGAGAACTCGTGCTTCCTAAAGATGGAGCGCAAAACGATGTCAAATAACATTTGCCCTGAGTGTCGCAAAATTTATGCCAATAAGCCAACACGTTGCGTATGTGGTTGGTATTTAACAAACGAAAACAAAACATCTTTCGTTAATTTTAACTGTCATTACATGGTGAATGGAATTCAATGCGACAAGTTAGGAACAGTTTCGAATAATGTCCGAAGTAACGATTGGTATTGTCGTGACCACGCAGAAAAAATGAAATATCCAAATTATTAACTTAAATATGAGGTGTTCATAATGAAATCTCTAAGTAGCAAGTACCTTAACGCTCTTGTATTGCTTTCTTTATCAACGTTGGCTTCCGCCAGGGGTGGTGAAACACCAGTAAGTGAAGGGTTGCGGTATGTCACGGATGCTATGTATGGAGCGACTGGCGTCACGATTGCCACGATTTCAATCATGATTGTTGGACTTCTATGTTTAGGCCATTTTTTAAAATGGTCAACTCTCGGTTACACCATTATGGGGATATCTATTATTTTTGGCGCAAGTTCAATAGTTAATGGAATTTTATCGTTAGTAGGTAGGAATTAAGCATGAATGATGCCTATAAGAAAGAGCAAGATCATCTCGCGCTTGGACTAACGCGTTCTCCAATGTTTATGGGCGTGAATCTCAGGATATTTTTTGGAAATGTGGTGCTATGCGTTCTGGTTTGTCTTAATGCGCATACATTCTTGGGTGTGCCTTTGTTTGTAGTATTACATTTATTGTCAGTACGCTTATCTATCAAAGAGCCAAATTTTTTATATCTATATTTTAAATCTTTCATGATGACCCCTCCGGTTCTTAACCATTGGTATTGGGGAAAAATTAACAGTTATGAGCCGTGGTGAATATGATAAATATGCTGCCTAGATTTGTTCAGAGTGAAGAGCCTGTCTCACGCCATATCAATATTGTTTCGCATTATGACGATGCGACATTGATTGATAAAAGTGACAAGCTAATTCAGATACTTAAATTGAAAGGTTTAGATTGCATTTCAAGAGATGCTTTCTCCTTGGACATGTATAAAAGACGAATCAATAATCTTTTAAAGGGATTCTCGTCAGAGTTCGCTTGTTACTTCTGGGAAGCGCGTAGAAAAGTTACCGACTATCCAGCGGGCGAATATTCTGAAAAATATAGCAGGGAGCTGAATGATCGTTACCAAAATAAAATTCATTCATCAAAAATGTTTGCTAATGATTTATATTTGGCAATTATTACCAAGCAGCCTGAAGGATTCATCAACCAAGGATTCTCATTATTACATCAGTTTAATCAAAAGTTAGATGGCCAACTTAGATCACAGCATCTTGCATCACGATATGATGAATTGAGCAATGTTACGCGCAAAGTCATTAGTACTCTTGCTGATTATGGCTGCGAACTTTTAAGAGTTTATGAGAAAAATTTTGTTAAATTTTCTGCGCCACTAGAGTTTATTTCGCAAATCATCAACATATCACCTCACTCAATCCCTTTGGCTCAGGATGATGCGTCAACTTTATTATCGCGTACAAGATTATTATTTAATAATCATGCTGGTATAGTTGAGTTTCGTGCCGCCACTGGAAATAGTCGCTTTGCTGCGATGTTGGCTATTAAGGGGTATTCACCAAGAACAGCGCAGGGCATGTTAAATGAAATTAGTAAACTTAAATGTGAATATTTGATTACTCAGTCTTATCGCTTCTATGATCGCCAAAATGCAAAAAACAGAGTGCGTGATCAACAGAAAGAAATGCAGCAAACTCAAAATGAATCTATCAGTCAGACTGTACAGTTAAGCGATGCTTTTGATGAAGCAGCTAGCGGTGAGATAGGATTCGGTTTACATCATTTTGTAATGGCATGCTATGCCGATAGCTTGGAAGAGCTTAACAAACATGTCGGAATGATTAGTTCACGTTTAGCTGATCTTGATATCATTTGCGTGCGTGAGGAAGTGGCATGTGAATGTGCATTCTGGTCGCAATTGCCTGGCAATTTTGGTTATGCATTGCGTGCAGTGCCAATCTCAACTAGAAACATGGCGGGTCTTGTAAGTTTTCACAACTATCACCGCGGTATGATATCAGGTAATCATTGGGGTCATGCAGTCACAGTTTTAGAAACGCTCGCAGGTACACCCTATTATTTCAACTTCCACTATAAGGATGTAGGTAATTTTCTCGTTTTTGGTTCCATGGGCAGCGGAAAAACGTTATTAACTGGTTTTTTAATCGCACAGAGTATGAAATTCGGCGGTAAGCGCGTCATTTTTGATAAGGACCGTGGTCTCGAAATATTTATTCGCGCTATGAGTGGTAATTATGAAAAGATTAAGCCTGGCATTGCAACGGGATTTAATCCATGCCAGCTATCCGATACACCTGAGAATCGTATGTTTCTCATTTCGCTATTAAGTCGCATGTTAACGCTGAATAATGAACTATTATCTGAAGCAGATGGTGAAGTTATTTCAGGTGTCATTGATGGCATGTATCGACTGGATGAACATTCACGTCAGCTCTGTCACTTAGCTTCATTTTTCGGTGCTCGCAAATCTGGCTCATTACGTAATCGCTTCGATCAATGGCACACCGAAGGACAATTTTCATGGTTGTTTGATAATGAGTTTGATTCATTGAATTTAAATTCAGATGTAATGGGTTTTGATCTCGGAAACATCTTGAGTGACATGAACTGCAAAACACCCGCCTTAATGTATTTAATTTACCGAGTCCAACAAGCAATGGCTGGTCAAAAAGGAATTATATTTTTCGATGAGGGTTGGCTGGCACTCAATGATCCAATTTTTGCTGATATATTTAATGATCTTGCTCGTACATCCCGAAAGAAAAATATTATATTTGGCCTGGCAACTCAAGTTGCAAACGATACCGTTGATTCATCCATCAGTAAAGCTATCAATGAATCAGCTCACTGCAAAATATTCTTTCCAAACGCATCTGCTGACCGAAGTATCTATGTGGATAATTTTGGTTTAACTGAACATGAATATCAACTGGTAAAGTCACTACCTGATGATAAGCATTATTTTCTACTCATTCATGGTCATGGTGCCAATAAAGAATCCGTAGTTGCTCGCCCAGATTTATCAGGCATGCATGAAGATATAGCAATCATTTCAGGTCGTGAAAGCAGTTTGGCTCTCCTCGATAAAATACGAGCTGAGGTGGGAAATGACCCCGCTGACTGGATATCGGTTTTCAAATCAAACGTGAGGAGTTTGACATGAGAAAACAATTGATATTGTTGGGTGCGATTCTTTCATTCAGTTCCATATGTTACGCGAACTGGTTTCAAGACATTATTAATGTCATTAACAAGCAAGCAAGTGTTTCAAATGACATTATGAATAACCAGTTGTCTATACAGCAAGATATGTTCCGTAATCAAAAAGCGATGCAATACTTTCTAGATCAAATCAATGCAAACACAAGCGGTCATTCAGGATATGGGTCTTATCAATTTCACGATTATCAGTCGTATGGCGTAGATGCTAATGATTGGTCAAGTGTAATAAATATGGCAGAGCGTGGTCATGGTAATGGTGCGTTAGGTGGCATGATTGGTTCAATTAAGCGTGATTTTCCCTTCGATAGTAATGTCTATAATCGTGGTGTGAGAAACTCTAAGTCACAGCAGTACTACGCGACCAAATCCAAGACAATTATAGCTGCTCGCGCAGCTAGTGAACTTGATTACAACAAAATACAGCAACAAATCGCATATCAACAGTTGCTAATGCAGCAGATAGAAAAAACCAAGGATATCAAAGCAGCAATGGATTTGGCTAATCGCATTCACCTTGAAGGTAATCTGATTAACTTGGAAATTCTGAGACAGTCTGCGTTAATTAATCAGCAACAAGCAATAACTGAGCAAGCATCTGTGATGAGTGCTTTATCAAACGCAAAATTTATAACTAAAGAGTAGGGGAATGATATGAAATATTTAATCAATATATGTGCGATGTTTGGCCTTGTTTTTTTTATAACAAGCTGCGCAACGGATGTGATGAAAGCTCCTTGTGATAACCAAGGTCATTTCTGTGGACGAAAAACTAAAATTAACCACTGGTAGAGGTGAGATATGATTGAGTTTCACTCGTTTTTCTCTGGAACGATGAATACAGTGGACGCTGTGATTGTGGACTTTGTTCATAATACGTATGTCCACTTTATTCAAGCTAATACTGAAGTCATCACACTGATGTTTACTTTTTATGTGATGATTTTAGGATATCAATTCATCAGTCATCACAATCATTTTCAAATTGGTGATGTTATTAAACGACTAATTCTGATGCTTTCAGTTTTTGGCTTAGTGATGAATTGGCAACTTTATCATTTGTTTATTTATAACATTTTCACTAATGAACCGGCGAACATTTCGCAAATACTGATTAGTGGTGTGAGTGGCGGGCATATATCTGGAGATATTTCTGCTGTATTAGACGGCATTTATCAGTTAGTGGTGAATGCAGCAATAGGATTTTTTGGGGAAATTAGTTTCTCTGCCTCTGGGGTGGCGTTTCTGTTTTATGGATTCCTAGTCCTATTTATCGGTATGCTAATGATTGTGTATATATTGCTATTGTTTATCTATGCAAAAATGATGATGGCTGTTTCTCTCGCGCTTGGCCCACTCTTCATTCTTTTTATTATGTGGGAGCCAACCAAGGGTTTATTCAATGCTTGGCTAAATAAACTTATCACCATTGCTTTGATACCTGTCATTACTTCTGCCGTTCTTGTCCTCATGTTATCTGTCATCAATGTCACTTTGCCGAATTTGAAGCAACCTGTAGATGAGATGCATTTTGTTGGGCTTACTCCATTCTTAGGTTTGTGTATGACAACAATTTTAATTCTTTCTCAGGTCATACGTATCAGTAGCTCATTAGGAGGCGGCATTGCCATTGCTGGACTGTCTTCAGGTGCGCCTATGATTTCAACGGCGTGGAATAAATTAGGCGGATCTAACCTTGTTAATCGCCTTGGAAGACTAGGTACAAGTAAATCAATGAACATTTATTAGGATGAAAGCAAATCATGACTTATAACCAAGAAGCTAAAGATTGGTCTTATGATCGATATTATTCACAAAGTATATGGCTACGCCGTTGTTTGTTAGGTTTACTGACAACAATAATTTTTTTGGCTATTTCATTGACTGCAAATTTAGTTTTAATTCCGTTGAAGGAAAAAGTGCCATACCTATACGCTTTTGATCATGCGACAGGGGAGATTACAAAGATAGGAACATTAGAGCCATCAACATTGTCTGGCAATTGGGAGCTGACGCGCTATTTTTTGATTCATTATGTGATGAATTATGAAGGATATGACTTCGATAATATTGATGTTCCCTATCAATTAGTGTGGGCTCAATCGGCAGATCATGTGCAGGCTCAATTTGAAACCTTAATGAAGAGTGATAATAAGCAATCACCATATCAACGTTATGGAAAAGACAGTTATGTTACTGTACATGTCCTTTCAGTTAATCGTTTGAATGACAACACTGTCGATGTGAAGTTTGAAAAAACATTACATGATCGAACTGCTCATTCAGAAAACGTTATTCAAAAAGAAGCAATAATTCGTTGGGAATACCAAATTGCGGAAACTTCACAAAAAATGTTGGAGCGCGATCCGTTAGGTTTCAAAGTGACCTATTACCAGGTTAGTCAAGTCAATATCGATAAACACGAGGAAAAGTAACATGAAAAAAATAGTCATTAGCGGTGTGTTAGCTGTGTCATTGTTAAATATAAATATATCAAAAGGAGCGAGCAACCCGCATCGTATTGCTGCTGATAGCCATATCAAGGTGGTGCAATATGATCCGAACAATGTCGTTATTTTAAATGGCCAGTATGGTTATCAAACCCAAATCACATTTGCAGCTAATGAAGTGGTGCAAAGTGTCTCTCTAGGAGACAGCATGGCATGGCAGGCTATACCTGTTGCTAATAATTTGTTTATCAAACCGGTTGCAGCATCCAATACTAATATGACTGTGCTAACAAATATGAATAGTTATAATTTTCAGTTAGATTCGCAGCGCCAAGATGGTACGCCTACCTATAAATTACAGTTTATTTATCCTCAAGGTGGATTCAACGCTAGTGGTCAGTCAAATGCCGTTGCAACTTTTGATCCAGATAAATTGAATTGGAAATATAGTTATACGGGTGATGCTGGCCTCGCTCCCGATACTGCATTCGACAACGGTCAATTTACATTCTTCAAATTTAAAGACGGCGGCTCTAGCCGTTTACCCTCAGTATTTATTGTTGATCAACATCGAAACGAAACATTAATCAATTATCACATGCAGGCAGGATATCTTGTTGTAAATGCTGTCGCAAAGCAATTTACTCTGCGAGATGGTGAGACTGTAACCACTGTTTATAACGACTATGCGATTGGCGATTGGAATAAAATTTAAGGAGATGCTAAATGCACCATAGTAAAAATACAAATGTCCTGCAAAAAATTTCTGAGAGAATACGAAAGAATAAAGTGGTAATAGTGCTGGTAGTAATAACAATTTTAATTGGATGTTATTTCCTAAGAACAAAAGCACATACAGAAGTTGAGCCACATTTGGAGGAATCCTACACGCTAAAAAGTGATGCTCCACCAATTCGCACTCCTGCTAATGTATCAGTCGGTAGCAGTGATGACAAAAAGGAGCTACCGGAAAGTAAAGAAGTAGTTGCTGCGCGCGTTGCTTATATACTAGAAAAACAGCAGCAACTTCAGCAGCGCTTATCCGCTCCCCTAATGCTTGTAAGTAGCAATACTAAGGAGAATGTTGAATCTGCGATACATGATGATCGTTCTAAAGACGCTAATCTTAATACTAAACAAGATTTATCGAAACAAGGTGTGCAGACGGCAACGGCTGATGTGCTGGGTTCGCTCGATACGATTGTTGCATCGGGAAATTTTATTCACGCGATATTAGAATCGGCAACAAATTCTGATTTACCTGGGTCATTGCGGGCAATTGTCAGTGAATCTATATATTCAGAAGATGGCTCTAATGTATTGATACCGCGAGGTAGTCGCTTAATCGGAGAGTATAAAAGCGGGACACGACAAGGGCAGTCACGAATATTTATTATCTGGCAGCGCTTGATTACGCCAGAAGGTGTATCTGTTCAGCTTGAGTCTAGCGGAGTAGACCGCTTAGGAGTATCTGGCATGGGGGCTGACAGCATCAACCATCACTTTTGGGAGCGGTTTGGCAGCGCATCACTCTTGTCACTTATTAGTGCTGGATCTGCCACATTAGGTGCGTCAAGCAACGATCCGGAAAACTCAGTGTCATCGTATCGCACAGCAATTAGCAATAGTTTTTCGCAATCTGCCAGTCAAAGCCTGCAACAAGACAGTATGATTGGTCCCACGCTGAAAACCGTGCAAGGTAAGCCGATTATTGTTTTTGTAGCAAAAGATTTGCAGTTTCAGAATGCCATTAAATCTATAAAGCCATCTATCAACATATTTTAGGAGTATTAAGTAATGTCCATGAAAGCATTGGAGCGGCATTTAAAGCCGCTCATGCCTTACCTCCAACAAAATGGGGTGACTGAAATTTGCATCAACCGCCCATGTGAAATCTTTGTCGAATGTGGCGGTGCATTTTCGCGACATGAGATAGACGAATTAGAATACCCATTCTTAGAATCGTTGGCTGCCTTAGTGGCAGAGTTTAATAACAAAGATTTTCCTGCATCAATTGTATCAGGATCATTGTTGAATGGTGAGCGTATACAGTTTGTTCTACCTCCAGCAGTAGAAACAGGAAAGGTTATATGTTCTATCAGGCGTCACCAAAAACGTGATATGTCATTAGATGATTTAGTTCGAAATGGTGTATTTGATAATGTTAAGCATAGTAAGAAACAAGATGATGAAAATAAGCGGCTTGTTGAATTACATCGCAATAACGACATTCCAGCGTTTATTAAGTTGGCAGTGCAGTTAAGAAAAAATATATTAATTTGCGGGGGAACTGGAACGGGGAAAACAACTTTTTTGAATTCTTGCCTTAAATATATACCCGAGCGCGAACGTTTAATCACAGTTGAAGATACGAGAGAAGTAGTAACTAATCAGCCTAACTCGGCACATTTATTATTTAATGAAGAAGATAAGCAGATCACGGCGCTCAATATTTTTAAAGCATGTTTGCGGTTGCGGCCCGACAGAATTTTCTTATCTGAACTTCGCGGGCAAGAAGTGTGGCCATATTTGCGTGCAGCAAATAGCGGACATCCAGGTAGCTTAAGTACAGTGCATGCTGATTCGCCAGAGGGTGCAATTACACAGTTGGTTTTTATGATGCAGCAGGCGGGGTCAACTTCAAGTGAAGATCAGATTAGAAATTATATTAAATCAATTATTCATGTGGTGATACAACTTAAGCGAGATATAAATCCTGAGCGATTTATGCATGTTTCAGAAGTGTGGTTTGGAAATTAAAATTATTGATGAGTGCCTATCGAGGTGCTTAAACGGTCTAGGCAGGTTCATTTTTTATATTTGGTGTTTAAACAGAAAGTTAGAGAGCGATTTTACTATCCGGCCACTCCGGACCACCCTCTCACACCGACAAACGATGAGAGGGTGGTCCGGAGTGGCCGGATAGTAAAATCAAAAACAAAATCACAATAAATATAAGTTTAAAAATAAAGATAACAAATAAACTAAAAAATCAAAATCAAAGGCAAAAGAAAAAAAGAGCAGAAAGATATGAGGTTACTTCATTATTAAGATGGAGGTCGTAAATGATACTAACAACAAGAGACAGAGAAATTTTAAAATTTATTAATGCTGTGGGTTGGTGTACGGCACCTCAATTAGAAAACAGATTTTCGATCAAATGGTGGATTGTGTATCGTTTGTTGAAAAGGTTAATAAGGGCAGGTTTGGTTATGTATCAGAGGGTGAATTTCGAGTTGCACGGAATTTTTTATCTAACTGCTAAAGGCGCCAGTTATACTGATTTACCGCCCCTAGAAAAAATTTCAAAAAGTATTCATGATCATCAGCAAATCTTAATTGATGTGATACTTAAGTTGCGGCAAAAATATCCTGCAGCATTATGGGTTAGTGAGCGTCATCTCAAGCAGCAGAAATTTCAATATGGTCTAGGAAAATCAGGGCATATTTCAGATGGTGTTCTGATTTTTCCAAATGAGATAAAAATTTCAATAGAAGTCGAATTATCACTCAAAAGTAAACGGCGACTTGATGATATTTTTCGAGCTTATGGAGGCACGCTTGAGTACAAAGAGGCGTGGTATTTTTGTGCAGATAATGTGATACGAGGTGTTAAATCTCTAGTAGGTAATAAATCATTTATAAAAGTTTACTCTTTAAAGGAGTTTTTGAATGAATAATTTTGAAGATAGATTTAATGCTTATATCCAATCACATCCGCGACGGGTGTTGCAACTGATGCTAATCGTTTTATGTTCTATTTGGGCGAGTGTAGTCTGTGTCTGTGGTATGTTTTTATACCTAGTTACATCAAGGCTTATTCGAATGCAATGGTGGGTGACTTTAGCAACCGGTATTTTCATGGTTGTTACAATTTTAGAGATTGATTTGCATTACTATGCTCCGCATATGAATTTGTATCGATATATCACTGATGGTTTCCATGAAAATATTGAATCTTGGAGAGTGTTAGTCACGGGTGGCGCTTTTTGTGCGATTAAATATATGGGGCAAAATATGTTGTCTCAGATTGCTGGGTTTTCATTGCTATTCGCTGGAATTCTACATGCAATTGATCAAATTAAAGATAGTCCACATCAGCGTATAATCGATGCTTTGCAAAAAGGTGAGCATATTAATGTACGTAAAGAATTATCCGAAACTAAAATCGAGTTGGCACTTAAAAAAATGAATGACACTGATGAAGATGGAACAGTTTTAGGTGTTTCAACTTATACTGGTGATCCAGTTGTGATACCAGACAGATACATTAATCAGATTATAATGGTGTTGGGTACAACGGGTGGCGGTAAAACAGTAACACTCAGGCGATTCTACCAGAGAGCTATTGCAAAAGGTTATCCGCTGATAGTCGTCGATGGTAAGCCAACTGATGATAATGTCTCGTGGTTGCAAGGATTGGCCAAAAAACAGGGTCGATCATTTTACGGATTTAATTGCGGCAATTATTCCCATTATGATCCACTGGCCAATGGCGGGTACTCAGAGCTTAAAGATAAAATTATCAGCTTGAAAGATCAATGGGAAAATGACTACTACCGATCGATTGCTGAAGATTATCTGCAAACGACCTTTGAAGTTTTACTTTTAGGTAAAAAACCTTTTGACTTGAAGCGAGTAGTTTCCTGTTTGAATCTTGATGTGTTGCAAGAATTGGCCAGGGAGACAGGGAGTGAGGAAATAACAAAGCGAGTTGCATTGCTAGGTAAATATGAACGTAAAGACATAACTGGACTTCAAGCCCATTTAAATTTATTAATTCACTCTGAGTTAGGACATTATTTTGAAATAGAAGAGAAAACATTTACATTACCGAAAGTGATTAGTGAAAATGCAGTCGTATACTTCGCGCTTCCTGCGTTACGATTTCCTAGCTTTTCTAAGGTGCTAGGCAAGTTAGTGATAAATGATTTGAAGGCAGCGATTGATCGTACGAATACAGATAATCGAAAAGTATTCATGATATTTGACGAGTTTTCAGTGTTTGCGGGTGAACAGGTTTTAAATCTTGTAAACATGGGGCGTGGTAAAGGTGTGCATGCGATTTTTGGCACCCAAGGTTTGGCTGATCTTGATAGAGTGGATGCGGGTTTTAAAAGTCAGGTGATGAATTGTGCTAATACAATAATTTGTCATCGATTGAATGATCAGGAGTCAGCAGAATCGATAACTAGCTGGATTGGTACCCAGGATGCGTTTACAGTTTCTGCGCAATATAACCCTAATCAAGTAGATGCTGGGGTAGGCACAATCGGTAAGACAAAAGAGTTCATTGTGCATCCAGATCAAATTAAACAAGGTTTGCGAACTGGTGAGGCTTATTATGTAAGTAAGGTAGGACGGTTTGGTTGGGAAAAGGTCAGAGTGGCAATGTAAATCATAGTATTAATAATATGTTGAAAGAAATCAAGGATTCTGGCTTTATCCAAAATCACTTCTGTGCACTATACTTACCTCAAAGTAAGTATAAAAATCCTATCTCGATTTGACCCATAGGAGTGAGATAATGAATACTTCACCGTTCAATAAAAATATCGTCCTTCAAAAGGACGAATCTTTAAAAAGTCATGAAGAGCATTTAAGTGATCTTATTAAGTCAGCAGAGCTGTCATTAGAGCATATTAAGAATGAAGAGCAGAATCATCTAAGCGTACATTTAAGAGCAGATATAAGTGATTTTCCAGACGAATTTATTGCTAGCGAGCTTAACTATTTAGATCAACTAATGAGTGCATTTAAAAATAACAATCAATACTTAAAGCTATACGATAAACATCAGCAACAGGAATTATCTAATAATTTTATTACTCTTAGAAATAAACATATATCACTACTAAATCAGACAAATAAATCAATTTTATCTTTGCATAATAAAATAACACAACTTATTTCAACACGAATAACTGAAGTGAAAGGCAAAATTAACAATGGAGAATTGTCATCATCTGAACAAATAGATTCATACCCAAAAATGATTGATCATTTGAATCTTATGCTAGCAAAATTAGATAACTCAAAAATTTCAACACCTGAAGTATGGGAAATATTCAATAACTTTGTGATCAGTTGGACACAATATATAAATGATGAATATGATTTTGTTCGTAATCATATTAATCAAGAGGAAATTATACAAATTGAACACATTAAAACCCTTTTATCCGAAATCAGAAATAGAATTGGCACTTTTTATAGTGAAATTAAAGATTAAGAAATATTAACAAGAAAAGAGCGGAAGCTTTTAGTGAGAGGTAATCAGGAATCACTCTTATACCCGAAACCTTTAATTGCTGGCTTTGATAAGTTTAATTGCTTTGTTTAAGTCGTTTGAGGAAAAGTGTCTAAATTCGCTAGAGCCAGGAAAGCTACTTCTAAGCGATACAGGCTTGCCAAGCTTAAGGATTTGACTTTCAATTCTCTTAGCCATTACAGTGCCTACATTTTCCAGCATAACTATTTTAGGTGTGTATCCAGCGTCTTTTGCAACGTCATAAATTCTCTTATCACCTAGATTTTCGCTGGTAATGCCTACTTTATATATGTCACCCTCGGCATGCCACAGATAAACCACATCCCTTGTGTTATAGGTATCCAAATATTCTAAATGCTCTGTAATATCATCTAGTATTCCAAACCGTCTGGCGGCCACATACGCATTATTATTATTTCTATAAAAGTCTGCTCTAGTTGAATATTTTAGTGCCTCTTCTGCCAATAATTCCGGCGTCCAATTTACTCTGTCTGTGTATTTCATTTGAGAGCAAACTTCATCAAAAATACCTCGCGCACGTGCTACTCCAGCGGCTGAAGAATTCTTTACAAATTCAGATCTGGTTCCATATTTTTTAGCCTCTTGAGCTATCTCTTCATTGGACCAGTATTTAATTTTACGCTCCATATGACTGCATATTTTATCCAAAATATTCCATCTTTGAGCTGCCGCATATGCTAAAGGGCTTAATTCTTTAAAGTCACCTCGTAATTTATACTTAGCTGCCACTTCAAAAATCATTTCTTCAGACCATGTAATATGATGCGCTTCCATGTGCGAACATATCACATCTAAAATTCCACGCTTTGCAGCTATTTGATAAGCATTGCTATTAGAGTTAAAGTCGCTTCTTGAATTGTATTTTTTTGCTTCCGATAAGAGCATTTCATAAGTCCAATCGGTCTTCATTACAATCATGTGCGTACAGACATTATCTAAAATTCCACGTTTCCATGCGGCTTTGTAGGCAGCAAGGTTCTTGGCCCGAAATTCTGATCTTGTTTTATATTTTGAGGCGGCATCTCGTATTGTCTCATATGTCCATCCTTTATCCATATGCGCGCAGATCTGATCTATAAGCCCGCGTTTATGGGCTGCTTGATATGCTCCGGAAGAACGAATCTTAAAGTCTATTCTAGATTGATATTTCTTTGCTTCAATTGCCAACATCGCATCAGACCAAGACACACGGACTACGATCATATGAGAACAAACAGTTTCTATAATGCCTCGGTACTTGGCTGCCGCATAAGCTGCGCTGCTCTTAGCGCGAAACTCCTGTTTTGTCTGGAATTTTTTAGCCTCTTCAACCAGCTTTTCATATGGCCATTTGATGTATGTCATAGGACTAATTATCCGAGCTTTTCATTCTATCAATCGATTAGTCTTCGGCTGATTAGATAGTAATCATTAACAAAATCCAATCGGTGACTGAAGGCTCATTGCTAGCCTCTGTCAGATTAAATCTAGATTTTTACAATTAATTACACAATATACTTGTATTTACTGGCGGATTTGACTTTACTGTATTAACACGTTTTTCAACTTGCTTAAAAAAAGCGACCGCTGATCTTGCACTTACAATACTTTTATTAGCCAATCTTTTAGTGTCTGCATCCCCGCAATCATACATAGCAACAATATTGTTATTTTCATCCATTTTAAACCTTCCTACGTTTTTATCGGTATCAAATAGCAACGATACAAAACCATGAACTTTTCTACACTTTTCATTTAATAGTTCAAGATATTTAGCTTTAGATAATTCTTTGGCATGCTCAGGAATTTGACTAAGGGTGGCCGGCTGAGAGACCTTGGAATGCTCTTCGTATGCTTGATTATTTTTTTTATCGATTTCCGAAAATTTATTATGCAAGGCAAGAACGAAATTTTGCTTTTGCTTGCAGTCCTCTAATGCTTTATTAAGCTTTTCCATGGTTTGCTCAAGCAGATTTGCTGTTTCATCAATTTCAGTTATTAAAGCTTTGTAAGTAAGAAAATGAGTTGTAACAATGGTTTTTTTATTTGCCTCAAAAAATAATTGATAATATGCGACTTTGGCCTCTAATAATAAATATTGCTCTTGAATACTGACCACATAAATAAGTGGCAAATAATATAAAGCGGTTAATTCACCGGTGCCATGTAGTAACTTGATTAGAGTACCAACATTAGCAGATAACACTCTGGGTAAATCTTTTAAATCACTCTTTAAGCTGACATCAAGTTTTTGCATATCTTCAATAGCAAGATTTTCATATTCTTTATGCCGTATCAAAATTTCTTGAACTCTATTATCAACATTGGATTGTAGTTTTTTCGCGCTTACGTCAGGTAGGGAGCTATCATTATTATGATTTGAACGATTGGAAGACATAGTTAAATCTCCTTATTAGGTTGATTTGATAAGATTAACCAGTTGCGGTTTATGAGAGCTTATATGACAAAGATTTTACGCAATATGCATTAAAAATCCATCAGCATTTTAAGACACATTATAGTCTTTCTTATCGTATTGATTTCATGAGTAAATCTTTTCATAAGCCACCCCTTCCATGTCTAAAATTTAAACTATACTTACCATGATGATCCTTAAAGGGGTGGTTGCTCATGGCTATTGATAAAAAAACAATAAGTAAGCTAAACCATAAGAATGCCTTAGAGGGTCAGCATCGCAGAGCTATTCAAGAAAATTTTGACTCCATTGATACACTTATGAATGGCAGTGAGAATGTATTAAAAAATCTAATTGAAGAAATCGAAGCCAGAACCAAACCTTGGATAAAAACACAAGCTAGACTTAAATTAGAGACGTTACAAGCATTTGAATTACAAATTAATGAGATTATAAAACATGAATATTTGCTTCAAGAAGCCATTCAGCTTTACCTTGAAAATTTAAGAAATTCACTTGAACAGTTATATGAAGATATTGATGCAGAGCAAGCAGCCTATGAACAACAAGTTAAATTGATGAATGATTTCTTAGCTGCAGAAAAAAAGAGAGCAGAAATTATCACTGTATTAAGTGAGTTAATTGAACGTTTAGAATACGTCAGCTTACAAATCCAAGTAATTATTGATTATCATGAAGAAAGAAAACAGGTATTGATAAGTGAAATTAAAACCTTAGAGAACAAATTAGAAGTAGAATATCAAAATATTTCTAACAGCATAATCGATTTGATAAACAATATGCCTAATATTGACGACCATTCTGTAAAAATAAGTGATCCGAATGAAGTTTTTCCTGATAAAACAATAAAAATCACACATAATGATATTAAAGAAAGCTTATCAGAGTATTATGCGAATCAAATTAATTCTCAGCCAGCCAATTTAAATATTGACTCACATCAGATTATTAAATCTGCAATAAAAGAGCGTTGCGGTGTCGCTTATAAAAACCACAACCCCTCACATGACCAATTATCAATGCTTTCTGAGCATGCAATGTTAAATAATCAAAATTCGGTTGATAGATTGTTAGCCATTATTGACCAGTTTAATTCAGAGGCGTTAAATAAAGTAAATAATAAGTTAAATGATATTGCAATAATTAAAGAAGAACTTTTAAGTTATGAGCAAGCATTGCTTGAGGAAAAAGCCATAATTAAAAAGTTATCGATCCTGCAAGAATCTGTTAAAGAAGTTAAATTGGATTTAGAAAAAGAGCAAAAAGTAATTCAGCATAATTTTAATGCTGACTCCGTATTAGATTTACATAATAAAATTACTAGCGTGATGCCACAGATTAAAAATATTGAAAACACCTTTAATCATGTATCACTTGATATTGAATCAAAAGAAATGCCTTTGCTTACACAAAAAGTAGAAAATTTCGAAGATAGCATTGATTTGGATGCTCTATTTGAGCAAAGTGATGATAAGGCGTTAAATAGCTTACCTTCCGAAACACGTACAAATAATGGAAATAATAGTGTTGCTAGACCATTTGTAGGCGGCAATCATTCTTCTTTATTTGGAAATTCAATCCCTACTTCTCATAGCGGTGAAAATAACGCATCCCCTAAAGATAAAAATGTAAAGCCCGGTTCTGGTAGTAGTAATATTTAAAATAAAGGCTTATCTAATTATGATTAGATGCAAAAAAGACCCAAACTCAATACTGAAATTCCTTAACTGGATTTTAAACTCTGGCTACACCCCAATCACCTTAGTAAATTCAAATAACTTTAAAGTAAGACTTCCGTCATATCTTAAATTCCAAGGAGTAGTTCGCTTACTTTTTACACCATCCGCAATCGGAGATCTTCAAATAGATTGTAAAAGTATGCGGTTTTTTACAGCTTTCAACGACGAATCATTTAAAGTAGAAATTCCACTTGAATCGTTAATTGACATCAAAGCTGAAGAGAATAATCAAATTTCTTTATCTAGTATGTATGCTGACTCCGATACTGCTCTCCACACAATATCTAGCATGAAAGATGATATCACTTTGCCACTTTTGCGAGACAGTAGCACTTTATTATACGCTAACTATATACATACTTTGGAAAATAAACTTGAAAACTGCAAAAATTATTTGGATATGTATAAAAACCTTATATCGAATGTAAGCGGAAATAAATGTTCAGATTTTATCCTTCTTAAGGTGCGCCCCTCTATCATTGACTTAGAAGATCAAATATTTAAATATACTATTCAGGATTCCCGTTTAGTATTATTACGATTGAAATATATTTATCAAGATGGTTCAGAGCATAAAAAAAAGATATTAAGTCAGAATGACTTAAGCAGAAAATTAGTAAAGCAAATTATTGATGAATATACAAAATATAAGAACTATGTGGAACAGAAACTATGTATTGAGTTATTTAAGTTAAAACTAAAATATCTCACCAATTCCATCGCCATATCTAATAAACCAAGTATTGCTGATATAATTTGTGTATTCAAAACATTATTAAATATGCTTGATAATGACTATTGGCGAGAAAATACTGAAAATTTTATCTTTCAAATTGAAAAAATGAAAAATTCCTACATTCATAATTTAGTGGGCAATATTGGGGAAGTACGCGAAGCAAATTTACTACTTAATGAAATTGAGAATCGTATTGCAACTTTATCTGAAACAGCATTCTAGCAGATTTAGGCAAATATATTGTTTTAAAAAAATAATTTATCGTGAAGTTAAAAATGCCGAAACACAAAAAAATATATTAAGTTTGTTAAATACATATTCAAGGAGTATATATTCCCGGCTACATAATAATAAAAGGAATATTAATGCATCGATAAATGAATGGGGTGATAGTAAAATAGTAGGTGCCATATATGTTGAATATGATGTCATCTCTCGTCAATATCCGAAAATAACCATTAAAATATTTAAATAGATTCAGTATATAATAATTTATATTATTACTGCTGATAAATTTCTTATCTATATTATCTGTAATTAACTTCGTAAAACTTTCCTAAGTGTTTGATTGTACCTTTATCATTATGCGCGCCATATTTAGTATTTGAGTTCACTTCTAACACGCAATCACGAGTCAAGAGCTAGCCTTTCCAACTGCTATTCAGCTTAGCACGTCCGGTCACATTGACAAGGGCTTCGCAAGTCGCTGCGCGACCCTTGTCAATGCGCTGCGGACGTGACGCATCATAATCGCAGTCGGAAAGGCTGCAAAGTTCAATAAATCAATTTTAAGGAAAATATCATGAATGAATTTTGCATTAATACCAATGCGGATCAAATTATAGCAACAGCGTTAAAGTGCCTTGAAGAGCGGTTGTCTTACAAGACGCAAGAACAGTTTACTAGTTCTCGTTTAGTGTGTGACTATCTGCGGTTACAATTGGCCTCAGAAAAAAACGAGGTGTTTGCCGTTCTTTTTATGGATAATCATCATAGATTACTGTCATTTGATAAATTGTTTACGGGCACTGTTAATGAAGCGGTCGTTTATCCAAGATGTATTATTCAAAAGGCGCTAGAATATAATGCGGCAGCTATTATTGTGGCGCACAATCATCCATCTGGTATTGTAAAGCCAAGCGATGCTGATCAGAGAATTACATTAGAGCTAAAGAAAATACTAGAAATTATTAATGTGAAAATGCTTGACCATATCGTTGTGACGCTGACAAATACCTATTCATTTGCTGAACATGGCTTGTTATGAAGTGTAGTGATTCCCAGGCATAATTTGCCTGGGAATTTATTTATTGTTTGAATAAGAAATTTAATCTAAATTAATGCTTTAATATAGAAATATTTTAAAATCATTTAGATATGCATTTGTTATTTGGTTAGCTGTAGACCTTGTCACCGATATTTTATCAAATCTTTGTTGCACACGATCAAATTGAGAAAATAAACCATTCATTTTTCCTTCATAATCAAGATATCTAATGGTTTTCCCCTTAAAAAAATCACCATAAGCATTTTCAGTTCGAGGAAATGAGAGTAGATTGAGATTGTCTCTATCAAATCCAAATCCTATAATAATAATTTCTTTGGCGTCTTTAATTAGCTTTTCGTAGCCACTTGGTCTCTGGCGTTCCTGATATATTGACCTAATTGATTTATGAGATTGTAAGGATTTTATTAGGCGTTTTGTATTGAATGTTTCGGGATGTAATTTGTTTTTATTATCAGCGTAATGTCCATATATGTCGATAACTGAATCTTCGTATAGTTTCCCATAGACGTGGTGTATATCGTGAGACAGCAATTTATGAATATATTTTTCAGCTTGTTTATCTTTTTGGAGAAATTCTGTGTCCATTAATTTTCTTTGGAGACAATAATCCAAGCTAAGATCATAATTAAAAGTTATGATTTTTAGTTTATTATTTTTAATGTGAAACGGCTTCTCGCATCCTGACAATATATCGTTAAGTAGGCAGCTATACCAATTATCATTACCAGTTTTGTCGTAAGCTAACTTAGCTTTTTTTTCGCATTTTAATAATGAATAAACTATCATTATTTTTCCTGCTTTTACATGTGAAGGGTGATCACGTAAAAATGTATCAATTGATAACGGATCGAATTTAATTAGAGCTTCACGTAAGCGAAAAAATTCGTTGAATTGATTTAACTTTGAGGGGTAATAATTATTTTGACCTGCCAAGATGGTGTTTGGTGGGGAGGCGGCCATTGAAAATTTAATTGAATCTTGACTAATAAGCGATTCTTCAAAATCATGTAATTCGTATCCATGAATAATATCCCCATTTTTGTTTTCACCATCATTTTCATTATAATAATATTTATCTCTAAGTGGCTGCTTTAATAATGGTATTAGTATCTGATCATTTTGAATATTATCTATGATATGTTTTACGAGTTCTTTCCCTAATGGATAACCATATGGATAGCTGCTCCCAGCACCAAGAATGAATAGCGTTTCTGTTTTAAACATTCTTGTTTCCTCAAATATTATGTTGAATGGCCGGATTAATTTATAACTCTAAGATTACATGTTGCAAGTTTATGCCACAAGACTTGATACATTCCGCTCGTGTGTATACCAATAGTATTGACCAAAAGTATACAAATAGTATCATCATTCAATTCACTAATTATGTATTCATACAGAAGAGATCTGGATGCTTCAAGGCGATCGGCGTTATATCAGACTAAGAGATGCACCTGCTTATTTAGGCATGAATAAAAACCTATTCAATAAGATTGTCAGGCCGGCCTTAATCGAAATCCCCATCGGAATACAAGGCATCGCTTTTGACAGGCTTGATTTGGACGCATGGGCCGATCATTATAAGCGTTGCAATGGTCGTCCAGTCTTCAGAAATGAAGGAGAAGACAAATGGGACGAAAGAGAACACCGGGACTTCAAAAAATTAGCGGTATCTGGCACATCGATAAAAGGGTCAACGGCCGCCGACTTTGCGAAAGTACTGGCACAGGTAACCTTGAAGAAGCAGAAAAATATTTAGCTCGTCGGCTAGATACAATGCGTCAGGCACAGGTATATGGAGTACGCCCGAAGAGGATATTCAGAGATGCTGCTTTAAAATTTATGTTGGAAAACCAACATAAAAAAAGTATCAGATCTGATGCGGGCAGACTAAAAATACTTGATGCCTATATTGGGGATTTACCGTTAGAAGCCATTCACATGGGGGCTTTACAGCCCTTTATTGAGGCGAGACGTAAGGAAGGAATAAAAACTAGAACCATTAACCATGGTCTTCAAGTTATACGCCATATCTTAAATCTTGCAGCAGGCGAGTGGATGGATGAATTTGGTTTAACATGGGTTGCTGCTGCACCTAAAATTAAACTTTTACCGGAACTTGATAAACGTAAACCATATCCATTGAACTGGGAAGAGCAAGATCGATTATTAGCTGTGTTGCCATTACATCTCAAAGAGATGGCGTTGTTTGCAGTGAATACGGGTTGTCGAGATCAGGAAGTATGTTGGTTGCGTTGGGAGTGGGAGGTAAAAGTGCCGATGCCAGAAATAGGATCGGTATTTATCATCCCAAGCGAAAGCGTCAAGAATGGTGAAGATAGATTAGTGGTGCTCAACCGTACAGCGCGTTTGGTAATAGAAAGACAACGAGGAAAACATCCCGAGTATGTTTTTGTTTATCGGGGTAAACCTGTTACCCATATGCTGAATAATGGTTGGCGAAAAGCCAGAGAATTAAGTGAATTGCCAGTTCGCGTGCATGATCTTAAGCACACGTTCGGCAGACGGTTAAGATCGGCGGGTGTTTCATTTGAGGATAGACAAGACTTGCTTGGTCATAAGTCAGCAAGAATTACGACGCACTATTCTTCCGCTGAATTACTTAATTTATGGAAGGCAGCAAATAAGGTTTGTGAAGATCGTAACGGTTCTTCGCTAACCTTGATGAGACAAATCCAAAGTGTAGCTTACGAAAAAGTCACGAAGCCAATGTTAAAGGTGGTTGGAAGTAACGGCTAAGTGCTTGATTATACTGTGGGCCCACTAGGACTCGAACCTAGGACCAAAGGATTATGAGTCCTCTGCTCTAACCAACTGAGCTATAGGCCCGGTGTTGCTTGAAAGGGCAATGATATATGGAAGTTAAGATGGTTGCTAGGGGGGGAGGGGGGATTTTCTTAAATGTTAAAGGGTTCGTGCAGATTTATAAGTGGGTCCCGGACAAACGCCTGCGGCGCTTTCCGGGATGACACGGTATGATTTACTCTTGCTCTTCCAAGAAACTACGCAATTGCTCAGCACGTGACGGATGACGCAATTTACGCAACGCCTTCGCTTCGATCTGACGAATACGTTCGCGAGTCACATCAAACTGCTTACCAACTTCTTCCAACGTATGATCGGTATTCATGTTGATACCAAAACGCATACGTAACACTTTCGCTTCTCTTGGTGTTAATGAACCCAATACTTTTTGTACGGCTTCGGTTAAACCAAAATTCGTTGCAGCGTCAATCGGTGATAAGGTGTTGCCATCTTCGATGAAGTCGCCCAAGTGGGAATCTTCATCATCACCAATCGGGGTTTCCATGGAGATAGGTTCTTTCGCAATTTTTAAAATCTTACGAATTTTATCTTCTGGAATATTCATCTTGCGGCTTAATTCTTCCGGAGTTGGTTCGATGCCGGTTTCTTGCAGCAATTGACGTGAAATACGATTTAATTTGTTGATCGTTTCAATCATGTGTACCGGAATACGAATGGTACGGGCTTGATCGGCGATCGAACGCGTGATCGCTTGACGAATCCACCAGGTAGCATAAGTTGAAAACTTATAACCACGTTGGTATTCGAATTTATCAACGGCTTTCATTAAACCAATGTTGCCTTCTTGAATTAAATCTAAGAATTGTAAACCACGGTTAGTGTATTTTTTCGCAATCGAAATCACTAAACGTAAGTTTGCTTCTACCATTTCTTTTTTCGCACGACGGGCTTTTGCTTCACCAATCGATAAACGGCGGTTTACTTCTTTGATTTCAGCAACCGTCATGTGCATTTGATCTTGTAGCGCAATTAATTTTTTTTGTGCGCGTTGAATGTCTGGTGCGTATTTTGCTAACTCAGCAAAGCCAGGTTTTTTCTGGTTGTCAGCAAACCAATCTAAATTGGTTTCATTACCAATAAACGCGGTAATAAATACTTTGCGTGGTAATTTGCCTTTGTTAACGCAGAAATCCATGATCGCGCGTTCTTGTGCCCGAATGTCATCCAGCAAACTACGCATTTTGCGCGACAGTTTGTTGAATTGTCGTGGCGACAATTTGATGTCCATAAAGTTTTTAGCTAATTCTTCACGTTTCGCTAAGGACTTTTTATGGGCTTGACCATGCTTCTTTTCAGTCGCAATGGTTTCAGTGTAATACTTGCGTAATTCTTCGAAGCGTTCTTTGGCTTTAACAGGATCAAGGCCGGCATCTTCATCAAATGGATCAGCTTCTTCATCCACTTCTTCATCTTCAGCGGCGCCTGCTTCTTTGGGTGGTTTGGCGGCTTTTTTGGAAGCAGCAATTTCGCCGCCGTCTTCGCCTTCTTCACCTTCTTCAGCAACGGATTCTAAATCAGGTTCGATGTAACCACTGATTAAATCACTTAAACGAATTTCACCTTTTTCAACACGATCAAAGTCGCCTAATACTTCGGCAATCATTTGTGGTTGATAGGCGAGCGTGGTTAACATTTGAATCACGCCTTCTTCGATTCTTTTTGCAATCGCGATTTCGCCTTCGCGGGATAATAATTCGACTCGACCCATCTCGCGCATGTACATACGCACAGGATCGGTGGTGCGGCCTAATTCGCCATCGGCAGCAAGCGCGTTTGCAACTTCTTCAGCGGCTTCGTCTTCACCATTTTCAGCTTCATTTAATACCATACCAACGCGGTCAGGTGCTTCATCAGAAATGGTGATGCCCATGTCGTTAAACATAGCGATGATTTCTTCGACTTGTTCTGTGTCAGTGACAAGATCGGATGGCAAGTGGTCGTTGATCTCAGCGTGAGTGAGAAAGCCCTTTTCTTTGCCACGAGCGATAAGTTCGCGGAGACGCAATTTTTGCGATTCTTTTTGTGAATCTTGTTGATGCATAGTTGGTTGCCTATTGAGTCGGTCAAAGTATTAAAAAAAGAGATTCGCCATAGGTTGCGCGGCGAATCTAATATTATACACGATTCTATGTAAAATACATGCTAAGCGGGATTGGTTAAAGCCTTTTTTTGGCTGATAAGTTTCGATAATTCGGATTTTTCTTGATCAGCAAGTGGTTCGTGGGCTGCTTTGGATAGGAAATGGTCGATTTCTAAGTCGTATGTCATGGTGATTAGCTGACGGATAATACCTAAAAACTCGTTTTTGACGCCCGCATCCGGGATGCCATGTTCAAATTGGGCAAGTTTGCGGATGAAATCTTCTTCTTTTTCGCCTCGGTAATGCTCAATTAAGCTAGCCGTTGTCACATTGGGTTTTTCATGGATTAATTCGATTAAGTTCAGCATAAAGCTAAAACCAACGAGGGGTGAAGACGGCAACGGTTCTGTGATTAAGCTGGCCAGTTCCGGTGATTGAATCAATAATGCTAGCGCTAAGCGCACATTGGCGGGTAATTGCGATTTTGCTTTGTTTTCTTTGGTGGGTGTCTCTTGGGCGTGACTATGAGCAATTTTGAAATCGCGGATAGAAATGCGAGCGCGTTTGCCTAATTCGTCGATTAAAATGTCTTGGTAAATGCTAGGCGGTAATTGCTTGATATGTTCAAGGGCAAGCGCTGCAAAACGTGCGCGACCTTCCATGCTACTTAAGTCGCATTGTTTGCTTAATGTTTGGAAAAAGAAATCGGATAGCGATGGTGATGTTGTGTACAGTTGCTCGAATGCCTCTTTGCCGATTTTGCGCACCAAGCTATCTGGATCTTCACCATCGGGTAAAAATAAGAAACGAATTTGTAAACTATCGTGCATCAAAGGGAATAGCACTTGTAACGCGCGCCACGCTGCCGTGCGACCCGCCGCATCACCATCGAAACAAAAAATGATATCGGATGTATAGCGAAATAAGCGTTGAAAATGATGTGGTGTGGTGGCGGTACCAAGGGTTGCAACGGCATAAGTGATACCGCTTTGGAAGAGTGCGATCACATCCATGTAGCCTTCAACCATGATGACGCGATCTAATTTGCGATTGATTTTTAATGCTTGATACAAACCATACAGTTCATGGCCTTTTTGAAAAAGAGGGGTTTCGGGTGAATTTAAATATTTGGGTTCACCTTGATCAATCACTCGACCACCAAAACCAATGACGCGGCCGCGATAATCATGGATGGGAAACATCACGCGATCGCGGAAGCGGTCATAGTAACCGCTGCTATCCTCTTTTTTGATGACAAGGCCTGCTTCGAGTAATTTTAATTTGTCGCTTTCTGTTTTGACGAATTTATCGATTAAATTATTCCAGCCATTAGGCGCATAACCTAAGAAAAATTGTTTTGCGATAACGCCTGAGATACCGCGGTTTTTAAAATATTGAATGGCGCGTTCGGAGTTGCGCATGTTTTCGTAAAAATAGTCGGTGGCATCTACCATTAATTGAAATAGGGTGGCGAGTGAATCATCTTTTTTGACATAGGATTCGGTATTTTTGGGCAATTCCATGCCGGCTTGATGCGCTAAATTTTCAATGGCTTCTGGAAAATTCAAATGATCATGGTGCATTAAAAAATCAATCGCATTGCCGTGCGCGCCGCAGCCGAAGCAATAATAAAATTGTTTGGGTTGGCTGACTGAAAAAGAAGCGCTTTTTTCGTTATGAAAAGGGCAACGGGCAAAATAATTGCTGCCGGATTTTTTCTTTAGCGGAATATGGGTGTTTATAAGATCAACAATGTCGATTTTAGCGAGCACGAGGTCGATGAATTCTCTTGGGATGTTCGCAGCCATACAAAGTTTCTCTTGGGTTTGAATGGCAATTGTAGCTTAGGGGGGAGAGGCTGTCATTATGTCATCCCGGAAATCGGCGTAGCCGATTGTCCGGGATCCACCGGGGTGAATCCAAGACTCATTGTTTTGTAAATTTGATGGGTGGGTCCCGGACAACGCCTTCGGCGTTTCCGGGATGACAAGTTATGCGAGTAACTCTTTTACCTTCGCGCTAACCACAGTCATATCCGCTTTACCGGCTAACTGCGATTTCAAAACGCCCATCACTTTGCCCATATCTTTGGCAGAGGTGGCGCCTGATGATTGCACAGCGGCTTTCACGGCAGCAATGACTTCGGCTTCGGACATTTGTGCGGGTAAATAAGCTTGGATGATTTTAATTTCAGCAGCTTCGATTTGAGCTAAATCAGGGCGATTGCCGGTTTCGAATTGGCTGATGGAATCTTTACGTTGTTTGATCATCTTATTTAAGATGGCTAATACTTGTTCGTCGGTTAAAACGACACGGGTATCGACTTCAACTTGTTTGATAGCGGAAAGAATCAGGCGAATCGTCGCTAAGCGCTCTTTTTCTTGCGCACGCATAGCGGATTTCATGTCTTCTGTAATCTGGTCCTTGATAGTACCGGTCATGGGGATTATCTCATCACTGAAGGGTCTTAAATAAAAAAGGGAAGCTTAGCTTCCCTTTTTGAAGGTCTTTAAGCGGCGTCTTTCTTGCCGGTGCCAATTGGCTGACGATCACGTTCTAGCGCCATATGTTCGCGCAAGATTTTCTTCTGATAGCGTTTAACAGCAGCTGCTTTCTTGCGCTTACGCTTCCAGGTTGGTTTTTCATAAAATTCGTGACGTCTTAAATCAGCTAAAATGCCCGCTTTTTCGCAAAGGCGCTTAAAACGGCGTAGGCTTAATTCAAAATTTTCATTGTCTCTTACACGTACTGTTGGCATAGCAACACTTTACCTATTATCAAATTTAACGAGGTGCCAATTCTAAACTGGGTTTCAGTCGAATGTAAAGGTTGTTTTTGGATGAAACCCAGGTATTCTGCCACTATGCTGACTTTAGGTATAGAAACATCGTGTGATGAAACCGGAATTGCTCTCTATGAGCCCACTCGGGGCTTGCTCGCGCACGTGATTCATAGCCAAACCGATACCCATGCCAAATTTGGCGGTGTCGTGCCGGAATTAGCGTCGCGCGACCATGTGACCAAAATTTTACCTCTTATGAATGGTGTTTTACAGGAAGCGGGGGTGAGTGCGAAAGATATACAGGGGATTGCTTATACCAAGGGCCCCGGATTAGTGGGTGCGCTATTGGTCGGTGCGATGGTTGCTCGAACACTGGGTTTTGCGTTGAAGGTGCCAACCGTTGGCGTGCACCATTTAGAAGGTCATTTACTCGCCCCCTTTTTAGAACCTGTCCCACCTCGTTTCCCCTTTTTAGCCTTGCTGGTTTCAGGCGGTCATACCGAATTAATCACGGTTGCCAAATTTGGGTCTTATGAATTGATAGGCGATACCTTAGATGATGCGGTCGGTGAAGCCTTTGATAAAACCGCGAAGTTGTTAGGGTTGGGTTATCCCGGTGGTGCGGCATTAGCGAAACTAGCAGAACAAGGCCAACCTGGGCGTTTTACATTTCCGCGACCCATGGTCGATAGACCAGGATTAGATTTTAGTTTTAGTGGGTTGAAAACATTTGCCATGAATACCTTGCGTGAAGCGGGTGATGATGAAGCAACGAAAGCAGATGTGGCATATGCTTTCCAAAAAGCAGCGGTTGATACGTTAACGATTAAATGTACGCGCGCTTTAAAACAAACAGGTATGAAAAGGTTAGTCGTCGCAGGTGGTGTTGGCGCGAACACAGCATTACGCGAATCATTATTTAAGATGTGTGAAAAATTAGGTGTCGAATTATATTTCCCGCGACCGTTATTTTGTACGGATAATGGGGCGATGATCGCGTATGTGGGTTGCCAGCGGTTGATGATCGGTGAAAAAGATGATTTGGGCGTAGATGTAAAAGCACGCTGGGAATTATCGTCTTTATAACGTGCCCGTGAGCGTGCCCGCGTGCGTGCCCGTCTTTTGATTTTATTTAAAAGCGGTAAAGACGGGCACGCACGCGTGCACGTTCACGTTTACGGGTGGAGCAATTATTTTATTTTTTTCCTATCTTGTTTTCAGTTCCTGCCAATAGTTTTTTAATATTCCCACGATGCCGAATAAACACTAGCCCCACCATCACTAATGTTGCTGCAACATAAAAATCATTCGCTGAAAAATACCACATATAAACCGGTGCTAGCATTGATGCTGTTAATGCTGCGAGTGAAGAATAACGAAATAGTATGGCAACGACTAACCAGGTGAGTAACCAACATGCGCCTGTTGGTAGTGAGAGCGCGAGTAAACAACCAATTAATGTCGCCACTCCTTTACCGCCTTTGAAACCAAAGAAAATCGGATACAAGTGTCCGATGAATGCAGCAAGTGCGACTAAGGCGAGAATATTTGTATCAAATCCAAGTGCGCGCGCCATTAAAATTGGAATCACACCTTTGACGGCATCACCAAATAAAGTAATAAAAGCAGGTAATTTGCCACCAATGCGCAACACATTAGTCGCGCCTGGATTTTGCGAACCTTGTGTACGCGGATCGGGCAAACCAGCAACGCGACAAACAATTATCGCGCTTGATAATGAACCAAACAGATAAGCAACGCAGACAGCGATAGCACTTTCAATGAACATCATTATAAAATGGTTCCCTAGAAAAATAGATAAGGTAAACACTCATGGCGGCAAATGCAAATAATCTCATTTGGGTTGATCTAGAAATGACAGGGTTAAATCCTGAGAAAGATCGCATTATAGAAATAGCAACGGTTGTCACAGACACCGATTTGCATGTGTTAGCAGAAGGTCCCGTGTTTGCGATTCATCAAGCAGATAGTTTGCTAGATGGCATGGATGAATGGAATACAACGCATCATAATCGTTCTGGTTTAGTACAACGCGTTAAAGAAAGCGTTATCACTGAAGAAATTGCGGTGCAAAAAACGTTAGCTTTTTTACGCGAATATGTACCTGCAGGTAAATCGCCGATGTGTGGTAATAGTATTTGGCAAGATCGACGCTTTTTGGGTCGTTATATGCCAGAGTTAGAACAATATTTTCATTATCGCTTAATTGATGTCAGCACATTGAAAGAATTAGCGCAGCGTTGGGCGCCGCGTATTTATAATGGCGTGCAAAAAGAATCTAAGCATCAAGCGTTAGATGATATTTTAGAATCAATCGCAGAATTACGTTATTATCGCGAGAAATTTTTACGCGTTGCAGAATGATGTTGTTCAAGCGCCCATAACACATGTTCACGCACGAGAGATGACGAATGATTTTTTTGTTGCAGGAGTGCGTGCACAATTTCAGGTGTTGTTGGCGCATTACCAAGCGCTACAGCAATATTACGCAACCAACATTCATAACCAATGCGTTTAATGGCAGAACCTTCGGTGAATTTCAAAAAATCCGCTTCACTCCACGCAAATAAATTTAGTAAATCGGGCGTATGTAAATTATGTCGCGGGTGAAAATCATTTTCGGCTGTGTGTTTTGCGAATTTATTCCACGGACACATGGCTTGGCAATCATCGCAACCATAAATGCGATTACCGATCATCGAGCGAAATTCAACAGGAATGGAATCGCGCAACTCTATCGTTAAATACGAAATACAACGTCTGGCATCAACTTGGTAAGGTGCAACAATAGCCTGCGTTGGGCAAACATCAAGACACGCCGTACAACTACCACAATGACTTTTGGTGGTAGGCGCATCAATCTCTAATGGAATGTTGGTATAAATTTCGCCGAGAAAAAACCATGAACCTGCTTTTGAATTAATAAGATTGGTGTGTTTACCAATCCAACCTAAGCCGGCTTTTTCTGCAATCGCTTTTTCTAATACCGGTGCACTATCACAAAACACACGATGGCTTGGATCAGAAATCTCAGCGCTAATTTTTTCAGTTAGTTTTTTTAAGCGATTGCGCATCAAGCGATGATAGTCACGACCCAGCGCATAGCGTGACACGTAACCTTTCGATGGATTTTGTAACACATCAATCAGTGAGGTATCGGGCGGCAAATAATCCATACGAACAGAGATGATGCGGATGGTTTCAGGAATTAATAAGGCAGGTCGCGAGCGCTTAAGCCCGTGTTTTGCCATGTAATCCATTTCGCCATGAAAGCCTTTTTTAAGCCATGCGAGGAAGCGGTCTTCATATTTTGATAAATCTGTATCAGTAATTCCGACCTGTTGGAAGCCAAGTTCAAGCCCCCAAGCTTTGATTTTGTTTGCCAGATTTTTCATAGTGAGCCATAGTATACCCCCGATAAATAAAAAGTGTGGAAGAAGTGATGGATTTCAAATTATTAGGTAGTATTTTGCTTATTATTGGTACATCTATTGGTGCTGGCATGTTGGCATTGCCCATAGCGACAGCCTCACTCGGCTTTTTAGGATCGGTGTTTTTATTATTTATTTGCTGGTTTGTGATGACCGCGGGCGCTTTTTTAATTTTAGAAGTGAATTTATGGCTGCCGACCAATAGCAACTTAATCACCATGGCAAAAGCAACCATCGGGCCGATCGGTCAATTATTGGCCTGGGGTTCTTTTATCTTATTATTGTATTCGTTGCTTTGCGCTTACATCGCAGGTGGTAGTGACTTATTACATAACTTGTTAGCGGCGACCCATTTCCAATTACCAGAGTGGGGTGCAGCACTGATCTTCTTAATGGTTTTTGGCACCATTGTTTTTTTAGGTATTCAAGCCGTCGATTATACCAATCGATTTTTAATGGCGATTAAACTAGGCGCATACATTTTATTAGTGTGTTTGCTGATGCCATTTATTTCAGTCGATAAATTATTACAAGGTGAGTTGCATCACATCACGAGTATTACAGCAATCACGGTAACGCTAACTGCATTTGGTTATGCAGCCATTGTGCCTAGTTTACGCATTTATTTTGCCGGTGATGTGCGCAAATTAAAAATCGCTATTTTAGTAGGTAGTTTTGTCCCTTTGGTTTGCTACATCTTTTGGGATGCAGTGATTATGGGTGTGATTCCTTTAAATGGTGTTGAAAGTTTAACAGGGATTTTACATTCCGATGATTCAACCAGTGCGCTTGTTAATACATTAAATACGTTGGTGCATGAAGGTTCAGTGCAATTTTTTGTGAAATTGTTTACCTCCATTTGCGTAGTCACTTCTTTCTTAGGTGTTGCCGTTTGCTTAGTGGATTTTTTAGCCGATGGTTTGCAAATGGAAAAAGTGGGCTTCAAAAAAGTGTTTATTCATTTATTAACCTTTGTGCCGCCATTTTTTATCACCTTAGCCATGCCAAATGTGTTTATTAATGCGTTGGCCTATGCAGGTATTTATTGCGTCATCTTACTGATTTTATTGCCGGCTTGGATGGCATGGAATGGACGCTATCACAAACACTACCGCAGTGTTTATACCTTACCCGGCGGCAAGCCGCTTTTGGGCGGTCTCATTCTCTCATCAGTCGCGATTTTGATTTATAGCTTTATAGCTATGTTTTTTATGAAAAATGGATCTTAATAACAATAAATTATTCAAAGAGTTAAGTGAATGTCATCCTCTTCAGAATGCCTTAATATTATACAGGTATGATAGAAGCTTAACCGGAGGTTGTACAAAATGAACTCAAAATTGATAGGCGGTACATTATTGGTAATCGGCACGACTATAGGGGCTGGTATCTTAGCGTTGCCTGTTGCGACAGCGGAAATGGGCTTTTGGGGCTCGATGGTGATGTTAACCAGCGCTTGGCTCATTATGACCATTTGTGCGTTCTTATTTCTTGAAGTGAACCTTTGGATGCCACCGAATACTAACTTGATCACGATGGCAGGCAGAACATTAGGAAAGCCTGGCCAGGCGGTGACTTGGGTTGTTTATTTGGTATTACTCTATTCTATTATCTGTGCGTATATTTCCGGTGGTGGCGATTTATTCCATTATTTATTAGGGAATGCCGGTATTAATGTTTCATTGCCGGTAGCGTCCGTTATCTTTACCGCTATTTTCGGCGCAGTTGTTTATTTTGGTATGCGCGCAGTCGATTATGTGAATCGCGGTTTAATGTTTGGCAAAATGGGCGCTTATTGTTTGTTAGTGATATTGATGGTGCCGTTTGTTTCAGCTGCTAATTTGGGGCATTTTCATATTGCGAGTATTGCTTCAGCTTCAGGTATTACCGTTGCAGCGGTCGCCTTTGGTAGTTTGATGATTATTCCAAGTTTGCGTACGTATTTTAACGAAGATATCAAATCATTACGTTTGGCGATTTTTGTCGGTATGTTGATTCCATTGTTTTGTTATATCGCTTGGGATTTAGTCATTTTGGGTATTATTCCATTAAATGGTGATTCTGGCTTAAGACACATGATGGGTTCGGCTAGCACCAATAGTGATTTAGTGAGTGAATTGGGCGTATTGCTGCAAAAAAACACAGTAACATCGCTCGCGAAATTCTTTACATCGATTTGTATGACAACGTCATTCTTGAGTATTTCATTATGCTTATCTGATTTCTTAGCAGATGGTTTTCGTATGACCAAAGAGGGTTTGAATAGCATTGTGATTTACGGCGCAACATTTATGCCACCTTTATTAATCGTTTTATTCTACCCAGGCGCTTTTATCCGCGGTTTAGAATACGCTGGTGTTTGCTGCTTCTTCTTGATGATTCTCTTGCCTCCGATGATGGTATGGCGCGGCCGTTATCATTATGCACTGGCTGATAAAGGCGTTGAAGTCATGGGCGGAAAATTTTTGCTGGCACTTCTCATGATATTTGCTACTCTGATGATTGGCTACGGATTAAAAGGCGCAATGTAATACATTGTGTAAACATGGATGAATAATGTCGCAAATGGATGGGTGTGGTTAGGATTTTCAATTTTTATTGTTTTTGCACTGACTCTTGATACTTTCTTTCTAAAAAAACATGCACGTCCTCATGAATCCATGAGGGCGGCATTGTATTGGTCGATATTTTGGTTTTGTTTAGCGATTGCCTTTAATTTTTTACTTTGGTTTTACTTGTTAGAAACCACAACCCCAACTTTCGCCAAAAAAACAGCATTAGATTTTTTCACCGGTTACTTAATTGAAAAATCATTATCAGTTGATAATTTATTTGTCTTTTACATGATTTTCAAACAAATGAAAATTCCGCACCATTGCCAACAACGCGTTTTCTCGATTGGTATTTGGAGTGCGATTGTGATGCGGTTAGGGATTATTTTATTAGGCACGTATTTAGTTGCACGTTTTCATTGGATTCTATATCTGATGGGTGCGTTTTTGCTTTTTACCGGCATTAAGATTTTATTAACAGAAGAGAAAGAAAAAGATTTCACGGAATCAGGTATTTTAGCAGTGATTAAACGCTACTGCCGTATGACGAATGAATTACATGGCCAAGATTTTTTTGTGATTAAAAATGGGTTGCGTTATGTCACACCCTTGTTTGCGACCTTAATTTTTATTGAAATCAGTGATATTGTTTTTGCAGTGGATAGTATTCCCGCCATTTTTGCTATCACCCAAGATCCATTTATTGTTTGGACATCGAATATTTTTGCCATTTTGGGGTTACGCGCCCTGTATTTCTTATTATCTGGCATGATTTCACGTTTTGAATTATTAAAATATGCAATTGCATTTATTTTAATATTTATCGGCTTTAAAATGGTGATAGAACCTTGGCTCGATATTCCAGTGTTAGTTTCCTTAAGCGTTATATCAACAACATTAATTGTATTTACGTTAGTCAGTTGGTTGCGTGATAGTAAAGAGAGCTCGCGATGAAAGAAACATCTGTTTTTGCTGTTGCAACTATACGAGAAATTGAAAATAAATGGATTGCTGCAAAAACAGTCACTGCCAATGAATTAATGCACCGCGCAGGTGCTGCCGCATTGGTGGCACTAAATCAATATTTTGCTGCAGCTAAAAAAATAATGATTATAGCGGGTGGTGGTAATAATGGTGGTGATGGTTATGTGTTAGCTACGTTATTACATAAAAAAGCCATTGATGTCAGTGTATTTTATGTGGGTGAATTAAATGATCTGCCAGCAGCCGCTGCTGATGCTTATAAGGCATGTGAGCATGCAGGCGTTAGTATTCAGCCATTTTCAAGCGATATATCGTTTGCAGAAGTCGATTTAATCGTTGATGCGATTTGTGGAATTGGTTTGCAAACACCATTGCGAAAAGAATTAATCACCGTATTAGAGAAAATAGAAAAATCACAATTACCCGTTTTAGCTATTGATATCCCAACCGGTGTGCATGCCGATACGGGTTGTGTGTTAGGTAAAGCAATACAAGCGACTGTGACAATTACTTTTATCGGTTTAAAATTAGGGTTATTAACCGGTAAAGGGATTGGTTTAGCGGGAAAAGTAATATTAGCGAATTTAGATATTCCGCCAGAGTTGTTAGAAGCAATGCCACCGAGTGCATTTATTATCAATGAAAATATCACTCAAGAAACCTTACCAAAACGCAGCCGTGATTGGCATAAAGGCTTATCAGGCCATGTATTAATTGTCGGTGGCGATGTTGGAATGAGCGGTGCTTGTCAGTTAGCAGCAATGGCTGCGTTGCGAGTCGGTGCGGGTTTGGTGAGTGTTGCGATGCATCCTAAGTGTGCTAAACGTATCAGTGGTTTTATGCCGGAAGTGATGTGTCACGGTATTGATGATATGGCAAAGTTACAATCGTTACTTGCAAAAGCAACGGTGATTGTCATCGGTCCTGGTCTCGGCCAATCGGATTGGTCTCATGAGATATGGCAAGAAATAATGAAACAACCACATCCAAAAGTGGTGGATGCCGATGGTTTAAATTGGTTAGCGAAAAATCCAATTAAACATGATAATTGGTTGTTAACGCCGCACCCATTGGAAGCGGCAAGATTATTAAATCAAGAAAAAGCGAACACAATTGTGGAGGATCGTCCTGGTAGTGTGATGCGGTTACAAAAACAATATGGTGGCGTTGCGATCTTAAAAGGCGCGGGTAGTTTAGTAGCGGCTGAAAATGAATTATTAAGAGTTTGTATTCGTGGCAACCCGGGTATGTCTACCGCTGGCATGGGTGATGTATTAAGCGGTGTATTGGGTGGTTTGTTGGCACAAGGCGCCACACTTTTTGCGGCGGCAAAATTAGGGGTGTATATTCACGCGGTTGCTGGCGATTTAGCAACGCTAAATGGCGGTGAGCGCGGTATGATTGCAAGTGATGTTATGCCGTATTTACATCAGTTGGTGAATTGAATTGTCATCCCGGAAATCGCCGCAGGCGATTGTCCGGGATCCACCCACGCGAATCCAAAGCTCATCGTTTTGTATGCACAAGAATGGATCCCGGACAATCGCCTGCGGCGATTTCCGGGATGACAGTGGAAGATAAAAAACATGACCACAAAACAATGGCAATTAAATGAAGAAGCACTAATAGCTTTTGCTTCGCAATTAGCAAGTATCTTACGCAACAAATCCGCCGTGATTTATTTATCCGGCGATTTAGGCGCTGGCAAAACCACCTTCGCTCGTGGATTTTTACGCGGACTTGGTTTTACCGGCAAAGTAAAAAGTCCAACGTACACACTAGTTGAACCCTACGAAATAGAAGGCCAAAAAATTTTCCATTTTGATTTGTATCGCATAGTACATGCAGATGAATTAGAAGAAATGGGTATCCGTGATTATTTCAGAACGCCAGCACTTAGTTTGATTGAATGGCCAGAAAAAGGCATGGGGTTTTTGCCCATGCCGGATTTAGAATGTCAGCTTGTTCAATCGGGCGCTAATCGTGAACTAACAGTCACACCAGGCACTGCGCTAGGACTTGAGGCTTTAGAAAAAGTAGTCGCATGATGTGTTGCAAGGGAGGTGACATCCTTTAATTGACGATCGAGATTCTCTAAAATCAAATGTAGACTTTTCGAAACATCTTTTTTATCACCACCAAAATGTTTAGCAAAAAAACTAGGCTGATATTCTTTTAAGCCAGTTGCAAGATAAGTTTTAAGTCTGGTTTGATCATGAAGCTTATCAGTTTTGAATTCATCGAGCTTAGTGATTAACTCATTTGCATAACTCAGACGACGTTGCATTCTTTTTGCGAATAACTTTTCAAAAAAAGACACATTTTCTGATTTGTATTTGCGGTATTGCATTAATAACGCTTTGTGTGCTTCTGCAATACCTTCGCATGCCATGTCTTGGTCGCTATTTTTAGGTGGTGAGTTCTTAATGGCAGCGGCGAATTCGTCGGGCGTGATTTCAATACTGATGAAAGTAGGCAGCGTTTTTCTAAATGATGTTATTAGCGCTTGTGCGCTTTCGCGATGCTCAGTTAATTTTAAATGCGCTCTAGCTTCTGCTGAACCATTAGTGTTGACATAACTAATGAGCACATCAATATCTTGGGCTATTTCGCCTACTTTTTCTTGTAACGCGAGCAATTCATCTACTATTTGTTTTTTTTGGGCGGCAAATTTATTGATAGAGCCACACAAACCCTTTTCTATTAATTTTAGATAGCCCGCTTTCAGTTTTGTTAATTTTTCTTGAAGAGCGCTTTTTTTATCAACCAACGGTTGCACATTTAAGGGTTTTTCAAATTCAGGCGTAATTTTATTAAACCATTCAGTTAATGTTTGTTGCATAGCAGTAAGAGGCAGGGTCAATTTTTTATTGATATCCATGTCAATATCAAAAAGCTTTATACCGGCCATGTCACGTGTCAGTCCAGTAATTTTAAGCTTTCTGGAGATTTCATCTGTGATGAGTTTTATGGTGTTTTTGATATTTTCGCTTTTCAGCGCTTTTTGCACTTGAGTCAGTAGTGCTACTACTTTTAAATAGGCTTGTAATGTTTTTGTCGGGTTTTTTGCTTCATCAAGCGGTGTCATGGTGTCTAATGTTAAAGAAGCATCGGCTTTTAAGATGTCTAATGTGGCTTGGTATTCTTCTGTTAATTTGATCGAAGGTTTTAAATGAAAGCTATCCAAATGTTCAAATAGACGAAATATACTCATGGTGTCTAATAAGACGGTTTGCCCTTCTAATTGTACACGCAAGGATTCAAGACTATCTCTATAAGGAGTGAGAGCGGTTTCTTTTTCTGTTTTTTGTGTTTCAAGAGCTTTTATTTCTAAACGGAGTTTGTTTAATCTGGCTTCTTTCTCACGGATGGTTGTAAATAATTTCTCGGTTTCATCCTGACAAGATTTGAGTAATCCTGAATTGGTTTTTATATCTTTCGCAACATCGCTGCTACGTGTTATGAAGACGTCTTTACTATCATGAATTTTTCTGGGTTGACCAACTAAACGTTTTGAAAAATTATTGAGTTCTTTTACCCCTGGAATTTTAAGAGGACTGATAGTCGTTACGACCGGTGCGCTTAGCTTTTTTTTATCCCTCGCAACAGCTTCAGTTAATATAAAAATATCGTTGGTATACTCTTCTATTTGTTTCTGCATCGCAGGAATAGCTGTTTCTATCGAAGCAATTTCTCGAGTTTTAGCCGCTAAATCCGTTTTAATATCAGATAGCTTTTTTTCAGGTTCTACTAATTTTGCAGAAAGCTTTCGAATTTCATTTCCCAATTCTTCAATTTTAGCTTTGACGGATTGAATATCAT
The DNA here is from genome assembly GCA_964623075.1 of uncultured Coxiellaceae bacterium. Taxonomy (GTDB): domain Bacteria; phylum Pseudomonadota; class Gammaproteobacteria; order DSM-16500; family DSM-16500; genus Aquicella. The sequence continues at coordinate 95,483 of CAZUVD010000005.1, read as the reverse complement.
TTGCGATCGGACCTCTAGCGCGAGGTTTTTCAAGATCAAGGGTTTCAAATTCTGCTAAAACGGGATGTGAAAGCATGTTAACCTCAAATTAAGGTAAAGAGCTGGGTGATTATTGTGCACTTCTAATTCTAATTGTGTTTCATATTAACAAAAAGCGAAATGGGCGTCACGATTTTCGTAGCCTGGACACGCTTTTTGTGTCCGGGGCTTTACTCATCCCAACCGAAAAGCCCTGGACACAAAAAGCGTGTCCAGGCTACGATGCAATCACATTACATTTAATAGGTTAATGGGCATGAAACGCATCGAAAAACTCACACCCTTACTAGCTAACCAAATTGCAGCCGGCGAAGTCATTGAAAGACCGGCATCTATTGTAAAAGAATTGGTCGAAAATAGCTTAGATGCGGGAGCCACGCAAATTGATTTAGAAATTGAACAAGGCGGTGTGCGCTTAATTCGTGTACGTGATAATGGTTCGGGCATTCACAAAGATGATTTGCCATTAGCGGTTAGTCGACATGCGACGAGTAAAATTTATACCAGCGAAGATTTAGCACAAATTGCCACTTTAGGTTTTCGTGGGGAAGCATTAGCGAGTATTGGTTCTGTTTCACGCTTATCGATTACTTCAGCGCAAGCCAAAAATACCGGTTGGGAAATTCTGGTGGGCGGGACAGATGTTGAAACCGTTTCACCCGCACCGCATCCACAAGGCACAACCGTTGATGTGCGCGATTTATTTTATAATACGCCAGCAAGACGCAAATTCTTACGCGCAGAAAAAACAGAATTCGAACACATCGATGAATTAATTAAACGCTTAGCTTTATCCCATTTTACTGTCGGCTTTACGTTAAAACACAATCAAAAATTAGTGCGACAATATTATCCCGCCCACAAAGAAAAAGAAAAAATTGAACGCTTGAGCGCGTTATGTGGCCCTGCTTTTGTTGAGAGCGCGGTGCATATTGAAGCAGTCGGTGCAGGCATGCGTATCAGTGGATGGATTGCATTACCAACGTATACGCGCAGCCAAGCCGATACACAGTATTTTTATCTTAATGGTCGTATGGTGCGTGATAAATTAGTGATTCATGCGTTAAAAGAAGCTTATCAAGATGTGTTGTATCGTGATCGTTATCCTGCGTATGTTTTATTTTTAGAAGTGTTACCTACAAGCGTTGATGTCAATGTGCATCCAACCAAACACGAAGTGCGTTTTCGTGAAAGTCGTCTGGTGCATGATTTTATTTTTCAAAGTATTCATAACGCATTAGCAGAAGCAAAACCAGGCACGGAGGCGATCATCACTTTACAGCCAGAAACGGCTGATATTTCGACAATACCAGCGCAACAATCTTCTTGCGGCCATCAACATGGGGCAACAACAAGCAATAGTTATCGTGCGCCAGCACCAAGACCGGCACCGATTTCTTATCCTTCTTTTACTCGTAAAGAAGCGCAACCCGTCAAAGTGCAAGAGCAATTAGCGATATATCGCGATTTAACCACTGAAACGCAACCTGAAACAAAAGCAGTCCCACCATTAGGATATGCGCTAGGCCAAGTGCAAGGCATTTATATTTTAGCCGAAAATGCCAAAGGCTTAGTGATGATTGATATGCATGCAGCGCATGAGCGCATCGTTTATGAAAAAATGAAAACGGCAATCAGTAAACAACAAGTACCTGTACAAGCATTATTAATGCCATTATCCATTGCACTCAGTGAACGTGAAGCCGATTGCGTTGAACAATTCCCAGAAGTATTTAGCGAATTTGGTTTTTCGGTGGCGCGCATGGGTAAAGAAGCAATCGTGGTACGTGAAGTACCGCATTGGTTTGCAGATGGCCCCGTTGAGCAATTAGTACGAGATATTATTAGTGATTTAATTTCACAAGGTAAAAGTCAGCGTTCACAAGAAGCATTGCATCGATTATTAGGCACACTGGCTTGTCATAGTGCCGTGCGCGCGCATCACAAATTAAACATTACTGAGATGAATGCATTATTGCGTGATATGGAAAAAACCGATCACAGCGGTCAATGCAATCACGGCCGGCCAACTTGTGTTGAATTGAGCATGGATGATTTAGATAAATTATTCATGCGGGGTAAATAAAGTGGAAAAACCCCGCATTATTTGTTTAATGGGACCCACGGCTTCTGGTAAAACGCCTTTAGCGGTGGAATTAGTGCAGCGTTTCCCGCTAGAAATTATCAGTGTTGATTCAGCCATGGTTTATCGAGGTATGGATATTGGCACAGCAAAACCGGATGCCGACACGCTTAAAAAAGCACCACATCGTTTAATTGATATTGTCGATCCCAGTAAACCGTATTCTGCGGGTAATTTTTGTCGTGATGCATTGCAGGCTATTAATGAAATTCATCTTAAAGGTAAAACACCTTTATTAGTTGGCGGCACGATGATGTATTTTCGTGCCTTGCAACAAGGCATGGCAGTGTTACCGACACGTGATGATACCTTGCGAAAAGCCTTATCAGTACGCGCTGAACAAGAAGGTTGGGGCGCATTACATCAATCCCTTGCCGCCGTTGATCCAGAATCTGCCGCACGCATTAATCCAGCCGATGGTCAGCGCATACAGCGTGCTTTAGAAGTATTTATGTTAACCGGTAAAACCATGACCGCGATTCAACACGAAACCAAAAGCGCACTGGCTGATTTTAAGGTTATTAATATTGGTTTAACACTCGCACCAAGAGCATGGCTACATGAGCGCATTGCATTGCGTTTTGAACAAATGCTAGAACAAGGCTTTATTCACGAAGTAAATCGCTTATATCAACGCGGTGATTTAAACGCCGATATGCCATCGATGCGCTCCGTTGGTTATCGCGAAGTATGGCAATATTTCAATGGTGAAATAGATTACGATCACATGAAAGCAAATGCTATTGCTGCAACCAGACAATTAGCAAAAAGACAATTAACGTGGTTGCGTTCTTGGCCTGGATTGATTGAGTTTGATTCTAGTGATGCGAAATACTACGAAGAAGTCGCAGCGTTAATTTAGCTGATTAAATAATAGGGATTAGGCAGTAAAAATACTTTATCCGCAAATCCACCCGCTAAATCGCTGGTTTGATCGCCAATGTTAGCAACAATGTGATAACCCGCTGCAGTTAATTCTTTACGTATCGCTGTTTTATAAGTAGCAGCAGAGGCTTTTTTGTAAGCACCATCACGGAAAACAATTTTATCCCAGGAGGTATAGCCTTCAGCTTTCAAGTTGCGAATAGTAGCAGCAGCTTCATTTTGCGGGCGACCCGTAATGAAGATCACGGCAATATGATTGGCGATAGCATATTGATACAGTTTTAAAGTAGATGGAATGGCAGCATCAACACCTTTGTTTTCAGCAAGATGAAATTGCTCCATCGTGCCGCCGAAATTTAAGCGCTTCATTTCAGGGTAATTTGATAAAGAGGTTTCATCAATATCAAATACGATAGCGGGTTTACCTTGATCATTCTTGGTAAAGTGCGCATTGCGCAAATAATCTAATGCTTGATCAGCAACGAGTGCGCAATCTTTCGCATAAGCGCCTGAATCGTGATATTCCACTAAGGATTTTTTTACTAAGGCTAAATTGGTAGGCGGAGTCGCATGTGCGACTGATAACAAGCATGCAAAGGTGAAAATAGCAATGCGTGTTATCAGTTTTGACATAGTAGCTTCTCTCTACTTGGTTTCTTCTTGATTTGGCGATTCTTCAGAAGGGGAAGCGGTGCTGCTAGCATCAACATCGGTTTCAGTGTCGCTAGAGGCTTCTAAGTCGTCTTCATCTTCTTCGATTTCGTCGATGATGACGACGGTTTCTGTGGGTTCAGCCAAAATGGTGATGACGTGTGTTTCTTCTTCGATCTCTGGTTTGTGGTCGAAATCGGTAAAGCCTTCAGCGATTTCACGCAATGCAATGACAGTTGCCTTATCATTGTCTATTGGGACGCGAGGGGTTTTGCCACGCATGATTTGTCTTGCGCGTTTTGCAGCTAAGATAACTAATTCAAAGCGATTTTTAACATTTTTTAAACAATCTTCGACGGTCACTCGTGCCATTACTAGTACCTTCTATCAATATTAGTTCACTCGGGCACACATCATACTAAAAATGTGCTTAATAAGCTAGCAAACTTGGCTGTTTGTCGCTTTTGCGTTAGGCGCTCGGCCAGGATAATGGTGCTCAAATCAGCGACTGCCCGGACAAAGTCTTCGTTTAAAACCACATAATCAAACTCATGAATATGTTGTAAGGTTTTTTGAGCATCCGCTAGGCGGATTTTAATAATGTCGGGCTCATCTTGGTTGCGGGTTTCTAAGCGATTTTTCAGATCGGCAAAAGAGGGTGGTAAAATGAAAATAGAAATGGAATCGGGGAATAACTTTTTAATTTGCTGATGTCCCTGCCAATCGATTTCTAAAATAACATCAATGCCTTTTTGCAAGGTTTGTTGCACCATGCTTTTCGATGTGCCGTAGCCATTACCAAAAATGATCGCGTGCTCTAAAAAATCATCATGAGCAACCATGGCATCAAAAGTGGTTTGATCGATAAAATGATAATTCACCCCATTTACTTCATTCGGACGCTGATAGCGTGTGGTATGAGAAATAGACACGGTGAGATTAGACAATTGATCAGTGAGTGTTTTAACTAACGTGGTCTTGCCAGTGCCGGAGGGTGCGGCGATCACAAATAAATTACCAATGTCACTCATAAACTTAACTTTCTCCCTGCACCGCAGTTGCTAATTGATTGAGAATCGATGTGCTCGATGTTTTGATTTCGTGTTTAACAATACGTACTTCGCCACCATAAGCACGCACAATATCAGCGCCAACAATTTGGCTCACTGTATAATCGCTGCCTTTGGCTAAAACATCAGGTTTTATCAATTGCAATAAACGTTCAGGCGTATCATCAGTAAAAGGAATAACCCAATCAACAACATCTAAGCTAGCCAGTACGGTCATGCGATGATCAAGGTGATTAATCGGTCGATTGTTGCCTTTTAATTTGCGAATGGATTCGTCGCTGTTGACCGCAACAATTAAATAATCGCCTAATTCTTTCGCTAATTTTAATGATGTGACATGGCCGGCATGAATGACATCAAAGCAACCATTGGTAAAGACCACTTTTTTGCCTTGTGATCGCACTTCTTGTACCGCACGTAATAATTGTTCTTCATTTAAAATGCCGGTGGCAAAACTGGTTTTGCCAGTGAGGGCTACTTGTAATTCGGGTGTGCTAACGGTTGCTGCACCTAATTTACCAACGACTAAACTGGCAGCCACATTCGCAAGTGCGGTTGCACTAATAAAGTCAGAGCCGGCAGCAATGGCGGTACCGAGTGTGCCAATGACAGTATCACCGGCACCGGTCACATCAAATACTTCGCGCGCATAAGCGGGTAAGTGTGAAACATGTTCTGATTCGATTAATGTCATGCCATCTTCACCGCGGGTAATTAACAGTGCGCCAATATTAAATTTTTCTAATAATGCGCGACCCTTGTCGATGATTTCTTGCTCTGTGTGGCAAACGCCAACGACGGCTTCGAATTCTTTAAAGTTGGGGGTGATGATATCAGCATTAGCATAGCGACTAAAATCCGTGCTTTTTGGATCAACAACAACAGTCACTTTCGCGGCATTCGCTAATTGAATAAATTGTCGAGGATCAGACAGCGTCCCTTTGCTGTAATCCGATAAAATCACTAAATTGGCGTTGGCTAAATGCTTTTTAAAGCGTGGGATGAGTAAGTCAGGTGAAACATGATGATGACTTTCTTCGAAATCAATGCGTAACAATTGTTGATGACGGCTAATCACGCGCAATTTAATGGTGGTGGGTATGTTGTCGATCGGGCAAAGATCATGTTGAACTTTAGCGCCGGTTAATTGATTGCCAAGGGTGGTGCCTGCTTCATCGTGACCGATCACGCCAATTAAAGTAGCATTGCCGCCGAGCGCTGTAATATTGAGCGCGACATTACCGGCACCGCCTGGGCGATTATCGATATTGCGCACATTCACCACTGGAACAGGCGCTTCAGGTGAAATACGGCCTGTATCACCAAACCAATAGCGATCAAGCATAACATCGCCAACGATTAAGACGCGTGCTTGGCTAAAATCGGGTAACTGCTCTGCTAACGGATGGCGCATAAAGCCCTTGGTCGTTGATTGGATTGTCGCGATTCTAACATTAAATCGAAAAGCATGGCAAAATACTCCTCGATAAAACGTCAATTGGGCGTTACAACTACAGCAAAGGGAAGGTATTTAGTGCAATATTTGTACACATTTCTGTTTATTTTAGCCTTGCCCTTCATTTTTGCTCGCCTGATGTGGCGATCCTTGCGTGAACCCGCTTACCGGTCGCGGTTACCTGAGCGGCTTGGGTTTTATCATTTTCATTTTAAGAAAAGCTTGTGGGTGCATGCGGTCTCCGTTGGTGAAGTGATCGCTGCCATTCCCTTAATCCAGGCACTGCAGCGCCAGTATCCTGATTTACCCATGTTAGTCACCACCATGACACCAACGGGTGCCATGCGCGTCAAAGCCGCATTAGGCGATACCGTGCAACATGCTTATTTGCCATATGATTTACCATTTTGTATGCAACGATTTTTGCGCAACACCAATCCTCACATTGCCATCATGATGGAAACGGAATTGTGGCCAAATTTATTTATGCGTTTGCAACAACGACAAGTACCGATTTGCATTTTGAATGCGCGATTATCAGCGCGCTCTGCACGCGGTTATGGTTATGTTGCCAGTGTGATGCGAAAAATGTTATCACGCGTCACCTTAATTGCAGCCAATGGTGAAGCAGATGCCAAACGTTTTATCACGCTCGGCGCCAATCCCGCTAATGTGCATGTGACCGGTAATATTAAATTTGATTTGCAATTGCCAAGCAGTTTATTAATGGAAAGTGAGCAATTGAAAAAAACATTAGGGGCGAATCGTTTTATTTGGATCGCAGCAAGCACGCATGAAGGTGAAGAAGAAATTATTTTAGCAGCACATAAAAAATTACGTGAAAAAATGCCGAATGCATTATTGATCTTGGTGCCGCGTCATGCGAGTCGATTTGCAACTGTTGCAAAACAAATTGCAGCCGACTTTGTGTTAGCTCGTCGCAGTGATATGAAAACAGTGCAGCCAGATACCCAAGTATTTTTGGGCGACTCGATGGGTGAATTACTCTTGTTTTATAGCGTTGCCGAACTTGCCTTTGTCGGCGGCAGCTTAATTCCAAGAGGCGGCCATAATTTTATAGAACCTGCTGCATTAGGTGTGCCCGTGATGATTGGCACGCATGTTTTTAACTTCAATCAAATGTTTGCATTGTTTGCTAAAGAAAAAGCCATTGTCAGTGTCGGTGATACCTTCGCAGAAACACTAATACAACTTGCAGAAAATAAAGATGCACGCGAAACGTTAAGTAAAAATGCATTGAAGGTGGTTGCCGCCAATCGTGGCGCGTTAGCCAAGCAATTAGCGCTAATCGAAAAGATTTTTCAACCTTAATGCTATAGAGGCAACGATAATATTATTTCAAAGACAAACAAGTAGCCTGGACACGCTTTTCGTGTCCGGGTTGGTTGCATCTGGATATTTCTGTATATACATACAACCCCGGACACAAAAAGCGTGTCCAGGCTACAGCTTGCTGGATATACCTCCCCGACAACAACCCCAACCCACTTTTAAGAATTTGTTAATATTCCCAGTATACAATACAACCAGTCGTCCATCATCAACCCTACAATTTACCCATTAATAAGGAGTATAATCCTCATGCTTTCTGACGCAGATATCACTTTCCCAAACTGCCCCACTACCGTACCTAGCGGTAAAACTGACGATGAGATTATTAGCGAATGCGAGCAGCTTATCCTTGACTCACAAAATGAATCAGCTGATTTAAGAGCTAACTATAAAAAAGCATTGGATCGACTCAAACAACGCATCTCAAGTAAATCGGATTCATCAGCTGACCCGTTAAGCTTGCAAGCTAACAAAATAATTGAGGCTTGCGAGCAAACCTATACAAAAATAATCATGGCTGATTGTTTCGAATATCGATATTTAATTGAAATATTGGCGCGAACTCAAATTGGTTTAATTAAACCTGAAGATAATAAAAATCTTAATAAACTGACCGCCGTGGTAAACAAAATCGATGGCAACCGATCTCGCAATGAAATCATTGCCGGCGCGGTATTAATTTTTGCAGGGTTAGCATTAATGGCTGTGACTTATGCGTTGGTAGTTGGCACCTTTGGCATTGCTCCACTGATAGGTTTTAGTTCAATGGCGATTATTGGCAAGGTGATTGGTTATAGCGTCGGCGGTTTGTATGTCGGGAGAGGGTTAATCGCTATGGCGGATGGTAACAGTAATAAAAGAGAATATGGGTTAATACAATCATGTTCGTTATTCAAGACGCATGCACAAACAAAAGTCCAGGTTGAGAATGGCGCGAGCAGAAACGCCAAGCCGTAGCAGCCTAGCATTGTAAGCATACCGTGACGTAAATATAGGCGTATCAAATGAGTGAAATTAAAATAATTAACAGCGCAGATATCGATACGTCTAACGCAATCATTTATTTCGGGTGGACTGAAACAGATATCAAAAATTATAAGATTAACCATCAAACAATATTCGTAGGATTTGCGGAAGATACCCTATTAGAAGTTACCACAGCTGATATGCAAGTTTACTATGCCGTTTTCCGCTCAGGTGAAAGCCAAAAAAATCAGCGACAATGTTTGCTTGTTGATAATACGCATAACGTCTTAGTGAATGCGAATGGCATTATATATCGATTCGATAGTATTCAACGCAAATGCCTTGATACTGACTGTTATAATGATATCGAAATTAACTCAACTTATTTCGCAACAGACATTTCCCCCGAACTAAGCCTCATGACCGTCATTGATAATGAAGGTGTTGCAGTGATTAATTGGAGTGGTGTTCTATGGAAGAAAGATTTTGATTATGCAAATGCTGATTATCTCAACGTCACGGCAATCACCCAGAAAAATATATCCATCACCTATGAACCACCAGGCGAAGAAATTCAATATATAAAATTGGATACTTACACAGGCGCGTTGCTCTAACCCTATGCGCGCTTCGCGCGCAATATTTAACAAATAATCTCAACGAAAAACCGTATTGTAGCCTGGACACGCTTTTTGTGTCCGGGTTGGTTGCATCTGGATATTTCTGTATATACATGCAACCCCGGACACAAAAAGCGTGTCCAGGCTACAGCTTGCTGTAGCCCCAAGCCTATTGGAAGCGGGGTCAGTCGTTAATAATTCCTTAAGAATACTAGGGTATTATCTGTACAAATAATTATTATTGATAGGTCAATCATATGAGCAACGATCCTTCAGACACCCAAAACAATATTATGTTAGGTATTGGTTTTTTGGTAGCCGGTCTTTCAGCTGCATTATTAGTTGCATTATTGATAATGTTTCCGCCTCTAGGATTGGCCTTGATACCGTTTTATGGCGCTGCTGTTGCTTCAGCAGGATTGATCGTAGGTATTCTAACGTATTTTGGAGTTGGCGTATTATATAATCCGTCTAAAAATTCTATTTTTTATGGTACTAGTAGTCCTTCCAGGATGCGAAACACTATGTGGGCCGATATGCGGGCCCAGGATGATGCGCGCGACACCAAAGCATGTGTACAAGGAGGGTGTTCAGTTTTGTTGGGTTCATGTGTAGCCATAGCGCTATTAAGCTATTTTGTAGCAACCCCTTTTGTTGCTCCTGTAATAATAATGATTGCAAGTGTCGTCACGGGTGTTGGGGTTGGAATTGTACTAGGTGCGATCGCTGCTAGCATCGCTTATTGTTATATTGTCAATATTGTCAATCAAAAAGAGAAACCATCATCTAATCATCATCAAGCTAAGGTATTTACTAGTAGTACTCGTTTATCAAATAACACTCTTCGCCCTAGCAATGACAATCAAATTAATCTTGAATTAAGTGGTAAACCTGTGGGGACTCCTCAAGATGCACAAACACCACAAACACCACAAACACAACAGAACCCTGAGAATTTGCCTCAGTCTTTGAGTTCTTATAGTGCCCAAGGATTGCGTAACTAAATTTTGAAGCAAGCCGTAGCCTGGACACGCTTTTTGTGTCCGGGGTGGTTGCATCTGGATATTTCTGTATATACATGCAACCCCGGACACAAAAAGCGTGTCCAGGCTACAGCTTGCTGTAGATTTTCTTTGAAATAAAAGGTTTATTCAGTAGAATTCGAGCTCCGCATTCTTGAATTTTTTTACCCTTCTATGAATTCCTCGGTTTTTCTCTTCAGCCAATTTCACGATATTTTATAATCTTTAAATCAAATAGTTACCCTTAAAGGGTAATTTTAATTGAAATAAATAACCTAATAGGGTATAATATACATGGAAAAACGTGTAATGACTTGTGATTTAGAAGCCATTAAAAAAGCTTTTTCAACGGTTAAGAAATTAAGAATAACAAATAAAGCTTTGATAGATGCACGTGCAATGGGATTTTCATCGCAAGATATAGTTGATGTTATTTCGCAGCTTAAACGTAAAAATTTTGTGAAATCAATGACAACATATTCCGATCATCGTATGTGGCAAGATGTTTATAACGCGGAATACAACGGCTATTTTTTATATATTAAGTTCCAGGTTGACGAAATGGGACATTTTGTTATTTCCTTTAAGGAGAAGTAAACATGAGATGTCATGCTTGTAAGAAAGGTAAATTACATCACCAGAAAAAATCGCAAGTTTATACCTATAAAGGTAAATCAATTACATTAGAGCAACCAGGCTTATGGTGCGACACTTGTGAAGAAGGTATTTTAAACGGTGATGATATTGCTAAAACTGAAAAGGCATTTGAGAAATTCAAAACAAAAGTTGATGGTTTGTTATCGCCTGAAGAGATTCGACATATACGTAAAGATATTCTCAAATTAACTCAGGAAGAAGCGGGTAGGATATTTGGTGGTGGCAAGAATGGATTTAGTCGTTATGAGCGCGGGGAAACAAAACCACTCCCTGCTGTTAGTAATTTACTAAAAATGTTAGAGCTCCATCCTGAAGATTTAAAGAATTTTATTGATAAAAATGCTGCAGCGTAATGAGCTACGGAATTAGCTATGTCTGGTAAGGTATGTCATGAATGTAGCCTGGACACGCTTTTTGTGTCCGGGGTGGTTGCATCTGGATACATCCGTATACAACCAACCCGGACACAAAAAGCGTGTCCAGGCTACAGTTTGCTTAGTTTTGTAGGCATAAACGAGTAAAAAACCAGTATCTCAAAAATAGCCTTGCGTCCTATTCAATTTCCACTATCCTACGCTTACTCCCTCTCCCCCCTTATTTTCTTCCCCTGGAAAACTTAACAAAGCAGGGGTAGTAGTCAATACGTATTGATTCAATAGCACCTTAATTATACAATCTGTATATTATTAGATCATAACGAGGGTGCTAATGTCACTATTTTATTCGTCATATAGTTATAAGCAAGTTAGCAAAATAGTCGAAAGAAAATCTGCTTTTTTTCCTGATGCAACCGCTTATCATCGTGAGGATTACAGCGATAAAGATGATTATGAAGATAGTAGCTTTGCTAATACGATGGATGTTGCTCGCATTATAAATATAGCGCTTTTATCTTTTATAGTGAAACTATACATTTTTGCATTATACCCCAATAGACCAATGTCTATTCCTGGTGAATATAAAAAAATAAATGGTATGGAGTTAACTGTAAAGGGATCGCTCTTGGCCCTTGGCATAACATTTGTGGTTTCACCCATTTGGTTGGCAGGTCTATTGATAGTAGATTGTATTTTGTTACCCATATCAATATTATCGATAGTCATTGATATATGCCGCGATACAGCTAAATTCTGGATAAAACGTTATAGCAATCTTTGTCATAATTTATTTTCTATTCCGTTCGATCTTACAGTTAATTTTCCAGCGCAGTTTTCTGCAAATGGCGGCATACCTACCAATAAAAATAGATTAAAATTGTCACCTGTGTCTCTTCTCATTGCTATTCCAGCTTTAATAGTGGTCGCTTTCGGTATTATTTTTCTACCTATTAGTATGTTACTAGCATTAGGGGAATCATGCGGGAAGAAATTTTTTCTTTGTCATGTAAAAGATAAAATCATTCCATCTGAAACAGAAACTTTTTCAGGGTCGACCAAAAAAGTGATAACAACTACCCGTATAGATGGATTGAGTACAAAGCCTGCTGTAACTAATCAATATTTATCAAGACCTCGCAATCAAACAGATGCGCCTGATGGTAGCGTTGAGACACGGGGTACATTGGATCAGACAAATAGCAATTATATTGGTTTAAGAAGATAACACTATGTTTCAAAGAACTAATGAAGAATGTGATCTTGAAGGTGTGGATGACTTTATCGAAAAGCCAAGTCAAAATTGCATGCCCTTAGAGCTAGAGACTGGTGTAAATAAAATTATTGTTGTGCTTAGCAAAAATCCAAATGCTATTATGGATAAAATCGCTAATCATCCCTATATTCCTGCTACCTATTTGCTAGAAGATCTTGCTGATAAAATGAAAAAACAAAATTCGTTAGATAAATTAGCAGTTTTATTTGACAAATGCTTAGATAAATTAGTAGCGTCATGTATTTTTAATTTAGATGATTTAAAAAGATGTGTGGCTGATATCCAGCCTGAATATTTTGCTCAGGTGATGGTATGTATTCTTACTGATGATGCTTTAAGTAAAAGAATACTTGAAGCAGATAACAACCCACGTGAAACACTTAATGAAATTATCGAAAAATATCCTAACTACAAAGAACAATTTTTAGTTTGTTATAATAAACATTTTACGAGAGCGCCAGGGTTTTAAGAGCACTTCACCCCGGTTTAGCAAGCGCATTATCTCTAGCCACTGTAAGCGTTTCCGGCACTAAATGTTGCTGTGCTTTTGAAATATGAAATTCTTTTAAATTCAAATTTGCAATCGCTGCAGGGAGTGATTCCAAAGGATTTCCATTTAAATGTAAAATTTCTAGTATGTTTTTCATTTTAACTCTCCCCAAAAATAAATAGTTGACGAGCATAATGAATGTAGCCTGGACACGCTTTTTGTGTCCGGGATTGTTGTATACGGAGATATCCAGATGCAACAACCCCGGACACAAAAAACGTGTCCAGGCTACATTAGCTTGTTGTCCATTGACAATTATTGTAATATTTTTCTTCTTAATAAGCAGACGGTGGATTATAGCTTCATCGTTCTTGCTTTCAATTTTCCGCTTAACAATATTCCCTTCCCAATTGATATCACAACCCCAATCACCCCTTATTTTTTAACAATTTTTAAATCATTAAGGGTAATTTGACACTTGTATTATAGGTGATATAATACATTATTATCAACAGATGATAACTATGGCTAAAAAAGATATTCAAGTACTCTTAGATTTAGATGGTGTTATTATTCAGCAAGCCGGCGGATTTTGGGTTAAGTTTTCGGCGCGTCAACTACCCAACCCTACTGAGGAAATGCCTCAGGGTATTAAATACAGTCTTACGCTTCATAGTAGTGATGGCACACGTGTGATGGGTTTTGATAATGCACATGCTGTAAAATTAACGAATACAGGAAAATATAAACATCGAGGTAGAAAAACGTTTGATCATAGACACCGTGATGTTTGGGATATAGGAATACCTTACACTTTTGTAGATGCTCATCAACTTCTTGCAGATTTTTGGCGTGAAGTAGACAGAGTGCTTCATTTATTCGGAGTAGAGTTGGAGACAACATGAAAACAATCCAAATCGGCATTATGCCTCAAAAAGAAATTCGCGAAAGAACGCTAGCGATTGCGCGCGGTGAATATAAACCAAAAGCAGATGAACCTAAGATTTGGTTTACCTCACTTAGATCGCTTGCCGAAGTATTAAGTGATGACAATCAAATATTGCTACAAATCATCACTGAAAAAAAACCAGGTTCAATTAAAGAGCTTGCTGAAATCACTGGCCGTCAATCTAGTAATTTATCACGCACTTTAAAAATGTTATCTGCATATGGATTCATCAAGCTGGAAAAATTAAATAAAGTGGTGTATCCAATAGCGAGTAAAGCAAAATTTAATGTAACTTTTGATGTTTATGGTAGAAAGCATTTTGGCTCTACCCAAAATAAATAGTTGACGAGCATAATGAATGTAGCCTGGACACGCTTTTTGTGTCCGGGTTTGTTGTATACAGAGATATCCAGATGCAACAACCCCGGACACAAAAAACGTGTCCAGGCTACGTATGGGTGAAGAGCTACATCAAGCTTATCGCATATTGCAAATCCGAATAGGCTTTCTTCTTATCAATCGGCGATCGCAACAAATACGCCGGATGATACGTAATCACTAACGGTGTTTGCAGATCACTATACTGATGCACTTTCTGTCGCAATGATTCTAAGCTCGCTTTCGTCTGCAATAAATAATGCGCAGCAATTCGTCCAACAGCTAATAATAACTTCGGTCGAATCAATGCAATTTGTTGATTTAAATAATCCGTACACATGGCAACTTCTTCAGCAAGCGGATCACGATTATTTGGCGGGCGACATTTTAAAATATTAGCGATATAAACTTCTTCACGTGTTAAACCGACACTGCGTAACATATTATTTAGCAATTGCCCCGCACGACCAACGAACGGTTCGCCTTGTTGATCTTCATGAAAGCCAGGCGCTTCACCGATAATCATTAATTTCGCCGACGTATTGCCAACTCCAAACACAGAATGCGTCCGTGTTTCATGTAGCGCGCATAGCGTACAGCTGGCTGCTTTTTCTCGTAACGAGTCTAGCGTGATAATGCTAGGTTCAGCTTGCAAAGCAGGCGCTTGTTTTTCGACATACTGACGCAAGCCAAGAATACGGGTGAGGGATTGGTTGTCTATCATGTTTCATCACTTATTAAAGTTTGCGATAGGGGTAATAGTGCGGTTCCCACATATTAGTCGCAATTAATTTTTTCAAATCGACGTTGTCTGCAATTTGAGCCAAACCTTCTTGCCTTGCTTGTTCGGCAACAGCAATAGCGACATTATAACTGACCATACGCGCTTCCGATAGCTTTGGTAACAAGGGTGCGTAAGGGTCTTGGCGCGTGGGTGAACATTCGCTTAAAGCAATAGTGGCAGCTGCGATCATGTCATCGCTTAAGCGTTTTGCTTTTACAGTGCAAACGCCTAAGCCGATACCCGGGAAAGCAAACGCATTATTGCTTTGCGCAATAGGGAATGTTTTTTTGCGATAAATCACATCATCAAATGGGCTGCCGGTTGCAATAATCGCGTGCCCCTTGGTCCAGCGAATTAAATCTTTCGGTGTGGCTTCTGCTAAAGCCGTTGGATTTGATAACGGCATAATAATAGGGCGCTTCACGTGCTCTGCCATATAACGCACAATTTCTTCCGTGAATGCGCCAGCGGCTGTTGAGCATCCAATCAAAATAGTTGGTTTCACATTTTTTACAACATCGAATAATGAAACATGATTTTTGTTAGCATCTTTCCACGGACTGATTTCTTGCGCAGGCCTTGCATAATCCTTTTGAAACGGTAATAAATTAGAAGCCGTTGTCAGTAAACCATCTTTATCAATTAAATAAAATCGTTCTAATGCTTGCTTGTCGCTTAAACCTTGGCGTATTAATGCTTGTCGAATATTATCCGCAATACCAACACCTGCGGTACCTGCACCCATAATGACAATACGATGTTCTGGTAATGGTAAGCCGGATGCTTTCGCGCCCGCTAATACACAGGCTAATGCAATCGCACCCGTTGCTTGCATATCACCATTGATGGTGCAAATTTGATTGCGATAACGCTCTAAAATATCGCGTGCATGAGAGCGACCAAAGTCTTCCCAGTGTAAAAAGATGGATGGAAATTTTTTAGTGATTGCTGTGACAAAGGCATCAATGAAATCATCATAAGCTTGTCCCGTGATTCTTTCATGGCGCCAGCCTAAATACATAGGATCATTCAGTAAGCTCACATTGTTGGTGCCAACATCTAATTGAATCGGTAGCGTGCGGTGCGGATGAATACCGCCGCATAATGTGTACACCATTAATTTCGCGCTAGAAATATTAATGCCACCAATGCCTTGATCGCCAATACCTAATACTGCTTCACCATCGGTGACAACACTAATATCCACTTCAGGCGGTAAGCGGTGATCTAAAATGGTATCGATGGAATCTTTATCGGCATAAGAAATATATAAACCTTTGGTTTTGCGATGTTCTAAACTAAAACGTTGCACCGCTTCGCCAACGGTAGGTGTGTAAATAATCGGTAGCATTTCTTCTAAGTGTTCACTGACTAATTTATAAAATAAGGTTTCGTTATAATCGTGTAACACACTTAAATAAATATTCTTGCCAAGGTTGGTTTTGTGTTCATTGTATTGCACATACATGCGCGCTACTTGTTGCGGCAATGTTTCAATTTGATATGGCAATAATCCAGATAATTCGAAAATTTCACGTTCTTGTAAACTAAAGGCAGCGCCTTTATTTAATTTGGAAGAATTTAATAATGACTGACCGGTCAGGCAAGTCTCATAATGAGACACCATGCCATTATTCTTATAAATGATCTTAAAAGGATACATGGGCAGCTCGTTTTGTTGTGTGATTATTTTTTTTATATACCTATATTATAACGTATAATATGCCGATACCGAGTACTACTTGTGCTCTTTCGCCAAAAGAGGCTAAAAATGAATGGGTTAGCAATTTATGCGGGCACTTTTGATCCAATCACCTTGGGTCATATCGATCTAATTGAGCGTGCAGCGACACTTTTTGATCAAATAGTGGTCGCAGTTGCAGCTAGTGAAAAGAAGAATACATTGTTTTCATTAGATGAACGTATTGCCATGAGTGCAGAGGCCGTGACCCATTTACCCAACGTTTCCGTACAAGGGTTTGATATTTTAACGCTCGATTTTGCCAAAAATTTAGGAGCGAGCATTTTTATTCGTGGGTTACGCGCGGTGGCTGATTTTGATTATGAATTTCAATTGGCTAATATGAATCGCACTTTAAATCCATTGATCGAAACGGTGTTTTTAATGCCGAGTGAAAAGTATATGTTTATTTCTTCCAGCTTGATTCGTGAAATTGCCGCACTTAATGGCGACATCCAAGCTTTCGTACCACCGCATGTTGCACGCGCCATGTATGCAAAATTAAATCGTCGAGAAAAATAATCATGGCTTTAATCATCACCGACGAATGTATCAATTGCGATGTCTGCGAACCTGTTTGCCCAAACACGGCTATCTTCCAGGGTGAAATGATTTATGAAATTCGCCCAAGCAATTGCACCGAATGCGTTGGTCATTTTGCCGAACCGCAGTGTGTGACGGTTTGTCCGGTGAATTGCATTATTAAAGATGTTAATCATCCAGAAACGGAAGAGCAGTTGTTAGAGAAATATCACGAATTGACAAAAACCCCGTAGCCTGGACACGCTTTTTGTGTCCGGGGTTGGTTGTTGCATCGAGCGGCATCCAGATACAACAACCCCGGACACAAAAAGCGTGTCCAGGCTACTTTCTCAACGCCAATTTAACTTTTGCTTTTTTATGCGGTTTAGCAACAGCTGCCACCTTCTTTTTTACCATCATTTTTTTCGTGGCAACTTTCTTAACTTTTTTAGCCTTATGCATCACCACATGCTGATGTTTCGCAAAATGCCTAATCGGCACCGCCGCATGTTTTTCATCCCGCAACCAAGCATTAATCGCGCATAAATCATCAAAACTCAACGTGCCCGCTGCTTGTTTTAGCAATAAAACATTATTGATAAAGTTGTAGCGATCGGTTGCATATTGCGTTTGCGCTTGAAAAACTTTTTGTTGTTGATTTAATACATCCACTAAAGTTTCAGTGCCGACTTGATAACTCGCTTCCATACCTTCTAACGAACTCATGGAAGATTTAATCGCTTGTTTATCGGCGGTAATTTGACTAATGCCCGCAATCACGCCTAAATAACTTTGTCGTGTGGTATTTAAGGTATTGCGCACTGTTAATTCTAATTGTTGTTGCGTGGTTTGGTAGTTATACATGGCTTGATTCGTTTGGGCGACAACACCACCACCTTGGAATAAAGGCACGTTAATATTTAACATCACCGATTTATCTTTTTGAATGGAAGGACCATTACGTTGATCGATGTTGAAATAACCGTTGATATTGTTTGTATAAATACGATCAACTTGCGCTTGCATTGTCACTGTTGGCAAATGACCACCAAACTGTTGGCGAACAATTTGTCTGGCTGAGTCTAAATTGTATTGCGCTGAGCGAATCGACCAATTTTGCATTTGCGCCCGTTCCACCCAGCGATCAACATTCATTGGTATTGGGCGAATCAATGGGAATGATTCACTTAGTGAAGACAGGTGCGGATAATATTTGCCAGTAATAACACGCAAATTTTCGCGATCATTAGCGAGCGTGGTTTCTGCTGCGATCACATTCGCTGTTGCCGTATCATATGAGGCTTGCGCGGTATAAACTTCGGTAATGGTTTTTAAGCCAACATCAAATTGCTGTTTTACTTGTGACAGTTGTTCAGCGTAGGCGACTTTCGACGCTTGGCTATAGCTTAAATTATCTTCATCGCGTAACACGGCAAAGTAAGCATTCGCGACACGCGTCATTAAGCTTTGCAGGGCCGCATTTAAAGTAGCATCAGCACCTTTAGAAATCGAAACAGAACTGGCCAAACTCATATATTGTGAGTAATTAAAAACGGTTTGTGTTGCGGTCAGTGCCAGTTCATAGTATTTCATCGTATTGTTGCGAGGTACGACACTAATGCCGCCGGTCACTGCACCCGAGTAATTGGTTCGAGTCAAAGACGGTGTACCGGTGAGATTAATATTAGGAAGCAAGCTGGCCAGCGTAATCGGCACGCCTTCTTTGGTCGATAAACGTTCGGAAATCGCTTGTTGGTAAGTGGGATCACTCGTAAGCGCTTGCTGATAAACTTCAAGCAAATCGGCAGCATACGCCTGTGTTTGGGCGCAAAATAAGATAAAAAAGGTAAGACATCTTATTTTCATTTTCGGTTGCTTCCTTTAATTTAGCAGCTATTGTATCAGCAGCAACGGGGTTTGTTAACGAATAGGAGAAAAGAATGACAATTTGGAAACAAGAAATAAACTTAGAGCGGTTAAATGAACGCGGTAAGGATACCTTAGGCGGGTTTTTGGGGATAGTGTTTTTTGAAGTGGGTGATGATTATTTGTTGGCAAGCATGCCGATTGATCATCGTCATCATCAGCCGTTGGGGATTATGCATGGTGGCGCTTCTTGTGTGTTGGCAGAGAGTGTAGGCAGTACGGGTGCTAACTTTTGTGTGCCTTCGGAGTTTTATTGTGTTGGGTTAGATATTAATACCAATCACATTCGCTCTATTCGCAAGGGTCAGGTCATTGCCCGAGCGTTTCCGTATCACTTAGGTAGAACGACGCAAGTATGGGGCATCGAAATTAAAGATGAAGCAGATAAAATTATTTCGATTAATCGGTTGACGATGTCGATCTTAAATCGTGAAAGATTACTTTAAATAATGGAACTGTAGCCTGAACACGCTTTTTGTGTCCGGGGTTGTTGTATCGAGAGATATCCGTATACAAAATCCCCGGACACAAAAAGCGTTTCCAGGCTACTTTCCAATCAATTTGATGGCGGCGACTAAACTGCCGATATCCGCTTTACCCGTTCCCGCAATATCTAACGCCGTTCCATGATCAACAGACGTTCTAATAAACGGCAACCCTAATGTCACATTCACTGCGCGATCAAATCCAAGATATTTAATAAGTGGCAATGCTTGATCATGATACATGGCAAGCACTGCATCACCGGTTTTTATTTGTTGCGGAGTGAAAATCGTATCAGCAGGTAATGGTCCGCGTAAATGATAACCGTGGGTTTTACGTAAACGCTCTAATGTTGGTGCAATGATATCGATTTCTTCACGACCTAAATGGCCGTTTTCACCAGCATGGGGGTTTAAACCACAAACTAAAATGCGCGGGGTTGGTATATTGAATTGTGTTTGCAATGATTTTTGCAAAATGTGAATGGTTTCTTCCATTCGTTTTGGTGTAATCGCATTTGCGACATCTTTCAATGGTAAATGCGTTGTTAACAAGGCAACCTTCAAATCATCAACCACAAAAAACATCACCGTTAACGGCACGCCGCAACATTGCGCAAAAAATTCGGTGTGTCCGCTGAAGGGGATACCGGCATCGTTAATCACACCTTTATGCACGGGCGCGGTTGCTAAACCATCCGCTTTTTGTTCAAGGCAAAGTGTTGCCGCAGTCTTTAACGTTTCTAAGACATAATTCGCATGTTTTGTATTTAATTTACCAGGGGTGACTTTACCGTCTAATGTCACGGGTACCATATTTAAAACCCCGGCCTGATGTTTTTCATTAGCAGCATTTAAATCAACGATATTAATCTTAACGGGCAAACCAAGCATCTCAGCACGCGCACGCATCATATCGGGATCAGCGATAGCAATCAGTTGATGGGGGAAGGGTTGTTGGATGAGTTTCAGTGTAATGTCAGGACCAATCCCGGCAGGTTCGCCGGGAGTGATAAGAATGCGTTTAACGTTCGTCAGGCATTCAGGCATTAACCACCACAAAGGCTTGGCTACGTAATTTAGAAACCCAATTATGAACGGCTTGTTCAAACTTTTGTTGTAATAATTGATTTTCGATTACTTTGCGAGACGATGCCATTTGCTTGGCATCAAGCGCGCGTGATTCTACTAAACGAATAATGTGAAAACCATTCGGTGTTTGAATCGGGCCTGCCACATTGTTTGCTTTCATGCCAACAACTTGGTTAGCAAAAGCAGAAGGGATTTCAGGTAATTGTCTCCACCCTAAATCACCACCTTGTAACGGCTGACTGCTAGCAGATTCTGCCACGGTGATTTGTTCGAAGTTTTTGCCCTGTTTGATTTGCGCCATTAATTCATCAGCATGTGCTTTTGCTTTTTGCACATCTTCTGTGGATGGGGAATCATTTAAAGGGATTAATAAATCTTGTAAATGATATTCCTTGGAAGCATTTGTTTGCCAAGCACGAGAATGCATGAAGTTAGTCACTTCTTGCGGTGTGATGGTCATGCGGCTTGCGACTTCTTGTTGCTGCAATTTTTGCAGCGTCATTTGTTCTTGAATTTCATTGCGATATTCTTCAGTGGTCATACCATCTTGATTGATACGCGCATATAAGTCACTCCTTGACATGTGATTTTGTTCAGCAATACGGCCAATGGCTTTTTCAACTTCAGCCATGCTGACTTGCACACCGGATTGTTTAGCAATTTGTAGCTGAATTTTTTTATTGATGAGTTGATCGAGTACTTGTTTTTGTAACACAGCAGGTGTGGCTGGTGTTGCGTGCTCTTGCGCCATCATCATTTTTGCACTGGATAATGCTTTTGTTAATTCTGATTTTGAAATGACATCATCATTAACAATTGCAACGGTTTGATCAAGCGGTTGTTTCGCAGCATGTGCGGGAAGACATAAAGCATAAGTGGTGCATAATAAAATCGTGATTAGTTTTTTCATTTTAAAATTCCTGCCCAAATTGAGGGTTGTAACCATTAATACTGTTTAATAATCCAGTAGGATTTCCAGAACCGATATTCCCCAATCCTTTGAGAGCAAACTGAATAAAAAATTCATTGTTGTATTGTGGCGTATTATTTTGTAATTGCGTAAACGCCCGGCCGCCAACTAGTCTTACAGACCAACAACAGGTGTCGTATTGTACCCCAGACAAAATGTTCTGCAAACGGTGGAAATTCCAGTCTTCACTCCACCTGCCAACGACGCTGACATCATGCAGCATTGGCCAAGCAAACGAAAAATCCGTTAATTTTAAGTTGTTCGCGGCACTATTGATCACACTACCTGATTGAATATCTCCATTGAAAACATAGCTATAGCCTAAATTAATAATGCGGTTAGCCTCAGGCTGATAATGCAAACCAAGCGTCGTATTGGCGATTTGCTTGTTAATCGGGTTCCAAATCGAATTGGCATCAAAGTTCCAAGCGGGATTGATGTGGTAATTTAATAAAGCGGAAATCGGTGACAATCGTTGGTAGTTGCTATGATTCATCGGGTTGTCGGTACACTGATTATCATTACATAAAGTCACATTTCTGTTCGCAAAATAGACAATGCTGCCGGCACCTAGTCGCACTTTTTCTAACGAAGTGTAGCTATCAAAGAAACGTGAAGAAATACCAACCCCTAATTGATTAGCATCTCCGATGCGATCAATACCACCGAAGCGATTGTAATTAAATAATTGATCGTACGTTAGCGTGTTCACTGTCGTATCAAAAATGGGAATATCACTTTGATTACGATACGGGATGTAAGTGTAATACAGTTGCGGCTCTAACGTTTGTTGAAAGTGGTGCGAGAAAAATTGAATATCACGTGTAACAGTCATACCGGTTGCAATATCAATGATCGGCACCGCACGATTAATCGAGCTTGGAATAGTAGAGCCTGCTGTTTGATACAATTGATAATTCGTTAAGGCTAATTGCGCGCGCGGATTAACATAAAAATACGGCCAATAGAGCGGCAAGCTAACACCGGGTTGCGTATGATAACGATTACCAATAGGGAAAATGGTATTTGTACCCGGTGTATCACGAATATCAAAGTGTGTCCCTTCATTATTAATAAAATATTCCAAACCAAATGGTTGATCGGGATAAGTGCCATTTAATATTAATTGTGGAAAACGACGATATTGGTTTTGCACCGCCGGTTGACCTTCAATGATAGGATGCAATGTTTGATACGTTTGAAAACGACCGATGAAATGCCAATGGTTGCTTTTGTAATAAAGATCGCCTTCTTGTAATAATTGATTTTGCGTAATTTCATTTAAGTTACTACCAAAATCTTGTAAGAAATAATCGTCACCAGCGTAATTATAATCAACGTGACTAGACCAATGTTCATTAAAGCGTGTTTCATCTCTAAAAAATAAACTTTTACGCGTCGCATTGTTATTTAATAAACGTGATAATTCCGCTTGAATCGTATCGTTTTTCGAAGAGCCATAGGTTTCGCCGTATTGCTCTTGTAACGCTTTAAATTTTCTATCGTTTGGTAAAACGCTAATCGTTAAGTTGCCAGAACTAATATCCGATAAATAACGAAATTGATCGGTTAATTGCACACCGCGTTTGGCTAATAAACCAGGCGTAATGGTCATATCGTAATTGGGCGCCATGTTCCAATAAAACGGTGTTAATAAACTGGCGCCAAAACTGCTGCTCACTAAACCAACCGTTGGCCAAAGAAAACCACTCTTACGTTGATGATCAATTGAAAAATCAATGTAAGGGAAATAAAACACCGGCACGTTTTTTACTAAGATGCGCGCATTGGTGACATGTCCGCGGCCGGTATTTTTATTTAAAACAATATTGCTGCCTTTTACTTGCCAAGCAGGATTGGTTGGCGGGCAAGTACTAAAGCTCGCGCCTTTTAATTCAAAAATGCGGGGTTCTGCTTGCGTTGCTTCATCGGCTTTTCCCCATGCGGTTAATTGGGTAATTCTTCTTGCCTTTTGACGCTCAGCTTCACTCACCGCATCAGGGCCGACAATTTGTCGACCATTTAAGGTGGTGCGATAAAAAATATCGAGCAATGATTTTTTTTGCGAACTAAATTCATAGCGACCTTGTTTGCCAACAATCAGCGTGTTTGGTTCACGCAAATTAACATTGCCAATCATTTCGGCGCGTTCTAATTTAAATGTTTCTGGATTGCGATATAAAAAAGCTTTATTCGCTGTAATTTGTTGACCTGCGCGTGAAATCGTCACGCTACCTTCTAATGTCGATGTGCCACGTTGGGTGATCAAGCCATGATTGCTGGTAATTTGCGTTGCATGGTCTTTTTCAATATCACCAGGTAAGGCGAAAGATTGATCAACATAATAACCACCACAATTATTACTATCACTAACCACCCAGCCTAATTGTGTTGCTAATGAATCAGTGTCATTAATCGGACGCGTGTAGCTACCCGCGGTTGCGGGAAGGCTGCAAGCAATTAGAGTGCAAAAAGCGATCCATGTTTTTTGTTTAAACTTCATTTAATGACCTCAAGCAAAAAAGTCTGCTACGATTGCATAAGTTTGAAATAACAGACATTGGGCAAGTGTATCGAAAAGGGGAAGTTAATGGAATCGGCGTTATTACGAAAAGAAGCCTTAGTGCAATGGGTTAGTAAAATAATAGGCGAAACAGGCGAGTTGAAACCCTTGCCGCACGATGCAAGTTTTCGACGCTATTTTCGTTTAATGACAGCGAAAGGTTCTTATTTGGTGATGGATGCGCCACCTAGTTTAGAAAACACACAACCATTTGTTGCAATCAGCAGCGCTTTACGCGAGAAAAACTTAAAAGCACCCGATATTATTGCAATGAATCGCGAACAAGGTTTTTTATTAATTACCGATTTTGGCGATACGACTTATTTGAGTGCATTAAATGCAACAAATGCGGATGAGTTATATCAACGAGCTTTGCATGCATTAGCAACGATGCAAAGTATTCGTGAGGTACCCAATCATACTTTGCCATTTTTCACCGCAGAATTTATGCAAAAAGAATGGGCGTGGCACAAAGAATGGTTTAGCGAAAAATGGCTAAATTTATCATCTTTACCTAATAATCTGGATGACTGTTATCAATTATTAGTAACAAGTGCCATCCATCAACCACAAGTGTTTATGCATCGCGATTATCATGCGGGTAATTTAATGGTGTTAACAAATGAAGTGGGTATTTTAGATTTTCAAGATGCGTTTATTGGTCCTGTTACTTATGATTTAGCTTCATTATTACGCGATTGTTATATTGTTTGGCCGGGTAACCAAGTGGCACAATGGGTAGATCATTATCAACGCTTGTTGCAGGCAAAAGGGTTGTTGCAAAATATAAGTAGTGACACTTTTTTACGTTGGTTTGATTTGATGAGTTTGCAGCGACACTTAAAGGCACTGATGACTTTCGCGCGCAAGAAAGTCCGCGATCAACAACCCCAATATTTGCAGCATATTCCGCGCACGATTCAATATATTAAAACAGTGAGTGCAAAATATCCCACATTGCAACCACTGCAAGAATATGCAGAGATAATTGATAGTGCTAGTCAAATTCAGTTATCATGAAATCTCTTTTTAAAGACAAGGTTTAATACATGCGCGCCATGATTTTAGCAGCGGGACGTGGTCAGCGTATGGGTGATTTAACACTCACGACACCTAAACCCCTATTACGTGTTTTTGATCACTACTTGATTGAATATACTTTTGCAAGTTTAAAGCGCGCAGGCATTACCGATATTGTTATTAATGTTTCTTATCTGGCGACGCAATTAATGCAAGCATTGGGTGATGGTCGTGATTTTGGCGTTAATATTACTTATTCGATTGAAGAAACGCGTTTAGAAACGGGTGGTGGTATTGTGCAAGCGTTACCCCTGTTAGGCGATCAACCTTTTTTAGTGATTAGTAGTGATATTATCTGTGATTTTCCCTTGCAGACGCTCGCTTCTCGTTTATCGCATTTAGCGCATTTGGTCTTAGTAGATAATCCAAGCTTTCATCCAGAAGGTGATTTTGGCTTACAACAAGAAATGATTTCAATGACAGCCACACCACGGTTAACCTTTGCCAATATCGGAATCTATCATCCTGATTTTTTCAAAGATATCGCGGTCGGCCATTTCCCACTAAACCGCTTGTTATTTAAAGCAATCGAAAATAACGAAGTAAGTGGCGAATATTTTCAAGGTTTATGGTTTAATGTCGGCACTCAACAAGATTTAAGCGCTCTACACATTCATTCCCGCGAAACCCTTCCTTCAATTTAATCCAGCATTAATCCAGAAAACCCCGCACACAAAAAACGTGTCCAGGCTACAAATCCTCTTTTATTTAATTCATTAAAAGGAATCCTTTATGTCATTAGCAATCGTCTACAGTCGCGCCGTTTCAGGTATCGATGCACCACTGGTCACCGTTGAAGCTCATCTTGCCCCTGGCATGGCTGGATTGAGCATCGTGGGTCTTCCAGAAAAAACTGTCAAAGAAAGTAAAGATCGCGTTAAAAGCGCTTTAGTAAATGCAAATTTCGAATTTCCACCAGGACGCATCACCATTAATTTAGCGCCCGCTGATTTACCGAAAGAAGGTGGTCGATTTGATTTGCCAATAGCGCTTGGCATTTTAGCAGCATCGCAACAAATACCATTAGATGTTTTAACGCATTACGAATTTAGCGGTGAATTAGCATTATCTGGCGAATTGCGTGCTATTCGCGGCGTGTTACCGGTTGCGATGGCCGCATTACGAGACGGACGACAATTAATAGTACCCGAAGCAAACGCGCAAGAAGCCGCCTACGTTGAAAGTGCGAATGTGATGTATGCCGCGCATTTACTAGAAGTATGCGCGCATTTGCAAACCGGTAAACCATTACCGCTGTGTCGCAATCTCGTTTTTGAAAAACCGACATTTACTTCGATGCTTGATTTAGCTGATGTGAAAGGTCAACCGCATGCAAAACGCGCTTTAGAAATCGCAGCCGCAGGTGGTCACAGTTTATTATTTTTAGGGCCACCGGGTACTGGTAAAACAATGTTAGCATCACGCTTGCCAACCATTATGCCGCCGATCAATGACCAACAAGCGTTAGAAATTGCATCAGTTGCATCTGTCAGTCACCGCGGATTTGATCCTAGCAGTTGGCAGCAAATTCCATTTCGCGCACCCCATCACAGTAGTTCAAGTGCTGCATTAGTCGGTGGTGGTTGTCCGCCACGTCCTGGCGAAATTTCACTCGCCAATCACGGCATTTTATTTTTAGATGAATTACCAGAATTTACCCGTCATGTATTAGAAAGTTTGCGTGAACCATTAGAATCTGGCCACATCACGATTTCGCGCGCCGCCTTTCAAACGCATTTCCCCGCGCAATTTCAATTAATTGCTTCCATGAATCCATGTCCTTGCGGTTATGCCGGCAGTAAAGAAATTCATTGTCGTTGTCATATCGACCAAATCAAACGTTACATGAATAAAATTTCAGGCCCGCTGCTAGATCGCATCGATATGCACGTTGAAGTCGGGCGCTTACCGACTGAGATGTTAACCAATGCCGAATTGCCAATCAGTGAAAATAGCCAGCAAGTAAAACAACGAGTGATAGCGGCACGCGATAAACAGCTATCACGCCAACAAACCATCAATGCAAAACTCAGTGTGCCGCAACTAGCGGCTTCCCTGGAATTATTGCCAGCTGCCCGGGATTTATTGCAGCAAGTCATGAACAAATACCACTTCTCCGCCCGGGTCTATCATCGCTTGGTAAAGCTTGCTTTAACTATCGCTGACTTAGAGGGGGTTTCAGCTATTAATGATACCCATATCAGTGAAGTGCTGGGTTATCGCTGCCTAGATCGCGCAACTATGTATAAAATATAGACTTTTTGAGCAAGCAAAACCCATTTTGGCGACTATACTTACAATATACCTACCGGTATGATGATGAGCCGGTGCCTAAACAGATAATAAAAGTGAGGAGACACACTTATGGCAATAGCATTCTATCCGCATCCCGATGATGCCCACAAAGGCACGCTAGACGAGCGCATTGAAGTCCTCATGGAATCAGCGCAGCAATATAAAGCGCTTGTTTTAGATCAGGGAGTGAGGGCATCTGAATCTGATGGTGGTCATGAAGTCGGTGGCCGTATTATTCGTTGTTCTGTCCCACGCGAATTGGAACAAGCTTTTAATTGGGAAGATATTTCCATTACCTTGCGTGAAGTACACGAATTGCCAGAAGGATCAAAAGAAGACAAAGCCAAGAAAAGTTATTTTCTACTGAAGATGGCTGAAATGTATGAAACATTACGCGGCGCTAAAATGTCGAAGCTTGAAGCCGTGCGTTTAGCGTTGGTGAGCGAAGCGAGACAATTGACCGGTGGTAACACTCAACAGGTAGCGTAGCCCGGACACTGCTTTTCGTGTCCGGGTTTGTTTGTGTGGCCACCAAACCCGGACACAAAATTATACCAACGCCTCTTTCAACTTATTCATCGCATTCTTTTCCAACTGTCTAACTCTTTCCGCCGAAATCTGGTACTTATCCGCTAAATCTTGCAACGTCAGTTTGTTATCTTCATCTAACCAACGGGCGCGGATAATATCTTGGCTGCGAGCATCGAGTTGTTCTAATGCTTGATACATCGTGTGATTGACTTGGCCTGACCAATTATTGTTTTCTAACTCATGTGCAGGGTTATAGCGGTTATCTTCAAGAAAACCAGCCGGAATAAATGGGTGTTCATCATCTTCGTCTAACGGGCTATCAAAAGAAGCATCAGATGAAGAAAGTCGCATTTCCATTTCACGTACGGTTTCCGGTTTAACCCCTAAATCTTGGGCAACATCATCCACTTCTTCTTGTGTCATCCAACCAAGACGTTTTTTTAGGCTGCGTAAATTAAAAAATAATTTACGTTGTGCCTTAGTGGTTGCCACTTTCACAATGCGCCAGTTTTTTAAAATATATTCGTGGATTTCAGCTTTGATCCAGTGCATAGCAAACGTTACCAAGCGTGCCCCCATTTCTGGGTTAAAACGACGCACGGCTTTCATCAAGCCAATATTGCCTTCTTGGATTAAATCCGCTAGCGGCAAGCCATAACCCAAATAACCTTTAGCGACTTTTGCGACATAGCGCAAATGCGACATAATCAAACGTTTAGCAGCGGTTAGCTCGCCCTGATGGTGTAAACGGGTGGCAAGATCGCGCTCTTCGTCTTCGGTAAGTAAAGGAATTTGATTAATATGGTGCAAATAGGCTTCAAGACTGCCAATCGGCAAGTGTAAATCTAGTGTTTTTAAGCTTTTTGTCATCGTAGTCATAGGCGAATCATTGTACTCAATGTTAAGGTACGATTGCAATATGTATATTTAGTGATCAATCGAATAAAGCCGCTACAAATTCCTTAGCAACGAACGGTTTTAAGTCATCAATACCCTCACCAACGCCAATAAAACGGATAGGGATGTTAGTCTGTTTCGCGATGGCAAACAAAATACCACCTTTCGCCGTGCCATCGAGCTTGGTTAAAGCCAGCCCCGTCACGCCGATGGCTGCATTGAATTGCAAGACTTGGTTTAAGGCGTTTTGGCCCAGGGTCGCATCTAATACCAGCAACACTTCATGTGGAGCAGTTGCATCGCCTTTGGTTAGTACACGTTTTACTTTTTGTAATTCCGCGATTAAATGATTTTGGGTATGTAGGCGACCCGCGGTATCGGCTAATAAGATATCAATGTCGCGTGCTCGAGCCGCATCCATCGCATCGAAAATCACAGCGGCAGTATCTGCGCCTGGTAATTGCGCGATAACCGGTATTTGGTTGCGCTCACCCCAAACTTGTAATTGATTGATTGCCGCCGCGCGAAAGGTGTCGCCCGCAGCTAGCATGACTTTTTTACCCATGTTTTTATAGTGTTGAGCGAGTTTGCCAATCGTGGTTGTTTTGCCGGCACCATTGATACCCACCACTAAAATAACGCATGGTTTTTTAAAATCCAGGGCGTTGAAAGTCGCCTCACTTTTACTCAATATGTCTTGCATATCGGTTTTTAAACAGTGGAAGGCAGCATCTGAATCGCTTAATTCGTTGCGCGCTAATTTTTGCGTTAAATGGGCAATTAATTGATTGGTTGTTTCAACACCGACATCGGCGGAGAGCAAAACGGTTTCAATTTCTTCAATCAACGCTTTGTCTAAAACTTTTTTGCCCAAAAAAAGATTGGATAAATTCGTGGTGAAAGCAGAGCGCGTTTTGCTCAGGCCGCTTTTAAGGCGAGCAAAAAAACCCGTTTTCTCAGGAGCCGTTGGTGCTACTGTTGCGGGTGGCTCCGTGGTATCTTTCTTTTTGAGAAAATCAAACATAGTGTTACATTCCGCTTAGATGAATGTTGGCCATAGTACCTAAAAGTCGTGGTTTTTGCTATTGAACGAATACGAGAGCATATGCAGCCAGGTTTTGTGCGAATAATAGCGGGGAAATGGCGCGGGCGACGTTTGCCGGTGCCCGCAGTCGATGGTTTGCGTCCCACACCGGATCGCGTGCGCGAAACGTTATTCAATTGGCTAGCTCCTTTTATTGTCGATACTAACTGTTTAGATTTATTTGCCGGTACTGGCGCTTTGGGAATGGAAGCCTTATCCCGCGGTGCAAAAAAAGTGGTGTTGGTTGATCAATCACCAATCGTGGTGCAAAAACTCAAAGAAACATTAGCGATGTTGCAATGTGTCGATGGGGAGGTTTATTGCGCCGAATTGCCAACACAATTAGCACCAGTCACCACGCCTTTCAATTTGGTGTTTCTCGATCCGCCCTATCAAAGCGATTTATTATTCAAAACGTGTGATTTTTTAGAAAAAAATCATTATTTAGCACAGCAAGCTTTAATCTACCTAGAAGCGAATGCATTAATCCTGGATAATCAATTGCCGTCTAGCTGGCATATTATTAAAAGCCAAAAAGCAGGCAATGTTTTTTACCATTTAGCAAAAAGAGAGTAAGCGTGATGAGTGAACGTAAACCAAGAATTTTAACCGGCGACACACCTACCGGAAAGTTACATTTAGGGCATTGGGTGGGTTCGGTTGAAAATCGAGTCCGCATGCAAGATGCATTCGATTGCTATTTTATCATTGCCAACGTGCAAGCTTTTACCACGCGCTTTGATCGCGGGGGTGAAGTGCATCAAAGTGTGATGGATGTAGCGATGGATTATTTGGCCGCCGGCATTGATCCAAACAAAAGCACGATCTTTATTCAATCCGAAATTGCAGCGATTGCAGAACTGACAATTTTCTTCAGTATGTTAGTGCCTTATCCGCGCTTAATGCGCAACCCAACCATTAAAGATGAAATACTGCATAAAAACCTAGGCGATAATTATCCATTTGGTTTCTTGTTATATCCCATTAATCAAGTCGCCGATATTTTGGCATTTCGTGCTGATATCGTGCCGGTCGGTGAAGATCAAATTCCGCATTTAGAATTAACGCGCGAAGTCGCCAGACGTTTTAACCAACTGTATTGCCACGTTGATCCACACGCAGAAGACAAAGACCAAATCGCGAAAGGTGGATTATTCCCCATTATCGAGCCAAAACTAGGCCGCACCCGCCGGTTGGTCGGTATTGGTGCACCGGCAGAAGATGGTAGTTTAATGAAAATGTCAAAATCGCTTAACAATGCGATTTTCTTAAGCGATTCAGATGATGAAATCAAAAAGAAAGTGATGTCTATGTACACCGATCCGAAACGCTTGAAGCCAACCGATAAAGGCACGACAGAAAATAATCCGCTTTGGATCTTTCACGAAACCTTTAATCCAGATACAGTTTGGGTGGAAGAGGCCAAAGAACGGTATCGATCAGGTACAATTGGTGATGTTGAATGCAAAAAGAAACTGATTGATGTATTGGTCGAAATCATCACGCCAATGCGTTTGCGCCGTGAAGAATACGCCAAAGACCCGCATTTCGTAAAACAAGTGTTGGAAAAAGGCACCGCAAAAGCCAATGCGACAGCGAATGCGACACTTTTATTAGCCAAAGAAGCCATGAGACAGAGGTATTTTTAATGAATGATGAAAATAAAAAACACAACGCCGATTTGACTGGATACAGAATTGGCAAATTGACCGTATTACAGTTGATGGGAATACTTGCTGTAGTGGGTTTAGTTGTGACAATATGCTTGCACTATTTTTTTTAGAAAATTAGTTCACTATTTCTTTGCAGGTTTTCTGAATTCAGATAACATTGGAATTTCCCGCGCGCACTTAGTGACCGGTTTTCTAAAAATTTAAATTTGATACTGACTATTTAAAAGGAACAATTCTCATGCGTAAACAATTGATCATTGCAACAATCTTAAGCTTAGGCCTCATTGGTTTGACCGCTTGCTCAAAAGGTGAAGATACCAGCACCACCACAACCGCTACCGATGAATCCGGTGCTGCTACTACCACCACAACCACCCCATCAAGCACCACAACCACAACAACCGAACCAAACCATGCCGCTGATCAAAGCAGCAACACCACCAGCAGCAGCCAACCAGAACAAGTGGTAGCTTCAACAGACACCACCACAACCACCACGACAACAACCGAACCATCCGCTCCAGCAAGCACCGATGCTTCAAGCAGCACTCAAGGTTCAGCAAGCACTGATGCCGTTCAAACTGGCCAAGATGCAGTTGCTACTCCTCCAGTAGATGCTTCAGCTTCCAGCGCACAAGCTGCAGCAACTCCAAGCACCACCGATACCAGCAAGAGCACAACCCCAGCAACAACGAATTAATTTTCGTTTTTCACCAAAAAACCCACCTCATGGTGGGTTTTTTGTTTATACGTCAGCGCTACTTTTTATGGTAATCTTAGTCGATACTTTGAGATAAAGGTTTCGCAATCGCATGAAATGTTCTGATTTTTTGGCAAAGGTCATTTTCGCAACCATTAGCTTATTAGCGGCTATTTCCATTGCTAATGCTGAAACCACGATTCCACTCAATGCTGAAGATGATGATATGGAAAATATTGTCATTAAAAAACCAGAAGCGCCAACGCCGATTATTACCCCGGTTGCCGAAACACCGTCCACAGAGAATAAAGACACTGCTCGTCTCTGGAATTTACAAGATGCAGATATTTTGAGCGTTATAAATGAAGTTTCGCAAGAAACGGGCAAAAATTTTGTCGTTGATCCTAAAGTAAATGGCAAAATGACATTAATCTCGAGCAAGCCGCTCAAAAAGAATGAAGTCTACCAAGTCTTTTTATCCGTTTTGGGGTTGTTGGGTTATTCCGCTATACCTAGCGGCAACGTCGTTAAAATCGTACCGAACATGGATAGCGGCGAACAAGCAACGCGTGTTGCTAACAAACAATCGCCAGGTATCGGTGATGAAGTGGTGGTGCGAGTAATCCCCCTAGAAAATATCGCAGCCGCACAATTGATTCCTGTGATTCGTCCATTGTTACCTCAATGGAGTAGTGTGTCAGCTTATACACCGGGCAATGTGTTAATTTTATTGGGTCGCGCGGGTAACTTAGCGCGTATTTTAACGATTATCCAAGATGTCGATAAGGCAGCTAATAACAATATTCAAATTGTGCAATTGCATCATGCCTCTGCTCAGCAAGTCGCATCTGTTTTAAATAATTTACAAAACTCAACATCACGTGCAGCAGGCGATACACCTAATACATCGATTGCAGTCGATGAAAGAAGCAATAGTATTTTATTAGGCGGCACCAAAGCATCACGTTTGCGTATGCGAGTATTGATTTCACAATTAGATTCGCCAGCAACCACACCAGCAGGCAATACAGAAGTGATTTATTTGAGATATTTAGAAGCTAAAAATTTAGCACCTTTGCTTGGTAAAATTGCCGCGAATATTGTTGGTAAAGATAGCGGTAGTCATTTTGATGCCAGCACTTCTATTACAACGTCGCCAAGCGATGGCAAAACAGGAGATGGTAAAGACGCCAGCAACAAAGAACCACAAAACTTTTCTAGCATTCAAGCAGAACCAAATACTAATGCCGTGATTGTCACCGCACCGCCTGCATTAATGGCAGCCATTAAAAGTGTGATTGCAAAATTAGATATTCGCCCGGCACAAGTGTTAGTAGAAGGCATTATTGCCGAAGTCGATGAAAGTGATTTAACGAGTTTAGGTATTCAATGGGGTAGTGTCACTGATAATGGTACTGTGTCGACAACGACGGGTTCACCCGGTTCGATTACATCATTTCCAAATTTTGGCGCAGGGGTGGTTGGTATTATGCCTAGCGTGCAAATTCGAGCGGTGTTGAGTGTGTTACAAAATATCAATGGTGTTGATATTTTATCAACGCCTTCCATTATGGTGCTAGACAATCAAAAAGCGACTATCGAAATCGGGCAAGATGTACCTTTCCAAACAGGTTCTTATGCCACAACAGGTGGTGCTAATACCGTTACACCGTTTACCACCATCGATCAAAAGGCAGTCACGTTAAAATTAGATGTGATACCGCAAATTAATTTAGGTAAATCCGTGCGACTTAAATTAAATTTAAAAAATGACACACTGCAAAATCCATTAAATCCTGGGTTAAATCCGATTATTAATACCAGTAAAATTGCAAACTCTGTCATTATTAATAGCGATGATGTGTTAGTGCTAGGCGGTTTAATTAGCCATACTAACAATGAAAATATTAACAAGGTGCCGATTTTAGGCGACATGCCTATTATTGGTAAATTATTCCAACAAAAAACGAGTCACCAACAAAAGAAAAATTTAGTGGTGTTTATTAAACCCATTATTATCAACAGTGGTGATGATGCTATGTCGATTACAGAATTAAAATATAGTGCTGCACGTGTTATTCAAGCAAATTACACCGAGGATTTATTAAATATCGGCAAAGAGCCATTACATCCTCAGCTACCACCTTGGAAAAATACTAAAGATTTACCGAAACCATTTGAGAAATTAGCCAGATGAAGCTGCCTCGATTTGCATTTGCCAAGCGCTTTGGAGTGTTGGTCGAGAGCACTGAAAATAATACCGCCAATGTGATTTACGCCAATCTGCCGTCCCTGACCACATTAAATGAATTGCGCCGCGCATTACAAATGCCGCTCACCTTAAAACAAGTCAGCGTTGAAGCTTTCAACTCGGCATTAGTAAAAGCATATGAAACAGATTCTACCACCGCGATGCAAATGGCAGAAGATTTGGGCGAATCACTCACCTTATCTGATTTAATGCATGAATTACCGAAAGCCGAAGACTTATTAGAAAAACAAGATGATGCACCGATTATTCGTTTGTTAAATGCGTTGTTGAGCGAAGCCATTAAAGAAGCAGCATCCGATGTGCATATTGAAACATTTGAAGATCGCGTTGCGATTCGTTTTCGTGTGGATGGTGTGTTACGTGAAGTGTTAGCGCCACCGCGTGTGTTGGCGCCGTTAATTATTTCACGTATCAAAGTCATGGCGCGTTTAGATATTGCTGAAAAACGCTTTCCGCAAGATGGCCGAATAACGTTACGCATTGGTGGACGTGCTGTGGATGTGCGTGTATCAACGATGCCCACTAATCATGGCGAGCGTGTCGTGTTGCGTTTGTTAGACAAACAAAGCGCTCGTTTAGATTTAGCAGAATTAGGCATGGAAGCATCTGTGTTAAATTTATTAAAAACCTTATTGGCAAAGCCGCACGGTATTATTTTGGTAACAGGTCCTACCGGTTCTGGTAAAACCACCACATTGTATGCCGGCTTAATTACTTTAAATGATAAGCGCAGAAATATTTTAACGGTAGAAGATCCAATCGAATACGATTTAACGGGTATCGGCCAAACACAAGTGAGTAGCAAAATTAATATGACATTTGCCAAAGGCTTGCGCGCGATTTTACGCCAAGATCCTGATGTGGTGATGGTTGGTGAAATTCGTGATGTCGAAACCGCGCAAATTGCGATTCAAGCAAGTTTAACAGGGCATTTAGTTTTATCTACATTACATACCAACAGTGCAATTGGTGCGATTACTCGGTTAGGCGATATGGGAATTGAGCCATTTTTATTAGCATCCAGTTTATCGGGTGTGATCGCACAACGTTTGATGCGCTTATTATGTAATGATTGCAAAAAACCACTACCGGCAACGGCGAGTGAATGTGTCGTGTTAGGTGTTGATGCTTCAAGCCCACCCACTATTTATCATCCGGTAGGTTGTGCGCGATGTCGCCAGACAGGTTATGTTGGTCGCAGTGGTGTTTATGAATTAATTGCGATTGATGATGCATTGCAAACTATGATTCATGATCGTGCATCCGAGCAACAAATGCGAAAATATTCACGCGGTTTATATAAGAGTTTACGTCAAGATGGTTATCGCCGTGTGTTAATGGGTGATACATCGCTCGAAGAAATCGTACGCGTGACGAGCGAGGATTAATATGGCTGCTTTTCACTACATTGCCGTTAATTTAGCAGGTGTTGAAGAAAAAGGCGTGATTGAAGCCGATAGTGAAAAAGCCGCACGACAATTATTAAGAAATAAATCCTTAGTTCCCATTACCTTGCGCAGAGCGGTTGATAAAAATGACACGCAAAAAGCCAGTATTTTAAAGAATTTTCGGCAAAACCGTAAATTAAGCAGTAAAGAAGTGGCTTTAATCACACGACAATTTGCCACACTCTTAGCAGCGGGTATGCCGATCGAAGAATCATTAGGAGCAGTGAGTGAGCAAACTGAAAAAGATTATATTAAAGGGTTAATCTTATCGGTGCGCGCCAAAGTGCTGCAAGGCCACTCATTAGCATCGGCATTGCGCGATCATCCCCAAGCTTTTTCCTCTTTATTTTGTGCAACCGTTGCATCCGGTGAAAAATCGGGGCATTTAGAAAAAGTTTTATTGCGACTCGCTGATTACACTGAACAACAATGGCAAATGCAGCAAAAATTTCGCACGGCATTAATATATCCTGTCATGATTGTATTGGTTGCATTTGGAATTGTCGGATTTTTGCTTGAATACGTCGTACCAAAAATGATCGCAGTGTATGCACATTTAAATCAAGCACTACCATTGCTAACAACTATCTTAATTGGCTTGAGCAATTTCGTAAAAGCATATGGGTTAATCATCATTGTCATCACCATCGTTGCTGTATTTTTTTGGTATCGCGCACTTAGGAAAAGTATTTTATTGCGAGAGAAAACGCATTTGTTTTTATTGCGCTTACCTTTAATTGGCAATTCCTTAAAAATAGCAGACAGTGCACGCTTTACGCGCACACTATCCATCTTATCTGTCGCTGGTGTTCCAGTCGTTGAGGCAATGTCGATTTCCGCCCAATTAATTAATTTAATTCCGATGCGCAAAGCCGTTGAGTTGGCAGCCAACCGCGTAAGGGAAGGCGCTGCGATTCATCTCGCCTTGAAACAGACTGGCTATTTTTCGCCGATGAATATTCACATGATTGCAAGTGGTGAAGCGAGTGGCCAATTAGAAAATATGCTTGAACGAGTTGCCGTCAATCAAGAAAATGAAATTGTCCGTCTCATTGATGTCAGTCTCGCCTTATTTGAACCCGCCATCATTCTCTTGATGGGCGTCATCGTCTTATTCATCGTCCTCGCCGTGTTACTTCCGATCTTCCAGTTGAATCAATTCACAGGTTAATCATAAACCACACCTCTGTAGCCTGGACACGCTTTTTGTGTCCGGGGTTGTTGTATCGAGAGATATCCGTATACAACAACCCCGGACACAAAAAGCGTGTCCAGGCTACATTCTAATTAGTAGAGTTTTAATACAATAAAGTCATAATCAACAACTTACAAATTGAGAATATCGGGAAAACCCTAAACGACCTAGGAAGATGCCTACTATATGCCAGCTATTCCATCTGGGATAATTGAGTTTGTCACCTCAACAAATGTCGGGCGACAAATATAATAAAAACGGATTTTTTTCAAACCCTAAGGAGAGTTGCTATGTCAGACTTCAATAAGCCAAACGACAAGAGCCGCCAAGATCAAAAAAATCCACATCAAAATCCAAACCAAAAACCAGGTCAACAACACAATCCAGACCGTAGCCAAAGCAGCAGCAACACAATAAACCAAAAAGGCAAAACTGAAAAAACAACTTGGTAATTTTGAAAACTTAAACCCCTTATTATGATGGTAAGGGGTTTTTCTTTCTCTGTAAGGTTTGCGATATGAATATAAGAAAAATATTTCAAATAATCATTTTAAGCTTTTTAACGCTAACAGCGTTGCTTGCCTACGCACAAACAGATTCTGATTTGAATATGACGAATCCTGCTGAAACCACACAAAGCGATTCTTAACGTTTAAAACTACTCGTTGTTGGCGATATGGTTTGTTCACGCAAGTAATCGACTACTTCTTTTTTATTCCAATGACCCGAAATATCCGAAAATTTAATTTCATTACCATCTAACGTTGGGACGCAAGAGTAAACGGTATTATTTGGTAGCGTAATATTAATTTGATTTTTATTATCGGTATCTTGAGAAAAAACAAACGAGTCGCCTAATTCTGTTCTAAGTGTAGAGATAGCCTCTGAAATAAGATTAGAATTAGTTAAAGATGTGCCAAGGTTGCTATATTCGAGGCAGGTTTTATGAAAACCTTCTGGCGATAAATATTGATCAGTGGATTCTAGTTTTAATAACCATTTATCTTTCATTTTAACAGGCAAAAAACGTTCACAAACAAAAACGCCGATAGCGCTAACTTCTACCAATATTTCATTATTCTGGATT
This sequence comes from uncultured Coxiellaceae bacterium, assembly GCA_964623075.1. Classification (GTDB taxonomy): domain Bacteria; phylum Pseudomonadota; class Gammaproteobacteria; order DSM-16500; family DSM-16500; genus Aquicella. The sequence goes on along the minus strand of CAZUVD010000005.1, from coordinate 56,812 downwards.
TTAATAGCAACATTTTCATATTTTCCAGATGAATTTACAACAGATTGTATGAATTCCATTTTCGGATCAGTGGTGATAGATTGACGATGAGCGGATGACCTATCAGTATTACTATCGTTCGATGAGAGTTGACGTAAAACATTACTAGTTGTGTTACGAGAATGATATTCTTCAGTGTCAGCATCCAGAAATGTTTTTTGAATGTCTTGTAATGAATAAATTTTTGAAGAGCCATGATTGCTTTGATTTAGGAAAATATATTTTAAGTCAGTATCTTTTTGTACGGTATATTTAGTTTGAGTGACAGAAGATCCATTATTTATAGTGACGATGAGTTTATCTATATTGTCCGGATCGGCTGTAATATTAATTTTGATATAATTTAAAGGCGGAATTTTTTGTTGTAAATCTACTACAGCTGTATCGCGTAATTTCCCTTTTATCAATTTTCCCAAATCTTGGGCTGCATTTCTGCGCTGAAGTTTTTCATTTTTTGGCGCATGCTCTATCACTTCAACAGGTTTTACGATGACATTATTATTTTTTTTATTTGATTTAAATACACGACTTAAAAAACTTTTTTTCTCATGCATGGCAGTAAAATCTGAAAGAAAGCCCGCCGCTTTTGATGTGATATAAAAATCTTCATTTGGCTTGCTGATTGTTTGACGAGTTTTACCATTCGACTCAATAGTGGTTTCAATGATGCTTAATTTTTCTTTTTCCGTTCGCACTTTAAACCGACTACCTAAAACATCACCTGGCTGGGTTGTTCCAAAACGATCAACGCGACCAACTAATGTTTCACTGCCAACAATCGTTGTCGTGATTCCTCTTTTTGCAAAAGCATCTCCTAATTGTTGGGCAAAAGATTTTTGTAATTCATTCGATTTTTTTGCGCCATAGCAAACGTGTAGCAAAATATTAATATGATCGCCCGCTTTTAACTGACCACTTTTCATTGCAAGATTGACATAATCTTTTCCTTGGCATGCAATGTCTAGTGGAACATCTGAGGGTAATCGATCGGGATCATTTGGGATACGGTCATAAGCCCCTGTTACTACTTTGCTGCCAGTTGCTGCACCATGACCTGTTATGATGAGTAAACCATTTGGTTTTAAGTGCTTTGCAAAAGTCTTTTGATCATTAGCGTCAATTTTATCAAGTTCACGATGAACATGCATAAAGCCACCCTGAGTTAACTTTTGAATGTGTTTGCTAGTTGACCCAGAAGGAAAAAGATCATTTGATTTTTCTTGCAGAGGCTTTTGTGTGCCAATAATCATGACGTTTTTATTTTTTTTGTTTAAAGTGAAAATAGGCATGAATCACCTCGATATATAAGCTTATAGCTTAAGTATAGTCGAGATGAAAAAAAGGGACGGCTATTAACTTATTGAAAAATAATAATATTATTCAATGATGTCGATATTCATATTACCGAATACTTGTGACATGGTTTCTTCAGCAGCATCGTTTAGGGAGTAATTCGTATTACCAAACCAACGACGAATGGCGACTAATTCGCGACCGCGTAAGAAAATGTAAAACCCAAGGAATAAGACATCAGGATCATTGGTGCTGTTATCTTCTTGAAAGTGATAACGTTCTGCGTAGGGTAACTTTTTGGAAGATTCGGTTTTTGTGTATTTAGCAAGAATGGCAAATGCTTCATCAGCGGATTCTGCTTCTTCACATCGTTTTTGCACTTCTTCATAATCGCTTTCACGCAAATCAACAATGCGTTGTAATTCCTCTTCTTTAAATAATTCAGTAAAGCCATGTGGTAAGCGTTCATCAATACCAAATACTTTATTGATGAAATCCGCATTTTCTAATTTAGCGATATCGCTACTAATTAAGGGATGAAAAAACTGCGCCGCTAAACAAGCGCGCTTAAAAGAGGGTAAGTTAATATAAAAATAATCGCCACGAATAGTTAAGGTGCTAATTCGTAGTGGGTGATCGTTGTTTTTTTTATAGGTATCTAGGGATTCAAAGTGTAACTCGTTGCATTCTTCTTTCCAAAACCAATTCCAGGAATTTCCTGTGGCATTTTTCTCGCAGCATTTTAAGTTGTTTAAAACAGCGATTAAACGCTCTTTGTCGAATAAACGATAAGTGAGACGAATCGGTTGATAGGCTTCCCCGGTTTCAACGGTTAGAAAGGGTTTTTGCAACCGTTCGAACATAGATAACTCCTTTTATCAGCGTGTACGCCTATTGTTGCTTTTGACAGTCCTGTCAGGTGCAGCATCATTGGTTTTTGGATTCTTTCTTACTACCGGTTTTCTATTGGCAAATAGAGTTGCTGTATTTTCTCTATTGGCGTCATCAACAATTTTATCTACTGGTTGGTTCAGGCTAGCGTCTTTAGTCTTGCCATGCAAGAAGCCACGCGCATAATTACCAACAAATCGTAACTGATTTAATTTTATAACTTTATCTAGCGCTAAATCTAGTTTAGCCTTCATCTCAGGGGTAACTGCCAAACCCAGTTTTGCCTTTAATTCAGGCTTGGTGGTGTTTACATCCACTTTCATAGCGATTTCTAGGTCTAAATTAACTGGTTTCATGTTGCTCCTCGTGAACCTTTCTCTTATGAGTTTATTTTATTATAGTCGCTATTTCTTAGGGCTATCTTAAGGCAATATAGCGGCACAAAATATATTGAGGTTTGAACACTTTTACTTTCAACACATTACTGTAATATTTATTTACAGTGTGAGCAAAAAATGATAAATTTTCAACGACTTTAAACGTCATCTTTTAGGAGCAGCATCATAATATGAAAAAAAGCTTGAAATCAACACATTATACCAAGGTACGTGGCTTTACTTTGATCGAAGTGATGGTGGTAGTTGTCATTTTGGGCATCTTGGCCGCCTTAATCGTTCCTAAAATCATGAGCCGCCCTGAACAAGCCCGTTTAGTGAAAGTAAAACAAGACATATTGGCGATCCGTAGTGCGCTAGATCTTTATAAGTTAGATAACAGCATTTACCCAAGCACCGACCAAGGCTTGCAAGCTTTAGTTACCAAACCAACCACAGCACCGGTTCCACGTAATTGGAAATCCGATGGCTATTTGCAAGAAGTCCCAATGGACCCATGGGGTGAAGCATATCAATACATGAATGATAATGAAAAACTCCGCATTTTCAGTTACGGCCCAAAAGGCAAAGATAGTAATAGCCCGATTGGTAACTGGAATGTTGATCAAGTTGAGGGCGGTCAATGATATGGAATCGTAGCCTGGACACGCTTTTTGTGTCCGGGGCTTTTCTCTCTAGTGACCAAAAAAACCCGGACACAAAAAACGTGTCCAGGCTACGAGGCTTTACGCTAATCGAACTCCTAGTCGTCATGCTAATCATCAGCATCGTCACAACCGTTGCCCTGCTCAGCATTCGCCGCAACGAAACCCAAGAAATGGAAACACTCGCCAAAAATATTTCCCAAATGGTGACTTTCGCCGAAGAAGAAGCAATGCTGCAATCGCGCGTATTAGGTGTAGCCATTGAAGGCAAACAATTACAATTTGCTAGTCTAGAAAGTAATAAAGACAAAAAAACCATTTGGCATGTGATGAATGATCATAGTTTGGGAACTTATAAAATCCCTGATCATGTGCAAATGACTATCAGCACCAGTAATAACAACACACAAATCGACAATGATGCTAAAGAATTAAAGCCGCAAATTATTATTTCTACCAATGGTGACATTATTCCATTTACAATCTATGTTGGGATCAAAGGGAAAAAACCCCAATACGCCATTACTGGTGATGCCGATGGATATATTAGTACCAAACATGTTGCCTCTTAAATCTAAGCGCACTCAGCGTGGCTTAACCCTTATTGAAGTTTTAATAGCGCTTGCGATTATTGCGATAGCGCTCACTGCTATCATTAAAGCTGTTACCGAAAATATTCGCGGAACGAGCTATTTAGAAGATAAAACCGCAGCATTATATGTTGCCGAACAAGTTGCCAATGAAGCGCAAGTTGGTTTATTGAAGTTGCAATCTCAAACCCTAACGGAAACCACTAATATGTTAGGCCGCGATTGGTATTGGCAAGCTGAAATGCAAGCAACAGCAAATGCGGCTATTCAAAAAATCAGCGTCAGTGTTTATAAAAATGAACCAGAGACTGCTGAAGCACCGATCATCAATCTCACGACTTATCGCTATCAAGGTGCCCATGAAAAACCATAAAAAAATAACTGGGTTTACGCTGCTTGAAATTTTAATTGCCTTATTTATTTTCACGGTATTATCCACTTTATTGGTGGCAGCGTTGCATAATATTATTGGTACTGAAACAAGAACGGCTAATCACGCAGAACGCATACATGAGTTGCAACGCGCAATGTTATTGTTCTCCCGTGATGTGACTCAAGTGGTCAATCGACCCGTGTTAAATACCGAAGGGAGAATAACCCCCGCCTTTGTTGGTAACAAAAATGGATTTCAATTTACACATAATGGTTTTGCCAATCCGTTTGGCCAAGCACAACAATCCGATTTGCAGCGTGCCAGCTATCAATTTCAAGATAAAAATTTAGTAAGACAAACATGGAATGTATTAGATCAAGCACCTAACAGTAAAGCGCGTCAACGCGTGATTTTAGAAAAGGTAAGTAACGCGTATTTTCAATACTTAGATAGCGATTTGCACTTTCACGATGATTGGCCGTCGCCAAATAAAAAAGAGGAAGTCATACCGCGTGCTGTTAGAATTATTTTTACATTACCCAATTGGGGACAAGTGAGTCAATTATATGTTATTGCCGCCGAAAGTTAAAATACGCGATAAACAACGCGGCATGGTGATTGTCGTCGCCTTATTTATTGTAGCGTTAGTCGCCACACTTTCCTATGTGATGATAGAGCGTTTAACGCGTGATACAAAGCGTACGATGTTAATTATCCGTAATGTCGAGTCGCAATATTTAGTGAATGGTGCGGTTGATTGGGCGAAAGATGTTTTAGTGCAAGATTGGCAAAAAAAAGCAGCCAACAAAATCGTTGATCAAATGCCGCAAGTGTCTCCCAGCGCGTCAGAAAATGCTTATGTAATCACGAGCACTATTTATGATATGCAGGCGCGTTATAATATTAATAATGTTACTACCAAAGAAACAATCGCTGATTTTATCCGCTTGCTACAAGCGGTACTTCCTAAATTATCAGCAAAACAAGCGCAAGATATTGCTCAGGCGGTTTTTGAGTGGATATCCGTCCCGGCGAATACCAATCAATCGGCAAAATATTATTTAAGTTTGCATCCGCCTTATCGTCCGCGGCATGCGTTTTTTTTCGATGTCAGTGAGTTGCGTTTAGTAAAAGGGGTGACACCTGAAATCTTTCAAGCATTGCAACCCTATATTGTTGCTTTGCCACCACCGACTTCGTTAAATGTGCAAACCATGTTACCACAAGCCATGGTCACTTTAAGTAAATCCATGACGTTAGCATCAGCAAAGGTAGTGGAAAATATCAGACGACAAGCGCCATTTGTGTCGGTTGATGCTTTTATGAATGTTGATGTGGTAAAAAATCATCACATAACGAAAGATAAATTAACCGATGTCAGTGATTATTTTTTAGTAGAAACCAAGGTATCGATAGAGAAGCAAGTGACAGTGATTTATACTCTATTAAAGCGTATGGTGAAAGATAAGCAAGTGATGGTCAATATTGTTTGGCAAAGCAAGGGATCATGGTAATGACAGGCAAAGTAATTATTTATCTGAATGCAGCTGATTTTAACCAATCGTGTTGGTATTTGAATGGCGCGCATCATGTCGGTGATATATCTTTATTAACGCAAGCGGTGATCGATAAAGAAGTATTAGTTATCGTGCCCGCACGCGATGTGTTACTAATGTCAGCCCAACTGCCAAAAATGAATCGTAGTCGTTTATTGCAAGCTCTCCCTTTTGCTTTAGAAGAACAATTAATCGATGATGTCGAAGCACTACATTTTGCCGCAGGAGAAGAGCAAGCTGATGGTCAATTGCCAGTTGCGATTGTTGCAAAAGAAAAAATGCAAGAATGGCTTACTTGGCTGCATCAATATCAGATTCAACCAACTAGCATGATTAGCGCTGTTTTTGCTTTAGCAACAGAACCGGGCGCTTGGTCAATCACGTTGTTATTCGACGGTGCGATTGTGCGTGAAAATGCTAATCGTGGTTATGGCTGTGATGTTGATAATTTACCAAGCTTACTGACCGCTTCTTTAGAAACGACGAATTTAAAACCCGAGTACATTAACTTAAATAATTACACCCTCGAAGCAATGCGTTTTCCGTTACCCATTTCCGTGCATGAAGTATTTGCTAAAGATGAATGTTCATTTTTAGAATTTATCGCCAATCACGATGATCAACAGGCGATTAATTTATTGCAAGGCGCATACATTACCAAAAACCCCAAAAAATCCGAGCAAAAAGTAGGTTGGCGCACGGTATATATTTTATTAGCTATATTGCTGGCTACTATTTTTTTAGAGCCTGCTATTTCAATTTTGTTATTACAAAAAGAAGTACATAGTGTTAATGCAAAAATAGCACTTATTTATAAACAATATTTTCCAAATAGCACCAGTGTGGTCGCACCCAAACAAAGATTGCAAGATAAATGGCAACAAATGTCAGCATCAAGCACTGACAGCGCGGTGTTAACACAATTAGCGTATTTAACAAAAGCATTGCAAAAAGTGCCAACCATTAAATTAAAACGTTTTGATTATCAATCAAGCACAGCCACAATCGAATTAAGTGCGCCAAATAGCGAAGATTTTGCAAGTTTCACGGATGATTTAACGCAACATGGATTATCCGTGAAACAACAAAATGCCAATTTAACAGAAGGGCGAATCAATGCTAGCATCCAAATTTCAACAAATTAAAACACGTTACCAAGAATTAAACACGCGTGAACAACGCATGGTAATGGCTGGTAGTATTTTTGCGATCGCTTTTATCGCCTATCAATTTATTTGGTCGCCACTTTCCACCAAAGCCGCTAATTTGAGAAAGCAAATTGTTGCCGATAAAAAAACGCTAAGCTTTATGCAAGCAACCGATCAAGCCATCAAAACGCAAATCACCAATGGTAACGAGCAAGCAAAAGCAATCACACCCGTTGCTCTATTAAGCGCATTACAAATTGCGATCATGCGTGCTGGATTAAATGCCGAATTAAAAGAATTAAAACAAACCTCAAACGATAGTGTGAATTTACGCTTTAGCAAAGTACCGTTTGATCGGGTGATAAAAATGATTTTGGGTTTAATGAATGAGCAGAAGGTCGTGATCAGTCAAATGTCAGTTGCAAGTGTGGGTGAACCCGGATTAGTTGATATCACCATTGTTTTTGCATCTTGATCTGTCATCCCGGAAACGCCGCAGGCGTTGTCCGGGATCCACTTTTCAAATGTACAAAACAATGAGCTTGAGATTCGCGCTGGTGGATCCCGGACAATCGCCTGCGGCGATTTCTGGGATGACGTTGAAGTGACCCCGATTTTACCGACACATTTTCACCGTAACATCTTCGCCGCATCTATCGCCGGCGGATAACCGCCATTTGCCGATCGTCTAATCCAAAACCCACCCACGTATGGATCTTGCGCGACCCCATAGCCATAATAATACATATAGCCAACCGCATATTGCGCCTCAGCATTACCATCACAAGCAATGGGTAATAATTGATGCAGCGCACTTTGATAATAACCCCCATCAAAATCACGCTTACCTTGTTGTAAATGCGAATTCGTTTTCATTTGCATAGGTGAAGTGGCGCATGCTGAGATGAGCATTATCAAAAGAGTTAGTAAGCTTAGTCTGAACATTATTCAGGCTCCCGTGGCTTAAAGGTTAAGCGCTCTCTTGGTAAAGGCAACTTTTCTAATTGGCCGTCATGATCTAGTATGACGGTATCTTCGGTAATATCATAGATTTTCACACCATCAGGCAGCACATCGCCTGGTTGAAATATTTTACTCGGTTTGTCATCAATTGAAATATACGCTTTTGAAGGCGCGCGACCATCGGTCGAATTGGTTTTGACGATTCCAGTTACATGCAATTGCAAATTAGTGACCGGCGCATCCCCGGATAAATTTTGACCAAAAAGGTGGCCTTCTGGAATGCTGGCAATCATTTCGGCCGAGCTTGTATTTGTGCTAACATACCCACTAGTTTCAGTTTGACGCGCGAGCCGCCAATCTAAATACCATTGATGCAGGCAAAAAATTAGCGCAAGTATACTGCTTACGCCTAAAAGGGTAGAAATAAGAACCGGCGCAAACGGAGTTTGCAGGCGGTTTGGATTAATAAATTTTTGTATGAATGTCATTCTCCTTAACATAACACAGGAACGGATAGATGAGCTATATAGACCGAAACTTGCTACCAAGTGAAACGATTATTTTTCGCACTCGTAAAAGCATCATCATTTTCATTTTGCCAGTGATATTGACCATTCTTGCGCTACTGGTGTCACCGTATATGATCAACAATCCCTTGCTGGCAAAATTAGTTTTTGCTCCTTGGATCGTTGTTTTTTTATTTTGGGCGGTTAATTTATTAGAGTATTTTACTTCTGAATACGCAGTGACGGATAAACGCATCATGATGCGCGAAGGTTTTTTCACCCGTCATGCCAATGAAATGCGTTTAACCGCTATTTCGCAAGTCAATGTTGATCAAAGTCTCATCGGTATGATGTTAAATTACGGTACCGTTTCGATAAATGCATTTGGTGCGTTTGATGCATACCCTCTGATTAGCAGCCCATTTCGTTTTCAAAAAACCGTCAACCAACAGTTAGATGTATTGATCACTAATAAGTAAAGGTAAAATACGTTCCCATGTCATTAAAAAATGATCGTTTGCTCAAAGCGCTAATGCGCCAACCGGTAGATTGCACCCCAATTTGGATTATGCGACAAGCGGGGCGCTACTTACCTGAATATCGGGCCACGCGCCAAAAAGCCGGTAGTTTTGTCAAATTATGTAAAACACCCGAATTAGCGTGTGAAGTCACACTGCAACCGCTAGATCGTTATGCATTAGATGCGGGTATTATTTTTTCCGATATTTTAACCATTCCAGATGCTATGGGTTTGGGTTTAGAGATGGTCGAAAGCATTGGTCCGACATTTACTAAGCCGCTGCATCGAATTGAGGATATTGAAAAATTAGTGGTTCCCGATGCCGAGCAATTAAATTATGTATATGATGCTATTCGTTTAGTGAAACATGAACTAAATAATCGTGTGCCCTTGATTGGGTTTTGCGGCAGCCCCTGGACGCTAGCTGCATACATGGTTGAAGGCCGATCGAAGAATGGTTTCCCCCGTATTCAGCAATTAATGCAAGAAAATCCAAAAGCACTACATAAGCTATTGGAAACATTGGCAAGATCAGTAGCCGCACATTTAAATGGCCAAATTCAAGCAGGTAGCGATGTCGTCATGATTTTTGATACCTGGGGTGGCATGCTAAGTACTGAAAACTACATGCAATATTCGTTAGCCCCGATTCAACTGGCTATGCAATTGCTAGAACGCCACTATAATCATAAAAAGATACCCGTTATTTTATTTACCAAGGGTGGGCATCATTGGTTAGAACAAATGAGTGCCGCAACACCTGATGCGGTTGCGGTTGATTGGCAAATATCATTGCGCGAAGCAAGAGCGCGCGTCGGTGCCAATGTTGCTTTACAGGGCAATTTAAATCCGAGTGTGTTGTTAGAATCAGCTGATGTGATTAAACAAGAAGCGGCGCGTGTATTAAGTGAATTTGGTGCAGGTCCTGGTCATGTCTTTAATTTAGGTCACGGCATTACACCGGAGGTTCCACCTGAAAATGTAGCTATTTTAATTGATACCGTGCATGAGCTAAGTAAGGAATATCATCGCTAATGAAGTACGAGGGCTGTTATGAAAAATGCATTTAATTATATTCGCGTATGGATGTTTTTATTGTTAGCAACCATTAGCTTGAATGGTTTTGCAAAAAATTCAGAACCACTACCAGCAGATCAAGCATTTAAATTATCAGTATCGTTTGTGCGCCCACATGTGGTGACAACAGAATGGCGTATTGCACCCGATTATTTCTTGTATGTATCGCGCATCAAAATAAATTTTTCACCTGCTAATAATATTGCAGTGACATTACCTAAAGGTGAATTACGTCAAGATGAAGAGCATGGTCAATTTGAAGCTTATACCGGAACGGTTTCAATTCCAGTGACATTACCAGATGAACAGCCACCAAGCACGATGACAATTGATTATCAAGGTTGTTCTGCCAATGGTTTTTGTTATCCACCCGAAACAAAAACATTTATGTTAAATAGCGCGCAATCCAAAGTGATGTCGGTTGCCGATATTCAAACGGATATGAGCGTTGCTGAAAGTGCGCCAACGTTGAGTTCTTTGTTAACGAATCAAAATGACATCGATGATATTTTGAAAAATCAAAATATTTTTGTGTTACTGCTTATTTTTCTAGGGCTTGGTTTATTGCTTGCCTTTACACCGTGCGTATTGCCGATGGTGCCGATTTTAACATCGATTATTGTTGGCCAAAAACATGCACCACAATCACGCCAAGCCTTTTTTCTATCATTGGCTTATGTGTTAGGCATGTCACTGACTTATGCCTTGGCAGGCATTTTAGTGGCATCATTAGGTGGTTCAGTGCAAGTTTATTTACAAAAACCAATCACCATCATGATTATCAGTGGTTTATTTGTTTTATTGGCGTTGTCATTGTTTGGTATGTATGAATTACGCTTCTCAAGACGTTGGCATAATAAAATCCATGCTTGGAGTAACAAGCACGAAGGTGGTACTTATGTCGGTGTATTTGCCATGGGTGTGTTATCAACCTTAGTGGTTTCACCTTGTGTTAGCGCACCATTGGTTGGTGTATTAATTTATATCGGTCAAACCGGTAATGTTTGGTTGGGTGCGAGCGCGCTATTTGCGATGGGTTTAGGCATGGGTATACCACTATTATTAATTGGTATGTCTGCCGGTCAGTGGTTGCCAAAGAGCGGCCCTTGGATGAAAGCAGTGAAAGAAGTGTTTGGTTTATTTATGGTGGCGATGGCGATTTGGTTATTATCACGCATCATATCAGTTGCCGCGACAGAAATTTTATTTGGTGCCTTGTTGTTAGCAAGCGCTGTTTTTGTCGGCGTATATTTGCCACGTTTAATACGATTTCGCACTGTTAATCGCACCATTGGTTTTGTATCAGCCATGTTTGGTTTGTATTTGGTCTATAATGGTATCAACATCAACATGGAAAGCATTCCACTGGCAACAACGATCAATCAACCTTTTGTTGTCGTGCATAATAATGCTGAGATTGATCACTACATGACAAAAGCGCAACAAGAAAATAAACCCGTGATTTTAGATTTTTATGCCGATTGGTGTGCGTCTTGTGTTGAGATGGATAAAAAAGTGTTGAGTCAGGCAGCTGTTCGCGAAGAATTATCACATTTTATGTTGTTACGCGTTGATCTCAGCCAAAATTCAGCAGCAGATCAAGACATCATGCAGCGATTTAATATCGTTGCGCCACCGACAATGCTATTTTTTAATAACAGCGGCAAAGAAGTCGATACTCGCCGTATTGTTGGTGAATTAAATGTGAATGAGTTTACGTCTCGTATTCAATCGTTTGTGACAGCAAGTTGTGCTACTAACATTTCATGTTAAAAGGGCTTTAAATGAATACTAGTGATTTAAATTCTGATGTTGTGCCAAAGCTCGATGGCGTAGATGAGCCGCTTTATTTTTTAGAATATCATTTTTTAAAGCAGTGCGAAAAAATTGAAGAATGGTTTGCTAGAGAATGGAAAAAAAGTACCGCACCTATTTATGGCTCAATCGATTTGCGCAACGCTGGTTTTAAAATCGCACCCATTGATATGAATTTATTTCCAGCGGGTTTTAACAATTTAAATCCCAAACACCTGCATTGTTTTGTGCAAGCGGCACAAGAAGCGGTGCTAGAGCACGTGCCAACCGCAAAGCGTATTTTAGTTATTCCAGAAAATCATACGCGTAATCTGTTTTATTGGGAAAACATCGCCACGCTTCAAACCATTTTAGAAAAAGCAGGCTTTGAAGTTAAGTTGGGTACGCTTGCCGCTGACATAACAAAACCATTAACCATTGAATTACCGAGCGGTAAGAGTGTGTTAGTCGATCCATTGCAGCGAAAAGGTGATGTATTAAGTGTTGATGGTTTTAGCCCAGATTTAATATTACTAAATAATGATTTATCAGATGGTATTCCTGATAGTTTACAAAAATTAGCAACGCCTTTGATTCCACCTGCGGAATTAGGCTGGAGCCAACGATTAAAATCCCTGCATTTTCAATATTACGCCGAAGTGGCATCAGAATTTAGCGATGCGTTTGGAATGGATTCTTGGCTGGTTGCACCCTTATTTCGTCATTGTGGCGAAATTGATTTCATGCAACAAGAAGGCTTGGAATGTTTAATTGCCAATGCTGAAATATTATTTGAAGCGATACAAAAAAAATACGATGAATACAAAATTACACATCAACCTTTTTTAATTATCAAAGCCGATGCAGGTACTTACGGCATGGCAGTGATGACAGTGCGAAGCGTGGAAGAATTGCGTACGCTTAATCGTAAACAACGTACTCGAATGTCTACTATCAAAGGCGGGCAACCCGTGCGTCGTGTTATTATTCAAGAAGGGGTTTATACTTTTGAAAAAGTGGGTTCAGAACCGGCTGTTGCTGAACCAGTTGTTTATTTGTGGGGTAGCAAAGTAGTGGGTGGTTTTTATCGTGTGCACAAGGGTCGTGCAAATGACGAAAGCTTAAATGCGCCCGGCATGGAATTTGAACCATTAACATTCAAAGAACCATGCGATAAACCTTGCGCTGAATTAGCACCAGATGCTTGTCAAAATCGTTATTATGCTTATGGCGTAGTTGCCAGATTAAGTATGTTAGCAGCCGCTCGTGAAATGAAGGATTATATCAAGTGACAATCAAACGATTAGGTGTCGTGATGGATCCGATCAGTTCGATTCATCGCAAAAAAGACAGTACTTTTGCTATGTTATTAGAAGCAAAAGCACGCGGTTATGAGATTTATTATTTTGAACAAAAAGATTTGTTTTTGCAGGAAGGCAAAGCTTTTGGTGATGCGCAATTATTAGATGTGCATGATGAAGATACCACCTGGTTTACCTTCAAAGGCGCAAAACGTATCGCCTTACACGAATGCCAAATTATTTTAATGCGCAAAGACCCACCGTTTAATGAAGAATATATTTATACCACTTATATTTTAGAACACGCCGAACGTTTAGGCGCACGTGTTGTTAATCGCCCTCAAGCCTTACGCGATGCCAATGAAAAAATGTTTACAACCTTCTTTGCTGAATGCATGCCAAAAACATTGGTATCTAGTACTTATCAGCATTTACACGATTTTTGGCAACAATATGGTGATATCGTTTGTAAGCCTTTAAATGGCATGGGCGGGGTATCTGTTTTTCGTTTGCAAAAAAATGATGTCAATGCAAAAGTGGTATTTGAAACATTAACGCAACAAGGTCAATGTTACATCATGGCGCAACAATTCATCCCTGACATTACCCAAGGCGATAAACGCATTTTAATGTTAAATGGCGAACCTGTACCGCATGTGTTAGCGCGTATTCCACAAGGCAACGATTGGCGCGGCAATCTTGCAATGGGTGCAAAAGGCGTTGTCCAACCCATCAGTGAAAATGATTTAAAAATTTGTAAAATAGTAGGCCCGACTTTACGTAAAATGGGTTTATACTTCGTAGGCTTAGATGTCATCGGCAACTACCTGACTGAAATCAACGTCACATCCCCCACTTGCATTCGCGAAATCGATCGCGATGCAAAGATCAATATTTCCGCTCAATTGTTCAATATCCTAGAAAACATTTAATCCATAAACGTGCCCGTGAACGTGCCCGCGTGCGTGCCCGTTTTTTCGCTTTTCAGAAAATCAAAAGACGGGCACGACCAATTTCCAGCAACTAAATTTTATAAGGTATTTTATGCAACCAACCACCCAATCCCTTTGGCTAGCATCACTCCATATCCCAGATGTCGGTCAACGCACCATGCAACGCCTAATTACTCAATGCGGATCAATCGAAAATCTTTTCCAATCCGATCAAAAAACCCTCGCGACGTTGGGCTTGAACAATCAACAAATCCAAGCCATCCTCAAACCCAATTGGCATGAAGTCGAACGTGCAATACGTTGGGCAGAAGTCGACAATCACTTCATCATCGACAAACAAGACAAACGTTACCCCGCACTACTAAAAGAAATTCCCGATGCCCCCGAATTATTATTTATCGCAGGTAACCCAGATACGTTATCGTTACCCCAAATCGCCATCGTCGGCGCCAGGAACGCATCTCCCATCGGCTTGCAAAACGCAGAACATTTCGCTTACTACCTGGCGCAATCCGGTTTCATTGTCACCAGTGGCCTAGCATTAGGCATCGATGGTGCCAGTCACCGCGGTGCATTAAAGGCACAGGGTGTCACCATCGCAGTCACCGGTGCCGGTCTCAATCATCTTTATCCCAAAAGCCATTATCAATTAGCGCAAGATATCGTCAGTAAAAACGGCGCTCTCTTATCTGAATTCCCATTAGAGATGCCACCTATCGCTAGCAACTTCCCACGTCGCAATCGCATCATCAGCGCACTCAGTTTAGGTGTGCTGGTTGTCGAGGCTGCTGTCAAAAGTGGTTCGATGATTACCGTAAAATTTGCCCTAGAGCAGGGCAGAGAAGTGTTTGCGATACCAGGCTCTATTCATCATCCATTAGCAAGAGGGTGTCACCATTTAATCCGCCAGGGTGCAAAACTGGTCGAAGAGGCACAACATATCGTTGAAGAATTGAGCAGCCTGATGCGTGGCATGCAGCTACTACCCGCAACGCCTGATCCGACAATAAATAAACAAAAATTCGAAAAAATCACAATTTCCCCCGAGCAAAATGCAATTTTAAGCTTAATTGGGTATGAAATGACCCCTTTAGATATGATACTATGCCGGAGTGGATTGACGGCGAGTCAGGTTTCATCCATCCTCTTGAGGTTAGAGTTAGACGGGTATATCGAATCCATCGCCGGGGGCTATATACGCTTAGCATAAGTTTAATAAACTGGATTACCGCTAATATGTTTGAAGTACTAATGTATCTTTTTGAAAATTATATGGACGGCAATGTGTCTCTCAATGCTGACCAAACCACGGTTGTCACTGAATTAGAGCAAGCGGGATTTTCACAAAATGAAATCGATCGCGCGCTGGATTGGTTAGATGGGCTAAACCGTTTTCAAGAAACAGTACAGTCGGGTCCCAAATTAACACCACATGCTTTTCGTCATTATTTACCAGAAGAATGCGATCGAATCACCATTGAAGGTCGCGGCTTCTTGCTTTATCTCGAACAACTGTCTATTTTAGATGCGATGACGCGAGAAATCGTAATCGATAGATTAATGGCGCTCGATCGACGCGAGCTAGATGTTGGCCGAGTGAAATGGGTAGTGTTAATCGCACTCTTTAATCAACCCGATAAAAAATCATCCCTAGCATTATTGCAGGATATGATTTTATCTGATGCTTTCGATGTCTTACACTAGTTAAATTTGTCTTAATCACATTGAAACTCTATTTAGGAAAGCAGCTTAAATGGCTCAAAATCTTGTTATTGTAGAATCGCCTGCCAAGGCTAAAACGATTAAAAAATATTTAGGAGCTTCTTTTCAAATATTAGCATCCTATGGTCACGTCCGTGATCTTGAACCAAAAGAAGGGGCGGTCGATCCTGAAAAGGATTTTGCGATGCGCTACAAACTCATCGCCAAAAATGAAAAGCATCTTGATGCCATCATCGCAGCAATGAAAAAAGCAGATACTCTCTATCTGGCAACCGATCCTGATCGCGAAGGCGAAGCCATTTCCTGGCACATTTATACCATTTTAAAACAAAAGAAAATTCTCGGTAAAAAAGCAGTGCATCGCGTTGCTTTTAACGAAATCACTAAAGCTGCCGTGCAATCTGCTGTTGCCCATCCACGCGACATTTCCATGGAATTAGTTAATGCGCAACAAGCGCGTCGCGCCTTAGACTATTTAGTCGGTTTTAATTTATCGCCATTATTATGGAAAAAAATTCGTTACGGATTATCTGCAGGTCGTGTACAAAGCCCGGCGTTATGCATGATTGTTGCCCGTGAAGAAGAAATCGAAAAATTTATTTCACAAGAATATTGGGATTTACAAGCATCGTTACTTGCCGATAAAAAAGCATTTACCGCAAAACTCTCAATGTTTGATGGTGTCAAACAAGAACAATTTAGCATTATCAATGCCGAACAAGCAGAAAACGCGAAAGCCATTATTTTAAAAGCAGCGAATGGCAAATTAATCGTTGCTAAAGTTGAAAAAAAGCAGCGTAAACGTAATCCTGCTGCACCGTTTATTACTTCTACTTTGCAACAAGAAGCCGCGCGCAAATTAGGTTTCACGGTGCAACGTACGATGCGTATTGCCCAGCAATTATATGAAGGTATCGAATTAGATTCAGAAACCGTTGGTTTAATCACTTATATGCGTACTGACTCTGTCAACTTAGCGCAAGATGCGATTACCGATATTCGTCAACTCATCGAAGAACGTTTCGGTAAAGCCAACGTTCCTGATGAAGCGCGCATTTATAAAACTAAATCCAAGAATGCCCAAGAAGCGCATGAAGCGATTCGCCCAAGTTCTGCTACAAGAACCCCTGAATCGATCGAATCCTTCTTAACACCCGAACAATTTAAATTATATGATTTAATTTGGAAGCGTACGGTTGCCTCGCAAATGATTTCAGCGACTATCGATACGCTCACCATCGATATGACGGCAACCAATAAACATCATTTCAAAGCAACGGGTTCAACCATTGTTGATCCAGGTTATATGCGTGTTTATCAAGAAGGCACTGATGACAAACCAGATGAATTAGGCGATGAAACGTTATTGCCACAATTGAAAGAAGGTGATGAAGTTCAGTTAAAAGATTTAATTTGCAATCAACATTTCACCGAGCCACCACCACGTTATGGCGAAGCAAGTTTAATTAAAGCCTTAGAAGAGCATGGTATTGGTCGTCCTTCAACGTACGCTGCGATTGTTTCCACGTTACAAACGCGCGAATACGTTATTTTAGATAACAAACGCTTTCATCCTACCGATGTGGGTCGTGTCGTTAGTAAATTCTTAATCCAATATTTTACTAAATATGTGGATTATGGTTTTACCGCCCAATTGGAAGATGAGCTCGATGAAGTCTCTCGCGGTGAAAAAGAATGGATCCCATTATTGGAATCGTTCTGGTCACCGTTCAAATCACAAGTCACTAATATTGCTGACACGGTGAAACGTAAAGATGTCACGCAAGAGTTAATTGACGAAGCATGCCCTGATTGCGGCAAACCATTATCGATCCGTTTAGGCAAACGCGATCGCTTCATTGGTTGCACCGCATACCCTGAGTGCAAATACACGCGTGCGGCAACCGAGCAAGCTGAAGAAGCTTCTCAAGACACTGAAAAAGTCGAAGGCCGTAGCTGTCCTGATTGCGGTGGCGAATTAAAAGTCCGTCACGGTAAATTTGGTAAATTCATTGGTTGTGCAGCTTACCCAAAATGCCGCCACATTGAATCGCTCAATAAACCAAATGATACCGGTGTTGAATGTCCCGAATGCAAACAAGGCAAAATTGTCAAACGCCAATCGCGTCGCGGCCGAGTGTTTTATTCTTGCGATCGTTACCCTGATTGCAAATACGCTATTTGGAATGAACCAATCGACAAGCCATGCCCAAAATGCGCTTGGCCAATATTAACGATTAAAGTGACAAAGAAGCGCGGCAAAGAGTTAGTCTGCCCAAGACAAACCTGCGGATTCGTAGAGCAAGTCTTAGAAGAAACCCCAGAAACGTAATTATCGCTTCCGGTGAATCGTAGCCTGGACACGCTTTTTGTGTCCGGGTTTTTTTGTGCATACAAAAATAGCCTGATACAACAAACCCGGGCACAAAAAGCGTGTCCAGGCTACCTGCTAGCCGTAAAACTCTTCGCATGATCCCTAACAGCATCATCATGCTCCAACTCTTTCAAACTCCTCAAACTCTTAAAGCTATTTACTCTAGGTAACGGCTGATCCACCTGTCGACTACCTTTAATATCCAACAACCGCCCAAACGCCCCCGCTTTCGGCGCATACGCCCAAGAGTCATTCTTACTCATGTCTTCCGCAAAAGCCTTTTTTTCTTGCCCCAACACTTTGAAGACATAATTATCCGTTGATACACAGGTTTCTTCAATTTCATGAATACCTTTTTCGTCTCGCGACTCTTTTTTATGTTTTGCTTTCACCGATTTGTAATAACCCACAGCAAAAAAAATCGCGCCAGCTAAACTTGCAGCAATCCCTAATGATGCAAACGCCGGCCAACCAAAGGTACCAACACACAAACCCGCAATAGCAATTAAAATACTGGTACTACCAATCACAAAATGGGATAGCGCTTTACTACGCCTAGATTCTTGCTCATCCATTAAATTTTTTATTCTCTCCATTTGTTTGGCATGGATTAAAGCGTGAGTTTTACCATCTTTTTCCGATTTTTTTGCAGATTTCATGACGGCTGGATCATTTTGTATTTCTAATTCAATGGCAGCCTTGGTTGCTTCAATTTCTTTTTTTAATTTCCTAACCTGATAACCATGATAAGCCATACAAGAAAGTTGATACACACTACTAAGCGTTAAGCTGCAGCCATAAATGACTAACGTATAAATACCGCCCCCTAATGCCAAGCCTAAGATAGTAGCAGCCCAAGCCAATCCAGCCATCGTCCAGTTATAACCTAAGCGAATTTTATCTTCTGTTTTTAATTTTAATTTTTGTGTTTTAGCATCAGGCTCACGTTCAATAATCGCACTGACCGTAGCGCAGATCGCATAAATAAGAGCAGCTGTTGCTGTAATAGGAAACAACCCAAACGCTAAACCAGTACGTAACGTAGGCGCGACAACAGGCATGGTATCGCGTACAAAATAAAAAGCGTAAATCAATGCGCCATCGACATAATCAATGACGCCAACCCCTAGCCAAATAAACCATGAAGTCCAGGAAAGACTAGCTAATCTTTTTTTGCGGGCACGATGCGCGATTTCTCTAGCTTGTTTTAAAACTGTCTTGTGGCGATCATCAAAATGTTTTTTAGTCAATTTGCCAGATCGAGTAGATAAAGCCATAGCCTATCATCCCTATAAGAAGCGAAATATTAAAATTTAAAACCCGTGTTCGCGACGCGCAACAAAACGACGCTCATCCATTGATCGATGTGCATCTAAATCATCAAACGCGTTTGATTGATCAACACCAGTAGATGGTGATGTGTTAACGTCCGCATTGTTAGCGGTATTCGAATTATTAACCTTACCCCTATGACGCGGCATTTCTTTCATCATTAAACTAGTCGAATCACTACTACGCAAATCATCAAGCGCTAACAATGATTCACTACTGCCCGCACCAGGCATATTCATTTTACGCCGCTGTTGATAATGCTGATATAAAGAAAGCGCCGTATATGTTGCAGCCGCAGCACAAGTAACCGCACCAATAATCGCCCCCGTTAATGGAAAGCCAGCCACCATCGCCAGCGCAATTCCAGTACACAACAAGCCAAGCGTCATTGTCCAAAAGACATTTATTTTAATGATTTCGATACTTTGATCGTAAGCAGCTTTTAGGTTCTTATCATCTTTATCAGCTAAATAAGCTTTATAACATTGAGATGCTTTGTAAACCGAATAACCCGTCACGCAAGCTTGAAAAATAGTGCTAGCACCCAATAACACCGTAAACGTTACGGCAATACCAAAACCAACAGCAACACCTAATGCCGCACCCACAATACCGGTAATCACCGCTCCCGTCACACCACCTGCTTGCAACGTATCCCAAACCGCTTTAATGGCATTAAAGGTTTTTCGTTTGCCAGTGTTGTCATCATAATCATTTAGATATAAATGCCAAGATAGGGCAGCGGTCGCAATACTCGCGATTGCTGCAAAGGGAAATAAGACATAACGCAACGCCGTGCCAAATAAAAGGTATAAAAAACGCGCTGAGTGATGAAAAATAAAGATGGTGCCAAAATTAATGGATTCAGGAATAGAGATAAGCATTTGCACAAAACGATTTTTATAAACCGCACGCTTTCGATTTCTAAGGGTTAACGCTCTCGTTCCTGACATAGATCATCCTTACGCAGCTATAAGTTACCAAAATTAAGCCGGCATAGTGTCTATGTTTTGCGGTGATGGTGTCAACGATTTTGCGGGAACAAAAAAAAGGCGGTACCAGAGGCACCGCCGAAAAATGCTCAACTCAGGTCAGGCATTCCATGCCCAAAAAACCGTCCCTGAACACACAAAACGAGGAGTGGTTGCACAAGTCCTTTTTTGCGAGAGTAGTCAATCCGTGACTACGAAATGAATTATACCCGTTTCAAAACCTTGCAACCATTTGCTGGCGAACACCAAAAAGAAAGTGTGAGGTGTTCTAAAAAAAACACCCTCCTAAAAAACGCATATTAATTATTATTTATCATTATGTTAATATAGCAATGGGCTAAAATAGCGCAGAGACGGAGGCATGACATAACGGTGATGTCCTTAACTTCTTGTAAGCAATGGCTTACACGGGAATTAGTCAATGTCCGTTATTCCATGCTCAGAATAGGGTGGGTTTGCGAATATTCTATGCAGACATGTGTTTTTCTTATTCTTGCAAGTTCGCTATAAGCAAGGATAATAACTGTTTGCGTTTTAAGATAAGAAAAAACAAGAAGGACAGCATGAAAGAACATATAGAACACCTGGTCAAGATGGCATTAAAGCAATTGCAAGATTCAGGCGCACTGCCTGCCATTCCAGCATTCATTCAGATTGAAAACACAAAAGATAAAGCGCACGGCGATTTCGCATCAAACATAGCGTTGGTATTAGCAAAACCAGTTGGCAAAAAACCACGCGATATTGCCACCATGATTATTCAAGCGTTACCCGTGTCTCCTCATGTAGAAAAAATAGAAATCGCAGGCCCTGGCTTTATTAATTTCTTTTTAAAAGCCGAAGCATTGTACGAAATCGTGCCACGCATCTTGCAAGAAAAATTTGAATTTGGCCGCAGAAAAATCGGCCGCCAGAAAAAAGTGATTGTTGAATTTGTTTCATCTAACCCAACGGGTCCATTACATGTCGGTCACGGTCGACATGCCGCTTTTGGTGAAGCGATCAGTAAGTTGCTAGATGCAGTCGGATTTAGTATTTACCGAGAATACTATGTCAACGATGCTGGCAGACAAATGGATATATTAGCTGCGAGTATTTGGTTTCGTTATTTAAATTTGTGTGGTGAAAATGTCACTTTCCCCGCAAATGGATATCGTGGCGAATACATTATTGATATTGCGCGTCAATTAAAAGAAAAACATCAAACAGAGTTTGTTGCCCCTGCAAATGCCGTTATGCAACATTTGCCACCCGATGAGCCACAAGGCGGTGATAAAGAATTGTATATCGATGCAGTGATTGCACGCATGAAAGAATTACTGGGCTCTCGATTTCCTATGGTTTCCGATGAGAGTTTGTCAGGTATTCTCGCCGATATTTCCAATGATTTAGCAGAATTTGGCGTACCATTTGATAGTTGGTATTCAGAGCGTGACTTAGTGACAAGCGGTATGGTTGATAAAATGCTAGAGCGTTTAAAGGCAAGCGGTCATACTTATGAAAAAGATGGCGCTCTTTGGTTTCGTTCAACCGATTTTACCGACGATAAAGATCGCGTCTTAGTGCGCGCTAACGGTCAACGTACTTATTTTGCAAACGATGTTGCTTATCATTTATCAAAGTTTGATCGTGGCTTTGATATTGTCATTGATGTCTTTGGTTCTGATCATCATGGTTATGTGCCACGCATGAAATCAGCGATTGAAGCTTGCGGCATTAATCCCGAGCGCATGATTCATTTGCTCGGCCAATTCGTCACACTTTATCGTGGCGGCCAACAAGTGCAAATGTCTACTCGCGGTGGTGAATTTGTTTCACTGCGCGAATTGCGCAATGAAGTGGGCAATGATGCGGCGCATATTTTTTATATGATGCGTAAATATGATCAACACATCGATTTTGATTTAGATTTAGCAAAATCAAAATCAAACGAAAACCCTGTTTATTATATGCAATATGCTCATGCCCGTATTTGCAGCGTCTTTAAGCAATTACCAGAAAAAGAAATGACGTTTAACGAAGTGAATGGTATTGCGCATTTATCATTATTGATTGCACCACAAGAGCGACAATTGCTAAACATTTTATCGCGTTATCCAGAAGTGATAGTCGATGCTGCTCTAAATTACGAACCGCAACTCTTAATTAATTATTTGCGCGATTTAGCAGGCGAATTTCATGCATACTATAATTCGCAACAATTTTTAGTAGAAGAATCAAATTTGCGCGATGCACGCTTAGCGTTAATTGCATCAATACGTCAAATATTGGCAAATGGATTTGGCATGTTAAATATTAGCGCACCGGAAAGTATGTAATGGATAGATACTCGCATCACAATAATTACAATTCACCGCCACCTTCATCAGGTGCTTTAAAACGCTTTATCCTGCTGATCTTGTTTGTGTTAACGGTGATTGCACTCGGCGTTGGTTTTTATCTCTACAAACCACGCTTAATGTGGATGCACAAAATGGCAAGTAATGTGATCAGCATTGCGCATGAAAATACCACCGAAACAAAGAATGATCCAACGCCACCGATTCATTTTGAGTTCTACACCGCACTCACGAATGCACAAATGGCAGAAGATCACACGTTAAATACCGATAATGCTAAAGCTTCAGCCAATAAAGCAGAAGCTTCACTACATAAAGAATTAGAAAAAGAAATCTCTGAAGTTGCTCACATAAAAAGGACACCGACATGATCTACAGTATGACTGCATTTGCTCGCGCTGAAATTCAAAATGAAACAGCAACACTAACCTGTGAATTACGTTCTACCAATCACCGCTTTTTAGAAATCAGTTTACATATTCCTGAAAGTTTCCGCGCGTTTGAGATGGCAATTCGCGAACGCATCCGCGCTCACGCTAAACGTGGCAAAATTGATTGCACCCTGCGTTATCAAATTAACAAAGAAGCGGCGCAATCGTCATTTTCACTTAATTTGCCTCTTGCTACAGAATTATGTAAAGCCAGTGAAACCGTTGCTAGTTTAATGCCGCATGCAGCTCCAACCAATGCAGCTGATATTTTACGTTTCCCAGGTGTGATTGAAACCAAGCAAACCGATATTTCGCATTTACAAGAACAAGCATTAGCGGTTGTCGATAAAGCAACGCAAGAGTTAATGTTAGCTCGCGGTCGAGAAGGCAAGGAATTAGAAAAAATATTTTTAAGCCGTCTAGCTTTAATGGATACAGAATTGCAAAAAGTAAAAATGCGTTTACCCAATGTCATGCAAGATGCGCGTAACCGCTTAACCGCACGCTTTAACGAAGCAAAAATAGAATTAGATCCGACCCGCTTAGAACAAGAATTGGTTTTCTTCGCGCAAAAAATTGATATCGCCGAAGAAATCGATCGTGCGACGACACACATCAGTGAATTCCGCCGCGCACTCAGTCAAGATGAGCTGGTAGGCCGACGCTTAGATTTCTTGTTACAAGAGATGAACCGCGAAGCAAATACCTTAGGCTCGAAATCAGTGGATACCGTTTTAACGCATGCAGCCGTTGAAATGAAAGTATTGATTGAGCAAGTACGAGAGCAAGTGCAGAACGTGGAATGATGCTGTCGTCCCGGAAATCGGCGAAGCCGATTGTCCGGGATCCACCCACCAAATTTGCAAAACATTTCGTCATTGCGAGCGAAGCGAATTTGCAAAACATTTCGTCATTGCGAGCGAAGCGAATTTGCAAGACATTTCGTCATTGCGAGCGAAGCGAAGCAATCCAGCTTTTCTTCTCAAACCAACGAAAAGCTGGATTGCTTCGCTTCGCTCGCAATGACGAAATGTCTTGGATTCAAACCGGTGGATATCGGACAATCGGCTACGCCGATTTCCGGGATGACAATTCGCTACCCATTCTCTTCCAGCGCCTGCAACACCATATTCAAACGCTCTTGCGAAAACACCCTAGCCAACAACCGCAACCGTTCAAACACAATATTACGACGCAAAAATAACCCCGCCATGGTATTTTCCGGCGTATTATTTTCTTCGGCATACATTAATAATTTCGAAGCAGAGCCAGGATCAATCGTGTCGATTGCTTGCAGTAAGCGTAAAATACGCGATGATCTGATGTGTGCGCAGAGGGTGACGAATTGATCTTCTTTGCCTAATTCAAAGCGGGTTAATTCATCCATGGCAGCGCCAAGATCAGCAATCACTTTTTCTAGTTCAGGATTGCCGTCTAACGTCCAATCTTCAGCAGTCTCCATAAACGCGATGACCCGATAAATCATCGGGTCATCGTAGTTTTTCCAAAACTCATGTGAAGCTTCTAAATCTAACTTTGGCATAGCTACCTTTTTTCAATTAGGGGCTAACAGCATCTTCTAGTAATTTCTTTTCATCAATTTGCGATGTGGCCACGATTATAGCATTAGTCATGACTTGTGCCGCAAGTTGTTGCTTTTGGACGCGCAATAACTGAGTCGTTAACACATAATTTTGTGATTCAAACATCAACAATTGGCGCAATACTTTACCAATTTCTTCTGTTGAAATCGTTGCAATCCAATCAGAGCTTGACGCTTGTGTGACCAAATTGGTTTGCGCTTCCGTCAACCCTTGTTGTTTGTTTTCATCGATTAAGCCACTTAAAACATAAGCACCATAAGAAGTGACGGGCATGACAGTGGTGTAGAAATTGTTATAGCGTTGAATGTTTTTAGGTTTGCCAGCCCAAGTTAATAATGGTGTTGGGTGTTTAATAGCATAACCTGAGGCAAATTTAACAAAATTAATACCAGGCGCATCATTCACATCGATGAGTGGCGGGCTTGGAATATCATTACCATTAGCGTCTCTTAACGGGCCTAATTTATCAGGAATATTAACAGGCAATCCCAAGATAGATGAATATAACAAGCTTGGTGCAAATGGAATGGTTTGTTTTGAAACATCATTGCCCAACATTTTAGTGTCCATCGTCGCAAAAGTATTTTTTTGATTCGAAGCGTTTTGAACAATACTATTGCCAGTTTTTGCGAACTCCACTTGCATGTTGGTAGTCGTGGTTGAAGTATCCGCAGCTTGCAGGTTAATGGCTAACTCAATCGATTTTGAAATCAATTGCGGTAGTTGGTCAACTCTATCTAAAATTTTACCGATAACACCTTGTGTGACATTGGTGTGAGATTCAATTTGTCTTAAATAACCTTGCGAAACAGCATCCCCGCCACCGCCACCGCCACCTGCAGCTGGTGCATCGGCATTAGTTGGTGCAACCAATGCAGCACTTAAAATGATCGCCGACCCACAAAGCGCACTTATTTTTTTAAATTGATGTTGGCTCATGATTGTTGTCCTTCACAATGTTAGTATTGAATTTTCAAACCGCCACCTGTTGCAGGGGTTGCAGGTTTTACCGTTGTTTTTGGTGTAGAGGTCGTACCAAACCCAGTATAAGTTTGAGTTTGTGGAGCCGAGGTAGTCGTCGTTGGTGCGACCGGTTGTGATGAGGTTGTCATTGTAGACGGGCGTGTTGGTGAGGGTTGTGGTTTTGGCAGCGAATCTTGAACTTGTTTTGCTAAGCGATCTTTGGTTTCTTGTTGCATGCGTTGTACTTTAGCAGCGAAGTCAGAAGCAGACATGACCGAGTTGTTTGATGTTGTTGGGGTTGTCGTTATGGGTTGGAAATTAGTAGTAGAAGGTGGTGCCTGAAAATTAGGTGAACTAAAACCACCGGTTGACAAAAAACAAAGCGTAAATCCAAACGCTAAAGGCTTAAAGTGACGTCGCATACCATTGCTCCTTTTTTAGCTTCTCGTCAGTATACTGCTATTATTTATATATTGCGAGAGTAGTTGTAATTGATTTACACATCAGTTAATAATACTAGTTGATATAATAACTGGACGTATTGCATGAGCTTGCGCGATGTTGTAAAGATCAGCCGCAAAACCTTCTTTAATCCTTCCGCATGGATTGACTTAAGCTCCCTTCAAATCATGCAACGCACCATTATCGATGTTGTCAAAAACTTGTTTCAAGTGCAAATGCCCGAGCGCACAGAAACCTTTGAAGAAGCCATGCAAAGGTTAAACTTGAATGAAGACCAAGTTAAATTTGGCGCAACCAATTTCCGAATTTTCGCTTTAATATTTTTACTCTTAGGCTTGCTTGTCTTTTTTTATACTTTTTATGTTTTATTCAAATATAAAGCTTACTTTGGTTGGTTGCTTGGCATGGCAACATCTGCACTCCTTTTTTCCCAAGCATTTAAATACGATTTTTGGTCATTGCAAATGCGTCAACGCAGGTTGGGTATCACCGGCAAAGAATGGTTAGATTATGTCTTGGGCGTGAAGGAGACTAAGCAATGATAATCCCTGGCATGGATTTCTTTCAGCCTAGCGTAGACGACAAATCTGTACAATATTTAGGGCAATTGTTTGGTCAGATGGGTGGTTTGCTGCCATCTCCCAATTTCACAACCATTATTGGCATGATGTTTAAAACGTTTAATACCATAGCGCTTGGTATTGGCGCTTTGATTATCGTGTACATGACAGTGGTTGGTGTGATGATGACCGCACACGAAGGTGAATTCATGAAAAAATGGAATTCACTTTGGACTCCCGTTCGTGCCGTGATTGGTATTGCTTCGCTTTTTCCAACCGCATCAGGATATTGCGGTATTCAACTGGTGATGATGTGGGTCATTGTGCAGGGTATTGGTGCAGCCGATTCGGTTTGGACATCCGCATTGCGTTATGTCTCAGTGATGGGTAGCGCTGAGGCGGGTATTCAATCACCTGAAGTTGGTACCAAAAATGCCATGACTGGATTATTTAAAGCGCTCGTCTGTGAAGAGACTGCCAAAGTTAGTCTCCCTATGATTTCAGAAACCAAAGATGATGTCGGTAGTTTTTATTGTGGCCCTGAAAATAAGGGTGGTAGCTCTTGGTGTCAAACAGTTGATAAAGAACCGTCAGGCCTTAATTTGGCGCCTGAAGTCAATCAAAAAAAATTCGGCCCTAGTGGTGCTTGCGGCAATATAAAATATTGCGATATTTTAACTGCCTGTGCGGTACCTATCATCGATCCATCGCTTTCTGCGGGTGCGCAAGACGCTTTAAAAAAACGAGCAGAAAAAATTTGTAATACTTGTAAAGCACAACGCGCCGTATTAAATGACGTCATAAAAGGTTATCGAGACATTGCCCGCAGATTGGTAGATGACGATATTATTTACCTTAACTATTATTTCAAAGGTTCAAGCACAACTAGTTCAAAGACAAATCCTCCGGGTTTTATCAAGATGTGGTGTGATGCCAACGAAGTAGGTCAAGATGCGGATGGAAATAGTTTATGTCGGGGTCCTGCTTATTCGAATGGTGCCGCCGCTTTCTTTGGTATAGGTGACAAAGTAGTGGGTGGATTACCCAATCCCAAACCAGAAAAAGGCAGTGCGCCTGGCGGAATCGCGGGTAGTATCTATTGGGGCGATATTCAATTCTTCTTGAATAGTTTTGCCTCCTTCCCGGGTTTTGGCGATGGTCTTCGACCTTGGTATGGCAAAAATGGAGCAACGAGCAACTATACGCCTTCCGATCAATTTATTCCTGAAGCGGTAAATTATTATAATCAGATGCTGATAAAACAGACCGGCATGGGTTTAAAGAATTATCAAGATCAAATAGTACAGCAATTACAAGAAGCAGAACCGACCGGCGATTTAGCAGATGCTAACGCACGCGGTTGGATTTTTGCAGGTGCTTATTACTACTATTTAGTACAAGCGAATGCTCAAAAAATTGATGATGGCTTACCTAAATTAGAAGTGCTATCAATCAATCCTGATTCTGCTAGTGATGAGAGTGGCACCAGTGAAGAATTAAAAGGTCATCGTAATAACTACAGTGCTGCTAGCGCTATTATTAAAGCGATGCAAGGTAGCAAGAGTACCGACATGGGTGGTGCTGACTTAAACGTATTATCCGATGGTACCGATGCGATTGGCGACATGATGGCTGCATCTACTAACAGTGATGAAGCAAATAAAACAAATCCACTTGTACAAATGGCATCGGCTGGTTATTGGTTGTTAGTCGTTGCAACACTGATTTACGTTGCCTTTATGATTGTATCGTTGGTATTTGGCTTGGTCTCAGGTATTAACTTATTTGTACTGGGTACGGGTGCGATGAATCCAATGGCAGTCGGTATGCCTATGGTTTGGATGGTTGTTGTGCCATTGGTCGCGGCATTATTAGGTTTAATGGTGACGATGGGTGCAACGTTAGGTGTTTATGTACCATTAATTCCTTACATCTTATTCACAGTTGGTGCACTTGGTTGGATGATTTCAACCGTCGAAGCCATGGTAGCCGGTCCCTTAGTTGCCATCGGTATTTTAGCGCCAGGTGGTCATCATGAAATTTTAGGTAAAGCAGAACCTGCGTTAATGTTGTTATTTGGTGTATTCCTAAGACCGACATTAATGATTTTTGGTTTGGTCATTTCATTACTCATGGCAAGCGTTGCCGTCAAAATGATTAATACCGCGTTTTGGCCATTAGTGGTGCCGCAAATTGCGAGTATGGGTGCAACCGGCAAAGCAGCCGGGGCTACAAAAGGTGCGGGTACGATTGCATCCATGGCAGCCAATCCATTGATGATGGTCTTTTTCTTAATTGCTTATGTTGGATTAATTGTTTCTGCCGTTAATAAATGTTTTTCTATGATTCACGTTGTGCCTGAGCGCGTCATGCGTTGGATCGTCGGTCAAAGCGATTCATACGGTGAATCTGAAGCGGTTGGCGAAATGAAGAGCGGTGTGAAAGGTGGGGCTAGCAGTGCTGTTAGTGGTGCAGGTCAAGCTCGTAAAGGTGGCGCAGACTGGAAGGATATGAAAGACAAGAAAGCTAAAGGTGATGAAGCTGATGTTAAGCCTGAAAGCGGTGGTGGAGCCGGCGGTGGTGGTAGTGCAGGCGGCGGTACACCAGAGGATAAGAGTTAATGTAGCCTGGACACGTTTTTTGTGTCCGGGGTTTGTCGTTCGCTTTGGGGAAAAACCCCGGACACAAAAAACGTGTCCAGGCTACACTTCCTTATCTTCTCTCTTGGCTTGTTCTGTAATAATGCGAAAATGACGTTCAGAAATAACACCCGCTTTGAATTTTTCTTCCGCATCAGCTGCCATCGTGCGGCCATTTGAGCGAACTAGTTTACGGACAACATCGGTGATATTTAAAATATCGGTTTCCAATAAAATATCACGAACTTTTTCATCAAAAATTAAATATTCACGCAGAGCGACGCGTTTACCATCTAATGTTGGCACTAAACGTTGGGAAATGATTAAGCGTACGGTTTCAATAATATCAATGGTGCGACCTTGGCGTTCTTCCGGCGGAAAAGTGATAACTAAACGACGTACCGTTTCAGCAACACTATTACTATGTAAAGTAGTGTAAACCGGGTGACCTGTCATCGCCGCTTCCATTACTGCTGCAATGGTTTCTGCATCGCGCGCTTCACCCACTAAAATTAAACGTGGTTTGCGACGCAATGCGTTACGCACACCGGCTGCAAAACTAGGTAAATGGCGCGGAATTTCTGATTGACTGACAACGCTTGAAATTTTTTCGACATTATCAAACACAAATTCGATCGGTGCTTCGTAAGTTAATATTTTGCGATGGCTTTCCGCATCTTCGGTGATGCTACGAATAATGGAAGCAAGTAGGGTGCTTTTACCTGAACCCGTTGCACCTGTTACATAGACGACACCTTGATCGGGCGTGAGCGCTTGTATAATTTCTTTTGGTAAATTCATGCCATCTAATTTGGGCGGATCCGTTGGGATGGTACGTGCAGTTATTTGAATGCCATCATGTCCTTCCACTTGGCAGCCAGTAGCATTGATACGAAAACGATAACGGTCTGAGCGATTCGGACGAATTTCATAATGCGTATCTAAATCTTTACCCGACATGATTAATGAAATTGCATTAGGCCCATACATCGCATTGATGGTATCGCCTACTTCTACATTTGATAAACGTCGACGGGTAATTTTTAATAAGCGGCCAAAAATTTCAGCAAGCACCGGTTCGCCAGTTTGAAACGTAATATCCGATGCGCCTAGTTTGACGCT
Source organism: uncultured Coxiellaceae bacterium (assembly GCA_964623075.1). Classification (GTDB taxonomy): domain Bacteria; phylum Pseudomonadota; class Gammaproteobacteria; order DSM-16500; family DSM-16500; genus Aquicella. Next base: position 26,229 of record CAZUVD010000005.1, on the reverse strand, counting down.
ATGCATTAATATTTCATTCACCGCATCAATCGTGAGGCGGATGGGTTCTTGTGGATATAAGAATTCACTCATTGTTTCACCACAATAGCATTCCAATGTTTACTGTTAGATTGTAATTTTGGCAATTCAACAATACGCAATACTTGATCGTTGACGCGCATATCAGAACCATTGCCGGTCACACCCAATTCAGTGCGCGAAACAAATGGCGCGCTAATCATGCGTTCTTGTAATAATTTGCGATACAGTAACATGCCGTTATAGTCACGTTTCAAGCGTGCTAAATTTTGTTGAAAAATACTATAGGATTGCTCAATCCCTTTCGCCCAACCGCTTTCAATGCCTTCGCGCCAAATTTTTTGTTCTTCGCTGTTTCTGGGTAACAATGTTTTGTCAGGTAAAACAGGCTTCGTGAAGGATAACCATAAATATTCACGCCAGTTCGGCGGTGTGGTTGCAAAACGAGCTTGTTTGACAATCGTGTAAGTGCGATCGGCAACACGAATAGTGTTAGGATCTGCTAAATTTAAACTATGATCGCCTTGCACTAATACCGGTGGCATAACGCCGTGACTTAATACCATGGCGTTAAAATTAAAAATACTGTCGAGATATTTACTATCATGAGTTAATTGCTGATTCATGTGTTCAGAAGCAAAAGCAAGGCCGCCTTGTGCGCCGATACTCATGGCCGAATCTCTTAATGATTTAGTGCGCAAACCGCTTAAGCCAGTACCATTTTTATCAGACGGTGTCGTTTGTACTTGCACGTTTTCTAATTGTTTTAAATTCATGGTATCCACGTTGTCGTAATTGGTATGGCTCGCGCAAGCGCTAAGCAACAACGTCGAACTAAGAAATAGAGCGGCTAAATTAGTTTTTTGCATAACGTAGCTCTATGACGCGACTGTCTGGAAACACAAAGACGGATGCGCGGCGACCACATTGATAACCGGTGTCTCGCAAGATATCGCCAAGTAAGCTATTTTTCACATTCATAGTAACTAATATCGGGATGGCAGGCGGTGTCCCTAAAACACGTAAACGATAATCCGCCGCATAAGCAATTTGTTTTAATAAGGGTTCAACCGGGCCTGACCAATCGATGGAAGTGACGCCACCCATGCCATAGGAAGCAGGGCTAGGTGGTGGCGCTAATTCGGGTAAAGGGTGCGCGGCTTGAGCGGTTTCAGAGAGATCTGCCACTGAACGGCTAATAGAATACGAAGCTTCTGCCAAGGAATTTTCCTGCGAGCTTAAGTTGAAGCCTTTTGGTTCTTTCGGCGTGGCGCACGCGCCAAGAAGTAACGCCAAACAAGTCATGATCCCAATTTTTTGATTCATGCAGTTCATAATTCCTTTTTTGCTTTGATAATCATGTTATAACGATCTATGTTGTGTTGCCAGCTTTTCGCAAGCGATTGCCAATGTTATGATGAAAGTCATTCGTTTTTAATAGAGAGTACCCCATGGCGCACTGGCGGGATTCAGCAAGACCGGTTAAATTGTGGTTTGTCGATTTTCGCGCAACCTTTCCATTAATGATTTTTTTAATGCATATCAGATTATGGACATTTGTATTAGCGGTTGTGACGACGCTTTTTTTTGCGATGTTAGAGCGGTTTGGTTTTACGGTATCGGTTTTTATGCGCTGGATACGATCTTATGTGGCGGGTCCGCGTAAAATTGCACAACCTTGGTGGAAAAGATAAGAGGTCTTCATGGCAACATTTGATATTTCACAGCAAATGATCAAAATCGCACGCGTCATGAATGGCCGTTTTAGTTTAAATGGTCGGCCGTTAACGATGGAAGAAGTGTTTTCGCCTGTCGGGTTGTTACCAGGCATTGCCCGTCGAGCGGATCAATTAAGTTCGCTTTGTTTAGGGTATGGCATTGGCGCTACTTTTGAAGAAGCAGAAGGGACACCGCTTAATTTAAAAGTGACTTTCGATGATATGACACCGAATGTTTTACGCTTGCTGTGTTTAATCGATGTCGTGAATGAATTAATGCGCGGCACGGGCCGTGGTGACATGGCCGCACTAGATCAGTTAATGTACGATTAATGTTGTTATCTCGCTTTTCGAGACAATCTCTTATAAGTGTGTAAAAATGGCCGCCTTGATTTATTTAAGGGAGACCATCATGGCTAACATACAAGTTGAATTAATCAATCACGAATTGCGCAACCACTATCGTGATTTGATAGAAAACGAATTTAAGTGTCTGCAACGAAAATGCTTCGCTGATGTGATCATGAATAAAAACGAAGCAGATAAAACGAACTGCCATCGATCTTTGCCAAACCTACAAGAACAAATGCTGGAATTAAAGACCGCTATTCTCAATGAAATCAATGATCCCAAATGTACGGTTGCCCAAGCGGAATTTGCTAAAGAAACAGCCATAAAAGCGCATCTAGCGACTATTTTTGCCTTTGGAGAGGGAAAACGTCCTAAAAGCCAAAGTTTGAAAATCGTGAGTGATTTTTTTGATTTTTCTCGCCGCTCAAAACTCAGTCGTTTAAGTAAAGCCGTGATCGGTGGTGCAGTCGGATTAGCAGTGATGTTAGCGATAGGGATGACGATTGCGCTGACGCTTTTTTCAGGTGGCATGATTCCTTTAGTGGTAGCAGCAGGTGTTGCTGTCATGGCAGGTCTTGCCAGTGCGATTGGCACACATCGTGCGGCAATTAATCCGCATGAAGTGCGTGGTAAAGCATTTAAAGATGCGATGGTAAACACAATTAAGGCGGATGGTTTTGAAACGTATTGTGGGCAACGTCAAGATGGGATCAAACGGTTTGCAGAGCCTAGAAATCTCGATTTAGTTGCGCCAGCTAGCGGTGTAGTAGTAGGGTCGTCAGTGGGCACATTACCAAGACTCAAACCGCCAGCATCAGCACCGGCAGCACCCGTTGCTGCTCCTTCTTCTTTTGCAGCTCCAGCGGGAGTGAGAGCGCCCTCATTTTATGCGGCTTCTGGGTCGACAACATTTAAACCTTCTTCAGACCCAGCTTTTGATAAAACCAAAGTAAAACCATCTGGCTTTTGGCGTAGAATGGCAAACGGTACAATAGCGTTTTAGACAGATAAGCTAGTTTTTGCGGGGCGTGCGAGCAATTGCTCTAGCGCCTCTCTACCAGTTAACTTACCTTGCAACACTTCCCACACGGCATTACAGATTGGCATATCAACACCATGGTGTTCTGCAAGGACTGCCACTAATTCAGCATTGCGTTTACCTTCGACGACTTGACCGATTTCTTGTTCTGCTTTTTGAATATCAGCGCCTTTACCAATCGCTAAACCTAAGCGACGATTACGGGATTGATTATCAGAGCAAGTTAAAATTAAATCGCCCATGCCGGATAAGCCAATAAACGTATCTAATTTGCCGCCGAGTTTTAAACCGAGACGAATGATTTCACTTAAACCACGAGTGATTAATGCGCTTCTTGCATTGGAACCTAATTCCATACCATCAGAAATACCGGTTGCAATGGCAATCACATTTTTCACGACACTGCCTAATTCCACGCCCGTGACATCATCGCTTGGATAAACACGAAAGGTTGGGCTATTAAAGCGTGCGCTTAAATCATCAATGAAAGTGACATCTTTACTAGCAATCACGACAGCAGCAGGTAAACCGGCAGCAACTTCACGGGCAAAAGTAGGGCCCGAGATGACTGCGAATTTGCGATTTTTACCTAATACTTCTTCTACGACTTCATTTAACAATTGACCTGTATCTTCATCTAACCCTTTGGTCGCACAAGCAATGCGAATTTGGGGTGTGATCGATTCTTTCAACATAATTAATGTTTCGCGAAAACCAACCGATGGCACTGCAATTAAGACATCATCAATGTCTTTGATCGCTTCATTTAAATTAGCGGTCGGCTGAATGGTATCGGGGAAATCAAACCCTGGTAAAAATTGATTGTTGGTGCGTTCTGCCAGCATGGCGGCGATTTCAGAAATCTCATAACTCCACAAGCGAACGACTTGGCCTTTGCGAGCCAGTGTCAAAGCAAGTGCTGTGCCCCAAGAACCAGCACCTAAGATGGTGATCGGTTTTAGTTTGCTTGTTTCCATGATGAGATTCCTTTTATCGTCAAATTTAGTTCTTCGTTTGTGAACCTTCTTTGTTTTGTTGCTCTAAGTGTTGATTGTAGAGAGCATCAAAGTTAACAGGAGCCAAAATCAATTGTGGGAAACCACCACGCACGACGATATCGGAAACCACTTCACGTGCATAGGGGAACAAAATATTCGGACAGAAACTGCCGAGCATTTGGTGTAATTGATCGCTTGGTAAACCTGAAATCATAAATACACCGGCTTGATGTACTTCGATTAAGAAAGCGGTTTTTTTGTTTGAGTTAACGGTTGCTGTAATAGAAAGCACTACTTCATGTAAATTTTCTTGTACACGATTGCTTTTGGTTTCTAAGTTTAAAGTGACTTCTGGCTTCCATTCTTCGATGAAAGTGTGTGGTGTATTCGGTGATTCAAATGAAATGTCTTTCACAAAAATTCGTTGAATTTCAAATTGCGGAGTTGGTGTATCGCTTGGTTGTTGTTGCATGATAATTACCCTTTTATGATGATAGTATGCCATCTAGCTTGCCGGCTTTTGCAAGTGCTGCTAAGTCGTCATAGCCACCGATGGATTGCTCGTTGATAAAAATTTGTGGTACGGTGCGGCGTTGGCTGCGCTGCATCATTTCTTCTAGTTTAGCGGGATCAAGGTCAACGCGGATTTCTTCAAAGCTTGCATTGCGTGCTTTTAATAAATCTTTTGCCAGACGGCAATAAGGACAATGGTCTTTGGTGTAAATAATGATTTTTGCCATGATCATTCCTTTATTAGAGGTAATCCTGCCGCTACCCACGAGCGTAAACCGCCAGACAGTGAATAACAATTATAACCTTTTTTAGTATATAAAGCGGCTACTTTTTGCGATTCTAGCCCCTGTGCGCAAACGAACAGGATTGGTTTGGTACGTAATTTTTCTAATTTCTTGGGGTGGCTTTCCATATCCTTCACGGTGGTTGATTGCGCATCGATAATATGCCCGTGCTGAAACTGGTCTTTTGGGCGTAGGTCGATAACCGTCGCATGTTCGTGGTTGATTAAGCTGATTGCTTTGGTGGTATCTACGCTGAAATTGTTTCTGGCTAGTCGAAAATATTCAACAATCATGAGTAACACCATCATGATGCAGAAGGCGTAAATAAGGGGTAAGTGATGGTTGATAAAATTGATAAAATCTTGCATTTGTTTGCCTTTTACTGATCTATAGATGGTGAGCGATGGTAGCCTGTCTTCCGGATTTGGGCAATACTCGCATTCTTCTTGCGGCACACCAAACATGGATCTTGCTAGCGCCTGCTTTTCTTAATGCTTGCGCTAAAGCGTGAACGGTGTATCCAGTGGTGAAGACATCATCAATAATGACGACAAATTGACCAGAGTAGTCATGCTCTACTTGAAACGCATGTTTGAGATTAGTTCGCCGATCTGCTTTTGATAAACCACTTTGCGCCAAGGTGGGTTTGATGCGTTTCACGCCAACCAGATCCAGTTTAATACCCAGAGCTTGGCTGATAGGTCGTGCTATCTCGATTGATTGATTAAAGCCACGCTCAATCAATCGTGTTGGATGAAGTGGTACTGGAATGATGATTTGCGGCAAAGGTAGATTTTTATACCAGTCTTTTTTAATGCGCTGCAAAAACAAATCGGCTAGTAAAGAGGCATAAGGTAATTGATGCGAAAACTTCAATCCGCGAATTAATTGAATAATCGGCGCTTCATAACTAAAAATGGCGAAAGTTTGCTCAAATGGTGGTGATTGTTTAAGGCATTGACCGCAGATAAGTTCAGTTTCTGGAAGAACTTGTGCGCATTGCGGGCAATGATGCGCTAAAATAGGCAATTCACGCATGCAAGGTTCACAAATCGCGCGCGATGTATGAGTCAGTAAGCTGCAGAACGCGCAAATAGGTGGCAGTAAAAGGTCTAATAAACGATTAACGTGATTGCTGATAAGGCGAGCATAAAAATACATGAATCTTTTAAACATAGTGTCTTCTCCAAAGGAATATAGGGATGCATCTGTCATTGCGTTGAAAGCAGGGCGTGAAATGTTGGCGCGCTTGGAATGGATGACGTTAGAACCCAAAACGATTTTAGATATTGGTTGTGGTACGGGTGAGATGAGTTTGGCGTTACGTCAACGCTATCCAGCGGCTACGGTGATTTCGATCGATTTATCGATGTCGATGGCCGAACACGCACAGCAACATACAGAACCATTACAAGTGATATGTGCCGGGGGTGAGCAGTTACCCTTACGCACCAATTCAATTGATCTTGTGTTTGCTAATTTCTTTTTACCTTGGCAACAAGATGTGAAGGCCGTGCTGAGTGAATGGTTGCGAGTGTTGCGAGCGGATGGCGTTTTAATGCTATCGGCTTTAGGAGTGGATACGTTGCAGGAATGGCGGGATGTATTGCATGCAGACGATACACCAAAATTAGTAGATATGCACGATGTTGGCGATGCATTAATCCAAGCCGGGTTTTCTGATCCAGTATTAGATGTGAATCATTACAAAGTCACGTATGCTGATAAAATACGTTTGTTGCAAGACATACGGTTTGCTCAAATGTGGTTTCCAGCACCCGATTTAGATTTAAATGCCATCGAGCCACCAGCGTTGCAAGTAGGATCGCGTTGGCATTTAACATATGAAGTAATTTATGCCCATGCATTTCGGCCAATCGCTAGCAATGAGTTTTCGGCATCCAACGATGGAATTGTTAAAATTCCGTTAGCGCACTTAAGGAGAAGACGTGTATGAGTTCGCATTATTATATCGGTGTCGATGGTGGCGCTACCAAAGTGGTTGTGCGTTTAGAAGATGCTTCCGGTCATTTGTTAGGTCGATTAGTAGGGCCTCCTGCCAATATTCGTTTATCGGTTGAAAAAGCTTGGGATGCTATCAATGAAGTGTTAGCAGAATTATTGCAAACATGTGGCTTATCCCTCACCGAACGTGAACATCAATATCATGTTGGTATGGGTTTAGCGGGTTGCGAAGTAGCTAAAGCGTATCAAGCATTTTTACGTCATGAACATTCTTTTCAAACTTTGGTTTTATCGTCAGATTCACATGCTGCTTGTTTAGGTGCGCATGAAGGTGAAGATGGTGCGATTATTATTGCCGGGACAGGCGTAGTTGGTTATCAACAATCATTAGATATTGATACTAAAGTCGGTGGTTTTGGTTTTCCGCATGATGATGAAGGCAGTGGTGCTTGGATGGGATTGCAGGCTGTGCGCTTAACGGTTAAATCATTAGATGGTCGGCATAAACCATCATTGTTAACACAGCAAATCTATGCGCACTTCGATCAAAACAAAGAAGCATTAGTTAGTTGGGCCAATCAAGCGGATTCTACGCGTTTTGCAACGCTTGCACCGATTGTGATTGCAGCCAGTTCAACGGGGGATGAAGATGCCGTTGTTATTTTACAACGCGCGGCATTTGCATTAGATGAAATTGCGGCAGCGTTATTAGCAGCACAAGCCGGTCGTCCACCGCTACCCTGTGCATTGATTGGTGGTGTTGCACCGTTTATTGAGCCTTATCTCGGTAAATCATTGCGTGCCCGTTTATGTGAAGCGAAAGCAACACCCGATAAAGGTGCGATTATGTTGGTGCGAGAATATTTAGCAAATGCAAGAGGATTGGTATGAGTCGTGTGATTCTTTCCGGTATGCAAGTATTGATTGAGAAACACTTTGTGCGTGATCTTGCGGTTGTGATTGAAAACGAATGCATTAAAAATATTATTCCCGTTAACATGATTCATAATCATTTGCCTGCCATTCATCATGAATTTTCTTCTGATCATTATCTTGTGCCAGGATTTATTGATTTACATATTCATGGCACGCACGGCAGAGATGTAATGGATGCAACAGAAGAATCTTTGCTAGCAATGTCTCGCACTTTAGCCGCAGATGGTGTCACAGGATTTTTGGCAACCACCATGAGCGCATCAAATGATGCTATTGGCGCTGCTCTTAAAAATATTGCGAAACAAATGGCAAATAAACAAGGCGCTGCTATTTTAGGTGCGCATTTAGAAGGGCCTTTTATTTCGAAAACGAATTGCGGTGCGCAATGCGCAGATCATGCGCGGTTGCCAGACATTGAAGTATTGCGAAAGTGGCAAGACGAAAATAATCAAGTCATTAAAAAAGTGACATTAGCACCCGAATTACCGGGTAGTTTAGAAATGATCGCGGCGTTAGGTAAAATGGATGTGATTGCATCCATTGGTCATACCCATGCAACGTATCAAGAAACTTGTGATGCCATTGCCTATGGTTGCACGCAAGCAACGCATTTATTTAATGCGATGGGTGCCATTCACCAACGGCAACCGGGTGCATTAACCGCTTTATTATTGGCAAAGCAAATTGATGCTGAAATCATTGTCGATGGTGTGCATTTACATCCGGCAATCATTGAACTGATTTATCGTTTAAAGGGTAAAGACGGTTTATTTTTAGTAACCGATGCGATGCGTGCTAAATGTTTAGGTGATGGTGAATATGAGCTAGGTGGGCAAGCAGTGACTGTTAATAAAGGCGAAGCGCGTTTAGCAAACGGTGTGCTCGCAGGTTCTACGTTGCGGTTGCCACAAGCTATTTTAAACATGGTAACTTTTACTAAATGCTCGCTTGTTGATGCTGTATACATGGCGACCGTGAATCCTGCGAAAGCGCTAGGATTAAGTGATCGCAAAGGTTCAATTGCCGTAGGTAAAGATGCGGATTTAGTTATTTTAGATGCGGCATTTGATGTGCATTTGACATTGCGTGGCGGAAGAGAGATTTATAAGAAGCATTGACATTGTCATCCCGGAAACGCCAAAGGCGTTGTCCGGGATCCATCCATCAAATTTACAAAACAATGAGCTTTGAATTCACGCCGGTGGATCCCGGACAACGCCTTTGGCGTTTCCGGGATGACAAATCAAACAACCAAATCTTTAGGCTTTTGTCTAATCACCTTAATGACTTCTCGACATTTTCTAATCTTACGCAAGATACGCGCTAAGTGTTGTCGGTTACGCACAGAAATAGTCATTTCAATATGAAAATGGTTGGGATCACTTTCTTGTGATCGAATATTTAAAATATTGGAATCAGATTCTGAGATGCTAGTAGTAAGTGCTGCAAGGCTGCCGCGCTTATTGTAAATATCAACTTTTAAATCCACTGAATAATCACCAGATACATCATCTTCCCACAATAATGGGACGTATTTATCAGTATTATCATGATGTTTTTCAATGATCGGGCAATGCAGCATATGTACTTCAATGCCGTGTCCTGAGCGAATTAAACCCGCAATATGATCACCTGGAATCGGTCGGCAGCATTTAGCAAAATTCATCACTAAACCTTCTGTGCCTTTGATAGTAAGCGGTGATTCATCGTTGTCATCTTCAAATGCTAAAGGCTCACCTAGTGATTTAGCAATTTGTTTTGCGACTAATAACGCAGGTCGATTACCAATGCCAATTTCTTCAAATAAATGGGCAATGGATTCTAAACGTGAAGCATTCACAATGCCTTGTAGCGTACTTTGTTCGATATCTTCTAATAATAAACCATAAGCATGTAACGCTTTTTCGATTAAGCGTTTACCCAGCTCCATGGATTCTTCGCGTTGTTGTTTTTTCAGATAATGCTTGATTTTGCTGCGTGCTTTTGAGGTGACAACAAAGTTAAGCCAAGCAGCATTGGGTCTTGCGCCTGGGGCGGTGACAATATCTACTTGTTGACCACTGGTTAATTGCGTGCTTAAAGGTAATAAACGTTTATCCAGTTTTGCGGCAACGCAAGTGTTGCCAATATCTGAATGAATCGCATAAGCATAATCAACTGCTGTTGCGCCGGCTGGTAATTCGATGATTTCACCTTTAGGTGTAAAGACATAAACTTCATCAGGGAATAAATCGATTTTGACGTTTTCAATAAATTCGAGCGAATTGCGTGAGTTTTTATCTAATTCTAAAATGCCACGTAACCATTCATGTGCTCGCGATTGAGCATCAACAAAAACACGTTTTTCAGTTTTATAAAGCCAGTGTGCGGCGATGCCGTTTTCAGCAAGCTTATGCATTTCTTCAGTGCGAATTTGAATTTCAATTGGCACACCATAAGGCCCAAATAAAATAGTATGCAATGATTGATAACCGTTGGCTTTTGGGATCGCAATATAATCTTTAAAACGTTGTGCAATCGGTTTAAATAAATTGTGCAATACGCCTAACACGCGATAACAAGCATCAATCTTATCGACGATAATGCGAAAACCATAGACATCCATGATTTCTGAAAACGATAAATGTTTTTCATGCATTTTTTTGTAAATGCTATAAAGATGTTTGCTGCGGAATGAAAGAGTGACGGATGGAATATTGGCTTTCTTTAATGCATCGCGAATTTGATGATCAATCATTTCCATGATTTCACCGCGATTGCCGCCTGCTTTTTCAATCGCTTCTTTTAAAACTTTGTAGCGCAATGGGTATAGGGATAAAAAACCTAAATCTTCTAATTCGACGCGAAACGCATGCATCCCTAATCGATTAGCAATGGGCGCGAAAATTTCTAAGGTTTCTAATGAAATACGGCGACGTTTTTCTGCAGGTAGTGCGTGCAGCGTGCGCATATTATGCATTCTATCGGCCAATTTGACTAAAATAACGCGAATATCGCTTGCCATTGCCATGACCATTTTACGAAAATTTTCAGCCTGCGCTTGGGCGTAATTTTCAAAATGGATTTGTGTGAGTTTTGTCATGCCTTCGACTAAGTCAGCAACTTCTGCCCCAAAAAGCTCAAGAATTTCAGCTTGTTTGATCGAAGTATCTTCGACCACATCGTGCAAGAGTGCCGCCATAATCGTCGATGGATCCATGCGCATTTGCGCAAGTATTTCAGCAACAGCTAAGGGGTGGGTGATATAGGGTTCACCGGTATAACGTAATTGCTGGCTGTGCGCATCCTTCGCAAACAAATAAGCGCGCTCGATGTCGCTAACTTGTTCACGGGTAAGGTATTGATTTATTTCATCACGTAAAACATCAAATTCACTGCTCACAGCTTGCCTCAAACATTTCTTTTATTATCATCATGATTATTACTTTATTATGGATGCTATAACGCTTTCCCGCCAGGTTTTTGTCAAACTTGTGCTATGCTAACACTGGTTAAGTCATTTATTTGGAGGTCTTGCTTATGTCGTGTGGCAAATGCGGTGGTAAGAAAGTATTATGCCCAGTATCCATGGGCTTAGCGGTAGGGTTAACCTTTGGCTTGGCAGTATTGGTTTGGACTGCTTGGGCAATGTGGGGTGGTATGACCATGGCTACCATGAGCCATATGATGCCCCCAAGCGATTGGATGGAAGCATTCAAAATGGCTGGTTGGTGCGTCTTGAAAGGCTTCTTCTTTGGTTTCTTTATTGCTTTATTTTATGACTTCATTGCTTGCTTAATGTCTAAATGCTGCAAAAAATCTTGCGATACTAATGGTTGTGGTTGCGGCAATCCGGCTTGCAATTGCCAATGCGGTAAAAAGTAAATCGTTAACATGCACGTGAATACGCTTCACGTGCATTGATTTTTTAAGGTACTCATCATGAAACAAAAAATTCATACCAATTTAGCACCTGCTGCGATTGGTCCTTATTCTCAAGCGATTCGAGTCGGCGATACGGTATATCTCTCCGGGCAAATTCCACTAGATCCGCAAACAATGATGTTGGTGGCAAATGATATCAAGCGCCAAGCAGTGCAAGCATTCATGAATTTGCAAGCGGTCGCCATTGCCGCAAAAGGGGATTTAAGTAAGGTGGTGAAATTAACTATTTATTTAATCGATTTGAAACATTTTGCCATCGTTAACGAAGTCATGAGTCAGTTCTTTCAAGAGCCCTACCCAGCACGCGCAACTATTCAAGTGTCCGCTCTACCGAAAGATGCATTAATCGAGGTAGACGCTGTAATGGTTATCAGTTAAATCGACTTGGGTGCGTTGGGAAACAATCGATAACGCAAACAAAACAGCCATGATGGCGACGGAAGCAACTAAAGAAATGGTTTCTTTATTCATAAGATTTTCCTTTTTCTTTTGATGCGCTACGCGAAATAAGTATTCGCGTAGCGTCGATTTTTTATTTTTTAGTAACAGCAGTTGCAGGTATGATTGTTTTTGTATCGGGTTTTTCGAAAGTATTACTCACAATATTCATTGTGCGTAATATTTTTAATGCTTCAAACAATTGGAAGTCAGCGTTTGCTAAGCCAAGTTCATTCATCATCACCGCAGCATTTGCACTAGGTGTGATGGCGGCGCCTGGTAAATGATTTTTTAATTGATATTCTTTGATAGGTTCAATCATCGCAGTGTTTTCATCAGTTTTGTTTGGCACCACTTGTAAATCTTCAATTTGGACATCGGGAATGATGCCAACATTTTGAATGGTGCGACCTGATGGGGTGTGATAAAGCGCTGTTGTTAATTTTAATGCATGCGTTTTATCTAAAGGAATAACCGTTTGTACTGAGCCTTTACCAAAACTCGTGGTGCCAACAATAATAGCACGACGATAATCTTGCAAAGCACCAGCGACAATTTCAGAAGCAGAAGCAGAGCCGCCATTAATTAAGACAACAATAGGTGCGCCGCCTAAGATGTCGGCACCGGTTGCTTTTGCGCTATATTGCGCTTCTGGTAAACGGCCTTCTGTATAAACAATCACATCATTATATTTGTTTTTGGTTTTACTATTTAAGAAGCTATCAACAACTTGAACAGCTGTTTCCAGTAAGCCGCCTGGGTTGTTGCGTAAATCTAAAATGATACCATCGAGTTTACCTTGGTTTTTTGTTTTCAAATCCAAGATTGCATCACGCATTAATTTTGCAGTGGGTTCTTGGAATTGCGTAATGCGAATGTAACCAAAGCGGTGATCAAGCATTTTACTTTTCACGCTGGTGATTTTGATGATTTGGCGATTTAGTTTAAAAGTGATTGGCAATTTTTCGCCTTTGCGTAATACCGTTAAAATAACTTGAGAACCTGCGGCTCCACGCATTTTATCAACAGCATCTTGTAAGCTCATTTCACTGACTAATTTGCCATCGATAGAAACAATATAATCGCCTGCTTTGACGCCGGCTTTACTGGCTGGTGTGTCATCAATAGGCGTGACTACTTTTAAGATGCCATATTCTGGTGTGACTTCAATACCAACGCCACCAAATTCGCCGCTGGTATTCATGAGTAAGCTTTTATAAGCATCATCATCTAAATATTCAGAATGTGGATCAAGACCACTTACCATGCCGCGAATAGCGTCATCTAATAAATGTTTGTCACCCACTTTTTGCACGTAGAAGTCTTTGATGAGTACAATCGTGTTACTAAAACGATTAATGTCATCATCGCTTACGGATTGTTGTTTCTTTTCTTCAGGTGTTGAGTTTGTTTGTCCGACCGATGTTGCCGTTTGACCGGAACCCGGTGCAGGGATTGATGCTGCAAAGACGCCGAAAGCAGAGCATGCAAGACTAGCAAATACCGCAATTACAACCACGAGTGAGCGTATGTTCATTGGGATGGTGTCCATTCTAGTTATTAAAACTAGTATATCACCTTGTGTTTTCTTTATACTAATTTCAGTATAGAATTGCCCGTCATTTCCGAGGGTTGCGGTATATTCATCAAGTAAAGCATTGTTGGCGCAATGTCAGAGAGCTTTCCTTTTTCATTTTTAATCATTGCTTTGCGACCAAAAAAGACGAATGGAACGGGATCGGTTGTGTGTGCGGTGTGGGGTTGTTGTGTGTCGTGATCGTACATCATCTCGGCATTACCGTGATCGGCTGTGATGATTGCTTCACCATTCACATCCGTTAATGCTTTGATTATTAATCCAAGACATTTATCGATGGCTTCAATCGCAGCCACGGTGGCATCAAAGTTACCACTGTGGCCAACCATATCGGCATTAGCGAAATTACAAATGATGACATCGAATTTTTGACTTCGGATCTCCTGGCATAGCCTTTCAGTCAATAGATAAGCGCTCATTTCGGGTTGAAGATCATACGTTGCTACTTTTGGCGATGGAATCAGGATGCGTTCTTCTAATGGAAACGGTTTTTCGATGCCGCCATTAAAGAAAAAAGTGACGTGCGCGTACTTTTCTGTTTCAGCAATGCGTAATTGTGTTAAATGATGCTCACTTATAATGTCTGCAAATAAATGAGTAAGTGTATTTGCCGGGAACGCTGATGGTATAGGAAAGCGGCTATCGTATTCACACAAAGAAACAAAGGCTGCTAATTTTTTGGCGTTCCCACGCGGGAAGCCCGTAAAATCGGGTTCGATGAATGCTTGGGTTAATTCGCGAGCGCGGTCGGCTCTGAAATTCATGAAGATAACAGTGTCACCATCATGGATAGTAATCGGTGTTGCGCCTGAGGGTTGAATGCTTGTTGCTTTAACAAATTCGTCTGTTTCGCCCCGTTTATAAGCATCGTTGATGGCGGTGCTAACATCAGTTGCATGATAATCCGCTTTACCATCGACTAATAATTCATAAGCGGCTTGAACGCGTTCGTAACGATGATCGCGATCCATTGCATAGTAGCGACCGATGATGGAAGCAATTTTGCCACAATTTAATTTATTGGCTAAAGAATCGAGTGTTTCCAGTGAAGATAACGCGCTTTGTGGTGGGGTGTCGCGACCATCTAAGAAGGGGTGTAGATAAAGATTAGATAGTTTTAATTGCTTGGCTAACTCTAAGAGCGCAAACCAATGACGTTCGTGGCTATGAACACCACCGGGGGATAATAAACCCATGATATGGACCGCTTTACCCGCTTGTAATGCTTTAATCAGGGTGTCGTTTTGAAAGAAGCTGCCATCAGCAATAGCCGTATCGATGCGCGTTAAGTCTTGATAAACAATTCGACCTGCACCCATATTCATATGCCCCACTTCCGAATTACCCATTTGCCCATCTGGAAGGCCAACGCAGCGACCTGAACCTGAAATCAAGGTATGCGGGCAAGTAGCGAGCAGATGATCCCAGTTGGGTTTGATAGCGTGAGCAATCGCGTTTGCTTCTTTGCTATCACGATGACCAAAGCCATCGAGGATAATCAATGCCAATGGGCGTTTCTGGGTGGATGCGTTCATAAATGTTCTCGTCTAGTGCGTTTGCGCTACTTTAATCTTAAATGATATGAACGCTCAAGTGACATCTTGGGAAGTTATCGCTAGACTATTGCTTTAGACTCAGCGGATAAAGTATGAAAAGCGAAGAAAGACAACAACCTGTGCCCGGTGTTCTCAAATCACTGTTGGCCATCCTGACCTTTACCCTTGTGACGCACGCACAAGCGGCAACCACCACTAAAACGATTAACGCGACCAGTAATGCGACCGCATCAGCTGTCGCTATGGATGATACAACAGAAGCGCCAATTGATGACACAGCACCTACGGTTGAAAAAGATCCGTATGAAGGCTTTAATCGCGCCATGTTTACCTTTAACGATAAGCTCGATATCTATGTGTTAAAGCCGATTGCTACGTTTTACAACAAAGTGATGCCAAAACCGTTAAACAAAGGTATTCATAATGTTTTCGAAAATATTAATACCGTGCCAACGATTGCGAATGATTTATTGCAAGCCAATTTTTATCAAGCCAGTAATGATACCGGTCGTTTATTAATTAATACCACGATTGGTATCGGTGGTTTGTTTGATATGGCAACACGCATGGATTTAGAACCATACAGTAATGATTTTGGTTTGACATTAGCGCGTTGGGGTTACTCGGATTCAAATTATTTAGTGTTACCATTTTTTGGTCCAAACACAGTGCGCGATGGTTTGATTGGCTTGCCTGTCGATTACTTTGCGTTTTCGTTATACCCATACATTGAGCCACCTTCTTTCCGTTACCAAGTTTATATTTTGGGTGCGATTGATAAGCGCGCGCAATTATTAAAATTCCAAGATGTGGTGGATGAAGCGTCACTCGACAAATATGTCTTTATGCGTAATGCTTATTTGCAACGCCGTGCATTTCAAATAGATCAAAATAATCATCGCAGTTGTTGTGATCGTTACACTAAACCTGCAGAAATCAATAGTAGAAGTATTTTAAGCCCGAAACCGCTTGAATCAGAAATTGTTGATCTTGATTCACCGGTGCCTGCAGCGAATGCTATTGAACCAGAAATAGATTCGTCAACTTCGACAACACCAGCAACTTCAACAACAACCTCAACAGAAAACTATGACTGATATTGCCGCATTAGTAGCTTCTGCTGAAATTGCACTTTATGAGATTGCAAAGCAAGCCTACAACTTGGGTATGAATTTGCAAAATGCAGCACCCGGGGGTGAGGCGCGCGAAGGAAATAAATCAGTTTCATATTTATTTAAAGTAGCAGAAAAGTTGCATGACTTTTCACATCATTGCAAACGCTTGGTGGGCGCAAAGCCGTTAGATCAAGCAGAGAAATTAGCAGTCATTATGCAATATGCAGTGAATGCTGAGAAAGATGCGCGTACTGAATTTAATATGGGTGATAAATTTCGTTTTGTGCGTGATCGAGTGTTAGCTGAAAATGACATTGTTGCGGCTGCGATCGTAAAATTTAAAGAAGTGCATGTAAAACAAGTAGAAGCATTACGTGAAGATGAAGTGGTTGTGTATATTTATTTATTTAATGCGCAAGGGTTATCAATTGATACCTGGCGCAAAGCAATTAATACAGAAGCATTGTATGATCACAGCGTGAATCGTCCGATATACCCATCAAAAGCAGATATTGATTCTTTTATTAATCGTAAAATGAATAAAGTGCAACATGCTTATTTGTCGATTGCGGTTAAAAAAGAAAATATTTTGCCATCACAAAGCGCGTTAAAAGATAGCTACGATCATCCGTTAATCAAAGTGCGTGAAGGCGCATTTGTATTAAAAAAACTAATTTCATTTACACACAATGGTGTCGAATATGAAGTGACGGAAGAGGGTGGTCTTGCTAAAAAATTATCTTAGCGACCACGTTTACTGCTAGGCCCTTTTTCGTTAGTTGGACCTTCTTCTTTCGGTGTGATATCGCCTAGTATTTTTTGTGTGTTTTGCACAATCGCGGCACCTTTCCCTAACCATTTAGAAAAACCGATAAAGGTAGTTGAATGGCGTTTGATTAACCCAACATCCACTTCTAATAATGGTTTGGTGAGATCAAGCGTGGATTTGTCGGTTTCTTCTTGAGTGAATTTTTCAGCAATGTTTTTGTCGGCATTTTCTTTAGCGTGTTGGACAAATAATTGAGCTGTCGTGGTGTGTCTGATTTTATCGGGTGTGTTGTCTGATTTTTTTTGTAATTTACTCGAGTCGAGAAAAGAAACTTTGTTTAAATAAGTTTCACGATGCTTTAATTCTTTTTGCGCAATATTCGCGCGCTTCTCTTCTAGCTCTTGTTTAACTAATTCTTTTTCTTCGTAATCTTTTTTGTTGGCTTCTTTGACTTCTTCTTCATGCTCATGATGTTCATGATCCATCTGTAATTTGGCTTTCAAACCAATTTCGAGTTCAGAAGTGGTACCGGATGTGCCATCATCAATTGTTACTTTTTTATGCTTGCCAGCTTGGCGACAAGTTGAGCAGATATGACCGTAAGTAATTCCACCTTCACTGGATAACTGTTTGAAAGCAGTGAGCGATTTTTTTTGCCCACAACTAGAACAAGTTCGATAAGCTGTCTGTTTGTTTTCTTCATTCATGGCCGTCATTGTATCAAATGAGTATCAAATAGGCAAAACAACACATAGTATGCTTGCTTGCGGCCAACATATTCGATATCCTCAGTTGTTTTCTTTATCTGGTGAGCACACCGGTTTAAGAAATAAAAATATATTAGGAATATATTGGAGAATTAAAAATGACAAAAGGACCATCATTACAAGATCCTTTCTTGAATGCATTACGCAAAGAGAAAATTCCTGTTTCTATTTATTTGGTGAACGGCATTAAGTTGCAGGGCGCTATTGAGTCTTTTGATCAATTTGTTGTGTTGTTAAAAAATACGGTTAGTCAAATGGTATACAAGCATGCAATCTCCACTATTGTTCCAGCGCGGAACATTAACTCGCCTGCTGAATATACAACTAATAACCAAGCTACTAGCACTAGTAATGGCAATACTAGCAGGACAATCGCTGGTTCCGTTGCGAAGACCGGTTTTTCAGACAAATATTCTGACAAGTAAATCTTGTAACTGGTTTTAATGGCGGAGGTAATTGTGCCCCTGGTTTCTTATTGTCATGAATAAAGTTGTCGATAACCGCGAACGTGTTGTTTTAGTGCATGTTGATTTTGCCACCAAAGAGATGCGAGCAGATTTGCTTGAATTGGGCGAGCTTGCGCGTGCAGGTGGCGCATTGGTTGTAGCGACGGTCACTGCCAAAAGAACAGTGCCTGATGCAAAAACATTTGTCGGTTCTGGTAAAGCAGAAGAAATTAAAGCGATTGTTTCTGAACATAAAGCAGTCTTAGTGTTATTCAATCACGTGTTAACCCCTGGTCAAGAACGTAATTTAGAAAAAATATTGCAATGTCGTGTGCTGGATCGCACAGGATTAATTTTAGATATTTTTGCCCAACGCGCACGTAGTTTTGAAGGTAAGTTGCAAGTAGAGCTCGCTATGTTAAAACACTTATCAACGCGCTTGATTCGTGGGTGGACTCACCTTGAGCGACAACGCGGTGGTATTGGTTTGCGAGGCCCTGGTGAAACCCAGTTAGAAGTCGATAGACGATTAATTCGCGATAAAATTAAATTAATCACGGCGCGCTTAACACGTATTCAAAAGCAACGTGATCAAGGCCGAAAATCGAGACGCAAAGCAACCGTGCCAACGGTTGCTTTAGTTGGTTATACCAATGCGGGAAAATCGACTTTATTTAATCGCTTAACCGGTGCTGATGTGTATGTTGCGAATTTATTATTTGCGACACTCGATCCCACTTTACGCCGTATTGAATTGCCCGATTTAGGTGGTGTGGTGTTAGCGGATACGGTTGGTTTTATTCGTGATTTGCCGCATGACTTAGTGATTGCATTTCATGCGACCTTAGAAGAGGTAGCCGAGGCTGATTTATTGTTGCATGTAGTCGATGCAAATGATGAACAAAAAGAATTACACATGGCAGAAGTCGATGAAGTATTAAATACCATTGGCGCTAAAGATGTGCCGCGAATTTTGGTGTATAACAAAATTGATTTGCTAGAGAATATACTGCCTAAGACCGATCGTGATGAGGAAGGTAATATAAAACGTGTTTTAATTTCAGCCGCCGCCAATATCGGTTTAGAATTATTGATCTTAGCGTTGCAAGAAGCGTTAAATAAAGATGTGATCGAAAAAGAGGTGCTGCTAACGCCTATGCAGGCTAAGTTTCGAGCTGAATTGTATGAAAAGAATGCAGTCATCACAGAGTCAATAGATGAAGAGGGTAATGCGCATTTGCGTTTGCGTTTGCCGAGAATGTTATATGAGAAGTTATTTCGCTAACGATCGACGCAATATTTCTGTAAAATTTGCCCGAGCGTATTGATTGAGAGGATGCTAGCATGATGTGGTCAATATTTATCTCTGCGATTGGCTTGCTTTGTGTCATGGAAGGCATCTTACCGTTTTTGTCACCAATCTTTTGGCGTCGCATGATGCAACAAATGGCGATGCAGAATGATCGCGTATTACGCATCATGGGTTTGATGAGTATGTTGATCGGTCTCAGTTTAGTGTGTATTGCGCACGACCTTTACTAACCAGTAGAAAAAGAGAGTTTAATTATGGGAAAGAGTGTTGTTATTTTAGGCAGTCAATGGGGTGACGAAGGCAAGGGTAAGATTGTCGACATGCTAATGGATCAAGCATCTATCGTGACACGCTTTCAAGGCGGTCATAATGCCGGTCACACTTTGATGATCGATGGAAAAAAAACGATTTTACGCTTAATCCCATCTGGTATTTTGCATGCGCACGCGCAATGCTTAATTGGTAACGGTGTGGTGTTATCCCCTACCGCTCTATTAGAAGAAATGGCTGAATTAGAAGCGCGTGGTATTCCAGTTAGCAAACGTTTACGCATTAGCGATGCTTGCGTATTGATTTTGCCGTATCACGTAGCACTCGATAAAGCGCGCGAATTAGCGCGAGGCGATGCGAAAATTGGTACCACTGGTCGCGGTATTGGTCCGGCTTATGAAGATAAAGTTGCCAGACGCGCAGTGCGTTTTGGTGATTTGTTTGATGAAAAGAAATTACGCGCGAAATTAACCGAAGTTTTAAAATATCATAATTTTGTTTTACAACAATATCATCAACAAGAACCCGTTGATGTTGATACCCTCATGCAATCGTTATTAACGATGGTACCAAAGCTTGAACCTATGCGTGCCGATGTGACTGCGTTATTAAGTCAATATCGCCAAGAAGGTAAAAATATGTTGTTTGAAGGTGCGCAAGGTACGATGTTAGATATTGATCATGGTACTTATCCATTTGTGACTTCATCTAATACAGTTGCAGGCGCGGCTTGTACGGGTAGTGGTTTTGGTCCGAGACATTTAAATTATATTTTAGGGATCACTAAAGCTTACACGACACGTGTCGGTTCTGGCCCATTTCCAACAGAGCAAGAGAATGAAGTTGGTAAGCATTTATCAACAGTGGGTAATGAATTTGGTTCAGTGACCGGAAGACCTAGACGTTGCGGTTGGTTAGATATGGTGTTGTTACGCCGCTCGATCGAATTAAATAGCTTAAGTGGTTTGTGTATTACGAAATTAGATGTGTTAGATGGTTTGAAAACGATTAAGTTATGCGTTGGCTATCAGTTGCATGGCAAACCATGCGCGCATCCACCGATTGATAGCGAAGCATTTGGTTTGTGCGAACCTGTTTATGAAGAATTACCAGGTTGGACTGAAAGCACCGCGCACATCCGTGATTTTTCAAAGTTGCCTGAAAATGCGCAAAAATATTTATTGCATGTCGAAAAGTTAGCGGGCGTGCCAATTGATATTATTTCAACCGGTTCAGATCGCAAAGATACTGTTGTATTGCGCAATCCGTTTGAAAATAACGAAGATGAAGACGTATTGTATGCCGAGGAGAGGACTTGAACCTCCATGGGGTTTCCCCCACAGGCATCTGAAGCCTGCGTGTCTACCAATTTCACCACCCCGGCAACGGGATGCAAGCACTTTATACGCGCGCAGGATTTGTTGTCAACAATAGAGAGGAAATAGTCTCTTGTCATTGAAGCATCGCACCGAGGTTACGCTGTTGGCAAGTCTGCGTGGTGTGGGCAAAGTGGTCGAAAAACACTTAGCACGCTTAGATATTTACACTCCGCAAGATTTGTTACTGCATTTTCCGTTACGTTATCAAGATCGAACACAAATTGAACCTATGCGCGGCATGAGCCCGCGCGAGGAAGTTGTCGTTGAAGGTGTGATTCATAAAATCGAACGTCCAGCAAAAGGCCGCACAAAATTATTGTGTGAGTTGCGTGATGATAGCGGCAAACTGTTTTTACGATTTTTTCATGTGCTACCGTTTCAATTTGATTTACTGCAACCGGGTGTGCGTTTGCGTTGCTATGGTAGTGTGCGACTTGGTAATAAAGGTTGGGAAATGACGCATCCCGAGTTAAAAGTGATTGCGGCGGGCAAAGATATTCCCATCGAGCAACATTTAACACCGATTTATCCGGCGACCGAAGGTTTGAGTCAATATATGTTGCGCAAAATTAGCGACAGTGCATTAACCTGGATGGACATGGGTACTGCGTTTCGTGAATTATTACCAAGCGACTTATTGCAATCACTCCGTTTACCACCATTACAAGCCGCCATTCGTTTTGTGCATCGTCCGCCACGCGAAACATCGTTAGCATTACTCGCGGATAATCAAACAGAGGCGCAGCAACGATTAATTTTCGAAGAGTTATTAGCGCATCGTTTGAGTTTGCTGCAAGTGAAACAAGCATTTCAAACAGAAAAAAGTGTTTCATTAGCGCACGGCGCGCTCGAAAAAAAATTCTTAGCACAATTACCTTTTGCTTTAACAAAAGCGCAAGCTCGCGTTGTTGCCGAAATTAATGCTGATTTACAACGTGCGTTTCCGATGTTGCGTTTAGTGCAAGGTGATGTTGGTTCAGGTAAAACCGTGGTTGCAGCGTTGGCCGCTTTGCGAGCGATAGAAAATGGTTATCAAGCAGCATTAATGGCACCCACCGAATTATTAGCAGAACAACATTTCCGCGTGTTTCAACAATGGTTTGCACCTCTGGGTATTAAAGTTGCGTATTTATCAGGTGAAGTGAAAGGTAAAGCGCGAGCGGCGGTATTAGCCGATATTCAAAAAGGCGATGTTGCGATGTTGATTGGTACGCATGCTTTATTTCAGCGTGAAGTATCGTTTGCAAAATTGGCGTTAGTGATTGTGGATGAACAGCATCGCTTCGGTGTGCATCAGCGCGCTATGTTTCGCGAGAAAGGGATGCATGCTGATTTTTACCCGCATCAATTAATCATGACGGCAACACCGATTCCTAGAACGTTGGCGATGAGTTTTTATGCCGATTTAGATGTATCCGTGATTGATGAATTGCCACCCGGTCGTACACCCATCGTAACTAGCGTGATTGCAAATGCAAAACGCGATGAAATGATCGCGCGTATTAGTGAAGCATGCAAGGAAGGTAAGCAAGCTTATTGGGTTTGCCCATTGATTGAAGAATCAGAAGTAATAGAAGGTCAAGCAGCGACCATACTGGCTGAAGAATTAAGAGCACAATTGCCGCATTTAGTGATTGGTTTGATTCACGGCCGCATGAAAGCTTCAGAAAAAGAATCAGCCATGCGGGAATTTCAACAAGGCCGCACGCATTTGTTGGTGGCAACGACTGTGATTGAAGTTGGTGTTGATGTGCCGAATGCCAGCGTGATGATGATAGAAAATGCTGAGCGTTTAGGGTTGTCGCAATTGCATCAATTACGCGGTCGTGTTGGTCGTGGAAAAATTGCGAGTCATTGTGTGTTGGTGTATCAGCATCCATTATCGAATATTGCCCGTGAAAGATTAACTGTGATGCGCGAAACAACCGATGGATTTAAAATTGCAGAAAAAGATTTGCAATTGCGCGGTCCTGGCGAAGTCTTAGGAACCAGGCAAACAGGTGATATGGCTTTTTATGTCGCCGATTTATTGCGTGATAGTGATTTGTTACCAAAAGTGCAAAAAGCAGCAGCGATGTTGTTGCAAGATTATCCGGAATTAATTACACCACTCATTCAACGTTGGTTGCGGGCGAAGGCGGAATACCGCAAGGTATAAACGACTGTCATACGATTGTCATCCCGGAATTTTTACCGTTTTTTGGTAAAAATGTCCGGGATCCACGGAGGTATTAAACAAAAAATATGTTCTGTAAAGATTTATGGGTGGATCCCGGACAATTTCCTGCGGAAATTTCCGGGATGACAGTTTGATGCAACAAAGCCATCCCGGACAACGCCTTCGGCGTTTCAAGGATGACCATTAAACATGATAAACACCACCCAAAATAGCCGCAACCGTTGCTCCTGTCACACTGGGTAAGTTCCCCGGTTGCTTGTTTAGCGTTTGTTTCGCAAGCCAAGCAAAAGCAACCGCTTCAATCCAATCCGGGTTGATGCCATGGGCAGAGGAATCTGTTACTGCAAAATGTGGATGTGCAGCAACGGTTAAACGCTCCACTAAAAATTGATTATGCGCGCCACCACCGCAAATAATAATTTCACCTTGCGACAGCCGTTCGTTGATGCCATTGAAAATAGTGATTGCCGTTAATTCAGTTAATGTCGCTTGCACATCTTCAGGGCTTAACTTGAAATGATCTAAATGTTTTTGTAACCAGGCTAAATTAAAATATTCGCGACCAGTGCTTTTGGGCGGCGGTAGTTGAAAATAAGGATCAGCTAACATCGATTGTAATAAGGCATCATTGATCTCACCCGATTTCCCCCAGTGACCATCAACATCGTGGTGCTTTTTTTTGTGTTTGAAAATCCAAGCATCTAAGAGCGTATTACCGGGACCGGTATCAAAACCAATAATATGATGACCTTCTTTTGGTAGCAGGGTGACATTGCTGAAGCCGCCGATGTTAACGATCGCGCGATCCACTAAAGGTGAGCTAAATAATTGTTGATGAAACGCAGGCACTAACGGCGCACCTTGGCCACCATACGCTAAATCTTTGCGACGAAAATCAGCAATCGTAGTAATACCTGTTTTGGCGGCAATCGTATTGGGGTCACCAATTTGTAATGTAAATGGCGTGTGATGATAAGGCATGTGACGAATGGTTTGACCATGACTACCAATGGCGCGGATGTCTTTATGATCAATCTGATGTTTTTCTAATAAAGTGTTAACGGTTTCGGCGAATGCTCGAGCAAGTTGCACATCTAATGTGCCTAAGCGCAAAATTTCTTCTGTGCCGGTGACACAAAGTTCCAAAATATCTTTGCGCATTTGATCACTATAAGGAACATACAGCGTGGCAACGACGGTTGGTTTTTTATCGCTAAAATCCACTAGGGCTGCATCAATACCATCAGCACTCGTGCCCGACATTAAACCGATATAGAGTTCCTTCATTGCATTATCCTCAGTTTCTTTCTTTCGCCATTGTGCCATAATTCACGGTCAATCTATATCGGAGACAAGTGGGATGGCGGCCTTAGAACAAGCATTAGCTATCATCCGTCGTGGTACGGAAGAGATTTTAGTAGAAGATGAGTTAATTGAGAAATTAAAACTAGGTGCACCTTTGCGCGTCAAAGCCGGGTTTGATCCGACAGCCCCTGATTTGCATTTAGGGCATACTGTTTTATTAAATAAAATGCGTCAACTGCAAGACCTTGGTCATGAGATTCAATTTTTAATTGGTGATTTCACCGGCATGATCGGCGACCCATCGGGTAAAAATGAAACACGTCCGCCGTTAACAGAAGAACAAGTCAAAGAAAATGCACTCACTTATCAAAAGCAAGTGTTTAAAATTTTAGACCCGCAAAAAACACAGATTATGTTTAATTCTACTTGGTTGAGTAAATTAACACCCGTTGATTTGATCAAGTTGGCGGCAACACATACAGTTGCGCGCATGTTAGAGCGCGATGATTTTCATAAGCGCTATACCTCAGGGCAAGCGATTGCGATTCATGAATTTTTATATCCTTTATTGCAAGGCTACGATTCGGTTGCAATGAAAGCAGATATTGAGCTAGGCGGCACAGATCAAAAATTTAATTTATTAATGGGGCGCGAGTTACAAAAGCATTTTGGCCAAAAACAACAGACGGTCATTATGTTGCCATTATTAGTGGGTTTAGATGGTGTGAAGAAAATGTCTAAATCGTTAGGTAACTATATAGCAATTGATGAATCACCTGATCAAATGTTTGGTAAAGTCATGTCGATCTCAGATGAAACGATGTGGAAATACTTTGATTTAATCAGTTTCAAGAGTATTGAAGAGATCGCACAGCTGCGTTCTGAAGTTGCCGATGGTTTAAATCCGCGCGATGCAAAATTTTTATTAGCGGAAGAAATCACCAGTCGTTTTCATGGCGAAGCGGCCGGGCCTTTGGCGCGCGAACACTTTATTGCGCAATTTCAAAAGAAACAAATACCCGATGAAATAGAAGAAGTCGAAATCACTTTTGGTGCAAATGGTATCGCATTACCAAATTTAATTGACGCAGCAAAATTAACAAAAGGAATTTCTGACGCAAAACGCATGATCGAACAATCAGCGGTGCGTGTTGACAATGAGCTCATGTTAGATAAAAAAGCACATTTTTCAGAAGAAAAGACAATTATTTTACAAGTAGGTAAGCGTCGCTTTGCAAAAGTGAAATTAATTAAAGAAAAGTTATAAAAGAGTGTTGACTCTCAAAATCAAATGGGTAGAATGCCCAACTCTTGTAGAGCAAGACCTGATCTTTAAAAATTTGAAAGAGT
>CAZUVD010000004.1:4990-222716 GCA_964623075.1 uncultured Coxiellaceae bacterium | reverse complement strand
GGAAGTGGGATATTTGTAGCCTGGACACGCTTTTTGTGTCCGGGGGTTTTCCTCCGTCGCAGAAAAAAGCCCCGGACACAAAAAGCGTGTCCAGGCTACTGATTTCAATTTAAACGTAATATTAGAAAACTAGCTTGCTGCCTGAGTTTGTTCTTAGTTCATGCGCAGGTTTTTTCTTTCCACCAGGCAACTGAACCGCAGCAGCTTTACCCATAAGAGAAAAGTTATTCCAAGCATCTCTCATCTTTTGCAACCTAGTACGCTCATCAACCTTAGGCAAGACTGATGAATCGCGCGTGTTGTCTTTAGCGCCAGCATCACTAGTAACTGCAGGTATAGCTGTAGTTAGTACGCCGTCATTTGCACTAGAGGTAAGATCTTGCTTGTCAGATCTTTTAACGCTTGCATCATTGCCATCCGCTGTCGATGCCATTAATTCACCAATATTAGCAGCTTCTGTATCAAGATTACTATTGCCTAATTCGCTTGGGTAATCTAAATCAACATCTACATTTTGTGGCGGCACAGAACGACGCTCAGCTGGTCGAGATTCCGATAATGCTCGACTGACAACATTGTTGGTCCCAACACCAAGCTTCGCCACTTCATCTGCTTCAAGCAATCCTTCTCCACTATCAAGTGTCGCTGCGTATGGATAAGTACCGGCTAAACGACTTTGCTTTTTCTCTACCGCAAAGAGTCCGGCAATAGAACCCAAACTTAACAAACCGCCACCCACGACCAGGGCAGTGGCAAGTGCAAATATTGCTAAAGGTGATAAAGGCGGCACTAATATGCCGGCAAGTATTAATCCACCAGCAATTGTCATCAACACCCCGAAAGTGGTTGATGCTACCAACCCTTTTTGGATTTTCGCATTTTTACGTTTTGCTTCGCGTGTTTGACGACGAGTGAGCTGAGATCCTCGTGTTGCAACAGCAGCAAGAGGCGTCGCTTTATCAACAACATTTACATTAGAGTTTCTGAGACTTCCTGAACCAGCACGACCGGAAGGTTGCGCTGCAAATGCAGTTGCAGTCAATGATGGATCCTGAGGAATTGCTCGCAACAAAGCATCATCTGATCTTGCAAGAATTGCATTTTTGGAATTAGACGATTCTAAGGCAGCACTTTTACGTCTGGTTCCGCTTGCCAAAATAAGTGAATCATCTGATCCAGTAAGATTGTTCTTCCGCCTATCTTCTGATTGTAATCCTAATTCATCATCTCCTGCAGATTCTTTTCTTCGACTAAGTTGCGTTTCTTCATCATTGTCATCTGTAAAATCAGACGATGTTGAATTGGCATCGAGCTTTGTTTGAGCTCGAGTTCGAACTGGAGGGATGGGAAGTGGCGAGTATTCACTTGAGTCAGGCCTTTTGGTCTTTTGAGTTTGCGGTTGTGATGGTAGCTCATCTTTCTCTGCCCCTTTAAAAATCGCGTCAAAAGTATCATCTTGTTGAACCTGATCGTTATCATCATTATCACCCAATTCAAGCGCAACTGCCTTTTTTTTCTTTTTTGGCTCTGGTGCAGCAGGTGCAAAAGGATCAACTGTTAAGCCATCTCCATTAGCATCATCAAACCCAGCGAAAATATCGATTTGCTCTTTGTCTGGAACGACAGCAGAAGATGAAGTAGTAGTAGTAGTGGTGGTGGTTGTTAGTGCTTCTGTTGCCGTCGCTGTTAGTGCTTCTGTTGCCGTTGCTGTTGCTGTTGGTGTTTCTATTGTTG
The DNA here is from genome assembly GCA_964623075.1 of uncultured Coxiellaceae bacterium. Classification (GTDB taxonomy): domain Bacteria; phylum Pseudomonadota; class Gammaproteobacteria; order DSM-16500; family DSM-16500; genus Aquicella. Next base: position 220,982 of record CAZUVD010000004.1, on the reverse strand, counting down.
GTGCTGTTTCCGTTGTTAATGTTGTTGATGTTGTTGCATTGGTAGTTGAAGTTGCCATCACTGAATCAGTTGTTGTTGCCGTAGTTGTTGCCGTAGTTGTTGCCGTAGTTGTTGCCGTAGTTGTTGCCGTAGTTGTTGCCAATGTTGCCACTACATTTTGTACATCTAATTCATCACCAAACGCTTCTAAATTCAAGAAATTAGCGGCCTCAATTGCTGTTCTGCTTTTTCTCTTTTCGCGTTGGTCAAGACTAGCTTTGCTGTCTTTATCTTCTTTCCTTACATGCTTACGAACTTTCTCTGGGCGAGGTTTTTTATCGTGTTTTGCTTTTTCATCTGCCACTGGACCCGTTCCCGCATCAACTCCTGATGAGCTTGCTACGGTTCTTCTGTGTTTTTTACGACGCTTTGTCTCTTCACCAGCATTTGGGTTTGCAACATCTAAAGGCGGCTTGGCTGCGGCAGCACGTTTAGCTTTTATTCGTTCTTGCTTAGCTACATGCAACAAATTTCTTTCATCAAATTCAGCGTGCAGCCTGTCAAAAGCAGCAACCAACTGATCTTTTTCTTCCCCCTCTGGTAAGAGGGCTATTTTAGTTTGCATTGCGTCAAGAGCTACTTTTTGGCTTGCAAGTTCTTGCTCTTCTTTTTGCATAGCCGCCATTTTTGCTTCAGATTTTTCAATATGAGCAGAAAGTTTTACTTTATTTTCTTCATGTTTTTTTTCTTTTGCTTGAATCTCTATGGCTAACGTTTCTTTTTCATCGCCCGGTTCTAAAGTTTCAAACTTTGTTTTCATTTGCTGAATGAGCAATTCTTCACGCTCAAATTCATCAGCTTTGAGCTCCTCAAAGTCCAACTCAATGTTTGTAACCTCATCATCACTTACTTCTTTCAAGCCTGCGGTATTCACTTTACCATCTTTGTCTAACATCGTAAGTTCATCTCTTACTTTAATTGATGGTTTTCTTATTGTCTTTGCACCATTATGAGCATCATCGCCAGTGCCAGCGCTTAGTACAGGGGTTGGTGACTTAGGTCTTTCGTCTGTTGAGAACGTTGTGCTTGAAGATGACATAGACATTATCCTTAAAAGTGAGTGAAAATTATTCTTGCAAATCAGCTAGCAAAAAAATCGAGCGTTACAATCGCTTGATTATAAAGATCGATTATTAAGGAAACATTAAGAGAGTGCTTTGCGAAAAAAAATTAGAAAGTTGAGCCTAAAAATTTTTGTTGGTCAATAAATGCTTGAATACCATCTGAATCATTTTTGCTTCGTTCTGCATCATCTAATGGTGCTGCTAATGCTGCACTATGTAAATTATTTCGTTCATATCCTCGCTTTGCCGCGTCGCGCTCAAGGCTATCTTTCACTGCTTGCAAACGTTTAACTTGGCAAGGCGCAAAAATATCCAGCGCAAGATCAATATCAACCATCGATAGATAATGAAATCGAAAATATTGCTCAGTACTATTTTTTTCAGGGCTAATTGCTTTAACAAAGCATTTTTCTGTTAACGCCTTTTTATCCGCCACGGTTCCACTCATTAAAACTTGTGATTCGTCACCTTCTATCACGGCAGGTTTCACATCATAACGAATGGATTGATTAAGAAACTCGATATTTAAAGCTTTCAATGCTGCAATAATATCTGCACGATTATTTAATTCTTCGTCTCTGGTAAAGTTAACTTGTATTTGCATACATGATTTATGCAATTTTCCATCTAAGGCTTCTTTTCGCTCAATAAATAATCGCAAATCCGGCATATTGGTCGACGAAAAAAAAATGCTTAAGATACTTCGAATGGCAAAAATCATATCACTTGGTAACACACTTATACCAACGATGAAAATACCAGGCTCCGGCATCGGAACTCTATCTGGGAAATTATTTACTTGGATGGTTTCAACACTGTCTTTGCTTGAATATTCAACCGTGAGAGCATCTTTGAGTATCTCTAATGTTTCATGGCTATATCTGACTCGTCCTCTGAGCGAAGAACGAAGAGTCATCCGGCTACCTTGATTTTCGCTTGTTTGATTTGGCTTTGCTTATACAGTTCATACTCAAGCAAGCCTTCGCTATTTTGTACTTGCTCAGCAAAAACAGCATCTTGTTTTGCATCATCGGTTGCATGACCGCTTTTAACGGCTTTCATCGCAACAATGGCAAAACCAGTCGACAATCTTGCTTTACCATAACCAACTGCTTTCGGATCTTGAGGCATTTTGAATGCTGTTTCTAAAATAGATGAATCTACTTTCGTTGAATACCTACCCGTAAACCCTGCTTGTTGCCAAGTTAATCCCTGGCTAGCAGCAACTGCCGTTGCATCTTGACCTGCCTTTAATTTTGCTAACAGGGTATCCGCTAATTTTACGGCTAAGGATTCCATTTCAGCCGCTTTTAATTTTTCTTCTATCTGTGGCGATACATTGGCTAATGGCAATAAACTTGAAGGGATATGTGATTTCACGCGTAACACAATCACCGTTTCAGGATTCAATTGAATCACATCGCTATTGTTATTTAAGCTCAACACATCATTACTAAATGCCATATCACGCACTTTTTTGTATTGCGAAATATCTTTACCCGCTTTACCTCTGGTAAACAATTCACTGGTTTGAATGGGTAAATTTAATGTTTTTGCTGCTAATTGCAATGATTCTGGGTGTTCGTATGTTAAATCCGCTAAACGATCACGCATTTGTGAAAATTTATCTTCAGCATGCTGTCTGATATAGGTTTCTCTCACTTTATCTTTAACAACACTGAAAGCCTGCGTTGTAGGTGCTGCAAAAGCCACTACTTTTAAAATGACAAAACCATCAGAAGTACGAATAGGTGCAGACACTTGATTCGCGGCATTCATATTCGCAACTGTTTTTTGCAATTCTGCTGGTACTTGATTTAACGTTAACATGCCCTGGTTTAGTAAATTTTTACTTTCACCGCTAATGTTTACTTTTTTAGTGTCTTTTTCTTTTTGCCATTGCGTAACTATCGACTTTGCTTTTTCTTCTGCTTTTTTAACATCATCAGATGATGCACTTTCTGCAACAGGTACAAAAATATCTTCTAACTTCCAGCTGGTTGGTTGTGTGTATGCATTGATATTTTCATTATAAAAAGTATTTAACACAGCATCGGATGGGTTAAACGATGAAGTTAAATTACTTGGCGATAATTGCAAATACTCAACCATGACTTGTTCTGGTGTCATGAAATCTTTTTTGTGTTGTTCGTAGTAAGCTGCGATTTTTTCCGCAGGAATATTGATGGCTTGATTAGCAAAGTGTGACATAGGAATAGTGAGATAAGCGATATCACGCTCTTCATTCACCAAACTCATGGTATTGATTGTTTCATTTGGTAAGGCAAACGATGAAAGTATGACGCCCAATCGAACTTGTTCAATTAAAAGACTAGTTTTGATAAGCTCTAAAAAATCACTAATCGACATCATCGTTGCTGATAAAATTTCTTGAAAACGAGTAACCGAAAATTGACCTTCCACTTGAAATTCCGGCATGCTCTGCAGATAGTTATCGACTTGAGCATTGCTAACCTGAAACCCTTGTTGCACAGAAGCCTGACGCAATACTTGAATATCAATGAGTGATTCTAATGCCTTATGCTTAAGCACCGCGTCTTCTTTACTGGAATTGTTAGCACCGTATTGAACTTGCGCTTGGCGGCGCATACGTTCATAGGAAAGGGATAATTGTTCTTTGCTGATTTCGACGCCGTTTACTTCGGCAACGACAGAGCTTGTACCACTATTGACCATGTAGCTATGGATACCCCATAGCGCGAACGACAAAATAACCAGCGAGATGATAACCCCCGCTATCCATCCCTGCGTGTATTCCCGAATGGTTTGAAGCATCGTGCTGGTTTCTCTCTCAATTAACTAACGGAGTGGACGGGACTCGAACCCGCGACCCCCGACGTGACAGGCCGGTATTCTAACCAACTGAACTACCACTCCATTAAACTCTTTTATAAAGCTTTGTAATCTTGGGTGCTGAGGGGGTCGAACCCACGACAACCGCCTTGTAAGGGCGATGCTCTACCAACTGAGCTAAGCACCCGCTCTATTTGCTATTACGCAATTGCCTCTTCTTTTACAGCATCTTTCAATGCTTTTCCAGCTTTAAATCCAACAACTTTCGCTGCATTAATTCTGATCACTTCACCCGTTGATGGGTTGCGGCCCTGACGAGCTGCACGTGTTTTAACTGTAAGCGTGCCAAAATTGAGAATGACGACTGGATCTCCTTTTTTTAGAGCAGAGGTCACGACATCAAGGAACGTATCTAAAAAGCCAGCAGCATCCGCTTTGGTTATACTTCTTCTTTCAGCTATTTCGTCGATTATCTCAGTTCTATTCATACGTTATTCTCTCTTTCCATAGTTTGATAATAGTAGGCAAGCTGCGAGTGTGATTTATACCAATTGACGGAAACAACTGTCAAGTAAAACACACCTCTTTAATAAGCAACTATGTCTCAACAACATCGAAGGCAGCACTTTACTGATGCGCCGAGCGAGATGCAAGCTTTTGTGATGAAGTTGTGAAAATATTTTAAAAAAAAATGCGTCATCCCGGAAATCGCGCAAGCGATTGTCCGGGATCCACCAATGTGAATTCAAAACTTATTTTTTTGTACAGATTTAAAAATGGATCCCGGACAATCGCTTGCGCGATTTCCGGGATGACGCTAATGCGCTCTCACTCGATCTGATTTACGAATTTTATATTTCTTCGCAACCGGCACCAACGATGTTTTTGATTTTTTATTTTTGCGTTGCACTTTGGCTGTGTAACCAGCGAGTGCTGCATTTAATACTTCATCAACCCAACGTACTGGTGTGATATTCAAATCAGCTTTGACATTATCAGGAATTTCTTTTAAGTCTTTCACATTTTCAACTGGAATAATCACATTCTTAATACCACTGCGATGCGCGGCTAATAGTTTTTCTTTCAAACCACCTATACCTAACACTTCACCACGCAAGGTAATTTCACCTGTCATGGCAAAATCAGCACGTACAGGTAATTGTGTAATGACCGACACTAATGCCGTACACATACCAATACCAGCACTTGGACCATCTTTCGGCGTAGCGCCATCTGGTACATGAATGTGAATATCATGTTTTTCAAAGAAGTTCTTAGGCACACCAAGAATGTCAGCACGCGCTCTAACAACCGATAATGCTGCTTGAATCGATTCTTGCATCACACCACCTAATTGACCGGTATAAATCGCTTTACCCTTACCAGGCAAAATAACGGCTTCGATGCTGAGCAATTCACCGCCGACTTCCGTCCACGCTAATCCTTTCACTTGACCGATTTGGTCTTGCTGATCAGCCATATCATAACGGAAACGACGAACACCAAGATAATGCTCTAAATCTTCAGGTTCAATGCGCGCCTTACTAATTTTGGTATCCATCAACACTTCTTTAACAACCTTGCGGCAAATCTTAGAAACTTCACGCTCTAAGTTACGCACACCCGCTTCACGCGTGTAATAACGAATAACATCAGTGATGGTTGCTTTTGGAATTTCAATTTCGCTCACCTTCAAGCCAGCTGATTCGATTTGCTTTGGTATTAAATGACGAAGTGCAATATTCACTTTTTCATCTTCGGTGTAACCTGGCAAACGAATCACTTCCATACGATCACGCAAGGCTGCTGGAATATCTAAGGTATTAGCCGTTGCCACAAACATGATGTGTGATAAATCATAATCCACTTCAAGATAATGATCATTGAAGGAGTGATTTTGTTCTGGATCTAATACTTCTAATAATGCAGAAGCAGGATCGCCTCTAAAATCCATCGACATTTTGTCAATTTCATCTAATAAAAATAATGGATTATTCACATTCGCTTTGGCGAGCTTTTGCACGATTTTACCAGGCATCGCACCAATGTAAGTACGACGATGGCCACGAATTTCAGCTTCATCACGCACGCCACCTAATGACATACGCGTAAAGTGACGACCCGTGGCATTTGCGATCGATTGACCTAATGATGTTTTACCAACACCCGGAGGCCCAACTAAACATAAAATGGGGCCTTTTAATTTTTTTACACGTTTTTGCACTGCGAGATATTCAATAATGCGTTCTTTAACTTCTTTCAAGCCATAATGTTCTTCTTCTAAGATTTCTTCCGCTTTAGATAAGGTAACATTCGCATTGCTGCGCTTATCCCAAGGCAATGACAACATGACATCAAGATAGTTACGAGACACGGTTGCTTCTGCTGATTGCATAGGCATGACTTTTAATTTATTTAATTCAAGCGTACATTTTTCTTGTGCTTCTTTTGACATGCCTGCTGTTTCAATTTTCTTAGCTAGGCTTTCAAATTCATTAGGCACATTATCAATTTCATTTAATTCTTTTTGAATCGCTTTGATTTGTTCATTGAGATAATATTCGCGTTGCGTTTTTTCCATTTGACGCTTCACACGACCACGAATTTTTTTCTCAACTTGTAATAAATCAATTTCATTTTCTAATAAGCGCATTAATTTTTCTAAACGCTTAGGCAATTTTGCCATGGTTAACACATTTTGCTTTTCTTCAAGCTTAATGCCTAGGTGCGCTGCAATGGTATCACCTAATCGACTACCATCATCAATCGCTAAGATCGATGCCATGATTTCAGCAGGAATTTTACGGTTTAATTTGACGTATTGTTCAAACTGCGATTTTAATGAGCGGATAAAAATTTCAACTTCTTTATCACCCACATCTTCATCGTCAATTAATTCGATGTTTGCTAAAAAATATTCTTTGTTTTCGATAAAACGCGTCACTTTACCGCGCTTGACACCTTCTACTAATACTTTAACGGTGCCATCTGGCAATTTTAATAATTGCAAAACGGTCGCAAGCGTACCAATGTCATACATGGATTTTTCAGTTGGTTGATCTTCAGTCGCGTTGCGTTGTGTTACTAATAAAATTTGCTTATCGGCAGCCATCGCTACTTCAAGCGCTTTGATCGAACGGTCACGTCCAACAAATAGTGGTACCACCATGTAAGGATAGACAACCACATCACGTAAAGGTAATACCGGTACGCTTAATAAATTGGTGTCCGATGGGGCAGATACGACCATGTGTTACCCTCCTAAAGGTATAAAATATTCGAGTATCAATTGTTTCTGGTTACTTACTCTGCCACTGACGACACTTGTTCTTGGCTTTCATAAATCAGAATAGGTTGCGTTTCCCCATGAATCGATGCCTCATCGAGGATCACTTTCGAGACATGATCCAAAGAAGGTAATTCATACATAATATCCAATAACGCTTTTTCTAAAATAGAACGCAAACCTCGAGCACCGGTTTTTTTATCAATGCAACGCTCTGCAATGGTATGCAATGCGGCATCACGGAATTCAAGACCCACCCCTTCCATTTCGAACAGTTTACGATATTGTTTGGTTAATGCATTTTTTGGATCAACTAAAATACTAACGAGCGCGGATTTATCTAATTCTTCTAGCGTTGCAACCACTGGTAAACGACCAATTAATTCTGGAATTAAACCAAATTTAATTAAATCGGATGGTTCTGAATCTTTTAAAATATCGCCAATCGCTTTTGCATCTTCTTTGCTGTGAATTTCAGCAGAAAAACCAATACCGGATTTTTCAGAACGATCACGGATGATTTTTTCTAAGCCTGCAAATGCACCACCGCAAATAAATAAGATGTTACGAGTGTCGACTTGAATAAATTCTTGCTGTGGATGTTTACGTCCACCTTGTGGTGGCACGGAAGCAACAGTCCCTTCGATTAATTTCAACAAAGCTTGTTGTACGCCTTCGCCTGAAACATCGCGGGTAATCGATGGGTTTTCTGATTTACGAGAAATTTTGTCGATTTCATCGATATAAACAATACCCATTTGAGCTTTCGCTACATCGTATTCGCAACGTTGTAATAATTTTTGAATGATGCTTTCGACATCTTCACCCACATAACCTGCTTCCGTTAATGTGGTTGCATCAGCAATGACAAAAGGAACGTTTAATAAACGCGCTAATGTTTCTGCTAATAATGTTTTACCACTACCGGTAGGACCAATTAACAAAATGTTACTTTTACTGAGTTCGATATCATCTTGTTTATTGCCTTGGTTACGCAAACGCTTGTAGTGATTATAGACTGCCACTGACAATACTTTTTTCGCCTGATTTTGGCCGATGACGTATTCATCGAGTGTTTGTCTTAATTCGAATGGGGTTGGCAAACGCGGCAAGCTATCGCTTGGCGTTGCAGACTTGTCGTCGCGCCCTTCTTCGTTGATGATGTCATTGCAAAGCAATACACATTCATCACAAACATAGACGGACGGCCCAGCGATGAGTTTACGCACTTCATGCTGGCTTTTGCCGCAGAATGAACAATGAAAGATTTTATCTTTGTTGTCTTTACCGCGTTGATCATTACTCATATGAAAAAGCCTCTCTCAGTAGTCAGCCTTTAGTAGATTGGGTCGTTTTTAATAAAATCAACCACAGGACCCGATAACTCTATATTACTACTTTTTAGTAGGACGATACTCGAGAATTTTATCAATAATGCCATATTTGAGTGCTTTTTCTGAACTCATGAAATTATCTCTGTCTGTATCTTTAGCTATCACATCTTCTGGTTGACCGGTGTGTTTTGATAAAATTTGATTCAATTTGGCTTTAATCTTCAATGTTTCTTCCGCATGAATCGCAATATCTGACGCTTGACCCTGAATTCCGCCCAAAGGTTGGTGAATCATAATTCGAGCATTTGTTAAACAAAAACGTTTGCCTGCGGTACCGCCGGCTAACAAAAATGCACCCATACTAGCCGCCTGACCAACACAAATCGTGCTGACATCGGGCTTAATGAACTGCATGGTGTCATAAATCGCGAGCCCGGAGGTGACGACACCGCCGGGAGAGTTGATATAGATAGAAATATCTTTATCTGGATTTTCTGACTCTAAAAATAAGAGCTGAGCAACGATCAAACTAGCGACGGAATCATCAATCGGGCCTCCAAGGAAAATGACTCTATCTCGTAAAAGGCGAGAAAAGATATCAAAAGCTCTTTCACCACGAGGAGATTGCTCTACCACCATAGGTACCAGATTGGCATATGTCGCTTGATTGAAACCGTCTAATTTTGACATTACTGAGTCCTTATTTAATTCGCATTTTTGTATTATATATGAATACCTTTTAAATCGGCATATGTCATCACTTTTTCAGTCTGTGAGACGCCATCCATGAATTTTTCTAAAACCATGTCTTCGGCGACTTGAGATGAAATATTGCGACGGCGCTCTTCCGTTGCCAACCATTCGATCACTTCTTGCGGATTTTCGTAGGCAGAAGCAATTTCAGCGATTCTAGCTTCGACTCTCGCATTATCAACGGTGATTTTAGCTTGCTTTGTATATTCACCAATCAATAAGCCCAACATGACGCGCTTTTTAGCAACTTCATTAAACATGCCCATTTCTTCAGCTGAGTGCTGATGATGGTCATGATGATGGGGATGCACTTCATCATGAATTTTTTTGGCTTCACGTTCAACCAAGGCTTTTGGCACTTCGATTGGGTTTTGCTCGAGCAGCGCATTGAACACTTGTTCTTTTAGTTTTTCTTTCACTAAACGATCGCGTTCTTGTTCTAATGATTGGCGAATTTGCTTTTGCAAATCGGCTAAATCACCGCTTTTTACGCCTAATTTTTGAATCATTTCAGCATTCATTTCAGGAATGCTTGCTTCAAATACTTGTTTTGCTGCAACCACAAACTCAATTGGCTTACCGGCATTTTGGTTGTTTTCAGCATTTTTTGGGAAAGTGAGGTTTAAGCTACGCTCTTCACCGGCTTTAATACCGATAATGCCCTCTTCAAAACCAGGCATCATGGTTTTGCTGCCGATTTCTAATGGGAAATTTTCGATTTTGTTATCAGCATCTGAATTGCCTTCAAAAATAGCGTAATAATCGAGAACCACACGATCATTTTCTTTAGCGGCGCGATCGACCACTTGCCATTTAGCGTATTGTTTTTGCAATTGGGTCACCACACGATCAATGTCTTCGGCTTTGACTTCGACATTAAGCTTTTCAATGCAAGGCATGCTGAAATTGATTTTTTCTAATTCCGGCAAGACTTCAAAGCTTGCGGTGAATTCTAATGGTTGGTTAGCAATTAATGTTTTAGGTTCAACGCGCGGCGTACTGACTGGGTTGAGCTTATTTTGAGCAATTGCGGTGTATAACGCGCTTTCGATCACTTGACCGATCGCTTCTTTACGAGCGTCTTCGCCAAAGCGCTGTAAAATCATTTCTTTTGGTGCTTTACCAGGGCGAAAGCCTTTGATATTTGCTTTATTAGCAAATAACTCTAGTTGCTTGGAATAAGCAGCAGTGATTTGTTCTGCTGGTACAGTGATGGTCAAGCGGCGCTCAACGCTGTTAATTTTTTCTACAGATACTTGCATGATAAAAGACCCCAACGAATCGTCTACAGGTGAATAAAGGGCGCCATTATAATGACAAAAGCATTATTTAACCAGGATTATGTGGATGATTTTAGGTGCTAATTTATGCGAAGGGAGAGACTCGAACTCTCACGGGTTGCCCCACTGGAACCTAAATCCAGCGCGTCTACCAATTCCGCCACATTCGCAAAGCGCAAAGAGGGCTCTTTTTTACTTGAGTTTAGCCTTATATGCAAGGGGGTTGTAAAAATGTTCAATTAACAATAAATACAATTAAATAGACATACTTACTGTATATGTATACAATATGCGCAAATAATAAGAATTCCGGGAAAACCATATGTTTAGTTACTCTAAATACCACTTCGAGCGTTTTAAACGAAATGTCATAAACCAAAGCGAAACCGCAAGAAAAGAAGCATTAGATAAAATCGTGGAATCTGGGAACGCTGACGAGTTAAATGGTTTTTTACAACTACCACAAAATAACAATTCCACTCTCAAGGAACAAGACATACACGTTTATGCCTTTGCACTCGCCATTTCGACAAATAACAATGATTTTTTGTTAAGTTATACTCGCAGAGGAAATTACTTTTATAACAACGAATTCAACTGCTTAATGGAATATATTCAGCAAAACAATAATAATGATTTCACGCAACAAATTTTCGCCTCACTCATTGATATTGCAATATCAGTACCCATCATCAAATTGGAATTATCACCTGTCATCAATCTACTGACATCGCAATACCTTGATGCAATCATTAAAAACAATGCCACCGTTCTAGAATTAAAAAAACCAATCGCGCTTTTAAAAGTGTTAATCAATCATCCTAAAGCTTCTGATATGGTTGCCTCAACCATGGTCAAAAGCACTTATCATGGCATTAATAAAGCTAACAATGATAAAGAAAAGCAACATTGTGCTGAGGGCTTTTTAAATCTCTTGCCAGAGAATAAAGAAAATTTATTTTGCATTCTTGAAGCATTGCTTTGCCCAACTAAAAACGTGGAAGATCAAAAATATATTACTGACTTAGCAAAATCTGTCCTCAAGAGAATTGACAACACTCATGCAAAATATGAGGCATATCAGTTAATACTTGAATATATAGCGACAGAACCAAACGATAAATTGGCTTTCATTTTAAATCATCCAGAGATACTGGATGCCAATACCACGTCAAAAAATTGCGTTGATAATCTCATCGCTTATCTTGACCAAGAAAGCTTGCAATGTTTAATGGGAAAATACATTCAAGATCAAGATTTCATCGGCGGAAAAAGCCTGAGCAATTGTATTAATAGGTGTGATCTCGCAACTCAAACGCGCTTTTATGCAGCCAAACACATTCAAATTCCAAATGAACTTTTAAAAAGAATAAGTGGAGCGCATGAGACTTGGGATTTAACCGAGTTAATACGCACTCTTTTTGCAAGAGACGATTATACAATAGATAAGTCAGAAATATTTTATTGCTTACAATTATATTTCCAGCATAGCAATCTTAACAACATCAGCGCCCTATTAAGCGATGAAAGAGTCTTTAATTTGGTTTTAAAATATCATGATTTAAATGGTGATGACGATATTAGCAGGGAATATCGCGGAAGATTATTACCGATGATTTTTGCTTGGTACGCTGCTAATGCAAAAAAGCACCCTACGCGTTATCAAGAATTATATGAAGCGCAGCCAGAAAAGTTACGTAAAGAATTACCAAAAACCATTGTGCCAAGTGTTATTGATGTATCGATGCCAACGATCAGAGCTTTTTTAAAAAAATTAGGGCTTGATGATTTATCTGGCAATCATAATCCACGCTTATTAACGGCGTCAAACAGTGTTACAAGCCCTGTTACCGCATTTATGCCAACATTATGGCGCAATCCTTTTGTTCTTAATTCATTAACAAACTTTCAAAAGCGTTTTGCTATTAAATATGCTAAGACAAAAATTCCGGCGATGAATTTGTTACCTTCTGTATCAGCAGAAGCAAGAAGTCACGCTGAGCTTGCTGCCCAAAATTGCACGGCTAATTTTCTTTTCCATCATCAAACGCAATATAATAGTACAGAGAATATTTTACTGGATGGTCGAATCAAATCTACTTTGCAATTGGTGGGCCATGCTTTAACTGGGAAAAATCACAACGGATATACTACTTTTAGCCCAGATTTTAATTACCCCCGATTACCCTATACGCATTTTACTCGCTTAGGCCATGATGCTGGCATTGACAACACCCCTATTCTGCATACCAACAATGATCCGGAAAAATCACTGACTAGCTATATACTAGATGGCGAACGTTTATTAGCTTGCAACCCTCAAATTCGTTTTTTAATTGTAGGAATTTACCCCTTTTTCCCTGAAAAAATGTTGACACTACCTGATGGTACCAAAATTTCCTCAACCCTTGAAAATTTAGATGAACATCAAGAGCAAATGTTAGTTTCTTTTGATGGTAATCGCGATCTTAATATTTATCGCATTCATACTGTCATGCTAGAGTTACTGTTTAAACATTACATTTATCCTTTACCTGAACCCTTGCGCACAAACATGATTGAATCACTCACGAACCCTAAAACGGAAAGTGATAAAAAATTATTAAATGATTTTCTTGATTTCATTCCTCTAGAATTCGTTTTACCTGGATCTGTCACCTTAAATTTGGCATCCACTCATCAAATCATTATCAACAAAACAACTTACGATTTAGCAACGTTACATCATATTGCTACCCGTGACGAAGAATCAAAAGTACTGACTGCAATTAAAGACTTCAAAAAAATAGCTGATATGCCATTTGTTTATCATGCATTATTAAAAATAGCGATGCGAAGAAAGCAAACGCAAGTCATTGCACATTTAAATTCTATCCAGCTGAATAAATCACAACCCGCTTTCCGTACTACTTACTTGCCAAGTAGCGTTTATGAATTTGAATCTTTAGCACAATTAATACTGGAAGATCCACTCAATGAAAGCACTTACGTTAGATATGAAAATAATAAATTAACAACGATCAGTACCTTGCAAAAATTCACCAACCGCGGCGGCGCACATCATGCGGAGATGGCCAAACTGCAATATGCATTAGGAAACAAAAGCCTCGAAGGACAAAATGCTTTTGAAACTGATTTTGATGACAAATACACTATTAGCATAGAAAAAAACTCAGCGTTTCCTTCTATTGAAAGTGCTCGCGATGCTTTGCTTACTTTTGAATTAACAACGCTTTTAACATCAGCACAAAATTTAGAGTTTTATAAAAATCATCAAGGTAAAATTCACCCCAAAACCGGCAAGGGAGCCACCAACAGTGGTGTGGCTCTAACAAAACATCGCTTGTATGAAAATGACGAGCCTTACACGATTAAAGTAACAACAGACGATAGGAATAAAAAAATCACTATTGAAACAAGTTCAAAAACAGCTATTAAGCCAATAGCAGCTGCCATTAAAAAAACATTAAACCTGGATGTGCTCACCAATGATGACGGTGTTACTTTAAACATAAGCGCACATGATTTAATAGCCAAGTTGCGACAAAATGCTACTTTTTATGAAGGCATCAATATTATCAATGAAAATGATGGTCGCCTATTATTAGCAAAACGGCACAATAAAGGTTTAGCATCAGCGGGCGGACATCACAGCGATAAATATGCAAAAAATAGTGTTGCGCATGGCTTGGCTTCAGAATTTGGTTTGCGCTTTCGCAATCCAAGCGAAATTGACAATGCTGTGCACTCGATTGAAAATGCCAACACAACGGCCAAAACAACGATTTATTTTATTGAGGCAAGCCGACTTGAGCTTACCCCGGCCGCTAGCAAATATCCTGAAAACAAAACACTATCTTTTGCATTCAAAGCAGATGAAGATGAATTTGAGTTAGATAGTGAAACGGCGCTAACCTTAGTAGAAATGCGCAGCAAAGAATTCTATGATGTGATGCCATTAGCTGAAATTTGCGCCTATCAATTACAACACTTGCAAAAACACATTCAACATCATTTTGCTGCTGATTTTGATAAAATAACGTTTTCTATCAATACAGATATACAGCTCGTACCAAAAGAAAATGGCACTTGTAAAGTACCTAATGACCATTTCGGACGCATCAAAATCACGGTTACCGGTGAACTTTCTAGCCCATTAAAAGATATCTTAACGGCGAACGCTGTTAACGTTCATGGATCTACTTATGAGCTTGATGTCAGCCCCTATGTCTTGACCCAAGCCCTACAGCCAAGCGTCAGATTCACCCTTTGAGGGCTTAGGAGTTCGGGTTATCCACCATAGATTTTTAGTGCCGCATCCGATAACTTAAAAGGAATAGGGAAAAATCTAAGAGTCGGCATGAGCCCAAGTAAATTGATTGTGATTACACATTCAGCTATTAGCGGCAACGGTTCTTTTGCAGCAACCGATATTCCCTGCGGCACTCACTTGATTACGCTTGCTGGCAAACCCATCGTAAAGCACTTAGCGTTACAAAGTAACGATCCACTGCAAATTGATGAAAACACTTATCTTGATTTAAACCATGAATCGAAAACGATTAATCATAGTTGCGCGCCTAATTGCGGGATGCGTAATCGATCTGATTTGTATGCGATTCGTGATATTAAACAAGGCGAAGAAATCACGTATGACTATTCGACGACAGTTGGTAGTGATGATCATTTTTTTGCGATGCCTTGTGCTTGTGGTGCGATGGATTGTCGTCGAGTGATTGGTAATTTTCTGTCGATCCCGAAAGCGCGGTTAATTGATTATGCGGCGTTAAATGCCTTGCCTCAATTTATCCGAGATGAATTGTTGGTCATGACCAACGAAGTTGTTTGGCAGACGAGTTGATTTGGCATTATCATCCTGGAAACGAGAACGTCGTCCCGGAAACGCCGAAGGCGTTGTCCGGGATCCACCGTTCGCATTTACAAAACAATGAGCCTTGGATTCACGCTGGTGGATCCCGGACAATCGGCTGCGCCGATTTCCGGGATGACAATCAACCCTTAAACGACGCGAGCATAATACATCACTGCTATCAATATGCTTTATCTCCGCCTTTTCTTTATTCGATTGCACTCCGGCAACCGGTTTCATTTTATAATAATATGCAACCCCTAAAATCAAACAGGTCTGCGCAACCATTAATGCCGCGCCAATACCAGGGTTTAGTACGAAACCAATTCCCACTAATAATCCACCAGCAACCAGAATCGATGCCATGTTATAAGTCAAACTAATACCAAGACTCATTTTGATATTGGTAATCGCCTGCTTTGCAATCACAGAGGCTGCTAAGATGGGTGAAAGATTTGAACCCTCAATAATCACTTGCGCATTTTCTTCCGTGACAACATCAGTTGATGACGATTGCATCGCAAAGCCGACACAACTTGCCATCACAATAGCATCATTGACTGCATCACCGACAAAGGCAACCTTTTTACCTAATTTCTTTAAATCAGCAACGACATTTAATTTATCTTCCGAGGTACACGCTGCATGAACATCTTGTTTTTTAATACCCAAATAATCAGCGTAACCCATCGCATCATTTAACGTAGCGCCCGTACAAATTTTAATTTTTTTATTTTGTTTGCGTAAACCATTGATAACTGATTTTGCATCCGCACGCAGTGGGTCATAAAGATTGATAACAGCAATCACTTGATCATTTTTAGCAAGATAAATTTTTTGTTCTGATGGATTATTATTTTTATCTCTAAAGGGAAATAATATTTTGTGTTGCTTCATCATCTCTAAATTGCCAACGGTATAACAACTATCTCCCATCCAACCACGCACACCATTCACCTCTGCCTTTTTATTTATCGTAGGCAATGATTGTTCATCAAAATCAGTAACAGCATAATCATAAATAGCGCGCGCGAAGGCATGCTTAATATCTTTTTCTAATGAAGCTAATATCTTTAACACTTCTTCTTTTTTAACTTTTTTATCAGGACAAATGACACTACGCACTATTGGCTCGCCTAATGTCAGTGTACCGTTTAAATCAAACACATAAGTATCAGCATCGTAAACACCTTGCAATCCTTCGCCACTTTTAATATGCGCGTTATATTTACGACCTTTACTAATTGCAACATCTTTTGCCAAAGGAATCACAAAACCTAACGCGCAAGGACAAGCCGCAACCAATACCCCTGCACCACAAATCACCCCCAATGCTGGAGTAAAGAAAACAGAAATAACGACCAAAGAAATAATGGCTAACACAAATACAAGCGGTACAAAATATTTTAATATCTTATCGGCTGTCACCTCGAGCGGTAAAGGTTTAGTTTTTGCTTCTTGCATTCTTCTATCGCCACGCGCAAGAAAAGAATTTTCTTCTGTTTGCGTGACTTTGATTGTCATGTATTCAACATCATCACCAACCCGCATACCTGAAAGCAATTTATAGCCTTTTCGGATTGGTTTTGCATAACCTCGACCATCGTTAATCGTGTTATAAACGCTGGATTCTAAATCGTCACATTCACCATCAACCGGAATAAACTCACCCCCTTTAATGTGAATAACATCACCGGGTTTAATAGCATTCACATCGAGAATTAATTTATCTTTGTAATCCAGCGTTTCACGCGGAATGCGATCTCGCAATTTGACTTCTTGTGTGACTTTAGCACGCAACTTGTCTTCTATCGCAAGACCAAAATGCCTAAACCCGAAAATTAATAATGCAGCATCCATCATCATCTGCAACCAAGGAACCGCGATGGCAATCACTGAAACGATAAGAGCGGCGAGCGTGCTAACCGCAAACATCGCATCCATGGTTAAGGTGCGCGTTTTAATTAATTTTTGCCAAGCAGAACGATAGGTATCAAAACCTAAATATAAAGTCAGCAATCCAGATATCGCCGTGATTGCAATCATCACACCAAAGGGAATCATGACACCTGATACTGCAAGCCCGACCAACACTGCGCCTGTTACAAGACCAATGACGCCTTTGATAATTAATTTTTTAAAACGTCGGCTTTCATTTGATTTTTGTTTTTGGATGCGAAGATTTTCAGCGGCAACTTGTTCGGGAGTAAGAATAGCAACGACAGGCACCACGGTATAATCAACTTCACCTAATTCTTTCGAATATTGCGCTAGCAATTCTTTATCTGATTCGGCGCGCTCCGTCAATAATGTGACTAATGCTTCTTTAGTAGCGACATTAACATAAACAGATTGTTTGTCATTCGCTAAATTTAGGATGGGTGCAATACAGCTGCGACATTGAATTTCAGGCACTTTAAAGCGTATTTGTCTTTTTTCTGCTACCGGCATTATTATTTAACCTTATGTCTGCCCTGGGGTATGTTAGGCATAGCTTTGCTCACTGTCAAAATATTTCGCGCCTTAAATTGTACAAAATTCAGTCACAAGATACCTCTGTTCTGGTATATAATAAAGGTAATAAAAGAATAATAAGAGGATGTTTTATGCGCGGATTGCGAGCAATTGCGACTTTATCAACCTTAGCTATTCTTTCACTACCAACCACTGGCTTTAGTGCAAAACATCGCCCTACTATGCCTGATAGCATTTCACCGCCAGGTGAAAAAGTGATCATTATCGACCCTGTTATTCATGCCTGGGGAGCTTATAGCCCTGATGGCTCATTAGAGCGCACAGGGATGGCAACAGCGGGCGGCAAATGGTGCAAGGACATCCGTCGCTCATGCCGCACCAAAGCAGGAACCTTCCGCATTTACTCATTAGGCAGCGCGGGTTGTCGCTCACACAAATATCCGTTGCCTCGTGGTGGCGCACCGATGCCTTATTGCATGTTCTTTAATGGTGGCCAAGGATTACATGGTTCGCAAAATGTCTTCTATGGCAATGGTAGCCACGGCTGTGTGCGTTTGCATGTTGAAGATGCTAAGTGGATACGATTTAATTTTGCGGATGGGCCTAATTCTGGGAATGGGTATCGTGGGACGAAAGTGATTGTGAGACCGTACTAAGTAACCTGGACACGTTTTTGGTGTCCGGGTTTTTTGGTTGTCTTCGAAGAAAGCCCCGGACACAAAAAGCGTGTCCAGGCTACATTTAAATCGTTTCTTTCTTCATCATGATTCTGCCGCGTAAAATCAATATCACCATGCTTGTCGCTAACAAAAAGAGATAAACAGGATACATGATGGTGATATCTAAATAGCTAATCGCGAATAATTGCAGCGTATTGGCAATTGCAAAAATAACCCAAGCAGGTAAATCTTCTGTTTCTGGTTCTTTGAATGTTTTTACAAGCGTTGGGATTGCACCTGATGCATCAATCAACACATTGATGATCAGTGTGATGGTTGCATCTTTAGATAATATCCAAGGCACAATACTAATTACCGCGATCAATAAACAAATTTTATCTAAGCGCGTCCATTCGGTGTAACCATACCAAATGGATAAGATGGCGACAAACAATGGACCAATAAAATATCCCAAGGGCAACCAAATCGCATTGCTATCGCCTTCTGCTAAATAGGAAAACCCAAGCAAACCACCAACGATTGACCAAATAATCCATGTCGCCCGATTTGGCTTGGTAATGCCTTTGAAAATGCTATAAATGTAAGGAATGTAGCCACCCAGTGCCAACACGCCAGCGATAATCCCTATCGTTTCATAACTCATTTTCTAGCACTCCTTTGTTAATGACGTTTAAATGCCACTCCAGCTACCATCTGCTGCAACACACGCGGTACCGGTTGATTCTTGTCTGTTGCCACTTCTAACAGCAACGACTTGATATTCACGACAGAACTCATTGCCATTAACCGCTACTTTTTTAACAGGTGTCACCATGTAATCGGTGCCTGTATTGGCATTAACCCAGGTGGTAACAGTGCCTGGTGCTTTATCTAATGCTTTTGATAATTTTGAACGATCAAAGCTATCCATAGAGCCTGCAACAGAACCACCAATTGTGCCGCCTGGTTTTGTGCCGGCGCCTAATGGAGCTGGCTGACCCGTTGGCGATGGGCTTTCTGATGATGCCAATGGATTATGAAACGATGTACATGCCGTTAAAAAAGCAAATGCACTAATGACCGCAATCTTGTTAACAACCTTCATTAAAAAATCCTCCAAAAATATTAATCAAACCTCAACGCTCATCTTACCCGCAATTCGTTTGCCGCAACATACACATTCGAAAGGGGAAGCCAATGAATCTTCATTTTGATTGTAATCAAACATGATTTCTTCGCCAGGATTTATATCACGCAAACTAATGAATGCTCTAGCTTGACGATTGACTCGTGCATTGGGTAAACAATGGTGATTGAGATGCCCTGCTAATTTATCTTCGATATGCAAATGCTCGCCAATTTGTACAGAAGTTCGCGTTGGATGATCGATGATGTCGCCTTCTAACTTAAATAATACATCGCCTTTTTTAACAGCCGATTTCGTAAATACACCCACTCCTTGAATACCTACTCGCGTTTCGAAATTTTCATGTAAGTCTTTGATTTTCATGGAAAACTCCTTTTTCTTGTTGTTTTTCTTATTACTAATAGTATACCATTAACACAGCCCGTCAGAATGATAGGCTGTGTTAAATCGATAACGTTGCATTTAAGTTGATCACGACAGGGAAAAATGACTCGTTTATCGCACCGGTTTGCGCTGGATCGTCTTACGACGCTTCAACGAAAGATCCGCGCAATGACAATTGAAGTATTTGGACACGAAGGGACGCAGGATGCTGAGCTCGTGGACTATAGCTATTGTCCTGAATTGAAAAAACATACCTACCGAGTCAGCAGCATTAGACTCAATCAGTTAGCGGTCAAGAAATTACTTAACCCCTTAAGACACCTTAAATTTTTACAGTTAGCGCTTTTGGCTTTTATAAACAGCACCAGAGCTAGCATGAACAAAAACACCGCGCCAACGGTAAAGCATTCTACTGCTCGTATTTTTGAAGTATTAAATCAACCTGTAGGGGAAAATAGAAAAGCTATCATCACGACAACCTATATTGAAAAAGATCGCACGCGACAAGTGTTAACTTTATTTGTTTTTTACAGGGCTTGGCGTTATTTTGCGAAATCAAAACAAGTCTATCGATTGCCGCCTGAAGATCTCTGTCCGTCATTGCGAGGAGCCCGTAGGGCGACGAAGCAATCTAGTTTTTGATTTTTCCTGAAAGCTGGATTGCTTCGTCGCCCTACGGGCTCCTCGCAATGACGGATGGCGACTTAAGCGCTCTTCGTAATGACGGATGATAATTTAAATAGTTAATATTTCACCTTCACAGGGCGCAATACATTTTGTTTTCGAATGCTTTGCTTTTAATAATGCTGTTGCGATTTTTAATTTTTCTTGAATATCTTTGTCTAGCTGATTAGGTGAGTGATGATGCAAACAAAGTAATTTCACTTGTGCATTATCGCAGACATCAATCACACGACTCACGCAAGCATGCCCCCAACCTACTTTTTGCGTATACTCTTCATCAGTGTATGTTGCATCCATGACCACGATGTCGGCATTTTTAATGAAGGCGGTGATACGCGACTCATCTGATTCTTTGTAAAAAGCGGAATCTTTTAGATACAATTCATTATCGGTAATATAGCAAAAAGATTTATTGTGATATTCAACTCGATAACCTAAACATTGTCCGGGATGATTTAAATACATTGCACGCACTTTGACGCCATCAACATCAAATGTACCTTCATTCAAACTGCGAAATTTAATTTTGGATAAAAATTCTTTTACCGTTACTGGAAAATAAATACTATCCATTTGCTTGCTAATTAAATTTTCGATGGTTAACGAATCGTGATTTGGACCTAAAAATTCAAAACTATTTCCCTCTTCATAAAGAGGCGCAAAATAAGGAATACCATTGATGTGATCGTAGTGAGGATGAGTGATGAAAATTTTTGCGTTGATATGCTTTTTTTTCTGTTGCATCAATTGATCAGATAAAGCCTTGAAACCAGTACCGGCATCGAAAATAAAAAAATGACGATCTTCAATTGTGAGCGTGACGCAATTAGTGTTGCCGCCATAGCGAACAGCTTTTTTACCGGGAACCGGCAAAGTGCCGCGGACACCATAAAACTGGACCACCATATCGCTCATCGCAAGACAATCCTTTCTTCTAAAGAGGAGGCAGTATCTATTTGATAGTATATCAGGGTTGGGGGGCTGTCATCCGGGAATTTTTAACGCTTTTGGGGGGAAATGGCTGGGACTTAGCACTGCGAATCGAAACCCTGTCATTGCGAGGAGTGCCGTCATTGCGAGGAGCAAAGCGACGAAGCAATCCAGTTTTTGATTTCCCTAAAAGCTGGATTGCTTCGTCGCTTTGCTCCTCGCAATGACGGGGTTTGGATTCGCAGTGGTGGATCCCGGACAACGCCTTCGGCGTTTCCGGGATGACACGGGGTTATTCCGTGTTTCGGGATGACGCAGGGTTATTTATTAATATTTAGCAATTGCACTTTGAAGATTAAGGTTTCGTTTGGGCCGATTGCAGGTGGCGCGCCTCTTTCACCATAAGCGAGTGATGCTGGGATGAAGAGTTCCCATGTGGAACCTACTTTCATGAGTTGCAATGCTTCTACCCAACCTTGGATGACGCCATTCACTGGGAAAGTAGCGGGTTGGCCACGCTTCACGGAGCTATCAAATTCTTTACCGTTAATTAACGTGCCCACATAGTGCACAGTGACAGTGTCGGTAGAGGTCGGAGTTGCGCCATTGCCTGGAACTAAAATTTTATATTGCAAACCCGATGGCAAAGTAACAACGCCTGGTTGAGTTTTATTTTTCGCTAAAAAAGCGGCGCCGGTGGTACTTGCGTCTGTTGTTGATGACATAGATTCTGTTCCAGTATTAGATTGTGTTGTTGGCTCCATCGCATTGTCAGCATAACTGCTAACACTGATAAAACCGATTAAAAATAGAGGTGCTAGTTTTGCAAACTTCATGTGATTTTCCTTTCTCCTTGGGAGGGGACACTATATCACTGGTAACTAATCGGTGTCATCCCTGTTGCGTTTGCAATTGCGGTGTGAGTTCTGGTTGTGGTTCGCTATAATTTTTGTCCACAATTACCGCAACACAAGAATCAGACCAAACATTGAGTGCGGTTTCGATCATATCAATGACATTGTAAAACGGTAAAATAATGCCTAATAAAACGATTGGCACATTCATGCTTGATAACAAGCTCGCACTTAAAAAGAAACAACCCATGGGCACACCAGCATTACCAATAGCGGCAACGGTTGAAATCACCACCCAACAAAACATGGTACCAACCGACATATCAAGACCATGGTTTTGCATCAAGTAGACAACGGTTGCAAAAATAAAGGCAGCGCAACCATTCATGTTTAAGCTAGTGCAAAGCGGCAATACAAAACGCGTGATATTAGAATTGAGTTTTAAATTAGTTTCTGCGGTACTCATGGTAACAGGCAAGGTGCCTGCAGATGACTTTGAAAAAAATGCAATGGATAACGCTGGTAACATTTTTTTCATCGCAACATAAGGTTGAATGCCATTCCATTTTAACCAGGCGGGTAAAATAACAAAACCTTGCAATACATTCGCCAAAACAACGACCGCTAAATATTCACCGATACCACTTAAATTAATGCCTTTATTCACTTGCAATGTCGTTGCGGTGATAAAACCATAAAGACCGATTGGCAATACAGCTACAATCCATTTGGTAATCACGAAAAAGATGCCATACATGCCGCGGAAAAATTGTGTGACCGTTTTTTTGGCGTTTGCATCTGGAATATGGCGAGTCGCTATACCAATCAAAATTGCTAACATTAAAACACCTAAAACTTGATGCTCAATAAAAGGGGTAAAAATATTGGTAGGAATTAAATTAATTAAATGCTCGGAATACGTTGTCGGTGCTGTATAGGCTTCGATGTTGCTTGCTGCTTGATGCACGTTTTGTGGTTTTATGACTAAAAATAAAAGGCAGCTCACCAAAGCAGCTATCAGCGTTGTACTGATCGTATAAAATATGGTGCGTCGCCAGACTTGCTTCATTGAGCCTTCTTCGCTGTAACTGGCGAGGGTGACAATGATGGATAAAGCGATGATCGGGGTGCTGATACAGCGGAAAATTCGCACAAAGACTTCTGAGATGACTAATCCAAAGGATTCTAGGAAGTGAATGCCTGATAAGCCTGAGGCGATGCCTAGGGCGATCATGATGAGATAGATAACGAATATATTACGCATGGCGGGACAATGGCCTCATTAGTTTTTGTAGCCTGGACACGCTTTTTGTGTCCGGGGTTGTTGAATCGAGAGGTGTCTAGATACAACCAACCCCGGACACAAAAAGCGTGTCCAGGCTACGGAGGATAGTTTATTTATTGGTGTTTGTGAAGCTGCTAGCTGCTCTGATTTCATCAATAGCGACTTGAAGATCAGAATGGATTTGCTTTTCATTTGCAATGGCGCGCTGTAATTGTGCTATTTTTTCATCTTGCAAAGACTGCTGTGTAGCGAAAAAGAGCTTCATTTTTTTCGTATTCTCACTTTCAGCTTTTGCTATCCGCGCTTGGCGCATTAATTCTTCAGTTGATTCTTCCGCCTCAAGCGTTGCTGCGGCTTCCGTTAACAACGATGTATTTAATCGGTTGCCAATGAACTGTGTACTTCTAGAGTTTGACATAAAATTTTCTCTTTATTATTTTGCACGTAACGATTGGTTATCAGACAAATCATTACCATTCACATCGATAAACGTTTCCAAGCGATCATTAGCACTTTTTAATTCTTGAGTTAAAGCCTTACTTTTATTTTGCTCGGCTCTAAGCTCACGCTGTAATTCTTTTATTTTCGCATCACGCTGTTGATAAGCGTGATGGAGATCGCTGAGTGATAGACTAGTATCTTGAGGTGCATGACCATTTAAAGTCGCGATTTGGGCTTTTTCAGCATCAGTGAGCGTTGATTTAATTTTTTTGGTATTATTATCATCTTTATTTGCTTTAATATAGGCTTGCAATTGCAAACGTAACTGTTGCAACTTTTCTTCTACTGCTGCAATTTCATTATTAATGGTGCGCTCCAAAAAAGTAGCTTCAGTAACATATTTTCGCTCGACAGAATCTAATCCTGCTTGACGAGCTGGGTCGGCATTCAAAGAAACAAAAGCTTTTACTTTTTCTAATTCGCCTGCTTCAAAATCAGAATAACCTCTCAAAATGGGATTCTTCATAATAATATTGAGGGAATTTGCTAGCGCTCCATTGTGGTGCTGAATGGCTTTCATATCCTGAACCAAGTACTCTATAATAGCATTTTGATCTTGAGATACATCACCACTTAATGTTTTATTTTTTTTGCTAACATTAGCATCGTCGGTTGCTTTTCGTTTTTCGCCGACAGCTTCTTTTTCAGAAGGTGAATCAGATCTCTCTTTTAACGTATTGGCAAACTGCGCTAATTTGTTTAACCTTGAAACATCAGGGGCAACCAAGTTTACATTTAAAAATTCTGCAATTTTTCTCTCTTCGTTTTGCAATTTTATTAACAAGTTGTTTTTATCTGAACGATATTCACGCAAACTACTTTGATAAATTTTATAATAAATTTTAGCAGCCGCATTTGCTTTATAAACACGGTGGTGCTTGATGACTAACATCGCCAATTCTGATGGTAAGCGATGAATGGGGCTCGCTGCGGTTGTATCAAGCACAGTAATATCTTGGTAGTGTTGATAATAGTGAATTAAAAAATCATGAGCGAGCTTCGCTTCATTCTGCGCTGAATTTGTTGCAGTATGATTAGTGACACTACTGGTATGCGGACCACTCGATCGCCCATTCATTCGTTTGATAAACCTTTTGCTTGATTAATGACTGCATTGATTTTAGCAATATCACTACTAAGTGATTGTTCACGCAATGTTAAAGCATCTGCGCGGTTTTTCATTGCATTAAGTTTATTATCGAAAAATGTAACATACTGCATTGCTCTTCTGACTTTCGCAGCATTTTCTTGAGCCAAATCGGTGATGATGCTCGCATCATCTTTGATGAGGCTTGTTAAAGCTTCAGCTGACATTACCTCAATTGGACGCTTAGCTGTGACTTTTGCGCTGCTTTGTGCTGGTTCACTAGCATTGGTTGATGCATCTTGCAATGCATTTGTGATTTTTTTTGTTGTTTGATCTGTCAAAACAGTAGCACTTGAATCTGAGCTGACTAATTGATTTAAATTTCTGCTATTAAAATCAAAAATTCTTTTTTCTCTTAATAATTCAAACGTTATTTTGCTTGCAACCAATTTAGCAGCAACACACTCTAATCTAAATGCTTTCCAGCGAGCAACCACTAAATCATTCTCTTTCATCTTCATGCGCTCAAAGAATGCTTCGCGTTGTTCATTATATTGAATATCTTTACTTTGAGGGGTGTGATTTTCAACGGCACTGATTGTCATAATGCGTGCGATTTCGGCCACTATTGCTCTTGTAGCATCATTTTCTTCTATCGATCTTCGACTTCGATTATTTGCCATGACTCACACCTCTTGTTGTGATTGAATGTGCATCTTGTAATAGTTGCTGGCACTCTTCATGGTATACTCGCAATACAGCAAGCTCTTCTTTTGTTTGATTTATCGAATGAGTTAACGCATTTTTAGACGCCACTAATTCTTCTTCTAATTGTTTTGCACGCACATCACGCGCAGCAAGTGCTGCTTGCTTTTCTTGATATGCTTTAAATCGATCGCTTAAAGTAGTTGATCCAAATAAACGTGGGTCAAAATTACCAATATCTATGCTTGCTGCTTCTTTTATGTCATTTTCACTTAATGTATTTTCGATTTCTGCTATTAATGGTAATCCTACTAATGCTTGTTGTTGACTATTGAGTTCAGTATCGACATGGGTTCTACGTGATTTTAATTGAGGTTCCAATATAACAGACAATGCTTCTTCGGAAGCCATTAATTCTTCGATACTCGCGAACAATTCTTGAATTTTTTTGGCATCATTAGTGTCTGCATATTTTTCAATATCTGCACTTGTCACTACTGCTCCTTGAGTATCAATATTCACACTGGATAAATCAACCATACGAGCGATAACAGGCAACTGTTTCATATACAGCATGCTTGTAGCGTAATGTTTAATACGCTCATCTAAATGAGCCATGCCTTCTCTTGCTTGACGCTTTAGAAATTGCCCAGTTACCTTGGCTTTACTGAGTTCTGCTTGTAATTGATCATATTCAGACATGGCGCCTGCTAAAACAGGGATTGATCTTGGATTTGATTGATCCACTTCAACTTGCTCTGGGATAGTCGTGGTCGTTGCAGATTGCGACGCTACGACTTCTGATTCAACGGGTGAGCGGCTATGACTACGACTACTGTTTGTGCTAACATCATCCGCAATTCCTTTACCTGAAATAACATTATTTAATTGTTTAATAAATTTTTTAATATTTGGCAAAATAGATTCAAGCGAATTATCGTCATCATCTGATTGTTCATTCAGTTCATTTAATTGTGTTAGAATTTGCGTTGCTTTATCTGTTAAATAATTCTTTAAATCAGCCTGCGCTAATGATTGCGTGTGCGTCGTGCAACCAGCAAATCGCACTTCTAAAATATCTCGCATTAATAATTTAATCACTTTTAAAATGAGAACATTATTTTTTTTATAAATGTAATCCTGGTTTTCTTGCATACTCAAAAGCTGGTCTACTTTTTTACTCAATACATAAAAATACGCGGAAGCATCATTTTCACATAACTTTTCGCCATTTTTAGCGATCAAGTTATTATAAGATTTAACAATGTCACTAACTGCTTGACCGTTCGCTACATTATTAATTTTAAAAAAGTTACCGCTTAATTGAGGCACTGTTTGCACGATCCTATTTTGTGTTGAGCTTACAACAGTCGTTGAGCGCATAACTGATCTAGGCGAGCCTTGTGTTTCTGCAGCACGCTTGCGTTTATGTAGAGCGCCAGGATTATTTTGAGAACCGGATGAAAACATGATCACAACCTCTATTTTTTTCGTACTGATGGGTTAGAAAAAACGGAAACGGGCGCGCTTTTTGCAACTAAACGTTGTGCGCTCTGATTTCTAGCAGTGGTTTCATCGGCTATTTTGCTGAGCATATTACTTCGCTCAGTCAACACATGGTTAAACTCGATAAAATTATTTTTGATTTTGATTTTCTTTCTTGTTTGCTCTTCGATGCCTTCAATCAATTTTTTTGTTTCT
The DNA here is from genome assembly GCA_964623075.1 of uncultured Coxiellaceae bacterium. Lineage (GTDB taxonomy): Bacteria > Pseudomonadota > Gammaproteobacteria > DSM-16500 > DSM-16500 > Aquicella. Next base: position 193,130 of record CAZUVD010000004.1, on the reverse strand, counting down.
TCGCTTACATCGTCTGTGTTGATTGCATCAATCGTACTGATTTCATTGTCGATTTGCTGTTTTTTGGAGCGCTTTAATGAGGCATAAATTTTTGCGTTTGATAACTTTTGCAAGGCAAGCTCATCTCTTAACTGATCGATTGAATCTTGAATGGACTGCGCTTCTTGCAAAACGGTTTTATCTGCAGGCGAAGTTTCAGCGCGACTATCTGCCGTATTTGCAGCATTTGGTTCTGATCGACTGAAACTCATGCCCACACCCTCTTTGTTTCTTATTATTGTTTTATCTTACAGGTTGAAACTTAACATAACATTAAGATCAGGATCTCAACCCTTTCACTTCATTAACGGCTGCTTCTAAATCATTGCCAAGGCTGGTTAACACAGCATTGTTAGCCTCTAACGCTTTGGCTTGTTTTTCTTTTTCATCCGCTTCTTGATTCAAGAATAAGATATGACGAGCTATAGATACAACAGCGTCGGTGTTACCTGATTCTCTTGTGATTTGGTCTTCAACTGCTTTTAATTCAGCTATGATTTCATCTGTCGTTTGCGCTTTTGCTGTTTTGGCAACGGGTTGTTGCTGCAGGAAATCATCCGCTTTTCGTTTTTCAACACGTTGTGGCTGTTCTGCAGATGTACTTGCTGATATTGGCATTGCTTGTTTTAAAGGTGCCAATGATTGAGCAATCGCTGAAGCAACCGTTGTAACACTGGCTTGCCTGGACTGTATCCCTGTACTACTTGTTGTAGCAGCATTTGCAAGCGCTCGGTAAACTTGAGCTACACTGGTAGCAGCACCCGATGATGCTATCTGTTGCTGAGTCGGCACAGCTACTGTATTGCTTGCACCATTTGACAGGAATTTACTGGCAAATTGATTTAATGTATCAGGATCGCAATCAATTTTATGTTCTTCGCAAAACGTTTTGGTGACCATGTCTCTAGTATTTGCCCTACTGAAGCATTTTGCCTTCACTATTTTTGTATGAGCTTTACCCCAAACATCATTAAGTGCATTTTGCTCTGATAGCGTGTAACCCATTCTTTCAAAGAAAGCGTTTTTAGTTCTTGAATAAGCCATTCGTTTCTCACTTTGGCTATCTATATCCCATCCAACCACTAATATTTTGTGCACTTGATCCAAGTAAGCCTTTAATAGGTCTTGATTCGTTCGAGTTGCTGACATAATTTAATTTCTCCCCAATCTACTTGCTCTGATAATATTATTTGCTTGACTGGCAAGCTCTTGGTACACCGTTCTTTGTGCATTCAACTCAGCCAATGATTGCGCTGATGCTTCATTTTCAGCTGCTAAGGTTGCTGTTAATGCATCATTGCGTTTGGTTAGCTTTGAATTTGTCGCCGTTGCTTCAACTAGACGGTTATTCGCTGCTTTTTCTTTGTTATCTGCTGCTTCAAGAGTGGAAGTTATAAATAGAGTAGTTAAAGCAACAGGCAATTTAACTGACGATACTTTTGCTTTTTGATCTGCTTGCAATCTGCTGGTGACTGCTGGCAATCCTGCCATTTGATCTAAAACAGCTTTTTGTTGTTTTAATTTTTCGGCTGATCGTTCTAATCTTGCTTTTAACTGTTCAATCAAACCTTCTTTTTCAGTTGTTAAGTTTACAATCGCACGATCTAAGTCATTCATCTCTTGTAATGATTGTGAAACAGAAGCAACAACGCCGGAAGATTGATATTCTTCTTTGGTTAAGATCGCCTGACATAAACTTTCAACATCTTTAATATTTAGTTCAACAGCTGACATGGTGGCACCGATTGGCAACAAACTTTTTAATCTTCTTGCCATTTCTTTACAACGAAGTGCGTCCTGCGTTATCTCGGCTGCTAATTTTGCTTTTAATGTTTTTTTTGTTTGTTGCAATTTTTCTTGCTCGCTTTCTATTGCTTTATGATCTGCTATTGCTTTTTTTAATCTCGTAGCAAGCGGACGCTCTGGTGCTACTACGACTGGTCGCGCTGGTGTTTGCACGGGCGCTTGTGCTTGCACTGATGCTTGCACTGGCGCTTGTGCTTGTACTGATGCTTGTACTGATGCTTGCACTGCCACTTGTGCTTGTACTAATGCTTGCACTGATGCTTGTACTGATACTTCTTGCACTGGCACTTGTGCTGTTGTTTGTTTTGGTGCTAGCACTGGCGCGATCAATGGTAATTGCGTTGGCGTTGGCGTTGGCATTTGCACAGCAACTCGCTGCCCTATTGGTTGTGGAATAGCTACCGGTCGCTCAGAAGTAAATTGCGCCAACCCCACGCTAACAGCATTAACAATACCTTTATTAACTGTTGCAACATCATCTGATTCACTGGAGCTGTCAAAATCATTGATATTGATAGCAGGTTTCTTTTTTGGTTGTGCATTATCTCCGTCTGCTGGACGTTTACGATTATCTTGAGCAGGAATGGCGTTATTTGCTGAGAACATTATTTTTTCCCCAATATTTGTCTTAAGTTTGATGTTGAAACAGAATCAATCACCGATTCTGGCTCTGGCGTTGCAAGTGCTGTGCGTATTTTTTGAGTTTCAGCAAAGACCATGTTATGACGCTGTTTTTTTGCTTTTAACTCTTGATCTAATTTTCCTGTGATTGCTTTATCAAAAGCCGATGCTTTTGTTTGCCCATCTTGAAGCTTTTCGCTCTCGGTGATCAATCTTTTGGTTTCTTCACTTTCATCATCTAAATCGTCAGCGCATCGTTTTTTGGAAATGGCACTTTCGAGTAATTTAATTGATTTTTGTAATTTTGCTGTGGTTGACATTAACGCTACAACTTGCTCTTCAATTTGCACTGCTTGATTTTGAATTAACACTTCTTCTTGCGCTATTGCTGCTCTTTCGTTTTTTAATTGTGTTTGCAATGACAATAATTCTTGTACGCTTTGATTAATTTGATTTGGCTTAGCATTCATTTGATCTCTAAGCGCTTTCAATTCTCTAGCCCGCGCAAGTTGCTTTTGAATTTCTGTCAGCCCTTGAGTCGCCGCATTCACTGTGGCTGCAACATTTGTCAATGTGGTTGTCGTTGCTGCTGCAGTACGAAAATCTGTTGTACTCGCAGTCACGCCACCTTGCGGCAAATTCTGATTGGATTGCATGTATTACCTCTTTATTTTAGAGATGGGAAATGATGGTCGTTTTATTTACTTTTATTGTTACAGTGTATAATAAAGGACTATTCTTAAGGGAGCCTTAATAAAAGTAGCCTGGACACGCTTTTTGTGTCCGGGGTGGTTGCATCTGGATACCTCTCAATACCCCCCGGACGGCTTTATTGCATCAAATTGTCATCCCGGAAATTTCCGCAGGAAATTGTCCGGGATCCACCCATAAATCTTTACAGAACATATTTTTTGTTTAATACCTCCGTGGATCCCGGACATTTTTACCAAAAAACGGTAAAAATTCCGGGATGACAATTTGATGCAACAAAGCCAACCCGGACACAAAAGCGTGTCCGGGGTGCGGTATAATAGACGGATAATCATTCATTGGAGGGTTGGCTATGAAATTGAATTCCAGATTGGCTGTATTAGTATTTTCTTCTTTTTTATCATTAAGTTCGGTAACTTATGCGGGTTCAATTCTATCACCACTCACAGACAGCGTAAATTCTGGCATTATCAATACCAAAATTGAAACCAACGACAACCTTAGCCGCATCGATATTGATGCCACTGTTGAAAATGGCATTGTAATTTATAGTGGGCGGGTGAATTCGATGCATGATGTTAATGAATTGATGCGTATTGCCCACTCTGTTTCAGGTATTCGAGGCGTTAATACTTCCAGACTCTATATCAGCCCTAGAAGGTAGTCGCGCGGTCGAGTTTGGCTTGGTTTTGCTCGACTAATGATGGTTGAACATCGCTTGCTTGATAGGGAATGGTGTTTCCTGAGTGCTGGCAAGCGGTGAGAGTTAAGGCTAAAAGACAGAGTGATAATAGTCGCATGGTTAATTCCTTTTTTCGTGTCTGCTTGCATGATGGTAAATCAAATAAGCCTTTGTTGCATCAAATTGTCATCCCGGAAATTTCCGCAGGAAATTGTCCGGGATCCACCCATAAATCTTTACAGAACATATTTTTTGTTTAATACCTCCGTGGATCCCGGACATTTTTACCAAAAAACGGTAAAAATTCCGGGATGACAATTTGATGCAACAAAGCCAACCCGGACACAAAAAGCGTGTCCAGGCTACAGTTATGATATACTCGTTAGGAACCTTTCATCATCTCCAAGGATAGGAGCTATTATGAGACTTCCGCGTAAATTCACTGTCAAACCCATTCACTTATTTGCCAAACTTAGTTTAATCGGAATCGCAGTAGCAGCAACCTCAGTTGTCATCGCACAAAAACCCGCAAACACGACGACAACAGCAACCACTACCACCACACAATCAACAACTGCAACTGCTAGCAAACCAAATATTATTATCATCATGGGTGATGATGTTGGTTGGTTTAATATCGGCGCTTATCATCAAGGCATCATGGCTTCTAAAACGCCTAACCTTGATCGCCTGGCAACGGAAGGCATGCGCATGACAGATTATTACGCGGAACCTAGCTGCACAGCAGGTCGCGCTAATTTTATTACTGGTGAATTACCCATTCGTACTGGTTTAACAACCGTCGGTCAAGCAGGTGCTGCCATTGGTATACCTGCAGAAGCACCAACGATTGCAACCGCATTAAAACAAATGGGTTATGCAACGGGACAATTCGGTAAAAATCATTTAGGCGATTTAAATCAATATTTACCTTGCTTGCATGGCTTCGATGAATTCTTTGGTTATCTCTATCACTTAGATGCGATGGAAGATCCATTCTGGCATTCATACCCACAAGCTTTAAAAGATAAAGTAGGCCCACGCAATATGGTTCGCTGCGTTGCCAGCAATACAAATGATACAACCTCACAACCACGTTGGGGCGTGATCGGTAAACAAGTTATCACCGATGAAGGCGCATTACCTCCTGAACGCATGAAAACAGTGGATAATGAAATTCTCGATAAAACATTTAAATTTATGGATAAAGCAAAATCAGAAGGCAAACCATTCTTCATTTGGTTAAACCCAACTCGTATGCACATCATTACTCACCTTGCCGACAAATATGAAAAAATGATGACGGGTGATAACGGTTGGTATCAAGAAGAAGCTGGTATGGCGCAGCTTGATGATATTGTTGGTCAAGTACTCGCGAAAGTAAAAGAAATGGGTTTAGATGAAAATACCATTATTGCATTCACGACCGATAACGGCGCTGAAGTATTCACGTGGCCTGATGGTGGTATGACACCATTTGCTGGCGCGAAAGGTACAGTGCTTGAAGGCGGTATGCGCGTGCCTATGATGGTGAGATGGCCTGGCAAAATTCCGGCGGGTAAAGTATCAAATGGTATTATGTCTGGATTAGATTGGTTCCCAACATTACTTGCCGCAGCGGGTGACCCTAATATTGTTGAAGAATTAAAGAAAGGCAAACAATTAGGTGATCGCAATTACAAAGTGCATTTAGATGGCTATGATCAAACCAATTTATTAACAGGCAAAGGCCCTTCAAATAGACATGAAGTGTTATATTTTGCAGAGAAAAGATTGGGTGCGGTGCGTATTGACGATTATAAATATTCCTTCATCAGTCAACCTGATGGCTGGTTGGGACCTACCGTCGAATTAGATTGGCCAATACTCACCAATTTACGACTCGATCCATTTGAGCGTGCTGGTCTACCAACTAGTGCCTCTGGTTCACTTAACTTTTACAATTTCTATGTGCATGAGTTTTGGCGCTTTGTTTACGTACAAAACATGGTTGGTCAATATGCACAAACCTTTATTGAATTCCCACCGATGCAAAAAGGGGCGAGTTTCAATATGGAAAATGTAAAGCAACAAGTGATGCGGGCGATTGAAAAAAATCAGCAGTAGTGTCATCCCGGAAATCGCCGTAGGCGATTGTCCGGGATCCACAGGTGTTGCATACAAAACACTTGTCATTGCGAGCGAAGCGAAACAATCCAGCCTTTGATTGGATTGAGAAGAAAAACTGGATTGCTTGGCTTCGCTCGCAATGACGAAGGGTTTGGTAAATTTGAAGGGTAGATCCCGGACAATCGCCTACGGCGATTTCCGGGATGACAAATAATCAAAGAGGAAATAAATGTGCGTTATGGAAAATGGTTAGCGTTACTTATTCTCATCATCGGCAGTATTATTTTAACTTCTCACTTTTACCAACAAAACAAAAATGCGCACACCGGTATGGTTTTCATTAAAGGTGGCGATTTCATGATGGGCAGCAATTCGCCTGATGCAAAACCTAATGAAAAGCCTGCGCATTTAGTGCATGTTAATCCATTTTGGATGGATCAAACCGATGTAACAAATCGTCAATTTGCACGTTTTGTCGAAGAAACAGGGTATGTCACTACCGCAGAAAAAAAACCAGATTGGGAAACATTAAAAGTGCAATTAAATCCCGGCGTGCAAAAACCCAGTGATGATAAATTGGTAGCGGGCAGTATGGTGTTTGTTGGTACGGCAGAAGCGGTGCCTTTAGATGATTACTCGCGATGGTGGCGTTTTATACCAGGCGCAAACTGGCGACATCCACTAGGACCTAATAGCGATATCAAAGGTAAAGAAGATCACCCTGTGGTGCAAGTATCCTATATTGATGCCAAAGCTTATGCTAAATGGGCTGGCAACGGTAAACGTTTACCAACAGAAGCAGAATGGGAATTTGCGGCACGAGGCGGTCTTGATCAAGCAACCTATAGTTGGGGCGATGAATTTAAACCGAATGGTAAAGCCATGGCAAATACATTTGCTGGTGAGCAATTTCCAGTGGTGGATGCAAAATATAAAGAAATGATTAGCACTTCTAAAGTTAAATCTTATCCGCCAAATGGTTATGGTTTATATGATATGGCGGGCAATGTATGGCAATGGGTGAATGATTGGTATCGAGTAGATGTTTTTAAGCAACAAGCGTTAGCTTCAAAAACAATGAATCCGACGGGCCCGACTGATAGTTACGATCCCGCCGATAACAACGTACCCGCGAATGCGCCAAAACGGGTGATTCGCGGCGGTTCGTTTTTATGTGATCCTAACTTTTGTCAAAGCTATCGACCCAGCGCTAGACGCGGTGTTGATCCTTACAACCCGATGTCTCACATTGGTTTTAGGTTAGTCCAAGATAGTGCGTAAATAACGGAATAAACCGGTTTCACCGCCGGTATTTTTCAATATTTTACGATCTTGTACTGATTTACGAATCCATTGCCTCAATTGTTGCCGATCCGCTTGAGGGTATTGCACTAAAAATGCTTGCAATGCGTCATCACCACCGACAATTAATTTTTCACGCCATTCTTCGACCAAATGAAAACTTTGTGTGCGTTGTTCATTGGTAAATTGGATTTGTTTCACCGCGCTACGAATAGCTTCGCAATCGACTGTTCGCATGATTTTGCCAATTAATTGCATGTGACGACGAATGGATTCGTGAGTTTTTAAAGTATGCGCAAATTGAATCGCTTTGAGTAAATTCTCAGGCAAAGGCACACGATCTAATTGCGCTTTAGGTAATGCAACCAAGGTTTCACCTAATTTTTGCAACTCAAGCATTTCATTTTTGCGTTGCGTTTTGCTTTGCGGATCTGGCGCTGTGTTTTCGGATTGCGGCATATAGTGAATTCTTTATTCTTATTGGGTAAAAGTTAGGCAAAGATTGTAGCATTGTTTAACGCAAAAAGTAATGCGGAGATTGCATTTCCATTAAACGAGACTGGGTGCGTTGATAGGCATCTAGCATTTGACCATGCGTATATAGTGATAAAGGAGCAGCCTCCGCTGACACCACTAAGCGAATTTTAGCATCATAGAAAACATCTATCATGCGAATAAATAATAAAATAATATCGTTTTGCTCTTCACGAATGATGGGAATATGACTGATAAAAATAGTTTGGTAATCTTTCGCTAACGCCAAATAATCATGCTGACTACGAGGCGGCGAACACAGCGTGCGAAAATCAAACCAAATACAATCTTTTGCCGCGCAACGAATTTTAATGTGGCGATCATTCAATAAAATGGGTTCGCGACTAACTTCAGCACCTTCTGTTAATAAATCAAAACATTTTTGCATATCATCTTCAGCAATATCATCATGCGGAACATGATAAACGCCTGCTTGCTGCAAATGCTTCAAGCGATAATCCACAACCGTAGCAACATGCAATACTTTGGTATGCGCCTTAATAAGCGCGATGGCTGGTAAAAATGAAATACGCTGTAAACCTTTTTTATATAAGTCATCAGGCGCACTGTTTGATGTTATCACTAAACACACGCCGTATTTAATTAATGCTTGAAATAAGCGCCGCAAGATCATGGCATCGGCAATATCGGTGACAATCAACTCATCGAAACAAATCACGATTGCTCGCTCAGCCAGTTGCTTGGCAACAACTTGCAATGGATTTTTATGTCCCTGCTCTTTTGTTAAGGCTAAATGCACATCACGCATGAATTGATGAAAGTGAACACGCAACTTTTGTGTAAAAGGCAAGGCATTAAAAAAACAATCCATGACAAAGGTTTTACCAATACCTACCCCGCCCCAAATATACAACCCCTGAACCGATTTGTTTTTTCGCAACACATTATAAAAACGCGCACGTGCGCGCGATTCCGCGCGCAATGCTTTAAAAGTAGGAAGTAATTGCTCGAGTAAGGCTAATTGTTGTTGATCTTCAACAATAATGTCTTGTTTTACTAATTGTTGATAATAGTCAATCGGTGTCATTTTTTAGATGCAGTAATAACAAAATCAATATCAACATCATCTTTTACTTCTTTCGTACTTGACCATTCACCAGCACCCACACCAAAATCAGTGCGTTTGACGGTAAACATGCCGACAACTCGATCTTTATCATTCGCTAATGGTTCTAAATTAAAAACAACCATCACCGGAACTTTTTTATCGCGAATACTTAACTCCCCTTTTGCTTGAAATTGATGTTCGCCAATTTGCGCGAATTCTTTGGCCGTAAAAATGGCTTTAGGAAATGCGCTGACGTTAAACCAATCCGAGGTAATTAAAGTGTCGGTTAAATCACTATAAGGTGTTGCAAGAGAGGCCATATTCACTTCAATGCGAACAGAGCTAGACGCTAATTGTTTAGGATCAAATTGAATATCACCGGTAAACGTTTTAAAACTTCCTTTTACAGGAGCACCGTTTTGAGTACCTGTAAAACCAATATTACTTTCGCTTGGAATAATTTCCCAGGCAGTAGCTGCTGCATTTGCCACTAGGGTTAAACTTAACAATACACTTAAAGCAAACATGACGATCTTTTTCATAACCACATTCTCCGCAAAATATTATCTTTGTGCACGACATAATGCTGAATGGTTGCACCGATATGCATTAAAATAGCCGCTATTAAGCCATAACCTAACCACTTATGCACCCATATTAAGTTATCACGCAAATTGACATCGGGTGAGACTAAATCTGGCAAGACGAATAATCCAAAAAAAGAAACTGGCAAACCAGTTGCTGATGTTAACAACCAACCCGTTATCGGCATGGCAAACATAAAAAAATAAAATGCAAAATGGACACTGAGTGCCGCCATTTGTTGCCAACGAGGAATAGTATCTGGCAACTTTGGTAATTTATTTGCAAGTCGCCAAGCAAAGCGAATCGCCATTAACAATAACACTAATAAACCATATTCTTTATGCCAACCATATAGTTTGAGTTTTTCTAAACTGATCGAAAGACCGGTCATATACAAACCCAGCGCTAATAAGCCAATGATCAAAACCGCCATCACCCAATGCAAGATAATGGCGATTAACCCAAATTGACTATCCGTGTTTTTGATAAGCACTATCTTGTCCCTTTTTAAGTTGCGCTAAACGCTTCAACTTCAATATTTAATTTCACTTCATCGCCTAATTTTGGTAAGAATCCATTAATACCAAAATCCGAGCGTTTGATTTCAGCGGTAGCGCTGAAACCAACGGTGTTTTTATCCGTAATGGGATTTTTGCCTTCGGCATTTAAGGTTACATCGAGAGTGACTGGTTTGGTCACGCCGTGCAACGTTAGCATACCTGTAATTTTAGCGGTTTTATCGCCGGTCACTTCTACTTTATCACTGACAAATTTGGCGGTAGGGAATTTTTTGACATCGAAGAATAATTGGCCAAATAAATGTTTATCAAGTTCAGGGTTGCCGGTGATGATATTTTTAATATCAATCGTAACATCTACCTTACTTTTATCTAAATGGTCACGATCCAATTGCAAAGTGCCCTTTGCCATCCATTTACCAGTTTGATTTGAAAAACCTAAATGATTAATTTGCCAGGCAACGTAACTGTGGTCTTTGTCTAGGGTATAAGCCGTTTCAGCGGCAACTGCCGGTGTAAAAACAAAAGCGCTAGCCACCAGCATTAATTTGGCAATGGTATTTCGCATTGTAGTTTCCTTAAGTTAAGATTTTTTATTTACAGTGGTGGGTGCTATTAATTTGCCACCGACAATTTTATCGCACATACCTTTTGGCACGAAAAGAAAGGCATCTGCTTGATTATCTTTGGTGGCAGACCCGGCACAAGAAGCAGTAGCTGTTGCACAATCATTCATGCCCATTTTCACAATGCCGTAGCATTTTTCAGTAGGCGCATTATCTTCGGCAGACGCATTGACTGAAGATAAAACAAACACGGTTGAAATGGCTGCATTCATTAAAAATTTAAACTTTGGTGAATTATCTTTCATAGCACTATCCTTTGCTTTTAATCTAAATCCACTTTAACGATTAAACCGGATGAAATCCAGCTTTTCAAAAGTGTAGCTGCCCGCATGACAGCCTCACTCTCGTTCATCCATTGACACAAACCTTCGCATAATTCTTGGAATTGACTATTGGCAACCATGGCGCGTATCGCCCAAGCTTCATCTTGTGATAACGAGCGGAATTGGTTAACTAATTCTTGGCGCCAAAAAAGACAAGTAAACTGTTCGCATTGCTCAGGAATCACTGGCTCTTGATCCTCTGCTAATGCTTTCCAAAACGGTAAAATATGGTAAGAAAAGTCTAATAAGCGCAATGATGGATGAAATTGCAAACGCATTTTCGACCAATCATCCGGGGCAATCGATGTCATGACAGATAAAGTGGCTGGCACCGCATCTTTTGCATCAAATACTTCAGTCAACGTCCACTCGATTTCTGCTAATGCTTGCAAATAAGCATGGTGTGCATAAAGCCTTCCGACTAGCGTTGGCAGCGCCTTACCAAACCAACGAATCGAACGAAACGTTGATGGATTTTCTGTTAAATAGATTCCACTTAATTTTGCAAATTGTTCGTCGCCCAAATAAAGATGGAGCAAAGGATAATTCGCTGCCAATGCTTCGACTAATCGTGCGCGGTAAGCATGACCGTAAATATTTAATCGAGTGGCAACGGATACTTTTTCTGTTGCTACAATTTGTTCGCTAATTTGTGATTCTTGCTGCAATAAATAATGTTGAAAATCTTCCTGTAATGATTGTAATGATTTCATGCAACTGCTTCCGCTATATTTTCTTGAAAAATAAATCGTGCGTGATTTAATTCGGCAACTAATTCTGCTAGTGGTGGAATATTATCATCACGCTCAATCATGGTTGCGACTTTGCCAAAACGTTGAATTGTTTTCGCATAGAGTTGCCATACCGCTTCTATTATTGGTTGATCGTGAGTATCGATAATATAATCACCCATATTAGAATGCCCGGCTAAATGAATTTGTTGCACGCGATTAATGGGTAAGGCATTAATGTATTCATGTGGATCAAATTCATGATTCACACTGCTAACATAAATATTATTAACATCTAACAATAACAAACAATTCGCTTCTTCAGAAATCGTTTTTAAAAATTGCCACTCAGTCATTTCTGATTGCTGATAATTGAGATAACTTGAGACATTTTCAATTAACATTTGTGTGCCTAAAAAATCTTGCACTTCGCGGATGCGTTTGACGATGTGCTCTATTGCTTCTGCAGTGTAAGGCAATGGCAATAAGTCGTGCATGTTTTTTTGGTTTACCCCAGTCCAACATAGGTGATCTGAGATCCACTTAGGTTTGGCATGCTGCATGAGGGTTTTAACTTCTTTTAAATAAGCCATATCTAATGGATCTGTGCTGCCTATCGACATTGACACGCCGTGCATGACAATGGGATAGCGTTCTTTGATTTGATCTAAAAAATATAATGGTTTGCCGCCCGGAACGAGGTAGTTTTCAGTTAGAATTTCAAACCAATCGATGTTATGGGTTTGATTGAGGATTGAATCGTAATGATTGGGCCTTAATCCTAGTCCGAATCCTAGAAAGTTTTGAGTCATGTTTAATGCCTTTTAACAACAATAGGTGCGCTTCGCGCGCTATTATATCCCTGGATGGAATAAAAAGCATTTCATCCGGGTAGGCTTTATTGCATGAAACCGTCATCGCCTTGTCATCCCGTAGCGCTCAGCCCACCAAAGCCTGATACCAGTTAGTAATCAACCCTAATCTCCTAGCGAGTCAAACCAGTTATAATTAGCCAATATACAGGCTAGAACAAGGATATCGCCGTGAGAGAAGTTAGCCATGATTCATGGGGCTCAAGGATTGGTAAAGCCCTACTAGGCGTATTGGTTGGTATCGCATTAGTGATAGGCAGTTTGGTTGCGATATTTTGGAATGAAAGCCATAGCTTAAATACGGCAAAATCCTTGCAACAAGCACAAAAAATAACAATAGCCATTCCTGCATCCCCCATTGACCCTAAAAACAATTTACGTGTGGTTTACCTTTCGGCGCTCGCAAACACGGATGATATATTAGAAGATAAAATATTTGGTGTTTCCGAAAAAGCGTTGCGCTTAAATCGTGAAGTTGAAATGTATCAATGGCAAGAAAACGTTGAAACCACCACGGAAAAAAATGTGGGTGGATCTGAAGATACGGTGAAAACCTATAGCTACGATAAAGTCTGGAGCAAAAATCCAATTGATAGTTCTAAATTCAAAGAAAAAGCTGAGCATCAAAACCCTGCTGTTATTCCTGTTAAAGCAAAAGTTGTTTATGCCAATAAAGTGACTTTAGGTGATTTCATTTTACCAAAAGCAATGTTAGAAAAAATCAGTGGCGAACATTATGTTGATCTGAGTAAAGCTGATTTAGCTACCTTAAATACCAAATACAAAAAAACAGTCACCCAATCCGGTGATGGCTTGTATTTTGGTAATGATGAAAATAATCCAAGCATAGGTGATATGCGCGTCACGGTTTCAAGTATTTTCCCAGAAACAATTAGTATCGTGGCACAACAAATTAATAATACGTTCCAAGCCTATCGCGCACCAGCAGGCGAAGATGTCAGTTTAATTGAAATGGGACAATTATCATCTGATCAACTTTACCAAAACGCGGCAGATGCTAACAAACAAATGACGTGGGTTATTCGCTTTGTTACCTTATTTTTAATATTTTTAGGCTTCGTTTTAATTTTAAATCCATTATCAGTACTGGCTGATGTCATTCCATTTATTGGTAGCATGGTTAGCTTTGGAACTGGATTAATTGCATTGATAGGCGGCTTAACACTATGGTCAATTGCAACAGCCATTGCCTGGTTTAGTGCACGACCTATCATTGCAGCAAGTTTATTAGTAGGTTGCTTTGTTATTTGCTTGTTACTTTATTTACGCGGAAAATCAAAGAAAGCTCGCGCATAATGGATGTGAATGAACAAACGCAAAACCTAACACGGAATGTGATGCGGTTAGCACGAACAATGATGTCATCATAAAAGATTTTAATGAAGTCATGTTTACTCCTATTCTTTAAACTAAATTAGATAAACGTGATACAGAAAATATTTGATTTACAAATTGTCTCTTTGCTATGAATGCCTGCTACCTTAACCCCATCGACCTCGAATGTAAATATTTTTTGGCAATATTGCACAAAAAATGATTTAATGTAACTCAGATATTATCTTTTTTGCTTAAGGAGAGAGCAGTGAAGCGATGTTTATTCATTTCCATCAGCTTTATATTTATCAATTTTTTTACAATAAAAGTCTTTGCTGCTAATGATCCCCTGCCCTCTTGGAATGATGGCAACAACAAACAAAGTATTATTCGATTTGTTAATGCAGTGACTGATAAAAATCATTCGACATACCTTGAACCTTCTAAACGCATAGCAACAATCGATAACGACGGCACCTTGTGGGTTGAAAAGCCAATGTATACACAATTTATTTTTATGTTTGAGCGCATTAAGCAACTTGCAAAAACAGATCCAGCACTTGCTAAAAACAAAGCGATTTTACCTATTTTACAAGGGAAATATGATGAGCTAAACCTGAAAGACTTACAGCAATTATTTGCACTGACTAGCAGTGGTATCAGTGTTGAGGAATACAATCAAATGGTGAGTGATTGGTTAGCACATGCAATGAATCCACGCTTTAAAAAACATTATACGCAATTAATTTATCAACCCATGTTAGAAGTGATTCGCTATTTGCAAGATAATCAATTTCAAGTTTATATTGTCAGTGGTGGTGGCCAAGAATTTATTCGTGCGTTTTCAGATAATACTTATCATATCGCAAAAGATCATGTATTAGGTTCTACTACCAAAATGAAATACAGCGATGAACATTCCCCGCAATTAATCAAACAACCTGAACCGCTTTTTATTTGCGACAAAGACGGCAAACCGATGGCTATTAATTTATTGATTGGGCAAAAGCCAGTGATTGCGTTTGGTAATTCAGATGGCGATAGACAAATGTTAGAGTGGACGCAATCAAATGCTGCTTCACAAAAATTGATGGTATTGATTCATCATGATGATGCGGTGCGGGAATTTGCTTATGGGGCGAAGTCTAAGGTTGGGACATTTTCGGATGGGTTGATGAAAGAGGCTAAGAATCGTGGGTGGAATGTGGTGAGCATGAAGGATGATTGGAGAGTGGTGTTTCCGTCGTGATTTGTCATGGCAAGGAAATGCCGTCATTGCGAGCGAAGCGAAGCAATCCAGCTTTTGCGTTTAAGTCGAGAAAAGCTGGATTGCTTCGTCGCTACGCTCCTCGCAATGACGAAGCTAACCGACATTATTCATTACCCCTGTTGCAACCCAGCCATTAACCATTGACCGTTGCTACCTTGCTCGAAGTGCCATATTTCGTTGAATGCGGCTGCTGGCTGATTGATATCTTCTTTAATCATGCCGGAAAATTCAACGCTTGCGATGATACCTTGGCGTTCGGTTGCGACATCTAATAATTTTGCATTTAATGTTACGACATCGGTTTGATTCGCTTGATCGCCGCGCTCTTGTAATTGCATTTTAATTTCAGCAAATACTTCAGGCGTTGTGAATTGATGTATATCCGTTACATTCTTTTTATCGAATGCCGCTTGTAATCGCATGAATTGCACTTTTGCGATACGTAAAAATTCATTTTCATCAAAACCGGCCGGTTTAGATGATGTGAAATTGGCAGCGAAAGGTTGATGAGCACTTGCTGGTTGTTCACGTTGCATTTGATAAATAGGTGCTGATGGCGAAGTTGACATTTTATTGCGTGAAAAACTACGCAACAAATTGATCATCAAAAATATGACGCCCGCCACTAACAACCAAGACATCATGCCGCTAGCTAAACCATTGCCCATGAATAAACTGGCTAACAAACCACCCATAGCTAAACCTGCTAAAGGCCCTAACCAACTATTGCGATTTTGCAAAGGGTTACTCATTCGAGGTGAAGATGAAGGCATGCTACGGGAAAATGAACTAGGCGCACGATAAGCACCAAAACTTCGGCCGCCACCAAAACGTTTTGCGTGAGCAACAGACATCACCATACTAAGAGTGACAAAAATGATGAAAAGCATTGATACTATTTTTTTCATGGGCAAGCACCTTATTAGTCATTAAATGAGGTTAGAGTAGCCTGGACACGTTTTTTTGTCCGGGGTTCTTTTGTTAAGCAGAGCGAAAAGCTCCCGGACACAAAAAGCGTGTCCAGGCTACATGGGCATTATACACGGTGGAGGAAATTGCGCTAGACAGGTGTATTTTATGGGCAGAATGAGGGTTTTTATATCAATATTGGTTGGGGGTTGTTGGTAGCCGGTGATATACTTTGCGGTCTTGGTTTAGTGTAGCCTGGACACGCTTTTTGTGTCCGGGTTTTGTATGTGTATACAGGAAAAACCCCGGACACAAAAAGCGTGTCCAGGCTACTTTCATATGTAACGAGATTTAAAAAAACGATGCGACGAATTTTATTTAGTTTTTGGTTGATGATTATCTCATCCGTCGTGTTTGCGGAAACACATCCGTCATATCAGTTTTTTGGCTTGGAAGGCGTTTTATTATCTAACGCAGAAAATGCAATAGCCGAAAATGAAAAAACTGCAAAAACAAAACACATCAATATTGTAAAAGTAGTAAACAACTCATTGCAACCCTATGGTTATTTTCGAGCACACGTTTCAATCGTTAAAAATAATCAAACTGTTAAAGTGTATGTAAAAAAAGGCGAAGCTATACGATTCAGTAAAATTGATATCACCATAGAAGGCGCAGGGCGCGATAATCCAGAATTAAATAAATTTAAAAATAATTTCCCCATCAAAGTGAATGATGAATTTAATGCGCCAAAATACCAGGATGCAAAAACAGAATTTTTCCGCATTAGTAATAACCAAGGCTATATTCACGCCAATTTCACTAAAACAGAAGTGTTAATTGATTTGCCTCACTACCGAGCAAGCATGATTTTACATTTGCAAACCGGCGAGCGCTATTATTACGGTAACACCTTTTTTGGTAAAAGCCCGTATGCTGATTCGTTTTTACAGCGTTTCATTCCCTATCATCAAGATGAACCGATCTCAAATCAACGCTTGATGAATTTACAACAAAGCATGAGTGAATCGTTTTATTTTCAAGATGTTTCTATTACGCCGAAAATAGAACAAGCACAAAATCGACATATTCCTATTTTTATTGAAACATCAACACCCAAATCGCAAAAATATGCAGCCGCGATTGGTTATGGCACATTCACAGGCCCTAGGTTAACCGCTAGTGCTAATTTTCGTCGGTTAACAAATACGGGGCAACATGCTGATTTGCAATTACGTTTATCATCGATTATTACTGGGTTTACGGGAAAATATTATATTCCTGGCAGTAATCCACTAGAAGATAAATGGTTTTTTGGTGGCAATTATCAACGCTTTGAGCCAAAAGGCGGTAAAAGTACTTCGAAAACCATCTTTGTTGGCTTTATTAAAAAATGGCAAAACGTTACCAATAATGTATCGCTCAATTTTCTGAATGAACATTATCGGACACAAACCTTACCCTACACGACCAGTAATTCGTTATATCCAAGCTATAACTTAGCTTATCGTAATGTTGATAATTTAATTTTACCGACCAAAGGTGTTGCCCTTAATTTAACAGTGCAAGGCGCGTCATCGCAATTTTTTTCAACCACCAGTTTTTTACAAACTGATCTACGTGTACGCGGCGTTTATAGTCCGTTTAGTTTTGCACGGATTGTGGCTAAAGGTGAATTTGGCTATACCGTTGCTAATGATTTGTATCATTTACCTTTAACCATGCGCTTTTTTGCCGGTGGTTTAGATAGCATTAGAGGTTTTGCGGATAGCAGCATAGGACCTGGCCGATATTTACAAGTCGCTAGTCTTGAATATCAAAATAGAGTGATTGATAACTGGTGGGGTGCCATTTTTTATGACACCGGTACGGCTACTAATCATTATGGTTCACCATTAAATACGGGGGTTGGCGTTGGGGTCATATATCAATCGTTTATCGGGCCTATTCGTTTATACGGTGCACAAGCAATCAGCAAACAAGATAAACCATATAGCTTTGAATTTAGTATAGGGCCGGAATTCTAATGCGCTATTTAAAAATAATTGCTAAAAGTTTGTTAATCCTAGGTGTGATTGTTATCGCTCTCGCATTTTATTTAATCGGCACAAATAGTGGTAATCGGGTTGTTGTTAATAATTTGCATTATTTTTTACCGGGTGATTTAGCTTATGAAAAATTATCCGGTCGCGTGACAAAAACATTAACTGTTGACGATTTGTCTTATCATGACAAACATGTGATTGCTAAAATCGAGCATTTAGAATTAAGCGTTCGCGCCGCCGATTTGTGGCATTTAATTTGCAATATTCGAAAGATTAAAATTAACAACATGCATTTGCAATTTGCTGCTAGCAACCATAAAGACGATAGTGATTTTGATTGGAGTTACTTTAAACATTTGCGAATTGAAAATATAGCAATGACAGATGTTTTAATTTCCAATACGCGCAATCAACTAATACACATCACTCAATTTGATAATTATATCGAAAATAATAATCATATTTATTTGTCACTCATCACAGAGCAAGGCAACATTACCGGTAAATATCGCTTACACTTAAATCCAAAACCCACTTGGAACGGCGAATTTATTGCAAATAATATTGATTTGAGTTATTTCACATTGCAAAAAAATGATGCCGTTAATTTTACAGTGTTAACGCATGGCGCCTACGCTCACAACCAAACCATTTATTTAAAAGTGAATGACATCAAGGGTGCATATGGTAAATACCCTATTTTAGGGAATATGCAATTTACTTTTCGCAATAATCAACTAAACATTCCTGCCTCAAATATCGCTATTGGTAATACCACCGCTTCATTTAGTGGTTACGCTAACAAGGAGTGGCATATTCAATGGCAACTACGTTGCCCTAATTTAAACATGTTTTTAAAACAGGCTAGTGGCGAAATTTCTGCAAGCGGCAGCATAACCCATGATCGCTCGCACCCCACCATCAAAGCTGAAATTACAGCTAATCGCTTGAAATTAGCTGACATTAACATCGAGCGTATTAATGGCCATGTTGATCTGGCAACACTGAATGACAACAACATTAATAGCTTAGTGGATTTAAGTGTCACACAATTTAATTTTAACTGGCATCACATTGCTCACACCAACGTGAACATGAAGGTTTCAACACAACAAAATCAATTAAATACCCTGGTGTACCTGGCATTGTCTGGCAATAACACCGTGCGCGGCAATATTAATTTACCTAACTTTCAATCTTTAACCAATATCGAGCAAGCCATCAACGGCAACTTATTAATTAACTTACCAACCATTAAACCATTAATGTCATTGCTACCTGAAGTTGGTAATGCGGATGGTAGATTGCAAGCAAGTGTATTCCTTGCGGGTAAAATTAAAAAACCGACTGTGAAAGTGCATGCGACACTCAACAACGGCATCTACCCTATTCCTAGGCTTGGCATCACTTTAAAAAATATACAATTGCAAGCTGATAGCAATCACTCTTCATTAATTGAATTTAGGGGATCATTTAACTCTGGTAATGGTCGAGGATCTGTTAGCGGTAATGTCGATATCAATAAACCCAGCTATCCTTTGCATTTGAAATTACTTGGCAATAAATTGTCATTAGCAAATCTTCCTGAGTATAAAATCATTATTACGCCAACAGTTGATTTGAGCTATGTGCATAATACGCTTAATTTGAACGGTACAATCGACGTGCCAGACGCCACCATCAAAATAGCTAATTTTAATAATTCAGAAACTTTACCAAGCGATGTGATTTTTACTCATCAAAAGCAAACGAATGATTTAGATGTTTTAAAAAATACCGCGCTTCATTTACAGTTAACACTTGGCAATCATGTGCGATTAGAAAATCAAAATATTCAAAGCCAACTGATGGGCAATTTAACTTTATCTAAAGTTAAAAACGCTGAATTAACTGCTATTGGAGAATTATATACAGTGAATGGCGTATATCGCGCTTATGGTAAAGAATTAACAATTCAACAAGGAAAATTGCAATATACAGGCAATTTACTTTCTAATCCTGGTTTAAATATTTTAGCCATCAAAAAAGTGTCAGCTAATGGTGGCACCAGTAGCATGGCAAATGCCACTGATGCGATGCAAAGCGCACAATCACGTACCGTTACTGCTGGCATTAAAGTTTCTGGCACCTTAAAAACACCTATTGTCACACTCTATTCGCAACCGGGCGGCTTATCTCAGGCTGATATTTTGTCTTATATTATTTTTGATGCGCCACGATCACAAATAACTAGCTTGAGCGCATTAACACTATTGAATGATGTTGCTATGGGTCAACGCGGTTCTGGCAATCATTTACATATGATGACTGACAAAATTCAAAATACGTTTGGTTTATCGTCATTTGATGTGGGGCAAGTGGCGTATTATGATCCCCAAGCGACCACCGACCCCAACACTAGCACGACTGCCGTCTCCGTTGGTAAAAAAATTAATAAAGATTTAAGTTTGCATTATAGTGTCGGCTTATTTAAGCCTATTTCGGTGTTGAATTTACGGTATCAACTAATGAAATTAGTTTATTTTCAAGCGGAAGCTAGCATGGTGGAAAGTGGCGCGGATTTATTTTATGAAATTGAATATGAGTGATTTATGAAAAATTGTTCTTGTGGGAATGCAAAACCTTATTTGCAGTGTTGTGGCTTGTATATTTCGGGTAAAGCGGTGGCACCCACACCTGAGGCGTTGATGCGATCACGGTATAGTGCTTATACCAGAGGCAATATGAATTATATTGCGCGCACGATGAAGGGAGCGGCGTTAGAAGAATTTGATTTGGATTCAGCTGCGGCCTGGGCTCAGAGTGTGCGTTGGTTGAAATTAGAAGTATTGCGCTCGCAGCAGAGTGATACACAGGGGTTTGTGGAGTTTATTGCGCATTTTGTGTTGCGCGGGACGAAGGATACGTTGCATGAGGTGAGTGAGTTTAAATTGTTTGGGCAAGAGTGGTTTTATGTGGATGGTCGGTCGCAAAAATAACGATATTGTCATCCCGGAAATCTTTACAGAACCTATTTTTTGTTTAATACCTCCGTGGATCCAAAACATACGTCATTGCGAGCGAAGCGAAGCAATCCAGCTTTTCTTCTCAAACCAACGAAAAGCTGGATTGCTTCGCTTCGCTCGCAATGACGTATTTTGGATTCACGCGCGTGGATCCCGGACATTTTTACCAAAAAAACGGTAAAAATTCCGGGATGACAATCAATCCGATAACAATTTACAAGCTCGAAATGGTGACCATCTTTGCCGTGGTTTCATTTCTTAGCTTCATTTCAACTGCATCTTGAGCAAGCGTCTTTGGACTCACAACGATTCGCATGGGAATCCCAATCAAATCACTTTCACCAAATTTAGCACCAGCAGATACACCTGCCCTGTCATCGTATAACACTTCATGCTTTTCTTTTAATGCTGCAAATATCTCATCTGCTCGCTTGATATCTTCTTCCTTCTGACAAAGCGAAATCAAATGCACATCAAATGGCGCAATGGCTTTCGGCCAGATTATGCCATTTTGATCATGGAAGGTTTCTACAATCGCACCAATTAAGCGCGATGAACCAATACCATAACAACCCATGTAAATATCGGATTTTTTATCTTCGGCATTTTGAAAACCGATTTCGAAGGCGCTGGAAAAGCGCGTCATTAGTTTAAAAATATTACCAACTTCTATCGCTTTTTCTTGCACCAAATCTTTACTGTTGCACTTTGCGCACACTTCACCATTATCTGCGATAATTTCCTTATTAATACCTAAATTACAGGCTTTGCATAAATAAATAATATCTTCACCAGAATCTGTCACCGTTTGAAATTCATGTGAATATTTACTAAAAGTGCCGCCTGATGCTAGCGTTAAATAAGTCACCTTACCTAAACCACAACGATCAAAGATTTTGATATAGGTTTGCAAAACTCTGTCGTAGTAAGCATCTAAATCTTCTGGTGTGGCATGGAAAGAATATAAATCTTTCATGCGAAATTCACGTCCACGCAAAACACCTGACTTTGATCGTACTTCGTTTCTGAATTTTGTTTGAATTTGATAAACACTCAATGGCAAATCTTTATAGGAGTTAATTAATTTGCCGCATAGTGGTGTCACCACTTCTTCGTGGGTTGGGCCTAAAGCCAAATCACGATCGCCCGCGCCTTTTAATTTGAATAATACATCCATTTCATTCCAACGGCCTGTTTGATCCCAATTTTCGCGTGGTTGCAAGGCTGGCATTAATATTTCGAGTGCATTTAATTGATTCATTTCATCGCGAATAATATTTTCAATTTTCGCGAGCACCCGTAAACCCATTGGCAAAAACGTATATACACCCGCCATTAATTTGGCAACGAAATTGCCACGCTCAAGTAATTGCGCATTGATGCTGGTTTCATCTTTCGGTGGGTCTTTACGGATTTTTAAACCTAACTGGGATTGGCGCATGGAGGAATGAGTTGTGTGAGTCATTGGGTGTGTTCCGTTGGTTGAGACTGGGTATATTACAAGGGGTTAAGGGTTATCGCAATGTAGCCTGGGTAAGTTTTTTACTTTCAATGTTCAGATCATATCTTCGCCAAATTCGGCGAAATAGTAACGTTTGGTTTTTTGGTAATCCTCGACTAACTGTTCCGCGTCTTCATTGGGATTAGCGGGAACATGGTGCAAATAATGGCCGAAAATGGCGGCACAATCGGCATGGTATTGCTTGGTATATAAAATGTGATTATGCCAAAACTCATCAATTTCACGCGTTGGCACCAAACATTCAGGAAGATGCTTTTTTTGTAGCAATATGAAATTCTTGTATAACTTTAAACAATGCAACGCTTCATCGCGATGCCATCTAGGCAAAGCGTAGCTTGGCGCACACATCGCATCGACTATATAGCTTAAATCCAGTCGTAAAAGGTAAGCTCTCGCTTCATCTAAGCTAATTTGAGGCATATGCATTACACAAACGATCGGCAGCCGCCGGAAGCACAGCGACCGCTACAACTGGCAGCTTCTTCGGTAAAACGCTCTACAGGTTGACTGTCGCTTGGTTTTGGTAAAATTTCTTGAAGTAAGGTATCAATAGCATCTACAGTTGGTGTTTGCATGACCACTCTCTCTTGTTATTAATTGCTTGAATTGTACGTTAGAGGCCATTTTTATGTCAAATCACATCGCTAAATTTTTAATCCCCTTGCTGCTAGCACAAACTTGCTACGCATTAGAGCAATCGTCCGCCCCCGAATTAGCCTCGAGCATTGAAGCCAAACCACAAGTTACAGCAAAACACGCCATGATTGTCACTAACAATAAATATGCAACCCAAGCTGCAAATGAAATATTACAAGCCGGGGGCAATGCTTTCGATGCAGCAATTGCCGCTGGTTTTGTGTTGGGTTTAACAGAACCGCAATCATCTGGCATTGGCGGTGGTGGTTACGCCATCACTTATCAAGGTCGTCATAAACAATTACAAGTATATGATGGTCGCGAAGTTGCACCTGCTAGCGCCACCGCCGATTGGTTTTTGGATGAAAAGCAACAACCATTGCCATTCAAGCAAGCAGTGTTAAGCACCAAATCAATCGGCGTCCCCGGAGAAGTGGCTTTGTTTTACAAATTACATCAAAAACAAGGCAAATTAGCTTGGAGTAAATTATTGCAACCAGCAATTACGCTTGCAAACAATGGTTTTGAAATGAGCCCCCGCTTACATAAATTATTATCAGCGGATATTGATCTTTTTAAAAATAATGTCGCTGTTAAAAATATTTATTTTAATGGCAATGACATTAAGCCGATTAATAGCATTATCAAAAATAAACCTTATGCAGAAACACTGACAATCATTGCCAAACAACCAACGGAATTTTATCGTGGAAAATTAGCAAACAGCATTATTGATGATATAAATAAAAATGCAGGAAAAAATATTTATCACAAAAATGATTTTGCCAATTACCAAGTCGTTTTACATCCCGCACTTTGTAAACATTATCGAACACAATACCAAATTTGCACCGTGCCGCCCTCTTCTGGTGGCGGTGTGACGTTACTTGAATTAATGACTATGTATGCCACTCGGATAGATGCTCATCAATATGATGATATCAATTGGACCTATTATTTTCTTGAAAGTAGCAAATTAGCTTATGCGGATCGTAATCAATATCTTGCAGATCCTGCTTTTATTCCGCAACCTGTTAGAGGCTTGCTAGCGAATGATTACTTACAAGCTCGTGCAACGTTAATCACAGATCGAGCGCTAACAATGCCGGTTGCAGCAGGCACGCCTCAAGGCGTTGATCCTCTTTATGCACCTGACAATCATACAAAAGAAAAAGGCACAACTTCTTTAGTGATTGTTGATCGTGATAATAATGCCATTTCAATGACCGTCACGGTTGAAAGTCAATTTGGTAGTCACCTTTTCACGCATGGATTTTTTCTCAATAATGAATTAACGGATTTTTCATTTACGGCGAAAAATGATAAAGGGCGATTGATTGCAAATCGAGTGGAACCAGGTAAACGACCACGCTCATCCATTACGCCGGTGATTGTTTTTAAAAATGATAAATTACATGCCTTATCAGGATCCCCGGGTGGTAGTGAAATTATTTGTTATGTTGCTAAGAATTTAATTTTGATGCTGGATATGAATTTGGGGCCGGCTAGTGCTAGTGCGAAACCGAATTTGTGTGCTGCGAGTCGTGTGGTTTTAGAATCTAATAAATCGCCCGCCTATTTGCAAAACTTAAAGCAGCGCGGTGAAGAGATTAGTGATGCTGATTTAGTGAGTGGTGTGACGAATATTATTCGTCATGGGGATGCTTGGTTGGGAGCAGCGGACCCGAGGAGGGAGGGTGTTGCCATGTAGCCTGGACACGCTTTTTGTGTCCGGGGTTTTTTGTGCATACGGATGTATCCAGATACAACAAACCCGGACACAAAAAGCGTGTCCAGGCTACATTGTAAAATCAGCGGTTATTGGACGTCACAGCCCTAAAACTACCTTCGCTGTAAACAGATGGAGCTTTATCATCATTCAAAAAACTATTACCCAGCAAAGGCGCACTTAATTTCTTAGCATCTTCTTCATTAAAAAAATCATCCTCAGAATAATCATTCACGATTGATTCAGCCGGATCATAAACCGTCACATCGCCGCCGCGTAAACTGTCAGCAACGCGGGCACTAGTACCCAATTTTCTTCCGGTATCATAATCATCTCCTGAACTCTCCTCATCAAAAAAACCAGCCACTTCTTTATCTAGCTTTCTCGCTTCACATTTCTGTCTTTTACATTCCAAAATCACCATCGACGCCAAATATGCGATTGCTCCACCTATAGCGATACCAAAGGCAACAGGTGCGGTTGCGTATATTGCTGCGAATACAAAGGCACCCGTTAAAAGCAACGCAAAAGAAAGCGAGGCCACCAATAATAATTTGAAATAATCATTATTATTTTTTTGGGGAGCAGGTTGTTCTACTGATTGAGGCGGCGCGTTATCTAGTTTGTTTTGTTTAATATATTGAACAATATTGTCATAAAAACGATTTCTGGCGGCAGTCAAATTTTCATTCACTTCAAACATATTGCGTGAATTAAAGCAACCAGGATCAACTAACATTGTTTGCACTAAATTATCTTTAGCTACTTGAATATACTCCGCTCTAGCATCAATAAATAAAATTTGCGAAAGCTCTATGTGCTCTTCATTAGCGATTCTGTTAAATACTTGAACCTTATCATAACCACCCATATGATGATCAATATACTGCGTACGACCACCCCAACGAATATACTTCATATCCAGGTCAATTGCGTTTTCTTCTAAAACTCTTTTTATTTTAGCTTGAATGTTGGCATCGGGATTTGCTGTCACAATATAAATGGGTAAGCCAATTTTCTTCAATTCTGCGAATAAGAGATTAGCATTTTCGTATAGCACTTCTTTCATGGGATGATAGAGTGTCATATCCCAATCAAGTGCAATCACTTTAACTAAGGATGCTGCTTTTTGGGATTGACTGCGAGTCGTAATCATTGTCTTGGTTCCTCACCGCTTTAATTTTATTTGCCAGGATTGTATCATCAGAAACTAAATTAATGCTCGATAAATTGCTTTCAGGCGTCCATTTTCTAGTGCCTCTTTATGGGCAAATAATGTGCTCGGATTAGCAGTTCCTTTAATCACTTTTAGTAAAGCTTTAGCCGCTGCCTTTTTTTTACCGGCACTACACCCAAAATTTATTTTGAAAAAACAACAGCTAATACTTTTAAGATAATGATTATCATCTCTTTTATCCACCTCAGCGATATAGGCATATAATTTTTTTTGTGCCGCACTGATTTTTGAATTAGCGCCTTTCGATTTTAAAAAGGTCACAACATCTTGATGGTTCTCCTCAATGGCATAATCTATAGCGGTGAAATTTCTTTTCGATTGCTGATTAATATCTTCACCACATTCGACCAATAATTTTACTAACGGTAGGTGGCCAACGCTGGCGGCATACATAAACAAAGTCATACCGTTTTCATTATCTTGCACTTTATTAACCAAATGACCTCGCCGATAAATTTCTTTTGCTAACATTTGATCGTCAGCTAAAAATGCTTCCGAGAATGCCTTTTCATAATTTTTTTCGATTTTTGCCCATTTGATGAAATTAGCAATATTATGAAATCCAAATTTTTTAGCAATTTCAGAGGCATCATTTTCACTCGAAAAATCGAGATCAGCGCCTTCTGCTATTAATGCACGCACCATTTCTTCATGGCCGTATTTAGCTGCCAACATCAATGGTGTCCAGCCATTGGCTGTATCATTTAAATTAATAGCTTCTTTGGAAAATTTATTGATGACTAAACGTAAACTTTAAACATCATTTGTTTTCGCAATAACATGAATCAATCGATCATTATATTGAATAACTTCAGGTACCGTTTCATCGAATGTTTTAGCAATGAATGCGTAATGCCAATTATCTTTTGCAAATAATGCAATATTTTCAAGGATTAATTTTGTCATTTCGGGTTGCTTGGTCGCTGCCGCTAGCATTAGTGGCGTGACATGGCTATTATCCAAAAACTTTTTTTGATGTTGCGATAATTTCCTAACGACCGCTTCATAGCCATTAACAATCGCAGCAAAATAAACATCCTCAATTAACGCATCACTTACTTCTCCATTATTGATAACGAGATTAATCACAGGCATTTGCGATAAAATTTCAGCTACTCTTGTTTTAGGCTGATTAAAAATAATAGCGCGCCATAAATAATCAAAATATCGGTTGTAATCTTTTGTATGGGATTGTTCTAGTAAATAGCGGTTTTCGTATTGTTGAAATAAATAATTATAAATAGCTTGATTTTTACTACGCCTCACCCAATACAACAGTGAATGCAAATTGGCATCCATATCCACTGCGAGGTGAAGAAAAATATCTGTTTTGTTGGCTGTTTCAATAAATTGCTTTGCCTCGCCACGTTGTGCAAAGAGAAATAAATTAGCTTTCTCATTTGATAAATTTTGTTTTCTCTGCATATTGGCGGTCTGATCATTATGGTGTTTTAATCACTTGATTATAATGGAAAACTCTTAAGGTAATGTTAAGAGTAGCCTGGACTAAACGCGCAGCGTTTTGTCCGGGTTTGGTTGGGGTGAGAAAAGCCCCCGGACACAAAAAGCGTGTCCAGGCTACAATTTGCAAAATGACGCTATACTCATATTAGAAGTCTAATAAGAGGAATGGGTATGCGTATCTTTAATTATCTGATTATATTGGCTATTTTTAGTGTGCCATCCATTGCGCTCGCTTCTGCCTGCATGGAGGTACAAAATCAGATTTATAGCGATATTCAAAAATATCCATTAACGATTAGCGATAAAAAAGTCGATTGGAAAAATTTAAGCTGGATCGAAGCTAAATTGGGCCAAGGCAAAAAAGATGTGCTCAATGGCAATGCCGTTCAATACACTTGGCAATGCGATGATGAAAGCCCAATTGCTTTCAAAGTTACTGCTAATAATAATACCGTGACCTTTGTTTCCGGTGTTTATAACCTCGATGAAGGCAGCGGCATATTTAGTAAAACACTTAACCCCGAAAACACATCCACTCAATGAAGATCAAAATATTATCAGGGTAATCCCTAAACCTTATTAACCTTCTTTGCGCAATAAAAGAGTATAATGACCTAATGCTGAGTTGATAATTAAATTTAGCATTAAAGTGTAATGCTTTGATAACTATAATATTAATAATAACTACTTGATCACACAAAGGAAGGAGATCGTTATGAGAAAATTACTAGTAGGAAAAGTAGCATTAGCGTTAGCTGCATTAGTTTGCAGTGGTGCAGTGAGCGCTTGTGGTAGTGCTGTGTTTCGCACTTATTACATGGACTATCAAAATTGCACTTCATACTACACTGATGCCATGGGCGATCGAGTGGACACTGGCAAATACACCAGTGCGCGCTTTGATGGCTTAGCATTACATCAAGATGCAAGTGGTCGTTGGTTCTATCAAGACAGCTGGGGCAATCGCGTTTACAAAACACGTCATTGCAGCTAATACTCAAAGTTATTCCGAGGAAGCTTAAAGCATCAAGGATGATGGCGCTCTTTGAGCTTTACTCGGTATAACGTTAATAAGGATATATCTGTTTAGCTCGCTCTATACCGCGTGTATCAAAAGCAATGATATTTTCCATGTTTATATACATATACTCTGTCATTTCTTTGCGTCGCGGTACTTTCCTTTCATCTTCTGCCATCATCATACGTCGATTAGCGACTACTTGCAGCGAGAGCGCAAGCGCTGATAAGGCTTCCGGCGCTAAAGTTGAAATATCTGTTTGTTTCCTAACGTGATGGTCTAAAAATACCGCTCGCATTTCATTAATACCGGCTGGCACAAATTCAGGTTTATACCACCATAAGCCTACGCCTTTTTTATTCCAGAATGATTCATTCAGTGTTACATACAATGTGGCTATCTTGGATCGGAGCGTTTTAATGACGACTTCATCTATAGGAAATGTATTTTTTGTTTTTTCTTCATCAAGAACTTCTAAAGCTGCATTAAAAAGACATTTACCGTTATGCACATCACTTGCCGTCATGTAATCACAAAATAATCGCCAAGCATGTGGTATTTTTTCATCATCATTTGATATCGTATCTATTGCGGTTCTTAACGTTTTACTTGCTACACTTGATTTCACATAAGTACCTAATTCTGAGCGGTCTTCGTTGTATTTGCCAAACACAGCTTGCATGATTTTTTTCTGAGAGGATTGATCATTGACGACAACCAGAGTGTTTACTAATGGGCGAATATATTCTGGTTTTCTGAATTTTCGACTAAAACGAGCAATCAACATCATCGGCAACAATGTTAACGCTAAAAAAATAGCATGACACATTTTTTCTGAAAATTGGATAGTAAAATTAATGATGCCTGCTGGCACATGATGATAACACGCACTAAAAAATTCATTTGCTTTTTTGGGAGAACGAAAAGACATAGGAATAGTGATAAGCGCTGCTAACATCATGGCGACAATGATTAAGGGAAATGCAAAACCTGCGATTAATAAGATGGCGAGTGGTACAGAAAAAACAGACCCTAAACTAAAAGGCAATTGCGCAAAATCTTTTAATTTTGATACCCACTTAGTCACGGCGCAATACTCAGGTTAAGTTGCTCATAAATTAAACTAATTCTACGGTATGCGAGAATTTATGTCAATTCATTTGAGAGCCAAAAACAAGGGGTTTAAGCTTATTTTAAGAAAAAGGGTCATAGGGGTATCCCTGCTGCTCTCAGGTTGACTGCGATCGAATTTGGGCCGTTTTAAGTCTAACAAAACAGCGGTATCCATTGCTTTAATGGGGAAACCAATGATGCGTTTTTTTTATTCGTTTTAAAGTGGAATTAGTTTAAAATAAGAGAATCACCACCCGACCTCTTAAGGAAAAGACTATGTCAACCATGATTAAAACCGCCCTCCTTGTTTTAGTAGCCTCTGTCAGCTTTACGGCAACCAGTGCCGCCATTGCTGCAGATACAAACACTGCTGCTGCACCCGCTGCAACGGATGCAAAAGCCACCACCTTAACCGCGAAAAATTTTGATTGCACACTCACTGATACCGCTGAAAAAGACAAACCAGGCCCCGCCAAAACCACTTTCACCACAGATACCAAAATGTTTTATCTCATCTGCTCAACCGATGCTGTTAAAAAAGGCCAAACCATAAAAGCAAGCTGGATTGCAAACGACACCAATGGTGCAGCACCTGCTAATTATAAAATTGATGAAAAAGGCATTGCGGTCACTGAAGATTTAGGTTCCACCAAAGTGTGGGTATCTAACTTTTCATTATCCCGTCCTGATAAAGGCTGGCCGGTTGGTAAATACAGCGTCGAACTTTATGTTGATAATGCGTTGATTTCAACAACACCATTCGAAGTTAAGTAATATTTCTTGAAAAAAAATAAAACTCTCTTTCGTGTTAACGAAAGAGAGTTTTAGTATTAGCTTACTTCACCAATCTTGCATTGTTATTATTATCGTTGTCGTTGTCATCGTCATTACCACTCGCAGGTAATTTTGCGACAGCTTGATTTGCAAATAATGCCAAATATTCTTTGTTCATCTGGACAAAAGTTGCTTTATCTTTTGTAGAAAGAGCCTCCAATACCCGACTCGCTTCACTTAAATCGATACTGGTATGCTGCCCAAGCCCACTTTGTTTTCTTAACTTACGATCGAGATCACATATAATGGCTGTTGCTTCATATTTTTCTTTATCTGGAAGCGGTTGATCAGCAGATATTGATTCTAAAACGCGCAACATTGATTGTCCTTTTTTCACTAAGTTAGTAACGCCGTCATTTTCTTCAATTAATGTTGGGCCCATTAACGCAGTAAGGGTGCTGCGAAGAAATATTTTGATTGTCCAAGCGAATGGAGTTAATGCAACCTCAAATACACCTCTGACTATACGCATACAACCATCAGCAAATGCCTTGCCATCTAAGTTAACAATACCATAGCCAATCCGAATAATACCCGTGACGAGATTTATTACACCTGTCAGCGGCTGCCTTAAATCATTATAAAAGTTGTTATCTGTTTTGTAAGGCGTTGCGTAACTTGTAAATAATTTGCCGATTTGTTTTAACGTATAAGTTACAGGAATATAGGCAAATTGACCGGATTTAATAAAATCATGTTCTCGATGGGGGAAAAACAAGCTGCGGCCACGATAGTCGTCAATTGCATTATATGCTAAAGTTTCACTAACCATTCTTACGTAATCCTGACGGTGATCATTAGCAACACTCATTTTTGATCGCTTATAAGTTCTAGCAACCTCTTCAACTAATCGTATATTTTTGTCACTATACTCTTTAACAGATGCAATTTTTTGTGGCGCAAAAATTTTTAAAAACCATGTTTGGTAATCTTCTAGCGCACCTTGAAGTGAGGATGTAAATGTACCTATTCCAGAAAGTAAAAATGGCTTTATACTTGAAACAAACTTGCCAGCATTTTCAAGGCCTGCATTTAAACCTTTAAAATAAGACAATCCAAGCGCCGCATCTCCGACAAGTATCACTGGTACGTTTTGCTTATTAATATTTATCACCTGTTTTGCGAAAGTCGCTGGCGCTTCATTTACGCTTAAGCGTACAGATGACCCTACAATGCGCTCATGATGTTTAGCACTTTCATTAATTTGCAACGCTAAATAATTTGAAAGGAATGCTTTTACCGTTTCAGGCACTTCTTCCCAAGTCATATTATTAATACTTTTGTCAGTATCTTGGTTTTGCAGAACACGAATCGGGTTTTTTGAAGTTGCATGTGCCTTTAATGCATCAAATTCTTTCTTCGTCACCATCATTTGCATAACAACAGGAGTGGTTTTCGTTGTTTCATCATAAGCGCCGAAAACTTGACTACCAATCGTACCCATTCCCAATATTAACTGCGTAAAGGCTACTTTCTTTACAGGGGTCGCTTTTTTACGACCTGCAATTTCAAAACGGCATTGCAATACAAAATCAAACTCTTTTTTCTCTTGATTACCTTCTGGAAAATAAGTATCGCTGACAGTACTATGTGTACCATCAGCACCAATAATTAAATTTGGCTTATATTTTTCTAATTGAGTATGAATATCTTCACGAGTAATATTTTCTTGCTTAATTTCAACACCATTAGCAATTGCTAATTGTTTTAAAATCCCTTC
Source organism: uncultured Coxiellaceae bacterium (assembly GCA_964623075.1). GTDB lineage: Bacteria > Pseudomonadota > Gammaproteobacteria > DSM-16500 > DSM-16500 > Aquicella. The sequence goes on along the minus strand of CAZUVD010000004.1, from coordinate 160,765 downwards.
CAATTCATTGGTACGAATCATGGGATCATTCTTTAAACGTTTTACTAATTTTTTTAATTCTTCATTTTTTTCTAAACCAGCTGCTTTTAAATATACTTCTAAAGACTCGTGACGCATGTTAAGTGTATGTGCGCGTTGATACGTTGCGTATTTTTCACAAACTATCACATTTAAATTAGGATTAACTGTTTTGATTGCTAAGGCATGCGCAAGACCGATTGGGCCACCACCTACAATAACGATATTTTCGCTTGAATTGCCACTCATCATAAAATGAATCTCTCTTTTAGTTTTATATTAGAGTGATTGTAACCTTGTGATGCTTAAGGGCGTCTTAAGTCACCGCGAGGATGCGGGCTGCGCCCACACAGCCCGCATACTCGATGTACCCATAAAAACGCCCAGCATTGGGTCATTAATTGCACAATTCCCGTGTTTTTACATTTACTTCCAACCCCCGGCTTGTTAAATTAGGAGCAGGTCATTTTCTAGCATTCCGAGGTGTCAATTGGCATTAAGTATACGTAGTGGATCACAATGGTATGGCACATCTCTAGCTGCAACGTCGGCGGTATTATATGGATTAATGGCTTACTTTGGGACGGTGCTACTAAAAGATCAGTTTGCATTCTCAAACATGCTCTTTTGGCGTTTTGCTATCGCGACATTGTGGATGCTAGGCTGTACGGTTGTGTTGCGTAAACGCATGACGAAAAAAGTCAGTCGTAGTGTTTTAATTCAAACGCTTGTTGTTGCCGGCGTCTTATATAGCTTAGCAAGTGCATTATATTTTTTAGCAATGACCTACATTGGTACTGGTCTTGCGACAGCCATCTTTTTTTCGTTTCCTGTTTTTGTCACTGTTTTTTCTTGTGTGTTTAATCGCACGGAATTAAATTCATATACCGTGTTAGCGTTAGTATGTATTTGCTTAGGTGTTGCATTAGTAAAAGGACATCAAACAAGTAGCGTTGGCATGAATGGTACCTTAATTGCCATTTCAGGTGCTTTCTTTTATGCGATTTATATTTATCGCAGCCGACACATAAGCACATTGATTGATCCGCACTTTTTAACGTTATTAGTTTGCGCTGGCACCATGATTGTTTTCTTCTTTTATGCATACGCAAAAGATCAATTGGGAATGCCTAAAAATATGACGGATTGGTTGTGCGTAGGTGCGATTGGTGTTTTAGCAACCGCCCTACCGATTCAATTTTTACTAGAAAGCCTGAAATATATTACACCGATTAAAGTGTCAATTTTGGCTTCTTTGCGCGTTGTGGTTACCATGCTGATTGGCTGGGCGGCATTAAACGAACATATCACCCTTTTGCAATTTTTTGGCGTGGCAACGATTGTATTTGCGACATTGATGGCGCAAAAAGTTAATTAAACTTCATGGAAAATTATTTGGGGCCGCCTGTACCATCTGTTTTTTTTGCCTGTGCCGGCGCTTTAGAATGAATGGATTCGCCTGAGTTGCTTGAACTTGTTTCAGATCGTTTAAACAAACCAAAACCACCGGTAATCTTATTAACAAATGAATTGGTGGCAGCATCTTTGGGTTTATCGACTATGTCAAATAATCCATCTCTCGTAAGGGCAATCGTGCGCCCTAGCAATACATCGCGAAAAAATTCACTACGAGATGTGAATTCATCTATCTGAAACATCCAGGTTTCCCCGTATTTTCTTAATGTCATCTTGCAAGTGTGTGGACCGTAAATTGTTTCTATATCCCTCTGCATGGTATTCTTGTTGATAACACTATACTTACCTTTTGAAAAAGTGAAGGTTATCTCGCCGTTTTTATCCCTATCAATTGAAGTATAATCTCCTTCACTATTACTATCTGGTAGCAGGCTATGCTGTGCACGCTTTTGCATCTTCGTTGCTCTTTCTTCTAATACAATCAGCGCTTCTGTAAAAATATCATTTACAACACCGCGCAGATCTTGTGAATAAGCGTCTATCAGATGTGAAACATCATCGTCAGTAAACCCTTCTCTTTTAAAATGGGCACTGAGTGTCGCCAAATTATTCTGGAAATTACCCGCTCCTTTTTGTTGCTCGGTAAAAACAGGTTTCCCATTAATAAAAACATCGCGCACTGCATCATTGCACAAAAAATTTAAGGGTGGGTTCGGCCTATCCCGGTATTGGAGAATATAAAAATTTTTATGCAAATATTTTCTAACCGCCTTATTTAGTGTTTCTGGTGAATTTTCAGCGGCATATTCCTCCCTGACAACCTTTAAAATCTTTGGCATTTGATTAAGAATTTCATCTGGATTGATCGATTTTTTCTTTTGTGCAGCTAACAATAAATCATATATTAAACCATCAGCACGACATGATATTTTATAACTGCTTGCTCGCTTTCTCTTAAATTCTTCCAATTTCTCATCGCGTATGGCTTGCATTTCAGTCAAGCGTTGATTGAGCTGATCTATTTTAGCTAAAAGTTCGGGCACGGGAAGAGGGGTACTATCTTCATTCTCTGTTGGTGCCAAGAATATGGAAGAAGATGAAGAGGAAGAAGAAGACGATGATGATGATGAAGATTGCGAATCTTTTTTCGGGTTTATTGCTTTCTCTAATTCATGCACAAAAAAAGCAATTGATTTCTTTACCGCTGCCTCATCTTCATCTTCAGGCACTTTTTCTTCAACATAGTCAATTCGCATGGTCAATTCGCCTTTGATATAACCGATGATTCCTCGATTTTGAACGGCATCGACAACAGGTAAATTAGAAAAATGGATAGTAACGCCAGAATCATCACGACGGACATTCAAATCAACATCAGAGCTAGGCAATATTTGTAATCGACTATTTGTATTAGTATTATCAATAGCAGTCGTTAAAAGCGCAGCCATCAAACCGGGCATATTTTCATCGGTTAACTCATCACTCCACGAAGGAGAAAACTGCAATTCAATGTCTTTCATAATGTCATCACCACTGCCTTTTTGTTTGTTATTATAAGTATAGCTCGTTTTGGGTGGATCGCTTTTTTGTAACTTGTTGTTTTTACTTTCTATAATTTATTACAGTCTATTTTACTGGTGAATACTTAAGATGATATTAAATGCTAAGTATTTGCAAAAGGTTCGTTTTATGGTCAAACCGGATAGGCACCCCACCTGTTTCACCTACAGGCCGATGCAATAGATGGATTCGAAACTTTCCAATCATCTTATCCACAATTTCAGTGGATAAGTTGTGGAACAAGCTGTGTGTTTGCATGTATTCAATCAGAGAGTAAATGAATGTCTAATACTTCGACCCAGGATTTGAATTGCTGTTGATACAAACTTTCACAATAATCGCCTTTCTGCTTAATGAATTCTAATAATTTCTTATTATTTAACTCTTTCAATTCTCGCAACACTTTTTGGGGATTCTGTCCGTAAGTTAAACAAATGACATTATAAAATCGTTGGGCATCGAGTGCATGCTCATCCCACAAATCATCATCTGAGTATTTATGATCTTCCGCCTCAAACATTTCAAATAAACGAGCCGTATCCATGACAATCGCATTACCATCTTTGGTATATTCTAATGCGAGGATGACTGCTAAATTATCAGCAGCCGTTTCTTCATTACTAATCACCGGAATTTGCCAAACATCAATTAAAGCATGCGCAATTTCATGATATAAAAAAAACGTTGTTGTCGCTTGTGCAAAATCAATCATGGCATTGTCGGCAGCTTTTGGATTATTTTTTAAATAAACACTGGAAACATACATGATGAATTCATAACTCATGGTAATGGTTTTATCATTTGGATCATAAAGCGGACCATCTTCTTCTGCGAATTTAATGGTGATATTTGTTGGGAAAATAAATTTATTATTTAATAAATTTACTAAATTTTGAAAATAGCCACGCTCTTCAAATATTTTTTGTATGGGAAGGTATGATTTATCTTTTGGTGCATCAAATTGTAAAGATAGTTTACCAGTTTCTTCCATTTTGCTCTGCAGGGAACGTGACAAACTATTTTTTTCACTGGCATAAACACAGGCTGATATCAAAAATAAAACGGCAATGAACATTTTCACATATCTCTGCCACGACATAGACTACTCCTGGTTTGATGCTTTTCCCCTAATTTTAGCATAGTATGACCCCCATCCAGCGAGTCATTATATAAGCTTATGTTTTTACAAGAATTGCAATTTCCTCTCTAAAATAAGATATAATAGGAAAATAATAAAAAAGAAATTAGGGAGAGTTGCATGAAAGCGCGCATCTTTGCAGGTATCGCCTTATTTATCCTATCTTCTTCATCTATATTTGCCGCCTCTTATAAATGCGTAGGCTTAGATGGTGAAGGCAACAAAATTAATGTGTTATATGACGAAGACACTAGCACGGTGAATGTAAACGGTCACATTTTGAAAATCGAAGCCGGCACTAATGGTAAAAACGGTGTTGCTACTGAGGATTTTAAAAATGATGATGATGTTGAAGTTTACTACTCACTTGTGGTTGAAGGAAAAGGTAAAATCGTTTTACGTCAAATGACGTCGAAAGATGATGAAGAGCTTGCGGTTGTTCCATTAGCTTGCGAATAATCGTAGCCTGGACACGTTTTTTGTGTCCGGGGGCTTTCCTCTTTTATTAACCAAAAACCCCGGACACAAAAAACGTGTCCAGGCTACTTTGCATGAAGTTATTTCATGCAACAAAGCCACCCCGACTGCAATAAAAAAGGCATTTCATCCGGACTACTTAATATTGGCTTAAGATTTGCTCAGTATAATCAGAATATATAAAAATAATAATTGATAGGGTCAAAAATCATGTTCATGCCAACCATCATATCCAACATTGAAAAATCCAATAAGCGATTGGAAGATTTTCGTAAAAATCTTGCTGAGAATAATTTCAGAGAAAAACAACTCATAACGGACTTAATCAAATCACAAAGTAAAATGATATCAGCGCTTACAGCAAGCCAACATAATTACTTTCTTTTAGGCGACACAGAACATGAAACATTAGGCCAGCATATTAATCGAGGATTAGAGTTCGCAGATAATCTGCTAACTTTAATGCTAAATGACCATCGTCTCAGTATTGTTTGCTTCGACATCAAACAACTTATTCATGCGAATAATATATTAACAACCGCCATTCAATCGCCAGGAGAAGACCATAACGAAATCCCTAATGGATTTTATAGCTGGAATCGGTTTAATGAGGAGCAAAATGGACTTACACGCGCCATAGAACTCAACAAACAAAAACAAGTAGAACATCTTCCATGGAGAGAAGATTTAAGATTACATCTCAAAAAAAACTTGGCATTAGCAACAATCATTGCAATAAGTGTCGCCGTTATTATTTTAGCTGCAACCCTTCCACCACTCGCAGCACTAGCAACGCTATTGATCCCATTAGCCGGCGTAACAATTTTTACTACGCTATTATATAAAGCCCATAAAGATGTCTATCCATTATCTGCAAAACGCGTTCAAGAAGAATTACGCAAGGACACTCTCTACCAATCGCACCTCGGTCTCTTTAATCATCAAAATGCGGCTTACGCTCTTCTCAATATACGCAAACATCAAAAAAACCATATCACAACACCACAATGAACCAAAGTTCAAGGCTGAACTTTAAGATTTAAAATAACCTCAGCCCGGCTCAAATCGCTTTTCGATTTCAGCCGGGGTTATATAAACAGTTTTCTATACTTTAAATTATAATAACGAGGCCCTACAAATGTTGCGACAAGATGTTACAAGAATCAACTTAGATAAAAAGCCAACTAGCACGCAATGGGGCTGGGGATATCCTTCTCACGAACGAAACCGAGCAGCAATCCGTGAGATGCTTGAAGATTCTACTGGCATTCTAAATGAGATCAATGAACAAACCATCAAAAAAGAATTAAAGCATGATGTAACTATTAATGCCGTTACCTAACTTATTGCATCACAAAATGCAATTCTTGAAGCACTCGAAACCAAAACAACACTCATTCTTTTTGGCGATCACACCGATGAACTTTTAAAAATGCACATTAAAGAAGCCACCAGAATAGCAAAAAAACTGGTTGATTTAACGCTGACAACACGTCCAAGTTCCGACATGAGCAAACTCGGCTACAATTATAAATATGAAGTCATTCTTTATAATATTGAACAACTCACTTTAGCAAATACTGTTCTAGCGGATGCTATTAGCAATCCTGAAAAAAATCTTATCTATCGAGATTGTAGTAGCGAAGAATACCCAAAAAATGAAGATGAATATAATCGCAAGGAAAATGCATTTAGAGCTTTTCAACGTTACCCACAGCATGTTGAAGACGCTATTAATGAAAAGCGTGAACACTTACCTTTCATCGCAGACATGAAAGCGCACAAAAAAAGAAATGCCGGATTAGCAACTTTGATTGCCATTTCTATCACTGCCATTGTTCTAACTTTAACTGTACCCGCACTAGCACCATCAACCATCCCCATTATAATAATGGCTAGCATTTTCATACTTTTGAGCTTAGGGATCTATGCCGGCAGCTACGATCGTTTAACAGAAAAGAGACGTGATGAAGAATTCAAGAAAGATTCATTATACAGCACGCACATGGATCTCTTTGCTTTAAAAAGACAGGCTTCAAACTTTACTGAAAAAGGATTGATTGAAAAAAAACGCGAACCAGCACTTAAAAATTAACCGTAGCCTGGACCTGACAGATCGGCGCATATTTTTCAAAAAATCTTAAGGATTTGAGGCATAAAAAAATCCCCGCATAGTGTATTATTCTCTACTTTTTGACGCGAATCGCAAATTAGGGATACCACACTATGCAGGGACAGCAATTATTATATAAAATCATTGAAAAAGCACCATCGATTATCCACAAAAAAAACAATAAATTCGGTCACCAACGCGGTTGGAGCGCTATTGATTGGCAAAAAATCATCCTTATCTGGTCTCGCTAGAGCATCAAAGGGTACAGCAAAAGAAAGACATGCAATCAGGCGTACGGATAGATTATTGGGTGAGGAGAAGTTTTAGGAAAGAGGAACTGCTAGATTCGCTCAAGCAGCTCCAAGATATGACACAAATCAGGGTGGGGGTATGAAAATATGCGCCGATCTGTCAGAGCCTGGACACGTTTTTGTGTCTGGGGGCTTTCCTCTTTGATTAACCAAAAACCCCGGACACAAAAAACGTGTCCAGGCTACAACAGCCCATCACCTTGCTAATATCCAAACAGATGAGTTATCCTGCACTATCAGATACAAAAGGTGCAGGCTATGTCTTCTGTCAAATTTAGCTTTCCTATCACCATCAAAGAAATTTATCTCGATACTTTCGGTCATATGAATAACGCAACGTATTTAACGTTGTTCGAAGATGCGCGTTGGGATTTAATCACCGAACGTGGGTTTGGTGTTGATAAAATCAAACAAACCGGCTTAGGCCCCACCATTCTTGAAATTAAAATTAATTTCTTAAGTGAAATAAAATTGCGCGAAAATATTATTATCGAAACACAAATGCTGCGTTATGAAAAAAAGATTGGCATCTTATCGCAACAAATGTTGCGTAGTGGTGAAGTTTGCTGCACAGCAGAATTTGTAATTGGCTTATTTGATTTAAAACAACGTAAATTAGTGTTACCTACGGAAGATTGGTTATATGCTGTCGGCATGATTTAAAACGCACTCTAGTTACAAGGATAGTAACGATGCGCCATATTATTCAAACAATCGCTATTTTTTTTGCATTCAGCAATGCAAATTTTGCCAGCACCACGAATGTATCAACTCCTTTTCAAAATGTGCTTTTAAATCCTAATAACACTATCGTCTCTAATTATTCTTTCGGCATCGAACCCATTATTTTTTGTTTCACTAATAGTTTACAAACAGTAGGCAACGTGACTTGGACTTATAAAGGTCAAAATTATTCCGCTGCCATGCCGCTTTATTTAAAAACCAATGGCAATTATCAAGGCGCCTATGCAGATAGTAACGGCACGCTCACCATCACTAATAACACTGGTTCGCAAATCGTTGTCAGTTGCATGCTTGCTTTGTAATTCGATATTTTCATAGACAAATAATTCATTCTCGCCTAGTATGCGCGCACTTATCTGTTAATAAAATATTGTATTTTATTTATATGTAAATAATTAATGCAAAAGCTAAATAAAGGGAGCGTTATTTATGTTCGCAAGCGCAACAACTTCAAATCAAAACACCATCGAAGACTGGAAATTATTATTTGCAAGCCTGCTAAAAGCGCAAGCTCAGCCATTGGATTTTTCACTCGAATTCAATAATGGCTCACTTATTTTTAATACGCCTGATGCAAAACTGGCTGAAGATTTAGAAAAAATTTTAAAATCACCCGAAACAGTTCTTACCAACATAGACTACACCTTGCAAAAAGTTAAATCGGGTGCCGAACCTGCTACCGTTCCACCTATTCCTTTAGTGCAATACCCCAAGCAAATTGAACTTGCAGATGGCATCGGTGAAATATTTTTCACTTCTTTATTTAATGCCAATCTGCGCCAAAAAATTGGTATTGCATGGAATACTGAAAATAAAAAAGATAACAACCATATTTTAGAAGCTTCTTGTGATCCCGATTTTATTGAAGTCACTCAAGCACAAATTAATATGTTTCGCCAAATACTGGCAAAGGCATCATTTGATCAATTACGTCAAGCAATTGCTGCTGATAAAAACGAACAAAAACCTTTAGAAAAACAAGAAAAAGAAGACGGCCCGATTGCGCCATTTGTCGATAAAATTTTGTACTTAAGCAGTGATCATACCAAGATATATTTTGATTTTGGTTTACTGGTGAAATGTTTAACGCCACCAAAAGTAGAACCGCTTGTACCAGCTGGCGCAACTAACTCAACTGATGTTAATTTTGTTTTTCGAATCGACCCACAACATTTAATGAATTACTTAAGTATTATTTTCCAAGAAGGATTTATATTGCACATCAGTGGCGATAAAGCAAAACCGATTTGTTTTAATATGGAACGCGCCATTCCTCGCAAACAAAGTGTATCACTGGTGATTGATTGCAGTGGCTCAATGGCTCCAGATGAAGCGCCACTAAAAGAAAATGTTATTAATTTTGTAAATGGAATGGCTAACAACCCACAGTTTGATGATACAGAAATTCGTATCACACATTTTTCAGATGCAACCAGTGAAACCGCTGTTTTCAATTTAAAGGAGGCAGAGGTAATTACTAATCATGTTGAAAGCTTAAAAATGGGCACCCATACTGCTTTACACTCAACTATTCATAAGGTCTTATCAAAATTAGAACCTGAGTTAAACACCACTGTGGTTATTTTTACTGATGGCGTAGATAGCGGCTCAATGCCTTTAGAGCAGTTAGAACTTCTTACCAATACATTAATTAAAGAAACTACCAATCCACCAAAAATTTTCACGCTTGGTTTAGGCCATAAATATAACTTTGATCTGTTGAATGAGTTAGCTAAAAGTACCGGTTGCCAACATATTAAATTAGAAACCATGGAAGATTTTAAAAATATTTTCCAATATTTAGATACGATGTCTGTCTCAAGGCGCTTAGTTCGCATTTTACAAGAATCAGCGAAACTTGCCTTTATATTCCCTGCAAAAGAAGGTTGCCTCACTGTTTCGCCAACAACGGTTGCCTTCCCGGGTAGATTTATAGTTAATGGTCGAGAATATCATACTGAAAGAGGCGGTAGGCAATTGCTAGTGGCAAGTGACAACAACGCTGCGACAGAAATCGCGCCTCAACCCGTCTCTGTAACGAGTGAACCGAGTTCAGCTGCAACGCCAAACGCAACTACAACCGATGTTCCTGCTAATGCAGCAAGCTTAATAGCGCAATTTGGCGTAAGACCTAGAACACCTGATGCGAGACTGGAAGAAAACGCGACTTCACAAAGTTCAAATGCTCTTTCAACAGTGCCACCTAAAGGCGGCTGGTGTTCAATTCAATAAGTCATTATACTGATTGAGAATTTCAACTTTAAGGATAGAGTCATGAATATTCAACGCAATATTGGCTTGTTACTATTAGCTATTTACTTAATCTTAGTCGGCATTAACATTTTAGCACCTGGCATTGTCATCTTACCGGTTGTGATGGGTGTATTAGCGTTGGTTTCAGGGATTTTCATTTTAATTGGCAGATAACTCTATCACGGTTACCTGGTCGCGAATGCGGCCAGTTAGCTATTTTTTTCTTGCTAGCGTTAAACCATCACCAATCGGCAACATACTAATCGTTACTCTATCGTCTTTGTGAATTTTTGCATTCAGTTCACGAATGATGTTTGTTTTGCGATCTTGATTATTCTTATCTGCAACAGCTCCACTCCAAAAAACATTATCAATTGCAATTAAACCGCCTGGTCTTACGAGTAATAATGATTTCTCATAATAGTGATCGTAATTCGCTTTATCCGCATCAATGAAAACAAAATCAAACGTATTAGCTTGCCCATCTTGCAATAGGTTTTCTAATGTTTCGATCGCCGGTGCAATTTTCAAATCAATTTTACTGCTTTGCCCTGCCATCTCCCAAAATCGTTTTGCGATTGCAGTTGATTCAGTACTGACATCGCATGCGATTACTTTACCGTTTGAAGGTAACGCTAAAGCCACAGAAAGTGCGCTGTAGCCTGTAAAAACCCCGATATCTAATGTTTTCTTTGCACCTAATATTTCAATGAGTAATCGCATGAATTGCCCTTGTTCAGGTGCAATTTGCATATGTTTGTTAGTTAACTTACTGGTTTCATCACGTAAACGTTTTAACACGTCTGGTTCGCGTAGAGAGTTTTCTTTTAGGTAGTCATACAGTGCGGGTGTTAGTGTAATTGTCATATCAGTCATACATAGGTCTCAAGTAGCCTGGATAAAAGCTCTTTGTTCATCCCGGGTGGCTTTGTTGCATCTATCTGTCATCCCGGAAATTTCCGCAGGAAATTGTCCGGGATGACAAGTGCAAAATAATCATGCTTTGTAAACAACACCCGCAATTAAACCAAGTATTATCATTTCAGCAACGCCCGCAACAAACCAATAAACAGCTAAGATGCTAGGAATCGGTAAAATCACATACCACGATAAACTCATCGCTGGTATTAAAAACAACGCAACCAATGAACCAAAACGAAAACCTTGGCCAAGACGTGGTTTATTTGCAACAAAACCACAGGCATAAATCACAGCAAACATAAAAGCAAAAATGCCTTCACCCACCATCATGATCCACATCATTTGCTGCATATCCATTTCAGAACGCCAAACGCTAGCCGTTGCTTGATACATATCCTTCAGCAAATAACCGTGCACGAAACCTTCCATCATGATATATGCAACTATTAAAAGCACACCCGTTAACATCAAACGCCCAGTATTCACATGATTCTTCATTGAACAATATCCTCCTTAATAAAAGTCCATGACATCATAACATTGGTAATGTTAAGAATGTAGTCTGAATAACTGAGAATTTGAACATCTTGATTGCTTTCATACCTGGATAATTTATAATTAGTTTCGCAAATTTAATGATTTCAACTGCCTTTCTTTTTACTCATTTCTACCTCCTCTCATCCCCCTCCCTGAGCTTTTCAACAGATTTTTGCGCAAATTGCAATATAACTAAATATAACCTATAATAACCCAATGTAAGGTAAAATATGGCATATAACTTACTGATTAAACGACAGGCCAAAAAGATTCTACAAAGCCTTTCGCGATTTGATAGAAACAGAATTACAGAGAAAATTGTCATGCTAGGAATAAACCCTGACAACCCTTCCCTGGATATTAAATCATTAAAAGGGACGCCATTTTTTAGGTTGCGAATTGGGAATTGGCGAGTAATTTACGACAGAAATGATGATGTAAAAGTTGTTGCGATTGAAAAAATCAAACCCAGAGGAGATGCCTACAAATGAACTTGCAAGTCATTAAATCAGTAGACGGTAAAGATGAATATGTTCTTTTGCCAATGAATGTCTATGCTGCTATGCGCAATCAAATTGAGGATAGAGTAAATAAAATAAAAAAAAATGCGGAATATGTCTCGTTTGATCCAGCCGATTACGTCGATAATCCCATTGCACTCGCAAGAATCCGCGCGGGCATCACTCAAACTCAACTAGCAAAACGCATGAAAGTTTCACAAGCATACATTAGTAAAATCGAAAAAAGCGACGCAATTACGGCAAAAATGCTAAATAAAGTAAACCTAGCATTAATGAAAAAATTCAAAGGTTAACCTTGCCGCCCTCGCCATTAAAGCCATGATACCTTTTCGGATCAGCCGCTTTTAATCCGATAACCACTGCATGTTTCACCATAGCATTTAAACTCTCCAGCTAAATCATCACATTTTTTTGTTTTTTTTCACAACATGAATGATGGTTTTTTCATTCGTGAGAATATCTAATGCTGCTCCTAAATTAGAGAATATATTGGCAAACAAACCCGCAATAAATGGAACAGAAATAATTTTAATAAAAATAAGTGGAAATGCTTGCAGCTTACCAACCCAAGGTAATGACGCTTCCGAAAGATAGGGCAATGAAAATATTGCTATTAAAAAGCCAACTATCATACCGAGTAAATACCCCCATTGCTGGTGATTGCAGGCTATAACACGATTACCTAATTGTGAAATCATTTGCTGCTCCTTTGACTTCCTTTCTTATATCATGAAATCTAACCGATGAAACAGGATTTTGGATAGGGCTTGGCAATCTCGCACTTTTAAAAAATTTTATAACTGAATAACAATGATTGTAGCCTGGACACGCTTTTTGTGTCCGGGGTGGTTGTATACGGGTGCGTCCAGATGCAACCACCCCGGACACAAAAAACGTGTCCAGGCTACATTTTTTTCGCCTACATCTGCATCTTAAAGTATAATGACCACAGGCTTATTTTCATCCAGAAAGAGACAAGCATGCATTCTCATCAGCGAATTAATTGGTTATTTCCGATCCTGCTTGTGCTTTATGAGATTTCAATTTACTTATCAAATGATATGTTTCTGCCGGCACTGCCTGAGATGATGCGTGATTTGCAAATTTCAGCGAGTGAAGTGCAACTGACAGTAACGATGTGGTTTGCAGGAACAGCTAGCATGCCGCTAATCATGGGCGCTTTTGTTGATCGCTTTGGTAGACGACCAACACTGTTATTGGGTGGCGTCATTTACGTTTTATCCACGGCACTTTGCGCAATAACCTCAAATGAATATTGGCTGTTATGCTGGCGTCTAATTGAAGGCGCTATGGTATCTTCGATGATGGTTGCAGGTTACGCTTCAATACATGATGCCTATGAACACAAAGCTGCAATTCGTATTCTTGCCATCATGGGTGGCGTCTCTGTACTTGCCCCCGCACTTGGTCCACTCGCAGGTGGTATTGTTTTAATATTTGGAAGTTGGCGCTGGATCTTTTGGTTTATTGCCATTTATTCTTCTGTGATGCTTTTATGTTTATATCAAAAGATGGAAGAAACCCTAATTTCCGAAAAACGACAATCACTGCATTTAGCCAGCATTTTTAAAAGTTACTGGCTAGTGTTTGCCAATCGAGATTTTCTTTTATTAATGTGTGTGCTTGGCTTCACATTTGCTGGCTTTATTAGCTGGGTCACAGCAGGCCCCCTACTTGTCATTGATAGCTTTAAATATAGCGTCATTGCATTTGGCTACATGCAAGCAATCGTCTTTGCTGCCTATATTTTCGGAAGTTATTTGGTAAACGCATTACTAGTAAAACACGATGCGGTTCGTTTAATTAATATCGGCTTATTGATTGCACTAATTGCTGGATTACTAATATTAGTATTTTCAATTTTTCTACCCCATGATTTTTATTTATTTTTATTAGCCGTTGTCATTTACTCATTTGGTTCCGCTCTTTGTTTTGCACCACTGAATCGCCTTATCATCGAAACCAGCCATCAGCCAATGGGTATTCGCGTTGCATTATTTACAACTGGACTCATGGGCAGCGGTGTTTTAGGTAGCGGCATTGCAAGCATCATTTATAATGGTACCTCTTTTTCTCTCGGCATTATTATCACCGTTGGTATTATCATCGCTTGCATATTGCAATATATTTATAATCTAAAGTAGCCTGGACACGCTTTTTGTGTCCGGGGTGGTTGTATACGGGTGCGTCCAGATGCAACCACCCCGGACACAAAAAACGTGTCCAGGCTACTCTCTGGCTTTATCAGCCTTTTATTTTTTCAATCGTTACAACGCCGTGGTCTGTTGATAAATCAATTCCTTGGGTTTGCATCCACTCTCTGAGTGTGACGATTAATTGCAAGGGCTTAAGATCGTAGGTTTCGCCTAAGTCTTCTAAAACAAGTCTTAATTGATTGGTTGTTTTAATTTCGCCGTTTTCGATGCGAGTTAGGATGGAGGTGAAGACAATATCGAGAGCCTTGTTAGTCATGGAAGATCCTATTTAATTTAGCGTATAAAAACAATATATCTCAAACAGCAGCTCCAAGCCCGAATTACTTGGGATTATATTCTACATCTAAAACCGAGAAAAACTTGTTTGCTTTGAGGGCTTCTATTCCGGCGTGGCCAATTTCATTGTATGACAACATGACGTGAGTGAATGTTTGATTTTTTGATAAGTAAATAGCCCCCTCGTCTCCGATGTGATTGTTTGCAAGCGCAAGATATTGGATAGTGACATTGGGAGCAAATGCTGCGGCGCCTTTGTTGCTGATTTGATTGTCGGATAAGTAAAGTTGACTGGCGTAATTATTTTTTGCTAATGCGATAGCGCCTTCATCATCAATATCGTTGCCGTTTAATTTAATTATATCAATAGTGCTATTCACAAATGCTGTGGCGCCTTTATTGCTAATATGATTACGCGACAGATTTAAAATTTCCAGATAGTAATTTTTACTTAATGCGACTGCACCCTCATCACGAATCAGGTTTTCACTGAGATCAAGAATCTCAAGATGCATTTTTGCTAGCGCCTTGGCACCTTGATCACCAATATAATTACGAGCAAGATGAATGTCGATTAGTTGCGGCATTTTACTGATAGCAATAGCCCCCGCATCGTGAATTAAATTTTCTTTTAAAAAAATTCTATTTATTTGCTGAAGTTCGGATAATTGTTTAATACCATCATCATCAATTAAATTATCGATCAACTCAATTGTATCAATTTCAGGATGCTGCTTAACAAGCAAGATGACCGCGGGCATGTGTTCACTGCGCAGTTGACAGTGATTCATTGCAAGAATGTTATTGTTTATTGCATGCATATTTTCGATGCATGCATTTTTTTCTGCGGCAAATGATGCCATAGAAAATAAAAAAACCACGCAAAATTTGCGAATGCCATTCAAATACATTTTTTATTTCCTTGGATATGTCGAACAAGAGGAATAACTTAGTGATTGCGAAGTGTAGCCTGGACACGCTTTTTGTGTCCGGGGTAGTTGCATCGAGAGGTATCCACATACAACAAACCCGGACACAAAAAGCGTGTCCAGGCTACTAAAGAGGGGAAAAAACATGGGCCGTGTAGGGATCGAACCTACGACCTATTGATTAAGAGTCAACTGCTCTACCAACTGAGCTAACGGCCCTGCCTTGGTGCTCGTTTGACGCTGTGCGTCTGGAACATGGGGCGAGCGACGGGGCTCGAACCCGCGACAACCGGAATCACAATCCGGGGCTCTACCAACTGAGCTACGCCCGCCATAACAATTTTTACCTAAAACACGCAACCTGCGCGCCCGACAGGATTCGAACCTGTCACCCTCGGCTTAGAAGGCCGATGCTCTATCCGAATGAGCTACGGGCGCATTCACGACTCAATGACAAGGCGAAACATCTGCTTTGTTTCATATTTGTTCGGGGTAGAGGGATTCGAACCCCCGACATCCTGCTCCCAAAGCAGGCGCGCTACCAGACTGCGCTATACCCCGTTGATTTTGCTCAAACAAATAGAGCTGCGATCATACTCAGCGAATTGACTTACGTCAAACATTTTTACCGTCTTACAGTGATTCTTTCTTCTTCTGCCAATCGCACCGAATCTTGTGGGCGCATTTTTGCTCGCATCAGCCTAGCCATGAAGTTTGCGCCGCCACAAAACGTTTCATAACAGCCTGGTGTTGGCACTTCAGGAAATTCCTCTCCCGCTTCATAACGACTCATCATTTCACGAGCATCCCTGCGTGCAGAAAGATACTTCGATAGCAATAGTAAAATGAATGCAAAACTAATGATCGTAAAAAACACCCCTAATGTCACACCCTTAATATGCGGATTCAATTCACCGCCAAAATCTCTAGTAAAATTATCGAAACGATTAATAATGAATTGCTCAAAATCAAGTTTTGCTGGTTGATTTCTTGCTCGACTAAATATCATTAGTTCATCGTCATTATAAGGGTTTAGCCAGATTTTTATCCGGTCATACTCAGTAGGAACAAGACTAAGCGTATTATCGATACGCGCATAAAGCATACCGGTTCTCAACATCATCGTTAAGTTTTGCAACGCTTGGTAATATTGACTAATGAAAAAGCGATAGGTTGTATTATCCACACCGACAAAAAAGGGTTCCATTGTCTGATACATCTCTGTTACGGTGAGCTGACGCAGACTTTCAGTAGAATTTGCCAATGTTGTTAATAACATCGAAGTGGTATTTCTGGTCAACATTAGAGCAATCCTCGTTTTGTTGTCTTTTATTTGTTTTGGCAAATATAACAGAAAATGGGCAGCAGTGGGAAGAGTAGCCTGGACACGCTTTTTGTGTCCGGGTTGGCTTTGTTGCATCAAACTGTCATCCCGGAAATTTCCGCAGGAAATTTCCGGGATCCACCCAAAATCTTTACAGAACATATTTTTTGTTTACTACTTCCGTGGATCCCGGACATTTTTACCAAAAAACGGTAAAAATTCCGGGATGACAATCAGATGGCAATTTGATGCAACAAAGCCAACCCGGACACAAAAAGCGTGTCCAGGCTACCGTTGTTTATGATAAATTGGTGGCACTTGAAACAATGGAGTGCGTGTTTGATATGACAGCTAAGTTGATTGATGGCAAGGCGGTAGCAGCGGAAGTTAAAACCGAACTTGCAGCATGCGTGCAACAAAATTTAGCGGCCGGCAAGAATACACCCGGCTTAGCAGTCATCTTAGTCGGCGACGATCCAGCATCAACAGTCTATGTGCGCAACAAACGTGAAGCATGCGAACAAGTTGGCATTCGATCGATCTATCACCACCTTTCATCCACTATTACGCAAAATGAATTAGAAACGCTCATTCGAGAATTAAATGCAGATTCGTCCGTACAAGGCATTTTAGTGCAATTACCACTGCCCGAACAAATCGATGCAGAAAGTGTATTAGAGTGCATTGACCCTTACAAAGATGTTGATGGCTTTCATGCTTACAACATGGGTCGTTTAGCACAACGCAGACCACTGCTTCGCCCGTGCACACCCATGGGCGTGATGTTGTTGCTTGAACATATTCAGCAAGAATACAAAGGCAAGCATGCTGTTGTTGTTGGCGCATCCAATATTGTTGGCCGGCCAATGGCGTTAGAATTATTAATCACCGGTGCCACCGTTACTATTTGTCACCGCTTTACACAAGATCTTTCATACTATGTTGGACACGCTGACATTTTAATTTCAGCCGTTGGTAAGCCTGGCATTATTCAAGGTGATTGGGTAAAAGAAGGCTCGACCTTAATTGATATTGGTATCACTCGATTAGACGATGGCTCCCTCACCGGCGACATTGAATTTGAAAAAGCAAAACAACGCGCCGCCTGGATTACACCCGTGCCCGGCGGTGTTGGCCCCATGACGGTTGCCATGCTATTACGAAACACTTTAGTCGCCGCAAAATTCCTCTCTTAGCGTACTTTACTAACACCTCTCAGGGTTATTCACGATTGTTACTAAGGGTACGCCCTACGTATACTCAAATTTAGATGATGGCAAGGAAAGCGGTCATGACACTTGGTGCTAAAAGTTTTGCAGAAAGATTAAATAGCTGTCTCGATGACACGGGCGCTCCCGCACAAACTCGTGAACGCGCGATGATATTAAGTAAACTCCTCGACATCCCCAAACAACAAGCTTGGACTTTTCTTGAAGGCCAAAGCATGCCTGAACCCGAAGTGCTAAATCTCATCGCAACAGAATTTGAAGTCGACCCTAAGTGGCTGTCTGGCGAAAAATAAAATCTGAGAAGTAGCCTGGACTAAACGCGCAGCGTTTTGTCCAGGCGTGGTGGCCACAGAAAAAAACCCGGACAAAACGCTGCGCGTTTAGTCCAGGCTACTGTTCGTGATAAAGTGTCGCCTTTGAAATTTCTACCAAGGATCAACAATGAATTTACACATCAACAATGAATCATTCAAAAAAACAATCATCATCTTTTGGGCGATTTGGTGGTTAATAGCATTATGGACAGATATCGTTGGCGCGTTAGCACATTTTGGCATACTGCAAGCAACATGGGCACCCGATACGAATTATCCTTTCTTAGCTGAATCTTTAAAAATGTATTCAACACCTGATTGGTTAGTCACGACTTTCTTTTTCGGTATTATTGCTTGGTCGTTTTTAGCAACCGCTGCATTTACTTATGCCTGCCTTGGCATGACACGCAGAAAACGCACTTGGATGCGTCGCAGCCAAACTGCTTTTATTATTTCATTAACGTTTTGGCTCGCCTTTTTTCTCGCCGATCAAATGGTGATGAAATTTGATTTAGAAGAAAATCACATGGTGCAAGGTGGATTCATGCTTTTAACGTATTTAACAATGTTTTTATTACCTGATCGAGAATAAAAATAGCATCACTTTTTCTCGTCAGCGTAATTGCTTTCAGGAGAACAAACATGAAAAACCGACAATCCGTTAACGTGTTTGAAAGTTTAAGTGTTGCGATTAAAACCTTGCCGCGCGCAATACTACCTTTAACATTATTAATCATTGTTGGTTTTGCGTTTAGTTACTTTGGTATTTATGTTGCCGAGATAATAGAACCACAATCATTAGTGTTAGGCGGTATATGGTTTATTCTTTGCAACTTTACCGCTTACTTGATCAGCTCAAATATTGTTAATGTCAGCATCAAACGAGTGCAAAAGAAAAAATTACAACTCAACCAATTTTTTCATGCGTTCAAACCGAGTGTTGCTTGGCGCTTATTAATGCTTGGCATTATTCCACTTTTTCTTTATCAAGTATGGTTTAAATTTGTTATCAAAAATGTTTCTTTATATCATTCGATGTTTAACCTTGATCCTAACTCTGTTTATGATTGGGTGATATTACCTTATTACATTAGCAGCATGACACAAATTGCGTGGTATTATGGTTACCTAATACTCACTTCAGTAATCGCTATTTATATTTCCACAAGAACCTTCATGAGTATTTGCTTTGTATTAGATAAAAATACAGCACTCATTGCATCTTTAAAACAAGCGTTTTTAGTAACGCGAAACAATGTATCAAAGATAGTGCTACTGGCGTTTATACCAGCACTGATTATCTTGATGTTTGAAATTGGTTTAATTTTATTATGTAATTTTTTATTGCAATCGATTATTTGGCAATATCCATTAGCTTATTATTATTTCGTTATGACGCTTGCCATCGTTTGCACATTATTAACATTGGTATTTGCCAATATATTAATTGGCGTTATTTACGTTAAATTGTCTAAGTAATCACGCTTGCAATACAGCAGTGATTTTTTCAACCGCCACATCAATTTGTTCTTTGGTGATAATCAATGGTGGCGCAAATCGAATCACTGTATGATGCGTATCTTTAGAAAGAATACCCTCTTCCATTAATTTTAAAACGATTTGTCTCGCTGGCACTTCGGGAATAATTTCCATTCCTAATAATAATCCACGACCACGAACATTTTTAATGAGTGGCGATTTAATGGCTTTTAATTTCTCTAAAAAATACTTACCTAATTCTTCTGCGCGTTCAGTTAATTTTTCACTCACCAATACTTCTAATGCTTTTCGACCAACTGCTGCCGCTAACGGATTACCACCGAACGTGCTACCGTGATCGCCAGGCGTAAAAACATCCATCACTTCTTTTTTAGCCAGAAACATTGAAACAGGTATCACGCCACCCCCTAATGCTTTGCCCAACACAATGCAATCTGGTTTAATATTTTCATGTTGGAATGCTAACAACTTACCCGTGCGCCCAAGCCCTGTTTGAATTTCATCACAAATCATTAACACATTATGTTTTTTGCAAATATCAGCGCATGCTTTTAAATAACCCTCAGGCGGAATAATAATTCCTGCTTCACCCTGGATGGGTTCGACTAAAAATGCGGCCGTGTTTGGCGTTATTGCTTTTTCTAACGCCGCTGCATCACCATAGGGCACGCGTTTTAATCCTGGCGCAAAAGGCCCAAACCCTGATTTGTATTGTTCTTCACTGGATAAACCGACAATGGTAATCGTACGACCGTGAAAATTGCCATCACATGCGATAATCTCTGCTTTATCCTTCGGTACCCCTTTCACCGTGTAAGCCCATTTGCGGGCTGCTTTTAACGCGGTTTCAACGGCTTCAGCACCAGTTACCATCGGCAATGCTTTGTCGAAACCAGTCAACTGACATAATTCTTCTAAGAAGGGTCCAAGCTGATCATTGAAATACGCGCGAGAAGGAATGCTTAATTTGGATGCTTGCTCAACTAATGCGGCCACCACTTTAGGATGGCAATGCCCGTGACTCACAGCAGAATAGGCGCTCATCATGTCAATGTAGCGTTTGCCGTTTTCATCCCAAACATACACTCCCTGACCTTTTGTTAAAACAACTGGCAAAGGATGATAATGGTGAGCACCAAAAAGATGTTCGCGTTCGATTATTGGGTTACTCATGAGAATCCGTCTCTAATTAATGTGATCGTTATTGCAACGATAAACTCGTCATTGCGAGGAGCGTAGCGACGAAGCAATCCAGCTTTTAGGGAAAATCAAAAACTGGATTGCTTCGTCGCTACGCTCCTCGCAATGACGAGGTTATCGAAATAAAAAAATTAAATGAGTGCTCTGGTATAGACGTCGCAAAAAACCTGCTTTGTACTCTTAACGTGGGGACTTGAGAAGCGCTTTAGGCTTTCCTCTCAGAGGACCTGCACACCACACCTCTAGTCAGTCTCCTACTGTCATCACTGTTAGGTTTTGGACAATTTATATCAAGAACACTCATATATTAGTATAGAACTTCTACCAAATAGTACAAGTTTGATATTATTTATCAATCAATATATAGTGTTAAACTCTTAAACTTAAGCCTAGTTAGCCAACTGTATCAATATGAATAAACAAGAGAAGCTTGACAACCACAAAAATCCGGTTACCGCAACTGTGCATGGTTTAAGCCATGACGGCCGAGGTGTGGGAATTATAAACCAAAAAACCGCGTTTATTTCAGGTGCATTAGCAGGTGAAACCGTTGAGTTTCAAATTAAACAAAAACGCAGCAGTTACATAGAAGCAGACGCCACTAACATTTTAATAAGCTCAGCATCGCGCGTTACCCCACCCTGCAAACATTTCGGTTTATGCGGCGGCTGCAGTTTGCAGCACATGAGTATGGCCACTCAAATCGAATTAAAACAACAAACCCTCATCGACCAACTTAAGCATTTTGGCAAAGTGACTGCCGAAGAAATAATGCCGGTGCTTGATGCGGCTAGTTTAGGTTATCGTCGCAAAGCACGCTTAGGCGTCAAATTTGTTATTAAAAAAGATAAATTAATGGTTGGCTTTAGAGAAAAATCCAGCCGCTACTTAGCTGATCTTGAAAGCTGCGTGGTGTTACACCCTGAAGTTGGCATGCGCTTTAAAGAATTAAGCGCTTTAATTGCGAGCTTAAAAACGTTTAACCATATTCCACAAGTAGAAATGGCAATGGGTGATTCCAAAGTCGCCTTAGTCTTTCGACACATGCAAGATTTGCCAGCAGAAGATATACAAGCGCTGATCGCCTTTGGTCAGCAATTTGATTTTGATATTTACTTACAACCTAACAATCCACAACCTGTTAGCAAATTATGGCCGAAAGATGGTCGCGAGCGCTTAAGTTACACATTGCCCGCCGAAAAATTAGAATTTTTATTTCACCCGCTTGATTTCACCCAGGTGAATTTAGAAATCAATCGACAAATGGTTTCGCAAGCAATGGCATTGCTAGATGTGCAACCAAATGAGCGTGTCTTAGATTTATTTTGTGGTATTGGTAATTTTACTTTAGCGTGCGCTAAACGCGGCGAATTCGTGACTGGCATTGAAGGGGGCGCAGAAATGGTATCACGCGCCGAAGAAAACGCACGGCATAACGGCATCAACAATGTTGAATATTTTGCTGCCAACTTGGAAAAACCGCCATTAGATGCGCCATGGACAAAAAAGCAATACGACAAAATCTTACTTGACCCGCCTAGAGTCGGCGCGAAAGACATTTTAGCATTAGTGCCTTCTTTTCAAGCAAAACGGATAGTTTATGTTTCATGCAATCCAGCAACGCTAGCAAGAGATGCCGCGGAACTGGTACATACCTACAAATATGTGTTGAAAAAAGTTGGAATAATGAATATGTTTCCACATACCTCTCACATAGAGGCGATGGCTGTATTTGAAGCAAGGTAAAACACGGAGGATTAAGGATGAATTACCTCGATTGGAACAATCTTCCCATAGTCGATTGGGAATTAGGTAAACGCTTAGCAGGCAATCAAGTAGATCTAGCCGAAGATCTCATGTCTATGCTAACAAAATCCCTTCCAAATGAAGTTGTCATAATGAATGAATTAGTCGTACAAAAAAATTACCCTGAATTATTAAAACGCGTGCACACATTGCATGGCGCAGCGTCATATTGCGGAACCCCAAGATTAAAGGCGTTATTAGGCTATTTTGAACGCGGATTGCTCGATGGTGGCATGGAAGAAGATGCACTGAGCGGGATGGTAAAAGAATTAGGGGCAGTGGTGATTGCATTTGAAGGGGTAAACTTAAAGTGCGAAGGATGATTTTTACGTGCCCGTGAGCGTGCCCGCGTGCGTGCCCGTCTTTTGCTTTTCGAGAAAAGCGGAAAAGACGGGCACGCTCACGGGCACGATGTAAAACGATTTACAAACTAAATAACTCTAGCCCGCAACTTCCACTCTGCTCAATCTCACCCTCTTCTTCCGCGCCACCTTGCTGACTTTCCAAATTTTTAAAATCCCAAAAATTTGGATCCATCAATTGACTAGGTTTAATAGAAGACATTGCATGCAAAATATTGCTTGGCACTTTTGGATTTTCTAATGCGAGTTGATCGATTAGATTTTTAACTTTACGACGCATTAAGTTTTCTTGCGAGCCGCACAAATTGCATGGAATGATTGGGAATTCCAAAATTTTCGCAAACGCTGCAATATCGGCTTCTTGGCAATAGGCTAATGGTCGAATGATAATATGTTTTTTATTGTCGCTTAATAATTTTGGCGGCATGGAGCGAATATTACCGTTATAAAGAATCGACATTAATAACGTGCGAATCAAATCATCGCGATGATGGCCTAGCGCAATTTTAGTAAAGCCTTTTTCTGCTGCATAACGATAAATAATACCGCGACGCAAACGTGAGCATAACGAACAATACGTTTGACCTTCTGGAATTTTTTCTTTAACAATGGAATAAGTATCGCGCGTGATGATATCGAAATTAATATTGCGCGCAATTAACCATGCTCGTAAATGTTCGTCATTCCAACCGGGTTGCGCTTGATCGAGGGTAAATGCGGTTATTTCAAAATCAATTTTGGCGCGTTGCTGCAATAAACGCAAAATAGTTAACATCGTAAAGGAATCTTTACCACCCGATAAGCAAACCATAATGCGGTCGCCGTTTTGAATCATATTAAAATCGTGGATGGCTTTGCCGGTATAGTGCAGAAGCTTTTTTTCTAATTCTTCGAGCTTAGTCATGAAATAGACGCCTTGTTAAGATCAAAAAAAATTGCCGCACGAGTCTACTCGTACGGCAATTAATTTGAAACAAATAACCCTTACTTAACCACAGAAACTTCTTCTGCTTGTAAGCCTTTTTGGCCTTGAGTCACTACAAATTCAACGACCATGCCTTCTTCAAGGGTTCTGTAACCGTCACCTTGAATAGCTCTGTAGTGGACGAATACATCGCCACCTTGATCTCGCTGAATGAATCCATAACCTTTGCTATTGTTGAACCACTTAACGGTTCCGCGTTCACGTGTTGCCATTGTCTTTTTACCTTTACTAAATTATACAAAATACCTACAGCAGGGAATACCTGATGAGCTATTAAAGTGTAGCAGAATTTTTTTACAATGCAAGAGATACATATTTATACAGCTTCAGTCTCGCTGGTCGCAAAAGAAGCTATTTCTAGGTTGCAGGCGGCCAGATCGGCCAAAAAATGGCGGCTGGTAAAATATTGGTATTCGGCAAAGCGAGCCTTAGCGATGGGGTCATTTTTATCAGTAGAATCAAGGCCTGGATGACACATCATCAAAGTACCATCTGGGCTTGTAGCGAGCATATTGAAGAAAATTCGACCAAAAGCGTCGGCGTCTGAAAACGAGTACATACCGTTAAATGATGAATTATGAGGAATATTATTTTCTTTCAATAGATTAGCGAATTTTTGAGTGCCCATGGATTGAACAACGGCTTTTTTAAAGTTAGCCAGGGTATCGCCTGGATCATAGGTGGTTTTGACTAGGCGGATATAGGCGTTGGTAGACTTTAGGCGCTCATTGTAAACCTCGACCACCGCATCGCGAATAATGGGGAATTGATGGACGTGCTGATGGCCATCCAAAAATTGAGGCAACCGCCCTAGCGCTTTTTCAAAGGCATCGATTTGTTGGTGCAATTCGGTTCGTATGGTTTCTTTTGATAATTGTCGTAAGCCTGCTTTGAGCATTAAGCGGGAAAGCGGCATTTTGCCTTCGGTGAGATTGAAGTGCAAACCAACATCGATAGCACTCATGTGCGGTTTTAGCCATTCCGCATGCTCTGGCCAATGGAGCGATGTCGTTAAACAACTGACGGCAGAAAGGCGTTTTAATGTCACTAAATCAATGATGCCTTTAGAGATAGCGGGCGCTTGCCCATAATCATCTGCACACAGTACAATGCGTTTTTTCATTAACCATCATCCAGATTCACATTTTTGCCAGTATGGCATCAACTGGATAGTTGAGACAAGCGAGAATGAATTTCGTGACCAATCTAGCCAGTAAACGCTCTTATTTTAATGATCTTTTCTTATTAGCTCTATTTTTTTTAGTTTTTTATTTGCTGTGGATTGGCAATTATCCTGTGTTTGTGCCGGATGAGGGTCGCTACTCAGAAGTTGCGCGTGAGATGGTGGCAACGGGTGATTTCATTACACCGCGTGTGAATGGTGTCGCGTTTTTAGATAAGCCAGTGCTTTATTATTGGTTGCAATCGATTGCGATTTATTTTTTTGGTGTTAAAGAATGGGCGTTAAGATTATTTCCTGCTCTTTTTGGTGTATTGGGTTGTTTGCTCACCTACGTTGCGGGTCGTTATGTATTTGATCGCAGAACGGGTATTGTTTCCGCCATTATATTAGCTACCACACCGCTTTATTTTGCTAACGCGCATTATGCGAATTTGGATTTAGAAGTAGCCGTTTTAATTAGCGCGACATTATTGTTTTTTTTAATGGGTGCATTAACAGATAAAAAACGTAAATTATATTTTTTTATAAGCGCTTATGTGTTTGCCTCGTTAGCGTTTTTAACAAAGGGATTAATTGGCATTGTTTTTCCTGGCATCATTGGTCTTGCTTGGATGGTAACGGTTAAGCGCTTTGATGTTTTGAAAAAAATGTCGCTGCTATTCGGTATTTTTATATTTTTAGCGTTAACATTGCCTTGGTATATCTTAGTACAAAAAGCAAATCCTGAATTTTTACATTTCTTTTTTGTGACACAGCAATTAAATCGTTTTTTATCGCATGAATCATTTAACAATCCATCACCGATTTGGTTTTATCTGCCAGTGGTATTGATTGGATTTTTCCCTTGGTCGATGTTTATAGTTCAAGCCATGGTGCGTGCCGCTAAAAATTTGTTTATTAAAATGCAAACGCGAGAAATGCAGGCGCAACTATTTTTATTTATTTGGGCATTGTTTGTTTTTATTTTCTTCTCGATTCCAAGTTCAAAAATTGTGGGCTACATATTGCCAATTTTTCCAAGTCTTGCCTTATTGGTTGGCCATTATTTATCGGTTGCCTGGGAGCGGGTTGCTAAAATAAAACATCGCTTGACGATTGCTTTATTTGTTTTACTAACCATTGCCATGGCAGGATTTTTGATTTTGGCGCATGTTAAACAATTGATTGAAATTTCCAGCCATTTTGAAACTTATTTGATTTTAATGACGGCGACATTGTTAGTGAGTGCCGTTGTTGCGATTGCAAGCTTTAGACGACGCTCATTTGCGACCTTTTTCGCGGTGTGTGTACTTGGCAATGTGGTGTTTTTGTTAACGCTGGTGCACGGTGCTAGGCACTTAAATCAAAATACGGCGAAACCATTAATTAGTATATTGCAAACGAAATTAGCGCCGAATGATGAAGTGGTCAATTATTTTAAATTTTATTCAGATGTGCCGCTTTACTTGGGACGGCGCGTTACCTTGGTAGCCGATTGGCAAGCGCCAGATATCGCAAGTCGCGATAATTGGGTGCGAGAATTATGGTATGGGATGCCGTTTCAAAAAACAGATGATTGGTTGATTAGTGAAAAAGTATTTTGGCAGCGGTTTAATAGTAAAAATAGAGTGTTTGTGTTTGTGAATGAAAATTATTTTGATCGGTTTAAGCAGCAAGCAAAGCGGTATTATGTAGTTGGCAAATACAACGACATCATTTTGGTCCGGAATAAGTAGTCCTTACCACGATTTTTGTGTCCGGGTTAGTTGCATCGAGAGGCACCCCTATGCAACAAACCCAAAAGCTGCTGTAGCCTGGACACGTTTTTTGTGTCCGGGGTTTTTTCTCCGATAACCAAAAAGCCCCCGGACACAAAAAGCGTGTCCAGGCTACATTCTTCGTATTTTTTTCGCGGAAGAGATGGCATCACTCAAGCGGCCGCGAATAGCTGCTTTTGCAAAGTGGCTATGTTTGGGCGCGATTACTGCCGCGACTTTCTCACGCTCACTCTTCACTTTATTATCATCCGCTATATAAAACACTTGCTTGGTTTCTATCGACCGATATAAATCCTCAAGCATTTTTTTGGCTAATTCATAATTTATTCGACGATTGATAGCGCGCGATTCTGCAAAAAACCAAAAGCCATGTTTATAATCATTTTGATAACTTTCAATTTTGGCAATATAGGTCTTCAGCAATTTTTCGATTAGCTGTAATTCTACAGATAAAAGAGGACCCTGAATATTAGGTTTGTCAATTTTTGGATAAACAACTTGTTTTTCTAGCTTACCCTCATCTTTTGCAAGCTCTCGATCGCAGGTTGAAGCAAAGATAGGGATTTTCAAATGTATTTTTTGAACTCTATCGTAGGTATTTTCCTTTTGTTTAATAAAAGCATCTTTACCCTTTATTAATGCGGGAAGATCTGGGTGCTTAATTTCTTTTTGTTGGAATTCATCTAAAAGAGCGCAAGCGATTGGAGCCAATGAAGACGTAAAAAAACCTGTGCCATAGTTGCTAAAAAAATTCTTTATTTCATTAATGAGGATTTCCAACAATGTAGCATCTAATATGATAGGTTCTGCCATTGTTTTTTTATTAATAAAACTATCAAAAAAATATAATCCTTGTTTTTTAATACGCTTATTAAATGCTTCACGCAAAAATTGCCGCTGAGTCGGGCTAAATTCACCATTTGGCAAATACTTATCTAAACCCATCATCACATTGTAATATTCGATTTCTTTGCGGCGCAGCCAATCCATTTCGTAACCATTAAAAGAGTATGTAGGAAAACCAATGCGATTAACGATGGCTTTAAACACTTCATCATCTATCAACAATCCTGTTTCATAAATAGCATGCAATGCATCACCTTTACTGAGTGAAAAAAATGAAAATCGATAGTCTTTGTCATTATTTAATGCTTGCATGATGATCGTTTTTTTCTGGGACTTTGGAACATTAAAATGTTTCGCGAGCTCAAGGTATGAAACAAATTTTTCGTCTGAATTGATCACGATAAAACCTGTATCATATTGATTTAACAATTCTTTTAATTCACCCTCAATTGCAGCTAACTCGGTAATTTTATTTTCTTTTATTAAAAAACTTAATAGATCTTTCGCATTTTTCCATGTCTCAACATCAAATATCGCACGCGGATAATCATATACGCCTCTAAACAAAGCACGTAATAAATTAATTATTTCTGATTGATAAAAATCACCTATATTCATTTCATCAGCAAACTTGATAAGTGGTATGATATTCTGGGTATTAAATTTTATTTTTCTTTGGTTGTAATTAGAATCAGGATCTTCGTATCCACCATTTTTAATTTTCCGCAATGAATTCTGAAATGCACTATGCGCATAAGATTTTACATCTAAAACTTTTGGGCTATCTGATGCCTTAGCTAAATCAAGAATTACTCGTAATGATTTTGGTTTTCCAGCAGATCCAGGTGACATTAAAAAACAGCATTTAATCACATTTCCCATTTTATTTTTTAAATAATCATCAATATCGTTTTCGATTTGCGCACGATATTTTTTACATAAATGATTTCTTTTAATTAATTCATAAAGCCACTGATTAGGATACTCTATAAGGTTTTGCTTTCGATCCTGGATAGATATCTCCATCTCATTTTCGATGTATAAGACTGCACCCGCTTTTTGCTCCTCGATTATTTTCGTAATCTTATCTTTAGTTGCCTTACCATAATACATATCAACGGAACACATTTTTTTAATCGCTAAATGTATATCGGGTGAATCGATGCCATAAATAGCTTTTATTTTTATTGTTTCAGTTGATTCATTTATCGCAACATAACGATTTTTTTTAATATAAGATTCGCATGCTTCTTGCCACATTAAAATAATTTCTTGATTTGAAAAAGTCTTTTCTATTATGACGCGAGTGGAATATCTGGAATAGTGAATAATGGGTAGCAAAACATGATGCATTTTTTTATATTCTTGCTGCAAAAATATTGCTTGCAATATACCTGATCTTTCATGCGCTGCTGCTTTTGATTTACCACCGACAAAAGTGCCATTACCACAACAAGGATCATTATTATAATAAATGGCATCAAAGCGTGTCAGATTACAAATGACTTCAGTATGCGCAGCATCATATTCAGCCAAATAAACACCACCAGACTTTAGCTCATTTAACACGTTATCTAATTGCTGTTGTTTAATGCTAGGCGCAATGTTAACGCCCTCGCCAATCCAATGCTTTTTCTTTTGTCTACCGCTATTATTATCTGTATTTGAAACAGCTTTTATTGATTTCAGAGGCGGATCAAGAATAATAAACCCCGCATTAGCAAAACTAGCAGCATTTGGCCCTAACATAGCAATTGAGCGCGCTAAATTACCCTCCTCACCAGTAACAGGGCTGACACCTCTATTTGCTTTACGAAGTTCAAGATGAGCCATGGTTTCTTCAATGCCATTTTCTTTCTCTTTAGCTCGTAAACCAGACGGTTTTACTATACCTCGACCATGCATCTTTCCTGATCGGTAGGCTGCATTTAAATTCTCTTCGGTGATTCCTTTATTTTTATCATAAGGGGTATCGTTGATTAACTTTAAAGGTTTAGAGGGATCATAAAGAAAATCATCTTGGCCTAAGATTGACAATATTGGATGATCTTCAGGATTAATGTCATCACATAATGCGTTATAGCATTCATCATGTTGATAACTGCGCTTTACTTCAATATCTATGTTTGATTGAGAATCACCCTGGATGTGTATTAAACTTCTCACTTCTGGAATTAATGCAGCCAATTCTTCAAATGCCACAAGATTGACTTGCTTGCCATCTCGCATGATGATGTCTTGAAAAAAATCTAAGAATTTTGCTTCGAATTTATCGCGAGCTCTAATGATATCAATGCAATCTGGATCATGAACTAATTTTTGAAAAATACTTTTTGTCGATTTTTCTATGGTGATCCAAGCAAGCTCGCCGTCTTTTTCTCTTAATGCTTTATATTGATTGTTGGCCACATCTTTATTGGCGACGGCTTCTGCGAATAACGTTGCCGTCTCATTTGCAACACCTAGTGCGCGTAAATAGTAATATAGCAATAAGCCGCTCTCGTGATCGGTTTCATCTTTTTCTTCATTTACACGTGCGCTATCGTGAAATAGTAATGCTATTTGAATGAATTTAATGTCCTTCAGTGTTAAGGCAAGCGCTTCTGGATCATGATGTTTTCGATACAGGTTGGCAAACACTAAAGCGTAGTAAGCTGCCCGGCTAACGTGTTCAATGCCGTGATGTAATCTTGGCAATTCACCTTTGGCTAATTGTTTGCCTAAGTATGCTTTAGCATAAATGTGACGACGCGCCCAACCTGCGTGCTTGGCAATGGGTTGATCTAAGCTCATCCCCTCTTTAGTAACAGATTGAAATAAATCAGGGTTTAATTTTAATTTTTCTAGTAGGTTTCTTATTAGCATGAGGGGAATTTTAACACGTGACTCTTAAAGCTAGCTTAAATTGCATTGAGCGGTACCAGTATACAACCACCCCGGACACAAAAGCTCTTGTAGCCTGGACACGCTTTTTGTGTCCGGGGTGGTTGCATCGAGAGACACCCCCATGCAACAAACCCAAAAGCTGCTGTAGCCTGGACACGCTTTTTGTGTCCGGGGTTTTTTGGTTGTCGGAGAAAAAAGCCCTGGACACAAAAAGCGTGTCCAGGCTACTTGAACACCCAGAATCTGGCAGAGAAAAAAGTGAATAATGGCAAGATGGATAACGTGATAAATAACGCCAGGGGATAAGGTAGATCGAACGAAAGAAAAATATAAAACAGCGACTCATTCAAAGCAAGATTAATAAGCTGCACCAACATTAATTTCGGAAAAGCCTCACCATGCGCGGTATCCGCTTTAAACGTAAACAACCGATGCCCCCAATAACTCACTTGAAACGCAATGGCAAACGCAAAAACATTCGCAACCAATGGCAACATATTACCAACCGATACTGCAATCATCACAATGCTAAAATGCACGCTAGCCGCAACCACACCAACGCAGCCAAAGCGAAACAATTCAACCATCATGATTTGTCGATTATTCACTGAACCCTTCTTTGATCTGCAATAAATACTTTGGCCGCTGTTTTACTTCAGTGAAAATGCGCGCAATATATTCGCCTAAAATACCAATCGATAATAATTGAATGCCACCTAAAAACATGATGGCGACAACTAAGGTTGGGAAACCGGGTAAATCTGCACCATACATTAATGTGACAGTAATAATGTATAACGCATAAAAAAATGAAATCAGAGAAATAATAAACCCAATAAAACTCCACACACGCAATGGGATATCCGAAAATGAAGTAATACCCGTGATAGCAAGTTCTGTTAATTTATAAAAACCCCACGAACTTTTACCAGCAGCGCGCTCTTTGACATCGTATGGTAATGCTGTTTTTTTATAACCAACCCAGGCATACAACCCTTTCATAAAGCGTGTGCGCTCTGGGAATTGCTTTAATGCGGTGACAATTTGTTTATCCAGTAAACGAAAATCGCCCGCATTTTTCGGAATTTGAATGCTAGTAATTTTCTGCATCAGCCAATAAAACAATCTGGCAAATTGGCGCTTGATGTATGATTCATTTTCACGATCGATGCGCACACCGTAAACCATATCATACCCCTGTGCCCATTCTTGCAAAAACGGCGATAACATTTCTAATGGATGTTGAAAATCCGCATCCATTAAAATCACGACATCACCACTCGCATGCTCGATACCGGCTGTTAATGCAATTTCTTTGCCGAAGTTGCGCGACAATCCTAATAATTTCACGTGTGGATTTTTTGGTAACGAGAGAATTTTTTGCAAAGTGGTATCGCGACTACCATCATCGACTAAAATAATTTCATATCGATTAGTGAGTGCTTGCAACGTTGCTTGTAATTTCTCAATGAAGGTTAAAACAATCGCTTCTTCATTAAAAACAGGCACCACGCAAGAAATATAAACTTGCTTGGTATTTAATAAATTGATTCGTTCTTCTTTGCGCATAAATCCCAGGTTGAATTAATTTTTCACAATGTTACCATATTGGTGGTTGAAAAAAAACTACACCAACCTCGTCTTTTCAAGGAAATCGCTATGTTTATCAAGAAAATCATCCACGCAACTGTTATAGCGGCCATTATCAGCGGCAACCTATATGGCAAACCATTGAGCAATAAACATGCAGCAATAGACACCTCGATAACAGCGACTGTCATACTAAATAACGCACCGATGCGCACGCATTCCTTGCAAAACGCAAACACACCCACTATTAGAAAAAAGACGGTGCATTTAATCAATCGACATTTAACCCGCGCGCAAATTTCAGCGCTCAGCAATGCCATTCAATTACAACATTTATCTGTCAATGAAAACACTTCTTCTTCATTGCCAAGCCGCGTTTCACTAGGAATGAATAAACTAGACGTATTAGATCAGGGTTGGTATGGAACTTGCGTTACTTTCGCAGTCACCGCTGCTATGGATGCTTTATTACAAAAAGGAAATTATGTTAGTCAGTTGTGTAGCTTACAACTAACCGATCTCTTAGAAAAACAAGGCTATGTCGTCAGCGAATGGCAAGGCGGTTATGCGGATGACTTACTTGCTTATCTTCATCATTTTGGTTTTGTCTCGATCGCAAAACAAAAATTAAATACTTGTGGTGGATTAAAAGAATATCCCTTAGAGGAAATAGACTTAGGCAATAATACCCTAACACTGCAAGATTATTACAATATGAGTGAAAACTTTAGCAATAATCTTTTTTGGTATAGCCTGTTAACGGCAAATCAGCATGAAACTTGGAGCAAGATTGATAGCAGTAAAGCTGCCAAGAAATTATTAGAAGATATCAAAGAAGTATTAGCACAACCTGATGCGAAAACCAATTATCGGGTTGTATTCGGTGTCATGTTACCGGGTGACTTTTGCAGTGCGGGGGCTTGCGGGCAACATAATGCTAGAGATGATTCTTGGGTATTAACCAGTGACATTCGCCAAGCCGACAATATCATTTTTGGCGGGCATGAAATGGTGATTACAGGTTATGATGACAATGCTATCGCAATTGATAATAATGGTGTTAAGCATAAAGGTTTGCTGACGCTACGTAATTCTTGGGGGCCGGAAGTGGGCGACCATGGGGATTTTTATATGTCGTATGAGTTCTTTAAGGCGTTAACGGATGAAGTGTTTGTGATTGGGTATGAACCAGATGAAGAGTAGCCTGGACACGTTTTTTGTGTCCGGGTTTTTTTATTAACCGGAGAGAAAAGCCCCGGACACAAAAACCGTGTCCAGGCGACAAGGATATCGCAGCTTGAAACATACTTTAACATTGGGCGTCTCACTTAGTTTAACGGCCACCCTACTTTATTCCATCATGGGTGCAATGATTAAAGCGTATGGTCAAGTATTACCACCACTACCCGTTTTTATTTTCTTACAGAATCTTTTATCGTTATTATTTATTTTGCCATTTATTTTTCGCGGCAATATCGAACACATTAAAAAAACATTAAAAACAACGCGCATCAAATTACAACTGCTGCGTGCGTGCACTAGTTTAATGATTATGTATACCCTGTATTATGCGGTAGGTCACATTCCACTGGTGAATGCGATGCTATTATCAAACTGCGCACCACTGATTGTACCGTTTGTTGGCTATTTGTTTTTTGCTGAAAAAATCAATCATCGCATGTGGTTTCCGGTTTTAATAGGTTTTGCTGGTGTTGCGATTATTTTAAATCCTGATTCTAATTTTTTTCAGCCAGCCGCTGTTGTTGCTTTTGCTTCGGCAATTGCATTAGCAATCACTATTCAAATCGTGCGTAAATTAACGATGACCGATTCAACCACAACGATTACATTTTATTTTGCATTTTTAACAACTATTATTTCGTTTTTCGTCGCTATTCCTTTTTGGCAAGCCATTAACTTGGAGCAATTCGGTATTATTTTTGTGATTAGTGCGCTGTATTTTACATCGCAATACATTGCTAATGCGTCTATGCGTTATGGTAATCCGCAATTGATTAGCGCATTGATGTACTCCAACGTTGTTTATGCAGCGATCATCTCTGTTTTGGTTTGGAATGATGTACCTAGTTCTTACACGGTGCTTGGGATGTTATTAGTCATTGTGGGTGGGGCTAGCTGTATTTGGGTTGAACACCTGACTTTAAGCAAAATGGAACGAATCCGGGTGTAGCCGCGACGCGTTTTTTGTATCCGGGGTGGCTTTGTTGCATCAAATACTTTTCGTCATTGCGAGGAGCGCTTTTCGCGACGAAGCAATCCAGGCTGTGACTCTAAACACGCCAATTACATGCACTTTGGAAAGAAAAAGTCGAAGCCTGGATTGCTTCGTCGCGAAAAGCGCTCCTCGCAATGACGATTTTGCCTAGAATTTCGACAAAAAAATTTGATGCAACAAAGCCATCCGTGGTACTTGTAATTTCACTTTTTCTTCACTATGATGTCTTTATAGGTGAACAAAAGGTGAAATTTAGATGACGCCACTGCAAAGCAAAATTCATGCCTTCATTAGGGATTATCTAGCGGATCACGAATATTCGCCTTCTCTTGCTGAAATCGCGGAAGCTGTTGGTTTGAGTGCTAAATCGGTGAGTTTAGTCAGCCGCAACATCCACGCACTAGTCGCCCAAGGTAACTTAGTATTCGACAAAAAAGGCTACCGCAATATTCGCCTAGGCGCCGAAGAACAAGGCTCTCGTTTACCCTTTTTAGGCCGTATTGCAGCCGGCGTACCGATTGAAGCCGTTGAAGATTCGCAATTCATCGATTTTGGCAGTTTATTTCAAACGGGAGATCGCTTCATATTACAAGTGAAAGGCCACTCAATGCGCGATGAAGGCATTTTAGATGGTGATTATGTTATTTGCGACCAAGGCAAACAAGCTCGCGAAGGCGACATTGTTGTCGCACTAATTGATAAACAAGAAGCAACCTTAAAACGAATTTCGTACCGAGTGCCTGATAGAGTCACTCTGATTCCAGCGAATCCTGATTTCAAGCCAACTGCTTACGTGCCGCAGCGCGTACAAGTACAAGGCATTTACGCTGGATTATTACGATTACACCGAGCAATGAAATCATCCTAAACTAGCGTTCTCTGTTTAGGGTTGTTATGACTGATGGCAAACAGGGGGCCTACGGTCATAACACTTCCCTGAACAACGAACGCTTTAAGGGGTGCTTGCGATGATGCAATATCCTTCAAGTAACATTGTCGTCATGACAACGTAGCCTGGACACGTTTTTTGTGTCCGGGTTTGTTGTATTCAGAAATGTATTGGATGCACAAACAAACCCGGATGGCTTTGTTACCTCAAATTGTCATCCCGGAATTTTTACCGTTTTTTGGTAAAAATGTCCGGGATCCACGGAGGTATTAAACAAAAAATATGTTCTGTAAAGATTTATGGGTGGATCCCGGACAATTTCCTGCGGAAATTTCCGGGATGACAGTTTGAGGCAACAAAGCCAACCCGGACAATCAAACCCGCATCTGACTCACTTTCTTCGTCGACACCTGCCAAGTCATGGTTGATCTCAACGGATACCGATACGTCAGAAAATCATTCAACTTAAAATCTTCAGCATTAAATTTATAAATCCTAAATCCTGGATCATTACCATAAACAGGACTGACCGCCGCTGTTCCCATAAATGGAATTTCGACTAAATTATCAAATCGCAAAACATGCAACCAATTCGTATGCAAGTGCCCGGCAAACAAACCGGCAATTTGTGGTGCAAACATTTTAAGATCGTCTTGAAATTGTTGTGAATAACTTGGCATCCACAGTTCTAATACACGCAATAAACGAATGCGCATCGAAGAATAAATATCGATACCTTCTGGAATGTGCATCGCGATCAATACATGCTTATGGGATTGTTTCGCATTTTCTAATTGCTGGTGCAACCAATTCATTTCCGCTTGCGCTGCTTTTTCAATATTTTTGCCTTGCGCTTTATTGGAAAGTAAGACGGAATTTAAAACCAGTAAACGCACTTTGGCAAATTGCGGCAAATCAACGGCGTAATAGCCAGCTGTTGGAAATTGGGTACGCATGGCTGTGCGATTTTCTGGATTTTTAATGAGACTTGACCATTCACTCGCCATTTGCTGAAAGAAAAGCCCATTTGGATTGGAATAATAATCACGATGAAATGAATCATTATTACCAACGACCATATACACATCCAATTGTGGAAACGTTTTCTCAACTTCTTGTGTTAAAAATTTTAGTGTTTTACTAACAAATGATTCAAACCCGGCACGCGATGCATCTTTACTATAGCGTTTATATTGACGGCGAAAATCATGACTGATGAAATCTCCCAATATTAATGCAAATTGCACATCTTCTTTAGCAGCCGCTGCTTTTGCTTCTCTTAATGTTGAAATGAGCAATTGATAATTGGTATCAGAGCGATATTCAGCAGGCAAAATATCATTAGCCGTTAATATTTTTGACCAATCTTCCGTCCTTGCCGCTTTTAATTTACTGATAACCGCACAAGGTGTTGGCACAGTACCCTTGCAAGCAGCGAACGGATCAAAATGAAAATCCGTGAGCACTAAAATATTAACGGTAGCAAGTGGCGTTGCCGCCCAGATCGCAGAGCTTAAAAAAATCAACGTGCTGATAAAAAATAACTGTTTTTTCATTTAATCCAATCCTTGGGTGCATGATGAAATGCCTTTTATGAGTTTTGGCATTTTTTAGGGTGAAAGTAAAGTGTTGTCATTGTCATCCTGGCAATCGATCGACAGATCAACCGAAATATGTCAAAGTGTTCCAAGGAGGATACAGTATGTTTTCAGCTGACAGGAGTCGAGTGAAAAAGGCCGGTGAGCCGCCAGGCACGCCAACTTATACCGGTACCAAACACAAACAACCGACTTGGCTTGAAGTCACTTATTACAATGCACTGGAAGTCACAGAAAAAAAAGGCGTAACAGTTGAAGAATGCCTTACCATCGAACCCTATACCGGTATCACTTGGGTTGATCTTTACGGCTTAAATAACACAGCACTCGTACAACAACTCGCTGATCGCTTTCATTTACATCCATTGACAGTGGAAGATATTTTAACTGTTAGCCAACGCCCGAAAGTGGAAGAATTTGACGATTACACCTTTGTAGTCATGAAAAAACTGCATTGGCGCAAAAAATCTGGCACTTTTTCTATTCAGCCATTGAGTTTAATCTTAGGTAGCAATTTTGTGTTAACGTTTCAAGATAGTGAATCATCACTCTTTAGAAACATTCATACTCGACTTGCAAGCAACCCCAATCAACGCTTACGACAACAAGGCAGCGATTACCTATTGTATCGCTTAATTGACGCAGTCGTTGACCAATACTTTGTCGTGATTGAAGAATTAAGCGAACGCGTTGAAAAACTGGAAGAAAAAATCATTGCTAACCCAACACCGCAAAATGCACGCTCGATTTATAAATTGAAGCGGCAAATGTTATTATTGCGCAAAGTGGTTTGGCCAATGCGCGAATCATTAGGGCATTTGATGCATTCCGAAGATAGCTTCATTAGTAAATTCACCGCCCTTTATATGCGAGATGTTTATGATCATAGCGTTCAAGCATTAGATACCATTGATACTTTCCGCGATATGTTATCGAGCTTATTAGATATGTATCTTTCAAGCTTAACCAATCGCATGAATGAAATCATGAAGACCCTGACCATCATTACCACCATCTTTATCCCTATCACTGCCATTGCCAGCATCTACGGTATGAATTTTACTGAAATCCCAGGACTACATTGGGAGTATGGCTACCCAACCGCACTCGCTGCGATGCTATCGATTGCCATTGGCATGTTGATTTATTTCAAATTTAAAAAGTGGATTTAATATGACATGTTAACAAGATACTTTAAGTTATAAAT
Source organism: uncultured Coxiellaceae bacterium (assembly GCA_964623075.1). GTDB lineage: Bacteria > Pseudomonadota > Gammaproteobacteria > DSM-16500 > DSM-16500 > Aquicella. The sequence goes on along the minus strand of CAZUVD010000004.1, from coordinate 122,402 downwards.
ATAACCTGCTGATAACAGATTCATTATTAAAATAACTTTATTCATCATCCCCCCTCTTGCGGTATACTAAGCATAGACACACAAAAAATAAGAAAAAATAAAAAGGAGTAGATGTCATGCGTAGCTTACATCGAGGCTCGAAATTTTTTGCCATGGGTCTTATCAGTTTACTCGTTAGTTCATGCTCAACGTATCACAATGATGGCGGCACACTACAATACAGTGCCAATTCATTTTCATCAGATTACTCGTCTCGCTTACCAGACCATATCGACACCGGCGGCAAAAAAGTCGTTGTTGTTGATCCTAGTGTTCATGCTTGGGGTGCGTATGGTCCAGATGGTTCACTCATAAAAGCAGGTATTGCAACTGCTGGCGGTAACTGGTGTCCTGATATCAATCGCCCATGCCGCACAAGCGTTGGCACTTTCCGTATTAACTCATTAGGTGATGGCCAATGCGTATCACGCATTTATCCAAAACCTCATGGTGGCGGTTTGATGCCATATTGCATGTACTTTAGTGGTGGCCAAGCATTACATGGTTCGCCAGATGGCGCAGTGGTTGAAGACAACATCAGTCATGGCTGTGTGCGTATGCGCATCGTTGATGCTGAATGGTTGCGCTACAACTTTGCGAGTGTTGGCACGAAGGTGATTGTGCGTCCTTACTAGGCATCTTCCCGCGGTTCGTCCGCGGGGGTCCAGACACAACAACCCCGGACACGAAGAGCGTGTCCAGGCTACATTTTGATTTGTAGCCTGGACACGTTTTTTGTGTCCGGGGTTGTTTGTGCCTACGCGGGCGTCCAGATGCAACAAACCCGGATACAAAATGCGTGTCCAGGCTACTTTGTTTTGCACATTAAAGCTGAAGCAATTTCCGAGATGACCGGGTAAATTTTATTGCACAGGGAAATTGAAAGATTCGTTGGGATGAGGTTCGTCGCTGAGGGTGAAATGCCACCACTCTTTATCATATGGGGTGAAACCGTATTTTTTCATGATCTCCGTTAATAGAAGACGGTTTTGTTTGGCGACTAGATTGATGTCGGTGTTATCAGGCCAAGCGTGCTCGTCGAAGCAATCATAACCTGTACCCATGTCGATGCTATTGTCACGGTAGCGTTGTAAATAAGGTGCGGTGCAACTAACGAGTTTTTGGCCGGGGCGATAATTAGGCTGGGCTAAATAAGGTAGAGGCACAATGGTGACATCGATAGTGCTGCCGCGACTGTGACTGGATTGTTCGGCGATATAACCTTTAGCAAATAATTCTGTTTTATCAACGTTAGGATAAAATTCAGCTTTCATTTCTTGATGATGCGGCAATTTACTCCAAGCAACAAAATCAGCAACAGCATCAACAGGGCGATAACAATCATATACTTTTAATGACAATGATGATTGCGCTAATTCCTTTTGCACTTTTGCCAAAGCCGCGGCTGCTTCTTTCGTTAAAATACATTGCGGTTTGGTGTAACCATGAATGGGTCTACCCACAAAATTATGTTTACCAGCGTAACGCATATCGCGTTGAATAGAAGAATCCACTTGTTGCAAATAAACAAAACCAGGAGGCAATGCCATAGCACTGCCTGAGATAAACAATAGTAAACCCGCTAAGAGCGCCTTTTGTTTTTGGTGAATTTTTGCAAATGATCGACTGTGGCGGCGCATACTAAATCTCCCCAAACATTGGTCATGGTGCGGAAGCGATCTAAAATTCTATCAAATGGTAATAGTAATCCTATCGCTGAGGTTGGCACATTGACGCTACGTAATACCATTACCATGGTGATTAAACCACCTTCCGGTATTCCTGTTGCACCCATACCCGCAAGAATCGCTGTCAAAAAGACACCGATTTGTTGCGCTAATGATAAATCGTAACCGAGAATTTGTGAAAAGAATAATGCAGAAACGGCTTCATACATAGCAGTGCCTGCTAAATTAATCGTGGTTGCTAATGGTAAAACGAAACGCGCAACATCTTCACTAATCCCTTCTTCTTCCGCTACTAACATTGTCACTGGTAACGTTGCCATGGAGCTAGACGTTGCAAATGCGGTGACTAACGCATTACCCGCATTTGAAATAAATTTGCGCGGACTTTTGCGCACTAAAAAAGCGACAACCATCACTTGCCAAGAAATTTGTAAAAACAAACCCGCCAAGAAAATTAAAATGAAGAACAACATCCCTTGCAAACTTTGCAACAATAAATGATGCAATGATGCCTCAGCAATTGCAGCACCTAATAATGAAAATAATCCAAGTGGCGTTAAAAACATTAACCAAATAATCATTTTGATTAACACATCACGTAACCCTGAAAAAAACTTAATAACTGTTTTCGCGCCTTTGCCAACTGAAATACAAGCAAATGAAAAAATAATACTAAAAAATACAATCGGCATAATTTCATATTTCGCTGCAGCGGCAATAATATTGGGTGGAAACAAGGTAAGTAAATAAGACGAAAATGCGACAGGCTTTAAATCATTTGGCGTTGCATTACTTAAAATTAAAGAAGGAGCAACCCCAACGCCTGGTTGAAAATAATTTAACAGCACTAAACCAATGACAACGGCAACTGAAACACTGAATAACACATAACATAAAGTGTAAACGCCGATTGAACTTAAGCGCTGCATACCACCAATAGATGTGATCGCACTGACTAACGCACAAAAGATTAATGGCAAGACAATCAACTTTAACATGTTGATAAATACTTGCCCTATCCAACGTATTTCTACCATTTTCTCAGGATAGAGAATACCGCAAGCCACCCCTAAAAAAATACTGAGTAAAATTAAAAGAAACATTCTGTTGTTCTTCAATTCACGCTCCTTGCGATCAGTTAAATCTATTAGGGTGTCACAACCTCGCGCTCATCAAATACAAAGCAACCGCCTTGATAATGTTCGCCGCCAACGGTATTAAAGTAACCTAAAATGCCGCCGTCTAGTTGATACACTTCTTTAAAGCCATTATCCTGCATATAAAGTGCTGCTTTTTCACAACGAATACCGCCGGTGCAAAACATCACAACGGGTTTTTCAGGATCTAATTCATTTATAGCTTTTGGTAATTCGCCAAAATTATTTATATGTAAATTATGCGCTTCGTTAAAGGTACCGAATTCAATTTCAAAATCGTTACGCGTATCGAGTAAAGTGAAATCGCGGCTTTCATCCAACCACCGCTTTAATTCAGCTGGCGCTAAACTGCTAGCACGACGCTCGGTGTTTGCTAACGATTGCCTAAAGGTAATAATCTCTTTTTTGATTTTTACTTTTAATCGTTGATAGGAGTGTTGCGCGGTTTCATATTGGTGAAAACGCATATCCGCTAGGCGCGCATCTTGATTGAGTAATTGCTTGAAGTTGAGAATCGCATCAAACGTACCAGATAAATTAATATTGATACCTTCAAGACTTAACAAAATAGTGCCTTTAATGCCTAATTGCTGACATTGCAAAAGCCAATGGCTTTGTAGCTCAGGTAATTGGTCTAAGGCGACAAACCGATAACCCGATATGTTTAAATGAGTATTGTTCATGACGGAATGATACCACAAGCAATACGTGCACCGCCTCCCCCTAATTTTTCTGGGGTATCAGAATAGTTATCGCCACCGGCATGGATAACAATGCTATGGTTGGCCAATGTTTGTAAGGTGAATTTTGGAGCAAGTGTCGGCAATGTCGCTTTACCATCTTTATCGACCACTAAAACGGGTAAATCGCCTAAATGGCCATGATCGTCATAAGGTCCCTCGTGCTTACCGGAATGGTTCGGATCAACGTGGCCGCCTGCAGCCATGGCTTTATTATCACAGGATGGGTTTTCGTGAATATGCATGCCGTGGATGCCAGGTGATAAATCGTGCAAATTAGGCGTTAATAAAACGCCACCGCCGGTATGATCTTCAATGGCAATAGTACCGATTGGCTTACCTTGGCCGCTATCTGCCACCAAATAAACAGGAATGGTAACCGTAGACGCCAGCACTTTTGTGGACAAAATAAGTGCTGACAAAGTTGGAATTGTTAAAAATTTGGCCGAGCGCATGCTTCTAGCTACTCCGAATAATTAATTAGGTAAAAGTAACAAAAAGTTGAGTAGGTGTATAGCAGACTTAATGTTAAAATGACCAAATACCCTAGTTATAAATTAAGGAAATCCGCCGTGAGAAAAATCATCTATTTGGTTGTTTTTTTACTTGTCGTGCTAGCCATTACTCCGGCAATTGATGGTTTGTTTGCCAGACGATTTTTAGAAAACTACATGGCGCGCTATGTATTTGGCACTGGCGCCAATAACGAATCTTACACTGTAAAACTGAAACAATACCAACAAGGCTGGTTTACATCGCTTGCGATTTTCCAAGTCTCATTTAATGCGCCGCAAAAAGATTATAATTTTTCGATTGATATCATCGAAGATATTACTCATGGTCCGATTATTTTTGATAAAGCAAAACATACTTTTAAGCTTGGCTTTGTAAATACCAATTTTAAAATCAATTATCCAATTACTATGCAACTGCTTTTAGATTTACCTGATAAAAATGCCCCATTTGTTTATGGCTCTAGTCTCTTTGCATTTAATGGCAGCGCAACTTCTGACATTACAATGAACCCGATTATCACCAAACCAATCATGGGTACCACTATCAACTGGCAAGGTTTTAAAGCAGTTACCGCCATGAATTTAGTGGATGGCTTAATTACATCCATCAATCATAGCGCGAATGTTGGAGAATTATCAGTAACAACCACTACACCCGATTCGCCTCATGGCAGTATTGCGCCATGGACAACAAGCGCAACAGGCAAATTAGATAGCGCGCAATTATGGATCGTACAAGGTTCTGCTAATTTCCCCCACATGAGTTTCACTGGCTTAAACAATGCGACTTGCACCATTGATCAATTCGATTTTAAATTTAATCATGACATCAAAATGCATACGCTTTACAGCATCGATTATCAATTAAGCTTAGGAAAATTAGTATTACCGTATGGCCCGATTAGCACCGTAGGTCCCGCTAAAATCCAAGTTGTCGTTCAAGATTTAAGTGCGCCAGAAATTTTAAGCTTCTATAACATGGTACAAAAAAATCCGCCAAGCAACATGAAGACCGTGGAAGAACGCGAAGCATTTAAAAATGAATCGCGCGATGCTTTAATTAAAGTATTAACACCAACGACTGCTCTCAATATCAATACAGACATCAATACTTCTCTTGGCCAATTTACTTTAACGGGTAAATTATACCATTTTGTTGAACGCCCAGGATTAGTAGCACCTGATCAATTGCAAAAAAACACTAAAGGTGAATTACACATCAAAATCTCGGCGGGATTACTCAAAGCAAGCGTTAAAAGTTATATTGCTGACATCCAAAATAAAGCCTTAGGTGCAGGCCCTGCTGTACCACCAAGCGACAGCGCAGCTGCAGCACCAAGCAACGCTAATATGGATTTATTCGATGAAAAAGTAGCTGGGTACATTAAAGCTGGCACAATCACCTTGCCAGATGCGATGAGCATTATGTCACTGCAAAAGAAAAATTTATCAAATGCAGATTTCAATTCGCAATTAGCCGAATTTCATTTAGATAAAGCTACTAATGATGACTTAGTAAAAACTTATGCGGATACGCATGTTGTTGCTAGCACTGACGCGCCAGCACCAACTGAGGCCGCTGCCACAACAACTCCACCCGCACCTCCAGCTGACACCAATAATGACGCTGAAGCACAAGCGATGATTGATCAATTTGTTTCGCAAGGTTTCCTGGTGAAAGAAAATGATAATTATGTGACGACCGTGATTCTTGAAAATGGAACGGTGAAAGTTAATGGGGTTTTGTTGTCGCAATAGTTGTTGCAATGAATGCGGGGGCCACCCCGCATTCCTCAGAAAAGCATCCTTTCTACAAACTCAAAAATCAACCTATTCCAAGTTTCGGCCAATTCCGCTTGCTCAGCATCAGAGGTTTCGCGCTGTGCAATATGACAGACCTTATCTCATATTAAGAGACATGGAATGCCTAACTACGGGATGATAACATTCGCTCGCTCAAATTCTTATAAATGGAGAAATATATGATTAGTCGGGATGAAATTGCAAAAGCTTGGAATGCGTGGCCTGTTTGTCCAATTACCCAAAATCGAATTATTATTCCAGCACAAGTCTTCTACAAGCAGTCGCCTGATGCAAATGCTGAGACAATGGTTCGATATGAATTTGCAGCTATCAAAGATTATCAAGATACAGCTAAAACAAAATCGCCTGACCAGCCGGTCATAGAGCCTCAAGCTGGCAAACCTATTATTTCCATTAAATCTGATATCGATAAACTATATGAATTACGAAAACTTGCTGAAAACGCTAATACATTAGGTGTGATTGATAAAGATACTTATGAAGAATTGATAGAAAAATTTTCGATTGGTATTTTGCACTTTCTCGCTATCATGAATAATACTGACTCACTTTTAAGTGAATTAGCTGGCTTAAAAAATAAAAATCTCATTAATAGCCGGCATTACGTTACAGGCAGAACATTGCTACAAGAATTAGTTATTGTAACCTCGCCTGAAAGAGGCATGAGCATTGGCGTGTTAGATATATTGTTAAGCTATCGCCAACTTGATGTAACTGTCACTGATGATGAAAAGATAACAAGTGTCATGCAAGCGGCCATTTCTGGCAATCTAGATGCTTTTGAAAAACTTTTAACTCCTGAAAATCTTAATGCAAAAGATTTAAAGGGTAATAATGTGCTGCACTGGATTGTTCAAGGAAAAAATCATCCTACAGCACCAATGATGTTTCGTATAGCATTAGATGCTGGCGCTGATATTTTAGCTATTAATAAAGATAACGAAACCCCACTCGGAAACTTAATACATTTACTATCACATTACACACCCGATGATAAAAAGAGATTTATGCAATGCCTAAACTATGTCGCCATAAAACAACCCGAAAAAATCAGAGAGCAACACGCTTTAGCTATTAGTTTAAAATGCGATAACAATAGAGACTTATTTGCGTTTTGCATTACTTATTTGCATCTTGAAGCTGCGAGGTGTTTAATTTCAGCAGGCCATCCATCACTTTATTTTAAATTTGAAAACGGCGAATTCGCTACCCATGTATTAGCTAAGAAAACTGGGAGCAGAAATTTACCTCTTATCACTTACAATGATATTTTGCGAACCATTGAATTTCTAATGAAAACGGGACTTTCCCATCTTTTAAAAAACAACGATGGAAAAATGGCTGCTGAATTACTATATAACCATCCGTTACTTCCCTCTTTTAGTCTAAGCATTATTTGGGATGTTTTGTTCAAAGAAAAAAATTGGGCTTATTTTGCAAACCAAATTAATGTAGGAATTACCTTTGCGAAAACAGTAATGCTTGATCTATTAAAAGCAATCATTATGCATCCTGATAATCATTTTCTTTACAAAAAGCAACTGCGTATTATTTTAAAAAGCTTCGGAGAAAAATGTCCGAATGTGTTAGTTGCGCAAAAAGAAGTGGCGGTAGATAAATTTGCGATTGATTCTAATAATGTCTTCGCGTTAGAAATACTGTGCGAAGAAAAAATGTTATCCACCTCATTAGGCAAGTTATTAGCTTATGCAGAACTGACTAATGCTGCTTCTTCTATCTTAAATTTCTTACGCACCAAACAGTCTGATGCAACGGAAAAATTGCGGCCGCGACGGCATTCTTGCTCACAATTATTCGTAACAGTGAGAGATGAACCGCAGAATGGGGATGCAAAATCGGCGGTGCAGAGATCGCAAAGTGTTTCATGTGGGCAATGAAGTATAAATCAATGCTAAAAGCCAAGTAGCCTGGACACGCTTTTTGTGTCCGGGGTGGTTGCATACAGGTGCGTCCAGATACAACAAACCCGAACACAAAAAACGTGTCCAGGCGACATTTAGGTTATTTTTTCGAAAGCCAGAGATGAGTTGCACCGGCAATGGCTATGGGGAGAGTGAAAAAATTTAAAATGGGGATCATGGCTGTGACTAATGCAAGGGTGCCAAAGCCTAGGGTTAATGCGCGGTGGTGATGGATGAATAAGTGCAAATTGGCGAGCGTTACCTGATGGTTGTCGCTCGGAGAGTCTAAATAAATTAAGGCCATGAACCAGGCGTTAAATAAAAACCAAATGAATGGCGCGAATAATTGCATAGCTGGAATAAAAAATAAAATTAAAATAACTAATGCTCTTGGTAAATAATACCCCATCATGCTTAATGCTCGCCCAATGACTCGCGGCGCATCTTTGGTATTTTGCCATACTGTTTTAGCTGGTATGGATTTCTTGGTTAAATATAACTCGACGGCTTCACTTAAACTGCCATTGAAAGGGCTTGCGATAATATTAGCAACCATCGTGAAAATATAAACCATGAGTACAAAAAAACTTACAAAAAATAGCGCCCAGAGAAAATATTCCAACCAATATAACCAGTGCGGAAGAAATTGCAGAAACCAATGATTGAATAACGCCATATAATGTTTAGCGATAACAAACATTGCGATAAATACCACGCAATTAATTAACAGTGGTATCAGTACAAAACGGCGAATGCCGGGCTTGAAAATAAGCTCGGCACCGATTAAGAAATGTTTACAGCCTAGAATAAAGTCTGTGATGAGTTGCAAAATATTATTTTACCTTACGCATGGATTGTTTGCGTAATTGATACAAACAAATAACTAAAATAGCGGGAACTAAAACATCCATCCATAACCATGAGCCAGCGTTGCCTGGCATAAAATTGTTGAAATTGAATATTTGATAAAAATGACCAACTGCATCACCCCATAACCAAATGACGTTACCTAAAATTGCGGCGGTTCGAAAACCGATGCTGGCACGAAAAGCTGCAATACCTAGCACACCAAATGCCATATCTGCGACGGCTACTTCAAATTGAAATGGGCTATCAACCCAACCGATGGTGGCAGCTGCTAACATTGGAAAATATGCATGCATCACAAAACCATAAAGACCGGTAAAGCCTAAGCAAAATAACGTCATCCAACGGAAGATAATTTCATATTTAGAAACACGGCCTTGTGTTACTAATGCATTTATTATCATAAAAAAAACAGCTATTAATAACATGGCACAACTAAAGTTTGTTAACACCATCACTAAAACATTATCAAACATGCATTATCCTCCTGGAAAAGTAATTACAAATGGTCTTGCAAAAATTGCGGAATACGTTTTTCTAACCAATATTCAGCGCTCCATGGAAATTTACCCGTCACAAAACCAACATGCCCACCACCTTCTGTCACTTCTAATTCAACTGCGGGTGATAATTCATGGTCTCTTGGGATCACATCTTCTGACATGAAAGGATCATCCTTAGCATGCACAATCAATGTGGGTACTTTAATGTGACGTAAATATTGACGACTACTCGCTATCAAATAATACTCATTGGCACTGGCAAAACCATGCAATGGCGCCGTGTAACGATCGTCGAAATCCATGATCGTGCGAATAGAAGAAAGCTCTTCTGGTTTTAAGGGAACCTCTGACACAAATTGGTATTTGTAAGCTAATCGATTGCGCAAACATTTTAAAAAATACCACTGATAACAACGCGAAAAACCATTTTGAATACGCGTTGCTGCTTTGTGTAATTCAAAAGGAACAGAGACTGCGATGGCTGCATTTAAAGCATGGCGATTGTTGGTTTCGCCCAACCATTTCAACAAAACATTGCCGCCTAGCGAATAACCAATCGCTGATAAAGTGTTTTGTGGATAGCGTTGTTTGATTAATTGAATAATAAAATCTAAATCACTTGTTTCACCCGAATGATAACTGCGTGGTAATCGATTTGGTTCGCCACTGCAACCACGAAAATGCATGAAAATGCCGCGCCAACCTTGTTGCTGCAATTGGCTTAACATGGTTTTTGCATAATGCGAATCAATTGATCCTTCAAAACCATGTAACATTAACACTAGGGGACCGGTTTGATCACGCCCCACCCAATCTAAATCGATGAAATCACCATCTGGCAATTCGATGCGCTCACGTTCAATATCCAAGCCTGTCATTCTTCTGCGAATCAACACTGGCCAAAGCGTTTGCAAGTGTGGATTACGCAGCCACCAGGCAGGTTTAAAACCGCCGTTTTTCATAATAATTCCTTGCTAATAAATGACCCAGGATTCAAGCATGGCTTTCGCAACTGCAACACTGTCATCGTATTGATCAACGGGCGCCGTGTATGCCCAAGCATAAAATACTTGGCCATCTTCACGTAATACTACCACTTGCCACTGTTTAAAATCTTGGCCTTTGAAACGATAGGTAAAAATAGCATATTCACCTTTTTCTTTGCCAATACCTTTAGTAAATAATTGTATTGGTCCGGATTCTAAAAATTTTACATTGGGTGATTGGTTTTTGGCTTGCTGTCTGATATCGGCCATAAACGCAGCAACGGTTTTAAAATCACCGCCACTTTTTTGCGTTAAAACGGTTTGAATATTCACTGTGGAAAAATACGCTGGTGATCCGTGGCGACCACTAAAAATAACCGTGCCATCGCTTGTGACTTCATATTCCCATGAAGAGGGATACCCAATCGTGTAGCGACTTTCTTTGTTGTCATAGACTTTATTTATTTTTACCGGAATATTGCTTGGTGTTTTGATATCCATCCCCATCACCAGCCATTTACCGCCCTCTGATTGGTATGGTTTAATCACGGTATATTCGATCGGTGAACTTGCGCCATCCTTTGCAAACAAAGTACATTCAACGCTCATGATAATGTCTTTATTTTCGGTTGCACTTTCCATGTCTTTGCGTTGAAAAAACTTGCCGCAATCCATACTTTTATTTTCGGATAATGCTGGATAACTTTTAATAAAATCTTCGAATTCTTCTTGTGTGGTTGCTTTTTTAAATTCATCTGAAGTTAATGAATAAGCTAATTCGATTTTTTGTTGGCGGATAGCACTGATTTGCTGGTTGATCGTCGATTCGGGTGAAGCGTGCATAGAGCGAATGACAAAACTGATGATGGTTGTAATGATAAGAACAAGCAACGCTCCGATGTATAAACCCTTCCGCGATAACTGCATGGGACTTATTCCTTATTATTCACTTCTTTCTACACAGTATATCAAAACTTTGTGTCGCTTAATACTGCCTTAATTTTGCACAGTTATAATTTATACATAACTTAGTAAAACGAGGCTACAAAAATGAAGAAAATCTTAACGTTTATAGCATTAATTGTCATGTTGTCACCTGCTTTTGCTGATGATGCTGCACATTTAAAAATTAGCATTAGGGATGCGGTACAGAGTAACCGCTATTACTTGTGTCTATATGGTATTGGCTGCTTGAGCATTAAAAACGGTAGCAACGGTAAGGTTTTCCCTATTATGCCGATCGATATGGGTAACATTGAAAAAATGGTGATTACCGATACCAATAATATGCAAATGTATACCCAAGATAGCGTTAAATCCTGTGATGTGAAGGTCAATACCGGCGATAAAATGACGATTTCGGGGGATTTGGTGGTAACGGGTAATGGGCCTGTTATCAAGGGGTTAAGATGTTCTGTCGTTAAGGCGTAGGGCAAAAAAGACGGGCGCGCACGCACGCGGGCACGTTCACGGACACGAAAAGTAAGCTTTAAACCATCTCAAAAGCGTTGCGTTCAGGGCGGCGCGCGTCTACCGCCGCGGCCAGGGTTCTTAGTTCATGGATACGGCTTGAAAGACTGGGCTTGGCCAGTGTTTTAAACATCATCATGCCGCTAGCCATTAATGCGCCTATTCCCAATACCCCGCCTACCGCACTTGCCGCGGCACCTGCTGCAACTGAATAACCGATGACGATACCAAAGACGATACCTAAAGGTGGGCATAAGCCAAAGGAAACGGCGGCTATAACGCCGGTGGCTGCGAGAATGGCAGCGCCTACTAGCGCCAATAAACTGATACCTAGCACTTTAAATACGGGGTGTTTTCGGGTATTGACTGCAGCGGTATAGAGAACAGCCATGTGGGCAAGATATTCGCGTGTATTTTTTTTCTCTGTTTTATGATTTTCAACAATGTAATTAGCGCTATCTAATATATGATTAATATATTCCGCACGGTAACGCTTTCTTTGTTTTACATGAATGCGTAACAATTTTCCGGCGAGCTCAAAACCTGCGGCAGCAAAATCGACTTCATTTGGATCAAAGCTAAGACTGCTTAGATTTTTCATGAGCAAACTGTGTTTCGCTTTAAATTTTGCTCGGTCTTGATCTTCCATCATCATTTTAAAACGATCTTTACTCATGTATTTACCCTTCCTTTAGGCTGATGAAGATAATGGGCTTTGATTGGGATGTCAAATGTTGCTATTCATCCTGTTTTAAAAGTAGCCTGGACACGTTTTTTGTGTCCGGGGTTGTTGTATCAAACCGTCATTGTATTGTCATCCCGGAATTTTTACCGTTTTTTGGGTAAAGATGTCCGGGATCCACGGTAAGTTTTATACAAAAAAAGTGTTCTGTGCGAATTAATAAGTGGATCCCGGACAATCGCCTGCGGCGATTTCCGGGATGACAATACAATGACGGTTTGATACAACAAACCTGGACACAAAAAGCGTGGCAAGCGTACTATGCGAGTCTATTGATCTTAAGTGGAGCAATGAGATGCAATGGCAAATCATAAAGCAACAGTGTCGTCAATTAATTGCAAATGCTAACGCGTTGCTTCCCATCATCGAAAAAGTACCGCTCAATTATGTAGAACTCAAAAATTGTGTTTTGGAGAGTGAATTAAAAAATACTGTTTCTGCATTGACAACTATTTTTCACAAATCAAATTCACTGCAACAATTGCAACAAGACTTGAAAAAATTTCTATTTAATCGAGATCTCGAATTAACTGATACGATGTTAAGTTTTTTTGCTTCGACTGAAGGTATCGCCAATACACTCGTTTGGGATATCGTCATGATTGTGTTTACCCCAAAGAATTGGCAAGAAATGCTTGCGCTTATTTTGCCAAAAGTAAAACGAGTATTGTCGGTCAATGTTTTATTGGCAGAAAAAATGGCTTTTACGACAAGATTACATTGGTCGGACTTTAATATTAAGTTGAATCATGAACCTGTAACTTCTGCCTTTGAAAATACTCCTTTAAAACTTGCTTCATTGCAACAATTTAGTTGCCACCAAGACACCGTATTTGATCTGCAACAAATGCAATTTTTTACTTTTGCAATGCATCAAAAATTTTATGCCGCAGTGACAACAAATTTTCCGCGCTTAGCAGCTGCCATTTATACGCATAATGATGATTACGAAAGATTGGAAAAAGATATTAATTTAGTTGAAAAAGGTGGCAAGACTCCGCGCACTGCCATCATGGAATTAATTTACGGATTACGATTACACGGCGAACAACGCACAGATGATGAATTCACAGAAAAAGCAACGAAGCCTGTTGGTAGATTTTTAGTGTATTTAAAAGATTTGCCAAGTGAGTTGCGGATCAAAGTATTAGCACTTAAAGGTTATGATGCAACATCAAAAACAATCGATCAAATTATTAATAGAGATATTATGGAAGACCATGACTGCATTGAAACAGCAGCGGACAATGCTAGTTATGTTATACAAAATAGTCAAAATAATGAAACATTAGATACCTTACCATCATTGACCAAAGAACGCATCATAGAAATTAGACGTTATTATCATAAAGTCAACTTGAATCACCCAGGACAAAACCACAACCAAGTATTACCGGAAAAGATAAGTGCTGCTATATTGAAAAATTATGTGCTTGGCGATAGCGAAGCATTTATTGACTTACTAATAACGATTCCAACTGATTTATATAAATTGTATTTTACGCAAGTGACCATTTTCGAGTTTCCCGATGATTTGCATGAATACTTCGAAAACGACTTGATTTCACCTTTACAAAAACAAGCTTTCGCCGCCGTTTTATACCAACATCCAGAAATATTTGGGGGCATAACGAGCTGCGTCAAATTTGTGTTTGAAACCAGTTGTCCGATGTTTGCAAAAGCCTATTTTGAACGTTACACAGAAAAAGATAAGAAACTCGCACTAGAAACAAAAGACATGATCGATTGTTTTGTTGCAAACAATGCGAATAATCTGCAAGTAAACATTTTTTTTGATTTGATGGGAAAAAAATGGTTTAAGCAATTATTATTGATTCGTAAAAATATTTTTAAAGAAGCGATTACATGTAATAACGGACCCTTGTTAGCAGCACTATTACAGCAATACCCTGAAAAGGATCGTTTTCACCAATTAGCAATCTCTGGTATTCGATCGCAAAAGATAGACCGGAATGACTTTTTGGAAGAAGATGAAAATAACCCTGTGGCTCGATCTTTTATCCTACCGATACTAAAGGTTATCGCGCCAGAACATATAGAAAATTTATTGAAAATAAATAATTATTACCTTTTTCACCTGGCATTAAAAAGCAATGATACTGATTTATTTTGCACATTATTAACATTCATTACACCTGTTAAACGTTATCCTATTTACAAAAATATCATGGCAGATAAATTAACTGAGGCTTTTGAATTTCAACTTAAATGCCTACCCCAATTACAAAAATTATTGACATCGGATGAATTTGACAATGTCTTATTTACTTCTTATGAAGAGATTGAATTGAGTCAGGATAAGGGTAAAACTTTTAACGAATTGATGATGAAATATGTTCTTAAAACTGATTCGCCTGAAATTATATTATTCTTATCAAAAATTGATATTGAAAAATTAAAAGCATATCTTTTACATCCCACTTATTTCCCTAAAACACTAGTTAAGATTATAAAAAAGCGCCCACTTATTGTTGTTGAACAATTTTTAAAATTATTTTCTGCTGGTGAAATCGCAGCGTGGTTAAACAGTGATGTATTGCGATATTTACTGGATGCCGCAATCGCATCCAAATGCCTACGAAAGTTTGACTTGATTTGGCAAATAATTGTGACCGCGAACAAGGTTAATGATTTTCTGCAACCAACAGATGATTTTCATTTTTTGGCTACAGCCGTTAAACATAGCAATGTAGTTATAATGGAAAAATTTATTGCGCTCTTTACACCGAATGATTTGCAATTGGCGTTAGCACATAAAGTCAGATCACCTTTTCTTTACGCGACTTTTGCAACCTTTAGCGTTATCAAAAGATTACTCGAAGTGACAGATCCTGATAAGCGCCTTGCCTTAATATTACGACTCCTCAAAATTAAAGCTGAGGCTTTATTTTATCATGGAAAAATGGAAATGATATTTAGCTTTTTAACAGATGATGAAAAAATTAAATTATTGCATGCTGATCTTCATGACAATCAAACGACACTTGATATAATGTTATACTTCCCTAATGTTTTTTCAAATATCTTAGCACAACTACCTCCTGAAAAACGCGTGAGCGTGCTGGAAAAAAGAAATGCTTTGCATCAAACCACCGTGCAAGCCTTCATCAGCGCATACCAACCAGAACCTGTTAATGACAGCAGCCACATTGAAAATTTTCTTGGTTTATTACCTGAAAGAAAACGTATAAGCCACTTAAATCGTAATGCATATCAAGATGGTTATAATGATACAACGCTAACAAAGTACCTACAGCAGTCAAAACGTTATAATATGCTCTGCAAAACGGATTATGTTTTAGAGTTGGATCGCGCTTGTCGTTGGTATTGGCGCGATTTACATCAAAAAATGTTTTCTGTGTTGCTTAAAAATAAAATAATGACTAAAGATAATTTAGCGGCTTTCATGGAAATCAAAAATGATGAACCAACGAATAATCTCTCAAAAATTCTTTTTGATATAAAAGATGAAAAATATACTGCTCTTTTAGTTAAAATGAATCAAGTGGCGCGACTCTACCAAGGGTTGCAAGCTAACTGTTCTTCCAGTCAAAAATTGCGAGAATTTAGGGAATTATTTCCTATCATTAAACCTATTTTAAAGCAGGATGAAGATAAATCGACTCGCGCTTTCATTAAAAAAGTATTGCATATTCTTGGGCATGTTTTGGCATCGGTTCCGACATTGGGTGGGTATGCGATTTATCGGGCGGTGGATAGTAAGATACGATTTAATACGTATGCGTTTTGGAAAAGCACGGAGGAAAAATTTGTGGAGGTTTGTGAGGCGGATTTGATTCTGAAAAAAAGTGGGTGGCGGAATTTTGGGTGATATTTTTCCGTGATGACACTATAAAACCAATTTCATCATGATGTGCGGGATGCCGGCGAAGCGGTCGTGCTCACCTTTGAATTCATCGACGATGACAAAGCCTGCTTTTTCGTAAACGTGGATGGCGTGTAAATTTCTAAGTTCTGGATCAATTAAAAAGGCAGCGGCGTGTTTAAAATTTTCGGTGATGAATTTTTTAATCAATAAATGTGACATGCCTTTACCTAAAAATTCATCTTCACCAATTAATAAATCCATGGAATACGTTTTACCTTTTTTCTCCCGCCATTTTGACCATAAGCCTGGATCTCTTTTTTTTACTTCTGCTGTCATGATGTAGGCAAAAGGTGTTTCTAAATAATAGGCAAGCCATGGCGTTAAAAAATAATCTTTACCGGCGAAATAATTTTGTAAATCGGGAATGTAGCGCGCAACTTCTGGGTCATCGAAAAAATCACTTACATGGGGTTTTGCAAACCAACCATAAATTAACGGAAATTGGTCAGGTGTCGGATGTTTGAAACTAACGTTTTCGATACTGTTTTGCATACTCTTCCTTGATATGCCTTAAATTTAGTCTACCCTGGATAGAAATTGTATTCAATGCCGAGCACTCTGATATAATAAAGGTATAAGAAAAAATGAGGAGAGCGGTATGAGCGGGCGCTTTGCGTTTTTCATCTTACTTTTTTTATTAGCACCAGCCGTCAGCGCTGAATACTACCTCGAATGCAATGCAATTGTACCAAATATAACCACAATTAATTGCAAAGGTCATCATTGCAAATTTCACACCCAACATACCACGCAATATCACGCAGACAGGCCGGGACGCAGAAATCACTACATTGAACATTATTGCGATCAAGATATGGCAACAGGTGACGACAACCCATGCCGCTACCCTGATATGCAAATTAATTAATCTAAATAAATAATATTAAAGTCTTTATATTTTATTTATACTCTCACCTTCAACTGCCGGGGTAGCTCAGTTGGTAGAGCAACTGATTCGTAATCAGTAGGTCGGGTGTTCGATTCACCTCTCCGGCATTTCATTTCGTATTCTCCAAAAAAATTGTAGCCTGGACACGCTTTTTGTGTCCGGGGTTGTTGTATCTGGACCCCGCAGTCGAGCCGAGAAACGACACCTGTATACAACAACCCCGGACACAAAAAGCGTGTCCAGGCTACTCCGGATGAAATGTCCGATTTTTTGCAACATTAACATTATGATTATAAAGTAAAAAAATGACTTTTCAGTCGCAAAGCATTCCAAGAAATGTAAGTGATAATGTCCACCAAAAGCAAAGAATTCGATGCAGTCACTTTTTGTGGCAATAATTGATCAGTTATGGCATTATTGGCGGCTATTTTTTCAGTGTGGTTGAGCCATGTTTCCAAGACATTATTATAACAATGAAGCGAGTGGGCAAGGGGTTACTTATACGCGCAGCGGTCGAGGTCCATTTGACGTGGACAAACTCGTCGCTGGAAAACCTGCATTTATTAGTCGCGGGCAAACGTTAGAAAAAAAAGTGATCGTGTTTGCCGATTGGTCAGCAAAAACATGGCGAGGTAGAAAATTTGATAATCGCTATATTCAAATAGAATTACTGCTAAAGCAGGGTTTTAACATTCTTGTTGTGACCGCGGACGAATACAAGCAAATAGCTTTCTCTCCTCTATTAATTGAAAATCTACCTGAATTATTTACTGAAAAAACAGCAAACATTCCCGTTACAACTCATGCTGAATTAGCAAGATTAATAAAGCAAGGATTGATACCTGAAAAAGAAGAATTCCTCATATTAGACCATAAAGAATTCGCTTCACTAGATCGCTTTCAATTAAATCGATTTGAAAAAGAGAATATTACACCAGCAAAAGACTCGCATTTAAGTATAGAGGTAGAAAGTTTTCAACATTTAACATATGAAGAAAAAATATACCTTATACATGATATCGTCAATGAAGGTCGCGGTTACAACACACTGACACATAGCACATTTAGTAGAAATGAAAATCAGGAATTTCAACGAATCGCGAGCGAATTTCCAACGCTGACTTGCGATCACTCTTATACCAAAGCAAAATTAACGCTTCACCAAATTGACAAACTAATTGAAAAGGGAACGTTTGTTGAAGATAACACCGTCTTCAATGTTAACGACTTACATGCCATCAATGAATTATACATTTCGGCAAATAGCAATAATCTGAATGATGAATATTATCCATCAAAAAATCCGCCGTCAACAACACACAAACCGTTACGAATTGAAACCATATTAAAAACAGCTAGCGAAATTCGAATCTTAGAACTTAATGGCGTGAATATTAACTGCAAACATAAACCGAATACTAAATCAACTATCACGAGTGTTATCATTCGAAATACCGACATCAATACCGGAACCCTTGAGGCAATCGGTGACATGATGCCAGATTTAGAGAGAATGTCTATTGGCGGAGAAAATCAAAACATTAAATTTGAATGTACTTTACCCAAAAACCGATATTTTCCTAAATTACATTTACTTTTTATCGAAAAAATAAATGCATCCGATGAATCATTAAAAAGTATATTACAACAATCCAATCAATTAGAAACATTGAAAATAAACAAAGCAAATCTTAAAACACCTGGCATTTTTGACGGCATCGATTTTTCAAAAATGAAAAAATTAATCATTGAAAAATGCGAAATTAGTATAGAAAATTTTGTTTTCTTGATTGATCAATGCTGTCATTTAAATTCGCTTACCATTTTAGATGGCGTAACATTTTCAGGTGAGATACCAGAAGATAAATACATTAACATTAAAATTAACAGGCGACTTAAAAAAATCATTTGTCATTCGCAACTACCTGTTGGTATTTTGGAATTTCTGAGCTTGAATGCGCCAAATATCACTTTTGCCATATTTGAAGATTTAGATTTTACAGCTGAAACTGCGAAAATTTTTTGTGGATGGACAGAATTAAAGTCTTTAGAATTGAATGATTGCGAAATAATTGCCGAATATTTTAATCAGCTGCTAACAGCCCTACAGAAATTAAAAACCTTAACCCTGATTAATATCATTCTTGAAGCCAATACTATTTCACCTAGTATGCCAAATTTAACTAGCCTTACTTTTATGAATTCCGAAATGGAGGCAGGCACATTTTATCAAATGCTGCATGCTGCACCTAATTTGCAAAAATTAAGTATACAGGATTTAGCACTACAAAGAGAGTCTGTCGCTCTGCCTTTAAACTTTAATTTGCCAAATCTATCTTTGATATATTATTCAAGAATTGGTTCAGAGCTTGTTTTAAAGAATATTACAAGCGCGAGCCCTGGATTAAAAATTTTATCGATTGATTGCAAGGTAACAGCATTACTGTTGAATCATTTAAAAACATTGCCTCAGTTGTTTATGTTGCAATTTAAGACTCACTTAAACCCCAATTCAATAACTGAACAACTGAAAAATCATTTACCCAATACTTATCTCATTGGCGAGCGTCAGCCGGCATCGCCCGCCTCACCTGCTACACCTAACACCAAAGCAATGCTGGCATCCCCCAAAAAAATTAAATCGCCACATGTACCTTTGAGTGCCGCTACTAACGCTACCTTTTTTAGACAGAAACATAATAGGAAATATTTTTTGCAATGCAAATTGCGACATGAACCCTATCAATTTTTTTATGACATCACAAAATTCTCAATGAATCAAGACATGATTATTCATCAATGCAGTCAATACATGACATTAAAGAATAGAGATGTTGCCTTCATTGAAAAAATGATAGGTGGAATTTGTGAATATATTAGTCATTTGTTTTTAACTACATCACTTGACGAATGGATAGAACTAGTCAATAAAACTAAGCAATGGGATGGCACATTGCAAAATCTAACGCCAACGCTCGAAGATTTATTTAAAAAAATGTCGGCGCGAAAAAATCATATTAATGTCTCTAATATTATCAACCAACACAATCGTTATCTCGGCAAGGATGTTGATACTTTCTTCACAGGCAGAATCGGAAACTTTTACGTTTCAAACCCCTGGCATACCATTGGCGTTAAAAGAGATCACGTATCTAAGCCGTGGTTGGTGCTAGATCCTAATGCTGAAGCAGGCGAGGAACGAGTAGAATCAACAGCCTTAGCTAGTGTTTTAAGAGAAATTCTAGGTGTACTGATATGCGTGAACGATACGCAAACTTTAGCAAGAAGCAATATAGAAAATCCCAATGAATTTATTGCAGAAGGCGGCCTAATTTTATTTGATCAAATGAGCAATCCGGGTGAAAAAGCGCATTTACAACAGCAACTTCAACTTTTAATCCCAATGACGTTTGAAAAGGACGCTTTAAACGGTATTTTGCTACGACATAGTGAAGAACCAGCATGGATTATTGCTATTAATTCAGACAATCAACTGCTTCAAAATTTGGGGATTAATCTGCTATGCTTGTATGTTGCTCATTATCCTGATTATATTGAAACGCTACGAAAAAGTGCTGAAAATTTAACGCCATTCGAAAGACATCACACTTTTGAAAATATATTAAAATTATTTAATGTCAATAATCATAGCACGCTGACACCGCTACTCGAAGATTTTCGCATTATTTTACTTTATGCAGAAATTTCAAATCAATTAACACCTGTTATAAAGACTTTTCAAACCTGGGCTGCCAATGAATCCAACATGCAAGATAAAAATGCATTTTGTCAATTTTTGACATCTGGCAAGCAAAATAAATTATTGATCGAGGCGAAATCCACCTATTCTCAAAATAATTTAAGTATTATTTTACAGAAATACTGTCAATCCACTTCAAAACCCTTTCTGTATATTGACAGCCCTCATCAATTATCTTGTTTGGGTAATTATTTAGAATGTGAAAATAAAATGGGCCGCCTTAAAAAAGGCCCGGGCGGCAGATTATTCAATTTTATAAACAATGCAAAAACCCATGGCGAAACTTGCATCATCATTATTAATTTTCTGAATTTTCTGACAAATGATATTGTAAATACCAATACGATCACTGATAAAATTCGTCATGTTGAAGGCATCAACCTACCTGATAATATCGTTGTCATCGGCATCACTAATGATATCAGTTATCGCGAAGGTGATTTTTATACTCGTTATCATGATGTTATTGAGCCTCATCCCAATATGGAAAAGCTTGGTAACCACATCAAAACCATTCCAGAAAAAGACAAAGATGATGATTCGGATACTTTTGTTATGGATTTCTTTAATTCCAATCTTTTTGAAAAACGATTATTAGGCGGATGGGTAATCAATAAAAAAGTTTTGACGTTAGGCACCGGCATGTTAGATGCTGCGTTGGCTTCTGGCAAAGTAATTGAAATTCGAAATGGTCACTGGGATAGTGAATTTACGTATTTTTGGCGTCAGGCCTTAACGCTTGGTAAAATCAAAACGGCACATGGTGAGTGGGATATCAGTAATGCGCAATTCGTACGTTCTTCTGGCTATGATTGGCAAGCTTTACTTAAAGTAGTCGATTGTTATTCGGGACTTCATGAAAATGGTGTCACGATGAATAGCACTTATTTAAATGAATTTCATGAATCAAAAATTTATGATTTCGATGAATCCACTATTGATATGGTTCCCGGTGTGATTTACCAACACGCCAATGATACATTAATCGTTAATGTCATGGGTTATCTTTCAGAGGATGATTGGGCTGAATTTTTACACGTTTGCTGCCAGCAAAATGTAACCGTTAAGTTATATTTTGCCGTTAATATTGATTTGCCCAATGTCTTTAAGGCTCATGGCATAAAAATGAAAACCGAAACCACCAATAATGACATTTTCATTGAACAAAAACACACTGCTATCATTATAACCGATGACTGCGATGCTGAAATGAGAAATCCAGACTATCAAAATAGAAAATGGGTGCATATTAACGTAGACGCCATTGATATTGCTGATTTACTCATGCGCACACATTGTGAAACCAATATTGAAGAAGGTTTCTTGCAATTTACTCAAAAAGAAGGCGCATTATTACGCGCGATTGCTAACAATGAAAATATCATGCTATACGGTAACTTCACCAATCAGCACGCAGAAGGCTTGATGCCATTATTATTTAATCGTTTCACATCAGCACAAGCACAAGGATTGGTCTGTATACTAGCAAATGCACCATGCCGGTATTTTGATGCTCTGCCAATCAATATTTTTACGCAAACGCTCGCAGATAAAAAAGTCATTTTAGGACAGCAATTTTTACCTGATTTAGTTAACGCAGTTACTAGCGAAATGCAAAATGCTGAAATTGCTAAAATACATAGCATTGTTAGCTTCGCTGCTAGAATGGCACCAAATAGTACCATCAATGACCCTTGGCTTGGCTTTAAAAATCAAACAGTGAAACCTTCTCAACGTGAAAAAATGCCTATTTTTGATCTTGAATCAGATAAAGCGTCTGCTAACACATTCATCCAAAACCAATTTAATAAAATGTATGCGATTTTGAATGATGAGCCGACCGTATTTTTAGGTGGTACGAACTTTTTACTTAAGCGCATTTTAATTGGAAAATTATTATCTTGCTTTAATACGGTCTTATATACTGGTAAGGATGAGTTTAAAACATTTTTAACTGATAAATCAGATGCCCGTAAAATATTTATTGTAACCAATGCTTATGATTTTCCGAGTGATATTTTTAATGATCTTTATCAAGATCCACCAACTATTACTGATCAAGGCATTACATACCCATGCAACAATCATAAAGTGGTTTTTATTGATAAAAATGCACCAAGATCTGCTAATGGCAAATTAGCTTCAATATTTGATTTGCACGGCAATTCGATTGTGGTCGATGAATTCACTTTAGAATATATTTATGTTGAATTATTGATGCCGATTTTCGAAAATAAATTATGTGAGGCAGATGCCTTGAATGCGTCAAAATTTCTGATTGAAATATATTGTATTGCGAAAGATGTTTCAAATTATTCTGATTTAACACCGCTTGCTTTACAAATGATTGCCTTATTAGCAGCAAACAATATTGCCAAAAAGCCGAATCAGCCATTTTTTAATACTTTATTTCATTATTTAAAATTATTGCATCCGACTTTGGTTAACTCGCCTGACATAAAACAGTTTATTGCAACGCATTGTCCAAACAATAATGTTACGAGCAACAATCAAACTGTTGAGCGTATTGGCAACTATATTGTTCTCCCTTCTAGGAAAAACACTTGCGAAATAATAGATGATTTTATTGCATTACATGAAGCACGTTTTTCTCAACATGGCGAAATGAACGAACAACAATTATTTGGTGGGCAATCTGGTTTAGCACTTGAAGGAGAGCCCGGCATTGGCAAATCTGAAATGATGATTGCAAAATTAGTCAGCCGTGGATATAGAGAAATTCATTTACCGGCAGCGATCACAGGGGAAAAGACTTTTATTCGCATTCCTGCTAATATGCCAAAAGCTGAAAAAGATCGCGCCAAATCTGAGGCTACTAAAAATGGCGTGATTATGCTATTTGATGAATTTAATTGCGCAGTTGAAATTGATGATCCATTTGTTTACTCAATGAATGGTAAACGCTTAAACGGCAAAAGGCCCGACACGCCCGGCGCTATCAGTTTTATTATGCAAAATGGCCGAGATTTAGCCGGACGCGCATCACTTAGTACGGAATTGGAAGAACAATTAGCCAAAAATTATTTAGCGCCTTATAGTTGCACTGAGTTAGTAATGTTTTTAAAATGGCGCGGTGTTGATGGGACAATCGCAAAAGTGGCGGCGCAAGCATTTATTGAGCATGTTGAGCATGCCAAAAAGTATCAACTAAAGCCTGTTCCCAGCTTTAGAAATTTTGAAAGACATGTTGAGACAATGTTGCAAATAGCGTTAACGGTACAACAAGAAGATGTACCTGACAGACGCATTAAAAGAGGAAAGAATTAATTGGAGATTCATATGAAAAAGCTATTAAAAGGTTACCAAGCTTTTCGTAAGAAATACGCACATGGCAATCGCTCCGTTATGAAATTATTGTCACATTATGGACAAAAACCGGAAGTGATGATGGTTGCTTGTTGTGATTCTCGGGTTGACCCTGCTTTAATTTTGCAATGCGATCCAGGTGACTTATTTGTGGTACGCAACGTTGCCAATATTATTCCACCCTTTGAAAAAGACGTTGGCCATCATGGTACTAGTGCGGCCTTAGAATTTGGTGTTTGCTATTTAAAAGTGCGGCATTTAATCTTGCTAGGTCATAGCCAATGCGGCGGCATTCAAGCGCTCTTAAATGAATATCAATTACATACTGATGATTTTATTTCTAACTGGGTTTCAGTCATTAAATCTCACGAACATCATGATAACGCGGATGAATTTGCTAAATTAGCATTACATCAATCGCATGCTAATTGCCTCACCTTTCCTTGGATTAAAGAAAGCGTTGAAAAAGGCGCACTGGTGATTCATTTGTGGTTTTTTGATATTAGTCTTGGACAAGTGATTTGCTTCAACCCTAAAAGTCAGCAATTTGAAGCATTAGATACACTGTATCAATAATTTTTAATTTTACCTAAGCGGCCTTGGTTTAATGCTTTAATTTCACGTGCTGAAAAAAATGGCGTTAAACCTGGTTTTGCATATTGAGACATTAGTTTTTTAGCGGCAGATAATTTCTCTTCACGCGAGCAACCACCGAAAGCAAATATGACACGGCCAAATATTGTTATTTTATGGAAATAATCTCTTTTATCTTTTTCGCGATTAACAATATAGCAATACAATTTATAAGCCTTCTCATCCTCTTTATCTATCGTTGCTTTTCGTTCTAATAAGTATTTACTGATCGCTTGCTGATTACTTAATAGGCTTATTTTAAGAGAAGAAAGACCTTCTGAATTTTTCATATTCAATAATGCGGGATTTTCATGTAATAAATATTTTACTATCTTTAATTTGCCCTCACTACTTGCCTGATTGAGTAGATATAGCTTTGCTTTATCATCAAAAATGTTTTTTTCAACCCCCTCATCATCGGATTGATCAATATATGTTTTTGGTAGTAATTTACAGAAACTAATCACTTGATCTTCATTGCACTGCAGTGATAATTGTTGCAAAACAGCTATATCAAAATACGGAATGAACATTTTTACGATAGCAAAATCATGCTTTAGAAATGCATCAATAATAGGATAATTGCCGTTGGCTTCTCTTGCTCTACCCCACTCTGGGTTGATGGTTAGTAAATATTTTAGCATCTCCACGTAGTGATACTTCGCAGACAAACAAACTGGATGATTATTTTTGCTAGTATCGTTGTAATAATAAAACAAATAACTATCCACCATTTTTAGCAATGGTAAGCAATTGTGTTGAATAGCGGTATCGATTGCATACTTTTTGATGCGACACAACATGGAGTAATTTAGATCTGAGTATGGCAGTGATTCTACAATCTCTAGCAGATATTTAAAAATATCCAGATGGCCAAAATAGGCTGCATACTGCATGGCAACTTCATAACGGCCAGCGAAGGTTTTATTCGTACGACTATTCCAGGCATCGGCAATTAAAGTCACTATCTCTTGATTACCCACTTGCGCTGCGACTTCTAAAATATCGTGGTATGACTTCTTATCAAATGCTTCATCATTTGGCCATGTTAATTCCGGCATCCATTTCAAACACTGAGATTGCGGTTGGCGAGTAGCAATTGACCATTTTAATTTGGCATTGGCTGCGTGTAGCGTATCGGCTTGCGGTAAAAAAGCGGCAGGACGATTGAAATATTCATCTGGTAATTCAGAGACTTCCCAAAGCGATTTGTTTTCCTTTGTATCGTTATCATCATCGTCTGAGCGACAAGGCATGATGCAGGAGTAAATATAATCTAATAAGTTTTGTTTTTTATGATTTTGTGCATACAAAATCGCCGTATTGCCTGATGAATCCATGGGCAAATAAAGCAATTCAATCGCATGAGGTTTTTCTTTCGCAAGCATTGCAATGTTGCCATCAAACACGGCATTAAAAATGCGACTGATTCGCTCTAATTGCCGCTTTTTTTCTTTATGGCTAATCTTTGGATGTAGCGCATTAAAGATAAATTGCCAACCTTTATCTGCTTGATAAACGTTAATCATGCTGTTTGGTCTTACTCTGAAGGCAAATTTTCTGTGCATATTATTTGTTTATCACTGAATGACTTAGTTAATTATACCGATAAGAGCTTAAATTTATCTTAAATAATAAAAAAATGCTGTTAATGTTACCTTAATCATTACTGTATAAAATAAGATAAAATAAACCAAATTGAGTGCACAATATGACGCCACGTGAATTACCAGAACAAAAAACACGAGAAAAATTAATAAAAGAATTTAAAAATGCTTTAAATCTTGGCCAAATCGATAAATTGCAAGCCAGCATCACGCCATTATCTAAAGATGATGTGCTTAAGATACTCAATGAAGATACCACTGATAGCCTGTTATTAATGTGGTTAATAAAAGATGCATCGACCGTTGAATCACTTTTTGAAGCACTGAAAGCCAAAGATTGCTTGAATGAGATTTTTAAAATTGTTTTTGATGGCAAAACCATTTTGCAAGAAGCAGTTGTTAATGGAAGATTAGATGTTCTAAAGTGTGTTTTAACATTTTGCCCGCAATATATCTTAAATGCACGCCTCAAGAGTGATGAAACTGATTTAAAAAATTCTCTATTACAATTATCAATTCAATTCCAACAAAGTGGCTTTAATATGTTTAAATTTGTTCATAGCTTATATGAACAAGACGCTGCCGAGCGTATTTTGGCTTTTACAAATGACGATGGCAGAATTAATATTTTAGCTAATAGCCTATTCCATCATGCCTTATTTAATAATGTATTATCCTATTTTCCGAAGGACGACCACCGAGATATCATTAACTCTTTTCTTTTTCAAAATGAACATCACAACACACTTAATAAAAGCTTGATATGGCCATTGGTTAGCACTCGCTACATTGGCAAAGGCAAACCGGATGTTGACAATATGATTGCCATATTACAACTCTACCCTGAAAAATGGCGTCGCCCTACTTTAAATGATAAACAAGGACGTCATACGCCTTTTGACTTAGCGAAAGAAAAACTTAAAAGAGCTGATCTTGCTAAATTGAATCATTTTTTAAGTGCATCGGATGCTATTATTGAATTAGAGAAAGCGTGTCAGCAGTACTGGAATTATCTTACAAAACTAGGATGCGCAAAAATTAAAAAGCCCTACGCTGGATTAGACACATGGGTAAACGATAATCGTGTGAAACTTCAATTATTAATGACACTTAAAAATCAATTAACGTATGATTTAATGGCATCGCCTCATAAAAAATTCACAGATTTTCATACTCAGTTTGAAGCCAAACTCGATGTTTTACTTAAAAATGCAACACCTTTCGAATTGACTCGTATACAGCATATTTTTGCGGTGATATTTACTTTGGGTGGTTTTGCGGTTGTTAAGGCGATTCAAGCGAAAATGGATACGGGAAGTTTTGCGTATTATAAGTCGCGGGATGTGTTGTTTGTGCAGAAAATTAGGAAGCAGGCGGCAGGTGGGGTTGCGTTTACGCGGCCGAAGGTATAGTAGCCTGGACACGCTTTTTGTGTCCGGGGGCGGTTAGCATCTGGACACCTCTCGATACAACAAACCCGGACACAAAAAGCGTGTCCAGGCTATTTATGAGCGTGAGTGAATATTCCATCCCATGAATCTGGTGGTGGCGTTTCTATGAATTCTTGGGTTCGGGTTAAATAAATGCCATAAATTTTAATGTGCGGAGATCGTTTCGTTAGATTTTCAAATAACACATGCGCTTCTTTGAATTGTCGGTTTTGATAGTAATTGAGTGCTGTGTGGTATTCGTGTAATTCTTCTGCTTGTTCGCTGGTTAGTGCATCTTGGCGACAAATCACTTCATATAAATCGATACCCTCTGCCCGCCCTTTTACTTGCACGCGATCAATTTTGCGGAAAACAAATCCTGGTTGATCTTTTTGCGTGTTTTCAGTAATGAGAATATGCACGTTATAAAATTTTGTCAGACTTTCAATGCGAGATGCTAAATTAACGGCATCGCCTAATACCGTGTAGTTGCGACGGAATTGTGAACCCATATCACCGACATTCATTTTACCGCTATTAATACCAATGCCCATGATGATTTCAGGCCACTGGTTGTTGCTTGGCATGCCGCGTAATTGCGCTAATTTCGCTTGCATATTTAACGCTGCTTGAATGGCATGTGTTGCATGTGAATTATCATTAAGCGGTGCACCCCAAAATGCCATGATTAAATCACCAATGTATTTATCAACGGTACCGAAGGATTGGTGAATAATTTCAGTCATCGGTGTGAAATAAGTATTTAACATATCGACAATATCCGTTGCTGCCATGCCTTCGGCAATGGTTGTAAAATTACGAATATCAGCAAACATCACTGTCATATCTTTACTTTCACCGTGCAAGCTAAAGGTGTCTTTTGAGCGCAACATTTCGTTAATATGTTTTTCCGGCACATATTGGCCGAACATTTTTTTCAATTGTTCACGACGTCTAGTTTCAAACACATAACCATATAATAAGTTAAATATAGCGATTAATAACACCATAATCATCGGCGTTAGAAATGATAAAATTAATCCGGTTTGTCGCCAAATGTAGCCGTTAACATACAAAATGAGTATTGGGAAAAACAATAAAATCAGCGCTAAGATGCGAGGCCCCAAATAAGGGAAAATCATCGCGGCTAAAATGCCTAAAATAAAAGTAAGAATGGCATCAGCGCCTAGTGTCCAGGCTGGCTTATAGGAAAATTGTTTCAGCAAAATACCGTTACTGACAGAGGCTTGAATTTCAACCCCTGGAAATGGGTTTTGAACAGAGGCGGGTTGTAAGTCGCCAAGACCGGTTGCTGATGTGCCTACAAAAACGATTTTACCTAATAGTGAATCTTTCGGAATACGATCTTGTAAAATATCGACGGCTGAGAAATACGGAAAACTGTAACTGCGGCCAATAAAGGGAATATAGACATTGCCACTTTCATCGGTTGGGATAATGTAATTGCCTAACCTCACCCCCTCTAACCTTTGTTCATTCAAATAGCCAGGCGCGACCAACTCGACTTTACTCGTCCCCAAAAAGCTTAAGACGGCTTGTAGGGCTAAGGATGGGTAAATGCCGTCTTTGTATTCCATTAAAAGGGGAACGCGGCGGACGATGCCATCGTCATCAGGGAAGATATTAATAAAGCCACTTGCGGATGCCGCTTTTTGGATGATTGGGATGTTGCTGATATAACCTTCCGCTTTGGTTAAATCTAACCGTTTAGATTCGCCTGATCCGATTTGTAATAAAGGCAGCGGTAATAAGTTATGTGTTTCTGGGCGCGGTAAAAAGGTATAAGAAAGAACGACTTGCACGTCTTTCATGCTGGTGATGAATTTATCATCATCATCGAACAGAGCTGCATTATTATAAAGCATTGATTTTACTGGGTTATTCAACAGGTTGTGTTCGTTTAATACTTTGGCCACTTCATCGGCAATATTCTCTTGGGGTTCCGGGAAAAAAATATCGAAGGCAATAACGACTGCCCCCTGGTCTTTCATCTTTTGGATCAACTTAGCAAGGGTCGCCCTAGACCAGGGCCAACGACCTTCGGCGTGAATACTTTTGTCATCGATGTCGACAATCACCACTGGGCTTTCGGGCGGCAACGGTTTGGCGGTGATGGTGTGCGCTCGGAGTTGGAGATCGTAACCGATATTTTCAAGTCGGGCTAAGAAATGCCTGATGGGTTTGTTCGGGGTGAAGATAAGCCATAAGGCGGTAAGCATGAAGAGCAAGCCGACGATGATGGGGGGGCGTTTGGTCATGTGACTCTGCCTCGAATCCGTTGGGGCTGAGGTTCTACTTTACGGGGGAATGGTTGGGAGAATCAAGGGGTTAGTGTGGTTTTAAGTTGTTGATTTATATGGGATGGGAGGGGGATACGGGGGAATGGAGTTAAATGGTGGTTTGTAAGTTATTGATTTTAATTGGATTTGTGGGTTTTTGGGTGTGTCGAGATGAAAGTGTGGGGAAATGGGGGGATTTTAGCGGCGGATGAGGGGGAGGGTTTCTTCCGGATTACGTTCTTTTTTCTTGAGCGTGAGAGGAACCGAAAGCGAAGGAGCCGGTAACGCAAACGTGTACGTGTACGTTCACGGAAGAACGAAGGGGAAAAGAGGTAGACGGAGAGACCGTAGCCTGGACACGCTTTTTGTGTCCGGGGTGGTTGTATCTGGATACCTCTCGATGCAACAACCCCGGACACAAAATGCGTGTCCAGGCTACAAAAAAAATCCTAAAAACAGGAAAAGTTGAATATATGAACTATAGTTAAGAGGACAAAAGGGATAAATGATAAAAAAAAGAACTAATTCCGAAGAAGTGGGTTAACTGATGGGAACTCATGAATGACATTGCTGAATAAAGATGAGGTTAAATTAATCAAGAAATTAGTAAGGACTTGTTTATGTTGGTTGGCGGTACTAGGTTATTCCGCTAGCTTATATGCAAATCCTGTCCTGGATACTGTTGTGTCCGGAAATGTCTCAGTGCAACAAACTCCTACGCAAACGACAGTCAATCAAACCTCTCAACAGGCGATTATCCGTTGGGATAGTTTCAATATTAATCACAATGAAGCAACCCATTTTCAGCAACCAGCGGGGGGCGTTGCCCTCAATCGAATCAACCCTGCTCAAGGTCCCTCCTCGATCTATGGGCGGTTGACGGCAACAGGTCAAATTATACTCGTAAATCCCGCTGGTATTTTCTTTGGTCCAACCGCTTACGTTAACGTAGGCGGTTTAATTGCATCTACGGCTGATATCTCTGATCAAAATTTCTTGAATGGTAATTATCATTTTCAAGGTTCAGCAATGGATGGTCCCGTCATCAACCAAGGAACCATTATCGCCATGAATCATGGCTTAGTGGCTTTACTTGGAAATGGTGTCCGTAATGATGGTTACATTGAAGCAACACTAGGACAAGTGGTGTTGGCATCCGGTACAGCATTTACGATGCAATTCAATGGCAACGATATGATTAGTTTTAAGGTAGATGAAAAAGGAACAGCAGGCATCACAAACACCGGCACCATTTCTGCCAATGGTGGCAAAGTGTTAGTAACCGCAAAAGCAGCTCAAGGGGTCTTGGACAATGTCATCAACATGGATGGCATTGTCGAAGCACGCTCTATTGCCGAACAAGATGGCACCATTATCATTTCGGGGGATGAAAATGCTGGCCTCATTAGTCTTGCCGGTGAATTGCATGCAACGTCGTTAACAGGCATTGGCGGTAATGTGACTGTTACCGGTTACAATATTTTGTTAGCAGATCATTCAGTTATTGATGTTAGTGGTAAATTAGGTGGCGGTAATGTTTTGATTGGTGGTGATTATCAAGGTCAAGGTTCATTACCACATGCAAATGCTGTTGTCATGCAAGCAGGCGCTTCCATTTTTGCAAACGCAGTGCAAGCCGGTAATGGTGGCAAAGTTATTTTATGGTCTGATTTAGTAACACGTGCTAATGGTTCGATTAGCGCACAAGGCGGAAGCGATAGTGGTAATGGTGGTTTAGTAGAAACATCAACTAAGGGTACGTTGTATGTCGGCAATATCCAAGTTAACACAAAAGCAGCACACGGTAAGACGGGACTTTGGTTAATTGATCCAACTGACATTACACTTAGCAATGCTGCTGATACAAATACATCACAAACGGTCAACCTCTTTCAACCAACCGACGGCGCTCTCGCCACTAGCAATATTAATATCACCAATTTAGTTTCTCAATTAGATACAACCGATGTTTTAGTCACTACAACACCTGCTAGCGGTTCTGGTGGTGCTGGCAATGGTGATATTACCGTTGTTGATCCAATTACTTGGTCTGGTAATACCACATTAACGTTAGATGCGTTGAATGATATTTTTATTAATGCCGATATTAACGCAACTGCGGGTAGTTTGATTTTAACAGCAGGCAATGCGATTTCGATTAACAATCCTATTATCTTAGATGGTACTTTTAGCGCAACCGGCGACACTTTAAATTTAGCCGACAATATAACAACCGGTGGCAATCAAACTTATTCATTATCAAATATCATCAACTTAACTGCATCGGTGCAATTACAAAGTATTGTGGGTGACATTGTGATTGCGCTCGGCACAAGTGGTTTAGACGGTGGTGGTTTTGATTTAACGATTGATACCGTTAGCGCACTTAGCAATAGCAGTATAGATACCTCGATTAGTAATTTAAATCAATTAAATAAAAACGGTGCGGGTAATTTAAGCTTAACGGTTGCCAATACTTACACTGGATTAACGGTTATTAATGCTGGATCGTTAATTGTATTTGATAACAATTCATTAGGTGATAATACTGCTTCGCTAGAAATTACCAGTAACGGTACGCTAGTGTTAAGTAACTTTAGTTTAACGTTACAGCAAGCCATGTTACTTGATAATGGTGCAACCATTAGCACCGCTAATGATTTTTCAACACACTCCCTATCTGGTGCGCAAACGTGGTCTGGCGCTATAAACTTAAGCGTTTCTAATGGTGCGCAAATTTACTTTGACGGAGTGGTAACAGGCGTTTCAACACTTACCATTAATAAATCGGGTGCCGGTCAATTAATCTTTACGCAACCTAATACGCTTGATCCATCTGCCAATGTAGCGAATATAAATGATGGTGTATTGATTTTAGCAAACAATGATGCGCTAGGCGCTCCGGGTGGTGGTTTTTCGATGACTATCAACTTAGCATCAACTGCAACATTGCAACTATTTGGTTCTAGTATAAATGCTCCTTACGATGTTGTCTTAAGTGATGGTGCTGCTATTTTAGATGCAAGCACTGCTGGCGATAATACTTTATCTGGACATTTAACATTTGGTACCGGTAATACGGTCACTATTACTGATGCAATTGGTTCATTAACTTTTTCTGGTTTAGTCTCAGGTAACAGCGCTGTTACTTTAACGAAGTTAGGTGATGGCTTATTAATTATGAATAACACCACCGACGGCACGTTTGCTGGTACGTTCACAGCGCAAGTCGGACAAGTACGCGTTACCAATAGCAGCGCCTTAGGCGGAAGCGGAATGCAAGTCGATGTCGTTAGCGGTGCAGCGGTACATTTACTTGGTACGGCGCTAACCTTAAGCAATAACTTTACATTGAATGGAACGGGTATCGGTGGCACCGGTGCATTGATTGATGATAGTACCGGCAGTACGACAAATACGATTAGCGGTAATATCACATTAGGTTCAGATGATGGTTTAATTGGTGTGACAAACAGTGGCACGACTTTAATATTAAGTGGCGTGATTGATGATGGTGCGAGTTCATTTAGTTTTAGCAAAAACGGTAACGGTATCTTACAACTCTCTGGTACAAATACATTCGGTAATGCCACCAACGGTGTAACAGTAACAGCAGGCCAAGTCACTGCTGCTAATAATTCTGCTTTTGGTGTGACAACTGCACCGGTGGTTGTTAATAGTGGTGCTGCGGTTGCTGTTAGTGGTAGCGGTTTAAATATTGCTAATGGAATCACCTTAACCGGTGCGGGATCAGGCGCAGGCGCTTTATTTAATGCCAGTGGTTCAAACACTTGGAGTGGCACGATTGCAATGTCTGGTAATAGTAGTTTTGGTGCAACGGGTAGCGATGTCTTTACTTTAAGTGGTGCAGTTAGTGGTGGATTTAATTTTACTAAAGTAGGCACGGGTGTTATTGAATTAAATACAACAAATAGTTATACGGGTACGACCTTAGTTTCTGCTGGTACGTTACGCATTACCAATGTGAATGGTTTAGGTAACGCTGGTACGCACACATCTGGTGTGACAGTCAGTAGTGGTGCAACGTTAGCATTAAGCAATATCGCTATCGCCCCTACTCTCACCTTAAGCTTAAATGGTACAGGTGCAGGTAGTGTTGGCGCATTAAGTGCAACTGGAACATCCACTTGGAATGGTAATATCACTTTTGCAGGTGATAGCACGATTGCATCGGCTGGCAGCTTAACCTTAAATGGTACACTTAATAATGCAGTGAATTTAACATTAAGTGGTGCGGGCAGTATTACGCTAGCAAGCACCGTTGGTAATTCTTCTGCATTAACAACGATTACTTCTAACGTGAATTTAAATGTAAATGGTGCAACGGTCACAACCACCGGTGCGCAAACTTATAATAATCCCATTGATTTAGGTGCAGGCACAACGTTCACAACGACCAGTAATGGTGCTACGACGTTTGCAGCGATTACCAATGCAACTGCGCAAGCTTTAACAATATCAACTGGTAGTGGTGCGATTTCATTAACGGGTAATGTTGGCAGTGCTACGGCATTAGGTGCTATTAATTTAAATTCAACTGGCACAACGACTATTACGGGTACGGTTGCAGCGGCATCACTAACGACAAACACGGGTGGCACGACGGCACTTAACACAACATCGATCGCAACCAGTGGTACGCAAACTTATAATGACAATGTAACGCTTGGCGCAAATCCATCGGTTAGCACAACGGGTGGCGTGCTTACTTTTAATGGTTCAGTGGTTGGCGTTACCAATATCTTAACCATCAATGGTGGTACAACCACGTTTAACGGTAATGTTAATTTACAAGATTTAGTGGTGACAGCTGGTCCTTATGCAGTGTTATTAAATGGCTCATCTAGTACCTTTACCGATAACGTTGCTTTTAATGCATCTAATGGTATTTTCTTAGGAAATGGTGGTGGCGATACATTAACGTTTAATGGTGGTTTTTCTTCAACAATTGGCTCAACCTCTTTCAATGGTACGATTATTACTAGTGGTGATGCGGTTAGCACGGGCACAACGGATATTCTTGGTAACAGTAGCATTACAACCAGTGGCGGCTCAATTACACTTGGTCAAACAAACGGTGCATTTGATCTTAGCTTAGATTCTGGTGCGGGTACTATTAGTTTAGGTAACGTTGGCAACAATACACCGCTTGTGAATTTCTCTGCAACGACGACAGCAGCTTTAGCCTTAGCTAACAGCATTACAGCCACCAATGCTATTAATTTAACAAGTGGTGGCGCGATAACAGGTGCTGGTATCTTATCAACGACAGGAACGTTAACCGTTTCATCAGTTGGTGGTTTTTCAAAAACAGGCGCTAATACTGTTAGCAATTTTAATGCAACAAATACAACAAGTGGCGATATTAGTTTTGTGAATACCGCAGCACCATTAACCATTACGGGTATCACACAATCGGGTGGCGGTAATATTTCAGTATCAAACACAGGTGGACTCACTATTAATGGCGCGGTAACGGGGGGCACGGGTACCGTTTCATTAGCTAGCACCACGGCTATCGTCAATGTGAATGCCGGTATATCAACCACCAATAACACAATTACTGTCAGCGGTATTAGCATTACGCAAGCAAGCGGGATCACAACGAATTCAGGCTCAGGGACACTTAACTATATCGCAAGTCTCGGTACATTAACCTTAAATAATGGTTCATTATTATTAAGCACTGGTACGATTAACTTAATACAAAATTTAATTTCATTTAACGCAGCTGCGCAAATTGGTGGTACGGGTGTCGGCACAGGATTCGCCACCAGAACCATTATCATTCCAGTCACGATTGGTAGAACTATTGGTGTCGCCGATGGTGCAACGGGGGCGCTATCATTATCAACTAATGCATTAGCAACGATACGTAGTACGAATGTCAGAATTGGTGATAGTGCGATATCAGGTGCAATGCAAGTAGCTGCTTGGACGCCAAGCGCTAACTTTGCAACATCCGGCGTATTAACACTTGCTGCGAATGGTGGCATTACACAAACCGGTGTATTGAATCTTGCAACGAGTGGCGCAAATTTATTGATTCGCCAAGCAAATGCGGCAAACACGGTTTTACTCACACAAAACAATATCTTAAGTAATGTTGCTGCAAATGTGAATGGTGCGATCTCTATTTCCAGTGATTCGGCATTAACCGTTGCAAGCTTGACAGATGATATTGGTACCGTGAATGGTATTGCGACAACGAATGATAATGTGACGTTAGTTGTTAATTCCACTATTGGTGAAAGTGTTGGGGCAATCATTAATGGTGCAACATTAACAACAACTTCTGTGGGTGGCACAGCATTAGGTAATGCAAATACAGTCACTGGCTTTAATGCTTCTAACACTAGTGTTGGTGCCATTACGTTAACAAATACGGCGACGACTTTAGCAATCACTGGTATTACACAATCAGCTGGGGATGTTGTTACGGTTAATAATACAGGTGCGATCGACATTACTGGTTCTGTAGTGGGTACTTCTCCTGCAATCACCTTCACAGCATCAACAACACTTAGTGAATCAGGTGCCGGCTTAATTAATACGTCAAGTTTTGTTGGATCATCTAATGGCGGCATGACGTTAAATGGTGCGAATACGATTACTAACTTTAACGGCACCAATGTTGGCGGCACAGGATTATCATTAACAAATACGGGTGCATTAAATATTACGGGTATTTCACAAACCGGTGGTGGTGGCTTAGTGATTGCAAACACAGGTGCAATTACGCAATCAGGAGCAATTACTGCATCTAGCACTTCAAGTTTCTCAGCAGGCAGCAATTCAATAACCTTAGGCAACACAAGCAACTTCTTAAATGGCGCTGTGACGGTTTCAAACTCAGGCGCAACCAATGATGTAACTATTTATGATAGCACTGCACTACAAATGGCAGCATCTACTGTTGGTCGCAATTTAATTTTAACGACTGAAGTTAATTTAACACAATCAGGTATCTTAGCTAGCAGCAATGGCGGCACATTAACAGCAAAAACATTAGCCGCATCAGGTAATATTTCACTCTCTTCATTCGCCAATGAATTTGCAACCATTGATTTACGTTCACGCAACAGCACCGATACTGCAAATGCAGCAGGCACCATTAGTTATCGTGATGCCACTGGATTTGACGTTAGCAACATCAGTACAACGAATACCATTAGCTTAACATCTGGCGCTGCGATCACAGATAGTGGTGCGATTACCGGATCAACCTTAACATTAAATACAGTCGGCGGCGCTGTGTTAGATTTTGGTGATACTGTTACTGGCTTTAATGCAACTAATACAGGTGGTGGTGCGATTACTTTAGTAAATACGGCTGCACCATTAACGATAACTGGGATTAGTCAAACTGGAAGTGGTGCAATCACTGTCAACAATACAGGAAACATGAGTATCACGGGTAGCATTGCGGGTGCTGCTAACGCTGTGAATTTAACTTCAACAGGTGCGTTATCGGAATCAGGTGCAGGATTAATTAGCACAACAGACACATTAACCACTTCATCTGCAACAGGCACCACCTTGAGTGGTGCTAATGCTGTTACTACTTTTAATGCAACTAACTCCACAAGTGGTGTGATTAGTTTAATTAATACGATTGCAACATTAGGTATTACGGGTATCAGTCAAACAGGTGGCGGCGCTGTTACGATTAATAACACTGGGAATGTAAGTCTTTCAGGAACAGTCGCTGGCGGCACGAGTGCTGTAAATTTAACAGCTTCTGGTTCATTAAGTGAAACCGGTGCCGGCTTAATCAGCACATCAAATACCTTAACAACATCATCAGTCACCGGTACCACTTTAACAGGCGCTGGGACAAATGCATTCTCAACCTTAAATGCTTCTAACTCAGGCGCCGGTGTGATTAATATTGCAAACACAGCGGCACTGACCATCTCAGGTATTTCACAAACCGGTACGGGTGCAGTCACAGTTAATAACACCGGTACGATTGGTATCACTGGTACGATTGCAGGCGGTGCTGCTAATGCGGTTAACTTAACTTCTTCTGGAGTCATTAGTGAAACGGGTGTTGGTTTAATTTCAACAGGTAGCACATTAACAACGACATCTGTTGGTGGTTTAACATTAGGTGGTGCGAATGCAGTTAGCGCATTCAATGCAACGAATACGGGTGGCGGTGCGATTTCGTTAGTGAATACGGCTGCACCTTTAACAATTAATGCAATTACACAAACCGGTGTTGGCGCAGTAAGCATTAACAACACTGGAGCAATTGTTAATGCTGGCGCATTAAATGCTAATGCTAGTAATAATGTCACATTAACTTCTACTGGAACCATTTCAGAATCAGGCTCGGGTAGCTTTATTATTGGTGCAACGTTAATTACGAGTTCAGTGGGTGGCACAGAGTTATTAGATCTGGGTGTTAATCAAGTAACAGGCTTTACCGCTACTAATACTACTAGTGGTAATATTCGCTTAATCAATTTAGGCACGCTTAGCACGAATGCTATCACTAATACCGCCCCTGGCGCAGCTGTTGCCATCAATAACACTGGCGACACGACCATCACGGGTAATATTAATTCAGTTGGTCAAATCGTCATGCTTATTCTCGGATCTACCAGTACACTTACAGTGAATGGTGACGTGACAAGTTCTGCTAGCGATATTACTTATAATGCAGATCATATGACATTAGTTGGCAATAGTACTGCGAGCACTGGTACTGTTAACTTTGCACCGACAACCGTTTTAACAACGACAACGGATCTCGGTGGCGCGGATGCTCCTGGTGTATTGGGCTTAACTAATGCTGAATTGAATACGGCATTCGCTAACTTGTTACGAGTTTATGGTAATAATACTTTAACTATTTCAAGCGCTATTAATATTTTAAATGCAACTTCTTTCAGATTGTATTCTAGTGGCGTGATTACACAAGCAGCCTCGGTCACTGCGACTAACTTAGTAGTCAGCAGTGTTGGCGCTACCGCATTAGATACGGTTGCTAATAATGTATCGTCATTAACAGCCAGTGTTTCTGGCAGTGCAAGCGCCTTTAACTTTAGAAACGCCGGCGCACTTTCAATTATTGATAATGATTTTGTCACGGGTGTTTCTACGAATAATGGTGCAATTTCGATTACAACTGATACTGGTGGCATCAGCGTTGCAGCTAGCACGAATGTTAGCACGGGCGGCACTGCTGACTTAACATTGAATTCTAACGCAGGCACATTAACACTTAATGCTAATTCAAGATTATTAAGCACTGGCACCATTACTTTAACGCAAGACAACATGACTATTGATGCTGCAGCACAAATTGGCGGTTCAGCTGCAAGCACAGGCACTGCTGCCACAACGTTGATTACACCAAGCACCACAGGTCGCACTATTGGTCTTGCCGGTGGCACGGGTAACTTATCTTTAACAGCAAGTGAATTAGCAACGATTCGCAGCACCAATGTAAGAATCGGTAGCACAACATCAGGTGCAATGGATATTGGTGCATGGACACCAACAGCTGATTTTGCAACGGGTGTATTAACCTTAGCTGCTAATGGTGCTATCACGCAATCGGGTGCAATCAATTTAGCAACGAGTACGGCTGATTTAATCATTCGTCATCTTGATGCTGCAAGTACAGTAGACCTCACGCAAAATAATTCATTTGGCAATATTGCTGCAACCGTTAGTGGTGCATTGTCATTAACCAGTACGTCTGCATTAGTGATTACTAGCTTAACCGATGATCTGGGTACTGTTAGCGGTATCACCACAACAAATGACAATATTACATTAAGCAGTGGCGGCACGATTACGAATACGGTTGGCAATATTATTAATGGTGCTGCGTTAACAACATCTTCTGTTGGTGGCACTGTTTTAGATAACGCACACACCGTGACAACCTTTAATGCCACGAACACAGGTGGCGGTGCAATTACTTTATTTAACACGGCAGCACCATTAACGATTACTGGTGTTTCACAAACAGGTTCTGGTGCTGTCACCATTAACAATACCGGTGCAATTGATATTACCGGCAGTCTTGCCGCTGGTACTGGTAATGCGATCAACTTAACATCCAGTGGTACCATTACAGATAATGGTGCAGGTTTAGTAAGCGGTGGCACATTAACAACAGTTTCAACCGGTGGCACCATTTTAGATGGTGCAAATGCTGTTACCGGTTTTAATGCAACCAATGCGACTAGTGGTGATATTACTTTAGTGAATACCGCTGCAACTTTAACTGTCAGCGGTGTCACACAAAGTTCTGGTGCGGGTAATGCAACCATCACTAACACGGGTAATTTAACAACAACAGGCGCAATTGCAACACGCTCAGGTAATGTTTCTTTAACCACACTTTCTCCGGATGCCTTTGAACGGATATTAACGGTTGGTATTGCTGGCATTCAATCAGGTGTTGGTGCGGTGACAGGTGGCGCGATCACATTAACTTCTGCGAATAATGCTGCAGGCGATGCAACGGCATTAATTGTAAATGGTGTCTTGGATTCTACAACGGGTTCAGGCGGCATATTAACGTTATCAGGTGGCGTCGCTATTAATGCATCACCTTTAATTGGTGCAGGTAATGTGACTTTAAATGGTAATGGTATTGATATTTCACTCGGTGCTATCAACTTCAACACTAGCACTGTCATCAGCGTCATTCGTCATATTAATGTGACAGGTGCATTATCCACTAGCGCTGGCATGAATTTAACATTAAATGGTGACAATGATAATGACGGCGTGGGTGGTGTCATTGTACAAGCCGGGGGCTCTGTGACGAGTGGCGGCACGTTAATCATTTCTGGTTCTGATTTTGAAATTGGTAATCCATTTGGCGCAGACCCTAATGCTGCGATTGAATTAGTAACAGGTTCCAGTATTAGCGCAACCGGCGCGGTGTCATTGAATGGTAATATTGGTAATTCAAATATTCTAGTGAATGGTAGCGTGACTGCAGGTGGTGCTGGCGATGTGGATATTAACCCAGCAGGAACTGGTCGTATTGTATTAGGTAATAATGTAACAACTAGTACAGGTAATATTAATGTCACTGCTAATGCTGATTTAAGTGCTAACTCTGTTCTCACCACTTCAAATGGTGCGGTCACTTTTGCAGGCACCGTCGATGGCGCACATAATTTAACGGTTGCTGCAGGCACCGGTGTTGTCACATTCACTGGTGATGTTGGTTTAACAACCGCTTTAGGCGCATTACAAAGCACAGGTTCTGGTAATGTGATTTTTGGTGGCAGTGTTGGTGATAGCACACATGTGTTAACCAGTGTTGCGATTACAGGTAACTCAACATTAAATGGCAGCACCGTATTTACCAGTGGCGCACAAAATTATGCGGCTTTAACTTTAGCAACAACGACTGAATTAAATAGCAGCGGTGGTGATATTATTATTGCTGGCGCATTAGATGGTGGCGCATCTGCATTAACCATTAATAATGCAGGCGCAAGTAGTGCAATCAGTGGCGACATCACTAATCTCACCAATTTATTTAAAAACGGTGTTGGCACATTAACGCTTTCAGGTAACAATGCCGCTTACAGTGGTACCACACGCATTAATGCCGGCACATTACAAATTGGTGTTGCCAGCGATGGACTTGGTTCAGGATTATTAGAATTTAATGGCGGCAATTTACAATCTAGTATCGTTAGCCCATTTAATGCCATCCTTAACAATAACTATTCTGTTTTAGCGACTAGCCAAATTACTGGCACTAATACTTTTTCGTTAAATGGCGTCGGCACACTCTTTAGTGGCGCCACCTTAAATATTACTAAAACCGGTGTCACTAGTATTAACTCTTTAACAGGTAACGGTAACTTTGGCATTTCCGGTGGACAAGTCAATTTACTCACGACCAGCACATACTCAGGATCTACTGATATTACAAACGGTACTTTATTTATTTTCGCAAATAATATTTTACCTGATACAACCGACATCAATATCACCGGTACGGGTGGTTTCAATCTAAATGGTTTCAATGAAACTATTAATTCGCTTGCAGGTACTAGTGGCAGCATTATCTTGAGCGGTGGCGCTACGTTAACAACCGGCAGCACAGGCGATACGACTTTCAGTGGTACACTGAATAGCGGCGGCAATTTAATCAAACAAGGCACCGGCACCTTTACTTTAGCTGGTACAAATTCAATGACAGGCACGATTACGATTAATGCTGGCATTTTAAATGTCACTAGTGCCGGCGGTCTAGGAGTTGGCATCTTCTTCCCATCACTTGTCACGGTTGCTAATGGTGCAGCTTTAAGTTTAACTACAAGCACGATGTCAGCCTCACCTACTTCCTTGCACTTAAACGGTACGGGTATAGCAAGTAACGGTGCATTGATAGCTAATAATTCGCTGACTTATGCAGGCGCAATCACTCTTGATACGGCAAGCTCGATTAATGTGGTAGGCGGCGCAACAACGTTAATCTTATCGGGTGCGATTGATGGCGCTAGCGGCATTGATAAAATTGGTGCGGGCACATTGCACTTTAGTAATACGGGTAATAGTTATGCCGGCGCAACAACTATTACGGCTGGTACCTTAACATTAGACGCATCCGGTGTGATTCCAAACGCATCCGATGTTTCAGTGAATGGTGGCAGCATCTTTAACTTAGCAGGCTTTAGTGAAACGATTGGTAATTTATCAGGTGCAGGTAGCGTCACTTTAAACGGCGGCTCATTAACAACCGGTACTGCTAGTAATTCAACCTTTAGTGGTGTGATTAGCTTAACAGGTAATTTAATTAAACAAGGTGCTGGTATCTTAACGTTATCGGGTGTGAATACGTTTACCGGTACGGCGACGATTAATGCTGGTACGTTACAAGTGGGTGTCACCAATGCATTGCCAACAACGGCTGCTGTGACTTTAGCTAATACCGCAGGCGCTGTGTTTGACTTAAATGGTTTTGACACGACGATCGGATCACTTACGGGTGGCGGCGGCACCGGTGGTAATGTGTTATTAGGTGCTAATACTTTAACGATTAACAACGCTAGCAATACCACCTTTAGTGGCTCGATGACGGGTACTGGTAATTTAACGAAGCAAGGTACGGGCACTTTAATCATTGATGGTAACAGTGCTTATACTGGCACCACTAACATTGATGCTGGCACTTTACAATTTGCAACCAATCCAGCAACGACCAGTGTGAACGTAACATCGGGTGCTGCGTTGAGTTTAGTGAGCGCAAGTTTAACCAGTCTCATTAATTTGAATGGTTCAGGCATTTCAAGTACAGGTGCATTAATTGCATCAGGTGTTTCAGCTATTACCGGTGGCATTACCTTAGGTAATAGCGCAACCAGTATTAGCTCGGCTGGCACCTTAACATTGAGCGGTATCATCTCTGGAGCTGGCGCCTCTTCTGGTATCGCCAGCATTGGTACGGGTACGTTAGTCTTATCTAGTGCCAATACATTCCAAGGTGCGGTCACGATTGCGAATAATGGCACGGTCGTTGCAGGTAATGCCAATGCCTTGGGTGGCACGGGTACGGGTACGACGGTTAGCAGTAATGGTATTTTACGTTTAACGGTTCCGGGTATTGTCGAACCACTTACATTAAATAATGGTGCATTGGATAGCGTCGGTAATACATCGTTAACCGGTATCTTAACTTTATTAACCGGCACGACAAATTCAATCACATCGACTGGTGGTACGTTCACTATGGTCGGAGCAGTCGATGGTAATGGCGCCCTCACCCTGCAAGGCACGGGTGGCATTAATTTGACCGGCTTAATTGGTGGCACGACTCGCTTGTCTTCGTTGAATGTGACGGCAACCAATACGACGATCAATACCTCCCAAGTCCGAACAACGGGCAACCAAACGTTTGCTAATGCCTTGGCGTTAACGAGTAACATTGGCTTTGATTCTACTTCTGGTGCGGTTACCTTTAATGGCACCATCGACGGTGGTTTTGATATGACGGTCGTTGGCGCAACCGCTGCCTTTAATGCCGGGGTTGGTGCAACACCTTTGAACAGTTTATCGGTAACGGCTAATACCATCACTCTAAATGGCAGCAGTGTGGCTACCGCTGCGAATCAAACGTATACCGGCAGCGTTGTCTTAGGCTCCACCACCACCTTAACTTCCAACACCGGTAACATTGCATTCACGAATGGTATTTCGGGTGGTCAAGATTTAGCATTGAATGGTGGTGGTGTCGGCACCCATACGTTTAGCATTGCTGGTGCATTATCGGTCAATAATATAACCATGACGGCAGGCGTTGGGTCGACGAATAATATCTTATCGGTAGACACGGGTGGCACACAAAACTGGTCAGTGACGGCTACCAATGGTGGTTCATTAACGGGTGTTTCGGGTGTGGGCGGCGCATTCACCTTTAGCAATTTTGCATTCCTAGAC
Source organism: uncultured Coxiellaceae bacterium (assembly GCA_964623075.1). Classification (GTDB taxonomy): domain Bacteria; phylum Pseudomonadota; class Gammaproteobacteria; order DSM-16500; family DSM-16500; genus Aquicella. Next base: position 77,642 of record CAZUVD010000004.1, on the reverse strand, counting down.
GGGTCATCGGGCAATGATAATTTCGCCCTCAGTGGCGGCACGCTTGGCGGTGGCTTGAATGGTATGGGTGGTACCAACTCATTAACTGGTAACAATGTGGTCAGCAGTTGGGGTATCACAGGCGCTAATACAGGTACCGTGACAGGTATTGGTGGTGGCTTCCTTAACATTCAAAACTTAGTCGGCGGCAACGCCAATAACACCTTCACCTTTGCCGATGGTGGTAGTGTGACATCTATCAATGGTGGCAACTTAGCGAACACTAATATCCTGGATTACGGTTCAGTCACTTCCGCTGTGACCATATTCTTAAGCTCGACCTTTGTCGGCACTACCCAAGATGGATCATCGGCTACCTTGAATACCTTCACCAATATTAACCAAGTCAACGGCGACTATGTAAACGATGAAATCGATATCTCGGCTAAGGTCTTTACGGTCGTTGAGACGGCTTATCGTCAAGGGTATATCGATGACCCACTCTTCTACTTTGGTTGGTTGGTAGCGGGCTCAACGCCTCCAGTGCCACCTACTCCTCCAACACCAGGTGGTGGTCCGTTCATCTACGTGCCGCCGATTATTCAGCAGCCCATTATTAACCATGATCCAATCATAGGGCCTAACTTGCCTGGCGATACGGATTACTCTTACAACCCAGGTACGACTGGAAACTTGCAGGATATTATTGATGCGGTATCGGGTAGTGATAGCAGTACCTTCAGCAGTATTGTTATCAACCCTACTTGCTTCTCGTTAGCGCCATAAGCGATGTTAATGTTTCACGTTAAACATCGTTGTTTTTTAGGTGATTTTTTGTAACTTTTTTTGCGATTGTTAGATTTTTCAAGGGCTTGAAAAAGGGGAAAAATTCGAGTTTTCTGCGTCAAATGGGGTGGTATTTATTTTTCAATAAGTTAGAAGACGGATAACTTCTTGATTGTTCGTGGTCAACATTGTGAAACGTAGATTTTGCTATAATTGGGGTTGAAACACGGATGAAGCGGAGAAGGCACATGAAGAACATTTTGATGATAACAGCAGCAACACTCATGCTCGCTTGGTCGGGGCAGACGGTATTTGCGGCGGTTAACAATACGGCGATTGGCGTGCAAAAACCGGCCACCATTGTCCGCCCGGGAACAGCACCGACTGTCACTACTCCGAGTGAAACGGCTCCGTCTGGCAAAATTACCATTGATCCTGCCATGAAAAAATCTGATGAAAAAAAGGACATTGTGGCGAAAGTGGTTTGGGTGAAAGGGGTCTTTACCGCGACAACAACTGATCTAAAAGTGCGCGCTCTGAAGTCTGGAAATGTAATTTATTTGCACGATACCCTGCGCACGGAAAGCGATGCAAAAGCTCAAATTGTGTTCACTGACGATGCTTTAATGACCTTCGTACCGAACACTGAATTCACCGTTAATGATTATCATTTTGACCCAAAGGGGTCGGGTAAAGATGACTCTTATATTATGGGATTGGTCAAAGGGGGTTTTAGAACGATTACCGGGCTGGTCGCCAAGGCTAACCCAGAAGGTTATAAAGTGATCACTCCGGTTGCGACTATCGGTGTGCGCGGGACGGATTATGCGGTGTTCTTAAAAGATGGCCAACTACTCGTTGCTCGTTATAAAGGCAAACCTTGCGTCACCCCTAATACGCCAGATGGCAATCAATCGACGCTTTGTTTGGATGAAAAAGGTCAATTTGCCAAAGTTGAAAATGGCGTTGTGGTGCCATTGGATGCGCGACCACCTGAATTTAATGAAAAAGGGATCATCGTCAATGTGGGGTTTGGGGATTCGTTTGATGGCATGACCATGCCTGGGACGGTGACGCCTGGCAGTATTTTGTCGAATTTCTGTATTCAATAGAAATGTAGCCTGGACACGCTTTTTGTGTCCGGGGTTATATCCTCACCCCCGCTTTGACCACCAAACCTGGACACAAAAAGCGTGTCCAGGCTACTTTCTTCCATTCCCCTCCTCTTCTTTCTCCCCCTCTTTCCCCTTGAAAAAATAAATAAAAAATATTTCCTCAAAAAGTGGAAATGCTCAAAAAAGGTTCTATATTTAATTTACAACATGATGAAATCAGCTTCTTTAATATCCTAGTAAAAATAGAGAGATAAGAAGAATGAAGCTTACGAGGATGCGAAATACACACAGACTGAGAGCCTTCAGTCGAGTACTGCCAGCATTGGCGGGTGTATTTTTGTACTCTTCGATCGCGTTTGCTAACCCCGTTTTAGATAATGTCGCTGCAGGCCAAGCCTCTGTTTCACAAACCCCGACTACAACGACGGTTAACCAAACCAGTCAACAAGCTGTTATTAATTGGCAAAGTTTCAATATCGGACATGGTGAATCGACGCATTTCCAACAACCAACGGGTGGTGTCGCTTTAAACCGCATTAACCCTTCGCAAGGTGTCTCCTCTATATATGGTTCGTTGACGGCTACTGGTCGTATCATCTTAGTCAATCCAGCAGGTATCCATTTTGGTCCAAGCGCCTATGTGAATGTTGGCGGCTTGATTGCAACCACCATGGATTTATCGAATGCCGACTTTATGAGCGGCAATTATCATTTTAGAGCAGTTGATGGCTTTGATGGCCAAATCGTTAATGATGGTCAAATTATGGCAGCAAGCCATGGCTTGATCGCTTTAGTCGGTGGCGCTGTCACTAATAATGGCTTGATCGAAGCGCATATGGGTCAAGTGATCTTAGCTTCAGGTGGCGCTGTCACCATGTCGTTTGCCGGTAATGATTTAGTGAGCTTTACCGTCGATGCTCCCAGTGCTCACGCCAAAGTGACCAACAATGGTGGTTTGATCGCTGATGGTGGTCGCGTGATGATTACGGCAAAAGCTGCTCAAGGTGTATTAGATAACGTTATTAATATGAATGGTTATGCTCAAGCTAAATCGATCGGCACCTATCGTGGTGAAATTATCTTAGGTGGTTCAAGTTCAGGCGTGGTTCGAGTTGCCGGAAACTTAAACGCTTCTGGTAAACACGCAAATGGCAAAGGCGGTAACGTAACTATTACTGGTTACAACATCTTACTTGATAATGATGCGTTTATTGATGTTAGCGGTAATGCGGGTGCCGGCAATGTTTTAATTGGTGGTAACTATCAAGGTATGGGTCCTCTGCAAAATGCACATGCAACAGTCATGGCATCAGGTGCGCAAATTTACGCCAACGGTGGTGATGGTCAAGTCGTATTATGGGCAGATGGTGTTACTAAAGTTTTTGGTACCGTCAATGCCTTAGGTGGCATGGTTGAAACCTCTGGTAAAAATTATTTAATCGTAGGAGACAGTTTTAGAGTAAATGCAAATACTTGGTTATTAGATCCACGTGATATCACGGTTGCCGCGGCTGGTGGTGCAACCCTTACTGATGTAGATCAATTCTCAGATACACCAACAACTGATGTCACGATCGCCTCCTCTACTATTAATGCAGCTGGTGCCAACGTCACCCTGCAAGCTAATCGCGATATCTTTGTGACGAATGCTATTGCAATCACTGGCGCTGGCATCACCTTAACGATGCAAGCTGGTCGCTCAATTATTACAACCGCAAACATTGGTACCAATAATGCCAACATTACCTTAAGTGCTAACGATAGTGCCGCAACGGATGCTAACCGAGGCGCAGGCGCTGGTGTCATGACAATTAACAATGCGATCACAGCCGGTACGGGTGCGATCTCCCTAACTGTTGGCTCTTCTACTAGTGGTAACTTCTCGCCAGGCGATATGTCGATATTGGCCGGCTTGACCGGTAATGGTGGGGTTACTATTAGCGTACCAACAGGTACGACTAACTCGTTTTCGGGTGCATTAACAAGTACCGGCACCTTCACAAAGAGTGGCGCAGGAAACTTAAGCGTTGATAATGATAACTCGGGCACTTTCTCAGGCCCAACTGTCATTAATGCGGGTACCGTCACTGTCACAACTGCAGGTTCTTTAGGTACGGGAGCAATCACGGTTAATAATACGGGTACCTTGGCAATAGGTGGCGCTTCCTTAACCATCACCAATCCAACGTTAAACCTCAATACCGGTAGTACGCTTTCTGATGACAGCACCAACCCATTTGCAAATACCACCACCTTTACCGGCAACATTAACTTAGCAGGCACGGTAACTATTTTTGCAAACGATCAAAGCACGCTTGGTAACAATTTGTATTTCACAACCGGTGTGGTAGCTGGTACTACCATCGTTCTTAATAAAACAGGCTCGGGTTATTTAGTATTAACAGGCAGTAACACTTATTCTGGTACCACCAACATTAATGCTGGTGGTGTGATCGCCGCTAATAATGATGCTTTTGGGACTTCAACGGTAAATGTGACAGGCGCCGTATTGGGTTTAAGTGGTACATCGTTAGTTATTCCTAATGCCTTCAATTTCTCAACAAGTAGTTCGCTTGCTGATGAAAATGTCGGTGGCGGCAATATTTTAAGTGGCGTATTGGGTAACATTACTTTCACTGGTACAAATACAGTTAGCGTTGCCTCAAGTAGCACATCATTAACATTAAATGGTACCAGCGGCATTATCACTGGCACCAGCATCACTTTAAATAAATCAGGTTCTGGTCGTTTAATCTTTGGCGGTTCAAGTGCTAACACCTTCACCGGCACACTCAATGTAACAGCAGGCTCTGTTCAAGCATTGAAAACAAATGCATTTGGTACTGCAGCGGTTGTCGTCAGCGCAAGCGCGAATGCTGAGCTGAATCCTTCTAGTAGTATTTCATTAGCAAACGCATTTAGTTTAACAGGCACAGGTGTTGGTGGCACGGGTGCATTAGTTGATTTAAGTTCTGGTTTAACGAATTCTGTTTCCGGTGCAATTACCTTAACAGGTAACACGACCGTTGGTGTAACGAATAGTACAACCACTTTAACACTTAGCAATACGATTGATGATGGTGCTAGTAACTTTAACTTTACTAAAGTTGGTAATGGTATCTTATCATTAAGCGGTACGAATACGTTTGGTTCGGCAAATGTTGTGACAGTGAGCGCTGGTACATTAAATGCAGCTAGTGCGGCAGCATTAGGTACAAGTACAAATACAGTAACAGTAACTAGCGGTGCAACATTATCAGGTTCAGGTGCATTTACGCTTCCTAATACAATCACAGTAAGTGGTACAGGCGTTGGTGCAAACGGTGCCATTATTGGTAGCGGTAATTTTGTATTTGGTGGCAACATTACATTAGGTAGCAATATCAACATTGGCGCTGTAAGCGGTCAATCATTCTCATTAAATGGTGTCATTGATGATGGTGCCTCTAACTTCTCAGTGACAAAAGTTGGCTTAGGGACAGCAGTACTTGGTGGTGCAAATACATTTGGTAACGCTGGCGCTGGTGTAACTGTTAGTGCTGGTGTATTAACTGCTAACAATAACTCAGCACTTGGTGTAACGGCAGCTCCTGTAAGTGTTACTTCTGGTGCAACACTTAATATTGGCAATGGTATTTCCATCTCTAATGCGATAACAATCAACGGTGTTGGTGCTGCTGGTAATAATGGTGCATTAGTGGGTATTGGTGCAACAGGTACTGTTTCAGGAAACATCACTCTTGGTTCAAATTCTAGAATTGCAACAGCGGGTGCCGGTACAGCATTAACAACTTCAGGCACTACTAGCGGTGCATTTGCTTTAACCTATGCAGGCGCTGGCAGTATTACAGTTAGCAACACGATAAGCACACCAACTTCAATCACGGCTAATAACACGTTAACTGCATTAAATATTAATACTGCAACAGTCACATCCACTGGTACGCAAACTTATAACAGTCCACTGACATTAGGTGCAGCAACAGTTACTTTCACAACAACGAATAGTGCTGTTACTTTTGCTGCGATTACAAATGCTTCTGCAAGAAACTTAACAGTGAGCACAGGCTCTGGTGCTATTAACTTAAGTGGTAACGTTGGTACGGGCACAGCATTAAGTGCAATTACCTTAAATTCTTCAGGCACAACAACGATTACTGGTACAGTGAATGCTGCATCCGTGACAACTAATGCTACGGGTACCACTGCTATCAATACTACTGCGATCACCACAACAGGCGCTCAAGCTTATAACGATAACGTCACACTAGGTGCAAATGCTGCATTAAATAGTGGTGCGGGTACAATTACCTTTGCAGGCACTTTATCTGGCGCTTCCAGAACTTTGACTATTCAAAATAATGGTGGCGCAACAGGTACTGTCACATTCACTGGCAATGTCACTTTAGCTGGTTTAACAACCGCTGCTAATGCTTATGCTGTGACGATGAATGGCGGCACTAATACTATTACGAATGCCGTAACATTCTTAAATACAGGGTTGGTCACATTAGGTAATGGTGGCGATACATTTACATTTAATGGTGGCGTAACACATACCGCAGGTTCAACAACACTTAATTCCACAATTAACACTAGCGCTGACGCCGTTAACTTTGGCACAACAACCATTAATGGTAACTCAAGTATTTTATCAACCGGTGGAAATATTACTTTAGGTGCTGTTAATAGTAACGTTGCGGGTAGTTTCAACTTAACCTTAACCGCAGGTGCTGGCACGATTGCACTTAATGGTGTGATTGGTGGTGCAGCAGGTGCTACACGTCTTGCAACCTTTACCGCTTCAAGTACACCAGCGATTGCCATTGCAAATAACTTAGCAGCAACAACGGTAAGCTTAACATCAGGTGGCACATTAACAGGTGCTGGCTTAATTGACGCAACGACATTAACAACATCATCGGTTGGCGGTACGAGTTTATCTAGTAGAAATAGTAACGGCGCAACAACTACTTACACAGGTACCAACACAACTTCTGGCGCACTTAGCTTAACAAGTACCGCTGGTACCTTAATTTTAAACGGCGTGAATAACAGCACAAGTACAGGCGGCATTAATATCACCGATCTCACCGGTATTACTGTCAATACAGCAACCTCTGTTAACGCTAACACTGGCAATATTCTTTTAACCGCAGGCACCGGCACATTAACTTTAACCGGTACAGCGGCATTACTAAGCACCGCTTTAGTTGATTTAACTCAAGACTTAATCAGCATTAGTGCTACTTCGCAAATTGGTGGTACCACCGGTTTTGCAGGCACAGCTGCAACTGTTGTGATCGACACCAATACGGCTGCTACAACAATTAGCATTGCAGGCGGTACCGGCTCACTTCTTTTACCTGCTGCTAGTTTAGATCGCGTTCGCGCAACGAATGTTAGAATTGGTAATAGCGCATCAGGTGCAATCAATACAGCCGCCTGGACTCCAGCTGCTAACTTTGCAACCTCTCTTTTAACATTACAATCAGGTAGCACCATTACACAATCTGCTGCTATCAATCTTGGCGCTAGAAGTTTAATTTTACGTAGTGCAGGTGCCACATTAGCAACCGCTGGCAACACCATTACCAATTTTGCAGCAAGTCAAACAGGTGCGTTATCGATTAATAGTGGTAGCGGTTTAGTTGTTTCGAATTTAACAGATGATATTGGTACTGTTGCAGGTATTGCAGCTGGCGCGAATAATGTCACGTTACAAAGTAGCGCTTCCATTACCGACACTTCACCTGCTAGCATCACAGCTGGTTTATTAACAACAACTTCTGCTACTGGCACAGTATTAGATACTTCAACAAATGCAGTCACATCATTTAATGCAACCAATTCAACTAGTGGTGTTATTACATTAGTTAATACTGCAGCACCATTAACCATTACTGGTATTAGCCAAGTAGCCAGTGGCGGCACCGTAACTGTTAACAATACTGGTAGCATTAGCATTTCAGGTTCAATCGCAGCTAACAATAATAACGTTGCATTAACATCAACTGGTGCCATCAGTGAAACAGGCGCAGGCTTAATTAGCACCACCGGTACATTAACCACTTCTTCAGCAACGGGCACCACATTAAGTGGCGCTGGTACTAATGCTGTTACTACCTTTAACGCTACCAACTCAACCAGTGGTGCTGTTAGTTTAACGAATACGATTGCAACTTTAGGTATTACCGGTATCTCACAAACGGGTGGTGGCGCAGTTACTGTAAATAACACTGGTAACATTAGTATTTCTGGAACGGTTGCTGGTGCAACGGGTGCCGTTAATTTAACCGCTTCAGGTTCAATCACAGAAACAGGTGCAGGTTTAATTAGCACATCTAATACATTAACCACCTCATCAGCAACCGGCACCACATTAACAGGTGCTGGCACTAACGCATTCTCAACATTAAATGCATCTAACACGGGCGCTGGTGTGATTAATATTGCAAACACAGCGGCTCTTACTATTGCTGCTATTTCTCAAACAGGTACGGGTGCAGTCACTGTTAATAATACGGGTACGATTGGTATTACCGGTAGCATTTCAACGGGTGCAAATAACGTTAACTTAACATCGAGTAGCACTATTACAGAAACCGGTGCTGGTTTAATTTCAACAAGCGGCACATTAACAACTTCTTCCGTTGGTGGCACCACATTAAGTGGCGCTGGCACAAATGCAATTGCTGCATTTAATGCAACGAATACCACGAGTGGCAATATCACCTTGAATGACACAGGCGCATTAAGCATTACCGGTGTCACCCAATCAGGTGGTGGTAACTTAAGCATTACAACGACTGGTGCAATCACTCAAACAGGTGCTATTAGTGTTGCTGGTAGCGGCACATCAAGCTTTACCGCTGGCGCTAATGCGATTACTTTAAATAACACCAGCAATAACTTCACCGGTGCTGTTTCATTCTCAAATAGTGGTGCCGCTAATGAAGTGAGCGTATTCAATAACACCGCATTAGTATTAGGTGCTTCCACTATCGGCCATAACTTAACAGCAACAGCAACAGGTACAATCACTCAAACTGGTGCATTGATTAGTAGTAATGCTGGTTTATTAACTGTAAAAACACAAAATAACTCAGGCTCTGCAATCACCTTAACTAATACTTCTAATGATTTTGCAAACGTGAATTTACAAGCACGTAATGCTGCTGATAGTGCAAACGTTGCAGGTGCTATTGCTTACACTGATACCAATGCAATTAATGTAACAGGTGTTGCAACAACAAGCACTGTTGCAATCACTTCTAACACGGCAAACATTACAGATAGCGGTGCAATTACTGGTACAACTTTAACCGTTAACTCAGTAACCGGTTCAGTATTAGACTTTGGTCATACCGTCACTGGCTTTAATGCAACGAATACAACTAGTGGTGCAATTCAATTAGTTAACACGGCTGCAACATTAGGTATTACTGGCATTTCACAAACGGGTGGTGGCGCAGTAACGATTAATAACACTGGCAACATTAGCATTTCTGGTTCAGTTGCTGGTGGTACGAGTGCAGTTAATTTAACAGCTTCTGGTTCAATCAGTGAAACAGGTGCTGGTTTAATTAGCACATCAGGCACAGTAACAACGTCTTCCGCAACTGGTACAACATTAAGTGGCGCAGGTACCAATGCTATTACCAACTTTAATGCAACCAATTCAACCAGTGGCGTCATTAGCTTAACAAATACGATAGCTACATTAGGGATTACAGGCATTAGTCAAACAGGTGGTGGCGCAGTAACAGTCAATAACACGGGTAACATCAGCATTTCTGGTTCAGTTGCTGGTGGCACGAGTGCTGTTAACTTAACCGCTTCAGGTTCATTAAGTGAAACAGGTGCGGGCTTAATTAGCACCACAGGTACATTAACCACGTCTTCTGCAACAGGTACCACATTAAGTGGTGCAGGCACCAACGCTATTACCAACTTTAATGCAACCAACTCAAGCAGTGGCGTCATTAGCTTAACGAATACGATTGCTACATTAGGTATTACGGGTATTAGTCAAACGGGTGGCGGCGCAGTAACTATCAATAACACAGGTAACATTAGTATTTCAGGTTCAGTTGCTGGCGGCACAAGCGCTGTTAACCTAACTGCTTCTGGTTCATTGAGTGAAACAGGCGCTGGTTTAATTAGCACATCTAACACATTAACAACATCATCAGCTACAGGCACAACATTAAGTGGCGCTGGAACGAATGCTATTACCAACTTTAACGCAACCAACTCAACCAGTGGTGTTATTAGCTTAACAAATACCATCGCAACATTAGGTATCACAGGCATTTCACAAACAGGTGGCGGCGCAGTAACGGTTAATAACACGGGTAACATTAGCATTAGCGGCACCGTAGCTGGCGGCACAAGCGCTGTTAACTTAACATCGAGTGGTACATTAGTAGAATCAGGTGCAGGCTTAATTTCAACAAGTAACACATTAACAACCAGTTCAGTCGGTGGCACGACATTAAGCGGTGCAGGCATCAATGCGATTAACACCTTTAATGCAACGAATGCAACATCAGGAAATATTACGTTAGATAACGCGATTGCAACCTTAACGATTACCGGTATCACACAAAGTTCAGGCACAGGTGGCGTTACTGTTTCTAACGTTGGTAACTTAACAACAACTGGCGCCATTGCAACTCGCACGGGTGCAGTATCATTAACAACTACTTCGCCAGATTCAAGTGAACGCGTATTAACGATTGGTGCTGCTGGTATTCAAACAGGTACGGGTGGCGTAACAGGTGGCGCTATTAATTTAACAGCTGCTAACAACGCCGGCGGCACTGCAAATGCATTAGTGATTAATGGTGTATTGAATACAAGTATTGGTTCTGGTGGTGTACTCACGCTATCTGGTGGTATCTCATTAAATGCATCACCTGTCATTGGCGCTGGTAATATTTCATTGAATGGTAATGGTATTGATATCACATTAGGCACGATTAACTTTACCACCTCAACCGTCGTTAGCGTGATTCGTCATATTAATGTCACTGGCGCATTAACAACCTCTGCCAGCCAAAACTTAACATTAACAGCTGACAATAATAATGATGGCCTTGGTGGTGTGGTAGTTCAATCAGGCGCTTCTATTAGTAGCGGCGGTACGTTAAGTATTTCTGGTTCTGATTTTGAAGTGGCTAATGCATATAGTGCTGATCCTAATTCTGCGATTGATCTTAAGAGCGGTTCTTCTGCAACTGCAGTTGGTACGATTTCACTCTTTGGCAATGTTGGCAACTCGAACATTAATGTAAATGGCGCCGTTACTAATAATAGCTCTGGCGCAACCACTACTTTCACACCTGTTGGCGCTGGTGTGATTAACTTAGGCGCGAATGTTACTTCTACCAGTGGTTTAATAACATTTGTGTCACCAGTGGTACTTGGTGCAAATGTCGTGGTGAATTCGACTGGTGGTTTGATTAACTTTAATAACAGCGTGACGGGTGCTTCTAACACATTAACCGTACAAGGTGGCACAACAACCTTTAATGATAATGTGACCTTACAAGATTTAATTACCGTTGCCGCTAATTATCAAGTCAGACTGTTTGGTACGACTAATACATTCACTGATCAAGTTGCTTTCTTAAATACGAATAACACGACTATTGGTAACGGTGGCGATACCTTTACCTTTAATGGTGGCCTCTCTACTGGTACAACGATTTTCAATGCAACCATTATCACTAGTGGTGATGATGTTACTACTGGCACATCACAAATTGCTGGCAACACTAGCATTACTACAAGCGGCGGTGCAATTACGTTGGGACAATTCAATGCTCAAGTATTAAATACGGGTGACCTCACATTGAATTCAGGTGCTGGCATCATTACCTTAGGTGTGATTGGTAACACTGTGCCATTTGCTAATTTATCCGTGACGACGACTGCTGCATTAGCATTACCTAATAACATTGCAACGGCAACTGCCATTAACTTAACATCAGGTGGCATTATTAATGGTGCTGGTACGTTATCAACAGGTTCATTGGTTACTTCATCTGTTGGCGGCTTCTCTAAGACAGGTGCAAATACAGTTAATAACTTTACTGCTACCAATACAACAAATGGCGATATAACGTTTGTGAATGCCGCTACAACCTTAACACTTGGTACGATTTCACAATCTGGTGGTGGCAATGTTTCAGTAACCAATACGGGTAATTTAACAACTGGCGCTATTAATACAGGTGGTGGCGCTCTCAGCTTAACTACAACTGATGCAAATAACCTATTAACCATTGGTGGCGCAGTCAATACTTCAACGGGTGCGGCTACCTACTCTTCTGATAACATGACCTTAACCAATGCAACAACGGCAACTGGCGCAATCGTTACATTAATTCCAACCACAGCTGGCGTGTTAATTAACTTAGGTGGTGCAGATGCTGCAGGTACATTAGGCTTAACAGCAACTGAATTAAATAACATTACTGCAGGCACATTACGCATTGGCAATGCTTCAAGTGGTAACATTAGCATTACAACAACTGCTGTTGGTCCTACTGGTGTTAGCAACTTAACTTTAACCACTGGTGGTACGATTACACAATCAACCGCTCTCACACAATCTGCGTTGAATTTGAAATTATCCAGTGCAGGCGCAATCACACTCACTAATGCTGCCAACAATGTCGCAAACTTAGCAGTAGCAATTACTAATGCCTCCGCCGCATTAAGCTACACAGATGCTGATGCATTAAGTATTTCAACGGTTGATGGTACCTCTGGTATTACCACTAACAATGGTAATGCAACGATTAACTCTGGTGCTTTGACCTTGTCACAAAGCATTGCCCTTGGTACTGGTGCTGGTATTACACTTACATTAAATACCACAGGCGCAATCACACAACCTAATGGCACGATTACTGCTAACACCTTAACGGTTTCCAATACAGCTGCAAATACAACGTTAGGTCAAACAAATAATATTGCGGTACTTGGCACGATTAACGCTACCGGCCGTTCATTTACTTTATTTAATAGCAATACAGCAGTGACACAAACAGGTGCATTAACAGCAACGACATTTGACTTTACAAACTCTGCAGGCAGCGGTAGCAACCTATTAAACAACGCTGGTAACGCTGTTGGTAGCTTTGGCACCATCAACACAGCCGGCCAAACCTTTAGCTTCACCAATACAGTTGCATTAGCTCAATCTGGCACGATTACCGCTGCCAACTTCGGCATCACTTCTTCTAATGCTGTTAACTTAGGTGGAAATAACAATATCACAGGCTTAATCGCTGCTAACTTAACCGGTAGTACAAATGCATTTACTTTTAACAATACCTCCGGTTTATTATTAACGGTTGGCACAGTTAACCTCGTCAGTGGCATTACTACTAACAATGGCGTAATTAGTTTAACAAATAACTTTGGTATCACTGTTAATAATGCGATTGCATCTGGTACTGGCGCAATTAATTTAACAACGACTGGCGCAAATCGCGTATTAACGATCGCTAGCACAGTAACAGGTTCTGGTGGTATTACTTACACTGCTGACAATATGACCTTAGGTGGCACAACTGCACCAGGCGCTGGCGCTACAACATTATTAGCAAGCTCTGCAGCAACTGCTATCAACGTCGGTGTTGGCGCAACGGATAGCGCAGGCGTTCTTGGTTTAAGCCAAGCAGAATTAGCAACGATTAGTGGTACAGGTTCAATCACCATTGGTAGTGGCGCAAATACAGGTGGCATCGTTGAAACAGGTACATTGAATATTGCACGCAACTTCTTCTTCACAACTGGTACCACTGTTGCAATCAATGCTGTCATTGGTGGCACAACACCAGTCACAAGCTTAACAGTGACAGGACCTAGTGGCATCACTATCGCTGCTAACATTACGGGTAATGGTAATAGCTTAACGTTTAACAACCCAGTGACATTAGCAACCAATACCGTGTTAACAGATTCCGGTGACATCACATTTGCATCAACCGTTAACTCAGATGGCACAACACGTGATTTAAGTGTGACAAGTAGTGCTGGTAGCATCTTCTTTAATGGCGCAGTTGGTAATACAGCAACATTAGGTGCTCTTGTATTGAATGGTAATGTCTTCTCACGCTTTGCAAGCACGGTTGTTGCCAATAGTGTGAATGTGACAGGCCCTATGCAATTAAACGGTGCTAGCGTCACCACAACGGGTTCACAAACTTATGGTGGCACAGTGGCATTAGGTGCAGCTGCAGTGACATTAACAAGTGGTGCTAACATTTCCATCGTGGGTGCATTATCAGGCTCTGGTAACAACCTCAACTTAACAGGTACAGGTATAGCCTCAAAGGTATTTAGCTTAACAGGTGCAACGCTTACCAATAACAACATTGTTGTTAACCCAGGCGCTGGCGAGAATACCTTAGTATTACAAACAGGTTATGCAACACAAACCTTTGCAATCACCGCTAACAATACGGGTAACGTCACTGGCTTAACAGGTTTAACCGGTACATTCACATTCTCTAACACTGGTAGCTTAACGGGTGGCGTTAACAACGATACATTTACCTTTGGTAACGGCTTCGCATTAGGTGGCAGCGTTGATGGTGGTTTAGGCGGCACGAATTTACTTAACTTTGCATCTTATGCAACAGCTGTGAATATCACTGTTACTTCACACACTGCAACGGGTTACACCGGCACCACCGCTGGCACTCCAAATCCAATCGCAGTTGGTTTCAGCAACATTACTAACTTAACAGGCAGCGCAACAACCGATACATTAACATCCACTGAAACTGGCAATAGCACATGGGCAATTACTGGTGCAAATGCAGGTTCAGTCACTATCGGTGGCGTAGCACTTGGCTTCACCAGCTTTGAAAATTTAGTTAGCGGCACAGGCGTTGACACCTTCACCTTTAGCAGTGGCGCAACACTCGCTGGCAGCATTAACGGTGGCGCAACCGGTGCTAACACTATCATCTTAACTGATGGCACGAATAGCTTTAATGTAACAGGTGCTGATGCAGGTAATATCACAGGTGTATTAGGTAGCTTCACGAATGTTGGCAACTTAACAGGTGGCACAGGCGCTGATACCTTTACGATTGCAAACGCTGGTACGTTATCTGGTGCAATCAATGGTGGTAATGGTACCGATACACTTATTGGTAAAGATTCTGGTACTGCATTTACCTTCACCGGTAGCAATGCAGGTACCGCAACAGGTATCACTTCTGGATTTACCAATGTTGAAAACATTAATGGTGGCACAGGCAATGATACCTTCACCTTCGTAGGTGGCACCATCACAGGTACGATCACTGGTGGTTCTGGTACCGATACGATTATTGGTAACACAGGTAGCAGCAATACCTTCACCGTAACCGGTGCAAATTCAGGTACCGCAAATGGTGTTACTTACAACACGATTGAAAATCTCACTGGTGGTACTGCTGCTGATACCTTCACGGTAAACGGCGGCACATTATCAGGCACGATTGATGGTAGCACTGGTACTGATACATTAGCTGCAACTGATGCTAGCACACATCCATTCACAATCACCGGTACAAACGCTGGCGCCATTACAGGCTTTGTTGGTAGCTACACCGCTATTGAAAACTTAACAGGTGGCACAGGTAACGATTCATTTACCTTTACTAATGGCCAAGGCATCACTGGTAGCATTGATGGTGGCGCAGGCGGCACTAACTATATTAACGTTGCGGCATACACAACTGCTGTGAATGTTGTATTAACATCTTCAACTGCTGGTAATTACAGTGGCACAACGAGTGGCACACCAAATCCAATTGGCGCAGGCTTCAGCAACATCAATCAATTTGATTCAGCAGCTGCTGCTAACGTTTCTAACAGCTTAACAACCTCTAATGCAAACACGACTGTCACATTAACAGGTGTTAGCGCTAACCATGGCTTTGCAGGCACTGCAACTGATGGTACCGGTGTATTTAACTTTACTAACTTTGATGTATTAACAGGTAACGCTAGTACGTCTAATACTTTAGTCGGTGAAAACGTTTCAAATACTTGGACATTACCAGCAGCATCAAACAATAGCGGCACATTGAACGATGGCACAGATACTTTAACCTTTACAAACTTTGGTAGCTTAACTGGCGGTACTGCTGCTGATAACTTTGTGTTTGGTAACGCAGCAACAGTAACTGGCATTATTAGTGGTGGCACAGGTGGCTCTAACACGCTTAACTTTGCAACTTACACCACTGCAATCAACGTAACATTCACCAGCTCAAGTGCTGACGGTTATAACGGCACAACATCAGGCACAGTGAATCCAATTGGTGGCAGCTTCGCAAATATCACCGACATCATTTTACCAGCTGGTTTAAATAACACCTTGACTGGTCAAAACACTGGTAATATTTGGACGATCTTAAGCCTCAACGCTGGTACGTTATCTGATGGCGTTAATGTCTTTAACTTTAGTAATGTTGCTAACTTAATTGGTGGCACAGCAACTGATACCTTCATCTTCTTAGGTGGCACACTCACTGGTAGCATTGATGGTGGCGCTGGCACATCAGATTTAATTCGTGGTGATGCATTAGCAAATGCTTGGGTAATTACGGGTGCTAATGCTGGTACGTTATTAGTTGCAATGCCAACCGGTAGCTTCACCAATGTTGAATTCTTAGAAGGTGGCACGCTTGCTGATACATTCACCTTTAATGCATCTGGTTCATTAAGTGGATCAATTGATGGTCGTGGCGGTAACGATACATTAACTGGTCGCAGCGCATCAACAAATGCATTTGTTGTCACCGGTGCTAACTCAGGTACGTTTGCATTAATTACGGGTGGCTTCACAGCAATCGAAAGTTTAGTCGGTGGCACGTTGGCTGATACCTTCACCTTAACGGGTGGTACGTTAACTGGTACGGTTGATGGCTTAGGCGGCACAGATACATTAACGGGTGACAATACAACGAATAGCTTTGTAGTAACAGGCGCAAATAGTGGTACAGCAACTGGTACTGGTGGCTTTAGCAATATTGAAAACTTAGTTGGTAATGCAGGTGCTGATAGCTTCACCTTAACGACAGGTGGCACATTAGGTGGTTCAGTGAATGGTGCTGGTGGCACGAATGATACCTTAACCGGTGACAATGTTGTAAATACTTGGACAATCACTTCAGCAGGTGCTGGTACATTAACAGGTATTACCAGTGGCTTTACGAATATTGAAAACTTAGTTGGCGGCACTAACAACGATACGTTTACCTTTACTAATGCAGCAACATTAGGTGGCAGCATCAATGGTGGCGCAGGTGGCGTTAACTATATCAATCTCGCTGCATATACCACTGCTGTGAATGTTACCTTAACAAGCTCAACCGCTAATGGATATGCAGGTACTACTGCTGGCACACCAAATCCATTAACAACTGGTTTCTCTAATATCACACGCTTTGATTCATCAAGCACAGCTGCTAATAGCTTAACGGGTACAAATAATGCAAGCACTTGGGCAATCAGTGGTGCCAATAGCGGTACGATTACTGATGCTAATGCAGTATTCACCTTTACTAACTTTGGTGCATTAACGGGTGGCACAGCTAATGATGGCTTTACGATTGGTGCAACGGGTTCATTAACAGGTGCATTGAACGGTGGCGCAACCGGCACTGATACCTTAACTGGTCGTGATGCTGCAAACACTTGGACAATCACAGGTACTGATAGCGGTACAGTTACCAACATTACCGGTGGCTTCACCAGCATTGAAAACTTAATTGGTGGCAATAATACAGATGCATTTAGCTTCGGCGCATCAGGTACGATTTCAGGCTCCATTAACGGTGGTGCTGGTAACGATACATTAACAGGCCGCAGCGCATCTACTAATGCCTTTGTTGTAACCGGTGCAAATGCTGGTACGTTTGGATTAATCACGGGTGGCTTCACAGCAATCGAAAGTTTAGTCGGTGGTACGCTCGCTGATACCTTCACCTTAACCGGTGGTACGTTAACAGGTACAGTTGATGGCTTAGGCGGCACAGACACATTAACAGGTGACAATGTTGCTAATACATTTGTTGTCAACACTGCTAATGGTGGTACGGCAACAGGTACCGGTGGCTTTGCCAATATTGAAAACTTAGTCGGTAATGCAGCTGCTGATAGCTTCACCTTAACGGCTGGTGGCACGTTAGGCGGTTCAGTGAATGGTGCTGGTAACACAGATACGTTAACAGGTGATAATGTTGTTAATACTTGGACGATTACTGCAGCTAATGCTGGCACTTTAACTGGCATTACCAGTGGCTTTACGAATATTGAAAATTTAGTTGGTGGCACCAATAACGATACCTTCACCTTCACTAATGCAGCAACGTTAGGTGGCAGCATCAATGGTGGCGCAGGTGGCGTTAACTATATCAATCTCGCTGCATATACCACTGCTGTGAATGTTACCTTAACAAGTTCAACTGCTAATGGATATGCAGGTACTACTGCAGGCACACCAAATCCATTAACAACTGGCTTCTCTAATATCACACGCTTTGATTCATCAAGCACCGCTGCTAACAGCTTAACGGCTAGCAATGCAACTAATACCTGGTCAATCAGTGGTGCTAATAGCGGCACAGTAACAGATGCAACTGCAACATTAACCTTTACTAACTTCGGTGCATTAACAGGCGGCACTGGTGCTGACAGCTTCACCATCGGCGCAACGGGTTCATTAACAGGCGCTTTAGATGGCAACACAGGCACTGACACCTTAACAGGTCGTGATGCTACCAATACTTGGACAGTCACGGGTGCTAATGCTGGTACTGTTACGAATATCACTGGTGGCTTCACTGGTATTGAAAACTTAGTCGGTGGCACGGGTGCCGATTCATTTAGCTTCGGTGCATCAGGTACGATTTCTGGTTCAATCAATGGTGGCGCAGGTTCCGATACATTAACAGGTCGCAGCGCATCTGCTAACGCATTCGTTGTTACCGGTGCAAACTCAGGTACATTTGCCTTAATCACCGGTGGCTTTACAGCAATCGAAAGTTTAGTCGGTGGTACGCTCGCTGATACCTTCACCTTAACCGGTGGCACGTTAACAGGTACCGTTGATGGCTTAGGTGGCACAGACACATTAACAGGTGACAATGTTGCTAATACATTTGTTGTCAACACAGCAAATGGTGGTACAGCAACAGGCACTGGTGGTTTTGCCAATATTGAAAACTTAGTCGGTAATGCAGCTGCTGATAGCTTCACTTTAACCGCTGGCGGCACGTTAAGTGGTTCAGTAGATGGCGCTGGCAACACAGATACGTTAACGGGTGACAACGTTGCCAATACGTGGACAATTAGTGCAGCAAATGGTGGTAGCGTAACGGGTATCACTGGTGGCTTTACCAACATTGAAAACTTAGTTGGTGGCACGTCAACAGATGCCTTCACCTTAACAACAGGTACATTAAGCGGCACGATCGATGGTGCTGCAGGCGCTGATACATTAACCGGTGCTAACGTTGTGAATACTTGGACAATCACATCAGCTAATGCTGGTACGTTAACGGGTACCGGTGGCTTTAGTAATGTTGAAAGTTTAGTAGGCGGTACACTTGCTGATACCTTCACCTTTAGCAATGCAGCAACATTAGGTGGCAGCATCAATGGTGGCGCAGGCGGTGTTAACTACATCAATCTTTCTGCATACACCACTGCTGTGAATGTTACCTTAACAGGTTCAACTGCTAATGGTTATGCAGGCACCACTGCTGGCACACCAAACCCATTAACAACTGGTTTCTCTAATATCACACGCTTTGATTCATCAAGCACCGCTGCTAACAGCTTAACGGCTAGCAATGCAACTAACACATGGTCAGTGACTGGTAGCAACAGCGGTACGTTAACAGATGGTACAGCAACATTAACCTTTACTAACTTCGGTGCATTAGTTGGCGGTACGGGTGCGGATACTTATAACTTCACCAGTGGTGGCGTCACAAGTGTGACAGATGCTGCTGGCAACAACGTCATTAACTACACTGCTGGCACGATTGGTTCAATCAATATGGCAGGCACGGGTTCTGTAAGAATTGATAGCGCAACGGTTGTGACCACTGGTTCACAAACTTATAACAACTTAACTGCGAATGTGAATACGGTATTAACCGGTGTTGGCATTGCAATTAACGGCACGGCAAACAGTGAAACTGTAACGGCTCGCAGCTTATCATTACAAGCTGGTACTGGCACATTAACATTAGGTGGCGTGATTGGCGCAGTGAATCCAATCTTGAACTTCACCGCTAACAATAGCGCTGGCACAAATGGAATTACAATTTCTAACAACATTACAACGACTGGCACGATTACGCTTGCTGCTGGTGGCAACTTAAGCCTTGCCAGTGGCAGCTTATCAGCAAACGCTGGCGCTGCTAACGTTACCTTATCAAGTGCAACAGGTTCAGTAACTGAAACTGCAGGCACTATTAACGGCAACTTATTAACTGTGAATGCAGTAACAGGTATTACTTTAGGCACTGCTAATACGATTACAAGCTTCAACGCAACTAATACAACCAGTGGCAATGTATCATTAACTGATGCAGGCACAACTGACATTGCAGGTGTCACGCAAACTGGTGGCAACTTCTCATTAACAACGACGGGTGCAATCACTCAATCAGGTGTCATTGCTGTCAGCGGCACATCAAGCTTCACAACAGGCGGCGCTGCCATCACCTTAACAAATGCTTCCAACGATTTCACAGGCGCAGTCTCATTCACTAACACTGGTGCAGCAAATGAAGTAGCTGTTCGTGATACGAATGCACTCGTTCTTGGCGCTAGCAGCATCGGTCATAACTTAACAGTAACCGCTGGTGGCAACATCACACAAACGGGTTCATTAGTAAGCACAAATGCAGGCTTATTAACCGCTAAGACATTAAGTGCAGGCACAGCTAACATCACCTTAAGTGATTCTGGTAATGCCTTTGCAAACGTTGATTTACGTGCACGTAATGCAGGCGACACCGCAAATGCAAATGGTGCAATTACTTATCGTGATACCGATGCATTAGTCGTTAGCACGATTGGTACAACAGGTAATGTCACCTTAACAACTGGCGGCGCATTAACACAATCAGGCGCAATTGTTGGCGGCGTATTAACAGCAACCACATTAAATAACACACCAGCTGTGATTACCTTAACCAATGCTGGTAATGATGTCACCGGTATCAACTTATCAACACGTAACGCAGCAAATAGTGCAAATGTTGCTGCAGCTATCCAATACTTAGATGTTAACGGCTTCGATGTTGCTGGCATCAACACCACTAGCACTGTTAACTTAACTTCTGGCGGCGCAATTACCGATAGCGGCTCCATCAATGGCACAACCTTAACAACATCATCTGTTAGCGGCACCGTGTTAGATTTCAACTTCCATCATGTCACAGGATTTGTTGCAACTAACTCAACCAGTGGCGACATCGTCCTTGCTAACCAATCAGATGCATTACCAACACTCAATACCTTAACATTAGGTAACGTTTCTAATGATGCAGTCGGCGGCAATGTTAGCTTAACTAACTATGGCGCAATCACTTTACCAATCGCCACAAACGTTTATAGCTCTGGCGGCTCACTTGATATCACTTCACTTTCAGGTGACAGCGATGCACGCTTGATCTTACTCACTGGCGGCGTACAAAGTGGTCATGGTGGCGTGAATGGTGGCAACATCACAATCACTGGTGCAAGTGACACAGTCGGTGTGCAAACCGCTGTACAAGTAGATGGTGTTGTTACTTCTGCTAATGGTACCGGTGGCGTATTAACATTAGGTGGCGGTGTTGTTGTCAATACCACACCAGTATTAGGCCAAGGTAATATCATTATTACCAGTAGCGGTATCGATTTAATCATCAATACAACATTGAATTATGGCACGAGCTTAGTAGCTTCTATCATTCGTAACATTTATGTCACGAGCAACGGTCACTTATCAACAAGTGGTGGTGTAAACATCAGCTTAACAGCAGATAGAAATAACACTGGCGTTGGTGGTGTGTATGTTGCTAACGGCGGTACGATTGTATCTGGCGGCTCACTCACCTTAGTAGGTAGCAACTTATCAACCTTAAGTGGTGCTGGTGCTGATGCAACAGCTGGTGTTGATATTTCAGCTGGCGGCTCAATCACCGCAGCTGGTGCAATCAATATCTCATTGAATGCAGGTCAAACCTCTAACATTGATATTAACGGTACCGTACAAGCAACTGGCGCTAACAATATTACAATCACGCCAAACGCTGGCACACAAATTAATCTGGGTGGTTCAGTGATTACAGCTGGCGGCATCATCAACTTAGCAGGACCAGTCGTTGTTAGCGGCACGCCAACATTAAATGCAGGTGCTGGTGCAATTAACGTGAATGGCGCAGTGTCAGGCTCCGGTGTACTTGCATTACAAAATAATACCTCAGCATCAGGTGCTGTTAACTTCAACGATAATGTGAACTTACCATCTGTCACGACATTTGCTCAACCCTATGCTGTTAACTTTAATGGTACCAGCACGACATTTAGCAATGCGATGACCTTCAACAATACCAATGGCTTAGGTCTTGGCGACAGTGGTTCTGATACTGTCACATTTGGTGGCGGCATCACAAACACTGCAAGCACAACAACCATCAACAGTGCCTTTGGTACAACGAATGACAACATCACCTTAGGTGCTGTGACATTAGCTGGCAATACTAATATCACTGCAGGCACCGGTGTTATTTCCTTAGGTGCAGTCACTGGTAACTTCGCATTAACATTAGGTTCAACCACCGGTTCAACCTTGAATGGCGCTGTGAATGTTAATAGCTTAAGTGCAACAACTAGCACCACCACAGTAAACACAGCTTCCATCACAACCGTTGGCACGCAAGCATATCAAAACGTTTCATTAAGCACAGGCACCAGCCTTGCAACAACCGATAGTGCAGTAACATTCTCAGGCACAGTAAACGGTGCACAATCATTAGCAATCAACGCTGGTAATGCAAATGTTACCTTCAGCGGTGCAGTCGGTGGCAGCACAGCATTAACAACCTTAACCATGAATGGCACAGGCACAACCAACATTAATGGTGGCGCAGTCACAACGACTGGCGCACAAACTTACGGCGCAGTATCACTCGGTGCTGCTACTGCATTGAATGCAGGCGCTGGTAGCATTACCTTAGGCGCAGTCACCGGTAACTCCAACAGCTTGAATTTAAATAGCACGACGACAACAACCATTGGTGGCGCCATCACCGGTGTAACCACATTAGCAACGAATGCTGGCGGTACAACAGCAATCAATGCATCCGTCACAACGACCAGCACGCAAACTTATGGTGATGCAGTCACAATTGGTGGCGCAACGGTATTAACAACAACGAATAGCGCTGTTAACTTCAACAGTACTGTTAATGGTGCAAACTCATTAACTGTTGCAGCTGGCAGCGGCGCTGTGAACTTCACAGGTGCAATTGGCACCTCCACAGCGCTCACAACTTTGACAAGCACTGGTGCAGGCGCTGTCACCTTTGGTGCAACGGTTGGTGACAATACACATCGCTTAACATCGGTTGCAATCACAGGTCCTACCACCTTAAATAGCGCAGTATTTACAACGGGTGCACAATCATATGCAGCAGGCGTGACCTTAACAACAGGTACAACATTAGATAGCAGCGCTGGTAATGTGAATACGACTACTGTAACAGGTGCAGGCCAAGCATTAGCAATCAACGTTGGTGGTACAACGAGTGCAGTCACCGGCATCATTAGTAACATTGCATCACTCACTAAAGGTGGCACAGGTACATTATCATTAGATGGCGTTAACACTTACAGCACAACCACAACGATTAATAGTGGCATCTTATCAGCAACGAATAACAGCAGCTTTGGTACCTCCGCTGCAACAGTGAATAACACTGGTACGTTACAATTATCAGGCGCATCTGCATTAACCATCGGCAATACGATTGCCTTGAATAATGGCGGTACGATTTCAGATGTCAGCTCAGCAGGCTTTGGTAACACATTAAGTGGCGCAATTACCTTAACTAACGCTGGCAGCACATCAGAAACATTTAATGTCACCAACAGCAATCAAACATTAACAGTCAACTCCATTACTGGCGGCTTGGCAACTAACAATTTAATTAAGACAGGTGCTGGCACATTAATATTACCAAACGCTAATACCTACATTGGTACAACTGCCGTGAACGCAGGCGCTGTCACTGTTGGTAACAGTGCTGCCTTTGGTACCAATGCTGCAAACGCTGTGACTGTTAACAATGCAACGATTAACTCCGTTGGTACATCCATCAACTTAGCTAACGACATTGCATTAAACGGCACATCAGACACCTTCAATATTGCAAGCGCTAGCAACACGTTAACCTTATCAGGCACATTAAGTGGCAACGCGCAATTAGTGAAATCGGGTAGCGGTGTATTAGTTGTCGGCGGTGTGACAACCAACTCATTCTCAGGTACAACATCGATTACAGGTGGTACGTTGAATGTGGGTAAGAGCTCAGCATTAGGCAGCGGCGCATTAACCGTCACAACCGGTAGCCTTGGCTTAGTTGGCACTAACTTAACACTCTCTAACACCATTAACTTGATGTCTGGTGCAACATTAATTGATAACAATGCAAACGGTCGCAACGTATTAAGCGGCACGATTAACTTGAATGGTAACAACACGATTAACGTTGCTAATCCAACAGGCGACCAACTCACAATTTCAGGTACAATCACAGGTAATGCTACCGCCTTAACAAAATCAGGTCCAGGTACGTTAGTGATCAGTGGCAACAATACTGGAACATGGACTAATGGTTCTAGCCTCACCTTATCAGCTGGTGCCTTGAATTTACAAAATAGCGGTGCACTCGGTGCAAGCTCTAACAGTGCAAACATTAATTCAAACACAACATTATTATTAACTAACCCATCTACGAATATGACCTTCAACAATACCTTCAACTTTGCTAATAACAGTACGTTATTAGAAAATAATGCTGGTCGCACTAATACGCTTGCAGGTCCTATCAACATCACGGGCGCTAACTTGAATGTGAATGTTGCCAACACCAATAACGATGCATTAGTGTTAAGTGGCTTGATCACAGGCTCTGGCGCAATTAACAAATCAGGTTTAGGTGCATTAACACTCTCTAATAATGGCAATACAACTTACACAGGTACCACTAATATCAACACAGGTTCTGTGATTATCAGCAGCAACAATGGTGCTGGTACCGGTACCATCGTTGTGAAATCAGGTACGACATTAAATATCGTCGGATCTAGCTTAGTGATTCCAAATGCAATCACAGTTCTTGCTAATGGTACGATCTTAGATGCTAACGTTAATACCACTGATCCTACTAGCAACAAATTAAGTGGCACAGTAACATTCTCAGGCGCTGGCACCATCAGTGTGAAAGGTAATGCAACGAATATCTTAACCATCAATGGCACCTTAGCAGGCTCTGCTAACTTCACGAAGATTGGTGAAGGTAAATTAGTAATCTCTAATGCATCAGCTTCTGGTTACACTGGCAACATGGTAGTAAACGCTGGTACGTTATCCATCAATGGTAACGCAGCTGTATTAGGCTCAGGCTCAGTTACTGTAAATAGCAACGCAACATTTGATATCAACGGTGTATTAAGCGCTAACTTCACTAATGCTATCAACATGAATAATGCAACCTTAACAGTAACGGGTAACAACACCTTAAGTGGCTCTGCATTAACATTAACGGGTACGAACTATGTCACACCTGCTAACACCTTAACCATTACGAAAGCAATCGGTGGTGCTGGCACATTGAATATGAATGGCAGCGGTACATTAATCTTGAATACTGCTAACACCTTAGGTGGCGTGACATTAACATCAGGTGTGTTAATTGCTGGTAACGCTAATGCATTCGGTACCGGTGCATTAACCTTAAATGGCGGCACCTTATCAACATCATCTGCATTAACATTAGCTAACAGCAGCTTCGTGGTTAACAACAATGTCATCATCGGTGGCACAAACAATATGACATTACCAACCGGTACATTGAATGCTGGTAGCACCTTAACGATTAACAACACTGCAACGACTAACTTTGCAGGTAGCTTATCAGGAGCAGGTGCTATCACCATGACTGCTGGTATCACACAATTTAGTGCATCTAATGCAAGCTTCAATGGTGAAGTGACATTATCAAGCGGTACATTACAAGTGAACTCAACCAATGCTTCACCTCTTGGCACGGGTAACTTATTCTTAAACGGTGGCACATTACTTTCTAATGTTGCAACCTCCATTAATAACACCATTGATGTTAGTGCCAACACTATCTTAGCAGGCACGGGTAACGTTACATTTGGTGGCCTTGCACAATTAGCTAGTGGCGCAACATGGACAATCAACAACAGCGGCACAACCACCTTTAACGGCGGCATTAACGGCATGGGCAACATCACCGTTGGCGCAACAGCAGGTACGGTTGCATTCGCAAGTGCTAGCCAAGGCTTTAGTGGCTTGATTACCTTAAATGGCGGTACCGCAACTGTTACCAATGGTTATGGTATCGGTAGCTCAGCGGTGGTTATTAATCCAGGCGCAACACTCAATGTGAATAATGTTAACTTAGATAACAATTCCATTACCTTAAACGGTAGCGCAGGCCAAGCTGCAACCTTATCTTCAGATGGCACTGTTATGTTAGGTGGCGCAATAACCTTAGCAACATCTAGCACTAACAACTACATCATTACCAACAATGGTACTTTAATCTTGAATAACAATATTGATGGTCAAGGTGATCTCTACTTATTAGGCGGCGCAATTCAAGGTAACTTAGTCACTATCGTTGACTTAAGTTCAGCAGTAACCGGCACCATGTACATCAATGGTGAAGTCGGTACGGTCACACCATTAAACAGCATCCATAGTAATGTGGCTGTCACCTTTGGTGGTACTGATAACATCACTTATGGTGACCAATTCTGGAGTGCTGCAAATCCTATTACCTTAGTAGCTGATGCTAAATTCATAAGCTTACATGGTCATGTCATCATGAATGCTACGATTAATGGTCACTTCCCATTAACCTTTAGGGCTGCAACTTACATTGAAATCAATGCGCCAATCGGCACTATTGATCCAGTTCAATATGTCACCATGATTGCACCTAAGATTTACTTAAACGGCGGCAGCATTATCTCAACTGGTACGCAAAATTATAACGGTATGATTTATAACAGCAATACCACATTCAACACAATTGCACCTAACGCGATGATTAACTTTACAAATACTTTTGCAAATCCTGTTCAAGCAAATACTGTTAGCGCACCTGTTGCACCAGTAGCTATTAATACCTCATCTGTACCACAAGTTGTTATTGCTGCTAATACAACACCTGTTACCACAAACACGCCTGTGATTGCTAACAACAATACTTATACCGTTGCTAGCAATAATGCGATGAGCAATGATTCATTACAATTAGCTTCATTAAAATTTGATAACAGTAATAACTTCAACTACAAGAATGAAGATGATGATAAAAAGAAAATGAAAATTAAAAATCTTAATGATATTGAAGACAGCATGATTGTGGTGGCTGTTAACGATAAAACCGCTCCTGTTTATACACTGGGTACGGTTAATGTGGTTAACACAACGGAAACCATTGCTCCTGCTAACTTCGTTAACTTCTTTGATGAACGCGGTGAAGAAGATAATCTTAATAAGAAGAAACAAGCAATCATCGAAATCTCAGTATTAGGTACCAGTAAGAATAAGCTCTTGTAGCCTGGACACGCTTTTTGTGTCCGGGGTTGCTGCATAGAGATATCTCTCGATTCGACCACCAAACCCGGACACAAAAAGCGTGTCCAGGCTACATTCCTAACGCAACGCGGCGCCCATCCTATCTTATTGATTTATATCAATAAATATAATTCCCCAAACAGTGGAAATGTGCAAAATATACACTATAGTTAGACTATAGGCGCTTACTATAAATCAAATAATTTAAGCACTTATAAACGAGGGATATTTGCCCAAATGAAGAAAGGTGCTACGCGCAACTACATGCGTCGGCTGGTTGGTGTCAGCCGTGTGTTACCTATATTCTTAGGTGCATTCCTTTTTTCGTCTTTGATATTCGCAAATCCTGAATTTAATAATGTTGCCGCAGGTCAAGCAAGCGTTTCACAAACCGCAACAACGACAACTGTTAATCAAACATCGCAACAAGCCATTTTAAATTGGCATAGTTTTAATATTGGTAGTGGTGAGTCAACCCACTTTCAACAACCTACCGGTGGCGTTACCTTTAATCGCATTAATCCATCCCAAGGTGTATCGCAAATTTACGGTAACTTAACTGCGACCGGTCGCATTATTTTATCTAACCCTGCTGGTATTCACTTTGGACCAAATGCTTATGTGAATGTTGGCGGTTTAATCGCAACAACAATGGATATGTCCGATAGTGATTTCATGAGTGGTAATTATCATTTTTCACAAGTCGCTGGTTTTAACGGCGAAATAATAAATCAAGGACATATCGTTGCTGCAACACATGGTTTAATCGCATTAGTTGGTGGCGCAGTCACTAATGACGGTTTAATTGAGGCTCATTTGGGTCAAGTTATCTTAGCATCAGGAAGTGCTGTAACAATGTCATTTGCTGGTAATGATTTGGTGAACTTTACAGTTGACGGGGCAAGTTCAACTGCAAAAGTTACCAATACGGGTGGGTTAATTGCTGATGGCGGTAAAATTTTAGTTTCGGCTAAAGCAACACAAGGCGTATTAGATAATGTCATTAATATGCAAGGATATGCGCAAGCGAAATCAGTTGGCGTTGTAAACGGTGACATCGTCTTTAGTGGCGGCACGAGTGGTATCGTGCGCATCGCTGGCAATGTTAATGCCAGCGGTAAAAATGCGGGTGAAAAAGGCGGTAATATTACCGTTGTTGGTCACAACTTATTATTAATGCCAACAGCATTACTTGATGTCAGTGGTGACGCTGGCGCTGGTAATGCTTGGATTGGTGGTAATTATTTTGGTTCGGGTCCGCTGCAAAATGCCAATGCAGTAATCATGACAACTGGCGCGAAAATTTTGGCTGATGCAATCACTACCGGCAAAGGTGGTGAAGTTATTTTATGGGCTGATAATTACACGCGCTTCTTTGGTGAAATCACTGCGCGCGGTGGTGCAGTGAGTGGTGATGGTGGTTTTGTTGAAACATCAGGTAAACAAGATTTAGAAGTTGGTTTGAGTGCAAGCGTTAACACATTAGCACCACATGGTAAAACAGGTGATTGGTTACTCGATCCATCAACATTAAATATTGTCACAGGCGGTACAGCAACCCTCGCTCAAGTAGATCAATTCACTGATAATCCAGGCACAGCAACGACGATTGCGCCAGCCACTATTAATGCTGCCGCTGCCAATGTTTCATTAAGAGCAAATGGTGATATCACTGTTACTAATGCCATTGCTATGACAAATGCTGGCATCACCCTCCTCTTAAATGCTGGCCGCGATATTATTGTTAATGCCAACATTAGCACTAACAATGCGAATCTCACTTTGTTTGCAAATGATAACGCCGCCACCTCTGCAAATCGTGGTGGTACCGGTATTGGCAGCATCTCTGTTAGTGGCGGCGTAACGCTTTCAACAAGTGGTGCAAACACTATTGCATTAACGATAGGCCCTACGAACAACGCCAACTTTAAACCGGGTGCCATCAATATTGCTGGCAATCTCACCACCGCGAGTGGCGGTACCGTTTTATTAACCTTACCAACACCAAATTCAGGCCCAAACAGTGTTATTTCTGGAACGATTACAACCTCTAACCTCACCAAAGCTTCAGGTGCTGGTCAAGTCACACTAAGTGGTAGTAATTCATTTATTGGCACGAGTGTTGTCACCTTACAATCAGGCTCTGGCACTATGATTGCCAGTAATGTCGGTGCATTCAATAGTGTTGGCACTTTTAGCATTGCCAGTGGCACAACTCTTCAATATTCAACCAACTCGCTTAACAACACTAGTTCAAACTACACTATCAACGGCACCGGTAACGGTGGTATTGGGGCATTAGTATTTAATGGTACAACTGGTTCTTGGGGTAATTTTGGTACTTTTACCATGGGCTCCGATTCCACTATTTCAGTGGCAGATGTAAATAGTACGGCAACCATTTCCGGTGGCATCGTAGGCGCTTTTGGTTTAACTAAAATTGGCGCCGGCACCTTGTCATTACAAGGCAACAGTACCTACTCAGGCACAACAACTGTTACAGCCGGTACACTTTCATCAGGTGCTAGCGGTGTCGGTACTAGTACGGCAACAGGTACAAGCGCGATCTCCGTTGCAGCTGGCGCTAGATTTGACGTGTTAGCTGCTTTAAACAATAATAATAAAACGATTACGATTGCTAATACTGGCATTTTAAGAATTTCAAATAGCGCAACATTAATAAATAATGTTGCTATCTCTTCTGGCACCATCGTTTTAGAAAACAATCCATTGACCGGCGGCAACCCTTCTTATAGCGGCACCATTAGCGGTGCTGGTGGTGGTGTCAATGTAACATTATATGGTGTTAGCTCCTTTAGCTTTACTACTACCAACTCATACACGGGAGCAACGACGATCACAAGCGGCCTGCTATCTATCAATAGCTCAAATGGTTTGGGTACAAGTGCTGGTACTGGCACATCTTCTGTTAGTGTATTAAGTGGCGGCGCTTTAGGTATCACTACGGGTAGTTTAAATAATCCAAATACGATTAGTATTGCTGGTAATGGTTTTGCAGGCTCAGCCAATGCAGCACTCTATATCACAAACATTCCAGCGACTCTTTCGAATCCTATTTTAGTTAGCGCTAATTCCACTATTCTCTCAACGGTTAACACCACTTTTAATGGCACCATTAATAGTTCAGGTGGTAACTTTAATTTACTGGTTCATAATACGGCAGGTAGCTTGACTTTTGGTGCAGCGGTTGGTGGCTCATTAGGGTTAAACTCAATGAGTGTGTCAGCACCAAATAGCTCCATTGCATTTAATAGTACGCTTCGTTTATCTGCTAACAATGCATCAGGTGGTATCTCCACTATGTTAGCCGGCGGTAATATTACCTTTAACGCTAACGTCACAAAAGATGGTTCATTTAGTGAATTTATCCTCTTACGCAGTGACTACAATGGTACCGGTACGGGCACCGTTGTCTTTAATGGCGGTAGCAATATTTCCCTTGCTTCTGGTAGTGGTTTATCAATACAAATTATTTATAATCCTACCGTCTTTGGGACACCTACAACGTTTTATGCAGGCGGCGTCACACCAATTGGCTACATGCTAATTCAAGGATTAGGCGCATCAAATGATACAACGACTAGCAGTTTAGCAAGCTTATCAAATAACGCTGCCGGTCTCTTAGGCACTGGAAAAAATTATGCATTAGCAAAAGATATTGATGCATCCGCTACATCAACATGGAACTTCAATGGTAGTATTTTTAATGGCTTTAATCCAATCAGCGGTCTTAATAATAATTTCTTCAACGGTTTAAATTTTGCGATAACCAATCTCTATATTAATCGTCCTAGCACCAATAATGTAGGTTTATTCTCTAGTGGCAGCGTTGCCATTACTAATATCAATTTAATTACACCAAATATTACTGGCGCACAATTCACAGGTGGCCTTATCGGTAATCAATCTAGTTCAAATGGTATTGATGCAGGCGGTGTGTACGGCGGCACCATTACAGGCACCTCAGATGTGGGCGGTATTATTGGTTCTAGCAACTCTATTATTGGTATTTCACGTCTCATTAATACAGCAACTGTGACAGGTACAGGTAGTAATGTGGGTGGTATTGCTGGGTCAACGATAAGCAGCGTTACCAACTCTGTCAATTATGGTAGTGTCAGCGGCGGCAGCAACGTTGGTGGGATTGTTGGTTTTGCTAACTCTAATAATAATAAGCAAGATTTAAGCAACGTTGGCAGCGTTACTGGCTCAGGCAGCAACGTTGGCGGTATTATTGGTTTGCATGCTAATGCCGGGGGATTAAGCAATGCCTTAAATTCAGGCGTAGTCACTGGTGGCAGTGTCGTGGGGGGTCTTGTTGGCTCACAAACAACATCAGCAGTCACCGTCAATAGCTTCTGGGATACAGACAGTAGTGGACGCAATGCATCGCAAGGTGTTGGTAGTAATACCGGCGGTACCTTTACTGCCTCCGCCGGATGTATCTCAGGGACTTGTACCAATGGTGGTACGGTTAATTTATCTTCGCAAGCAACGTATTCTACTTTTACGTTTGGTGGTGATTTATGGCGTATACATGCAGGTGATACACGTGCTTATCTCGCCTTTGTTAATGCCAACTACCCACTTAATACCACACCTGGCACATTGAGCTATGAAACGACTTACACTTATAAATTAAAAGTATTTGATATTCATGAATTACAAGCGATTGAAACATCTGCAACAGCATTGACCGCTAACATTATTATCAAAAGAGATTTAAATGCGAGTGGCACTTATAATGTCGCTGACATTTGGGGCACCACTAAAACAAATGGTCGTTCTGGCTGGGTACCAATTGGTGATGGTGGTCAAGCATTCTCAGGAAGTTTTACTGGCGGCTATGTTGTTTATAATCTTTTTATCAATAGACCATCAGCCCAATACGTTGGCTTATTTGGCATTAATTCCGGCACCATTTCACAAACGGCAGCGATTGGTAATGTTTTTGGTTTGCAATTCGTTGGCGGTCTTGTTGGATATAACGTGGGCTTTATTGACAATGCATATAGTTTAGTAAATGTCACCGGTAGCGCTAGTAGTAGTTATGTTGGTGGTTTTGTTGGTTATAACGGTGGGCAAATTACTAATGTTTATAGTGCCGGCTTAGTACAAGTTGGTAGTGGGTCAACAAACGGTGGCGCATTCATAGGTGTTAATGCTTTTTCAGTAACAGGTTCGTATTATGATACATCTACTAGCGGCGCATTACCTGTTGTTGGTTCCGGTTCATCAAGTGGTATCACTGGTAATGCAACGGCTGCCATGAAAACACAATCAACGTTTGTTGGTTGGGACTTTACAAACATTTGGCAAATTCAAGCAGGTATTACTTATCCATACTTTAAATTCTCATCCTTCCAACCTATTTCTTCATTCTTCATTCAATTAACGGCAACGGGTGCACCTGCAAGCGGTAGTGTGCATGTCTTAAAAAATGGTGTTGATTTTAAAACGTTTACGGCTGATGGTAGTGGAAATGTTGTCTTTACCTTTGAAGATGGTGATGTTGGTGTTAATGATAATTTAATTGCGTTTATTCCAAGTAATACTACTGCTGGTAATTTGATTTTCACTTTACCAACGACATCAGCAATATTATCTGGTTTCTCTTTTACAGCAAACACTGCAAATGTTGCCTCACCTAGTGGCGCTGTTAGTGCTAGCATTGCAGGTATTGCAACGGGTCGCGGTTCTGTTGTTGATACTGGTTTATTGTTTACAGCATCCGGTGGTAATTTAACATTTACATCTGCTAAAAATTTCGCATTAATAAGCGCTAACACGCTAACATTAAATGGCAACATCACAACGAGTGGCGGCGGTACGATTTCCTTAGCGGGCCCTACGACATTAAGTTCAGGCGCAACACTCAGTACAACAGCAGCAGGTGCTATCACTATTAGTAGCACATTAAATAGCAGTGTTGCTGGTAGCAATGCCTTAGTGTTAAGCGGTACCAATGTTTCAATCACCGGTGCTATTGGTGGTACGACTAAACCTTTAAGTGTTTCAGTAACCGGTACTGGCACCATTGGTGTAGTTAATGTAAGTACAACGGGTGCGCAAAGTTATAATGCAACCACTAGCACAACATTAAGTGGAACATCTTACGTGACATCCGGCGGCACATTTGGTGTAACAGGTGCCGCCTTATTAGGTGCGAATCTTACAATTGATACCACGAATGCTGGTGGCACTCCCGCTGGCGCTAATATTTCATTTAGTTCAACGATTAATAATGCGCAAACACTTACATTAACTGCAGGTACTGCTGGTGGTGTTACAGTAAGCGGTATTGCTGGTGGCACGACACCATTAACTAGTTTCACTGCAAGTGGTAACACTATTAGTACTGCTGGCGTTAGAACAACTGGCGCACAAAGTTATACTGGAACAACAAGCTCAACATTTAATGGGACTTACCTTTCAGCAGGCGGTGTATTTGGTGTGACTGGTGCTGCATTATTAGGTGGCGCAACTTCTATTGATACCACAAACGCAGGCGGCACAGCAGCAGGCGCAAATATTACCTTCAGTTCAACGATTAATAACGGACAAACATTATCATTAACAGGTGGCACTTCTGGCGCCATTATATTAAGTGGCATTGCAGGTGGTACCACACCATTAACAAGTTTCACTGCTAATGCAAATACTATTAGCACCGTTGGTGTCAGAACAACAGGCGCACAAAGTTATACGGGTGCCACGAGTTCAACCTTTAATGGCACTTATACAACAACCGTTGGTGCAGGTGGCACATTTGGCGTAACAGGTGCTGCATTATTAGGTGGCGCAACATCGATAACAACAACTAACGCAAATATTTCATTTAGTTCAACGATAAACAACGGACAAACATTATCATTAACAGCAGGTTCTGGTGCGGTAACATTAACAGGTATTATTGGAGGTACAACTGCATTAACAAGTTTAACGGCAAGTGGCGCAACCATTGCGGCAAATAATGTAAGAACCACTGGCGCGCAAAGTTACACAGGCACCACGAGTACTACATTTAATGGTACTTCTTATTTAACAGCAGGTGGCACGTTTGGTGTAACCGGTGCTGCATTATTAGGTGCAGCAGTAGCCATTGATACGACAAATACGGGTGGCACACCAGCGGGTGCTAATATTTCATTTAGTACAACGATTGATAATGCACAAACATTAACTTTAACCGGTGGTACTGCAGGCGCAATCACAATAAGCGGCATTACGGGTGGCACAACACCATTAACTAGCTTTACTGCAAATGCAAATACGATTAGCACCGCTGGTGTTAGAACAACAGGCGTACAAAGTTACACAGGCGTAACCAGTGTAACATTTAATGGTACTTATAATATTAGTGGCGCAAGCAATGCGTTTACGGTAACAGGCGCTTCTTTACTTGGCGGCGCAACAAGCGTGACAACAAACAATGGTAATATTTCATTCAGCTCAACGATTAATAATACTCAAACACTTTCATTAACAGCAGGTACTGGTTCCATCACCTTTAGCGGCATTATTGGTGGTGCAACTGCTTTATCAAGTTTAACAGCAAGCGGTAGCACGATTACCGCACTTAACGTCAGAACAACTGGTACGCAAAGTTATACCGGTAGCACGAGTACAACATTTAATGGTACCTCGTATTTAACAGCCGCCAACACTTTCAGCGTGACAGGTGCAGCATTATTAGGTGCAGCTGTCGTTATTGATACAACAAATGCTGGTGCTTCACCATCAGGCGCAAGCATTACTTTTAGTTCCACGATTAATAACGCACAAACGTTAACATTAACGGGTGGTAGTACAGGTGCTGTTACTGTGAGCGGTATTGTTGGTGGCACGACACCATTAACTAGTTTCACGGCATCAGGCAACACGATTAGCACGGTTGGTGTTAGAACTACTGGCGTACAAAGTTATACAGGGGCTACGAGTTCAACCTTTAATGGTACTTACATCACAACCGTTGGTGCAGGTGGTACGTTTGGTGTAACAGGTCCTGCATTATTAGGTGGCGCAACGTCAGTGACAACCACGAATGCGAATATTTCATTTAGTTCAACGATTAACAATGGTCAAACACTTTCATTAACAGCCGGTACAGGGGCTGTGACTGTGACCGGTGCAACAGGTGGCACGTCAGCATTAACTAGTTTCACAGCAAGTGGTAACACGATTGCTGTTAATAATGTGAGAACAACAAGCACGCAAAGTTATACGGGTGCAACTAGCACAACCTTTAATGGTACATCTTATTTAACAGCTGGCGGAACATTCGGTGTCACGGGTCCTGCGTTATTAGGAGCAGGTGCAACGATTGATACAACCAATTCCGGTGGCACACCAGCAGGCGCGAATATTACATTTAGTACAACGATTAACAATGCACAAACATTAAATTTAGTCGGCGGTACAACGGGTGCAATTACTGTTAGTGGTATTGCTGGTGGTACGACACCATTAACTAGTTTCACAGCGAACGCTAATACGATTAGCACTGTTGGCGTGAGAACAACCGGTGCGCAAAGTTATACTGGTGCTACAAGTTCAACATTTAATGGCACTTACATTACAACCGTTGGCGCAGGCGGTACGTTTGCAGTTACTGGTCCTGCATTATTAGGCGGCGCAACATCTGTCACAACTACAAATGGAAATATTTCATTTAGCTCAACGATTAATAATGGTCAAACACTTTCATTAACAGCCGGTACAGGGGCTGTGACTGTGACCGGTGCAACAGGTGGCACGTCAGCATTAACTAGTTTCACAGCAAGTGGTAACACGATTGCTGTTAATAATGTGAGAACAACAAGCACGCAAAGTTATACGGGTGCAACTAGCACAACCTTTAATGGTACATCTTATTTAACAGCTGGCGGTACGTTTACTGTGACAGGCCCTGCATTATTAGGCGCAGGTGCAACGATTGATACAACCAATTCTGGCGGCACACCGGCGGGTGCGAATATTTCATTTAGTTCGACGATTAATAATGGTCAAACATTAAGTTTAGTGGGTGGTACAACAGGTGCAATCACTGTTAGCGGTATTGTTGGTGGCACAACTGCATTAACTAGTTTTACAGCAAGTGGCAACACCATTGCCGTTAATAATGTAAGAACAACTAGCACACAAAGTTATACTGGTACAACTAGTACTACTTTTAATGGTACATCTTATTTAACAGCTGGCGGTACGTTTACTGTGACAGGCCCTGCATTATTAGGCGCAGGTGCAACGATTGATACAACCAATTCTGGCGGCACACCGGCGGGTGCGAATATTTCATTTAGTTCGACGATTAATAATGGTCAAACATTAAGTTTAGTGGGTGGTACAGTTGGTGCAATTACTGTTAGCGGTATTGCTGGTGGTACAACGCCATTAACCAGCTTCACAGCAAACGCTAATACCGTTAGCACCGTTGGTGTCAGAACAACCGGCGCGCAAAGTTATACGGGTGCAACTAGTTCCACATTCAACGGCACTTATACTATTTCAGGTGCTGGCAGTGCATTTGGTGTCACAGGCGCTGCCTTATTAGGTGGCGCAACATCAGTGACAACTACGAATGGTAATATTTCATTTAGCTCGACGATTAACAACGGTCAAACACTTTCATTAGCTGGCGGTACAGGCGCAGTCACAGTGACCGGCGCAACAGGTGGCACAACTGCATTAACTAGTTTTACAGCAAGTGGTAACACCATTGCCGTTAATAATGTGAGAACAACTAGCACACAAAGTTATACAGGAACAACCAGTACCACATTTAATGGTACAACATACTTATCAGCAGGCGGCACATTTGGTGTCACAGGTGCTGCGCTATTAGGTACCGGCGTCAGCATTGATACAACGAATGGCGGTGGCACACCAACAGGGAACAATATTTCATTTAGCTCAACTATTAATAACGCACAAACACTAACGCTTAATAGTGGCACAACGGGTACCACTAGTTTCAGCGGCATTATTGGCGGTAGCACACCACTCACCAGTATCACAGCAACAGGCGCAACGTTATTTAATGCTGGAGCAACAGCAGCAACGACTACAGGCGCACAAACTTATAATGGTGCCGTTACAATTAATGCAGCAACAACCACTTACACTGTTGGCACTAACATGACTTTCAACAACACCATCACCGGTGGTTCTGCTGGTAGAAACTTAACATTAACAGGTGGCGCTGGTGCGAATGTATTTACACTTGCTGGTACGTTAAGTAGTTTAGGCACAGTCACAGTCACTGGCGCCGGCGGCACTGACACGTTAGCGGTTACAATTGCTGCAGCAAAATCATTTAATATTACCAGCAGCAATACCGGTACTATCACCGGCTTAGCAGGTGTTGCAACAGCGTTCAACTGGAGCGCTATCTCGAATTTAACCGGTGGTGGCAGTGATACATTAACAAATACCAACACCACAAATGCTTGGACACTCACAGGATCAAATACGGGTACCGTGACAAATCTTTCCGGTTCATTTACTGGCATGGCCAATTTAACAGGTGGTAGTGGCACAGATACATTAACGGCAGCCAACGTTGCTAACAGTTGGTCGATCACTGGCAGCAACACTGGTAGTGTTACAAATTTAACTGGCACCTTTAGTGCTATGGAAAATCTTACTGGTGGAACGACCACTGATAACTTCACGATTAATGGCGGTACGATCAGCGGCACCATGGATGGTAGTTCGGGTACAGATACTATAACGGGTGGCAACACTACAAATAATTGGACGGTTAACGGTACTAATGCAGGCACGTTATCACCAGGAGGAAATTTTACAGCGATCGAAAATATTGTTGGCGGTAATGCAACCGATAACTACTCTATCACTGCTGGCAGTATCAGTTCGATTATTGATACCTCAGGCAATAATACTATTTCACAAACAGGCGGAACGATAGGATCTTTTGCATTCACAGGTCCGACACAAATTAATACTTCTGTCACAACAACCGGTACGCAAACCTATACGGGGGCTACCACATTAAATACCGATGTAACATTAACAACAACGAATAGCGCTGTGCTCTTTGGTTCGACAATTAATAGCTTAACATCCGGTCGCGCCTTAACGATTAACACTGGTACGGGTGGCGCCATTACATTTAACGGCGCAATTGGCAACACGCTAGCATTATCCTCTCTAAACCCAACTTCAACTTCCGCCATTAATATAAATGCCGGCACTATCATCACAACGGGCGCGCAAACCTATACGGGACCAGTCATATTAGTTGTTGATTCAACCTTACGTAGCACAAGCTCGGGCGCAATCAGCTTTAGCAGCACAATTAATAGATATGTTTTCGGCACTGGTAACTTAGTGGTTGCAACAACGGATGGCAATATTACCTTTAGCGGCGCTGTTGGCGGCTCAGTACCACTTACAAGTATTCGTGTAACAGCACCTGCTTCAACAAACAATGTTAGCTTTGGTGGCACTGTTAATTTAAATAGCTCCGTTGATTCAGCTATTATCGCAGGACAAAATATTTCATTAGCAAATTCATGGTCTAACATAGCTGGCGGCTCAATATATTTCCGTACAGATTACAACGGTACAGGCACTGGCACCTTTAGCATGACAACTGGAAATATTCAAACCTCCGGAGCCGGCACCATCAACATCTATTACAACCCAACCACTTTTGGCACCCAACAAACATTTTACACAGGCGGAACAAATCCAGCTTCATTCATGTTAATCCATGAGTTAGGCGCTGCCGATGCAACAACGTCAGCAACGCTTGCCTCACTTTCTAATAATTCAGCTTTATGGGTGAATGGAAATGGTTTTGCATTATCAAAAGACATTAATGCCTCTAGCACTTCAAGCTGGAATGGTGGCGCTGGTTTTATACCGATAGGTACATTAGCAAATCCTTTTAGCGCTCATTTTGATGGCTTGGGATACAGTATTATTGGTTTAACCATCAATCGTCCATCAACTAATTATGTTGGCTTGTTTGGACGAACGTCCAGCTTAACAGTGACCCCACTTCATTTTATTAGAAATGT
Source organism: uncultured Coxiellaceae bacterium (assembly GCA_964623075.1). GTDB lineage: Bacteria > Pseudomonadota > Gammaproteobacteria > DSM-16500 > DSM-16500 > Aquicella. The sequence goes on along the minus strand of CAZUVD010000004.1, from coordinate 37,770 downwards.
TAATTTGATTAATGTTAACGTCACCGGTTTAAACCAAGTGGGCGCTCTCATTGGCGAAGCGACTACTCAAGGCGGTAATGCAACTTCTATTACCAACATTTATGCTAGCGGCACAGTGACTAGCAGTAACGGTAGTGATATTGGTGGCCTTATTGGATTAATGACTGGAACCGTAGAAATTAAATTCTCCACCGCTGCAATTAATGTCACGGCTAATTCATCCTCAACGAATGTCGGCGGCCTTGCGGGTAACAATAATGTTTCTGGCTTCCTTGGATCGATTCAAAATAGTGCCTCTTTTGGCAGCGTTAGTGGTGGCACCAATGTTGGTGGCTTTATCGGTATCAATCAATCCGCTACTGGCTGGATTGTTAACTCCTATTCATTAGGTGCCGTTAATGGCGGCACCAATGTTGGTGGTTTTGCGGGTCAAAATATTAACGACGGCAATATTAACGGCGCCTACAGTACAGGAGCTGTCACAGGAACGACAACAGTCGGCGGTTTTGTAGGTCTTAACACAGGCACTAACACCAGTGTCACTGCAAGATGGGATACTGATACTAGCGGCAGAAGTAACGGCTACGGTTTAAACACTGGCTGGGTTGGCAGTGTATTAACCGGCGGTTGTTTCTCAGGTTCATGTACGAATGGCGGCACCTTGAATTTATCTCTTGCTGCTAGTTACGCCACCTATAGTGGCGCTACGATTGGTACCAATCCTTCAACCGACGCCTTTTTAATTTACAGTGGTCAAACACGACCCATGCTTGCTATTGAATATAATTCAGATACACGCTTTATTTACTTCACACAACGCATCTTTACCGCACATTCATTACAACTGATGTCAATCAATGCCACAGCGCTTGCTGCAAATTACAATGTTGGTTATGACATTAATGCAAGCGGCACACATCTTGCTAACGATGTTTGGGGAACGACCACTAGCAACAATTTACCAGGCTTTAGACCAATTGGTGATTCAACCACTAATTTCACTGGCAGCATCACCGGACCTTACGCCATTACTGATATTTATATTTACCAGCCAAGTGGTACAAACGTTGGTGTCTTTGGTTTCGTAGGTAGCACTGGTTCAATTTCAAAAATAGGGGTCACAGGCAGCGTACGCGGCTTAACAAATGTTGGCGGCTTGATTGGTACAAATGCGGGTACTGTTTCCAATGCTTATAGCACTGCCAATGTGTTTGCCGGCAATAGCAGCACTAATGTCGGTGGTTTTGTTGGGATTAACTCTGGCTCTATTTCATTCGCATATAGTGCGGGTGCAATTAGTGTTGGCACCTCTCCTACCAATACGGGTGGTTTTGCAGGCAATAATAGCGGTACCTTTGCAAATAGTTATTGGGATACCACCACCTCTACATTTGGTAGTGGTACCGGTACGGGTTCTAGCACCGGTTTAACGGGCAACATTACTTCTGTTATGAAACAACAAGCGACTTACTCAGGTTGGGATTTCACAAACATTTGGAAAATTGATCCAGGAGTTACTTATCCATACTTCAGATTACCAACAGCAAGCACAACCTTCTTAACAGTGATTATCACAACCGCATTAGCACAAGGTACCGGCGTACACTTATTAGTAAATGGTGTTGATATTAAAACGGCGCTCGCAGAATTAACAGGTGATGTCACCTTTACCTTCACCGACGGCGAATTAGCATCAAACAGCGTATTATTAGCATTCTTACCAGGCAACAGCACCTTAGGTAATTTAGTCTTCACCGTACCAACGGCAGCAGGCGGCACTGTCACTGGTTTATCTTTCACAAGTAACACCGTGTTTGTCACACAACCATCTGGCGCTGATAATGCATTAGCAACTTCTTCTGTTGCAGCCGCACGCGGCACCAGCGTTACGGATACTGGCTTGTTGTATACTGTTTCAGGTAATAACATTACCTTAGCTGCTGGTAAGAGTTACACATTAAATTCAAGTTCAACTTATTCTTCTGATGGTAATATTACAGCAAGCAGTGGTGGCAACATTACCTTTAATTCAGCAGCAACGTTAAGTGCAACATCCACGTTTGCAGCACCTGGCGGCAATATCACATTAGGTGCCATGGAATCAGCTTTCAATAATCTATATGACATCTTTATCTCAGGCGCTAGTGTCTATACACAAAATGGCAATATTGGTAGCACCAATAGATTGCACGCATTCAATGTGATATCAGCAAGCAGTGTATTATTAGGTGGTAACATTACAACCAATTTTGGCACCACCTTTAGCGCTCCTGTCACCTTGACTGCTAATAGCATATTAACCGTTGCTTCTGGCGGCTCTGTACAATTTAATAATACCGTTAATGGTGCATTTGCATTAACAGTAAACTCTGCAGATCAAGCCGCTTTCAATGCTAACGTTGGCCAAACAACACCGCTTGCTTCTCTCACCGCAACGGCAACCAATGGTATCACTGTCAACTTTGGCTCTTCCATTTTCACAACCACTGGCGCTCAACTTTATAACAGTGCATTAGCAATCAATGATAATGTGACTTTCACTACGACTAATAGTCCAATTACATTTGCTTCTACATTTGATTCCTTAAGCATTGCTCGAAGCCCAAGTTTCACAACGGGTTCTGGCAATGTTACCTTTACAGGTAATGTTGGTGGCGTACACCCACTTGGTTTTGTGGGAGTCACCTCGACTGGCACAACGACAGTCACAGGTACATTTGTCGCCGCCGCGTTGACCGTTAATAATGGTACTCTCGTTTTAAACGATACTTTAACATTATCTAACGCATTGCAAGTGACAGGCGGCAGCAGCGCGCTTAGATTAAATAATAATATTACTGTAAACCTAGGTGGTAGTGCTTCTGCTAGCTTCAGTGGAACCGTTGACAGCTTCAACTCAACACCACGAAATTTATTCATTAATGGTGGTTCACAATCTATATTTAGTGGCGCAGTTGGTAGCACATTTGCTTTAGGCGATATAACCCTTATTGCATCCTCTAACGTACAATTCGGGAGTACAGTAAACGCCACTGGTTTATTTACAAGTACACCGCTTACTTATTTAGGTGGTAATGTCACAACCACCGGTGCCACCGGCCAAAGCTATTCCGGAAATGTAAACTTAACTAATAACGTTCAATTAATTAGTGGTGCAAATGCAATTACGATTGGCGGTGCTATCAGCGGTAGCGGCCGCACGTTGACATTGCAAGATAATACAGCGGGTGCAACCGGAACTATTAATATCGGCGCGATTACCGCTTTAGATACTTTAGTAACTTTTGCAAGAGGATACAGTATTATTTTTGCTGGCTCAGGCGCTGGTGATACAACCATCACTAACGCTGTTACCTTCAATAATACCGCCGGCTTAACATTATATAATGCCGTTTATAACTTTACCGGTGGCGTCACTTATGCAGGATTATTAACAACCGTTGGCGCTACGATCAACACGAGTAATACACCCATTTCATTTAGTAGCATCTCAAATACCGCTGGTAACTTAGTGATTAACTCCAATGGTGGCAACATTACACTGGGTGCCATTAATAATGTTGGAACCAATCTCTATAACTTCAATTTAAATTCTGGTGCCGGTACGATTACTTTAAATGGCGGTATCGGCACACCAAGCAATTTCAATAATGTCACTATTGATTCAACCGGTATCGGCAATAACTTAGTGGTTAACAATAACATGGTTGCTAATAGCAACATCTTAATCAACATTGGTGGCGGCATCAGTGGTACAGCAACCTACACTGTACCTTATTTCAGAATCTTCAGTATTTCTGGGGGCTTGGTTAGTTTAGGTAACAATAATGCAGTATCAACTGCCTATATTGTCAATAATAATGGTAATGTCATCTTTAATAACACGTTAGCATTAGCATTAGATAGATTAACCGTGTTTGGTAACGTCACTCTTACCAACTCAGGCGGCGCACTCACCCAAACTGCACTCGCCTTTACTACTAACGTTAGTGGCACCACTAGTTTATCTGTTGGTGCAAATCCAATTACATTGACTGCCCCACTTTTCGCAGGTGTTGGTAACGTCTTCACCGGCGCCTTAACATTAAGTAATTCAGGAAACAATGATATTAATATTCTTGGCACATCAAATTACACCATTGCCGCATCAAACATTGGTCGCAGCTTAACTATTAGCACCAATGGCACTGTTACTCAAACCGGTGCTATTGTTAGCGCTAATGCTGGCACATTAACTGTAAAAACAACGAATGATACAGGTAGCGCCATCACCTTAACAAATGCCAGCAATGAATTCACCAATGTTGATTTACGTGCACGCAACCTTGCCGATAGTGCAAATGTTGCTGCAGCAATTAGTTACACTGATGTAACAGGCTTTAATGTTAATACTATTGGTACATTAAGCACTGTTAATTTAACGGCGAATGGTGCATTAACTGATAGCGGCGCAATCACTGGTACAACATTAACAACTTCATCTGTTGGTGGCACGGTATTAGACTTTGGCCATGCACTCACTGGCTTTAATGCAACGAATACTACCAGCGGCAATATTACGTTAGTGAATTCTACTAATGCATTATCAGTAACGGGTATTGCACAACCATCAACAGGCACAGTATCCATCACCAATAACGGCGGCAACTTAACATTCAGCAGCGCATTAAATAATGGTTACGCATTAGTTGCTTCCAGTTCTGGTAGCGTGATCTTCAGTGGCGCATTAGGTGGCTCAACCCCACTTGCATCGGTAAATGCAACAGGCACCTCAGGCGTTCAATTAAATGGCGGCGGCATTACCACCACCGGCACACAAAGTTATACAGGTGCAGCAACATTGGGTGCAGCAACCACTTTAACCACAACAAACAATAATATTGCTTTCAGCAGCACATTGAATGGCGCACAAACATTAACATTAGCAGCAGGTAACGGTGTTGTTTCATTTGGTGGCGCAATCGGTACGACCACCGCACCAACCACCTTTAGCAGCACAGGTGCTGGCAATGTCAGTTTTGGCGGTACCGTTGGCGATTCAACACATCGTTTAACCAGTGTTAGCGTCACAGGTAGTGCAACAGTTAATAGTGGTGTCTTTACATCAGGCGCGCAAACATTTGCAGCCGTGACATTAGGATCAGGCACTACATTTGATAGCAGCACATCAAACGTTAATATTAGCGGTAATATCACCGGCGGCGGCTTTGCCTTAACAATGAATGTTGCAGGCTCGACGAGCGCCATTGACGGTGTGATTAGTAATATTAGTTCATTAACATCGGGTGGTGCTGGCACACTCACCTTAAGTAATGCCAATCTCTACACCACAACCACCAATATTAATGCTGGTACGTTAGTTATCTCTAATGCAAGCGCATTAGGAACAGTAGCCGCAACGGTCACGATTGGTTCGGCTACATTACAAATTAATGGTAATGCCTTCACGCTGCCATATGCCATGACATTAAACAATGGTGCAACCATTATTGATAATGGCAGCAACTCAACTAGCGTATTAAGTGGCAACATCACATTAAGTTCAAGCGCTAGCACGACTGAAACCATCAATGTTGTTAATAGCAATCAAATATTAACAATTAATACACTGATAGGCGGCAATGCATCAACCGGCAATTTAATTAAATCAGGTAACGGCACATTATTATTACCTAATGCTAATAATTCTTATGTCGGCATCACCACGATTAATGCTGGTAGCGTTGATATTAGAAATAACACCTCATTAGGTTCTGGCAACATTGCACTAAACAATGCAAGCTTAATTACCGCAGGTGGTTCGAATCTGGTGATTGCAAATAATATCGCTTTTGGTGGCACTAGCAATACATTTGATATCGCTGGTGGTGCAACATTAACGTTTAACGGTATTTTAAGTGGCAACACTACCTTTGTTAAAGCAGGTAACGGTGTATTAACGATTGGCGGCCTCAGCCCTAACACCTTCTCAGGTACCACCACGATCAACGCTGGTACATTAAATATCGCTAAAACATCTGCCTTAGGTAATGGCGCAGTCACAGTCAACACAGCAACCTTAGGTTTAATCGGCACATCATTATCATTAAGCAACACGTTAACGTTAAACACAAGCAGTGTGATTGTTGACACAAATGCAAATGGTCGCAACACATTGAGTGGTGGCATTACCTTAAGTGGCACTAACACCGTTACCGTTGGCTCACCAAGTGGTGCGTTAACCTTATCTGGCGCCATCACGGGTAGCACAACACTATCCAAAACAGGTACCGGTACCTTAGTCTTATCTAACAATAACTCCTACTCAGGTACCACGACTGTTTCAGCTGGTACGTTAGCATTGCAAAACAGTAATGCATTAGGTACAAGTTCTGCGACGATCAACTCTTCCACCAACTTATTATTAGTCGGCACCGGACTCTCCATCGGCAATGTGCTTGCCTTCCAAACAAATAGTAACTTAATTGATAACAATGCAAATGGTAATAATATTTTATCAGGCACTGCCGGCGCTATTACGTTAGCCGGTACTTTCAATGTTAATGTTGCCAACCCTACTAATTCTAACTTATCAATTACGGGTAACATTACCGGCACCGGTTTAACAATTAACAAATCAGGTTTAGGTAATTTAACTCTATCTGGCGCTAAAGCTTACACTGGCAATTTGAATGTCAATTCCGGTATCGTCACGCTAACCAATAATACTTCAGCAGGTACTAGCACTGGTCTTATCACCGTTAAATCAGGTGCTGCATTAATCATCTCAGGCACAAGTCTTGTCATTGCAAACCCAATCACTTTCCAATCAGGTGGCACCATCACTGATAATAATGCAGCGGGTGGCAACACATTAAGTGGCACGATCACTTTAGCAACTGGCACCAACACCATTAATGTCAACGGTAGCACTGCTAACGTATTAACATTATCAGGCGTGGTAACCAGTGGCGCTGCAACCACGTTGAATAAAATAGGTGTTGGTGTGTTAGCAATGACAAACACGAATAGCTACACCGGCACAACCAATATTAACGCCGGCACCATCAGATTAGTAACCAATGCTGCCGCATTAAATAACACCACTGTTAATGTCAACACCGGTGCAACACTGGATATTTCAAATGCTTTAGGTGCTAACTTCACCAATGCACTCAACTTAACATCAGCAACGTTACTGGTGACTGGCACCAACACACTAAGTGGTAGTAATTTAGCATTAAGTGGTAGCAATGTGATTAATGCAAATGGCAGCTTAACGATTTCAAAAGTGGTAACCGGTACTGGCACCTTATCATTCACAAATGCGGGTGGTACGGTTGTAATGTCTGGCACTAATAATTATTCAGGTGCAATTAATTTAACAGCAGGCACGTTAACAGCTGGTAATGCCAGCGGCTTTGGTACTGGCATCTTAAACTTAAACGGTGGCACATTAAATGCAAACAGCGCCTTCACTTTAGCAAATAGCAGTTTCACCGTAGGCGGCACAGTAATTATTGGCGGCAGTAACAATATCGTCTTACCTACCGGCACTATTAATAGTGATGCACAATTAACTATTTCAAATTCAGCAACAACCAATTTCAATGGCAGCATCAGTGGTAGCGGCAACTTAATCATTAGCGCAGGCACTACCCAAATGTCAGCTAGTAACGCAAGCTTTAGTGGCAGCATCACTTTAAACGGCGGCACTTTACAAATTAATTCCACAGCAGCATCTGTATTAGGCACAGGCACCTTAAACTTTAATGGCGGCATCCTTCTTTCAAATGTTAACAACAGCATTGCTAACGATTGGAACTTAGGCGGCAACACTGCCGTGAATGGTAGTGGTAATTTAACATGGACTGGCAACGGTCAATTATTAAGTGGTAACACATTAACATTATCAAGCTCTGGTACTACCGCATTTAATGGTAGTTTAAATGATGCCGGTAATATCACTATCGGCGCAGGCAGTGTCACGTTCGCAGGCACCAGCACTGGCTTTAGCGGTATCATTACATTAAATGGCGGCAGTGCAACAGTGACAACCAATACGGGTATTGGCACGGGTTCCGTGGTGATTAACCCAAATACCACCTTCACTGCTAATGCGGTCACATTAGATAATAATAATTTCACCTTAAATGGTAGCGCAGTACAATCTGCAACGTTATCTACCTTTGGTAACACGATGTTAGGCGGCAGCATCACGATTGGCACCAGCAGTCAAAACAATTACATCATTGCTCAAAACGGCACATTAATTATTAATAACAATATTGATGGTGCAGGTGATTTAATTTTACTTGGTAGCGCAATCTCCGGAACCTATTTCAACGTCACACCAACTGTTGTACCTCAAGGTTCACAAACGGGCGTCATGATTATCAATGGTGAAGTGGGTCGCACCACACCATTAAACAGCATCATTAGTAATGTTGCCGTCACTTTTGGTGGTACTGATAATATCACCACCGGCAATCAATTCTGGGATGCCGCTAATCCAATTACCTTAGTGGCTGATGCTAAATTTATTAGCTTAAATGGCAATGTCACCATCAATGCAGCTATTAATGGTAACTTCCCATTAACCGTTCGCGCAGCAGGAGTCGCTACCGTCAATGGTGCCATTGGTGATTTAGATGCAGTACAATCATTCACAATCAGCGCACCAACGATTTACTTAAACGGTGGCGTGATCGTTTCTACGGGTTCACAAAATTATAATGGTAATGTGACATTCAACAATACGACTTACAATACATTAGCACCAAATAGCACAGTAACATTTACCAATTCCTATGCTACACAAAGCATTGCTGTTAAAACAGCAGGCAATACCAACAGTAACATTAACACTAGCAATGCCAATCAAGTGCCACAAGTCATCATACAAGGTACCAATAATTTAACTTTACCTTCAATGACCACTGTTAAAATGCAAATAGCAGCTAATATGATTGATATCGCACCATTCAAAATGGTGTTGGTGCAATTACAACAAGAAAACTTAAAGAAAATTCCTATTGATGGTGAATTAGTTTTAGCAAGCCATTATCCATTCCATACATTTAATTTCACTGCGATGCAAATGATGCAAGCACCAAACAGTATTCGCAATATGCCAACCACCCTGCTTGCTTCACAATATATTGTGCGCCAAGTTAAAACCGTTATTAAACGTTCAGTCACATTGCCTGTCATCATCAACACAGTAAGCAAGCAATATGCTTTCAAACAACCTACCAAACGCTTATTCATTCCAACTTCCATGCTTTCCAAAGGTAGTATGCTGCATCTTCGTCCTTAGAGACTTGCCCCGTTTTTACGTTTTATGCTCTATCGGGGGTTAGATGCACCGATACCCAAGGACGACAAGGAAGAAGTGAAAGAGTGGCTGGTGGGCAAACCAGTGACTTTAGCAAGAGGATAGCTTCTCTCCTCCCCGAATTCGTAACCCGGATGTTAGATGTAACATCCGGGATTTTTTCGTTTCTATCTGTATGATTTTTAATGAGAAATCACGGTAGAAATTATGCAAAAATACGCTATATTTAAGATGTAAGCTGCGAGAAATTAGGAGTGCTTGTGACTAAGAAGAATATCAAACCAAGCTCTAGATGCAAATTTACACGGTTTGTCGGCTTTTTTTTCGCGTCTGTTATTCTCACCGCCACGAGTTATGCAGGCCCTAGCCAAAAAATTAATGCGATTTATATTTCGCCGTTAAGTTCTGCGCGTGCTGCGACGCTTGCAACGATTTTCTTGCCTGGCGCCACGACGGGTTGGATACATAAAAATTCACCGAAAGCCCTCCCTGTTAATTTGAATGAAACGGATTTAGAAAGAAATAGCGCTGCGCCGCAGATTTAAAATACACGTTGTTGCCATAACACTACCCGTCATCCTGGAAATAAACTTCGTCATTGCGAGGAGCGTAGCGACGAAGCAATCTACCTTTAAGATAAAATCAAAAACTAGATTGCTTCGTCGCCCTATGGGCTCCTCGCAATGACGAAGTTTATTTCCGGGATGACATACGCTGTTGCTAAATAAAAAAAATTGGAGTAATTTACGCTCCTGAACCTTTAACACTTTTTTGACTGGGTTCATTCTCTGAAACCACCAAACCCGGGCACAAAAAGCGTGTCCAGGCTACTCTCCCCTCAAACAAAAAAGGCACGTATATGCGCTCAATCGGTTTTTCATTAATCGAATTAATGATTGTCGTTTCAATCATTAGTATTTTAACCATGATGGCAATTCCATCATATCAACATTACACCCTGCGCGCGCGCTTCACTGAAGTGATGACAGCAACACTCCCTTTCAAAACAGCTATCAGTGTCGCGCTACAAACGGGCACACCATTATCAGAATTAAATAACCACTCATCCTGGATACCACCAGAACCCAAACCTACTAAAAATCTTGCCCGCATTAGCGTAAAAAAAGGCATCATCACCGCAACCGCGACAAGCTTAATTAATCAGGCAACATTGATACTGACACCGAATGAAGATGGCAGTCACTTCAGTATCGATGGCACATGCGTGGAAATGGAGCTTTGCCATGATTAACCATCATCCCACCGACCCTGCACTCCATTTCATCGAACAACTCCTACATCATGCTGCAAATGAAAATGTTTCTGATATTCATCTCGAACCGCAAGCAGAACAATGTCGAATTCGCTTTCGGCGCCAAGGATTGCTTTATCTAGCCAATACCATTCCCACGCATTTTGCGACACAAATCACTGCTTGTTTAAAAATCATGGCACAACTGGATATTACTGAAAAACGCATGCCGCAAGATGGTCGTCTTTATTTTGCGAATTTAACAGATACCAATATTCGCATCAGCACATGCCCTTCGTTATTCGGTGAAAAAGTAGCGCTTCGCTTAATGAATCAACAACAAAGTTTTTTGCAATTATCGCATCTAGGCTTAAATCCAGATCAAAAAACCATGCTCGAAGAAAAATTAAATCAACCACAAGGTTTAATCATGATAGTAGGACCAACAGGCAGCGGCAAAACATCCACGCTTTATGCAGCGCTCAATCACCTAAACCAAGTTGAAAAAAACATCATAACTATCGAAGACCCTATCGAAATAAAACTAGATGGCATCACGCAAATCAATGTTAATCCGCGCATTGATTTAAGTTTTTCGCATTTATTACGCAGCATTATGCGTCAAGATCCGGATGTCATCATGATTGGTGAAATCCGCGATCGAGAAACCGCCGAAATTGCGATACAAGCCGCACAAACTGGTCATCTTGTGCTTTCCACCCTGCATTGCGATGATGCCACTGATTTTTTAGCGCGCTTAAATATGCTAGGCATCACTACACCCTACTTACAAACGGCTCTTTCACTTATTATTGCTCAACGTTTAATTCGCACACTTTGCTCACATGGCGATGATTGCAGCCAATGTCATCAAGGCTATGCTAATCGCACTGGTATTTTTGAATTATCCACCATGCAAAAAAATAACATCCACACACCAGAAACATTATGGCAAGTTGGCATGCAAAAAGTAAAATCGCAATTAACAACAATGACTGAATTGAAACGAGTATTAAATCCATTATGTTAAAAAATTATTTAAAATTATATCTTGCCAAGTTTGAGCGTATCCATAAAAAAGATATTACTTATTTTTTTAATCAATTATCTATATTTATTCAAGCCAATATCCCACTAGCAGAAAGCCTAGAATTCTTAGCATTACTGACTACTAAAACACCGTTAAAAAGTGTCATTTATTTATTATTACTGGATATTCAATGCGGGATACCACTGTCCTCCGCCATGAAAAAACAACACACGATTTTTAATGCGATCACTCAACATTTAATTTACTTAGGCGAGCAAACCGGTCGATTAGAAAAAATGTTAACAACTATTAGTACACAGCATGAAAATCAGTTAGCTTTTCATAAACGCATCCAACAAGCGTTGTTTTACCCATTCATCATTTTGTTATTTGCGAGCGTGGTGAGTTTTATTTTACTATATTGCCTCGTGCCGCATTTTGCCTTGCTTTTTCAAGATATCAAAACAGACTTACCTGCATTAACCGTCTTTATTTTTGCATCATCCGACATATTGCATCACTATCTTTGGCTGATTCTATTATTAATTGCCCTCATCATATTACTAATCACGCTGCAATATGAAAAAGCATTATCACTTCAATATTGGTGTCGAACAAAATGCTTGAAACTCGCCATCATCCAACCTTACCTCCAAAAAATTGCGTTAACGCAATTCGCTCGTCACTTAGCCCTAACTTACTCTGCTGGTGTTTCGCTGTTAGAAGCAATACCATTGGCCGCCAATACCACGCAACACCCTCGATTAATATCATTAAGCTTTTACTTAATCCATCAAACCCGTAATGGCATTCCACTATCTGACGCCATGAAGATTAGTCATTTCTTTCCCCCATTATTCATCCAATTTGTTAAAATCGGTGAAGAATCAGGTAAACTCGATATCATGCTTGATAAATACGCCCACATTGCCGAAGGGGAGCTAGACACCTTGATTCAACGCATGAATGTGCTACTAGAGCCCTTGATTATGCTATGCCTTGGTGTTGTAATCGGTGGATTGGTCGTGGGTATGTACTTACCGTTGTTTAAACTAGGAAGCGTATTATAACGATGGATATTCTCTCTTTTTTACAAGCAAATCCTGGTTTTTTCTTATTAATAATTGCTATTTTTTCGCTATTTGTTGGTAGCTTCCTGAATGTAGTCATTCACCGCTTACCCATTATGTGCGAACGCGCTTGGCAATCAGAATGCAGGCAATATCTAAACTTAAAACCCGAAGCAGAAATAACAGCTTTTAATTTATGCCTGCCAAACTCTCACTGCCCAAATTGCCACAACGCTATTCGCCCTTGGCACAATATTCCCATCTTAAGTTTTCTATACTTACGCGGCAAATGCGCAAAATGCCAAAAATCGATTCCCTTGCGCTATCCTTTTGTGGAAGCGCTAACCGCGATTATTTCTGTTTTTGTCGCTTATAAATTTGGTGTCAGTATGCAAACCGTTGGCGCACTTATTTTTTCCTGGTTTGCAATCGCCTTAATCTTTATTGATTTCGATCACCAAATGTTACCTGATGAATTAACATTATCGTTGCTATGGGTAGGTTTATTTTTAAGTATTTTCAATGTTTTTTGCACACCTTCAGATGCAATCATTGCTGCCATTGTCAGTTATCTTTTTTTCGCTCTCATTCAACAGTTATTTCAAGTATTGCACAAAGATGCGCTCGGCCAAGGTGATCTTAAATACCTTGCCGCCATTTCAACTTTTACCGGTTGGCAGATATTGCCAATCTTATTATTAATCGCGTCACTCTCTGGCATTATTTGCATTTTAGCGTATATGATTTTGCATCGCCGTTTTAAAAGCATACCTTTTGCATTCGGCCCTTATCTCGCACTAGCTGGTTGGATCTGCATCATCTGGGGACAACAAATCATGCTGTATTATACTGATTTCGTCCAAGGTAGAATGTATGGCAGCCTCTAAACCTCCCTTTGTTGTCGGTCTCACTGGCGGCATCGGTTCAGGCAAATCCGTGGTTGCAGAATTATTTGCAAAAAAAGGCGTACCGGTGATCGATGCAGATGTCATCGCCCGCGCCGTCACCGCTAAAGATGAACCCGCATTACACGCTATCACCCATCAATTTGGTAAACATATTTTATTAGCCAATGGTGAATTAGACCGCGCAAAGTTACGCGCAATTATTTTTCAAGACCAGCAAGCAAGACTGTGGCTTGAAAGTTGTTTGCACCCGGTAATTTTGCAGCGCATGCAAGCTGACATTCAGCAATTATCAACGCCTTATTGTATTGCCGTCATTCCGCTATTGTTTGAAACCAACGCTACGCATTTTATTGATCGCATTTTAGTGGTTGATGCGGCGCCAGAAATACAAATCAAACGCGCGAGCTTACGCGATCACAAAAGCGCCGCTGATATTGCTGATATTATGGCAACGCAACTATCTCGAGCAGAGCGGTTAGCGCTTGCAGATGATGTCATCGTCAATGATGGTTCACTGGAAGACTTAGAGATCGAAGTAAACCGATTAAACAATTTTTACCAATTATCCCCCCGAAAAGGATCGTAGCCTGGACACGCTTTTTGTGTCCGGGGTGGTTGCATCTGGATACCTCTCGATACAACCACCCCGGACACAAAAAGCGTGTCCAGGCTACGATCATTCCGGGGTGACATCGTAAGCAAAAAAACCTGTCCAAATTGGAAACAAACCGTGTTATTATTATCGAATGAATACAGACGTCACTATTTACGAACAACCGCTAAGCGAAATCATACGGGTGTGTTTACGCTTAGAACAAGTATTTCAGCAAATTGATCATCAATTAGCTGATACGTCCATTCTTGGCACACGTAATGTCATTCATTTCATCATCAACGTTTTACACTTACTTGAACGACCAGACTTAAAAGCAAAGCTCGCCAAAGAAATCAGCCACCATCAAAGCAACTTAAAACGTTATGGCGTGTTACCCAATATCGATTCCGACAAACTAAACTCGCTCACTCAACAATTAGATGACTTATCCCGCACCTTGATTGAAAGCAGCGGCAAAATCGGTCATCGCTTACGTGATATAGAATTACTGAACACCTTACGCTTACATTTAGCAAGCCCAGGCGGCGGCTGCAGTTTCGATACACCGCTTTATCACTACTGGTTACAACAACCAACAGCCACACGGATTGCAACCATTAATGATTGGTTAAATGATTTTTCAGAAATTCGGGCTGCTGTAACATTGGTACTAGATATTGTGCGCAAACATTCACGCACAGAAGAAAAAACCGCGATTCACGGCTTCCATCAAGAATTACTAGACCCACAATCTAATTTACGCATGATTCGCATCGGCATCGACCCAAAGTGGCATACCTTCCCTGAAATCAGCGTCGGCCGACACTTTTTAAGCATTCGTTTCTTCATACCCGATATCTACAAACGCCCAATGCAATTTGCCGACAACATGACATTTTCCCTATCTTACTGCAACTAGTAGCCTGGACACGCTTTTTGTGTCCGGGTTCCCCCCCCTTGTTACATCATACTGTCATCGCATTGTCATCCCGGAATTTTTACCGTTTTTTGGTAAAAATGTCCGGGATCCACGGTAGGTGTTATACAAAAAATAGGTTCTGTGCGAATTGATAAGTGGATCCCGGACAATTTCCTGTGGAAATTTCCGGGATGACAGTTTGATATAACAAACCACCCCCGACCGCAATTTAACGCAGGCGAGGTCTTTTAGCGGTCGGCTCAGATTCGGAATCTGATAATGATTCACTTTCCGTTGCCTCATCACCGTCACTATAATCACTGAATCTATCTGCACGATCTAGACTATCTTCATCATCAGATTCAGATTCAGATTCAGATTCAGATTCAGATTTAATATCAGCACCAACCTCTTGAACTGGCTCAACAACCCCAGGGTAACCTTGCAACAATTCCTTAGCTACAAATATTAAATGCTCTAATGCACAACCATCATTCGTGTCTTCTTCTTGAAAAGTATCACCAAGTATTTGACAAAAATCAGTGACAAATTTTTCAAAATTAGGATTTAAAATACCACTACCTTTTATGACATCATCATGTACAGTTACAACATTTTTCTCATAGTGTACTGATTGAAAAGAAACATTTGCAGGTAATAAAGTTGGACAATCAGAAAACACGCTTTTTGCTTTACGATGCAACGCATGCAAATCATCAAAGAAATGATAGGCGAGACTAACATCGATATCGGGATGTTTGCTTTGATAATCTTTCAAAAACCCGTGAATCAACATAATATGGGTTGACAACTTACTACCATCCGAATGGTAGTTATAATGAAATTGCGACAATTTACTCGGCGTTGCCCTTGCATGCGACCCCAAGTTGCGATTATTAACAATATCAATAAACGAGCCCTCAAACAAAAACGCTTTACCAGGACGCAAAGCGGCTAATTCATTTTTAATGACAGCAACATCACGAAAAAATAATCCCGTCGCATTCACTTCTTGCCCTAGAGCATCATAGTTCTTATCTTGACGACGAGAGGCAATAGCAACATGGACTTCATCATGCGTATCAGCAAGCCCTGCCAAATACTTAATTAACTCGCTATTTGCTTTTAACAATATTTCATCATAAAGCGCCATATCTAATTTCTGTAATGCCAATAAAAATTCTAAACGCAACTCGGTATCTGCTTGACCTAATGCACGCGCAGTAGCACCCTCAAGAACTAAGCTCCCAATAGCGTTCGTACGAAAATAGTCGCGTATTTCATCTAAACAACTTTTACGAGCCGCCTCATTAATCAAACCATTTGCATCCGGCCTTTTTGCTAACTCAATCAGTTTTGCACCAAATTTAAAAGCACCGATTGCAATTAACCCCTCATAAAGAATATTGTAAACTGCACCATCTGCATCTGATGCTGCAAGCGCAATCTTACGCGTTTCGCGAGTTTGAGACATATTGAAAACCTCTCGTTTTATTTTTTTATTATATTTAAAATGGCATCTACCGTTTCATCTAGTGAATCTGCACGCAACGATAAATGTAACTCAGTAAATTCTTTTTTTAATTGTGTGATTTTTTCGGGATGCGCCAAATATTGCAACACTTCATTGGCAATAGCATCACTGGTTGCTGCTTGTTGAATTAATTCTGGTACCAATAATTTTCCCGCTAACAAATTTGGCAATCCGGCAAATGGTGTTTTCACCAACCATTTAGCTAATTGTTCAGTCAACCAATTCATGCGATACGTTATGACCATCGGCTTTTTAAATAACATAGCTTCTAAGGTTGCAGTACCTGATGCTACAACAATCACATCAGAAGCCGCCATCACATCATGCGAGCGGCGAGTAAAAAACGTTAGTGGTAATTCTTTTGCATATTGTTTGAAATAAGCATGAAATTGCTGATAACGATGTTCATTGACATGCGAGGTAATAAAGCGCGCGTGCGGATATTTTGCTAATATTTTTTTTGCCGCCAACAACAGAGGTTCCGCTAAATGCTTAATCTCTTGACGACGACTGCCAGGCAGCAATGCGATATAAAGCGCTTTTTCATCTAACCCAAGCGAGCGACGCGCTTGCACGACATCAGGCTCTAATGGAATTTGCAACGCTAACGGATGGCCAACATATTTCACTGGCACATCGTGCTCTCGATAAAATGCTGCTTCAAACGGTAATAACGTCAACATTAAATCAACCGCTTTTGCAATTTTGTGGATACGATATCGTCGCCACGCCCAAACACTAGGGCTAACATAATGCACGGTTTTAATGCCGCGGGAACGCAATACGCGTTCAATTCCTAAATTAAAATCAGGCGCATCAACACCAATAAAAATATCAGGTTTATTTTTACTAAAATGATTAAGAATATTACGACGCAAAGCAATTAAACTGGGTAAACGCATTAACGGCTCAATAAACCCCATCACCGCTAATTGCTCGATATCATATAAGCTATGGCAACCTGCCGCCATCATAGCTTGGCCGCCGATACCTTCAATTTCAATCTGCGGGCAACGCTTGCGCAGCGCTTGAATTAATTGCGCCCCCAATAAATCGCCAGATGCTTCACCTGCTAAAATGCCAATTTTCAACGCACTATACCTGCAGTTGATGCTTGAATAAATTGCGCTAACGACGCTACATGCTGACAAGTAAAGTTTTTTAATTCATCCAGCGCTTGTGCGACTGTTAAACCTTTACGATAAATCACTTTATAAGCACGGCGTAATTGCTTTTGCGCATCTTCGGTAAAACCATGACGCTGCAAGCCAACGCTATTTAAACCATAAGGTTTTGCATAATAACCAGAAACTTTGACAAACGGCGGCACATCTTTAATGATGACAGAGTTGGTGGTGGCAAAACTATAAGCACCCACTCGACAAAATTGAAATACGCCGGCAAACCCACTTAAAATCACATGATCTTCAATCGTCACGTGTCCTGCAAGCGATGCATTATTAGCAAAAATCGTGTGATTGCCCACCGTGCAATCATGCGCGATATGCACATAAGCCATGAATAAATTATCGTTGCCAATTTGGGTAATCATGACATCATTCGTACCACGATTAATGGTACAAAATTCACGAATCACATTACGATCGCCGATTTTTAACAAGGCTTTTGGATCATGAAATTTTTTATCTTGTGAATCACCGCCAACAGACGCGAATTGATAAATTTTATTGTCACAACCAATGATTGTTGGTCCATTAATCACAACATGCGGACCAATCCACGTTCCATCGCCTATTTCCACATTTGCGCCAATCACCGAATACGCACCAATATGTACGTTATTACCGATTTTCGCACTTGGATCAATCACTGCTGTTTTATCAATCATGATGCTACCTCTTCCGTTTTTTTAGCACTCATAAATTCTGCTGAACACGCTAATTCATCACCCACATATGCTGCGCCTTCTAATTTCCAAATATCACGCTTAGAACGCAACACTTTTACTTCCAATCTTAATTGATCGCCAGGCAATACCACGCGACGAAAACGCGCGTTATCAATACCGGCAAAATAATACAACACACCATCACTAGGTTTGCAATTCATTGACTTATAAGCCAGCAATGCGCCCGCTTGCGCCATCGCTTCCAGAATCAACACACCAGGCATCACCGGTTGCCCCGGAAAATGGCCGACAAAAAATTGTTCATTCATGGTGACATTTTTTAATGCCACTAATGATTGCCCCATTTCTATTTTTAATACTCTATCGATTAATAAAAACGGATAACGATGCGGCAAATATTCTAAAATTTCATTAATATCCATAACAGGCGTCATACATCTTCTCTCTTTAAATTTGATTCAAGATTTTTCACGCGTTGCATCAAATTTTCTAACCGATGAAAACGTGCGTTATTTTTGCGAAACTCGTGATTTGGCACAGCACCGACAATACCCGATGAATAAATACCAGGCTCTGTAATGGATTTAGTCACAGCCGTCATACCCGTAATAATGGTTTTATCACAGATATGAATGTGTCCAGCAAAACAAGTAGCGCCACCAATCATGCAATGCGCGCCAATTACTGTACTGCCGGCAATTGCAACACAACCTGCAATAATAGTACCTTGACCAATTTGCACGTTGTGACCGACTTGAATTAAGTTATCTAACTTCACACCATTCCCAATCACTGTGTTATCAATCGCACCGCGATCAATCGTGGTATTGGCACCAATGGTGACATCATCACCCACAATCACACCACCCAATTGCGGCACCACATGCCAAACACCTTTATCATTGGCAAAACCAAAACCATCACTACCAATTACAACACCGCTTAATAAATGTGTACGAGCACCAATAGTGACATCGTTATAAAGCGTGACTTTTGCATCCAACTTGGCGCCATCTGCAATGTGAACATTATCACCAATCATACATCCGGGCCCAATCGTTACATCACGACCAATGGTTACATCACGACCAATCACGCAAGTGGCTGCAATGCTAGCACTTGCATCAATTGCAGTATTGTCACCAATAACAACACTAGGATGCACACCATTAACGCGCTCGGATTTCTTATTAAAGTAAGCTGCAATTTTTGCATAAGTAAAATATGGGTTGCGACTAATAATCGCATTGCTGCCAGGATAATGCGAAACATCTTCTTCACCCATAATCACCGCGGAGGCTTTCGTGGTTGCTAAATGTTTACGATATAATGCATTCGATAAAAAACAAATTTGCCCTGTGCGGGCTTCTTGGATAGGTGCAATCCCTGTGATCACACACAGTGGGTCGCCTTTGATAGTAACGTTTAAATCGTTAGTTAAATCCTTTAACGTATATTCAACATGATTTTTCATAGAAAAATTTTATGCTCTTTATAAAAAAAATCTCCCCCAAAATGGGGGAGATCGTGTTAATTGGAAACAACTTCAAGGTTTAACCCTTGTTAAATTGTTTTGCCACATCTTTTGTAATGTCATTACCAGTAGCAGCAAAAATAACTGCTTGGGAATCAAATACAAATGCGAATGAATCTTTCTTCGCGATGGTGGACACGATACCATTTAAATCATTCAAGATGCCTTGCATGATTTTGGATTGTTCTTTTTGTAAATCTTGTTGATAAGCAACTACTTTCTTCATCAACTCAGCTCTGTCGTCAGAGATTTTCTTTTGCATTGCATCTCTGTCTTTTTGAGACATGGTTGGTGCTTCTTTCTTAAAGTTGTCTAACTTATCTTGTAACGCTTTTTGTTCGTCGGCAATTTTGGCTTGACGATCTTTAAAATCATTTTCTAACTTCTTACTTAACGCTTGTACACGTGGAGATTGCTGTAACACTTGTTGTACATTCACAATAGCTACTTTGATTTGTGGAGCAGCTGTTGTATTTGCATCATCAGCGTAAGCAGCAACGCTCATCCCTGCGGTAACTAAAAGAGCACTAACTAACATGCCAAACTTTTGCACGATCTTCATGATTTTCTCCAAAAAAGTAAAATTTAACCCGTTTTCCATACAATCCACTGCCACACATTGTACTGCCAAATTACAAAACCTCACACCGTTTTTTATCAGAAATTAGCGCCCATAGCAAACTGGAAGCCTTCTAACTGATCGCCCGATCTTGGGTTACGGTTCAACGGTTTAGCTAAGCTTAAGCGGATAGGCCCAAGCGGCGTTAACCAGTCCGCTTCCACACCCACAGAGTAGCGTAATGGGCCAGAATCAGAGCTATTACCACCATAGGAACGGTTACTTAAGGTGGTGTAAACATTACCAATATCAAAATAAGCCTGTGTACGCAGGTTGTCCGATATGAAATTAGGGAAAATCAAGCCAACACTGCCATCGACCAAGATATTACCACCAAATGGGTTACCATTCGAGTCTCTTGGGCCCAAGGTAAAGCCTTGATAACCGCGAACGGAATCAATACCACCGGCATAATAATTTCTAAAGAATGGGTAATCATGCACCCCATGGAAGCCATTTCCATAGCCTAAATCGGCTCGGGAGAGCAAAATAAACTGTTGATAGAGTGGTTGGTACCACTTAGCATGGTAGTTGACTGTATAAAATGTGAGCGATTGTGAGGCCAATGGCGCAAAGACGTCGAGGTAAATTGTTTGCAAAATACCCTTAGTCGCAAAAATCGCCTTATCTCGGCTATCACGGGTATAACCCACTTTCATGTCTAACTGCTGATAATGAGTGCCATGTGACGCCACAAAAGTGCTAATTTGATTTGAAATGTTACCTTGAATCAAATGCACTAACGTATCTTGATAGCCAAAACCTGCCTGAACGCGATTGATCACTGTATCTTCGTTACCCACCGGAATGCCATACAATACGCCTGCATCGTATTCATAAGTGGTAAAACTATTTTGAATACCACCGCCTCTTGGGTCAACACGCGATGCCGCGACACTCAATGTGCGGCTGATACCATCTAATGTGTAGTACGGGTCGGTGTAATCGATACCATAAAATTGTTCGTACTTACTACGTTGTAAATTCACGCCTAAGGTATTACCGGTACCAAAGAAATTCTTTTGATTAAAACCAAGGCCTAAAATCACACGATCAACTTGCGAGTAACCAATTTTAAAAGTCGCCGTCGCAGAATTGTCTTCTTTTACTTTGTAGTTAACGTCGATTTTATCGGAACTTTCTTTAACTGGATTGACCGCCATTTCAACTTCACGAATAAATGGCAACAAACCTAAACGTTGTTTTGAATCTTCTAATTTAGTGGTAGAAGCAGGCGCTGATTCCCACTGCAACATTTCACGACGCAACACTTCATCGTTGGTGCGATTGTTTTCACTAAAGGTAATGTGACGCACATAAGTACGCTTACCGGCTGTGACATCAAACACTAAATTCACGGTATGTGTTTTGTCATCGACTTGTGGTTTAAGTGAAATCGTTGCAAACATATAACCACGATCACCTAATAAACGCGTGATAGCTTTTTCTGAATCCAAGATTTTTTGGCGCGAGAAAATATCACCGTGCTTTAAAATAATTTTGTCTTTAATTTCACTTGTTGCCAATACTGGGCGGCCTTCGATCATGATTTTATCGACCGTATAAGGTTGACCTTCATTGACAATAATAGTAACAAACACTGCTTTGTGATCCGGTGTCATTTGCGCTTGCGCGGATTTGACATCAAAACGAATGTATCCGCGATCCATATAATAGGAGCGAATTTTTTCAACACTCATTTCTAATTTTTCTTCCGAATAACGATCGGTTTGTGAAATAAAGGTAAAGTAACCAGACGTTGTTAAATCCATTTGGTTAATTAATGTTTTTTCATCAAAAGCGTGATTACCAATAATGGTAATATTACGCACTTTCGCCACTAACCCTTCTGAAATCTTGATATGCACTGCAACACGATTGCGCGGCATTGGGTCGGTTGCTACATCCACACGCGCATTGTAGCGACCTAATGAATAATATTGGTTTAATAAACTTTGTTTAATTTTTTCTAAAACAGAAGGATTGTAAACGCGGCCTTCTGCCACATCGAGTGATTTCATAACAGTTGTTAATTTCTCGGTAGGAATAACTGAATTACCAGTAATTTTTAATTGTCCGATGGTTGGTCTTTCAACAACATGAATCACTAATGTATTACCTGATCGCGATAAGGTAATGTCATCAAAAAAACCTGTCTTATAGAGTGCGCGCAAAATCGCTGCGGTTTTTGCAGGCTGCAATGTTTCGCCACGCTTGATTGGCAAATAACTTTCAACGGTTGCAGGTGTTGTGCGTTGCAAACCTTCTACTTGGATATTGCGGACAACAAACGAATCTGCCCAAGCAGCATGGAATAATTGCAAAAGGATAAAGATAGAGCAGGCTAATTTTTTCATCGCTGATTGTTTGCTTCAATAATTTAGAGTTGCCAATTATCTTGGCTTTCTGCAGCAAAATCCAGTGATTTATACAGACAATATTAAAGCACCTAGCGCAAACACAGGCGCTGCTGCAGTTAAGCTGTCAATTCTGTCTAATAAGCCGCCATGACCTGGTAATAATTTACCGGAATCTTTAATACCAACTAGACGCTTAAATAAACTTTCCGATAAATCGCCAACAATTGAAAAAATCGCTGTGACGATTGACAGAATAAAACAATAAATCCACTGACCATCAGGAACATTTGATAACAATAAAACCACTAATGCCAAAATAGCAGAATAAGTAATCGCAGCGATCGCGCCTTGCACACTTTTACCAGGACTGACCAGCGGTACTAATTTCGTTTTACCAAAACGTTTACCCACAAAATACGCCGCAATATCCGAACCCCAAATGATGGCAAACAAGAACATGAGCACATAAACGCCATCTTTAAATGCCCAGCGCAGATACAATATTGCCAACCAACAAGGCACGATAGTCAACACACCCATCACACCACGCATAAAAACACTACGGGTTAAAAAATTACTTTGCCCTTTGAATAGCAATACCAAAATTAAAGCAACCACCCACCAAGCGCACCCAAGCCCTAAGACAAATGGAATGGTTAAATACGTTGAGTTAAACAAAGCGGCACTCATGATAATTAAATACAACATACGCGGCGCTAACGTTTTTAATCCCATTAAGTTGGTCCACTCCCAACTGGCGGCCAACGCAATAGCACTCATTAACACTAAAAACCCGACGGGCGGCAAAATAAACAAGGCACTTAAAGCCAAAACCACCAATATCACGCCTGTTATGATTCGTTGCTTTAACATGAACTAGTTTCCTTTTCTTGGACTTCACTACGACCATAACGACGTTGACGCTTGGCAAAATGCGCTAAGGCTAACTCTAACTCTTCTGCATTAAAATCAGGCCAAAGTTTATCGGTAAAATATAATTCTGAATAAGCCAATTGCCACAACATAAAATTACTAATGCGCATTTCACCACTAGTGCGAATAAATAAATCGGGATCAGGTAAATCAGCAAATGATAAATGTTCGCTAATTAATTGCGGTGTGATATCAACACTTTTTAATGTGCCTGCTTCGACTTTTGCCGCTATTTTTTGCATTGCTTGCGTGATATCCCATTGACCACCGTAATCAACGGCAATGATTAACACCATGCTTTTATTTTGCTGGGTTAATGCTTCGACTTCGTAAATCTTTTTAACTAATTTTTCACTGAATCGTGTACGATCACCAATGAAACGTAATTGCACGTCATTCTGATGCAACATCTCTACTTCACGCTCAAGCCCTGTGATGAAGATATCCATCAACGCACTAACTTCCGCACGCGGACGGCGCCAATTTTCGCTACTGAAGGCAAATAGAGATAAAACCTTGATACCTGCTTTTCTGCAATTTTTGACAATGTCACGCGCAGCGTTAACACCTGCTTTGTGACCAGCTATTCGCGGGAGAAAACGTTTATTGGCCCAACGCCCATTGCCATCCATAACGACGGCAATGTGTGCTGGTAAGTTTTCGTTTGACATGGGTTACATCGCTAATAAATCAGCTTCTTTCGCTGTGGTTAATTGATCAACTTCAACCACGAATTTGTCAGTTAATTTTTGCATGCTATCGGCTAAACGACGCTCTTCATCTTCGGTCATGGTTTTGGCTTTGACGGCTTCTTTCATTTCATTGTTACCATCACGACGAATGTTGCGAATGCTAACGCGTGCGGATTCTGCTTCGGTTCGCACCACCTTAATTAATTCGCGACGACGTTCTTCATTTAATGCCGGCATTGGCACACGAATGACATCACCTTGGGTCGCTGGATTTAACCCTAAACCAGAATTGTGAATGGCTTTTTCAATTAAGGGTGTCATCTTTTTTTCCCACGGTGTAATCGTGAGGGTGCGTGCATCGGTCACATTAATATTAGCCACTTGATTAATCGGCATATCTGAGCCGTAATAATCAACACGCACATGGTCTAAAATGCTAGGGTTAGCACGACCAGTACGTAATTTTGCAATTTCAGTTTTATAAGCTTCGATCGCTTTACGCATGCGCGCTTCAGCATCTTTTAAGATATTTGACATGATTATTCTCCGTTATGTATCAACGTGCCGATATCTTCGCCTAACATAATTGCTTTTAAACCACCCGGTTTATTCATATTGAATACACGCAATGGCAAGCCTTGATCTTGGCAAAGTAAAATGGCTGTTAAATCCATAACACCTAAACGTTGCGCAATCACTTCTTCATATTTTAATTGGTGGAAACGTTCGGCCTTAGGATTTTTAATAGGATCTTTATCGTAAACACCGTCGACTTTTGTTGCTTTTAATACAATATCAGCGCCGATTTCAATACCGCGCAGTGCTGCAGCTGAATCGGTTGTCACTAAAGGATTACCCGTGCCGCCTGATAGAATCACAACATGGCCACGTTCTAATTTTTCTTTCACGTGGCTTCTATCGTATTGTTCAGTCAAGCTAGGAATACCAAAGGATGAAGTTAACGTGACCGGAATACCTTTTTTCTCAAAAGCATCCCGTAACGCTAAACCATTGATAATGGTTGCCAACATGCCCATTTGATCGCCTGAAATGCGATCAAAACCAGCGGCGTTTAAATCCGCACCGCGGATTAAATTACCACCACCAATCACCAAAGCAATTTGCACACCTAATTGCAGTGCGCTATTTACTTCAGTGGCAATTTTAGCGAGTTTGTTGGCATCAATACCAAAGAGGTGATCGCCTTGCAGCGCTTCACCACTTAGTTTAAGTAAAACCCGACGATAAATGGGCGCATCCTTGGTTTCCATCATGTGTTAGCTGCCTTGCACTTGTGACATCACGGTTTCTTTAAAGTCTTCCACGGTTTTTTCAATGCCTTCGCCTACTTCAAAACGATGAAAAGCGATGACTTTAGCGCGTTGTTTATTTAACAAAGCTCCAACTGTGACTTCTGGATCTTTCACAAACGGTTGCCCCACTAAACTGACTTCGTCTAAATATTTCTTTAAACGACCAACCACCATTTTCTCGATGATTTCAGCAGGTTTGCCGCTGGTTGCCGCTTGTGCCATGTAAATTTCTTTTTCTCTTGCAATCGCATCAGCTGGTACGCCTTCAGGAGAAATCACTAATGGCTTGGTCGCAGCAATGTGCATCGCAACATCGCGCGCAACATCTTTATTGTTAGCATCTAATTCAACGAGCACACCAATGCGGTTGCCGTGAGTGTATGAGCCAACAGTACCACCGGTTGATTCACTGTAAACCAAACGACGAATTTGCACATTTTCGCCAACTTTCGCGACGAGTTCTAAGCGTGCCTCTTCAACGGTTTTTGGTTCAAAACCAACTAATGGCAAGGCAGATAATGCAGTAATATCTTGCTGATGTGCTTTTAATGCGGTTTGTGCAACAGCATTAACAAAGGCGGTGAAGTTAGTATCGCGTGCGACAAAATCGGTTTCGCTATTTACTTCTAGCATAATCGCTTTTGAGCCTTCTTCTAAAATCACAATGGCACCTTCAGCAGCAACGCGGCCTGATTTTTTGTCAGCTTTGGTGCGGCCTGACTTGCGTAATTCATCAATCGCCAGTTCAAGATCACCTTTGCTCACTTCAAGTGCTTTTTTGCACTCCATCATGCCAGCGCCAGTGCGCTCACGTAATTCTTTTACTAATGTTGCAGAAATAATTGTCGACATCTTGTCACCCCTTACTTGGTTTTGTCATCTTGAGCAGCATCACCTGCTTGCTCAACGAAATCTTCAACGACTTCTGTTGCGCTATTATCGAGAACGCTTGCACGTGCATCTAAGATCGTGTCAGCAATTTTACTCGTGTAAAAACGTAAAGCGCGTGATGAATCGTCGTTACCTGGGATAACGTAAGAAATGCCATCTGGATCATTGTTAGAATCAACAATACCGATCACAGGAATGCCTAAACGGTTAGCTTCGCTCACCGCAATTTTTTCATGACCCACGTCGATCACAAAAATCGCATCAGGAATACCGCCCATGTTTTTGATACCGCCTAAGCTGATTAGCAATTTATCTTTTTCGCGATCAAGGCCTAAGATTTCTTTTTTCGTTAAACGACCGAATTTGCCGGATTCAAACATTGCTTCTAATTCTTTCAAGCGTTTGATGGATTGGCGAATGGTTTTGTAATTGGTCAACATACCACCTAACCAGCGACGGTTAACGTATGGCATTTTGCAGCGTTCTGCTTCTGCTTGCACAATTTCTTGCGCTGCGAACTTGGTACCCACAAATAAGATTTTGCCTTTTCTAGCAGCAACACTGCCGATGAAGTTAAGCGCATCTTGGAATAAGGGTTGGGTTTTGCCAAGGTCGATAATATGGATTTTGTTGCGAGCGCCATAGATATAGGTGCCCATTTTTGGGTTCCAGTAACGGGTTTGGTGACCGAAATGAACGCCAGCTTTCAATAGTTCTTGAATCGTGACTTGCATGATATAATTTCCTCTTTATTGGGTTAAGCCTCCGCCTATCCACTTCGACCAACTTTTCCTTAAAAATCAAGGATTAGCACCCGGTGAAGCGTTATGACAAGCGTGTGGACTATGTTGTCGTTGCTAATTAAAGCACGCCTTTATACCATATAACCCCTCAACCGACAACAAAAGCAAAGGAATCCGATGTCTGAGATTATTATTAAAAACGCAGCTGATATCGCCAAAATGCGCATCAGCGGCAAATTAGCGGCTGAAGTGTTAGAAATGATTGAGCCGTTTATTAAGCCGGGCGTTAGCACCGATGAATTAAATCAAATTTGCCATGATTATATCGTGAATCAGCAACAGGCGATTCCTGCCCCCCTGAATTACAATGGTTTCCCCAAATCCATTTGCACCTCAGTCAATCATGTTGTTTGTCACGGGATTCCTAGTAGCAAAGTATTAAAAGATGGCGACATTATTAATGTCGATATCACGGTATTAAAAGATGGTTATCACGGTGATACCAGTAAAATGTTTTTTGTAGGTAAGCGCTCAATTCTGGCTGAGCGCTTAGTGAACATCACTTTAGAGTGTTTGCAAATCGGCATTGAACAAGTCAAACCAGGTAATCGCTTTGGTGATATAGGTGCCGCGATTCAGCAACACGCAGAAAAAAACCGTTTCACCGTGGTGCGTGAATATTGCGGGCATGGAATTGGTAAAATTTTTCATGAAGCACCGAATGTGTTGCATTACGGCATCCCAGGCACCGGTGAAGAATTAAAACCCGGCATGATTTTTACAATTGAGCCAATGATTAATGCAGGCAAACGTGATGTGAAGTTATTACCAGATCAGTGGACAGTGGTAACAAAAGATCATAGTCTATCGGCGCAATGGGAACACACGATTTTAGTCACAGAAACAGGATTCGACGTTTTAACAAAACGTAAAGAAGAAAATTACCCTTAAGGAGAGTTATTCATGTTTGAATTACCAAAACTACCATACGCTGAAGACGCATTAGCACCGACCATTTCTGCAGAAACACTACAATATCATTACGGCAAACATCATTTAGCTTACGTTAATAATTTAAATAACTTAATCAAAGATACTGAATTTGCCAGCATGTCACTCGAAGACATCATCATGAAATCAAGCGGCGGCATGTTTAACAATGCAGCGCAAGTTTGGAACCATACTTTTTATTGGCATTGCATGACACCCAATAAAACCGAACCTTCAGGTAAATTATTAGAAGCGATTAATAAAAAATTTGGTTCAGTTGATGAATTTAAAAAACAATTTTCGCAATCAGCTGTTACATTATTTGGCTCTGGCTGGACGTGGCTTGCGAAAAATGCTGCGGGTGAATTAGAAATCATGAACACCGGCAATGCTGACTTACCGATGAAATCGGGTAAAACAGCGCTATTAACCTGCGATGTATGGGAACATGCGTATTACATTGATTATCGCAATGTGCGCGCGAAATATGTTGAAGGGTTTTGGAACTTAGTGAACTGGGATTTTGTTAGTAAGAATTTTGAGTAAGGCTGCGTAGCCTGGACACGTTTTTTGTGTCCGGGCTACTTTTTAAAATATCATCTTATTTTAATGCAACAAAGCCAGCCGGGTTTCAAAAAAATTATTCCTTATCTTAACGCTTGAATTGATTGGTTTTAGCGCCGCTATCCAATGAAGACGCTGCGCCTTGAGCTGGCAACTGATCACTGGCTGATTGCGCTGAATCATTCACAGCTTCCATCACAGACTTAAAAGTAGTTCTTGTCTGAATCCCATTAATTCCCAAAGATTTATTAGAACGAGCAGTACTACCACTAAAGTTGGCGGTATCACCAGATGATTTCTTTTCATAATGGTTGATGCCAACAGCCGCAGCAATCACACCCGCAATACTTCCGAAACCTCCACCAATCGTTAAACCTGTAATCACTGTAGCAACAAGTATGGTGATTGCAAAAGGTGCCGACATAATAGCTGCGAACAGTGCTACTGGAACCACCATCACCGCAAGAAAAGCGCAGCAGTTTTGCAACATTGACTTACCACTCTCTGCGTCTTCCCTAGCCTGCACAGCACTATAATAACTTGCCCGCATACTTCGACCACTTCTACCCGGATCGCGAATACCAGAATAATCAGCGGTATATAATTTGCCACCCAGTGCATGCGCTAAAAAAACAAAAAGCGCTGTCGTTGATACGAGAGTTGTACCATACATCAATACTGCGCCCAACCCTAAAGCTGCAACAGGCGGAAACATCACTACTAAAGCAATAAATGCTGCCGCCGTAAGAACGCCAATCGTTATGCCCACCGCTGTTGAAATACCTAAAACTTTATTTTCTTCTTCATTTGTTAACTTATGCGTCATAGAAAACACCTACTTTAATAAAATTATAATAAATTTCTTAATCCTCATCATAACAAATGAACATTAAATAAACCTTAAAGCTGCCGTAGCCTGGACACGTTTTTTGTGTCCGGGCTACAATAGGGTTTTGATAATTCAAAGACCTTGCTTAATTGTCCCTGCTTTAACGGACGCATATGTGCATTCAAGGTTTTTTCTGCAACATCATCCCCTAATAATGTCATTAACAACGCATTCGCAGCTTTTACTTTTTCATTTTGTGAAAACGCAAAATGTTTATGGAAGAAAAGACTAATAACATTGCGAGCTTTATATTCACGCGGATCTTTCAATCGTTGGTCGACATACTGTAGCGTGGCAAGAATAGCTTTTGTTTTTGGTGTAGCCTGAAATAATGAGTTTACTTTACCTGAGTGACGCACCCGACTCAACTCACGTTCAAATTTGTGTTTATCCAACTCAGGTAAATGATCGAAATTTTCTAATAACAAATTCACCGCTTTTAAACGATATTCATTATCATAAGAAGAAATACCCGAATCCGAATTGACAACATTAACAATATAACTGAGATTTCCACTTTCAACCGCCACCATCAAAGGTGTTTTCCCTATTTTATTGTGAGCGACAGACTCGTAATCAGCCTTACTAAAGAAATACTGATGATTAGCGTTTTTAGCGGCCAAATGAGCAATGGTCTCGCCTTTATTATTACTGATCACAGTATTTGAATTTTTTACTTTCTTGAATTCATCAATAATATATTTATCAAGCGCTGTTACAGTATCCTGAGCAGCGATTAACATGAGAATAGTATTACCATCTTTATCACGCTTATTAAGTTGCGATGCTGCATCTTCATAATCAAACATAAAATCAACAAAACGCTGGTCTTGATTTTTCCACGCAGCAAATATGTCGATGTTTTTTTGTTTCATATATCGCTTAATATAAATAATTTCAGCTTGAACGAGTTTATTTCTCTTCTCGGTTGCCCAAAAATAATTCTTCCCTACTTGATCTATCTTAGCAAAAGCTTTGCTTAATGCTTGTTGTTCATTATAAGGATTAAGCTGCAAAGCAATATCCATATCATCGCGAACCCGCTGCCTTAACGCTGACGGCTCGATATTTAAAATATTATTCTTAATCTCCAACACTGGAGAATCATTCAATGAAACCTGAATATCTTGTAACTCCGAGAAAAATTCTTGCGTTAACAACGCTTCATCACTCCGATTGGTTTTTTCTAAACATTCAGGATCGATGGTCGCAGTGAATCTTGCCGGGATATCCATGCTTTGCTCGGTTGTCCTTTTTGCATAACGTTCATCAATGGGTTTCGAACCACCCGGTGTAAACCAAACACCGGTCATCGATATTTCAGAGGTATAACCTGGCGAAACACCCGCTAAGAATTCTAATATGTGGAAATAACCGCCGCCATGCGAAATGGTTATTTTTTCTTTTTGCTTTAGTGATGAAGTATGCTCGCTAATTTTCCAAGGCGTTCTTCTAAAAAATAGTTTTAAATTTTCATTTGTTTTTGGCTTAAAGTGAGATGTTAACCCTTCTTTTATGCGCGTATTTTCTTGTTGAATTAAAGCCGTCTCTACATCCACTAATAAAGCTTGAGCGACACTCACCTTATCAACATCCGACTTAACTCTTAATTGCGCAAGCGCATTTTTAATTTTTGCAACCAAAGCCATTTGCTCTGGCGATTTATTAAAAATTGAAGAGGAAGGTCCGAATTGATAAGCGTTGGCAGTTAATAACCGGTATATTAAATAATGCGCTTGCTCGTATTTTTCTTTAAATAATAATTCTTTAAGCTCTTTCATCACATCATCAACATTGATACCCGTGATTGAAGCACGTAATGGTGTGGCTATTTTTTCACTCTCTGTTATTTCATCAAGAGTGAATGCTAAAAGCTTAATATGCTTGGGCGAATACACTTTCATTAATGCTGCTAAATGAATTTTTTGCTGTTTACTAAAGGCAGCCAAAGAAACGGTGGCGAGTATCTTTTCATAATATCCCTCGCCACTAAGCCCATATAATGAGTGAATTTTTTCTGAATGAATAATAATTAAAGATAGTTTTTCAAATTGCGAGATAGCATCTAATTTATTAAAATTTTCAACGGTAGATGGTCGAACACGGTCATCTTCATCTAATGGCCAAAATGCTTCAATAATTCTCGCTGCCAAAAAGCGATCATCGTCATTATTAAAGAAAGTTTCCAAGGGTTTGTTGCGCGCATAAATCTTTAATGAAGCGAGCTGCTTTTTGTTAAGCCGCGTTAAATCCACAGCCAAACACAATTTAATTAAAAACTCATGATCGGAATTTTTCTTGTCTTTTGGAATGGGTAAACGATCAAACGTTGCAATTACGAGATTTAACAAGTTAAATAAATGAGCAGGATTTTTATAATACTTTCTATCAAGTACCTCTCTTAAATCCTGCACATCATTTTTAATTTTCAATAATGCTTTCGGTAACATTGCAAAATGCTTGTCGGCCTCAGGCACACGAGTCAACTTCAAGCCGGCAATCTGCGGCGCTTGACTCGTGGTTAAACGACGATGAATCTGCCTAAGTAATTGCAAGTATTTCATAGGTAGGCCTATCGTTTTAAACTACCTTTTACTTACCGAATGAGCTCGTGCGCGCTGCTCAGAAACCACTGTAGCGCCTGAATTCGCAGCCGCTGTTACATCAGAAAACATGGCGATCCCTTTAATATCCGGTAGCGATGCTGAACGTTGGATCTTTACTTTAGGAGTGCTATCTGCAACAACATTGGAAGCAT
>CAZUVD010000004.1:0-4890 GCA_964623075.1 uncultured Coxiellaceae bacterium | reverse complement strand
TAGCATTAGCATTAGCATTAGCATTAGCATTAGCATTAGCATTAGCATTAGCATTAGCATTCACATTCTTTGCTGAATTCTGCTGACTCTTTTCACCATCAAATTTTTTCTTAAGAGCGCTTAAATTATCAAGCGCACTATCCAAACCACGATCTTCTGCCATTTTCTTCATCTTATTGTCATGCACCTTTTCCATGATCCATACCATAGGCGTGAAAACAAAAGCAGTCACCGCCATAGAAACAATGAAAGCAGCGACAATAAGACCGAGAGTGATTGGTAACGTTATAAGCGCTGCCGTAACAATTGCCACCATCACAACAATCGCCACAACCACAGCAGCTCCAATCATTTTTTTGGGCGATACAGATCCTTGTTTTTCGATTAAAGCCACATCGTCATTAAATTTAGTTTCGATAGGTGTCATTTCGTCATAAATTGCTTTTAACGCAGGATTATTATTTGCCTCAACTTGAAGATCACGCAACTTCAATTGACCTAACTTAGCTCGATACGCATCAAGCATGCTTGGCGTTGCTTCATAATCATCAAAGTTAGGGGACATAACAGGGCCAGCCATACAACACCTCATTTAATATCACAAAAATTGAATTATATAGCCGAAAGATTAAGACAGCCTTAAGTAGCCTGGACACGCTTTTTGTGTCCGGGGTTGTTGTATCTGGATATATTTGTATACACAAGCAAACCCGGACACAAAAAGCGTGTCCAGGCTACTATTTTAGCGTAATGAATTTGCTCGTTGACGCTGCCCTGAAACTGCAACTTTATTTTGATTCGAAACCTCTGTCTCACCAGCAAACAGAGCGATCCCATTCATCTTAGGTAGCGATGCTGCACGATGGATTTTTTCTTTCGGATCGCTATCTGGCACGACATCGGAAGCATTAGCATTCACATCCTTTGCTGAATTCTGCCGACTCTTTTCACCATCAAATTTTTTCTTAAGAGCGCTTAAATTATCAAGCGCACTATCCAAACCACGATCTTCTGCCATTTTCTTCATCTTATTGTCATGCACCTTTTCCATGATCCATACCATAGGCGTGAAAACAAAAGCAGTCACCGCCATAGAAACAATGAAAGCAGCGACAATAAGACCGAGAGTGATTGGTAACGTTATAAGCGCTGCCGTAACAATTGCCACCATCACAACAATCGCCACAACCACAGCAGCTCCAATCATTTTTTTGGGCGATACAGATCCTTGTTTTTCGATTAAAGCCACATCGTCATTAAATTTAGTTTCGATAGGTGTCATTTCGTCATAAATTGCTTTTAACGCAGGATTATTATTTGCCTCAACTTGAAGATCACGCAACTTCAATTGACCTAACTTAGCTCGATACGCATCAAGCATGCTTGGCGTTGCTTCATAATCATCAAAGTTAGGGGACATAACAGGGCCAGCCATACAACACCTCATTTAATATCACAAAAATTGAATTATATAGCCGAAAGATTAAGACAGCCTTAAGTAGCCTGGACACGCTTTTTGTGTCCGGGGTTGTTGTATCTGGATATATTTGTATACACAAGCAAACCCGGACACAAAATGCGTGTCCAGGCTACTTATTAACGAAACACCGTAGCCAGAATGAACGATCTTCGTTCATCATTTAACATTACAAAATTGTCATAATCCCGTCACCACCCAGCAACCACCCAACAGATAAACTCATCCTCACCATAACAACAAAAAGGGCGAAACCCATGAAAGACGTATTAGACATGTCATTGTTATATGCTGTCACCAATAACGATTTAACATTAACAAGCACCCTATTAGCAAAAGGCGCAGAAATTAAAGAATTTTATTTTTATAACATCACTGCAGCAGTCGCTGCCAACCAAGATTTATATAACTTATTCGTTACAATGCAACGCAGGGGAAAACATATTGGCATCATTAGAGGCTATTCACTGTATACCGACGCATTATACTTCGCCATTAGCGCGGGAACCGCTGAAATGCTAGCCTTACTCGCAAAACATGTTATTGAAAAACAACCGACTTTTATCTCAACTCATCATCTAAAAACTGCACAAAATATGGGAAGATTAGCATTCTTGCATACACCCGATGAAGCATTTGCACTTCACCTAAAACAATGCCAACAAAACGTGGAAAACCAGATATTATTTGCAACCATACAAAGAAGCCGCACACAATTAGAAACGTATCAAATCAAAATAGACGGTGACTCTGAAAAAATAAATTACCTCAATCACGTCATCGAAGGCATCTTCAAACACGCCATGAAACTCGAGCAATCCAGCAAATGGTACACCATCAATAAAAAAGCAAAATGCCATAAAATTCTCACGCAATTAAAATTACTAAAAGAGCATTTTGAAAAAAACCCTGACGCTTTATTAAATACAAAAGGTGACATCCTTAACGTTTATCTTAATAAAGCAGTAAGCATTGATAATTTAACTGAAATTTTGCAAGAAAAGCGTTATTTCAACCCTTTTGTTGAATCAACCGATAGTTGGAAAAAAACAAAAGCACGCGCATATAAGAGCAAATATCATAATGGGTTTTTCTTTCATCCGAGTAAGCCGATTGCAAATAGCCAGCCAACATCAACCCTGGTTTATGGCAATTAAATGCAATGGTGCGCTTCGCACACCATGCCTTTGCCCATCGACTTAATATTTACTTAATATTTACCCGTTATAATAAGTCCATTAGAACCCAAAATACTTACTGGAGAAATTGAAAATGATTAGTCAACACCAAGCAGCTCAAAGATCATTTGATAGAAGTGACATCAAAAAGCGCATTGAAGAATCCAACAAAAAATTGGCGCAATTAAATGCTCGCTTTAAGAAGTTAGACAATCAAGCAGACTATCAAAATATTGACTGTATGGATAATCTTATCAAATCTCAGCAAGAAATCCTGGACGCACTTAACAATAAAAATAATCAAATTCTTTGCTGTGATGAAAACGATACATTACTTAATCAACACATTGAAAAATCATTATATTTTGCTGAGGAGTTAGCAAACTTACTGGTTAATACCCCACCTAAGCTTCGTCGTAGTGAAATTATAACATACGACATTAAACAACTTACGTATGCAAATTATCAATTACATAATGCGATTAAATCACCTGAATATGATGTTCAAATGAGAGATGAGTACCCTGATCGCCGCCAAATGAAAAATGATCGTGAAAACGGTCAAGCTCATACAAACTATTTAGAATCATCCATTAAATCAAGACGTGAACATCTCACTTTACGAGACCAACTTAGATTACACCTCAAAAAAAATATCTTGCTTTCCACATTAATTGCGGCAAGCGTCACAGCGATTGCTTTAGCGGCAACCGTACCGGTTTTAGCACCAGTCGCACTGGCGATCTTTTTCGGCGCTGGTTTCACACTCGTTGCTGTTTTAGTTTATAAAGTTGTACGTGACGTTCATCCATTAACACCCGCACGCGTTGATGAAGAAAAGAAAAAAGATGTGCTATACAATATTCATAACAATATTTTCAAACACAAAGATGCAGCCCGAGGTTTTAATATTATTCGCAAAGCGGAAGTTATCAACGCTAGAGAAAAAGAAGCAAAACCTCTCAGACAAGCATCATACTAACCGCAATCCGGATGAAGAAATTTTTTTCATCCGGGCGTTTTATGACAAAATTGTCATTTTTCTGTCAGCGTCATGTCATAAGCATGCATCTAAACTAATAGATCATAAGAATTAAAATGAGATAAAAGCTAATGAATAACTATTTTTGGAGATGGATCGGAATTGGCGTTTTGACTGGAATTGTGCTCGGACTTTGGACTGTAACGGCTCTAAATATCGTCAGTGTAGGTATTGGCTTTGCTATATTAGCGGGCATAACTTACGGTGGTGGACTTGCTGGTTTGCTTGTCGGCGGTCTAATACTCGGCGCCGCATTAGCTTGCGTTAAACTACGCGATCATTTTCGCGCTAGAAAATCGAATGAATCGGTTTTAATAGTGAATAACAGCCAATCGTCGATGACAGCGCAATTTAACGCTACTGCAAAACAAAACCCACACCCTGTTAGATCTGAAGCTCAAAAGCCCGGATCTTTTATTAGTATTGTTTATGAATTTGAAAATATGCTATTCAAACGCGAAAATACAATGCCTATTGATCAATCTAAGGGCATGCATCATGCTCCACACTTTAAACGATGAAACGCTTTTTATCATCGCTGTTAACCAAAGCAGTGGCAGCTATATTGTATGCAATAAATCACGGCATTGAAAATGGGATGATCTTCTCAAGCCCAACCACCAATAAACTTAAAGACCAAACTAAAATGAATATTAAACTTGGGTTACTTAATCAGGAAGTCAGAAAAAACCATTATCCCCAAGAAAAAACATCGGTTGCTTCAAAGCTTGACTAACACAATGCGCAATCGCGGGGTCATTACTGGCAAAGCTCTATTCTTGCTGAGTTGTGACTCGAGCGATAGCTATAGACTGTTTCACAGGTATAACAGTATTCAGTGCAACCACTAGCGCAACAATATGTTTGCGGCGGATAATATGATTTTTTATGATGCGAGTGTCGTTTGTGTTTAACGACTTTAGTGGGAGTCTTCTTAATTGTTGTTGTAGTGGTCGTGACAGTGGTAATTGATTCTGCGTAAGTATTCGCGGTAATTGTGAATATAATAGCGCTAGATAATACAGAGATAAGCAGCTTATTCATATGCAATCCCCTCGCTTTTTTTATTCCTTATAAGCTTAATTGTATCATTTGAGCACTAAGCAAATATTAATAAAATTATTCATCATCTTGCGACGTAGCCTGGACACGCTTTTTGTATAGTCCGGAGACATAGGTAACAAACGTTCGGA
>CAZUVD010000003.1:217826-370830 GCA_964623075.1 uncultured Coxiellaceae bacterium | reverse complement strand
AGACTCGAACTCGCGACCCCAACCTTGGCAAGGTTGTGCTCTACCAACTGAGCTATTCCCGCAGGTAAATCTTATCAATATTAAAGTTGCTAGCGACTCAATATTTCGGTGCCATTCTATCTCGGCAACTTTTCAAGTCAAGCAATTTTGTAAGAAAATCATCATTATGTGATAAAAAAATTAAAGTGATTAACTTTCTAATTGTTTCCAGGCAGATTTAAGGTAAAAAAACATGGACCAAATGGTTAAAATAGCAGCGACATACAATAATGCATAACCAATGAACACGATTGGCGCTGGTGTTGAGTTATCACAATAAAGCAAGACTGTTAATGCTAACATTTGCACAGTTGTTTTTACTTTCCCCAAACCAGAGACAGCAACGCTTTTTCTTTTACCTAATTCTGCCATCCATTCGCGCAATGCGGAAACAATCAACTCTCGAGCAACAATAATAGCTGCAGGAATAGTCAGCAAAAAATTAGGAATACTGACAACTGATGATGTCACACTGACAAATTGAAAAGTAGGCTCGGCAACAATTAATACTAATACCACAGACACCATTAACTTATCAGCAACGGGATCTAGAAAAGCACCGAGTCGGGTTGATTGTTTTAAATAACGCGCAAGATAGCCATCGAGCCAATCGGTGACAGAGGCTATGCTAAAAATAATGGCCGCACCCATGTGTGCCCACCAAACAGGTAAATAAAAAACTACCGTTAGAAGTGGAATAACAGCGATGCGCACTAATGTTAAAACATTAGGCCAATTAATCATTTGCTCATAAGGTCGTGTCATGTAATGCTGCAAAAATACGCTCAGCTAAAGAACGATTAATCCCTGGTACTTTCATTAATTCATCAAGACTAGCATGAGCTATACCTTGAATACCACCAAAATAACGTAACAAATCACGGCGCCGTTTGGCACCAATTCCGCTGATGGATTCTAGTGTCGATTGCCGTCTGGCTTTGTCGCGACGCATGCGATGACCGGTGATCGCAAAACGATGTGACTCATCTCTAATATGCTGAATTAAATGCAAAGCCTTGGAATCCGCTGGCAAATGCCGTGGCGTTTGATGCAAAAAATGTAACGTTTCAAAACCCGCTTTTCGATCAGGGCCTTTAGAAACTCCGACCAATAAAATATCAGGCAATCCCACTTCTTCTAACACCTCCGCTGCCGCATTTAATTGCCCTTTTCCACCATCAATAAAAACCACATCAGGCAAAGGACTGCCCCCTTCAAAATGCGCTTTGAAACGGCGCTGTAACACCTGACGCATCGCACCCACATCATCACCGGGTGTTACATTTTGTATGTTGTAACGACGGTAATCACTTTTCATCGGACCATCGCCATTAAAAACAACGCAAGAAGCAACAGTTGCCTCTCCCATCGTGTGACTCACGTCATAACATTCTAACCGTTCAGGGATTTGGGCTAAATTTAAAATTTGCTGTAATTCCACTAATCTTTCTGTGCCGTGCGCTTTCGTTGATAAATGCAATTTTAACGATTGCTTCGCGCTATTGGTTGCCATTTGCAACCACTTTAATCGATCACCTCGCACAGCATGCGTTAATTCAACGCGATGTTTCGATTGCAACGCCAAAACATCAGTAATGATATTTTTATCAGCAATCGGGAATTCATAAATTAATTGCTTAGGAATGCTTTCGATATGGGAAGTTTCTGTTAAATAATGCTGCGTAATAAACGCTGAAATAATTTCAGCAGCCGTAGAGTTAGCAGGCACCGCAGGATAATAAGCTAAGCTTCCAATAATTTGGCCATCTCGAACGGTAAGCAATTGAATACAACTTACGCCATCTTGCATCGCAAGACCAATCACATCTGCTTCACCTTTCGTAGTACTAATGTATTGCTTATCTTGAATCTGTCGAATACGGGTAATTTGATCACGAATACTGGCTGCTAATTCATAATCGAGCTTGTCAGATGCCTGCTGCATTCTATTTTGTAATTCAGTGATAATTTCTTCTTTTTTCCCTTCTAAAAATAATATCGCCATTTCAATGCTTTCGGCATATTCATTTTTCGAAATCAATTCAACACAAGGCCCTGTGCAACGTTCAATTTGATACAAAAGACAAGGTCTCGTTCTTGCCTCAAAATAACTATCGCGACAAGTTCTTATTTTAAATATTTTTTGGATTAAATTGATAATTTCGCGCACTGCCAACGAATTGGGATAAGGACCAAAATAACGCCCCTGCCCTTTGCGTAAACCTCGATACATTTCTATTTTTGGATAAGGGTGATGCGAAATTAAAATATAAGGAAAGCTTTTATCATCGCGCAACAAAATATTATAACGCGGTTTAAATTTTTTAATTAAATTACATTCTAAAATAACCGCTTCATTTTCACTGGCAGTCACCGTAATCGTGATGCGATGAATTTGCTTAACTAGTGCGGTGGTTTTGGGATCTTTTGCCGTTTTACTGAAATAGCTTGAAACGCGCTTTTTTAAATCTTTGGCTTTGCCAACGTAAATCACATCACCGTTTTCACCGTGCATTTGATAAACGCCGGGATGATGAGATAGTTTTGAGAGGAATAATTTAATATCTTGCATAAAATAAAGCTTAGCAGATAATCGTAAAACTCACTACTGTGATTCAGTTTCGGTCTTGGTGCCTTCAATCATACCTAAACGCATTGCCATCAGGGTTAACTCAACATCGGTATCGATGTTTAATTTTTCAAAAATGCGGTAGCGATAGCTATTGACTGTTTTTGGACTCAAGCAAAGCTTCTTAGAAATATCATGCACTTTTAAACCTTGCGTAATCATCAACATGATTTGCATTTCACGCTCTGAAAGCAAATCCAGTGGTGATTGCTCACCTTTACTATAACGCTTGATGGCTATTTGTTGTGCAACACCTGGCGTGATGTAATGTTGGTCAGTATATATAGTGCGGATAGCGCGGATCATTTCTTCAGGATCACAGCCTTTTGTAATATAACCAAAGGCACCTGCCTGTAATAAGCGTGATGGATAAGGCTCATCTTCATAAATAGTTAACGCTAAGACTTTTAAATCAGGATTATGTCGAATCATCTTGCGCGTGGCTTCAAGACCACCAATACCAGGCATATGCACGTCCATGACGACAACATCTGGCATCAATTCTTTTGCAAGCAACACAGCAGCTTCACCTGTCGCGGCTTCGCCAATTACTTTGATGCCATGAACATCTTGCAACAAGCGTTTAATGCCCATTCTTACAAGTTCATGATCATCAACCAGCAAAACTTTTATCAAAGGGCGCCTCATTCTCGACTTATATTGATTATTATTTTGGCGGAGAGAGAGGGATTCGAACCCCCGGAGCCCATAAGGCTCAACGGTTTTCAAGACCGCCGCTTTCGACCGCTCAGCCATCTCTCCAGCAGAACTCGCCAATGCAAAGTGGCATGAATATTAACGTGAAATTTGCATGAGGTCAAACTAACTATCTTCCCAAACGCACTTACCCTGCTTTTTTAATTTTGCCAAATATTCTTGATGCGCCGTTAATTCGTCTTGATTCGCATAAATCACAGGCAATACATGTTTCTTTGCTAAGGGTTGCGATGTCCTTTGCGTTTGATGTGCCACCGATTGATGACTATCTTGAATATCAAAAAAACTACCCTGACCACCAGTCATGGCTAAATAGACTTGCGCTAGTAAATTAGCATCGAGTAACGCGCCGTGTAAATCGCGCTTAGAATTATCAATTTTGTAACGTTTA
Organism: uncultured Coxiellaceae bacterium; assembly: GCA_964623075.1. Taxonomy (GTDB): domain Bacteria; phylum Pseudomonadota; class Gammaproteobacteria; order DSM-16500; family DSM-16500; genus Aquicella. The sequence goes on along the minus strand of CAZUVD010000003.1, from coordinate 367,054 downwards.
CATAGAGCATCTAAACTGTTTCGTTGCCCGATATGAATTTTGCGAGCAAGTGCTAGCGTATCAATCACAGAACAATAATCAGTCATCAACTGATAACCCATATTGACTAATTGCAATTCGTGATTTAAAAACGACAAATCAAATGGTGCGTTATGAATAATTAACTCAGCATTCCCAATAAAATCCATGAATTCTTTCACAATCGCTTTAAAGACTGGTTTATTTTGCAAAAAGTGATTGGTAATGCCATGCACTGCTTGCGCACCCGCATCAATTTCTCGCTCTGGATTAATATAAATATGATAATGTTCGCCCGTTAATTTGCGATCAATTAATTCAATGCAACCGATTTCAATAATGCGATGATTATCTTCAACGCGTAAACCCGTGGTTTCAGTATCCAGAATAATTTGTCGCATGATTTAACCTTATTTAAGAAACATGTCATCAATTGCTTTATTAGCAATACTATCTGCTAATTCATTTTCCGGGTGCCCATTGTGTCCACGCACCCAATGCCACTTTATTTGATGGCGAGTGACTTCTTCATCGAGTAATTGCCACAGATCCGCATTTTTTACATCTGTTTTATCTGCTTTCTTCCAATTCTTTTTTTTCCAAGCATGAATCCACTCGCTTATGCCTTTTTGCACATATTGCGAATCGGTATAAAGATCTACCTTGCAGGCATCTTTTAAAGCGCGCAATGCACCAATCGCACCCATTAATTCCATACGATTGTTGGTAGTCATTTTTTCAGCCCCTGAAATCGTTTTTTTATGGTCGCCATAAAAAAGAACAGCGCCCCAACCGCCGGGACCTGGATTACCGCGACATGCGCCGTCTGTGTATATTATTACGTGTTTCATTTTACCTACCGTGCTATATGTGGCCTGAAATGGCCGAAGGCATACTAATATTGCTTAATTCTTGCTTCCACTTCATCTTAATGGGTGTTAGCGGAATCACTTTGGCGCGCGCTATTAAAACATAAGCACCACCAAAAGGCGAAAAACAATATGGGCCAATTTTCTCTAAAAAAGTTAATTTATTTTGCAATGTTGGGAAACTAAGAGGCGGTCGAAATAAAAACGAATGATGTTGCTCAATGGCAAAATCAGCCAATTTTAACCAACCTTTAATTTTTTGCGCATGAATCATGTGTGATGTAAAGGCAGAAGATTCATCTTCTGCAAAAATATTTTTGATACCCCATGGACTGTATGGATTAAAACCAACAATCGCGATCAATCCTTCTGGTTTCACAATGCGGCACGCTTCACTAAATAAATGTCTAGGATGATCAACAAATTCTAAGGTATGCGGGATGATCACAAGATCCACACTACCCGATTGTATTGGTAATTCGTGCAAATCGCTTTCGATGTGAAAATCTTGGTGATGGTGATGAATGGGTGGCGACATTAATAATGGTTTATCTTGTGTCATTTCTTTCAAAAAAGAAGATTGACTCGGCACACCAATTAATAAGGCATTCTTACCAGGATGTTTATTTAAAAGAGTAGGCAATAATTTTCCTTCTTCTTGCAGCAAAACACTGCCTAAGAAGTGATTCATTAACCATTGATCCCATCGTTGTAAGGTTCGATAGCCGTGTGCCAAAGCTTTTCCATCCTGCCATTAATTTTGGTACTATAGCATACCAAATAGGCATCTGCAGTGTTAAATGAGTTAACAAATGCACACCTGATGCACGTTAATAATCTTATATTACAATGAGTTATGCGTGATTAAATCAGTAATTAGTTTTATCGCAGCTATTACGCTAGGAGCGTTCGCCACATTGAATGCTTATGCTGACGCTAACCCCGAAGGTTTTCAAACGTACAAACACTTCAATCAAGCAAATTCTACGCACAAACAATTATTAGCAGAAGATATCGATCGTTATCGTAACGCCGATAATCTTTGGGAAGCGCTACGCGAAGAATTCACTTTATCTCATTATGAAAATAATCCTGAAGTGCAAGCAAAAATAGAATGGTATTTAAACAATCAAGGTTTTCTTTATCGATCCATTAATCGCGCATCCCCCTACCTTTATTATATTTTTCAACAAGTGAAAAAAAGGCACTTGCCAGCAGAATTAGTGTTGCTACCCATTATTGAAAGCGGCTACAACCCTTTAGCAACATCAAGTGTGGGTGCTGCCGGCATTTGGCAACTCATGCCTGCAACTGCCGCAGGACTGGGTGTGCGTCAAGATTGGTGGTTTGACGGTCGACGCGATGTAATCACTTCAACTCGCGCTGCTTTAAATCATTTGGCCTATTTGCAAAATGTTTACGATGGTAATTGGTTGCTAGCATTAGCTGCTTACGATACAGGTGAAGGTAATTTGCGAAATGCGATTTTAAAAAATATTCGTAATGGTCGTAACACGGATTTTTGGTCACTGCCTGTTGCTTATGAAACACATAATTATGTGCCGAGTTTATTAGCACTCGCTGTTATTATCAGTCATCCCGATAAATACCCTATTGATTTGCCATATGTGCGCAACGCCCCGTATCTCGCTCAAGTGGATGTCACATCGCAAATTCATTTACAAGTTGCCGCTGCATTTGCTGGTATTAGTTATAAAAAATTAAAGCAATTAAATCCTGGCTATAATCAATTGCTCACACCATCGAAGGGCATCAGTAAATTAGTGTTACCCATTGAGCGGGTCGAACAATTTATTACAAATTTAGTTCGCTCACCGCTAAATACTGGTATCAAATGGATTCACTATCGTGTCAACAGTGGTGACACACTGCAATCACTTGCTAGAAAGTTTAATACCACACCAGAAGCCATAACCAGCATGAATCATTTAGCGAAAAATAAATTAAATCCTGGTTTAAATTTATTAATATCCACTGATAAAAAAATGGTATTAAAAAAACCCACACCCATGATGACAGCAAGCCCTACAAAAACATTACCGCCGCATTTCAATTTTGCATTGAAGCCTTCGATTAAATCGACACGAGGCCATTATAAAATCCAACCCGGTGATACCATCTATATGGTTAGAACACATGATACAGTGCAAAGTATCGCCAATCGTTTTCATATTCACGCGAATGATTTAGTGTTTGCCAATAATTTACGCACCAACTTGCCGCTACCACATGGTAGACAATTAGTCATTCCTACGCACCCAAAGCAAGATAATTCAGCATTATTGCCAGGAGATACGGTTTACATGGTAAGACGAGGCGATACACTTGAAAAAATTGCTGAGAAGTTTCACACTAACGCCGCTGCGATACGCTTAGCCAACCTTGTAGATAATAATTCTTTACATGAAGGCGAAAGAATCCTGGTTCCAACACACGTTCGCAGTTAGAATGCACCGATTATTTATTAATTTCAGGGAGATTGAATGACTATGAAATTTAAACAAAAGATTTTTTTAGCAGTTGCTGTCAGCGGCTTCTGCATGGCTGCGAATGCGGCTGATAGTGATGTAGGCTTAACGATTAACAACAACACAAGCGAACCATCTACAGTCAAAATCAATCATCAAATTTGTTCTTATCCAAAATTGGGTGCTAAGGGTATTACTCAGCCAGGACAACAAAAGAACGAAATTGATAAAAAAACTGTCAAAAATGCTTGTATTTTTTCAATGCCAAAAAATGAATGCTTTGCTGAAATCTTTATGACGGCAAGCTGTGGGGACAACAATGCACAACCTATTGCAACCGCAATTTTTGACCCAGCGACTGGTATTATTAAAGTTACCCCTACCAGCTACGCTCAAGGTTATTATGTGACAACTGCTCCCTATACAATTACCTTCAACGGCGGCCCAAACAAAAGCAAGTTCCGTTGGTTTCATAAGATTTTTGGATAATTACCGCTCCGTGTCATCCCGGAAATTTCCGCAGGAAATTGTCCGGGATCCACCCATAAATCTTTACAGAACATATTTTTTGTTTAATACCTCCGTGGATCCCGGACATTTTTACCAAAAAACGGTAAAAATTCCGGGATGACAGTTTGATGCAACAAAGCCGTCCGGGATGACGTATTATTCAATGTTCCAAGTCAACTGTCCCGCAATCACATCCGCCCCACCTTTTACATTACCAACAGTTGTTGTCACTTGATCGCCGGTTACCAACGGTGGTGGATTGATTGGTGTGTTTTTTAACATTAAGTGTGTCCAGCCAACATCAAAGCCTAATGTTGGTGATGATTGGTAATGACCACCAATAGCTGTGGCTAAGCGATTATTGTCAGGCAAGGTCGCATTGCGATAAGCATCTGTTGTTGGTGTTTGATCGTAACCGACACCACAACGTAACGTGATTTTATCTGTTGCATCATAATCAGCACCAACAGATACATTCCACGTATTATTGTAATACTGCGGCACATTAACGTTAATGTTAGTGCTTGGATCAAGATTTTCAATACCAGCGACACCATGCAAACTTGTCACTCTAAAAACATTCCATTGCGTATAGACAATACTGCCCATCAACGCTACTTTTGGCAAAATGCGGTGATAAGCACTTAATGCAGTATAAGCTGGCAAAGTTAAATTCGTGTATGCGTGTCCTGAATAAGGACCGCCAGCAAAGGCAGTTGCAATCGGGCCGATAAACGTACTGGAACCATTTAAATGATGCACCACTTGCGTGTGATAACTTAAACCAACACGGCTATCAGGGGTGAATTGATAAAGCACACCGAAATGCCCGCCGTATCCAGTATCACTTAACTTATTAATACATTCAGCATTCGTTGTTGGTAAACCAACACCACCTACTTGATCAAATTCAGCATCCATACGTTGGATATCTAAACCAAAACCGAACGAACCTTTATCTGTTAATTGTAAGCCAAATGATGGACTGACATCGACAACGGTTGCAGCTGTTGTAGTGGCAGCGTATTGAATAATGGTGGTACGCCCAAAAGTCGTTTTTAATCCGAATGGCACATCAATACTAAAACCAAAACCAACTAAATCACTAATCGGTGCAACATAATGCAATGCAGGCACAAAACCATAATTACCGCCTTGCGCAGTAACTGGACGCACCACATTGTCATCAATCATATTAACGGCAATCGTACCTTGGTATTTAAAATCCGTCATCACGCTATCAGCACTAATCACTAATTGCTGAGTTTTAATACGGTTGATACCTGCTGGATTGTAAAATGCTGTACTTGCATCATTAGCAAGCGCAGCATAACCTGCGTGGTAGTTACCAACGCTTGCGCCATCTTGCTCAAATAATTGAAACCCGGATGCAAAAGTTTGTTCTGAAATTGAAATCAAGCTGCACACACACAATGCAGCGATTAGGCGGCGTTTAACGAAGCCATCCATTTTACCCTCTCCTTAAATTCTAACAGGCACAAGAGTCGCTGATTTTACACGAATTCACTTGAAATAGAAGGCTTTGCACGGTAGCGTTTGAGGCAATTTAATCAATGGAGTAATTTATGGCTGCGACACCCTCTTCTATGTTGCCACTTGGCACTTATGCACCCGATTTTAATTTAATCGATGTTTGTTCAAATAAATCACTTTCATTGCAAAGTTTAAAATCAGACATCGCAACTGTTGTTATGTTTATTTGCAACCATTGTCCGTATGTAAAACATATCGAAAGTAAATTAGTAGAACTCGCTCGGCAGTATCAAAATCAAGGGATTAGTTTTATCGCGATTAATTCTAATGATATTGTTAATTACCCAAGTGATTCGCCAGAACATATGCGGGAAGTTGCGATTACGAATCATTATTCATTTCCCTATTTATTTGATGAAACCCAAAATGTTGCCAAAGCGTATCAAGCAGCTTGTACGCCTGATTTTTATGTGTTTGATAAAAATTTGCAGTGCATCTATCGCGGCAGATTTGATGGTGCCACACCTGGCAATACGATACCGGTTACAGGTGAAGATTTGGCATTAGCGCTAGATCATGTATTGCAAGGTAAGCCGATACATGAAGATCAAAAAGCTAGTATTGGTTGCAACATTAAATGGAAAAAATAATGTAGCCTGGACACGCTTTTTGTGTCCGGGGGCTTTTCTCAGTACTTAAGAAAAAACCCCGGACACAAAAAGCGTGTCCAGGCTACTTCACCCAGTGTACGTTCACGTTCACTGATTAAAGGCAAAAAAAAATCCCGACTTAGGTCGGGATTTTTTATTCATCAAACAACAAGCTTACTTATCTTCTTCCTGCTTTTCTTCGTTACTGCCCATGCCTTTAAATAGGTCACCGAGAGTCGTCTTCAAAGTGGATTCAGAAGCTGCTGCTTTCTTTTTCTTACCAGTTGCAGTGGTACCTGCAGCGGCTGCGGCTTTAGGAGCTTTAGCTGCTTTTTCTTTCTTCGCAGGTGTCTTTGCATCTTTTGCTTTAATAGAAAGCGTAATCGCATGGACTTTTCTATCGGTGCCCATGATTTTCGCTTCCACGCTATCGCCTACATTGAACTTGGTACGTGCATCTTCAACTTTTTCTGCTGCCATTTCGGAAGCGCGAAGAATACCGCGAATACCATCAGCCAATTCAACGACTGCTTGTTTTTGTTCAACTTCAACAATAGTACCGGTCACAATAGTGCCTTTCTCGTTTTGTTCGAGATAATGCGCTAATGGATCGTCAGCTAATTGTTTTAAGCCAAGAGCAATACGTTCACGTTCAACATCAATCGCAAGAATCACAGCTTCTAATTCGTCGCCTTTTTGATATTTACGTAACGCTTCTTGTGCATCCGCTTCGCTCCAAGCGATATCGGATAAGTAAATTAAACCATCGATGCCGCCATCCAATTCCAGGAAGATGCCGAAATCGGTAATAGATTTGATTTTGCCTTTAACTTTTTCGTTCTTCTCGTGGTTTTCAGCAAATGCTGCCCATGGATTAGAAGTACATTGTTTAACGCCTAAGGAAATACGACGTCTGTCAGCATCAACATCTAAAACCATCACTTCAACTTCTTGACCTAAGTGAATGACTTTATTTGGGTTAACGTTTTTGTTAGTCCAATCCATTTCGGATACGTGAACTAAACCTTCAATGCCTTCTTCGATTTCAACAAAGCAGCCGTAATCCGTAATATTGGTTACGCGGCCAGAAATCTTGGAATTCACTGGGTAACGTTGGCTGATATCATGCCATGGATCGCCACCTAACTGTTTCAAGCCAAGTGATACACGAACGTTTTCACGATCGATTTTCAATACACGTACTTTGATTTCGTCGCCAATGTTTAAAATTTCGCTTGGGTGCTTAATACGCTTCCAAGACATATCAGTGATATGTAACAAACCATCTACGCCGCCAAGATCGATAAATGCACCGTAATCGGTAAGATTTTTCACGATACCTTTGATTTCATGACCTTCGCTAATGTTTTCTAACACAGCAGCGCGTTCAACATTGTTTTCAGCTTCAAGAACCGCACGACGTGAAACAACGATATTGTTGCGCTTCACATCAACCTTGATAACTTTAAATTCGAATTCTTTACCTTCGAAAGCTTCAGGATCGCGGATAGGCTTAACATCAACGAGAGAGCCTGGTAAAAACGCTCTAACTTTATTGATTTCAACCGTGAAACCACCTTTAACGCGGCCGACAATCGTACCACGAATGGTTTCTTTTGCTTCGAATGCTTTTTCTAAGTGAGTCCAGGATTCTAGACGTTTTGCACGTTCTCTAGATAAACGAGTACTACCGAAACCATCTTCCATCACTTCAAGTGCAACTTTAACTTCGTCGCCTACTTTTGCTTCGAGCTTGCCCGATTCATCGTAGAATTGTTCGATAGGAATGTAGGATTGGGATTTTAAACCAGCATCGACAATAACGTGTTTTTCATTAATGCCTTCAACGGTTGCGGAAATGATAGCGCCTGGTTGGATCGCAGCTTCTTGCTCAAATAACTGCTCGAATGTTTTCTCCATGGATTGTTGTTGTTTCACTTAGAACCTCAAAATATAACGGTTAGAATTAATAAAATCTTACTCTGCTACATATTCCGAAACAAAATTAGTTACGGGTCTTGATGTAGCAGGAAAGGCCTTTTTTCCATCAATCTCGACTAGAATTCTTTCAACTACTTGCTCGATAGTCAGGTGGTCCGTTTCAATGCAGATGGCATCCGTTGCGGGTTTCAGAGGGGCGATTGCTCGCTCTTGATCACGCCTGTCACGCTCGCGTAGTTCTTCTACGAGGTTGGCAAGGTTAACATTTATTCCCCGATCCTTCAACTGTTTAAGACGCCTACAGGCACGCTCTTCGGGGCTAGCTAGTAAGAATATTTTAAGCTCGGCATCTGGGAAAACCACGCTTCCCATATCCCGGCCATCAGCCACCAACCCTGGAAACTCTCGAAATGCCCTTTGCCTACTCAAAAGTGCTGTTCTGACTTTAGGTAAAGCGCCTACAATCGATGCTGCATTACCGATTTTTTCAGTCCGGATGGTTTCTGTCACATCTTCGCCTTCCAGCGTAATTTGCGGTGTTTGCGCGCCACGAGCAGTGAATTGCACATCTAAATGTTCGGCTAAAACGTCTAAGGCCGATTCATTATCAAGGGCTACGCTATGTTTAAATGCCGCTAACGCTAACACTCGATAAAGCGCACCACTATCTAAAAACTTCCAGCCAAGATGTTCTGCTAAAAGCTGACTAATCGTACCTTTACCAGTACCGCTTGCACCATCTATGGTGATCACGGGAGGAATTATATTTTCACTCATTTGTGACATTTTCACTTTCTCCTTCAATATCAGCTGCAATACGCTCGATATTCACCAATACTTCGTTTTCGCTTAATTGTATTAAGCGCACACCTTGAGTATTGCGTCCTATGACAGAAATTTCACTGACAGGAACACGAACCAACGTACCCTTGTCCGTAATCAACATCACTTCATCATCTTCGTGAACTTGAATAGCACTTACAACATTACCATTACGCTCATTCACTTGAATGGAAATAACACCAGAACCACCACGACCACTTAAACGATATTCGTCTATGGCTGTGCGCTTACCAAATCCACGTTCGGTTGCGGTTAAAATATCGCCTTTATGCGAAACAATTAAAGACACCACACGCTGATTATCTTGTAGTTTGACACCACGAACACCAGAAGCTTGTCGACCCATACATCTTACTTTTGCTTCCGCAAAACGTACGACTTTACCAGCATTAGTAAACAACATCACATCATGCTTACCATCTGTGATATCAGCTTGTACTAAGTAATCACCTTCGTTTAAGCCGATTGCAATAATACCGGATGATCTTGGACGTGAAAAATCAACTAACGATACTTTCTTCACCATACCAAGTGATGTTGCCATCACGACGTATTGATTTTCTAAGTATTCACGCACTGGCAAGAATGCATTTACTTTTTCGCCAGGGGCTAACGGCAATAAATTAATAATTGGCTTACCACGTGATGTTCGATTTGCTTGCGGCAATTGATACACTTTCAACCAATACACTTTACCGTGGTTGGTAAAACATAAAACCGTATCGTGCGTTCGCGCTGCAATTAAGAATTCGATGAAATCCTCTTCTTTCACCGTTGTTGCAGATTTACCGCGACCACCGCGATGTTGCGCTTCATAAACACTTAACGGCTGCGTTTTTACATAGCCTTCATGAGACAATGTCACCACGACTTTTTCATCTGGAATTAAATCTTCAATTAATACTTCACCTTCATCGACTTCAACAATTTCCGTACGGCGTTTGTCGCCAAATTCATCGCGTAAAGCAATTAACTCATCACGAATTACAGCCATTAAACGTTCAGGATTTTGTAAAATTTCGATTAAGCGCTGAATTAATTCTTTTAATTCTTTATGCTCATTAATAATTTTATCTTGCTCAAGACCAGTCAAGCGATGTAAACGCATATCTAAAATAGCTTGCGCTTGTTCTTGTGATAAACGATAACCGTCATCAGATAAGCCATAACGCTCTGTGGTATGGGTAATCGCATCCACCGCACCAGCACGCGTTAAAATATCGACGGTATCTGCGACCTTCCAAACCTGCACCATTAATTTTGCTTTTGCTTCAGCAGAATCTTTTGCTTGCTTGATAAGGGCAATCATCAAATCAATGTTAGCGAGTGCTATCGCTAAGCCTTCTAAAATATGGACGCGATCACGCGCTTTCTTCAAATCAAACACCGTACGTCTGGTTACCACTTCGCGACGATGCTGAATAAATGCTTCAAGTAATTGTTTAAGATTTAATGTTTTTGGTTGGCCATCTTGTAATGCCACCATGTTGATACCAAAAACGCTTTGTAACTGCGTATGAACGTATAAATTATTTAAAATAATTTCACTGTTTTCACCACGACGCACTTCAATCACCACGCGCATACCTTGCTTGTCTGATTCATCGCGTAATGCACTAATGCCTTCCAGTTTTTTCTCTTTCACCAATTCAGCAATACGCTCAACCATGCGCGCCTTGTTAACCTGATATGGCAATTCAGTAATAATGATGCGTTCTTTACCGCTTTTTTCATCGACTTCAATTTCGGTTCTACCACGTACCACCATTCGACCACGACCCGTCAAATAGGCTTCGATGATGCCGTTTTTGCCTTGAATAATACCGGCGGTTGGTAAATCAGGTCCTGGAACATGCTCCATTAATTCAGGGATGGTTAAAGCAGGTTGTTCGATTAACGCTAAACATGCGTTAATCACTTCCGTTAAATTGTGTGGCGGAATATTGGTTGCCATACCAACAGCAATACCCGATGAACCATTCACTAATAAATTAGGAACGCGTGTCGGTAACACAACCGGCATCAATTCGTTTTCATCATAATTCGGAGTAAAATCGACTGTTTCTTTTTCGATATCAGCAAGTAATGCATGAGCAAAACGCGACATTCTAATTTCGGTATAACGCATTGCCGCCGCTCTATCACCATCGATAGAACCAAAGTTACCTTGACCGTCGACCATTAAATAGCGCATTGAAAAAGGCTGGGCCAATCGAACAATCGTGTCATAAACAGCTGTATCACCATGCGGGTGGTATTTACCAATCACGTCACCGACGATACGGGCAGATTTCTTATAAGGCTTATTCCACTCATTACCGAGTTCGTGCATCGCAAATAAAACTCTTCTGTGTACCGGTTTCAAACCGTCCCGCACATCAGGCAAGGCGCGACCAACAATAACGCTCATAGCATAGTCGAGATAGGACTTTTTCAGTTCAGTTTCGACGCTAACTTTTTGTACTTCTTTAGCGATAGGATTTTCCATAGTGAGCCAGGATTCTATGTGATTTTTGACTGCGTGATTGTATCACGAAATATGGGATTGAGCAGCTAGAAAATGGGGGCTGGGGGCTTTAAAACGTGCCCGTGAACGTGCCCGCGTGCGTGCCCGTCTTTTGATGTTCGGAAAAGCAGAAAAGACGGGCACGTTCACGGGCACGTTTAAGGGCATGCCTGGGTCAAGCGTGTTCCTTCAACGCCCGACGCAATATCTTCCCCACATTCGACTTAGGCAATTCTTTACAAAATTCGACCTGTTTTGGCACTTTATATGGGGTCAAATGCTCGCGACTATACTGAATTACTTTATCGACATCTAATTTAGGATCCGCCTTCACAATAAAGGCTTTCACTGCTTCGCCTGAGTGTTCATCTGGAATACCAATGACCGCACACTCTTTTACTCCTGGCAATCTGACCAAAACATCTTCAATTTCATTCGGGTAAACATTAAAACCAGACACTAAAATCATGTCTTTTTTACGCTCTAAAATGCGAACATACCCTTTAGCATCCATTGCCCCAACATCGCCGGTTAACAACCAGCCATCTTTGGTGAATACACTTGCTGTTTCTTCTGGATTATTCCAATACCCTTTCATCACTTGCGGGCCTTTCACTGCTAATTCTCCCGAAGAACCGACCGGCAATTCATTACCATCATCATCCAAAATCGCAAGTTCGGTTGATGATACGGGCAACCCAATGGTGCCGTTATAACTTTTCAAATTAGCCGGATTAATCGTGACACAAGGTGATGTTTCAGTCAGGCCATAGGCTTCTAATAATGGTGCGCCAGTCACCCCTTGCCATTTTTCTGCAACCACACGCTGAACAGCCATGCCGCCACCCAATGCTAAATGCAGATGACTAAAATCAAGCGTTGCAAATCTCGGATCATTCAACAAAGCATTAAATAGCGTATTGACGCCTGTAATCGCTGTAAATTTAAATCGTCTCATTTCTTTAATGATGGTAGAAACATCGCGAGGATTAGTGACTAAAACATTTAAACCGCCCAATTTCGTAAAGAAAAAGCAATTCGCAAGCAGCGAAAAAATATGATAAAGCGGCAAAGCGGTAATAATAATTTCCTGCCCACCAGTTAACATACCACTAAACCACGCATCGGCTTGCTGCAAATTAGCAATAATGTTGCGATGCGTCAAAATTGCACCTTTTGAAACACCAGTCGTACCACCGGTATATTGCAAAAACGCGGTATCGTCATTCGAAATATCAACGCGTTTAAAGCCAAGATCTCGACCCCTTTTTAATCCTTGCTTGAAACTAATCACGTTTGGCAAACGATAGTTTGGAATTTTGCGATAAATATATTTTAAAGTGAAATTTGTCATCCATGATTTTGGCCAAGGAAATAAATCACCCAAATCTGTAATGATAATATGTTTTAACGTTTTCATTTCCGGTAACGCTTTTTCTACCGTTGCCGCGAAACTAGATAAAGCAACAATAGCAGCGCTTTCCGAATTATTAATTTGATAAACTAATTCACCTGCGGTGTAGAGTGGATTCACATTCACAACAATTAAGCCCGCACGTAATGCGGCAAATAAAACAATCGGATACTGCAACACATTCGGCAACATAATGGCGATGCGATCACCTTTTTTTAATTGCAATCCCTGTTGCAAAAATGCTGCAAAATCTCTGCTTAAATTATCCATTTCGCTATAAGTTAGCGTCACCCCTAAATTATAAAATGCTGGGCGATCGGCATAGCGTTGCACTGATTGATCAATCAACTCAGTCAGTGATTGATACGCATCTGGGTTAATTTCGGCGGGAACACCTGGAGAATAACTATTGAGCCAAATTTTTTCCACTGAACATCATTCCTTAATTATTTTCTCAATATATCGGGACGGCCGGATTTGAACCGGCGACCTCTTACACCCCAAGCAAGTGCGCTACCAAGCTGCGCTACGCCCCGAGGGAATTGAACGTTTTAGTATTGAGACAAGACGTATCTTAATGATTTGTCGTTGTTTCTGCCTGCAGATTTTGCAAGACGAGCTCGAGTTCTGCAATCACTTTTTTTACCATCGCATTTGCTTTAACTGATTGACTAACGGTTTCAGGAGTGCTGGACAATTGCGCGCGCGCACCTTCTATGGTGAAACCATCATCATAAAGTAATTTTTTGATTTGACGCACCAACAACACGTCTTGTTGTTGATAATAGCGTCGATTGCCGCGACGTTTAACAGGACGTAATAGCGGAAACTCTTGTTCCCAATAACGCAACACATACGCTTTGACAGCACAAAGATCACTAACTTCACTGATAGTAAAATATTTTTTATCAGGAATGGCAGGCAATTCCTGCTCTTTATGCTGTTTTCTTTTTTGAGTTTTACTCAAAGGAATTATCCTCGTATTTCTTCGCCAATGTGTTTTTCAACACGAGCTTTTAACTTTTGGCCACAATGGAATGTTACAACACGACGTGCACTAACTGGCACTTCTTCACCCGTGCGAGGATTACGACCAGGGCGTTCTTTTTTGTCGTGTAAGGTAAAATTACCAAACCCAGATAATTTCACTTGTTGACCGTTAATTAAGGCATTACTGATGTACTGGAAAAACAATTCGACAATTTCTTTTGCTTCACGATTTGTTAAACCAATTTGTTCGTCTAAGTGCTTTGCAAGATCAGCTTTTGTTAGCGTCGCCATGTTAGCTCCTTAACTCTGCTCCTAATTGCTCCTTTAAGACTGTTATGACTCTGTTCATGAGAGTCGCAACCTCTTCGTCAACCAGTGTACGGGTCGGATGTTGCAAATGCAGTGCGAGAGCAACACTTCTATAACCCTCTGCAATACCCTTGCCTTCATAGACGTCGAAGATAAAAACGTCTTTTAACCAAGTACCTGCGACATCCCTTATTGTATCCTGAATTTTGGTAGCTGGTACAGCCTGTTTTATTAAAATGGCGATATCGCGCCTAATTCCTGGGAATTTGGAAATTTCAGCAATTGTGACTTTTGCAGCTGAATTTAAGGCTTTTTCGGCGATTTCAAAGACAAAAACAGAAGCATCAGCCAACCCTAAGGCCTGTAAAACACTAGGATGCAAAGCACCCATTACCCCTACTTGTTGGCCATTTTTCATCAAAACAGCGGTTTGGCCGGGGTGTAATGCGGGGTGCTCCCCTGGTTTAAACTCCCAGGATTCGCCCTCAAGCGTCGATTGCAACAAGTTGCAAACATCACCCTTCATATCAAAAAAATCCGCCACTCTGGCCGGCAAACCCCATTGCTCATCTGCTGCCAACCCTGTTATCAAACCGGCAATACGGTTTTCTTGTAATGTCTTTTTACCCTGAGGGACAAAACAGACGCCAAGTTCGAATAAACGAATTCGTGATTGTTGACGACTCAAATTGTAAAGCATCGCATTAACTAACCCAGGCCATAAACTGGTGCGCATCACAGACATTTCTGCTGTGATTGGATTTTGCAATTCTAAAGGTGTGATATTGGGATCAAATAATTTTTGGCGTGCTTGATCGATAAAACTGTATGACACCATTTCGTGATAACCAAGATCAACTAATTGCTCCCGCAAACCATAAGTATCGATTGCACCCAGTTGTTGTTGATTTGATTTTAAATGCGAATAAAGCGGCGCCGCTTTGATTTTGTCAAAGCCATACATACGCGCGATTTCTTCAATTAAATCTTCTTCTATCGTCAAGTCATTACGATAGCTTGGAACGGTAACACGCCAAGCATCTTTTGTGCGCTTAAAGCTAAACATTAACAATTTAAAAATGGCCTCAATTTCTTTTGGGGAAATATAGGCGCCTAATAATCTTGCGACATTTGAGAAATTGAGCGTGATTGTTTTTATTTTCGGTAAATGCGGCTTACTTACCACTTCAATGATAGGACCTGGATTACCCGATGCATATTCAATAATTAATTGCGATACGCGATGCATGGCTTCTAGTTGTATAGTTGAATCAACACCTCGCTCCCAACGATGCGCGCCATCAGAAAGCAATTGATGCGCTTGGCGTTGTCTCGCAATGACGTCTGCTGGAAAGAAAGCAACCTCTAAAAATACATCTTTCGTTTCATTGCTAATACACGTATTCATACCGCCCATGATTCCAGCGATTGCAATTGGCTTATTAGCATCTGCAATAACTAATGTTTCATTATCTAGCTTTACTGTTTGATCGTTAAGTAAAGTAATGCTTTCACCCTTTGATGACATGCGCACAATGATTTCTTTATCGATTTTATGCAAATCAAAAGCATGCATTGGCTGCCCTAATTCGATCATCACATAGTTGGTGATATCAACAATAACACTGACAGGAAAAACACCCGCGGTAATTAGTCGATCACGCATCCATTCTGGTGTTGGTTTGCTAACGTCCACATTTCGAATAATGCGGCCGAGATAACGTGGACAAGCATTTTTTGCCTTTATTTTTGCGTTTAATTTATCTTTGATTGTTGGTTTTAGGGGTTTAATTTTTATTGGTGTTAGCTTTGCTTTTGTTAATGCAGCAACTTCACGCGCCATGCCACGCACACTTAAACAATCACCACGATTGGGTGTAATAGAAAATTCTATCGCTGCATCTTTCAAATGTTTTTTTGCTAATAGTTTTGCATAATCAGCTTTGGCGACATCCACCACTTCTTCCACTTCAAAACCAGCCATCGTTAATTGATCGCAAAGCTTTTCAAGTGATACTTTAGGATTCACCCACTCGCGCAACCAAGATTCAGTGCATTTCATGTAAACTCCAATGGCAGTTAAAACTGACTTAAGAAACGGATGTCGTTTTCAAACAAAGAACGCAAATCGGAAATACCGTATTTCAACATCGTTAAGCGATCGATACCGGCACCAAAAGCAAAACCTCCGTAACGCTTAGAGTCAATGCCCGCCATCTTCAACACATTAGGATGCACCATGCCGCAACCTAATACTTCTAAATAGCCAGTATGCTTGCAAATGCGACAACCTTTACCGCTACATTTAATGCAGCCAATATCAACTTCAGCAGAAGGCTCGGTAAATGGGAAATAAGAAGGTCGCAAACGAATTTTAATTTCGCATTCAAAAAATGCTTGTAAAAATTGCGTGAGAATTTCCTTTAAGTTTGCAAACGTGACATTTTCATCAATCATCAAACATTCGATTTGATGAAACATAGGCGTGTGCGTAATATCAAAATCACGACGATAAACACGACCCATCGCTACCATGCGTAATGGTGGCGGCATTTTTTTCATCGCGCGAATTTGCACGGGCGACATGTGGGTACGCAACAACAAACCATCAGGATAATAAAATGTATCTTGCATCGCGCGCGCAGGATGATTTTTAGGAATATTTAACGCAGAAAAATTGTGATAATCATCTTCAATTTCAGGGCCCTCTAAGCAAACAAAACCCATTTGCGTAAAGATGCGGCGCAATTCATTCATTGTTTTTGAGACGGGATGAATACTACCCCTGCTAACGCCCCTGCCGGGCAAAGTCACATCAATGGTATCTTTGGCAAGTTGCGCTGCAACGTGCGATTTACTTAACTCAATATGACGCTCTTCCAGTAATGCGACGATTTCTGCTTTTACGACATTAATTTTTTGACCAGCTGCTGGTCGCTCTTCTTTCGGTAATTGACCTAAGGTTTTTAACAATTCTGTTAATTGGCCATTTTTTCCGAGATAGTGAACACGACATTGATCAAGAGCTGCAAGATCAGAAGCGGAGTGTATTGAGTGTTTTGCTTGATTTAAGAGATCATCTAAACTTTGCATGGATTTCCTTCCATAGCCATACGGGTTATCTACCTCATGAGAGATAAATAACCCGTTGTCATCGTAAAAATGATGTACTAAGCGGCAGTAGCTAAGCTAGCCTTGGCTTGTTCTGCTAAAGCTGCAAAAGCTGCTTTGTCATGAACTGCGATATCTGCAAGCACTTTACGGTCGATAAGAATGTTTGCTTTCTTCAAACCATTCATAAAGGTGCTGTAACTCATACCAGCATCTCTTGCGGCTGCGTTAACACGAATAATCCAAAGAGCACGAAATTCGCGCTTTTTGTTACGACGATCGCGATAAGCGTATTGAGCTGCTTTGATTACAGCTTGTTTTGCTACACGATAAACACGACTACGTGCGCCATAATAACCTTTTGCCTTTGCTAGAACTTTTTTATGTCTTGCTCTAGCGGTAACCCCACGTTTAACTCTTGGCATAACTTTTCCTCACTTAACCTTTTACTTACAGAGTGTATGGCAGCATCTGTTCGATTCTACCCTTATCTTCATCTCTCACAATCAAACCTGAACGCAAGCGACGCTTACGCTTTGTGGTTTTCTTCGTCAGAATGTGGTTGCGGTTGATGCACTTGCACTTGTAGCCACCCGCTGTTTTACGGAACCGCTTAGCAGCACCGCGATTTGATTTTAACTTTGGCATTTCGATCCCCTACCCCACTAAACATAAAAAAATATTTATTTCTTTTTTGGTCCTACGACCATAACAATTTGACGGCCTTCAAACTTAGGATGTTGTTCAACCACCCCAATATCCGCCAATTCTTGAATCATGCGCCCTAAAAGCTGCATACCTAACTCAGGATGGGCCATTTCTCGCCCTCTAAATCGGACAACGACTTTTGCTTTATCGCCGTTTTCTAAGAATTTCATAATACTGCGAATTTTAACTTGGTAATCCGCTTCTTCTGTTGCTGGACGTAGCTTAATTTCTTTTGTCTGGATTTGCTTTTGCTTCTTACGAGCCGCGGCTTTGCGCTTGCTCATTTGAAATTTAAACTTACCAAAGTCCATAACACGACAAACAGGAGGCTTCGCATCAGGCGATACCTCGACTAAATCAAGACCAGCTTCTTCTGTAATCCTTTTGGCTTCATAAATGCTAACAACGCCGAGTTGCTGGCCTTCCGCATCTATCAAACGCACCTCTGAAGATCGAATTTCATCATTCACGCGAGGTTTCTTTTCAGTACTAATCCTACATCCTCCTATTCACTGCGACCTTTTAGTGCAATTTGTGCGCTAATAAGGGTTACAAAATTCTCAACTGGCATGACACCTAAATCTTTACCATCTTGGGTTCGTACAGATACTGACCCAGACTCAACCTCTCTATCACCAGCCACTAAGAGGTACGGCACTTGCATAATAGTGTGCTCGCGGATTTTAAAGCCGATCTTCTCATTTCTCAAGTCCGATTTTGCTTTTATGCCAAGTTTTTTCAATTTAGCGACCGTTTCGGTCACAAACGGGGCTTGTTTGTCAGTAATATTCATCACAACGACTTGGACTGGAGCCAACCAGATAGGTAGTTTACCAGCATAGTGCTCTAAAAGAACCCCAATAAATCGCTCTAGCGATCCTAAAATGGCTCGATGCAACATTACCGGCACTTTTTTACTGCCGTCTTCGGCGATGTAATAAGCTTCAAGCCTTGCCGGTTGCGCATAATCTAACTGTAAAGTACCACACTGCCACATACGACCAATACAGTCTTTTAAGTGAAATTCGATCTTAGGACCATAAAATGCACCCTCGCCTGGCAATATTTGGTACTCAAGACCGGCATTTTTGAGAGCATCCGCTAATGATTTTTCTGCGTAATCCCATAATGAGTCATCACCAATACGTTTATCGGGGCGCGTTGCCAGTCTAACGGTGATATCGGTAAAACCAAAATCTTTATAAACATCCATCAAGAGGTTAATAAAGTTGGTCGATTCTTCTAACAATTGTGATTCAGCACAAAAAATATGAGCGTCATCTTGCACCAATTGTCGAACACGCATTAAACCGTGCATCGCACCCGATAATTCGTTGCGATGCAAAATACCAAATTCGGATAAACGTATAGGTAAATCGCGATAACTACGTAACCCTTGCTTAAAAATTTGCACGTGGCACGGACAATTCATGGGTTTAACGGCATATTGCTTATCATCTGACTCAACAACAAACATGTTGTCACTATACATTTCCCAGTGACCTGATTTTTTCCAGAGTGTCAAATCGACGATTTGCGGTGTCGCAACAGCTTGATAACCATTTGCGCCCGTTTTTTCACTGATGTAATTTTTAATCTCTTGATAAATCAACCAACCATTTTCATGCCAAAAGACCATACCAGGTGCTTCTTCTTGAAAATGAAAAAGATCCAGGTTTTTAGCAATCTTACGGTGATCGCGCTTTTCAGCTTCTTCGATGTTTTTTAAATATTCTTCAAGTAATTTCTTGTTTTGCCAAGCGGTACCATAAACGCGTTGCAACATTTCATTTTTGGAATCACCGCGCCAATATGCACCTGAGACTTTTGTTAATTTAAATGCTTTCAACATACTGGTTCGTGGCACATGCGGGCCGCGACATAAATCAGCAAAATCACCTTGTTGGTAAATAGTAAGCGTTTCATCGCCAGGAATGCTTTCAATAATACTGACTTTGTATTTTTCACCCATGTCAGCAAAAAATTTAATTGCTTCTGGGCGAGTCACGACGCGTCGCGATACGACATAATCTTTGGCGGCAATTTCTGCCATCTTTTCTTCGATTTTAATTAAGTCATCTTCGGAAAATGCTTTTTCGAAGGCAAAGTCATAATAAAAACCATCTTCGATCACAGGACCAATAGTCACTTGTGCGCTTGGAAATAATGTTTTGACCGCATGCGCTAACAAGTGTGCCGTGGAATGACGGATAATTTCTAAACCTTGCGGGTCTTTATCGGTAATGATGCGCAGTGCCGCATCTTTTTCGATAACATAAAAGGTATCGACTAATTTATCGTCGACCACGCCCGCGATCGCGGCTTTCGCAAGACCTGCACCAATACTAGCTGCAACATCAGCAACGGTTACTGATTGTTCAAATGATTTTTGACTGCCATCTGGCAAAGTAATGACGGGCATATGAGCATCTCTTTCATTGCTGCGCTTTAAAAACAAAATCCCTCGCAAAAGCAAGGGATTATCCAAATCTGGTAGACACGAGTGGGATCGAACCACCGACCACCACCATGTCAAGGTGGTGCTCTACCACTGAGCTACGTGTCTGTGAGGTTGCAAAGATACAATGTTGGTTAATAAGAATCAAGTAAGCTTTTTCGTAATCGTGCCCGTCTTTTGTTTTTTTAAAAACGGAAAAGACGGGCACGCACGCGGGCACGTTCACGGGAACGATTACAACAAAAACTCTTTTACCTGTCTGATTAAATCTCGCACCCTTGACGCCTCTTCAAACTCCAACTGATGCGCATGTTCATACATCTTTATTTCTAGTTTCTTGATGCGATCCGCCAGTACTTCTTGCGACATCATGGCGTATTGCGCCAAATCTTCGCCCTTTTTATTTTTCGGGAATAATTTGCCGCGTGGACTTCCTGAAGAATAAGCCCCTTCCATCACATCATGTACTGCTTTAAAGACACCGGTTGGCGTGATGTTATGTAATGTATTGTATTCCGCTTGCTTCTGGCGACGACGCTCAGTTTCCAAAATTGCACGTTCCATCGAATTTGTTATGCGATCGGCATATAAAATCGCTTTGCCGTTAAAGTTTCGGGCAACACGGCCTATCGTTTGAATTAACGCAGTTTCTGAACGTAAAAAACCTTCTTTATCGGCATCTAAAATACCAACCAAAGATACTTCCGGCAAATCTAACCCTTCGCGTAATAAGTTAATACCCACCAACACATCAAATTCACCTAAACGAAGCCCACGAATAATTTCGATGCGCTCAACCGTTTCAACATCCGAGTGTAAATATCGCACTTTGATGCGGTGTTCTTCTAGATATTCGGTTAAATCTTCCGCCATGCGTTTTGTTAAAGTAGTGACTAACACGCGCTCTTTTAATTGCACACGAATATTAATCTCAGACAACAAATCATCAACTTGCTTGGTGGCAGGTCGCACTTCAACAACTGGATCAAGCAATCCGGTTGGTCGCACAATTTGTTCGGCAATCACATTTGATCGCTCTAATTCATATTGAGAAGGTGTGGCTGAAACATAAACTGTTTGTGGTGCACGCGCGGTAAATTCGTCAAAACGCATCGGACGATTATCCATGGCGGACGGCAAACGAAAACCATATTCAACCAATGTTTCTTTACGTGAACGATCGCCGCGATACATACCATTTAACTGCGGAATCGTAACGTGGGATTCATCGATAATGAGTAAAGAATTTTTTGGTAAATAATCAAATAAGGTGGGCGGCGCTTCACCACTTGCGCGACCAGACAAATAACGCGAATAATTTTCAATGCCTTGGCAATAGCCTAATTCTTGCATTAACTCTAAATCGTATAAAGTGCGCTGCTCTAAACGTTGCGCTTCAACTAATTTATTAGCGCGATTTAATTCTTGAAGTCTTACTTGAAGATCTGTTTTGATTTGATCAATTGCTTTCACAATCGTTTCGCGCTGAGTCACATAATGACTCTTAGGATAAATAGTTAAACGCGGCACACGACGCAATATTTCACCGGTGAGCGGATCGAAATAACATAAGTTTTCAATTTCATCGCCGAATAATTCAATACGCACTGCTTCGCTATCTGATTCGGCCGGGAAGATATCAATCACATCACCGCGCACGCGATAAGTCGCGCGATGCAAATCAACATCATTACGCGTATATTGCAATTCCGCTAAACGACGCAAAATAAAACGCTGATCGACTTTATCGCCACGATCTAAATGCATCACCATGCTTAAATACATGCGTGGGTCGCCTAAACCATAAATGGCTGACACCGTTGCCACAATAATACTATCGGGTCGCTCAAGTAATGCTTTCGTTGCCGATAAACGCATTTGCTCAATATGCTCATTGATGGAGGCATCTTTTGCAATATAAGTATCAGATGAAGGAACATACGCTTCTGGTTGATAATAATCATAATATGAAACGAAATACTCAACAGCATTGCGCGGGAAAAATTCTTTCATCTCCCCATATAATTGCGCCGCTAAGGTTTTATTTGGAGCAAGGATTAATGTCGTGCGCTGCACATTTTGAATCACATTCGCCATCGTGAATGTCTTACCCGATCCCGTCACACCCAAGAGCGTTTGATATACCAAGCCTTCGCGCACACCCTCTGTTAACTGAGCGATCGCCTTCGGCTGATCGCCGGCAGGTTGATATGATGAAGTTAATTCAAATTGTTGCGTCATAATGCTTCACTAAAAGAGGCGCTATCTATTATAATCGGCGGCCATAATACATCTATATTTCGTAAGGTATCATATCATGACATTAACCACACTTAAGAGCGAGCCAAGAATGACTAAAGATTTAGCGCAAGAATTAGCACAACGTGTGCAACGCATCAAACCTTCACCCACTCTTACGGTTGCTGCGCGCGCTGAAGAATTACGCGCTGAAGGCAGAGATATTATCAGCTTAAGTATTGGCGAACCCGACTTTGACACACCACAGCATATTAAAGATGCAGCCATTGCCGCAACCAATGCCGGCCACACCAAATACACTGCTGTTGATGGCACCAAGAGCTTAATTAATGCCATTATCAACAAATTTTCACGCGAAAATAATCTCAACTATGAAGCAAAACAAATTTTGGTATCTTGTGGCGCAAAACACAGCCTATATAACTTATTTAGTGCTATTTTAAATCCAGGCGATGAAGTGATTATCCCTGCCCCTTACTGGGTTTCATATCCTGATATGGTAAAATTAACAGATGGCGAACCCGTTATCGTTAAAACCGACATCAACCAACATTTTAAAATGACACCATCACAATTAGCCGGCGCCATCACTGATAAAACACGTCTTTTGATCTTAAACAGTCCATCTAATCCAAGCGGTATTGCCTATACCAAAGATGAATTAGCAGCATTAGGTGAAGTGATCTTAAAACACCCAGGCATTATTGTCGCTAGTGATGATATTTATGAGCACAATATGTGGTCAGATTTCCCATTCGCCAATATCGTCAACGCTTGCCCTGCTCTTTATGATCGCTGCGTTGTCGTAAATAGCGTCTCAAAAACATATGCTATGACTGGCTGGCGCATTGGTTATGCAGCAGGGCCATTCAAAATCATTAGCGCCATGAAAAAAGCGCAATCGCAAAACACATCGAGCCCGCCAACCATTTCACAATATGCTGCCGAAGAAGCCTTAAATGGTGACCAAAGCTGCGTTGCAATGATGACTCGTGCATATAAAGAACGACATGACTATTTATATAGCGAACTACAAAAAATTGATGGAATAAAATGTTTACCATCTGATGGCACCTTTTATTCATTTATCAATGTCGAAGGCCTGTATAACAAAGAAGCTGGTATCACCAACGATCTTGAGTTTTCAGAATTTCTTTTAAATGAAGCGGAGCTCGCTGTTATTCCAGGTTCTGCATTTGGTACACCTGGTTATATAAGAATCTGTTACACTACTTCGATGGACAAATTGAAAGAAGCTGTGAGAAGGCTGAACAACGCGATTAAAAAAATTCGATAAGATTGAAAGTAATACCAAAATCTTGTTGACGATCGCGTTAAGCGCTATTAGTATTCTGATCTTCTTAAGCGCTACATTATTCCCCGGTAGCTCAGTCGGTAGAGCAAGTGACTGTTAATCACTGGGTCGGCGGTTCGAGTCCGTCCCGGGGAGTAGTTTTAAATATCGCGTAAAGCAATGGACGCTCTACCTATGCCGATAAAACATCCGAGTTTGCCACAAGCGTTAATCCAAGAAAATCCTCTGCAAATTGCAGGCACCATCAATGCCTTTTCCGCTATTTTAGCAAAACATGCTGGCTTTAAAGCCATTTATCTCTCCGGTGCTGGTGTTGCTAATGCCGCTTATGCCATTCCTGATCTTGGCATGACAACCATGACCAATGTCATTGATGAAGCAAGACGCATCACTGATGCATGCGATTTACCATTACTTGTTGATATCGACACCGGGTTTGGCAATGCGCTTAATATTGAACGCACGATTAAGGGCTTAATAAAAGCAAATGCGGCGGGTATTCACATTGAAGATCAAATTCAATCAAAACGCTGCGGGCACAGACCTCGCAAAGAATTAGTATCGACAGCAGAAATGTGTGACCGACTGAAAGCCTGCTTAGATGCGCGCACAGAAAAAGATTTTACCATTATGGCGCGAACGGATGCCTTAGATATTGAAGGCTTAGATAAAGCAAAAGATCGCATCCACCACTATATTGAAGCTGGCGCTGAAATGATTTTTTTTGAAGGCGTCAAAAAATTAGAGCAATACACTGCCATCACCAAAACTTACAATGTTCCCGTACTTGCGAATATTACTGAATTTGGTCAAACACCGCTTTTCACAAAAGATGAATTACGCGATGCGGGCATACAATTAATTCTTTACCCACTTAGCGCCTTTCGCGCAATGAGTGCTGCAGCATTAAATGTTTACACCACCTTGCGGAAACAGGGCACACAAGCATCGCTAATTAATAGCATGCAAACTCGCGAAGAACTCTACGAATTATTAAATTACCATCAATACGAAAAACAATTGGATGACATTATCGCAAAAGGAAAATAATCATGGTAAGCACGCGCACAGGTGGCTTAGAAGGTGTTGTTATTGGTGAAACAGCGATTTCAACAGTCGGCAAAGAAGGTGTAGGGCTTACTTATCGCGGCTACGATATTAATGATTTAGCAAGCCACTCCACTTTCGAAGAAGTAGCCTATTTACTGGTTTACGGCCAATTACCAACTCTACCGCAATTACAAACGTATCGTGATCGCTTAGTGAAACTGCGACGATTGCCAAATGAGTTAAAATTATTACTCGAAACAATTCCAGGTTCTGCGCACCCTATGGAAGTATTACGCACCGGTGCATCCATGTTGGGCACATTAGAATCAGAATCCACCATTTACACGGCAGATAAAATTTCTGATCGCTTAATTGCTTGCACGCCTAGTATGCTGCTTTATTGGTATCACTTTCATCGCAACAATTCCCGCTTAGACACTTGGAATTGCGAAGAACAAACCGTTGCTGGATTTTTCTTACAATTACTAACCGGTAAAAAGCCCGAAGAAGATCAACGACGCGCAATTGATGTTGCTTTAATTTTATATGCTGAACATGAATTCAATGCTTCTACTTTTTCAGCGCGAGTGACCGCTTCCACAGAATCAGATTTTTATTCGGCCATTGTTTCTGCGATTGGCACATTACGTGGGCCATTACACGGTGGCGCCAATGAAGAAGCGATGCGCTTAGTGCAGCAATATAAAACACCGGAACAAGCACGCGCCGGTATCACGGATATGCTTGCTAACAAGCAAAAAATAATGGGTTTTGGCCATCGCGTTTATAAAATATCAGATCCTCGTTCTGATATTATCAAAGCTTGGTCACAACGATTAAGCACGCGCGCAAGAGATGGCTATTTATTTGCGGTTTCTGAAGAAATTGAAAAAGTGATGTGGGAACAAAAAAAATTATTTCCTAATTTAGATTTCTATAGCGCAACCACTTTCCATTTCTGCGGCATTCCAACTGCATTATTTACACCCATTTTTGTCATGTCACGCTTATCTGGTTGGAGCGCGCACATCAAAGAACAACGTGCACACAATCGCTTAATTCGCCCTGAAGCTGAGTATGTCGGCCCTGCTCCTCGTGCTTATCCACCGATTAAAAATAGGATTTAATTCATGACCGTTTCTGAAAAAAAAAGCGCTGCTAAAGAAAAACGTCCAGATTTAGAATTAAGCAGTATTGCAGAATATGCTTTAAATTATAAAGTCGAGAGCGAGGAAGCGTACCGAACAGCACGCTACTGTTTAATGGATGCTTTAGGCTGCGGGATATTGGCTCTTCACTACCCTGCCTGCACGCAATTATTAGGCCCTGTGATTGCCGAAACCTTTGTACCGCATGGCGCAAGAGTTCCAGGTACTACTTTCATTTTAGATCCCATTCAAGCCGCTTTTAATATTGGCACCATGATTCGTTGGTTAGATTACAATGACACTTGGCTTGCAGCCGAATGGGGGCACCCTTCCGATAATTTAGGCGCGATCCTCTCTGTTGCTGATTATATTAGTCGAAAAAATATTCTCATCAATAAACCGCCTCTCTTAGTTAAAGACGTTTTAACAGCGATGATTAAAGCTTATGAAATTCAAGGCATGATTGCACTTGAAAATTCTTTTAACCGCCTTGGTTTTGATCATGTGCTATTAGTTAGAATTGCATCGACTGCGATTGCAACACAATTATTAGGCGGACAACGAGATCACATCATTGATGCATTATCACAAGCATGGATTGATGGCGCTGCATTAAGGACTTACCGTCACGCACCTAATACTGGTTCACGAAAATCTTGGGCAGCAGGTGATGCCACTAGCCGTGCTGTGCGTTTAGCCTGGTTAACACTGCAAGGCGAAAAAGGCTATAAAACAGCAATGACTGCACCTAAGTGGGGTTTTAATGATGTTATCTTGCGTGGTAATTCATTATCACAACCTCAATATAGTCATTACGTGATGGAAAATATTTTATTTAAAATTTCATACCCAGCAGAATTTCACGCACAAACTGCTGTTGAATGCGCCATCAAGTTGCACCCATTGATTCAACACAAAATAGATCAAATTGAAAAAATCATTATTACTACCCATGAATCTGCAATGCGCATTATCAATAAAACGGGCGCATTAAATAACCCCGCTGATCGTGATCATTGTTTGCAATACATGGTTGCGGTTGGTTTATTAACGGGAGACTTAAAAGCTGATGATTATGAAAATCATTTAACAGAAGATCCACGCATAAATTTATTACGCAATTTAATGCACGTTCAAGAATCAGAAAACTTTACCCGTGATTATCTTGACCCTGAAAAACGCTCAATTGCCAATTCAATTGAAATCATCTTTAAAAATAAAGAAAGCACCGGTGTTGTCACGGTTGAATACCCTATTGGCCACAAACGCCGTCGCGATGAAGGCATTCCATTACTTTGCAAAAAATTTGCAGCAAATATGAATACGCATTATTCGGCGCAAATGGTTGCTGAGTTACTTGCGTTATTTGCAGACCAAACTGCGCTTGAGAAAATGCCGGTCAATGAGTTGATGGATAAATTGGTGAAATAACATTGATGCGGGCTTTGTTGCATCAAACTGTCATCCCGGAAATTTCCGCAGGAAATTGTCCGGGATCCACCCATAAATCTTTACAGAACATATTTTTTGTTTAATACCTCCGTGGATCCCGGACATTTTTACCAAAAAACGGTAAAAATTCCGGGATGACAATCCGAGCCTGCATCTAAGTTTTTTTACTGAGGTGCAGCTGGTGTTGGCAAAGAAGGAATCGCAATATTGGAAATACTCGTATTAGCATCTTGCACACCATTTTCCATACGCTCTCTCAAATCCGCCAAAGTTGGCGAGACAACATTACCAAGCCAAATAACTGACGGCTGGAAATAACGAATCAATTGCGAATTTTTCCAAAAATCGTCTTGTGAAAATGAAGTTAATTGCACAATGAAAATGATAACTAAGCACATGATAAAAGCGCGACAGCAACCAAATACACCGCCTAATAAGCGATTACCAAACCCACCACCACCTGCTTGAAATGCAAGATTAATAATCATCCCGATTAAAGCACCAAGCAAAACAGTTACAGCAAAAATACAGGCAAAGCTCAAACCAATCGCAGCATAACTTGCCGGCTGAGCAGTACTCACACCTACTGCCGCGGTAGTTTGCTCAATCGCTTCTTGGGCTTTGTTTGAAGAAATAAATGAACTAGCGACCGGATTTGCAAACATCGCAGCCACAATAAATGCGGTCACTAATGAAATCAGTGAAATGACTTCTTTAATAAGGCCACGGCCTAAACCTGATAACGCAGAAAGTAAAAAGATAGTCAGAATGACATAATCTACCCAGTTTAAAGCTTGCATAATGCGACACCCTTTTCTTCGGTATGATACTTAATTATACCAAGATTCATTATTCACCATACATTTTGTTATATGGTGAAAATTATTTAATTTGTGCAATTTTATCGGGATAATCACTGAAAACAGCATCTACGCCGAATGAAAAAAGCTCGTTTGCTCGAAATGGGTCATTTACTGTATAGCATAACAATGAACGCTGTGTATTTTTTATCTTTTTAGCATTTTCAGGGGTGACGATTTCTTGACTCATATGAACAGAAATGCAATTTAATTTATCGCAAATATTTTGCCAATCAGGCAACCATTGGTGCATTAACAGACCCAACTGGCACTGAGGCGCAATTTTGCGCATTTCCTCTAAAGCTATTAGTGAAAAGCTAGAAAACAAAAGCGATGAAGCCAATTCGGGCTTATAAGCCTGTACTTCCTGCCAAATACGCTGCGTAGTCGCAATATCTTGACCTTCTAAGGGTTTAATTTCGACATTTGCGTGAATATTGGCATTATCAACAAACTCTAACACTGTCAAAAAAGAAGGGATGCGCTCACTCGAAAATGGCAAACCAAACCATTTACCGGCATCTAATGATCGCAACTCGTGAAAACTATAATCCCCAACCCAACCATGACCATTCGTTGTACGGTCTAAATATTCATCATGAAACACGAAGGCTTCAGCATTTGACGACAACATGACATCAAATTCAACCCATCTTGCACCCAATTGCACGGCTTTAACAAATGATGCCATGGTATTTTCTGGCGCATAGCCACTGGCACCACGATGAGCAATGACGCGAGGTTCAAAGTGCAATTTATCAGTCATATTAAGCTTTCCATTCTAATTTAGGCTGTTAAAATAGCGCATTATCACCTTAACTCCAAAAGATATCATGCCTGATCACAATATTTTTCAACCGCCACTGGCGAATTCTGTTGGCGAACATATTATTTGGACACATTTGCCAGGCGGAAGTCTAGGGCTTGCGTTGAGTAATGCGATTAAGCAAAGTCGTCATCCGGTTTTGATTATTGCGCCTGACAGCTTACAAGTTGGGCAACTAATAGCAGAAATTGATTTTTTCGCATCAGGTAAAAATTTATTACACACATTGCCTGGTTGGGAAACACTGCCTTATGATCATTTCTCGCCGCATCAAGATATTATTTCGGAAAGATTAGCAACTTTCGCGCGCTTACCGACACTTGCAACCGGCGGATTAATCACATCCATTGATACTTTGTTACAACGCATTTCACCGACTGATTTTATTGATGGGCATTGCTTTGCATTAACGGTTAATGACAAATTAAATATCGATATTTTACGCACCAAATTAGTGAGAGCTGGTTATCACAGTGTAAACCAAGTAAGAGAGCATGGTGAATTTGCTGTTCGAGGCTCTATCATTGATATTTTTCCAATGGGTAGCAATACTCCATTTCGATTAGATATGCTAGATGATGAAATTGATTCGATTCGTGAATTTTCGCCAGAATCACAACGCACGATTGAAAAAACAAATTCGATTCGTTTGCTCCCGGCAAAAGAATTCCCCATGACAGAAAATGCCATTGAATATTTTCGTCAAACCTTCCGCAATCAATTTGCTGGTAATCCACAAAAAAGCCCGATTTATCAAGATGTGAGCGAAGGCATCAGCCCGCCAGGAATTGAATATTATTTACCATTGTTTTTTGAAAAAACAGCAACCCTGTTTGATTATTTATCGAAAAATACCAGTATTATTGTTTTGCCAGGCGTAGAAGAAAAAGCAGAAGAATATTGGCGCGAAATCAATATGCGCTATGAGCAAGGCAAGCATGATATTACCAAACCATTATTACCACCAGCGCAATTATTTATTGATCTTAATGAATTTAAGCAATTAGCCAACACTTACGCTGTTACAACCATTAGTCATGCTTTGCAACCTGAAACAAAACGTGAACGTCGCGAGAGCATTGCCTTTCAAACAGATGTTTCGCCTGATTTAGTCATAAATCACAAAGCAGATGTGCCACTTAATGCACTACAGCAATTTTTACAAACCTGCAACGACAAAATTTTATTTTGCGTTGAAAGCATGGGTAGACGTGAAATTATTTTAAATTTATTACAGGGAATTCATGTTGCGCCAACATTTTTTTCTACCTGGGAAGAATTCATTGCTAGCGATGCAAAATATGGCATTAGTATTGCACCCCTGGAACGTGGCTTTAAATTAATTAGCCCTGCGATTACGATCATTGCTGAATCGCAATTATATGGAAAGCGCGTGATTCAAACGCGAAGTCGCAAAAAAGCATCGCTTGATCCTGAAGCCATGATTCGTGATTTAACCGAATTGCAAATTAACGATCCTATTGTGCATATTGATCATGGTGTCGGTCGTTATGTTGGTTTACAAACTTTAACGGTTGGCAATCAAATGGCGGAGTACGTTTGCATTGTTTATCAAAACGACGATAAATTATTTGTGCCAGTTTCGTCATTGCATTATATCAGTCGCTACATGGGTGCCGATCCTGAACATGCCCCTGTTAACAAACTTGGCACTGAACAATGGTCGAAAGCAAAACGCCGTGCTGCTGAAAAAGTACAAGATGTAGCAGCAGAATTACTGGATTTATATGCCAAGCGTGCCGCCAAACCTGGTCATCATTACACTTTTTCATCCGAATTATATGACAAATTTATAGCGGATTTTCCTTTTGAAGAAACGCCTGATCAATTACGTGCAATTGAGCAAGTTTTTGCTGATATGACATCCGACAAACCAATGGATAGAGTCATTTGTGGCGATGTGGGCTTTGGTAAAACAGAAGTGGCGATGCGTGCTGCCTTTTTAGCAGTGCAAAACAACAAGCAAGTAGCGATTTTAGTGCCGACTACCTTACTTGCACAGCAACATTATCAAAATTTTATTGATCGATTTGCTGATTGGCCAATTCAAATTGATGTGTTATCACGCTTTAAAACAGGTAAAGAACAAAGTAAATCGTTAGAAAAAATTGAAGCAGGCAAAATTGATATCATTATTGGTACGCATAAATTATTGCAAAATGATTTAAAGTTTAAAGATTTGGGTTTAATCATTATTGATGAAGAGCATCGATTTGGCGTGAAGCAAAAAGAAAAAATCAAATCATTACGCACTGAAATTGACATGTTAACACTAACCGCCACCCCTATTCCTCGTACGTTGAATATGGCGTTATCAGGTATTCGTGATTTATCAGTCATCGCTACTCCGCCTGCCAGACGATTGTCTGTTAAAACATTTGTGCATGATTATCAAGATAGCATTGTGGTTGAAGCATTACAGCGGGAAATATTGCGCGGCGGTCAAGTGTATTTTTTACATAATGACATTACAACCATCAATAAAAAAGCAGAAGAAATCTCAAAATTGATTCCAGAAGCAAGACCTTGCGTTGCACACGGGCAAATGCATGAGCGCGATTTAGAAAAAGTAATGTCTGAGTTTTATCATCGACATTTTAACGTATTAGTTTGCTCAACTATTATTGAAAGTGGCATTGATGTACCATCCGCCAACACCATCATTATTAATCGTGCAGATAAATTTGGTATTGCACAATTACATCAATTACGTGGTCGCGTCGGTCGCTCGCATCACCAAGCTTATGCTTATCTTTTAATTCCTGGAAAAAAACATATCTCAAGTGATGCTATTAAGCGTTTAGATGCTATTTCGACCTACGATGATTTAGGGGTTGGCTTTACATTATCAACACATGATCTTGAAATTCGCGGTGCAGGTGAGTTGCTTGGCGAGCAACAAAGCGGTGACATGCAAGAAATTGGGTTTACCCTTTACATGGATTTATTATCGCGTGCTGTTAGCGCTTTAAAATCGGGCGAAAAGTTCAACACAGATACTTCAACGCTTTACAAACGCTCAGAAATTGACTTACACATCACAACACTTATTCCAGAGACCTATCTTGGGGATGTTCAATTACGCTTACAGTTTTACAAAAAAATTGCTAATGCGAAAAGCTCAACCGAATTAGATGAAATTCATGTTGATATGATTGATCGTTTTGGCTTAACACCTGAACCTTTGAAAAATTTATTTAGCGTGACTGAATTGAAATTAACAGCCGATACTTTGGGCATTGTGAAAATTGATGCTAATGAAACCGGCGGTCGTTTTGAATTTAACGATAAGCCTAATATTAATCCTGAAACCATTATTAAATTAATTCAGTCTAAATCAAGGCAATTTAGGCTAGAAGGGCCTTCCAAGCTGCGTTTTAGCTTAGATAAACATGAACCTAATGCTAGGATCACTTTAGTGGAAGCAATATTAAAGGAATTGGCGCAATAATGACAATCACAGACGTGTATAATGGATTATTCACCCATCTTGATCTTACCAATAGCACCATTATTACGCCCAATCGTCGTCTTGCGGTAACACTTCAGTCATTAAATGCAAAACAGCAATTAGCAGCAAACCATAGCGCATGGCTCACGCCTGATATTTTGCCGTTAAATACTTGGCTGGAGCGTACTTGGAAAAATCAAATACCTACTAGTGATAGCGCCTTACCTTTACTGCTAAATCAAACCCAAGAGCAGCAACTATGGGAAAATATTATTTTAACAACGTTAGAACAGCATCCCTTGTTGCAAGTCACGGAAACCGCAGAAATTGCTAATAGCGCTTGGTCATTGTTACAGCAATGGCAAGTAGATACCTCACAATCATCCTTCGAATCACAAAGTGATTACCATTACTTTAAGCAATGGTGCCAAACATTTGAAAATATTTGCCAACAAAATAATTGGCTCGCATCGAGCCAGCTATATGAAAAATTAGCTGCTGCAAATCTTTCATTTGCAAAACATATTATATTTGTTGGATTTACCGAATTTTCACCCGCTTTAAATACTTTAATAGCAAGTTGCGAAGCGTCAGGGTCTAGGGTTACCAAACACTGCTTGCCGGCGCATCTTGCTAGCTGCAAAGTGCTTGCCGTTGATGAAAGCGAAGATGAAATCATTGCCATGGCTTTATGGGCTAAGAAAAATTTTGCTGAAAATCCACTGCAACGCATTGGTTGCGTGATTCCAACGTTATCGCAACAACGTGATCGTATTAAACAGATTTTTAGTGAAGTATTTGCTGATACAAAAGTGGATATTAATATTTCAGCAGGCAAAGCGTTACTTGAATACCCCATTGTACAAACCGCATTACAATTGCTGGCAATTAACAATGATAAATTAACAACCGAGCAATTAAATTTATTATTAACGTCACCCTTTATTGCCTATGCCGACAAAGAACGTGATCAACGCAGTCAAATTGCTCGCAATATGTGTGAAAAAAATATTCATTCTTTAAAAGCAAATGAATTAGGGCAATGTTTTGCAAGAGCACCCAAACTGCTTGAACATTTGAATGCATTTATTAGCCTTATTGAAAATCATAAGCAACAACATTATTTTTCATGGGCGGCGCATTTTAATGCTTTGTTAGCCACCATTGGTTGGCCGGGTGAAAAAACACTAAACAGCGAAGAATACCAAGTAGTGGAACATTGGTTGCAATTGTTAGATCATTTAAGTTCGCTCGATTACACGCAAAACATGACTACTTTTTCTCAAGCTTTATTTACTTTAAAAAAAATGGCTGCAAATCATATTTTCCAACCACAATCCCCTGAATCCTCTATTAATGTTTTAGGTTTATTAGAAGCGGCGGGTTCGCCGTTTGATAAAATGTGGGTAAGCGGGATGAATGAAAGTATTTGGCCGCCACAACCAAAGCCCAACCCTCTTATTCCGAAACAAATTCAGCGCGAATTAAGGATGCCACATGCTTCAGCTGATCGTGAATTACAATATTGCCAACTGATCACTGAGCAATTTCAGCAATTAAGTGATGAATTAATCTTTAGTTATGCCAAAATGGTGGATGAATTAGAAACGAATTTGAGTCCAATTTTAAAATCAATTCCGGTTACAACGCTTGAACAACTGGCATTACCACACTACCTAGACCCGACGATAAACATTTTTGCAAGCAGGGAATTTGAAAAAATTAATGATGAAATAGCATCGCCATTAATTCATGAGGGGCACTTACAAGGCGGTATTGATGTTATTAAACAGCAAGCATTATGCCCTTTCAAAGCATTCGCTAAACATCGCCTGCATATTAAACAAGATGAAACCATACAATTAGGTTTGCGTCCCAAAGAACGGGGCGTAATTTTACATGCAGCATTAGATGAAATTTGGTTAACTTTAAAATCACATGACACGCTGCTAAATTATCCTGAAGTTGAGTTACAAGCCTTAATTGCAAGAGCAATTGAAAATGCCTTTAATAAATCTGCCAATTCTATTAAAGACAACCCCACTTTGACTTCAATGGAAAAAAATCGCTTTCAGCAATTGATCTTTTCATGGTTAGCACTTGAAAAAGAGCGACCACCGTTTGTAGTTCATGCGCAAGAAGAAAAAATGAGCCTAACATTGAACTCAATGACATTAGATTTGCGAGTCGATCGTATTGATAAATTATCCAATAATCAATACTTGATCATTGATTATAAAACAGGTAAAAAAAATAGTGTTCACAGTTGGTTTAATCATCGCCCGGAAGACCCTCAGCTGCCATTGTATGCAATGATTGATGCCAACAATACTTTTGGCATTGCATTTGCGCAAGTTAACACGCTGGATTCTAAATATATTGGTATTAGTAAAGATGAAACTGATATTGCGGGCATTAAATCTTTTGAGAAAATTAAAAATATAACTGCTACTACTTGGCAACAACAAATCGAACAGTGGTCTCTTACATTTAATCAATTATGTGATGATTACGTGCTAGGTAAAGCTTATGTTGATCCTAAGAATTTGCATGAAACATGCGAGCAATGTGATTTTCATTCTCTATGCCGAATCAGCGAAGCAAGAGTCCAAGAATCGTAGCCTGGACACGTTTTTTGTGTCCGGGGTGGTTGCACCGAGAAATAGCCAGATGCAACCAACCCGGACACAAAAAGCGTGTCCAGGCTACAGGGGAGTTTAGAAATAATGAATCATATAGAAAATGATATTCTGGCTAGAAAACAAGCTTTAAATGCTTCGCAATCTTTTATTGTGCAAGCACCCGCTGGTTCCGGCAAAACGGAATTATTAATTCAACGCTATTTGACATTGTTAAGCCATGTAAAAGCACCTGAAGAAATTTTAGCTATTACTTTTACGAAAAAAGCATCCAATGAAATGCGCGCTCGCATAAACAAAGCGTTACGCGAAGCTGCGATTGATGCTCCGATGAATTCAGCACACCAACAAACGACTCGTAATATTGCAAAAGCCGCATTAGCGCAAGATAAAATGCATCAATGGTCGTTACTTGAAAACCCTAATCGTATGCGCATTCAAACCATTGACTCGCTCTGTTCATCCTTAACGAAACAATTACCCCTATTATCGCAAATGGGCGCTTCAGCTGCGATCTCTGACACCCCAGATTTATTGTATGTTGAGGCAGTAAAAGAAGTTTTGGCACATTTGGAAAATAATGACGCTTGGGCTGATGCGATTAAAATTTTATTAATGCATTTAGATAATGATGTTAATCGTGTTCATGAATTATTAATTCGTTTATTAAAAAAACGTGATCAGTGGTTAAATTACATTCATTTGGATGTTGGCAGTGATGATATTCGGCAATATTTAGAAAATGAATTGTTTGCAGTTGTTAATGAATTTGTGGATCACGCTACTGTATTATTATCGAGTGAAACTAA
This sequence comes from uncultured Coxiellaceae bacterium, assembly GCA_964623075.1. Classification (GTDB taxonomy): domain Bacteria; phylum Pseudomonadota; class Gammaproteobacteria; order DSM-16500; family DSM-16500; genus Aquicella. The sequence goes on along the minus strand of CAZUVD010000003.1, from coordinate 330,914 downwards.
AACCATTTTGGCTTCATTAGCTGAATATGCAACCAATCATCTTGAGCTTAGCAACCCTAATGCAAAATTGGTTAGGGCACGCAAAGAATCTTCGCCCCTACTCTACTGGATTGGCATAGCCGAATTATTACTAACTGCCGAAGGCACATGGCGCAAGCAATTTAACATTAAAAATGGCTTTCCTGCAGCCTCCGAATTCAAAAATAAGGAAGAGAAAAATACTGCAGATGCATTCAAGCAAACTGCTTTGGCGTTGATCGGCACTCTTAATGATAACGAAGAATTACGCAAAGCAATGGCAGAAGTCGCCCTACTACCACCAACCACCTACACTGATAATCAATGGCAAGTCTTAAATGCTTTATTTGCAGTGTTAAAGTTAACTGCTGCTCAATTACGCGTTTTCTTCCAACAAAAAAGTCAAATTGATTTTATTGAAAATACGCAAGCTGCATTAATTGCACTTGGCGATGAAGCGCAGCCTACTGATTTAGCGTTAGCGTTAGACTATCAAACCAAACATATTTTATTAGATGAATTTCAAGACACCTCTTTTACCCAATTTAAATTGCTAGAAAAAATGACATTGGGCTGGCAAACGTATGATGGCAGAACATTATTCATTGTTGGCGATCCGATGCAATCGATCTATCGATTCCGAGAAGCGGATGTGGGTTTATTTATTAGTTTATTCGAAGGCGGTTTTGCTCACATCAAATTAACGCCATTGGCATTACGCAGAAATTTTCGCGCGTCACAAAAATTAGTGAATTGGTCTAATAGTCAATTTACCCATATTTTTCCTAAGAAAAATCACATTGCCACCGGTGATGTTAGTTACACAGAAAGTATCGCTGCTGAAAGTGCATATACTTCTTCTAATATCATTATTAATGAATTTAATAATAGCCGTGATCACGCGCAAGCAGAAAAAATTGTTAGCGATATTCAACAGTTACGAAAATCAGCACCGAATGAAAAAATTGCCATATTAGTTAGAGCGCGAACACATTTACAAGCAATCATCCCCACCTTAAATAAACATGGCATTCACTATCAAGCATTAGATATTGATCCATTAATGGATAAACAATACATTCAAGATATTTTAGCCTTAACAAAAGCATTGCTACACCCAGAAGATCGTATCGCTTGGTTTAGTGTTTTGCGCGCACCTTGGTGCGGCTTAACATTGTCAGATTTGGCGACCATTGCTAACCTAGATAGTCGCGCCATTATTTTTACGCAATTGACGCAACCTGCTTTACTAAATGCCTTATCTCCTGATGGCCAACAGCGATTAGCGCGCATTTTACCTATCTTACAAACCAGTATTACCGAACGTCACCGTCAACAATTACGTTTCTGGATAGAGAACACTTGGCGCTTATTGGGTGGCCCCGCTTGTTTACAGCATGCCTCGCAGATTGAAGATACCAAACGTTTATTTATGTTATTCGATCAATTAAACGCAACGAATGAATCGTTTAACTTCGAAAAATTAGCAAAAAAAATGGCTGTTTTATTCGCCAAACCGGCTACCAATGATAACGCCGTGCAATTGATGACGATTCACAGCGCTAAAGGTTTAGAATTTGATACTGTCATTTTGCCGCATTTGGAAAAAAAATCTGCGAATGACGATAGTCAATTATTAAATTGGATGGAGTATCCCCTTAAGAATAATAAGCACTCTCTGATTCTTGCTCCGATTCATGCAACCGTTGAAGATAAAAACCCGATGTATCAATTTATTACTCGTCAGCAAAAAAAACGTGCTGATAATGAAGTGAATCGATTACTGTATGTCGCGGTCACACGCGCCAAGAAAAATTTATATTTATACTACAATGTGAATGTTAATGAGGATGAAATTTCACATGCCAGCAATAGTTTTCTTGGCAAATTGATGCCTGCATTTAAATGTAATGCTGAAAATATTCATAAAATTTCCAGCATCATTGATAGCTCACATTCTCAACCTAGCGTGAATTTAAATTTATCAAGATTGAAAACATCTTGGACTAATCCTTTTCATATCAGCTTACAACCGCATCCATTGGATCGCAGCAACAAACGTATTGGTTTTACATTACCCGATTACAGTAAAAAGCACATCGGCACATTAGCGCATAGCATTTTGCAAATGTTTGCGCAAAATGGAACGCAACCATTTTTACAATTATCAGATAAACAACAAACTGCCTTCATTCAACGTGGCTTGCAGCAATTAAATTTTCCGATTGCTAAATTACAACATGGAATTGAACGTGTTAAAAAAATCATTGAAAATATCCTAACCGACCCAAAAGGAAAATGGATTTTACAAAATCATCATGAAAGTGCTTGTGAATTTGCTATTTCACATCATCAATCTGGCAAGACTGAAATGCATATTATCGATCGAACGTTTATTGATGAAGATGGTGTGCGTTGGATTATTGATTACAAAACAGCAACCTTAGATCAAGAAGATTTAACTTCATTTCTAGAGAAAGAAGAAGAAAAATATCGTCATAAAATGTTGCAGTACGCAGATGCACTCAGCAACATACGCAATGAAAAGATCAAAATAGGCCTATATTTCCCAGCCCTCCCCGTCTGGCGAGAATGGTAGCCTGGACACGTTTTTTGTGTCCGGGTTTTTTTGTTAAACGGAGAGAAAAGCCCCCCGGACACAAAAATCGTGTCCAGGCTACTGCATTCCTCACGTAAATCGATATTCAATCTTGTAATTGCTTAATCAAATAGCAACCGATGGTGCCTTGTGCATGCCCGCTTCTTTCATACTCAATATTAAAACCCAAATTTTGATAAAATTTAAATGCTGGCCAATTTTTTATTGTGAACACAGTAACAACCTTGCATCCTTTTGTCCTAGCCCAATCTTCTACTTTCATTACAAGTGCTTTTCCATATCCCTGATTTCTATAACTTTCGGCAACAAATAACCCACCAATTTCTGCTGGACCAAAATTATCAAATCCTGAGATAGCAGCAACGATATTTTTATTCTCGTCATAAACTGCAAAAAAATACCCGCCAGTACCCTGCATCCCATATTGAGCAGCGTATTCATTCATCCCATGGTATATAAACCCATGGTCTTCCTCGCTTGGATTTTCAATCTTAACGATTGATAACATAGTAGTTTTCCTGTTTTATTCGTTGTTATAGCTTATACATTGACAACCTATTTTGTGGCCTAGCCACCGCTCGCTACGTATTCTCTACGGTGTCTATTTGCTGATCACCTGTTTATAATTTGTACCCATGATCGAAAATCAATTATAAACATACTGTATTAATTATAAAAATTAAAAAGAGAGGTGGCCATGTCAAAAATTCGCAGTGGAATTAATTCAACGCACATTTCCTATCCGGGTGAAGCTATTGTTTCTATCATTTGTCCGCCAAACAGCGGGGATCATTATGAACAAGCATATTTAGTGATCGAGGCGCGTGAAGATGATAAACATCAAGTATATATACTCGATGTGAAAGCTCCACCATACAGAAAAAAAGAAATCACTTACATTGTTAAAACATATGATGATTCAGCCGCATACAATAACACCATTAAAGAAGATGTTTTAAAACACTTTGGCATTGAAAAAGCTGAAACTTGCTGCGTTGTTCTTCAATGCGAAACGCCTAAAAATTTGATTAAAGAATTGGAGAGTCAATTAGAAATTGACGGCGGTATTGATAATCGAAAACCTTCTATATTTAATTTTTTCGGCATAAGCGAGGATACAGATACATGCACATGCAAGCAGTATATTATTTCTAGAATTAATCACTTAAAAGAAGTTTCCAATGATCCGACCAAAAAATTCTCTTACGATAAAAATCAATTTTCAAGAGGATGTCGAAACATTGAAATAAAGAATAAATCGATAGGGTGCATTATTCAATAATAATAGCAATAAGTTGATAAATCTGACCTGGCGCCGCCGATAAAATTATAATGAGAATCGTAGCCTGGACACGTTTTTTGTGTCCGGGGTTTTTTGTTAAACGGAGAGAAAAGCCCCCGGACACAAAAAGCGTGTCCAGGCTACATTATACGTAAATTTATCTCACGGCTTATTTCCCTTATCAAACAGCCACCCTATTCTCGCTTGCTTTTGCATGCTAATATTAATCCTTAAAAACTAAATCCATTTGAATGACGACAACATCATGCTAAGACAACAAAGAATTCAAAAAGCTGCGAAAATATTTATCAAGTATTTCGCTCCGATGCATCTAGGCGAAAAAGGAGTCGGGTATACTAATAGCGCACATAACACCATGGCTCTAATTAAATTTTTGAATGGCTATTGTGGTTTTCAATATATTAAGAGTTATGACGACTTTCTCCTGCTTGCGAAAGAATTAAATGACCATCACGACTGCACATTAGAGCATAAACCATGCTCACCAGGCGTATTTGCTGCAGAATTGAAAATGGCTGAAATGCTCGATCTACGAGGACACCATTCAACTGATGAATTAAGTGGCTGCTCTCTCGTCAATGAGCCATTATGCAAAAATGTTGAAGTACCAGAATTAATCAGGATAAATGACAGAATAATTTACTTTGGATATTTATTTTTGCAATGGGCCCAAAAAACAACTTTCTACTCAGCATATTTGCAGCATTTGGAATTTCTAGATGTTTTTCAAAGTCTCGAGGGTAAGCCGCCTGTCACCGAGCGAGCATGTCTTAATCCTTTGCTTGGCGCCTTTCTAAAAGAACATCACGTTTATAAATACATAAAAAGCTTCACTCAATTACACGAATTACTTTCGTATATTGACGACATTAATTTAATGTGTCGCCATGCATGCATTAAAAAAGAGGCAATGACAATTGATGAATATGTTGTTACAGTGCTTTGTTCGTTTGACCCAGCTAATGATGGTGATCTGCCACTATTGCCTTTGAACGCTCCTGAGATAATGAAGCGTTTTGCAAAATCAAGCAGAGAGATCGAAAATGCATTTTTCAAACTGTTACCTCTAATTCAGCTGCAATATAAAAAATCTGTAAAAGACGTAGAACACTATCCACAGTTGAAAGAGATCGTTAACGATTACACATTAAAATCCGCACGCGTTTCGCACGGACTATTTTCTGGAAAACCTCCTCGCAATTTACGAAATATTAAACATGAGCTAGATGTAATGGAAAACGCTACCCATGTTTCAGACTTTCAGCAGAATCTTAATGACATTCTAAAATGCGCTAAAGATATACGTCCTATTCATGATGCTGCGGAAAATTGCATGCAAGATGTTTTACGAATGACTTTTAGGTAGCCTGGACACGTTTTTTGTGTCCGGGGGCTTTTTTCTCCGATTAACAAAAAACCCCGGACACAAAAAACGTGTCCAGGCTACATTTTTCTTGATAATAAGTTAGAAACAGTGTCACATATGGGCATGTTTTATTTATTGAGTTGAAATAAATGCTAAACAACTTAATCCCGGAACTCTACTGCTCTAACCTCAAAGTGAGTTTAGAGTTTTATATTAATAATCTTGGTTTTCGAATCGTTTACCTGCGCAAAGAAGAAGGCTTTGTGATGCTGGAGCGTGAAGGTGTGCGGATCATGTTAGAAGAGTTAACAAATCCGGCACGGAAATGGATAACAGCACCACTTGAGAAACCATTTGGACGCGGGGTTAATTTTCAAATTTTGACGACCGATATTGATGCACTGTATTCACAATTAATTTTGCATCATGTCCATATTTTTATGCCAATTGAAGATAAAAGTTACCGCACGAATGACACTCAACTACACTGTCGTCAATTTATTGTTCAAGATCCAGATGGTTATTTATTACGATTTATGGCGATTAAAAAATAAGGGCAGGCTCAACCCCACGCTTGTATAGTATGTAGCCTGGACACGTTTTTTGTGTCCGGGGGCTTTTTTCTCCGATTAACAAAAAACCCCGGACACAAAAAACGTGTCCAGGCTACAATTACATTAAATTACACGTCAATATATATACTTCTTGGGAAAATTTGATGGCAAAGGCAATCATAATAAAACCACTCACGTATTCTAATCTACTCCAAAATTTTACATTCATTAGCTTATTACCGAATAGAGTCGTTGCGGTAGCAATGCCAAAAAACCAACAAAAACTTGCTGCCATCGCGCCAACAATAAAATAATATTTATCAACAGCAGTATAATGATTGGCACTACTGCCGATAATCATTGTTGTATCTAATATCGCTTGCGGATTCAAAAAGCTAAATGTTAACGCTAATAATATTAATTTAATGACAGGCATTTTAACAAAACCCTTATCTACCAAGGGCGCCAATGTTTCTTGAATGCTTGGTAAATCACGACCACGTCTTATGGCTGATATTCCACAATATACTAAAAAAATAACCCCCATCGCTAACAGGAATATCTTTAAAAATGGCACCTCAATAAAAAGCATACTAACACCTGTTGCACCTGCCATTATTAAAATAAAATCACACAACGTACAAAGTGATGCTGCAAGATACGGGTGCTCATTACGTAAACCTTGTTTGATCACAAATAAATTCTGTGTGCCAATTGAAATGATAAGACTCAAACCCAACATCAACCCTAATTTAAATGCTAATAACATGATCTTGTCCTGATTTTTCAATTTTATTAGAAAAGCAGTTTACAGCCACAAGCTATATTAGTAAAATTAATGATATTTATGATTCATTAGATAAACTGATTAGGAAATTATAAGTGATTGATTATAAAGCCATTGCTGCACTACAAGCCATCATTGAAACACAAAGTTTTGAAAGTGCTGCGGACAAATTATTCATTACCCAATCCGCTATCTCGCAGCGCATCAAATCCTTAGAATCCTACCATGGCGAACCTCTACTCATTCGAGCCCTGCCCTATCGTGCTACCAAGCTTGGTGAATCGTTATTAGGGCATTACAATCGCGTACGCATTTTAGAGCAATCTTTAAAAACGCAGCGTGCAAATAACCCCATGCAACGAATTGCAGTCGCCGTTAGCCGTGACAATTTAGAAACTTGGTTTATGTCAGTCATCTTACAACTTAAAAAAATCTCACCAATGACCATTGAAATTATCGCTGACGATCAAGAATATACTTTAGAATACCTGCGAAAAGGCATTGTTTCGGCCTGCGCATCTACTGCCAAAAATGCTATTTCTGGCTGCAAATCAGAATGGATTGGCAATTTTGATTATGTGCTCGCAGCTACCCCTGAATTCAAAAAAAAGTACTTCGCAAATAAAAAATCTATCCAAGAAAACTTACTGACCGCACCAACCATTATTTTTGACAATAAAGATGATTTACATAAAAATTATTTAAAAAATTCATTTGGCATCACAGAACCATTGACGAATTATCATGTCGTACCTTCTGTTGACGGTTTCAGAGAACTAACTTTAGCAGGATACGCTTACGCTCTGATTCCTGAAATTGATATTCAACAAGATCTTAAGCAAAAAAAGTTAATTAATTTATTCCCTGATAAAATCTGCCACATGCCACTATATTGGCACACATGGACAGTGGATACCGAGCTTTACAATCAATTTAATGAATTAGTCGTTAAAACCGCAAAAAATTTATTAAAGTAGCCTGGACACGTTTTTTGTGTCCGGGGTGGTTGCATACAGATATATCCAGATGCAACCACCCCGGACACAAAAAACGTGTCCAGGCTACATTTATTTAAAAATACGAGGCAATGTAGGGAATGACGGTGTAAAAGTTAAATGCACAAAAAAACAATGTTAAAAGTATAACATAAAGAGTTAACAAGACTCGTATAGTATATTTCCAAAACGGAGGTGAATTATTTGTGCATCGAAAAATGATAGTTGGCACAAAATATAAAAAAATTATCATACAATAGGCATAAACAATAATAACCCATTTATTTAGATAATTCTCAGCCACAGCTAATATACAAGTCAAAATTACATAAACTGCAACAGGCATAACGAAAAACCAGGTTACAATGGCATAAAATGCGGATCGCTTACCGTGCCAATATTCTAAAAACCAGGCCCAGCTGAATCTAGTCGCCGTTTCATTATGCAATTCCTTGAGATGAATTTTTTGCGCTTCAGCAGGCAAGTTGGTAAACCACTGCGGTTTTTTTTCATTACCAATTCTTGCGCGATCCAGTCGCAAAATCGAAACAACAGTGAATACAATAAATAAATATATAGCAAGCAAGGAGATTGCGGCAATTAGACCCATTTTCAGCTCCTTTGAATTAGGTACTCGTTATATTAGCCTTAATCGGATTTGCTGTCCACGCGTTGTACAGGGAAAAAATCATTTTTGAATGTAGCCTGGACACGCTTTTTGTGTCCGGGGTGGTTGCATACAGATATATCCAGATACAACCACCCCGGACACAAAAAGCGTGTCCAGGCTACTTGTAGCTTAATTCTCAACATACAAATCAGGAAACAATTGCGCGCCAGGATTCAGCGAATACCCTTTAAAATCTGTCACACCTCTTTCTCGCAAAAGAATCTCATCTACAAAGAAATTCCCTGTCACTTCCCGACTGTTACTCGTCAAAATTGCATGCGCCGCATCGGCAACAATGCTAGGCTTGCGACAAGCATTATACAATTGCTTAGGGAAATTAAATTCGATAGCTGCCGTTGCAATCAACGTTTTAGGCCACAGTGAATTGACAGCGATACCAAACGATTTGTATTCCTCAGCCATGCCTAATGTACACATACTCATACCATATTTTGAAATTGTATAAGCTAGATGATCTTTAAACCATTTAGGATGCATGCTAAGTGGTGGTGACAAATTTAAAATATGCGGATTTTCAGATTTTTTTAGCAGAGGAATGCAATACTTCGAACACATGAACGTTGCACGCACATTCACTGCAAAAATTAAATCCATGCGCTTCATTGAAATATTTTGCGTCGAATCCATATTAATAGCACTAGCGTTATTCACTAAAATATCAATGCCGCCAAAAGTTTCAGCTGTTTTATTAATGGCTTCAATTACCATTTGCTCGTCACGAACATCAACGACTAAAGGTAATGCTTTGCCACCTGCCTGCTCGATTTCTTCAGCAACAGTGTAGATGGTACCCGATAAGGTTGGATGAGGCGTGGAAGTTTTTGCTGCAATCACAACGTTGGCGCCATCTTTGGCGCAGCGTAATGCAATTTCCCGACCAATGCCGCGACTACCGCCAGTGATGAATACGACTTTATCCTTCAATGCTAATGCCATGCTAAATATTCCTTAAGCTGGTTAGTAAACGTGTCGTTTGCAAGCCAAGATGTACTTCGTGTAAGTGGCCAGCACTTGCGCATGATAAACGGTTAACACTGCGCTTTGCTAGTGTTGATTGCAATATTATTTTATTTTGCACTGCAACGTCTTTCGTTTGGGCTAATAAAGTAATGCGATAAAATGTTGGTGTTATTATTTGATTATTATCTTCATCATTGATAAAAGCACAACCATCTTCGCTTAAATTTTCAACCACTAAATCAAATTGCTCACGGTTAACATTTTTTTTGCAACTATGTGTTTGCCACCATTCATCTGATAAATTGTCTATCTTATGTACTGGCATAGTGGCAACTTCGCAGGGTAACCCACTATTCATCATTTCATTGACCGACTTCGCTAATATGATTCGAGCATTTTGTAAACGCGTGCTTGCTTCATTTAGACGATGAATTGCGCGCACTTCTCGCGCCGCACGCGCTAATTCATAGATTGCCAACACTGCTATTAATTGCAAAAATATCAGCGTCATTAAAAGCATAAAACCACCCTCACGAGATCGGCACATAACCACCCCACTCTTTTTGTAATGCGTTAACTGTTACTGTTTCGGTAAAAGTAACGCCGTGCAATTTATTTGCGAAATGTAGCGCCTCAACGCCTTCCGTTATTTGTCGATGAAATAAATTCACATCCTCAATGAATAATGCTTTTTTATTTTTACTTAATTTTTTAAGGAATAATCGATTTGATTCAAAATATGCAACTTCAGTATTTACAGAAAAATCACCATCAAGAGGAGCAATAGTTTCAACTTTTATTTGCTGATTAAGGTGAAAAATATTTTTTACTTTAAAAATTTCTGCATGCTGGCAATCTGAAATAATCAAAATATCATTTGGCTTAAATGATATATTATCGCTTACATATAACGATTTTTTATCAGCGCTAATACTTAATAATGCAGCATGAAGGCTAGAAGCATGGCGTGAAATAATGCTTTCGCCAGTAACCATTAACTGATTTGCGTATGTTAATGAATATTGTTGATAATGCCGTATGGGAAATCCAGGTGCTAATTTCGCGCAACCAATGTAGCCTGCTTGTTGAATTTCTTGCGTGATAACATCGTTACTGATATTCACCACTTCTTGTAAATGATACATGGATGTTTGCATACTTAATGCGCCATTTGCATCAACATAGTGATTCAATAATAACGCTGATAATATTAAGCTAATGGTTAATGCCACCATCATTTCAACCAAGCTAAAACCTGCTATTTTCATGCTTATTCCATCAATAAATAACTGACACAACCGTTTCGGTCCAAAATATTTTGCTGACAATTTACCGCTTCTGATTGTCCCCAGTTGATGATGATGCGCTTGGCTCCATTGTCATCTTGGACAACAGACAAGCGGCCGTTGGGTAAAATTTTTTGTAGCCCTGGGTTAAACAATTCATATACGGATTGCCATTCTTGATAAGGGGTTTGCTGTAGAGCGTTGGCTATCATTTCTTGTTGTTTTAGGGCTGCGAAATATAAATAGGAATGAGAGGCTTCGCGTACGGCGAGTACACGGGCACTGCTGATCGAGATCAGGGTGATGGAAATTAGGGTTAGGCTGATAATGACCTCTATCAGCGAGAAACCGTGAGGGGTCTGCATGGGTGCTCCTTGGGTAATATTTGGGGTTTTTTTGAGGGGGAGAAAAAAAATCGGGTGACAACAACCGTAACCGCCGTCATTGCGAGTAGTGACAGCGACCGTCGTCATTGCGAGGAGCGCAGCGACGAAGCAATCCAGCTTTTTATTTTACTTGAAAAATGGAATCAAACTCGTACCGACTTATAACCTAAAAATCCTATACCCGCAATTAAAATTAAAAACAATAATGCAACCAACATATTCACATAAAAATAAACCACCATCATCACACACAACCAAATCAACAACCCTGAAAGTAAAACAACCGGATAAAAACCAAATTTAGCCACATATTTTTTAACATGCGCATACCATTTGCCATTCACATCCATTGATTGCAGAATGAAGAAAACACCAACACACATTAACAGTAAAAAGCCAACATAAAACATCCAAGGATTAATCCAGCTATTCATTTCCATGATTTGCTTTGCGGTATAACGCCCCTCAATGACATAAGCAACTTTTTTATCATCCAGCGTGAAGGGATATAAATTACCATCCATTTGCTGTGCAATCACACTGACCTCACTAGGTGATACCACATATAAACTAATACGAATATCTCCAATCGCCGGCTTATTAACATCTTCGCCCGCAAAAATATATTTGCCATCATGAAATATTTTAGTTTTAGAGCGAGATTGCATTTGCTCTAAATCAAAACCAGATAAATCGACTTGAGTTTGATTGCCTATTAAATCGATTAATTCAGGAGGTAAAACAAAATCGCCGATTTTCGCCTCCCCTACTTTTCGCTTTAACCCATCAACCGGCATTGCAACTGGGTTAGGATAATTCACTTTATTTTTAAAGGTATTACTATCAATTAATGATTCCGACCAAACAGGCTGGTATGTATAAACAACAGTTTCTTTATCAACTCTATTTTCTAATTTCTCCATTTTTGCATTTTGCAATTCTATCCATTGCAACATTTCTACTTTACGAATTAATTTTAATGATTTTTGCGTGATGCCAATCAGTGGATCTTGCAATTCAACATTACCAATCGGTGTGCCGTGGGTATAAATAATTTTTTTATTGTTAATAAAATCGACTGGGGAATTGGGTACAGTAATAACATCTTGACCAGCAATGCGCACAGGTTTAACGCCTGTTAAGCCAACACCTGCGATATGAAAAATAAAAAAAGCACTCGCTAAAATTAACATGACGCCAAAGGCAATATACATCATTGCACTATTTTTATCAGAAACGCGCATCTCCATCACAATCTCCTTATGTCATGCAATTTGCTTTATCCGTTTTTTCGTAAAAATTCCTGCATAAATTCAATTAAATGATCAACACCCGCTTCTGGCATTGCATTGTACAAACTAGCGCGCATACCTCCAACGATTCGATGTCCACGTAAATTAGTTAAATTAGCAGCTTTCGATTGCTCTAAAAACACAGCTTCTAATTGCGGATTTTGCAATGTAAATACGATATTGGTCATCGAACGACAATCAGTATGAATATTATTTTGATAAAATCCATTGGAGCCATCAATCATGGCATATAATTTTTTAGCTTTACGTTGATTCATCGCAAACATGGCATCAACCCCACCTTTTTGCTTAACCCAAGCTAAAACCAAACTCATGATGTACCAGCTATATGTTGGCGGCGTATTATAAAAAGAATGATTTTCATTCATAATACTGTATTGATATAGCGTCGGCGTGTAAGGCTGCGCTTTTCCGATCAAATCTTCACGAACAATCACAACCGCAATACCTGCCTGCCCTAGATTCTTTTGCGCGCCCGCATAAATAATGCCATACCGACTAACATCAATCGGTCTTGATAAAATCATGGATGACATATCCGCAATTAAGGGCTTATCTGTTTCAGGAATATAATGAAACTCAATACCTTCTATGGTTTCATTTGGTGTGTAATGCAAATAAGCCGCCTCTTTTGATAAACGCCAATCTTTATGATGCAGGATGTCAATCAAACCATCATGCGTTACACAATTTGCAACCACATTCACATCAGCATAACGCTTCGCTTCTGCAATTGCTTTTTTCGACCAAATACCGGTATCAACATAATCGACTTTTTTATTTTGCACAGTCAAATTCATTGGCACCATGGCAAATTGCGCCGTAGCACCACCTGGCATAAATAAAACGCGATAGTTTTCAGGGATAGACATTAAAGAACGTAAATTGGCTTCACTTTCTGCGGCTAAAGCTTGAAACTCAGGTCCACGGTGACCCAATTCCATAATTGACATACCCGTATCATGCCAATTAAGCATTTCAGCTTGCGCAAGTTGCAATACTTCCTCGGGAAGCATTGCAGGCCCTGCACTAAAATTATAAACCGGTCTCATCAGTTATCCTTTTGGCCCTACCATGGTTTCAGGACGTACCAATTCTTTAAAATCTTTTTCGCCAAGATAACCCAGTTGCAAACAGGCATCTAACAATGATGTACCATCATGCCAAGCTTTATGGGCAATTTCAGCCGCTTTGTCATAACCAATTTTTGGCGCAAGCGCAGTCACCAACATTAATGAATTATGTACGGATTCATTAATCGCGCGCTCATCTGCTTCCAAATCTTGAATACAATATTTATTAAAAGCACGCGAAGAATCTGAAAGTAATTGCACCGATTGCATGAAGTTATACAAAATAACCGGTTTAAAGACGTTTAATTCGAAATTACCTTGTGAATCCGCAAAACCAATCGTGGCGTCATTACCCATGACTTGCACACAGACCATGGTCATTGCTTCTGATTGTGTTGGGTTTACTTTGCCAGGCATGATAGATGAACCAGGTTCATTGGCAGGCAAAATTAACTCGCCTAAACCACAACGCGGGCCCGAACCCAACCAACGCACATCGTTTGCAATTTTCATTAAGGCACAAGCCAGTGTTTTTAACGCACCACTTGCAAACACAAAAGCATCATGCGCTGCTAAGGCTGCAAATTTATTGGGTGCAGTGACAAAAGGCAATTTAGTTAATTCTGCGATTTTTGCCGCTGTTTTAACAGCAAAATCAGGATGTGTATTTAAACCAGTACCAACTGCAGTACCACCAATGGCTAATTCATATAAGCCTGGCAAGGTGCGTTTGATATTTTCCATGGCTGCATTTAATTGCGAAACATAGCCTGAAAATTCTTGGCCTAATGTAAGCGGCACGGCATCTTGTAAATGAGTACGTCCCGTTTTCACAATATGATCAAACTTTTTTTGTTTTGCTAATAAACCATCACGCAACACTTCAATTGATGGCAATAATTGATGATGAATCGCTTCGACTGCCGCAATATGCATTGCTGTAGGAAAAGTATCATTTGATGATTGCGATTGATTAACATGATCATTAGGGTGGACAGGCGATTTACTACCCATGGTGCCTTTAGCTATTTCAATAGCACGATTACTAATGACTTCATTGAAATTCATATTCGTTTGCGTACCGCTGCCGGTTTGCCAAATACGCAATGGGAATTGATCATTTAACTTACCATCAATCACTTCATCAGCCGCTTGCACGATTAAATCGCGCACTTCTTTTTTCATTAAACCTAATTGATAGTTGGTATCAGCTGTAGCCTTTTTGAGCAACCCAAAAGCGCGAATTAACTCGACAGGCATGATTTCTTGGCCGATCGCAAAATGCTCAATCGAGCGCTGCGTTTGTGCGCCCCAATATTTTTCAGCAGGCACTTCAATTTTACCCATGCTGTCTGATTCTACTCTTTTATTCGATGACATAAAAAACCCTTATTCCAAGCTTTTAGTAATGAGTTCGTATAAATCTGGTGATAGTTTAGTGTCTTTTAACAGCAATTCAAGCTGCGCACGCATTAAACCTTGTCGTTCTTTATCATATCGTTTAAAGCTAGTCAAAGGATTTGCCATACGCGCTGCGATTTGCGGATTCAGCTTATTGAGCACACTCACCACTTCTCGCAAGAAAACATAACCTTCGCCATTTTTGGCATGGAAGTGAATATGATTACGATGACCAAACGTGCCTATTAATGCATACACTTTATTCGGGTTTTTAATATCGAATGCTGAATGTTGATATAACGCTTTCACTTCTTTTAAGGTATTTGGCAATTTAGAAATCGCTTGAATAGAGAGCCATTTATCCATCACTAACGGATCTTTAACGAAGTGTTGATAAAATTTATTTAACGCTTCACTTCGTTGCATAGCATCAATATTGGTTAAAGCCATTAATGCAGCTTGGGTATCCGTCATATTGACAGCTAATGATTGCTCGAATTGTTTGATCCCCAAATTAAGATGCTGCGGCAATAGCATTAAAAAACTCAAACAACGATTTTTTAATTGGCGCATACCAATATGCTCGATCGCAAATTTTTTATTTAATAATGCGGTGTGATGCTTTTTGTAAACATTTATCCATTCATTTTCCAACGATTCCGCAAGCCCCTGCAATATAAATTCACGAGCCGCATGAATACCATCGACATCAATGGTTTGCATTTGTTCGCTAATATATTTTTCAGATGGAAAGAGAAGCATTTCAGATAATAATAAATAATCATGATTTTCAGTTGTTAATAAATATTTAAAACAATCTATTAATTCTTGCGGCAACTTCAAAGGTTTGTTGGCAGCAGTATCTGCAACCAAGCGTAATACGACACGCAACATATAAGCTTGCCCTGCTTCCCAGCGATTGAAGGCATCATGATCATGCTTACATAGGTAAATTAATTCTTCATCTGAGTATGGAAAATTAAATTTAACCGGCGCCGAAAAATGTCTAAACCAAGATGGAATTGGTTTTTCAGCGACATTTTCAAATACAAACTGTTGTTTCGCATCATGTAAAAATAAAACGCACTCTTCTCCCTTATTTTCACCAGCGAGAGTGAGCGGCATGCTTTTGCCTTGACTATCAATTAAACCCATGCGGATAGGAATATACAGCGCTTGTTTTTTGGCTTGATCACGCGTAGGCGCTGTTTTTTGCGTCATATTCACTGCATAGGTTTTTTTATTTTGGTCATAAGTCGCATCAATATCCACAACCGGCGTCCCTGATTGCGAATACCATAATTTAAACTGCTTTAAATCAATTCCGGAAATGCCTTGCATCACATCAACAAAATCATCAATCGTCACTGCTTGCCCATCAAAGGTGGCAAAATACAAATCCATGCCTTTACGAAATAATGTATTACCCAAAATGGTTTGCAGCATGCGCAATACTTCTGCGCCTTTTTGATAAATCGTTGCCGTGTAAAAATTATTAATTTCAATATAAGAATCAGGGCGCACTGGATGCGACAAAGGACCCGCATCTTCAGCAAACTGCACCTCACGCAAACGATTGACATCAGCAATACGCATGACAGCTTTTGAAAAGGTATCTTCTGAAAATGATTGATCGCGAAAAATCGTCAACCCTTCTTTTAAACTCAATTGAAACCAATCACGACATGTGACGCGGTTACCGGACCAATTATGAAAATACTCATGCCCTATGACCGATAAGATATGCATATAATCATCATCAGTTGCTGTATCTGGTTTTGCTAAAATATATTTGGTATTAAAAATATTTAAGCCTTTGTTTTCCATTGCGCCCATATTAAAGTCGCCAATGGCAACAATCATATAAATATCTAAATCATATTCTCGACCATAAGTTACTTCATCCCAACGCATAGCGGCTTGCAGGGAAAATAAAGCGTGATCTGCCGCATCGCCAAAACCTTTATCGGTATAAATTCGCAATAAAACATCGCGACCGGACATAGTGACAAAATGGCCTTCCAGCAAATCAAAACTGCCAGCAACTAACGCAAATAAATAACTAGGCTTTTTGAAAGGATCTTCCCAGGTTGCAAAATGTCGACCGCCTTCTATTGCGCCAGAATTAATTAAATTACCATTGGATAATAACACCGGGAACAATGCCGCATCGGCAACAATTGTTGTTGTGTATCGTGACAAAATATCTGGGTGATCTGCAAAATAAGTAATACGACGAAAACCTTCAGGCTCGCACTGCGTGCAATATGTGTTACCCGATTTATACAAGCCACTTAATGCCGTATTTTTGTCAGGATGAATGCGCACTGTTATTTCAATATCACAGCTTTCAGGTAAGTGTGATAAAATTAAAAATTCGGTTGTTTGTTGGTATTGATTGGCATCTAATACTTTGCCATCTAGTTTTACCGATAATAATGTTAATTCTTCACCGTTTAATTTTAATTGTTTATCTGGGTTTGGATGATGACGATTAAATCGAACATGCAATGTTGATTTTACAATCGTGTGTTCTTTTGCTAAATCGAATTCGAGATGGACATCATCAATGAAATAAGTTGGGGCTTTATAATCTTTTAAAAAAATTTCGGTGTGTGCGTGTGTGTGTTTTGATTCGGTTGTGATCTCGGACATGATGAATCCCTTAATTTATTTACCTTGTTGTAAAAACTTGATCGTGCCCGTGAGCGTGCCCGCGTGCGTGCCCGGCTTTAGGTTTTTGGAAAAACCGAAAAGCCGGGCACGCACGCGGGCACGCTCACGGGCACGTTAAATCACGGGCACAATTGTATAACAAAACTTATTGATCAGACTGCATCTGCTCAGGCATAGACTGATTACCGCCATCCGAATCTTGATTAGCTGGGTTATTGGGATCAATCGGTTTGCCATCTTTACCAACGGGTGGTCTTACTTTTAAATTGCCATTCACATCCACCATCGTGGTTTGGTTATCGCCATTTGCATCGGATGAAACAACACCGGTCTCAGCCAATTGCATCGCTTTTTTATCTAAATCAGGATTTGCTAAAACGTTACCGGAAACCAACACCAAAGCAAAGCTAAAAGCGGCTAAAATTTGTTTCATAATCGCATTCCTTTTTAAGTAATTTCACACATCCATTTGCTAATTAAATGATAAGCTTATACTCTATGCACGGCAAGCATTGTCTTACATTTTACCTAGTAGGGTTTAAGCTTATGAATGATAACGTTGATTCAGATGAAATCGCTAAATTTGCAACCCTTGCGCACCATTGGTGGGACACCTCGGGTGAGCTTAAAACCTTACACCAAATAAATCCGCTAAGAGTTGAATATATAAAGAAAAATGTCGATCTTGAATCTAAGGCCGTACTCGATATTGGTTGTGGTGGCGGCATCTTAACCGAAAGCCTCGCAAAATTAGGCGCCAATGTGACCGGGATAGATATGAACCTGCCCCTGATCAAAGTGGCGAAATTGCATTTGCATGAATCTGATTTGAAAGTAAATTATTTACACACTAGCGCGGAAGAACATGCCGCCTCTCATCCCGGCCAATATGATGTCGTCACTTGCCTTGAAATGCTAGAACACGTACCTGATCCCGCATCCATTATTGATGCTTGCAGTAAATTAGTAAAACCAGGCGGCCATTTGTTTTTCTCAACCATTAATCGCAACCCTAAAGCTTATTTATTTGCCATTTTAGGTGCAGAATATATTTTAAATTTAATTCCAAAAAACACGCATCATTATGCTAAATTCATTCGCCCTAGCGAATTAACCGCCTGGTTAAATAACGCTAATTTACACGCAAAAGAAATAAAAGGCGTTGCTTACAATCCGTTTACCCAAACGTGTAAATTAACTTCCGATGTTTCTGTTAACTACTTATTACATGCGATAAAACAATGAAACCATTGCGTACCGTATTATTTGATTTAGATGGCACCTTGCTCGATACCGCAGGCGATATGACTTATGCGTTGAATCGCTTGCGTGAAAAACATCAACTACCTGAGTTAGCCTTAAAAGACGTTCGCAGCACCGTGAGCTTAGGTGCCCGTGGTTTAATTTCACTTGGCATGAATATAGATGAAAGCCATCAACATTTTAGTAAGCATATTGAAGATTTTTTAGAACTCTATGCAGAACACGCCACTTTAACCACGCAACTGTTTGAGGGTATGGATTCTGTTTTGAAATTTTTAGAACAACAAGATATTCCTTGGGGTGTTGTTACCAATAAACCAAGTCGTTTTACTTTTGATATTTTAAAATTCCTTGAATTAGAGTGTCGCGCAGCGTGTATTGTTTGTGGTGATACCTTAGCAAAACGCAAACCAGATCCCGATACTATTTTGCATGCATGCTCATTAATGCAACGTGAACCCAGTGATTGCGTGTACATTGGTGATTCATTAGTAGATGTTTCAGCTGCAAAATCATCTGGCATGCCTTGTTTAATTGCACTGTATGGTTACATACCAACCACGGAAGATCCTTTTGCTTGGCGAGCAAACGGTTATGTGCGCGAGGCTACCGATATCATCGACTGGCTTAAAGCCAACCCTATCACTTAGGAGTTGATACGTGAGCGAAACCTGGTCTTTCATTAAAATCAGTGGTGTTGATGCTAGCAAATTCTTGCAAGGGCAAATCACAATTGATATTAACGATGTTCAGCCTCATTCTTTTTTACTAGCAGCGCATTGCAATCCACAGGGCCGCGTTATTAGTTTATTTCACATCACGCGATTTGAAAGTGACTATTATCTCATTTTACCAACAGATTTAAGCGATATTGCCTTTAATGCATTTAAAAAATATGCCGTGTTTTTTAAATTAACGATGACAAAAGAAAATTGCTTGCCATTTTCATTACCTACCAATATCGGCGATATTAAAAATGGTATCCCGCAAATCCATGCGGTCACTTCCGCTATGTTTTTACCGCATGAATTAAATCTACCCGAACTAAATGCCGTTAATTTTAATAAAGGCTGCTACACTGGCCAAGAAATCATCGCGCGCATGCATTATCGTGGAAAATTAAAAAAACATTTATATTGCGCAACAATCAACACCCATACACAACCACAACCTGGTCAAGATGTATTTTTAAAAAATAACAATCAAACCGAACTCGCGGGCAACATTGTTAATTGTGAAAAAACAGCTGAAAATAGCTATTTTTTAACGTTAGTCTGCGATGAAGCAAATACTCAAAATAATTTTTTATTCTTAACCGAAGGTGAAAACGCTTATGTCACATTCATCAAACGCTGATATGTTGCGAGTTGTTATTGCGCAATTAAATTTTACGGTTGGCGATATCATTAATAATACCAATAAGCATATCGCAAACGCAATTATTGCACGAGATGAATTAGGCGCTGATATCATTGTTTTTCCAGAATTAAGTGTAACGGGTTACCCTGCGGAAGATTTATTATTACGTACGGATTTTTTGCAAGCAGCTAGCAATGCGATCGAGCGTTGCCGCAAAGAAATCACAGGGATTTATTGCGTCATTAATTACCCGAAGCACACCGAAGAAGGCTTGCTCAATTGCAGCGCTATCATCTATAACGGCAAAATTATCGATACATACGCTAAGATGCGTTTGCCTAATTACGGCGTATTTGATGAAAATCGCTATTTTATTAATGGCACACAACCTTGCGTTGTCAATATTAAAGGCGTGGACGTTGGTTTTGTTATTTGCGAAGACTTATGGTTTAAAACCCCTGTCGAATTAACCTGTTTTGCTGGTGCTAAATTAATCATTGCACCAAATGCATCACCGTTTGAAATTAACAAACATAAAGCACGTAAAAATATTTTAAGAAGGCGCGCACAAAAAAATAATGTGCCGATTATTTATGTCAATTCCGTTGGTGGACAAGATGAATTAGTATTTGATGGTGGCTCGCAAGTGGTTGATGCTAGCGGCAATGTTTGTCAATTTGCAGGTTATTTCAATGAAGCATTAGTGCCTGTTGATTTTAAAATTAAAAATGGCGCACTTGAACCGATAAAAACAGATATTGCACCCGAACCGAGCGTTGAAGAAAAAGTATATCAAGCGCTAGTTACCGCGGTTCGCGATTACACTAACAAAAATCATTTCAAAGGCGTGTTATTAGGGGTGTCTGGCGGCATTGATTCTGCGCTCACTTTAGCTATTGCCGTTGATGCACTCGGAAAAGATCGCGTAAAAGCCATTGTCATGCCTTCTCGACATACCGCAGATATTAGCCTGCAAGATGCTGATGAACTCATTAATCGTTTAGGCGTGGCACATGAAACCATTTCAATTGAAGCGAGTTATCAAGCTTTTATTGAAACACTAGCGCCCGTTTTTAAAGATGCCAAAATGGATAAAACCGAAGAAAACATTCAAGCAAGATGTCGTGCTGTCATTTTAATGGCAATCTCAAATAAATACGGCTGGATGGTGTTAACCACAGGCAATCGCAGTGAAGTTGCAGTTGGTTATTGTACGCTTTATGGTGATATGGCTGGTGGCTTTGATGTATTAAAAGATATTCCGAAAACAACGGTCTATGCACTTGCCAATTATCGCAATAAGGTAAGCCACGTTATTCCTCTGCGCACGATAGAGCGCCCACCCACAGCAGAACTTGCACCCGATCAAAAAGACCAAGATTCGCTACCACCTTACCCTATTTTAGATAGCATATTAGATTACTACTTAAATCAAGGCGAAAGCATCGATCAAATCACTCAACGCGGCTTTGATCATGACGAAGTCATTAGAGTAGTACGCTTAATGCAAAACTGTGAATACAAACGCAGACAAGCAGCCATTGGCCCAAGAGTGAATGAAAAATCATTTGGTAAAGATTGGCGTTATCCTTTAACTAATGGCTTTAAGATCTAAGCTCTGTACGTGCTGTTAGCTCACTACCCCCTAACATTCGCCTAGATGTATTTGCAAAGTGATTATTAGAAGCATAAGCCTGTGCCTCCCCTGATAACTGTCTACGAATCGTGATACTTGCGTTTTGTACCAAGCAATTTTCAGGGGTTTGGCCGTGTAAGTTGAGTGCATTGACATCTGCGCCATTGTTAACAAGCCTAATAACAAACTCAGGATTATTATCCCGAACCGCAATGTGTAACGCAGTGTTACCGTTGCTATCTGTAGCATTTATGTTGATGCGAGTGTCTGTAACCAATCGATTGAATAGTGGTTTGTTATTCTTCTTGATTGCATAAAATAATAATGGGCAACCGACATCATCCGTACCATTAACATCCATGCCAGCATCTAAGCATTTAAAAATTATTTCATTAAAATTTGCCTGTAACACATTACCGGAGTAAGCGTCTGCTATTAATTCAATTAGCACGGCAAAATTTAGCGTTATTTCAGCGCAATATTTCGCCAAAAATAGCTTTCTAATAGGCAATGGCAATTGAGAAACATGCGACACATCTTTCGGAATTAATTTATCTAATGCTACTCTAAAGGCTACATACAACATTTCCGCGTTTTTCTCATTGAACGCCAAATAATCCAACACGCTGCTGAATGTTGTTAAATAATTAGTACGTAGTTGAGATAACATTCTAGTAATTGTTGTATTATTGCTAGGCAAACGGCCTTGAAAATTTTTCTTGTAGATTCTTGCACCCGCTTGTTGCAACATAGGGATGACAGTTTCATGATGTTTTCTATTATTTGCTGCAAAATGAACAACGGTATTACCACTACTATCAACTTTTTTAACATCAGCATTGGCTTTAATTAAACATTCGATCATTGCTGCATTGTTATGTTTCGCAGCCATCATCAAAGGGGTTACCTTTAGTTCAGCTACTAAATCAACATTACCGCCTTTTGCTATTAACGCCATGATCACTTCAGGTGAACAAAAAGCAGCGGCGACGTGCATTAAAGAATTCAAATGCGATTCTGGTGCTGCGCTCTGAAACCAACCTTGCTGAATACAACTTATCAATTTGAGAAACAAAAAATTACGCTCAGAAAGCGTGCCATATTCATGAAACATTTTAATAAAACTTGAAATGTCGTTTGTGTTTTCCGCTATCACTTTCGGATTTTCACAAGCAAAACGATATAAAACGCTTGCATGTAAGCTTGCTTGAAAGCCAGGACGGCGAATCGATTGTTTAATAATGGCGTTAAAAATTGGCTTAAATTTCAAATAAACACTGATTACAATATCCTCTGATAGCCAATCAAAAACATTAATAACATCTTCCATGCTTTTAACGTGCTGAGGTAAAACAATATTGTAAGCAGGATATTCGGTGGCATTACCCAAACGTTG
Organism: uncultured Coxiellaceae bacterium; assembly: GCA_964623075.1. Taxonomy (GTDB): domain Bacteria; phylum Pseudomonadota; class Gammaproteobacteria; order DSM-16500; family DSM-16500; genus Aquicella. The sequence continues at coordinate 307,831 of CAZUVD010000003.1, read as the reverse complement.
CTGCTCAAGGTAAGTCAATTGCGTTAACAGAACATCGGGGTAAGATGTCACCATGAGTTGCGCATAAAGTCCATTTCTAGGCTGATTAAAAGAGTTTTTTACAAACGCTAATGTTTGTGAAAAAACAGTAAAAAACAAATTAGACCACTCACTCACTGGCTTTAACATCGCATGCAAAAAGATTCGATTGATATAATAAGGATCCAAATCAATTGAATTATCCATTTGAATAATGGCTTGCAATTCCCCATCATCTAAGTAAATTTTAGCTAGTATTTCTTCATTTAAAAATAATTTATAAATATTTTGCAACACATCAGAGTTCAGCGTCTCAGCTCTTGACGCAGCAGGAGCAGCAGACACCGCTGATGCAACAAACCAATCAGCTAGCAAATTACTAAGAAGAACTGAATTTATTTTGCCATCTTTAAAAGCAGATAATTTATCCTGAATTTTTTTTGATTCTGTTAATAATTCATCTGTTGGCTCTACAGGAAACGGCGTTCTATACACCACTTCTTCAAAAAAGACATCACATAATCTGTTGAATTTTGTTGTTAAATCACTCTCTGTTATCATCAAGTAAGCGTGATGGCGCTGCACTGCAATGGATAATTGATACATTTTATTAAATGACCGCACTCGCTTTAAATCTGCAGCATTATTAATCTTGCAATCAATTTCAGCCCACCCACGTATTTTGCTTAACGCTTCCGTTGCTTTTTCATTTTTATGATCTGGAAATTCAAACAACACTTTAAATTCAGAAAAAATCTCAGGATAACTTACCGCATATTCAAAAGTAGTTTGTTGCATTAAATTTGATATTTGTTCGGCTACCGTTTGCGACCAAGGATTTATACTGCTTTCAACAAATAATCTTTCTATAGTCGTTCGAATACTGTTATCAATATTTAATATCCTAGTAATACCCCTAAGATCGCCATTAACAATCCAATTTATCATTTCATCATCGACAGCCTTCATTTCAACATCACTTGCTGCTTTCTTTTTTTCCTCATATGCTTTGGCAATACCATCACGAATGAGCAATACAATGCTCAAGATACCATCTTGAATCAAATAATGTGGTTTAACACCATCAAATGAAAATGCACCATTTAATAAAAAAACCAACTCATGACGAATACCTAAATGACAAACGCCACGCTGCACATCCATGATTGCTTGCAGCAAACCACTCATGCGATCAGCTAATTGTTTTTGTCTTTTCTCTTCAAGCGTGCCGTCAGTTAATAAAGCTAGAGAATATTCAAACTTCGATGAATCATTTAATGCTGCATAGACCAATGCAATGACCGCTTTTAACTCAAATACATGCTGCTCATCTTTATAGACCGTTTCGCCTCGTTCGTTAACTCGCGGCAAATATACTGTAATACGATCTAAATCAGGATCGACTGGCTCTTCTGCATGACTTGCAAGACTGCTGATTGCTTGTAATTTTGATTCATCTTGCTCAACATGGGCTCGCAATGCTGCGATACACTCAATATAGCCTCGATCAGTAACAGCATCCGGGTATAATTCTTTTAGTCGCAGCAACATTGTGGCAGCGCTTCTGCATGCCGCATTATTTAGCGTATTTTCACTATTGCCAATATAATTTTGTATCCCCTGATCATCCCTAAACATCAATCAAGGTCTCGTTCTTTTCAAATTTTTATTAATTTCTTTTAATCTGCCGTTATTCAAGGCACCTTTATGATCTTTTAAACAACTAGCATCTTCGCCATCAAGATAAACCTTTATTAATTTTTCGACTGCGCCTTTCTTTTGACCCGCTGAATAATTAAATCCAAAGAATCTAAAAATTCCACAAAATGACGCTAACTTATAACTGTCATCGGCTCGTAATTTAATTTTTTGTTGATAAGAAAGTAATTCCATCAATGGTAACAATTCGTGTTTTTTGCCAGTCAATCCTGTCACCATCTCAATGGGTGTTTTGCCTAAATCGTTTTTTTCATTTACAAGATTTGGTTGCTTTCTTAATATTTCACGCGCAACGTTTAAGCAATTGTATTTCAGTGCAAGGTGCAACATGGTATTGCCGCCTTGTTTATACTTTTCCACCGTATGGGAACCAATCTCGATGCCCTTCCCTAATAAGCGCAAAGCCATTGCTTCATTTTTATTCTCAAGCGCCAAATGAAGCGCATTAGCACCTTGAGTATTTTTCGCATTGATGTCTATATCGGTATTTTCTAAATAATATAGTGCTGCTTTATTTTTTTTTATGACGTATCGCATGCATTAGCGGTGTATCATTAAACTTTTTGTTATCAGGTATAATGTTAACTTCTTTTTTAATATTTTGGTTTAACAGAAACTGCGCTAATTCTTCGTTACCTGCAATCTTTGCATGATGAAATGCATTCAATCCTTCATCATCTACGAGATTGATATCAACACCGGCCTGAAATAAAAAATCTATCATTCGCGCATTATTGATACGTATCGCATAAAACAAAAATTTATGATTTTCTTTGTTTTTGTAGCTATCAAACAGTAATTTGAAAATTTCGTAATTGTTTTTTTCAGCGGCAGCCTTAAGAAGATATCGCGCATAAGAAAGATCATTTTCTTCCGAAGCGTTCACCTCAAGCGTAGCGACAATTTCTTCTAATTTCGCTTGTGATAAATCAAAATGCTGTTGTAACGTAGCAACGTCAATACCCATACATCACCTCTTATACCGATTTTTCGGTCATTTATTGTTATTTTACTTGAAGTTACTTAAGGCAATATTAATGCGATTTGTCGCCAGGACACGCTTTTTGTGTCCGGGATTGTTGCATCTGGATACCTCCCGAGGCAACATCCCGGACACAAAAAGCGTGTCCAGGCTGCAATACAACTAAGTTATGTATTGAAATCAACGAGTTTGCTTGGGTAGTTGTAATGCAAAACAGTCATGGTTTCTTGTTCTAGCTTGGTTTCACCTAATTGATGGTATGATTTTGCCATTAAAACTAGCGCATCAACGACGGCTGGCGCACCTTGGTAGTGAGCAACGATGTTACTAGCTCGCTCAGCGGATGCAACATAGGCTTTTCGTGAATAATAATATTGGCCAACCTGTAATTCATGATTTGCCATCATATTACGCAAGTAAATCACATATTGGTGTGCAGATGGTGCGTAACGACTATTGGGGTAACGTAATACTAATTCGTTAAAATCAGCATGCGCTTTTTGCATTTGCGACATATCACGCGTTGCTAAATCAAGCGAGAATAAGCGCTCAAAAATTCCTAAATTTTGATAAAAATCAGACAAGCCTTTCATGTAAAACGCATAATCAACATTCGGGTTGGCGGGATGCAAGCGAATAAAACGCTCTGCTGCCGCTGATGCTAATGGGAATTCTTCTTTCATGTAATAAGCGTAAATAATGTAGAGCTGCGCATTTTCAGTATCAGCGCCATAAGGATATTGAATATCTAATGCTTCAAAACGCTTTACCGCTTCTGAGTAGCTTTTATCTTCTAAAGCGACCTTACCACGTGTATAAATTTCATGCGCTGATTCACCCCTATAGGCATCAGCTGGGTCTGTGCTTGAGGCACAAGAAGTCAAAAAACCGGTAACAACTACTGCACTTAGCAAGCTTAATAACTGTTTTCTCATCTGGTTCGACCTATTCATCTGGTTTTGGCGTGCATTGTAAACTAATTTCTGCGATCATTCACCGTGAAAATAATGAGGAATTATATAAAGCCCATGTTAAAACCAGACGAATTTACCATCACCATCCCGCATGAACTTGCGAACACGCGCTTAGATTTAGCTTTAGCAAAGTTAATTCCTCAATATTCACGCTCGCAAATCACTGAATCAATTAACGCTGGCAAGGTTTTGCTCAATTCAAAACCGGTCAAAGGCAAGCATAAACTAAAAGGCGGCGAAGAAGTTTTTGTCAGTATCACTTTCAAAGAGCAACCCGTTTATGTGGCACAAAAAATCCCATTAAATATTGTGCATGAAGATGACTCTATCATCTTAATCAACAAACCTGCGGGCTTAGTGGTGCATCCTGGTGCCGGCAATAGTGATAAAACCATGTTAAATGCTTTATTGCATCACGCGCCCGCTTTAAAAGATTTACCACGCGCTGGTATTTTGCATCGCTTAGATAAAGACACTTCCGGTATTTTAATTATTGCTAAAACTCACGAAGCATTACGCAATCTCGCGCAACAATTAAAAAAGCGCGAATTAGTCCGCGAATACCAAGCAATTGTTTACGGTACAATGATCAGTGGCGGCACAGTTGATGCACCGATTGATCGTCATTTTATTCACCGCAAACGCATGGCAGTTTCCGATAGTGGTAAAAAATCAGTAACACATTATCGTGTTGCTGAAAAATATCGCGCACACACTCGTTTAACCGTTCGCTTAGAAACCGGCAGAACACATCAAATTCGCGTACACATGTCACATATCCGCCATCCTTTAATTGGTGATATCACCTACGGTGGCCGTGTACAATTATCTAAAGGCATGACAGATGCTCTAATCCAAGAAATTAGGCATTTTAAACGCCAAGCATTACATGCTTTCGCACTCGGTTTTACACATCCAGAATCAGGCGAAGAAATGCGTTTTGAAGTTCCGATTCCTGACGATATGACACATTTAATTCAAGCATTACGTGAAGATACTGCACAAGGAAAAAAATAATGGATTACATCACCGCGAACTGGCCAGCGCCTAAAAATATTCATGCATACACTACTACTCGCACAGGTTTCGGTGACAGAACTGACAAATTGAAATTACAACAATTACTCTCACTTCCCCAAGATCCGATTTGGTTAACACAAGTTCATGGCACAGAAGTCGTTGTCGCTTCACCTGAAAATACCGCTGTTGCTGCTGATGCCTCATACACCAATGATCGCAATCAACCTTGCGTCATCTTAACAGCAGATTGTTTGCCGGTTTTAATTTGCAACAAACAAGGCACTCACATTGCCGCAATTCATGCCGGCTGGCGCGGACTCGCCCATGGTATTATCGAGCGCACCATTCAAACGTTAAATTTACCTTCTTCTGATTTACTCGTTTGGTTAGGGCCTGCGATTGGCCCTTCCAAATTCGAAGTGGGTGCAGATGTCTTTACTGAATTTACAGCTCATTCATCTGAAGCTGAAAAAGCCTTTGTTTCCATGCCAAATGGAAAATGGCTAGCGAATTTGTATTTGCTTGCGCGTCAGCGCTTATTAGCTTGCGGAGTTACTCAAATTTCCGGTGGCGATTATTGCACTTACTCACAAGATGAAATGTTTTTCTCTTATCGAAGGGATAAAGGTGAAACCGGCCGCATGGCCAGCGTAATCTGGATTTCGTAGCCTGGACACGCTTTTTGTGTCCGGGTTTACTCCCTATCTCAATAATCTCACCCACTGGCACTTCCCCGTCTCAATAATTTCGCCCGCTGGCACTTCCCTATCTCAATAATTTCGCCCGCTGGCACTTCCCTATCTCAATAATTTCGCCCGCTGGCACTTCCCTATCTCAATAATTTCGTTCAATGGTGGAACAGGCGGGGTACCTATTCCGCTATCCTCTGTATGATTACCTCTCAGATGGTCGACGGAGCGGGCTCTCATTTTATTTGGACTTTTTATAGGTGATCTTCACTACTTCGCTTGTCTTTCCTTACGCCGTCCTGCCCTGGATGTGTAATCCCACCTTACGTGAATGATACAACCCCGCTATATAGGCACCCCACCTGTCCCACCTACAGGCCGATGCAATAATAAGCTTTGAAAGCTTTGAATGCTTTGAATGCTTTGAATGCTGTGAATGCTGTGAACTCTGAGACCGCTTTTCAAAACCACCTCTATTGCATCAACCTGTAGGTGGGGAAGGCGGGGTGTTTATGGAGCATGATAAAACAACACACGAGGCTGGGATTAAAAAATCAGGCAGGACGGCGCAAGGAAAAATAAACGAAGTCAGCCAATCTGCACACAATTGAAACAAATCAAACCAAGAGCCCGTCCGTCGACCATCTATCAAGTTCACCATTACAATGCCAGCGTAATAAGCACCCCGCCTGCCCCACCAACGAAAGAACCTATTGCAGCTTTCCCGCCCCACCAACGAAAGAACCTATTGCAGCTTTTCAAAAACAAGGAACAAGGAACGAAGAACAACATTTCGCACTAACACCCCAAGATGATAAGATAGTAATATCTCGCCGAAAAACCAACGAGGACAAAAGAATGACCATCAAGCATCTAGGTTTTATTCGCACCCTGCTATTCATCGCAATACTAATAACATCAGCACTCGCAAGAGCAAGCTCGACCCCAATCGAAAGCAGCCTAGCTCCGATGTTGAAAACTGTCATGCCCGCCATCGTCAACATCAAGGCGCAAATTAAAATCACGAATTACAACGTCCTACGCGAGCTAGAAAAACGTCGCGCCGAACAAGGCGACAATAGCAATCAAGCATTGTCAGGAATTGTTTCCTCCGTTGCATCTGGTGTCATCGTCGATGAAAAAAATGGTTACATCTTAACGAATGCACACGTCATCAATGATGCGCAAACCATCATTGTCACCTTATCAGACGGCCGACATTTCAATGCAAAAGTAATCGGCATCGACAAACCATCTGATATTGCTGTCATCCAAATCAAAGCAAAAAATTTAACCGCAGCAAAAATCGGCAATTCAAGTTCAGTTAAAGTCGGCGATTTTGTCGCAGCCATTGGTAACCCTTTCGGTTTAAGTCAAACCGTCACATCAGGTATCGTGAGCGCCATTGGTCGCACAACGCTCGGCATCGAAAATTACGAAAACTTTATTCAAACCGATGCACCTATTAATCCAGGTAATTCCGGTGGCGCATTAATCAACATGCAAGGTGAATTGGTAGGGATAAATACGGCAATTCTTGCACCAAACCAAGGCAGCATTGGTATTGGTTTTGCTATACCTGCCGCCATGGCAACCAGTGTCATGAATCAATTAATTCGTTACGGTAATGTGCAACGCGGTGTGTTGGGGATTGGTGTGCAAGATGTTAAACCAGATCTTGCTGAAGCATTGCAACTCACCATTGCAAAAGGTGCCGCTATTACACAAGTGTTACCTGATTCGCCAGCAGCAAAAGCCGGTATGCAAGTTGGTGATATCATTACAACGATTAACGGTATCACAATCAATGGCGCAAGTGATGTTGTTAATACCGTCGCCTTCTTACGTGTTGATTCAAAAATTGATATTGAACTATTACGTCAAAACAAAAAAATCACAGCAAGCGTTGTATTATCTGATGGTAAAAAACGTGAATTAGCACTCTCAGCCAGCGAACCATTCTTCTATGGTGTTGGCTTGAAAAACTTCGATCAATACAGTCCTATTCACGGTAATGTTAACGGCGTATTGATTGTATCAGTCCAAGAAAACACAAATGCCTTTAATTCTGATTTACGCCCAGGTGATGTGATTACCTCCATTAATCAGCAAAAAATCACCACCATCGATGAATTAAAAGCAATTGCAGCCAAATCTGACAAATCAGTCGTGTTAAATGTCTTGCGTGGGGCTGGCGCTATGTTTTTGGTTATTACGAAAGAATCCTAATTTAATCAATAAGTTAAATTTTAGGCTCTGCGTGCTTTATACAAGGCGAGTAAAATCGCCTTGTATTAATGTCTATCAATGTAATAATACCTAGCGTTAACATACCCTTAAGCTATGGATTGTATAATAAATTGTCGATTAATCGTAACTGTTAAAGATGAGCGGACATTATGTCAAAATTGAATAAACTAAATACCTTTGCCCTAACCCTATTAATCACGGGCGCAATCGACAGTATTCGTAACTTACCAGCCTCTGCACTTTTTGGCAGCTCCTTGATATTCTTTTTTATTTTTGCAGCGGCCGCGTTTTTGTTACCAACAGCATTGGTATCAGCAGAACTCGCAGCAAATGTTGATGAGGGCGGCATTTATCAGTGGGCACGGCTCGCATTTGGTGAGCGCGCAGGATTTTTAGCGGTATGGTTACAGTGGATTAACAATATCTTTTGGTTTCCAACGATTTTATCTTTTATCGCAGGAACAGCAGCCTATTTGATTGATCCCGCTCTCGCCCAAAATAAATTCTATTTAGTCAGCGTCATCTTAACCACTTTTTGGTTTTTAACGATCATCAATTTAAGAGGCGTGCATTTATCGTCAAAATTTACTAGTTTTTGTGCGATTACTGGTTTAATTCTTCCCATGACATTAATCATCAGCTTGTTTTTTTCTTGGCTTTGGCTAGGTAAACCATTACAAATTCATTTAACCCTAGCAAATATGTTGCCTGATTTACATCACACCGATAATTGGATTGCACTAACTGCCATCATGCTTGGTTTTGCTGGTATGGAATTAGCAACCGTACACATCAAAGATGTTCATGAACCACAAAAAACATTTCCAAAAGCATTAGCATTTTCGACTCTCATCATTTTAGCAACGATGATGTTAGGTTCGCTCGCTATTGCATTTGTTTTACCATTCGACAAAATTAATTTAGTAAATGGCACGATTCAAACCTTCGCCTACTTTTTATCAGCCTACCATTTAGAATGGTTAATCCCCGTGTTAACTGTATTGTTAGTCATCGGCAGCCTAGGCGGTATTGTTAGCTGGGTAATATCCCCCGTAAAAGGTTTAGCACAAGCAGCATCACATGGTTTCTTACCACCTGTTTTTCAGGAAAAAAATAGCTATGGTGTACCGCAAAATTTATTACTGACACAAGCTGTCTTAGTGAGTATTTTTTGCTTAGCTTTTTTATTTTTACCAAGCATTAATGGTTGCTATTGGTTATTAACCTCTCTCACAACACAACTTTACATGCTTATGTATTTTATGATGTTCTTATCTGCCTTAAAATTACGCGGCAGACGACCTGAACAACAAAAAGGTATATTCACCATCCCTGGCGGCAGTTTCGGCACACGCGCTGTTTGCTATCTTGGGTTAATAGGTTGCATCACGACCTTACTTGTGGGATTTATTCCACCCGCTAATTTTAATATTGGCAGTAAAACGTATTATGAAATGCTATTTTGCGGCGGCTTGTTGATTATGCTAACACCGGTATTATTCTTCTATGTTTATCAAGCAAGAAGAGTCAGCAAAACAATATTGAAGTTGGTGACTGAGAAAGTTTAACTAAGCGCTAACAATTCATTTAAACCAGCAACACTAGCAATTGATTTTAATTCAGCAGAAACATGGCGAAACTCAACGTTTTGCCAATGTTTTTTCCAGGCAATCATTAAGGCAATGCCTGCACTATTTGCATCAATCAAACGAGAAAAATCGACGATGGCATGCTCACCTGTTACCAATGACAAACTCTTATCATAAACTGACATCACATTAAAAAAATCTAATTCACCGCTTAAGTGCAGTGTATTATTTTCGAGTGCGATGTCAGCTTGCTTCATTTTTTCACCTAATTAACGACTATTGTGTGAAGACATACGTTGCAATAATTGCTCCATATTGCCTTGCGATAAAATATCAGAGAATTGCGAGCGGAAGCTATCTAGCATCGCAACACCTTCAACTGACATATCAAACAATTTCCAAGAGCCGCCGCGGTTAACCATGCGATAAGATACCTGGATAGCTGGACGATCAGAACTAATAATTTGACCGCTCACCTCTACTGAACTTTTACCAGCATAACCACCACGCACTGGGTAAAACTTAATAGTTTGATCTTTGTAAGAGCTTAAAGCGGAAGCATAAGTGCGAATTAAAGTGCGAGTAAATTCTTTTTGGAAGCGCGCTTTTTCAGCAGGTGTTGCACTATTCCAAACTTGTGGTGGTAATACTCGACGGGACATTTCATTTAAATCAGCGTAAGGCACGACATATTTGTACGCTAAATTATAAACGATTTGTGGTTTTGATTTTAACGTTGCTTGATTTGATTTCAAGCCGCTAATCATGTTGTTGGCAATGCCTTGCAACATAGCAACGGGGTCACCGGCTGCTAATGCATTTGCTGAATAAATCCAACCACACACTAACATTAAAAAGGTTGCAATAAACTTACTGTTTATTTTTCGCATTACTATCTCCTTTATCATCATTGCCTGAGTTGGTCACTTTATAAATCATTTGTCCAATCACCTTTTCTAACACCATTGCTGAATGTGTAAATTCGATATGACCGCCTTGCTTTAAAAAAGTGGTGCTATACATCGGTGTAATAGCAATGTAGTTATCACCTAACAAGCCAGCGGTAAAAATACCGGCAGAAGAATCGTCGGGAATGTCATTAAATTTATCTTCGATTTGTATGGTTACGGCTGCTTTATACGTAGTTGGATCTAAATCAATCGCTGACACTTGCCCTACTTGCACGCCACCGATTTTAACCGGCGACCTAACTTTTAAACCACCAATATCATCAAAATTAGCAGTGATACTAAAACTTTTGGCAGGAAATAAACTAGTTAACCCACTTACTTTAAATGCTAAAACAGCCAACGCTGTAAAAGCAAAAAGCAAAAACAAACCAACGAATGTTTCAATTAATCGTTGAGAACGCTGCATTACCACTCCCCTATCATCATTGCTGTTAATATAAAATCAAGCCCTAATACCGCAAGGGACCCATAAACAACCGTACGCGTTGTTGCACTGGCAATACCGGCTGACGTTGGTGTAGAAAAATAACCTTGCGCAACAGCGATCCAAGTAACCGCTACCCCAAACACTAAACTTTTCAATACACCATTGACAATATCAGCATGAAATTCGACTGAGCTTTGCATGTTAGACCAAAACACGCCAGCATCTAACGATAACCATTTTACACCAACTAAATAAGCACCATAAATGGCAACGCAATTAAATATAATGGTGAGTAATGGCAGCGAAATAAAGCCACCCCAAAATCGTGGCGCAATCACACGACGTAGCGGATCGACCGCCATCATTTCCATACTGGATAACTGTTCAGTTGCTTTCATTAAACCAATTTCAGCACTTAAAGCAGAACCCGCGCGACCCGCAAATAAAATAGCGGTCACAACAGGACCCAATTCACGCGTCACACTTAATGCAACCAGTGGACCCAATTGTTGCGCTGCGCCAAATTTCGCTAACGTATGGTAGCCTTGCAAAGCCAACACCATACCAATAAATAAACTGGAAACAACAATAATCACTAATGACAAAACACCTTCGGCATAGATTTGCTGTATGACTAATGGAAAACCTTTACGAATATCGGGGCGATGAAATAGTACGCGCGCCATCAGAAGACCAGAGCGACCGAATTCACGCAAAACTTCTATGCCCCAAGCGCCTAAAAGAGCTAATTGATACATCTAGTTATTTCTCCCAAGGAAATCTTGCGCCAATGGCATGGCAGGATAATGAAAAGGAACAGGGCCGTCTGGCAATCCCTTGATAAACTGTTGCAATGTTGCTGTTGAATCGTTGAGCACTTCGCTAGGCACGCCTTTTCCGATCACTTTTTGACCGGAAATGATGTAAACGTAATCAGCAATACTCAATGCTTCTTGTACATCGTGTGACACTAACACACTCGTCACGCCTAAGGCATTATTTAGCGTTTTAATGAGCTTTAGTAATACACCCATTGAGATTGGGTCTTGGCCCGCAAAAGGCTCATCATACATAATTAATTCGGGATCAAAGGCAATAGCACGCGCCAATGCAACGCGACGCCCCATACCGCCTGATAATTCGCTAGGCTGTAATCTAGCAGCGCCTCTTAGACCCACCATCTGCAATTTCATCATGACTAAGGTGTGGATCATTTCTTCTGATAATTTCGTATGCTCACGCAAAGGAAAGGCGATATTTTCAAAAACATCTAAATGGGTAAATAACCCCCCCGATTGAAATAACATCCCCATCCGTTTACGTAATTCAAATAATTCGTCATAGGATAAGTCTTGAATCACTTTGCCAGCCACTTTAATGGTGCCGCCAGTTGGCATCAGTTGACCACCGATTAAACGTAGCAAAGTGGTCTTACCGGTACCGCTTGGACCCATGATGGCAGTGATTTTTCCTTTAGGAATAACGATATCCACACCGTCGAATATGATTCGGCCGTTTTCGTGGACAAAAGACATCTTACTGATTTCAACTAAGTTTTCGGTCATAGTCTCTAAGTGTCGCAAATAGATGAGAAAATAGCTAGTAGACAAGCGCTAGCAAGGCTAAAATATGGCCTTATTGAAATAATATATGGCAAATGAGTGGGTCAAACAGAATGACAATTGATATCAAAAAAACATGCGAAAGCGGTCTTAGTGTTATTAAAATCGAAGCTGAAATGATCAGCAGCCTCGAAAACCGCATTGATCAAAAATTTGCCGAAGCTTGCCAATATATTTTTAAATGCTCCGGACGATTGATCGTCATGGGTATCGGCAAATCTGGCCATATCAGTAAAAAAATCGCCGCCACCTTTGCAAGCACCGGGAGTCCCGCTTTTTTTATTCATCCTAGTGAAGCCAAACATGGTGACATTGGCATGATCACTAAACATGATGTCGTATTAGCGATTTCATATTCTGGTGAATCTGAAGAATTAACTGATATTTTACCATCGATTAAACGTTTGCAAATTCCATTGATTACCCTTACCGGCAAAGCACACTCAACGCTCGCCACGAACGCAACCGTTAACATTGATGTCAGCGTGAAAAAAGAAGCCTGCCCTTTAGGCTTAGCACCCACTTCTAGCACAACCGCCGCATTAGTCATGGGCGATGCATTAGCAATGGCGGTGTTAAATTTACGTGGCTTCACTCAAAATGATTTTGCTCTATCGCATCCAGGTGGAACGCTTGGTCGTCGCTTATTGTTGCGCGTCAATGAAATCATGCATAAAGAGACAGCTGTGCCTATCGTTAATGGAACGGATCCTATCAAAAATGCATTAGTTGAAATGACACAAAAAAAATTAGGGATGACAACCGTCATCAACGAACAGGGCAAATTAATTGGTGTTTTTACCGATGGTGACGTACGTCGCGCACTCGATAACATGCTAGATGTGCAAAAAACCTTAATGCTAGATGTCATGACAAAAAAACCTAAAACCATTGCTAGTGATTTATTAGCAGCCGATGCTTTGCACATAATGGAAACCAACAAAATTACCTCATTAGTCGTCGCCGATAACGACGCTAAACCCATAGGTATTTTACATATTCACGATATTTTACGTGCCGGAGTTATTTAATGCAGACAGCCGTTGAAAAAGCAAAAAAAATTCGCTTATTAATTTTAGATGTCGATGGCATTTTAACTTGTGGCAAAATTTTTGGTGGCAATGATGACAATGAAAAAAGTTTTCATATCCACGATGGCATGGGTATCAAATTATTACAACGATCAGGCATTGACGTTGCCCTATTGTCAGGTAAAAAATCCGCATCCGTTGCCAAGCGCGCAGCAGAATTAGGTATTGAACATGCTTATCTTGGCTTTGAAGATAAAGTACCCACCTATGAAACCTTAAAAAATACATTAAAATTAAGCGATGATGCCATTGCTTATATGGGCGATGATTTGCCTGATTTACCATTACTTATTCGTGCAGGGCTTGCGATTAGCGTTCCTAATGCCCCTAGCTATATTCAAAAACATGCCGATATGATTACCGTTAAACCAGGCGGAGATGGCGCAGTACGCGAAGCATGTGAATTCATTCTACATGCGCAAGACAAATTCGATGCGATTGTTGCTAATTACGTGAATCGGTAATTTATGTCTTACAAAAAAACATTGCTGACTTTTATCTTTTTAATTGGCCTTGTGTTATCACTAATGGCATTTTTATCTTATCAACGCAATACCACAAGCATTATAGCCAATGATGATATGCCTGATGCTTACATGGAAAATGTCAATGCTGTCATCATCGATAAAACAGGTAATCCCAGTCTTAAAATTGTAACACCACGCGTATTGCATTTTAGTAAAAACGACACGTCCGAATTTATTGATCCGCATCTCACTCTTTATCGTCAATCACCTGAACCTTGGTATATCGCAGCAAAATTTGGTCGTGCGCTAAACGGGATTAATCACGTTATCTTCTGGGATGAAGTCACCATGCATCATGCCGCTGATATGCAAAACCCAAACACACTAATCAAAACACCGAAATTAACCGTCAACCCAAAAGAACAAACCGCGGCAACTGATGAATTAATCACACTCATTCAACCCAATTTAATTATCCGAGCCATCGGCATGAGCGCTGATTTAAATGCTGGCAATGTGAAATTATTAAAAGAAGCGCGAGGTGAATATGTGCCTGACGCCTAATCGCTTTTATTATTTTTTTGCTGTTTTTTTTCTACTGTTAATAAATAGTAGTTTTGCGACACAGTTAGATAATAAAGCAAAAATGATTATTTTATCTGACAGCACGATTTACGATAACAAATCAGGTATTACTATTTTTGAAGGTCATGTGAAAGTCACTCAAGGCACCACCCTCATTCTTGCCGATAGACTCACCACCAAAACCAATGCAACGCATAAAATCACTGAAATTATCGCTTATGGCACATCGAAAGTCGCAGAATATTCACAAATAGCTGACAATGGTCAACTTTTTAAAGCAAGCGCCAATATCATTAAATATTACCCAACTGACGCAAATATCACGCTTGAGCAAAATGTTACCGTTTCACAGGGAAAAAATAGTTTTCATGCGAGCGTTATCCATTATAATAGATTGAGTGAAACACTAATTGTGCCGGAATCCAGTACAGGGCGAGCAGTCTTAATTTATAATCCAGATTCTAAAAGCGGCTTATGACTTATTCATTACAAGCAAGAAATTTAAAAAAGCGTTATAAAGCACGCGATGTCGTTCAAGATGTATCCCTCACTATTAACCGCGGTGAAATTGTTGGCTTATTAGGGCCAAATGGTGCAGGCAAAACCACTTCTTTTTATATGATTGTCGGCTTAATTTCAGCAGATCATGGCAACATAGTGTTAGATGATAAAGATATTACTAAACTCCCCGTACATGAGCGCGCTCGTTTAGGCCTTAGCTATCTTCCACAAGAGGCATCGATTTTTCGCAAATTAACGGTTGCCGAAAATATCATGGCAATCTTGGAATTGCGATCTGACCTAACAAAACAAGCCCGTAAAATGATGCTAAATCAATTGCTAGATGAATTTCGCATCGTGCATATTCGCGATACACTTGGCATGAGTCTTTCAGGTGGCGAACGCAGACGCGCTGAAATTGCACGCGCACTGGCGACCGAACCTAAATATATTTTACTTGATGAACCTTTCGCAGGGATTGATCCTATTTCCGTGTTAGATGTTAAGCGAATTATCACTCATTTACGCAAACGCGGTATGGGTGTACTCATTACCGATCACAATGTCAGAGATACTTTAAATATTTGTGAACGCGCCTATATTGTTAATCAAGGCGCCGTTCTTTGTGAAGGCAACCCGGAATCTATCTTAATGAACGAAGAAGTTCGTTCTGTTTATTTAGGTGAAGATTTTAATTTATAATAATATAAGAGGAACATTCTATGAAGCTACATTACACAGGCAAAAATCTTGAAATAACCCCTGCATTAAAAGCGCATGCAGATGAAAAATTTAATCACTTGGAAGCAAAATTCAAGAAAATCTCTAACGTATATGTTGTATTCACGATTGAAAGAAATGATCAAATCGCAGAAGCAACCGTACATATTAATGGCTTAGAAATTCACGCGACTGCAACCAGCAACGATATGTATCACTCTATCGATAGTATGGCTGAAAAAATCACCGCGCAATTAGTTAAACACAAAGAAAAAGCAACGGATCATCATCAATAATGATAAAACAATCACTCACCATTCAAAACAAACTTGGCCTGCACACCCGTGCAGCCGCCAAGCTTGTTGATTTAACAAAGCGCTTTGAAAGCCAAGTTGAATTAACCTATCGTGAACGGACTGTTGATAGCAAAAGCATTATGGGTGTTATCACCTTAGGCGCACAAAAGGATGATGTCGTCGAAGTGTTAATTGATGGTGCCGATGAAAAAGACGCACTACAGGCGATTGAAGTATTGGTTAACAATAAATTTGGTGAAGATTGACATACCTGAATGTCATCCTGGAAAATAAACCCCGTCACTGCGAGGAGCCGTAGGCGACGAAGCAATCCAGCTTTTGATTTTCCTTAAAGCTGGATTGCTTCGTCGCCTACGGCTCCTCGCAATGACGATTTTTTTCCCGGGATGACAATCCGATCACAATCCGATGACAATCAATTCATCATGTTGTAATTTAAATTCGACATAATCCACATCGACCCAACAATAATTGTGACCAGTATCACGCCGGTAAAGATAATCGCCATCACATTGGTACGTGCTGCGTCTGTTTGTGTATTCAGGCGCAAGAAACACACCAGCTGAACCAAAAATTGAATACAAGCCGAACTATAAATAATAATAAATGTTGCTGTTTTAGAAAAATCTTGAGTCATCACCGCCCAAAAAGAAATTAACGTTAAAAAGGCGCACCCTAATATACCCAAAACATAAATACTTAATTTCTTTTCGCCTGTTCCATAATCGGTTTTGTTGTGATGTGCCATCTTACATTGCCCCCATGAGATACACGATGGTAAAAACAAAAATCCAAACGATATCTAAAAAGTTCCAAAACAAGCCTAAATAAGTCATGCGTTTATGTAAAATGGGTTTTAATTTTGCAGATGACATTTGAAACATCATCACTAAAATCCACAACAATCCAAAACTAACATGCAATCCGTGTGTACCGACTAAAGCAAAAAATGAAGAAGCTTGACCGTTAAAATTCCAACGAAAACCTTCCATGGCAAGATGAATAAATTCCCTGACTTCAATGACAATAAACCCAGCACCCAACAGAAAAGTAATCATCAACCACATTTGCGCTCTCGCTATATTTTTATTTTGTAAGCTTAAAAAGCTTAAACAAAAAGTAAAGTTTGAGCCTAGCAATAAAAAGGTTTCAATTAACACATCATATAAATCGATATATTGTTTTAACAAAATTGGCTGCATGCCTTGATACGTTAATACAACAAACGTTGCAAACAACGTCGCAAACAAAATGCAGTCCGTTAAAATATACAACCAAAAACCAAACACATCGACTGAATCAGCATCATAATGATGATGACTCTCGGCAACAGAAAATTTAGCGCTCATCAAACCATCTCCCTGTAATTGGCTAATTCCGTTTTTTTAACGGTAGCAGCGTCAATATAGTAGTCAGTATCGGTTGAAAAGGATTTTACAATCACAATAGCAAGAATGGCGTAAAACCCAACAATCGCGAATAACCACATATGCCAAACCAAAGCAAAGCCCATGACACCAGATGCCATTGCAATCAAAAAGCCGGCAGCCGTATTTTTTGGCATGTGAATTGGCTGATATTCAATATTACTAGGATTAGGATAAACCGAGTCGGGATCATTTTGCTTACGTTCCCAAAAATCATCCAATTCTTTAACATGGGGCAGCTTGGCAAAATTATACATAGGCGCAGGTGATGCAATCGACCACTCTAATGTTCGACCATTCCATGGGTCGCCAGTATGGTCACGCAAGGCTTCTCTATTTTTAATACTAACAATTAACTGCGTAATCTGCAGAATAATACCAATAAAGATAAATAAGGCACCAATAGCAGCTGTGATTAAATAAGGTTGATAGCTGACATTATCATAATGATTAGCGCGGCGCATAAAACCATCTAACCCTATGACATACAATGGCATAAATGCCACGTAAAAACCG
Source organism: uncultured Coxiellaceae bacterium (assembly GCA_964623075.1). Taxonomy (GTDB): domain Bacteria; phylum Pseudomonadota; class Gammaproteobacteria; order DSM-16500; family DSM-16500; genus Aquicella. Next base: position 289,946 of record CAZUVD010000003.1, on the reverse strand, counting down.
ATTACCCAAAAAGCAAACGACCAAACACCTAATCTTTCATTGAGACGAAAACCAAATGCTTTTGGAAACCAATAAATAATTCCTGAAAAATAACCAAATAACACCCCACCAATAATCACATTATGAAAATGCGCAATAAGAAATAAACTATTGTGCACTTGAAAATCGACTGGCGGCACCGCCATCATCACGCCTGTCATACCACCAATGGCAAATGTTGTAAAAAACGCTGTCACCCACAGCATAGGCGTTTTTAAAATGATTCTGCCTTTATACATGGTAAACAACCAGTTAAAGACTTTGACACCCGTTGGAATCGAAATAATCATGGTAGCAATACCGAAGAAAGCATTGACATCAGCGCCCGCTCCCATCGTAAAGAAGTGATGCAGCCAAACAATGAAAGATAAAAAGGTGATGGTCGCAATCGCCCACACCATCGTGGTATATCCAAATAATTTCTTTTGGCTAAATGTCGCAACCACTTCAGAGAAAATACCAAACGCAGGTAAAATTAAAATATAAACTTCCGGATGGCCCCAAGCCCAAATCAAATTGACGTACATCATGACATTGCCACCAGCAAAATCAGTGAAGAAATGCATACCAAACATTCGATCCAGCTCAAGCAATGCTAAAGTCACGGTTAAAATTGGAAAAGCAATTGCCACCAATATCATCGCGCACAAAGCTGTCCAAACAAAAACCGGCATCTTCATTAATGTCATGCCTTTTGTGCGCATCTTGATAATGGTTGCGATAAAGTTAATACCTGCAAGTAACGTACCAACACCCGAGATTTGCAACGCCCAGACATAATAATCAACACCGACACCTGGACTATAATAAATTTCTGATAATGGTGGATAAGCAAGCCAACCTGTCTCTGCAAAAGAACCAATCAACAGAGATACATTACATAACATTGCACCAACGAAGGTAAGCCAAAAACTTAACGAATTCAAATATGGATACGCCACATCGCGCGCGCCAATTTGCAATGGAATAACCATATTTAATAATGCAAACATCATCGGCATCGCCACAAAGAAAATCATGATAACGCCATGCGCTGTAAAAATTTGGTCGTAATGCTCGGGTGGTAAAAAACCAGGATTGTTTCCAGCTGCTATCGCTTGCTGGCTACGCATTAAAATGGCATCTGAAAATCCACGCAAAATCATCACGCCTGATAACATCAAATACATGATGCCAATTTTTTTATGGTCAACTGTCGTAATCCACTCACGCCATAAATACGGCCACTTGCGAATAAACGTAATATAAGCAAGCACGATAACAGCTGCCAACACCATACCAGTGTCTGCCGCTATAATAATAGGTGAATGAAGTGGAATCGCTTCTAATGATAAATTACCAAATAATAACTGCGTTAACATGTGAATTCCTTTTACTTATTAACTTGGTTACAAAATATCACTTCAGATTTGCACGCGGATGAAACTCACCCGTCGAATTAACATACAATGTTATCACCTGCTGAAATAATCCTGGTTTAATTGATCCGAAAAATACGGGCGGCGCGCCAATGGTTGGCGTTAATAATTTTGCATACGTTTGATCATTTAATTCGTTCGGTGATTTTTTAATTTGATCAACCCAATCTTGCATTAAATTAGGCGCAACAACATAAACTTTAAAATGCATTTCAGAAAAACCATCGCCGTTATATTGCGTATTTTCACCATCCATCTCACCTATCGCATCTGCTATTAAATGCAAACGTGTTCGCATCCCTGCCATTGCATAAATTTGACTTCCCAATTGCGGCACAAAGAATGCGCTCATGGGTACATTGTCAGCTGTTATAAAAAATTCAACCTGACGACCCGCGGGAATTGTTAGATAATCAACGGTCGCAATACCTTGCTCTGGATAAATGAATAACCACTTCCAAGGTAATGCGATCACTTGAATTTGCAACGGTGGTTCATTGTAACCAGCAATGCGCTTGTAAGGATCAAGCTCATGTGTTTTATTCCAAGTTAACCAGGCTAAGGCAAAAATAATAGCGCAAGGAATCCCCCACCATAGTGCCTCTAAGAAATAACTGTGACTCCAATTAGGTTTGTAATCGCGCGTACGATGTGAAGCCCGATAGTGATACACAAAAGCAAAGCTCATGATAATCACTGGTAAAACGACAATTAGCATTAACGCTAACGTGTCGAAAAATAGTTTTCGCTCTTCATGAGCAATATATCCTTTGGGATTGAGCATGCCACTCGGATCACCATGACAACCTGTCAGCGCCAACAATACTCCGCACACCAACATCGCAAAAAACCACTTCAGTCTTCCATCCATAGTTAGACCTTTATATTAGTTGTTTATAACATAATTCCTAGTGTTATGATTTTGCATATAATATAATCGACCTAATGGATCAAAATTTCAACTAAATAAATGGATGTACGCCATGAATTATCTCGTTTTTGCGCGCTGGTTCGGCATCGTTTCAGTACTTTTATCCCTAGGCATATTATTCAATCTCGAAGATGCGAGAGCCATGGCTAAAAACATGATTAGAACTGAAACCGGCTACATTATGGGCGGCGTGCTACCGATTATTTTCGGCACCCTTGCTTTAATGTTTTCTGAACCGCTTGAACAAAGTTGGACTATCGTTGTCACTATGGTTGGCGCAGTACTATTAGGAATCGGCATTTACCGCGCTATCTTCGTTCGCCAATGGAAAATGTTGATGGCAAAACACATCGAACAAATTCCATTCTTATTTAGCTTATTTGGGCTGATGTTTGGGGTTGTGTTGCTTTATGTTGGATTTATTGCAACCTTGTTTGCATAAAACCTCGTCCCGGAACGGTCCGGGACGGTAACTCGTTAAATGGTTCCCACATCAATGACAAATCGGTATTTCACATCGCCCTGCACTGTTCTCTCATATGCTTCATTAATTTTATCAGCAGAAATTAACTCGATATCAGCAGTGATATTGTGTTTACTGCAAAAATCGAGCATTTCTTGATTTTCTTTGATACCCCCAATGAGCGAGCCAGCAATTGCACGACGCTTAAAGATAAGAGAAGTGGCATTAATAGACTCAGCTTCCTCAGGTACACCGACCAGTACCATCGTACCATTTAATTTTAATAAAGAAGCATACAGCGAAAGATCTGTTTTGCCAGCTGCCGTATTAATCATGAAATTAAAACTATTCGCATGTGTTGCAAAAACATCTTTTACCTCAGTATCAATGTAGTGCTTGGCGCCAAAACGCAAAGCATCTTCTTTTTTCTTCATTGAGCGACTTAATACAGTGACTTCTGCACCCATCGCAGCCGCCAATTTAACCGCCATATGCCCCAAACCACCCAAACCAACAACTGCCACTTTATCGCCAGGTTTTATTTGCCAATATCGTAATGGTGAATAAGTTGTAATGCCTGCGCATAACAATGGCGCTGCTTTATCTAAGGGTAAATTATCAGGAATTTTCAAAATATAATTTTCATCAACCACGATGAGTTTCGAGTAACCGCCAAAAGTTGGCGTTTTTCCATCTTTTTCAACGCTATTATAAGTAAAATTACAGCCATTTTCACAATATTGCTCTATGCCTTCTTGGCACGAAGTGCATTGACGACAAGAATCAACAAAACAACCAACACCCACTTTATCGCCTACTTTAAAACGCGTAACACTTGCACCAACCGCACTAACAATCCCCGTGATTTCATGACCAGGCACCATGGGATACTTCGCCCCACCCCATTCATTACGCGCTTGATGAATATCCGAATGACAAATACCACAGTATTTGATGTCGATGACAACATCATGCGCCAATGGTCTGCGACGTTCGATATTAAATGGCGCTAACGGTGCCTTGGCATTGGTAGCAGCATAAGCTTTTACAGTTGTCATTTTCGCTCCTTAAAAAAGAATTACTCACCTGCAATCATCATTTCTTCAATTAAAATCGAACCGGTACGAATATTACCTCGATCATCAACATCATTACCGACATCAGCAATACGGGCATACATTTCTTGTAATTTGCCAGCAATTGTAATTTCTTGCACTGGGAATTGAATTTCACCATTTTCAACCCAAAAACCACCAACTCCACGAGAATAGTCACCCGTTACCAAGTTAACGCCATTACCCATCATTTCAGTAACCAGTAAACCAGTACCCATATTTTTTATCATCGCCGCTAAATTATTTTTACCCGGCTGAATTGTTAAATTATGCATACCGCCAGCATTACCCGTTGTTTTAAGTTTTAGTTTTCGCGCTGAATAAACACTTAATGCGTAACTTTGCAAAACACCGTCTGCCACAAAAACATTTTCACGTGTTGCAACACCATCATTATCAAATGGTGAACTACCTAACGCGCCATTGATAAAAGGTTTTTCTGCCATTTGCACAAACGATGGAAAAATAGATTTACCTAAATGATCTAATAAAAAAGATGATTTACGGTATAACGCACCACCAGTGATTGCGGATGCAAAATGTCCAAGCAACCCGCGCGCTTCTTCTGCTGCGAAAATAACGGGGGCTTTTTGTGTTGCAATTTTTCTAGCACCTAATCGTTTTACCGTACGCTCAGCTGCTTGTTTTGCAACTTCACTGCTTGATTTTAATTTTTTTGGATCACATGCGACGGTATAACTATAATCTCGCTGCATTTCATCTTTATCTTTAGCCACCAATATGCAAGTAAGATCATGGCGCGTATGTGGAAATACACCCATAAAACCGTGGCTATTAGCATATAAATTGATAGCTTCTACTGTTGAAACAGATGCTGCTTCCGCACTAATAATTCGCTTATCACAAGCGAGTGCTTCTTGTTCGCATTGCACTGCTAATTCAATCGCTTTTTCAACGGTCACAGCCCAAGGATAATTCATTTCGATTTCTGGATAATCAAACGCAAGTTCGCTTTTATCTGCTAAACCTGCATCGGGATCTGGATCGGTAAATTTTGCAATGTGACAAGCCGCAGCAACCGCATCACGAATCGCCTCAGGTCGCATATCTGAAATACTAGCAGCGCCATTACATTTACCAAACATGACGGCAATTTCAATGCCTTTATCTTGATGGTATTCAATGGTTTCAACTTCACCACCGCGCGCATTCACAGTAAACCCTTTATTAGCACCCACACTCACTGCTGCTTGATCCGCACCTTGCCGTTTTGCTTCTGCAAGAATACTACTAGCCACTGCTTCTAATTCTTTTCTACCTACCATGGTTTGTTTTAATTCATTCATTATCTTGTCCCACCAACTGTTAATTCATCCACTTTTAAGGTGGGCTGCCCAACGCAAACCGGTACTGTTTGACCATCCTTACCACAGGTACCAACACCGCCATCTAATTTCAAATCATTACCAACCATTGATATTTTGGTTAATACATCCGGCCCATTACCAATTAATGTTGCACCTTTGACTGCGGGACCAATTTTGCCGTTTTCGATTAAGTAAGCTTCGCAAGTCGAAAACACAAATTTACCAGAGGTAATATCCACTTGGCCGCCACCAAAATTCACCGCATAAATACCCTTTTTCACTGATGCAATAATTTCTTCTGGTGTTGATTTGCCTGGCAACATATAGGTATTAGTCATTCTAGGTAATGGTAAATTTGCATAAGATTCACGACGACCGTTACCCGTTGATTTCATACCCATCAAACGCGCATTTCGCTTATCCATCATGTAACTTTTCAAAATACCATTTTCGATTAAGACATTATTTTGTGTGGGTGTGCCTTCATCATCCACATTTAATGAACCACGCATGGTAGGCAATGTACCGTTATCAACAATCGTACACAGCTCACTGGCGACTAATTCACCCATTTGATCACTGTAAGCTGAAATATTTTTACGGTTAAAATCACCCTCTAATCCATGACCCACCGCCTCATGCAACAACACTCCAGGCCAACCCGGGCCCAAGACAACCGTCATGGGACCTGCTGGTGCTTCTATTGCTTCTAGATTTAACAAGGCTTGACGTAATGCTTCATCTGCATAACCAAACGCAATGTTTTCACTCATAAAATGCTTATAATCAAATCGACCACCGCCACCCGAATAACCTGTTTCGCGTCGACCATTTTGCTCGACAATCAAACTGACGTTTAAACGCACCAAGGGCCTTACATCTGCGCCCATATGGCCATCGCTTGCCATCACTAGCATCGTTTCATAAGTGCCTGCGAGGCTGATATTGACTTGAATAACACGTGAATCTTTAGAGCGGATATAGCGATCAATGCGTTGCAACAAATTGACTTTTTCAATTTCAGTCAGGGAGTGCAGCGGATTGACTGGTAAATACAAATCATGCCCGGCTTGCTTTTTAAAAGCCTGCACACCATTTGCATCACCTTGTTTAACAATACTGCGTGCAGCATGCGCCGCCTGCTCTAAAGCCGGCATCACAATATCATCCGCATAAGCAAATCCTGTTTTTTCACCACTCATGACGCGCACGCCAACACCGCGATCAATATCAAAAGCACCGCCTTTGATAATGCCATCTTCTAACGCAAATGATTCGCTATAAGCTGACTGAAAATACAAATCAGCATAATCCACGCTGGGACCTGCCAATTGATGAATAACTTTTAATAAATGATTGTCAGTTAAACCAGCAGGAGCCAACAAATCTTTACTTACAATGTCCAACACATCCGTCATGTTTAACCTACCCAATAATTATTTTTGAATGATATCTATACAGTATACCTGCACTAAATTATGCCCCATCTAATTCTGCATGCAAGCATTGCCTTTAAGGCAAACATCCAATACGATTGAACCTACAAAGGATCAGATATAAAGGATGCTACACATGAGGATATTACACTGGAAAATGGCTCTATTTATTAGTAGCAGCCTACTTGTTGCGAGCTGCTCGACGACAAATGGTAAAAATCCAACACAAATGGCAACAAATTTAATCAATCGTCAAAGCATCACACCGTTAACACATCAAACCTATCCTGAAAAAGCACCAACCACCGTCGCCCTTTTTACAAATGATACTACGCCTTCCGCTGCTTACCGCATTATTGGTATCGCCAAAGTATCCAAATACAATATTTTAGGCATGAGCCGCCAAGAAGAAACCGTAAACTCAATGATGAAAAAACTAGCAGCATCAATCGGTGGTGATGGTTTGATTGATGTCAACCAAACCGACAAAGGCACAGAAGCAAAAGTCATCGCGTATCAAAAAATTCTTTTGTAGTCATTACCACGCTTTATGTGTCCGGGTTTTTTCTCCGACAACCCAAAAACCCGGACACAAAAAGCGGTGTCCGGGCTACACAGGGTCAGGATCATTCAGCAAGGATGAGGGATTGGATACCGATCCTCGTCGCAAATATATTTCTTGCTGCGGGAATGGTGGCTTGATGCCATGTTTCGCAAATTCATCCCACAATGTCATCAAGATTTCTGATAATACCGCTGTGCGCGAAGAAATTTGGCGAATATTAACGTAATAACGAATTTCAAATTCCATACTCGTGTCATCCATCTCACGAATAACCACTTCTGGCGCTGGATCTTTTTGCACATTTTTATTATTAGCAAGAATATTTAAAATAATAGCTTTCACATCGCGCGGATTGTCGCGTCGCGCCACTTTAACGTGCGAAACAGAGCGTACGACATTGTCCTTAAAAGTCCAGTTGGTAAACGTTTTATTAAAAATTTCAGTATTAGGCACTACTAAATCGGTATGATCCCAAGTACGCACCGTCACGGCCCTACTACCAATATGCGATACTTCACCTTCGATGCCATTAATACTGACAATATCGCCAACTCGTAGAGGTCGTTCTAATAAAATTAAAAAACCACAAGCAAAGTTATTCGCTAAATCACGCAAACCCAAACCAATACCAAAGGCGAATGCTGTCACCACAAACGTTAATGCGCGTAAATCAATTCCCAAGACCCTAAGTGAAATAAAGGCACCCAAAGCAATAATCGTATATTGACTCAAAATAGCGATACTATTTCGAATACCCATATCTTTAGTTCGTGATTGCAATAAACGATAGACAAATTCACGAGTCCACTTAGCTACCCAATAAAACACCGAAATTACCACTAATAATTGAATAATGCCGCTCAGCGTAATTGAGGTATTTAATATGTTTACTATTTTATAATTTAACATGCGCGTTAAACGTTCAACGATAGGTGATTGCTTATCCCAACCATACAGTAAAAATAAGGTTACCCATGCCGCAAAGAATAATGTCAAACGTAAAATTTTATCTAGAGGTTTTAAAAAGGCTTCCGTCCACAACCAACCATTATTAACATGCTGAATCATGATATTAGATAATTGCAAAACAGCATCACTTAACAAACCACGCAAAGTCAGATAGCAAATCAACACCATCAAGAAAATACCTTCATAACCAGAAATAGTCATGACTAAATTCACATAACCAAATAAACCAATGAGGGAGTTACAGAAAATCAAAACCGGTATTAAAAAACCAACAAAACGGATACTATTTTCTAAATAAGGATGCTGTTCTTCCATGTGCGATAAAATCATGTGCGGCACCACATGCCATGAACGCAACACTAACAATGACACCAACATCATGAAGATTAAAAATAATCGATCGAATAATGTTTTTAATTCGTATATCAATGGTAACTGATGCGCAAACACTGTCAGCGCTGTCACCACACCGCCTACTATGATTAGCCAATTTAAGCGTTTATATAAACGCATATCGTGGCCGGTCGTATCATGGGTTGCCTCAACCAAACAGACGCGCATAATGGTTTTGATACTTTTAAAAATCAGCCAAACAAATAACAAATAAACGATGAATAAATAATTTTGCGCAGGTACGCCAAAATAACCCATCACACCGATTAAATTTAAAAACAATACAAATTCGATAAAATTGCGATTAAACCACTGCAAACTTAGCCATTTAGAATTAATCTTATTTTGCCATTCTGATTTACGCATCAAGGCAATCGAAACCCATTTTCTTAAGAAAAACACGGTGAATAATAAAAACGCTTCCACCACCATGAAAATCGACCAAGATAAATAAGAAGTAGCTTGCATACCTTTAATCAGATTGCTGCCCAAACTTTTAATAATATGAAACACCAAAGTTGGCACCAGTAAACATTCTTTTCCTAAATCTAATAATGTTTTCACACCAAACGTTGGAAAACCCTGCCTGGATGATAATTCGACTTGCAATGCCTTTTCTAAAGTGACACGAAAATCAACTAAGCTTTGCGCCAAACCATCAATTTGCTTGATTAATTGCGTGTAGCTCGCTTCTAATGCTTTTAATTTATCGATATAGTGCTTTAGCGCCGCATCAGCCTCTTTGCGCTGTGATAAATAGGTAATATGCTTTGCTAACACATGCTCTCTAGCTTTCAAAGAAGCATCTAAACGCGAAATTTGCTTAGTTAACCCCGGCACTTGATCACTAATTTCATTTAACAAACTAATCGAGCTACTCTTATAAACCACTAATCGCATTTGTTGCATTTGATCTTTGTATCGCGCGATTAGCGATTGAGAATACGCATAATTTGCCCGCTCACTTGCATAAAAAATATCACGCTCAGCTGCAGTATAGGCTTCTCGATCTGTCACCGGATCTAGCTTTGCAATTTCTGCGTAGTGAGCATTGACTGCCTGCAACCATTGATTTTGTTGCTCTTGAAACGCTAACACATCTTTTACTTGCTGTTGTTTTAAATTCAAAGTGCGATACGATTGCAATTGGGTGTTTAATCTTGCATAAATTTCTTTTTTCAGCTGCACCACATTGGTCAAACTGTTTTTTAATTCCGTCAAATATTTCATTCTGGTTTTTTCTAGCGACAATAGCTTCATTTGATAAGCTAAATCAGAACGATATTCTTTAATGTTTGCTGTTTCCATGCGCGCAATTTTATTGCCAAACATGCTCAACACATCTAATTGATTTGTTAACTCTTGAATATTTTTTTCAACCCACGCAATGTTTTGCTGGGTATCACTCAATTCAATATTGATATCATCCAAACTAGATTGCGCAACTAAAATATCCAAGCCTGCTTTATCAACCAACTTTTTGCTCATACGCTGCAAACGGAATTGCACCATATGAGAATCAGATTGTGATTGTAAACTAGCTAACTCACGATTGACTTGATCGCTTCTATTTTTAAGCAATTCGATTTGTTTAGTTGCCAACGCTGCGCGATCAAATGGCTCAACGTTATCATCGACATCAGCTGCAAAAACTGCGCCGCTAAATATGAGCGCTAGTAAAAATAAATTAATCTGCCGCCAATACCGCATAAGATGCGACCTCGTTTTTTAAAAGAAGTAATAACAGTAACCCAGGAAAACTGAGTACTACTGTCCATAAGTAAAAATCTACCCAACCAATGTGTGAAACCATGCTAGCCGCCAGCGGCCCTAAAAATACTCGTCCTAGTGATGCAATGGCTGATAACAAGGCAAATTGCGTTGCGGTGAAGCGGTGATTGCATAACGACATCATAAATGCCATTAGAGCCGCTGTGCTCAAACCACTGCAAAAATTTTCGATAAAGATAGATACCGCCATTAGCGCAAAATTTTTACCAACATACGCCAACAACACAAACATGAAATTAGAAAACGCTTGCAACACACCAAACAACAATAACCCACGAAAGATATTTATGCGCGTTAAAATAACACCGCCCACAAATGCACCCGAAATGGTTGCCACAAAACTAACTGTTTTGTAAGCAAGCCCTACTTGCGTTAAGGTAAAACCTAAACCATGCAATAAAAAATTTGTCATTAATTGTAATGCCAACGCATCACCGATTTTGTAAAAAATCAAAAATAGCAACACCAACAAAATTTTATCGCGCTTGATTAAATCCATTAATCCGCTGATTGTTGCTTGAAACAAATTACCCTGCGGTCTTGCTTCGATATGGCTATCTGGTGCAAAAAAAGCAGGAATCATCGATAACAACATACACGCTGCCATCATCATATAAGCTAAATGCCACCCTAACCAATCAGCTAACACTAATGCCATACCACCTGATAACAACATGGCGACTCGATAACTAAAAACAGAATACGCAGCACCTAATCCACGCTCATTAACCTGCAACACATCAGCACGATAAGCATCGATAGCAACATCTTGCGATGCTGATAAGAACGCGATTAACACGGCTAACAAATAAATATATTGCGGATCATTTGCAGGATTAATATTGGCAATAACCACTAAGGCAATGACTAATCCCATTTGCGCCAACAAAATCCAACCGCGACGCAACCCAAGCACGGGTATGCGAATATAATCTAAGATAGGCGCCCAAAGAAATTTTAAAGTGTAGGGAATGCCAACTAACGATAAAGCACCAATTGCAGCGAGACTAACATGGGCTTCTGTCATCCATGCTTGCAATGTCGAACCCGTCAACGCTAATGGCAAACCAGATGAAAAACCTAAAAACAGCATTGCCAATAAACGCGGATTCATCATGTTTGCGCGCGTAAAAATTGTCATGTACAAAAATCACCATGTAATTGCTAAAGTTGCTTGAAATATTACCACAGAGGCAGGTTTATCAGCAACCAGTAGCCTGGACACGTTTTTTTGTGTCCGGGTTTGTCTCTGTGGCCACCAAACCCGGACACAAAAAGCGTGTCCAGGCTACAGCATGATATAAAGCCCGCATCCTCGCAATGATTACAACAATGGTATAAAGTAAAAAAAATAACTACAAATGAGGACACAAGCATGAGTATTAGCGTTTTCAACCTATTTTCGATAGGCATAGGCCCCTCCAGCTCACACACGGTAGGCCCAATGAAAGCTGCCTGTGATTTCGTCAACAGATTGAATAATTTAGCCAAACTCCGAGATGTGCACCGCATTCAAATTGAATTATTTGGATCACTCGCCTTCACCGGTAAAGGTCACGGTACCGATTCCGCTATTTTGTTAGGCTTAGAAGGTCAACTACCAGAATCCGTTGATCCAGATAATATCCAACCGCGCGCAAAACAGATTATTGAACAACAGTCGATCAATCTGGCTGGCAAACAAGCAACGCCATTTCATTATGAAACAGATTTCATTTTCAATTTTAAAGATTTATTACCCGCTCACACAAACGGTATGCGCTACAGTGCTTTTGATAGCGAACAAAAATTAATGAGTGAACAAATTTATTATTCAATCGGCGGGGGTTTCATAATAACTGCTGAAGAAGCGGCACATCCGCACGAATCAACCACATCTGATTTTCCTTATCCCTTTGCTAGCGCAAAATCATTACTAGAATTATGCGAAGCAAATAAAATGACGATTGCCGAATTAATGCTAGCAAATGAATGCAGCCTTAGACCTGAAAGTGAAGTGAAGCATCGCTTAATGCATATCGCACACATTATGCAAGAATGTATTGCTAAAGGGTGCGACACCAAAGGTATTTTACCGGGCGGCTTAAACATCAAACGTCGCGCACCACAATTACACGAAAAACTATTATCAAAAGGTAAACCAACCTCAAAAGATCAAATGGATAGCATGGAATGGTTAAATTTATTTGCGATTGCTGTCAATGAAGAAAATGCAGCGGGTGGTCGCGTCGTCACCGCTCCAACCAATGGTGCGGCAGGCATAATTCCTGCGATTTTGCATTACTATTTAACTTTTTATCCCGATGCAAAACCAGAAGATGCGATTAACTATCTATTAACCGCAGGCGCATTCGCCATACTTTATAAAAAAGGCGCATCGATTTCTGGCGCTGAAGTGGGTTGCCAAGGTGAAGTCGGTGTTGCAAGTTCCATGGCAGCTGGCGCATTAACAGCATTATTAGGCGGCACACTTTACCAAGTCGAAAACGCAGCTGAAATTGCAATGGAGCATCATCTTGGCATGACTTGTGACCCGATTAATGGTTTAGTGCAAATCCCTTGTATTGAACGCAATGCGATGGGTTCTGTGAAAGCAGTAAATGCCGCACGACTTGCATTGTTAGGTGATGGTGAACATTACGTATCGTTGGATAAAGTGATTGCGACGATGAAGCAAACAGGTAAAGACATGATGAGTATTTACAAAGAAACATCGATTGGTGGCTTAGCGGCGAATTTGCCGGAGTGTTGAGATTGTCGTGTCGGAGAACGCTTTTAAACGTGCCCGTGAGCGTGCCCGCGTGCGTGCCCGTTTTTTGATTTTTTAAAAACGAAAAAGACGGGCACGCTCACGGGCACGTTTAAAAGCGTTTACGGCAACAACTACCTCAACAACCTCTGCTTCTTAACCTTCCGCAACTGCCACAACGTTAACACCGGTCCAGACATTGCATACGTGAAAAACACCGCAAACAAAATTTCCGGGGGATACATTGCAAAACCAGCAATTAATATGACAAATAAGACAACCGTGTAAAACGGTACGCGACCTTTAAATTCTAATGATTTAAAACTAGAGTAACGAATCGTACTAATCATTAATGCCGCAATTAAAATCATTAACGCAGCCGCTAAGATTGAAATGTAAAAACCATCAATATCATAATCGGCACCAATCCAAACAAAACCCGCGATCACCCCCGCAGCTGAAGTACAAGATAACCCTTGAAAATATCTTTTATCAGGCGCTTGCTGGGTATTAAAACGCGCTAAACGTAACGCAGTACCGGCGGTTTGCAAAAAAGCAATCAACCAACCGATTTTACCTAAATGCATCAACGACCAGCTATACATCACTAATGCAGGCGCAACACCAAAACAAACCATATCCGATAAACTATCAAATTCGGCACCAAATGGCGTTTGCGTATTTGTCATACGCGCCACTCGACCATCTAAGCCATCAGCAATCATCGCAATAAAAATAGCAATCGCTGCCGTATCAAACAACCCTTTCATCGCTGCCACAATGGCATAAAACCCAGCGAACAATGCTGCTGTCGTTAACAGGTTCGGTAGTAAATAAATACCGCGCTGCGGATTTGCTTCATTTTGTTCCATAGCTTACCCTCGTGACATCTCTTCAAATTTCTTAACTGCCGCTTTCAACTCGTCATCCAGCGGGGCGACTACTTTAATCTGTTGTTGCGTAGAAGGCAAAATAAACTCAATCGAATATGCGTGCAAAAACATGCGCTTTAAACCCAGTTTGCGCGCTAATTGATTAAATTCTTCATCTCCATAGCGATCATCACCCGCAATCGGATGCCCTTGATGTTGTGCATGCACGCGAATTTGATGTGTCCGGCCGGTGTGCAATGCTACCTCCATCAATGATGCGCCCTTAAATTCTTTAGCAGTACTAAATATAGTCAATGCCGACTTGCCATCCTTACGCACTTCAACCACATGTTTACCACCGTCTTGGTAATCCTTATATAATGGCACATCAACCACACGCTCATGTTTATTCCATTTACCCTTGGTCAATGCCATATACGTCTTCTTCACCTGACCTTCACGCAATAATTCATGTAGCTCACGTAATACTTTACGTTTCTTTGCCAACACCAAGCAACCTGAGGTTTCCGAATCCAAACGATGCGCGAGTTCTAGTTGCGGCAAATTGGGATACATATGACGCATGGCTTCAATCACCCCCATACGCACCGTACTACCAACATGCACCGACATCCCACAAGGTTTATTAATGATCAACAATAAGTCATCTTCATAAATGATGCGACTAGCCAACAAATCTGCCGTACTCTTACTAGGCGGCAACTCTTTCGCTTTCTCTTCTAAGTAAACCGGTGGAATACGAACATTATCCCCTTCCCTCAATTTATAAAAAGCCGACACACGCTTAGAATTAACACGCACTTCCCCCTTACGCACCAACCGATACACTCTTGTACGCGGCATCCCCTTTAATTGATTAATTAAAAAGTTATCAATACGTTGTCCTTCTTCATCCGCATTCACCACGATATGACGTACAGGTGATCGTTTATTGTCATCATTGTGCATATTAGATAGAGCCCTATTTCTTACAATCCGCTAGTGTCTCTTTTCATTTGATATAAAAGCAAGATATTGATAGTATCTTGAAAGACTTTGTTCAAACCTAAGGGTTGAACAATAGCACTAACTGGTTGTAAAACAACCGTTTTTTAATTTAACGAGCATAGGCACTCACTGACCGGTTTTGCGTGTTTTTATAGGATTTAGATTTTCACAGAGAGATGCACAAAGAATTCTTATAGTTCGAAAAACGAACTGAGTTACGAACAGACTAAACAGTAGTTCTGTTGCGACAACTATAAAAACGACCAAGCCAATCCAGTGCCAGCTATATTTGGACGGAAAGGTAAACATGAATAGAATGCTAATTAACGCAACTCACGAGTTGCGTATTGCGCTAGCTAATGGTCAACAATTAACCCACTTAATTATTCAATCCAACACCCGCGAACACAAGCTTGCCAACATCTACAAAGGTACCGTCACCCGTATCGAACCAAGTCTTGAAGCGGCGTTCGTCGATTATGGCGAAGGTCGACATGGTTTCTTACCTTTAAAAGAAATCGCGCGCTCTTGCTTTAAACCTAGCTACAACGACAACGGTCGACGACCAAACATTCACGAAGTGATTGAAGAAGGCCAAGAATTATTAGTTCAAGTCGAAAAAGAAGAACGTGGCAATAAAGGCGCAGCACTCACCACCTTTATCACACTCCCTGGCTGCTACTTAGTCTTAATGCCAAACAATCCTCGCGCAGGCGGCGTCTCTCGTCGTATTGATAACGAAGAACGCGATGAATTGCACGATGTCTTGGGTTCCCTTCAAGTACCTGAAGGCATGGGTTTAATCATCCGCACCGCAGGCGGTGGTCGCTCACAAGAAGAATTACAATGGGATCTTGAAATCTTACTACGCCTTTGGGAAATCATCCAAAACGCTGCTAACGAACGTCATGCTCCTTTCTTAGTCTATCAAGAAGGTGATGCTGTGATTCGCGCTCTTCGCGATCACTTAAGCCGAGATATCGATGAAATCTTAATTGACCGCCCAGATGTATTCGAAACAGTCAACGCACACTTGAAAATGGTCAGACCTGATTTTGCCAATCGCGTTAAACTTTACCAAGATGCAACACCGTTATTCACGCGCTTTCAAATCGAAAGCCAAATCGAATCCGCCTTCCAACGCGAAGTGCGCCTACCTTCTGGTGGCTCTGTCATTATTGACCACACCGAAGCATTAGTATCGATCGATATCAACTCTGCGAAGTCAACCAAAGGCGGCGATATCGAAGAAACCGCATTAATGACAAACCTTGAAGCTGCGGATGAAATTGCTCGTCAATTACGCTTACGCGATATCGGCGGCTTAATCGTGATCGACTTCATCGATATGACACCCGTTCGCAATCAAAAAGAAGTAGAAGATCGTTTACGCAAAGCCCTAGCAATCGATCGTGCCCGTGTACAAGTGGGTCGAATTTCTCGCTTTGGTTTACTTGAAATGTCTCGTCAACGTTTACGTCCGTCGCTGGGCGATACCAATCGCATCCCTTGCCCACGCTGCTCCGGTCAAGGCACGATACGCGGCGTCGAATCGCTAGGCTTATCCGTGATTCGCATCATTGAAGAAGAAGCATTAAAAGATAACACCGCACAAGTACGCGCCATGTTACCAACGGATGTTGCGGCTTACCTTTTAAATGAAAAACGTCAAGCCATCACCGACATAGAAAAACGTCAAAGCATTAGCGTAATCATCATTCCAAGCCAACACATGATGACGCCACAATATGAGGTGGAACGTATCCGCACATCAGATGGTGACAAAGAAGAAAAATTACCAAGCTACAAATTAGCTGTTAAAAAACAAGAATCAGCACAACAAGCGGCAAGCGCTCCTCAAGTCCAACGCACTCAACAAGAACCGGCAATTAAAAACCTTTCCATGCAAGGCATGCCAGCAGCACCTGCTCCTGGTTTCGCTAATAAAGGTCAACCGGGCTTGATCAAGAAATTCTTAAATTTCTTATTTGAAAAAAATGATGACAATACGGATGATAGCAGCAGTCAATCTCACGTTGCTCGCGTTAACAAAACACATTCACCAATGCGTCGTCCAAATAATCAATTCGCAAGCGGCGGTCAAAACAATAATCGTCGCCGTCCACAACATAATCGCGGCAGAAGAGATCGCAACAACCGCGGCAATAACAATTATCGCCAACAAAATGAAAATCGTGATGCAAGACCGCAACACGACCATCAACGCGACAATCGTCCAAGTGACCAACGTCATGCCGAACCACGTGACACCGTGACACAAGATGCAAGACCTGTGAACGAACATCGCGAACAAAGACCGCAACAAGATAATCGCGATCGTCAACAGCAACAACATCGCCCACAACAACATGATCGCGCACCACGCAATGATCATCAACGTGAACAACAACATGTATCACATGCAACCCCTCTGCCTGTTAGTGAAACCACTACTCATCACTCTCATACAGCGCATACCATGCATGAAACACAACAACCTGTTTCACATCAAGAATCAGCGCCTCGCCCAGCGGTTCCATTACCAGCACCTGCCCCTGTTATCGTTTTACCAAACAGCAGCGCACCTTCCGCACCACAACAACCAGGTGTATCGACGGGTGAACAACCACAACAACAACCTGCCAATCCAAATGGCCCAAGACGTCACAAACCAAGATTCAAACCACGTCGCCGCCATCATCGCCATCCATCAGCGAACCGCGGACCAAATACGGGTAACAATGGTGAGCGTGTTATTGAGGGTGAAGATATTTATAAGAGCAAGCCAGAAGGTAGCAGCGAAGATTAATATTGTAGCAGTAACCTTCGTCATTGGGGGCGGAGCGGCAAAACCTTCGCCACCTTCGTCATTGCGAGGAGCGCAGCGACGAAGCAATCCAGCTTTTGATTTTCCTTGAAAAGCTGGATTGCTTCGTCGCTGCGCTCCTCGCAATGACGAATATGACGGAGGACACTTAAAAATTACTCTTC
The DNA here is from genome assembly GCA_964623075.1 of uncultured Coxiellaceae bacterium. Lineage (GTDB taxonomy): Bacteria > Pseudomonadota > Gammaproteobacteria > DSM-16500 > DSM-16500 > Aquicella. Next base: position 271,878 of record CAZUVD010000003.1, on the reverse strand, counting down.
ATCCGCATCCATTCTTCTAGCTCTCGCCTGCAACATCACTGGAATATCATTGATAATCGGATAGGCTAATCGATCAAATCGACAAAGTAATTCGCGGTGTTTAACATCATACAACAATTCCCCTTTACAAACAGGACATGCTAGAATTTCGAGAAGTGAATTATCCATTATTACTCTACTTATTTATTTTTACTGAATATTGCATATTACTTGGAAGTGTTTTTAATGACAATGCAGCCGTTCAATTTCAATCATGTCGATCCCTCATGGCAACCGATCTTAAAAAAAGCATTATTGCAAATCGATGAAGCCTATTTGCAACATTTATATCAATCCAACCATTGGTTACCAGGACCTGACAAAATTTTTAATGCTTTTTCATTACCGGTTTCTAAAGTGAATTATGTGTTATTTGGTGAATCGCCTTATCCACGTCAACAATCAGCAAATGGTTATGCATTTTGGGATGCCGCTGTTAAATCATTATGGTCAAACTCCGGTTTGAGCAAAGAAGTTAATCGCGCAACATCGTTACGCAACTTCATCAAAATGCTATTTGTCGCTAATGGCCTATTATCACCGACCAATACCAATCAAACAGCCATTGCAGCGATCGATAAATCAAATTTGATTCAAACAAATACTGAGTTATTTCAGCAATTATTAGAGCGCGGCTTTTTACTCTTAAACGCTACGCCCGTATTACAAGAGGGCCCTCCGAAAAAAGACGCCAAAGCATGGCAGCTTTTCACTCAAGCTATCATTCACGATTTATTAGCTGTTCGACCCCATACCACTTTATTATTTTTTGGTAACATTGCTCAAAATTTATCGTTTCCTAATTTAAACCCTAATGTAAATCAATTACATGCTGAACACCCTTACAATATTACATTTATACAAAACCCAGAAATATTGAACTTTTTTAGACCATTTGATTTGCTATCTTGCGATAAAAAAGTTAAAGTTAGACAATCTGCATAAGGATTACCCATGCGCATATTATTAGTAGAAGATGATGAATCCCTTGGTGAAGGCACACGTAAAGGTCTTTCACAAGATGGCTACACTGTTGACTGGGTCAAAGACGGTCAACTCGCCGATCAAGCATTAAAATCAGAAAAATTTGATTTAATCGTACTGGATCTTGGCTTACCTAAAATGCCTGGCATTCAAGTATTAGAACATTTACGTGAACGTGGCGACGCTACCCCCGTCTTAATTCTCACCGCCCACGATTCCATTGATGATCGCGTCAAAGGCTTAGATAGCGGCGCTGATGATTACCTAACAAAACCTTTCGACTTATTCGAATTACAAGCACGCTTACGCGCCTTACAACGTCGCTTTGCATCCCGCGCTGAACCATTACTCGTGCACAATAATATTTCACTCGATCCTGCATCGCACACAGTGAAATACAATGAAGAAGCGATAAACTTATCCCGTCGCGAATTCGCCCTGTTGCATGTCTTACTTGAAAACGCAGGTCGCGTATTATCGCGTGAACACTTAACACAATCGTTATACGGTTGGGGTGAAGAAGTGGATAGCAATGCCTTGGAAGTACACGTACACAATTTGCGAAAACGCTTCGGCCAAGATTTTATTCGCACCGTGCGCGGTATTGGTTACACCATTGAAAAGAGCAAAAATGAGACATGATCAAATCGATCAGATACTTCTTGCTTATCAGTTTACTGTTAAGCATTACCATCGCTGCCGCTATTAATGGAATTGGTAACTATTTATTAGATGAACAAGTCATTCAACCTTATCTCGACGAGCAATTAATTCGTGTTGCTTCACTCATTGATATTTTGTACGAATCCTCCAGTGTCAATAACACGCAAATTCGCACCGACATCATCGGTTATCTCGGTGCGACTCAACCCATTACCAAGCAAAAGTTTTTTTTCCAAGTCTGGAACAAAGACGGTAAATTAATTTTGCGCTCAGGCGACGATAACAAAATCGTTTTATCCAACGCTAAAATTGGTTTTAGTGATCAAACCATTGATAACAATGATTGGCGTATTTATAGCGTGATCGGTAAAAAATCCAATATCACGATTGTCGTTGCTGAACTTTATAATCTACGACGCGAATTAGGTGATGATATTGCGCAAAGTAATGCGAATATTTTGTTAATTACTTACCCTGTGTTTGGTATCTTGGTGTGGTTTATTATTAGCCTTGCGTTACGCTCTATTACGCGTGTTACCAATGAAATTTCAAATCGCGCCTCGACTTTTTTAGAACCGGTGCAAACCACTGAAATTCCTATCGAAATAAAACCACTGGTTGCTGAGTTAAATGAATTATTGCTGCGCTTAAAGTTAGCCTTTGAACGCAACAAACGCTTTTCAGCGGACGCCGCACATGAATTAAAAACACCGCTGGCTGCGTTAAAAACCAATGTGCAAGTAGCCCAAAAGGCAACGACTGATGAAGATCGACAAAAGGCGATGGAAAATGTCATTGAAAGTGTCGATCGCAGTTCGCACGTGGTTTCACAATTGCTAACGCTTAGCCGTTTAGGTGAAGAAGAATCCTTATCTGATTTGAAGCCTTTCAACTTACACAAGCTGGCAACAGAGATTGTCGCTTATTTAGCACCCCACGCCCTGGAAAAAGATATTGAAATTGAGCTAACCCCCTCCCCCTTGCACCCTATCATTCTGGGCAATGATACGGCGATTGGCATCATGATTCGCAACATCGTCGATAACGCTATTCGCTATACGCCAGAGCAAGGCGCGGTCAAAATTAGCATTCTAGAAGCAGAAGACCATGTCATTTTCCGCGTGACGGATACCGGATCTGGTATCCCGCTGGAATTACGCGAACGCGTGTTTGAGCGTTTTTTCCGCATTCTTGGCTCAAAAGCTTCAGGAAGTGGCTTAGGTCTTGCCATTGTTAGTCAAATTGCCAAGTTACATCACGGAATAATCACTTTAGCTACCCCTCATAGCGGTAAGGGTTTACAATTCGATGTAACATTTCCAAAATACCTCGGTTGATAGTAAAATAGCCCGTCAAATTTAAGGAACCGTCACTCGCCATGCTGAAACGCCTTTTGCCGCGCCAAGATCATTTCTTTAAGTTATTCCAGAGAGCCGCGGATAAATTAGCGCAAGCTGCGCGCGAATTTACCATGTTATTGCAACATCTCGATAACCAACAACATTTTGTTGATTCGATTGCAAAACATGAGGAAGAAGCCGACCAAATTTCATACACCACTTTCGAGTTATTGCATAAAACCTTTATCACGCCGTTTGATCGCAATGATATTCACGAATTAACCAGTAAATTAGATGACATCTTAGATCTCATCAATCGTATTGCGCAACGCTTCCCATTCTATCAATTAAAAACGGTACCCATTGAAGCCGTGCTATTAGCGCAATTGAGTGAAGAAGCAACAACGCATTTAAAAGATGCTATTTACTTACTCCATTCGATGAAACATGCAGATCAAATTTTTAAACTATGCAATGAAATCGACCGCGTCGAAAGTAAAGCGCATCAAGTCGTATTAAAAGGTGAAAAACAATTATTTTTTGAAGAAAACGACTTTAAACAATTCTTTAAAATTAAAGAAATTTATGGTCATTCAAAAATGGTTATCAATCGCTGCCAAGACGTAGCTAATATTTTAAAAGGCATCGTGCTTGAGTATTCTTAGTATGAACCCAACAGTGACCGTGGTTGTCATTACCATTGCGATTGCATTGTTTTTTGATTTCTTAAACGGTTTCCATGATGCGGCTAATTCGATTGCTGCGATCGTCTCGACCCGCGTACTAAAACCGCATTGGGCAGTCATTTGGGCTGCCTTTTTTAATTTTATTTCGTTTTTATTTTTTGGCTTGCATGTTGCCATGACCATTGGTACGGGATTAATTGACCCAAGTGTCATTGATACGCAAATTATTTTATCAGCCTTATTAGGCGCGATTTTTTGGAATATTTTTACTTGGTATTATGGTTTACCTTCAAGCTCTTCTCATGCCTTAATTGGTGGTTTATTGGGGGCAGGCGTTGCCAAAGCAGGTACTGCGCCGCTTGATTGGATTGGTATTTCTAAAGTGCTCGCTTTTATTGTCATCTCCCCTTTATTGGGTATGCTGATGGGAATGATTTTCATTGTGCTAATTGCAAGGTTATTTTATTACTCATCGCCGCAACGAATTGATGGTTGGTTTCGTAAATTGCAGTTTGTATCGAGTGCTTTTATCAGCTTAGGTCATGGTAGTAACGATGCGCAAAAAACCATGGGTATTATTGCGATTTTACTTTATTCATCAGGAATGCTCGGTAGCACGTTCTATGTGCCTGCATGGGTTGTGATTGTGTGTAACTTTGTCATCGCTCTCGGAACTTGCTTTGGTGGTTGGCGCATTGTGAAAACCATGGGCATGAAGATTACAAAATTAAAACCAGTCAGTGGCTTTTGTGCAGATACTGCTAGCGCTATTACGTTAGCTTTAGCAACTCTATTAGGTATTCCCGTTTCAACAACACATACCGTGACAGGTGCCATTATTGGTGTTGGCTCATTAAATGGTTTTTCAGCAGTGCGTTGGGGTGTTGCGAAAAATATTGTTTGGGCTTGGGTGTTGACGATTCCAGCAGCTGGCGTTGTTGCTGCGATTGTGTTTGCGGGTATTCATTTGTTAAGCCAAAAGCCTCAGCTTTTGGCTTATTTGCAATAAAGAAATCAAGTTTGCACTACCACCACTCTATTTGAGAAAGAATTTGATTCTGCCGATGGTTGCTGTTGGCAGGGTTGCAATTTTGTTTGCCAAATTAATTCATATAATTTTTTGAATGTTGGAAATGTCAATTTTCCATCATCATCAGATATGAATCTTTTCTCAGACAATTGAAAAGCTTCCATATGCTGCGCAAACTCACTCAACGGTCTTTGACCCTCAAAAAATACCCGCATTACCCTTGCGATTTTATATTCTAACGGATACTCCATACTATCGGGCACTTTTACTTTATTTATATTATTAAAGCGGTGGACATAATTTTCCACCAAACACTTAATAATCAATCGCGCATAGTCTTCAAAAGAAATCATATCTGGAAAAAAACGTTGCATTTTTGCATGCGAACGGATGAGATCATCCACTGTTACTGCTTCTATTGCTTGCTTTGCACATATTAAATGTAAAGCCATTAGGGCATCATGATTATTTAGTTTTTCATTACGTTTACTTTGTTTATGAAGATTATCTTTTTGAATAATAGGCTGCAAAACAGTCATCATACAGTTAGCACTCAAACGCTCAACACCTTCTGCACCATAAATATTTTTAGCTTCATAACTATTGCTAGTAAAAGCGGCATTGATTACTCTCCTGGCATTCTCCGGGTTTGTTTTGAAATTAAATTCATTTTGCTCAATAAAAGTTGAGTGATGCAATATCCATTGACTTTCTTCTTCGGTAAGTAATGTTTTGCCATCGATACAAGTGAGAGGCTCTCCTTTTATCATTTGCAAAAAACACTGCTTCACATCGATGACCTGTCCTTTACGCGAGACCAACCAATGCCAAGGTCTAGCAGTATCTTTATTTAATGATGCAATAATGGCATTAGGTATACCGTTTGCTAAATCAGGTCTCAGTATGCTTAATCGCCCATATTGACAGAATTGTTTTGCATGAATTTTTTCATAAAATGACTCTAATTTTACAGCGATCTTCTCGGCAAGCAAATGAGCTTTGGCTGTATGTTTGATATTCCATTCGCTTTCTGTGCGATTAGTGCGATCAAAATGTGATTTAATCACTGCCTGGATAATATGAATGTGCTGCGACGTTAATTCTTTTTCAGCAAAATCTGGGTTTTGTAATTGACGTTCAAAATCTAGAGGGGATGCCTCTATCGGCAAGCGGCTTAGCGTTTTCAATGCATCCGTTAAATCAGTGCAAGTAAGATAATATTCGAAAGCTTCAGGGTCTTTATATAGCTCATCCAAAGGAACGGATGTCGTACAGCTTTTACTAACATCTATATCAACTTTAATGGAAGTAATAAAAGCAACTAACTTCATACAATACCATCTCCTTATTATGAATTGCTATTAATGTAACCTCTTAAATACAATAGCAATTTTACCTTAAGGTTTTCTTAAATGAGAGAAATATAAAACAAGACTGCCTGCTATACTTGTAGTAACATTATTTAAAAGATAATAAAAATCGAGCACACTCATGGTAAAACATAAGCGACATTATGAATATTTAGCCGATGGCACGCTTGATATTGATCAGTGGCTGCAAACAATTGCACACAAGTATCAATTATCTGAGACTACAACTTTAAAAAATGCTTGTCTCTACAATCAATCGCTGACTAAAGGCATGACAACTTTTTATGGTCAGCCGGTGCTCGAGCAAGGATTAGAAATCGCCGACATTTTATTATCACTGAAATTAGATCAAGACAGTGCGGCAGCTGGGGTGATGAGTGCTGCATTAAATGCACTGCCTGCAACTGAAGAGCCAATCCGTAAAGCATTAGGCGATACAGTGACCCGCTTAATTATTAGTATTAAAAAAACAGAATTGATTGCAACACTGCAGCAACAAAAAACTGGCAATCTCGCGCAAATGGATAAGATTCGCAAAATGTTGCTAGCCATGGCAACCGATATCCGCGTCGTCATTATAAAACTCGCCGAACGTTTATCCTTTATGCGCGGCATTAAAGCTATTCCGCTCACTGATCGTAAACGCTACGCGCAAGAAATTTTTGATATCTATGCACCATTAGCGAACCGCCTTGGTATTGGGCAAATTAAATGGGAATTAGAAGATTTAGCGTTTCATTATCAACATCCGCAAACGTATAAAGAAATTGCGCATTTTCTTGCGGAAAGACGCGCGGATCGTGAAACACGTATTCAGCGTTTAATTGATCATTTGCAAGAAAAAATAAAAGCAGCCAATATTTCAGCTAAAGTTTATGGTCGCGCGAAACATATTTATAGTATTTATTTAAAAATGCAGCGCAAAGAATTAGCACAGAGCAATATCTTTGATCATAGTGCATTACGCGTGTTAGTGCATAGCGTTGAAGATTGCTATACGGTTTTGGGAATTTTAAATAGTTTATACTCTCCCATTTCATCTGAGTTTGATGATTATATCGCAAACCCCAAACCCAATGGTTATCGCTCTATTCACTCAGCCATTATTGGCGAAGATGATAAACATTTTGAAGTGCAAATTCGCACAACTGCCATGCATGAAGAAGCAGAACGCGGTGTTGCAGCGCATTGGTTATATAAAGAAGGTAAAGCAGGTGCGATTGATGATAATGCGAAAATTGTTTATTTACGTCAATTGCTAGATTGGCATCGAGAAGTTGCGCCGCAAAAAGTGGCTCAGGAAGATGCACCCGTTGCTAATGATGAATTGGTATATGTCATTACACCGCATGGCGATATTATTGATTTAGCGCAAGGTGCAACCCCGATTGATTTTGCTTATACGGTTCATACTGAAGTTGGCCATCGTTGTCGGGGCGCAAAAATTAATGGTCATATCGTACCTTTAACTTATCAATTAAAAACTGGCGATAAAGTTGATATTCATACTATTCCAGAAGGATCCCCTAGTCGTGATTGGTTAAATGCAGAACTTGGCTTTGTCAAAACATCTCGCGCACGCAGTAAAATTTTACATTGGTTTAAGCAACAAGAATTGCAACAAGATATTAGCGAAGGTCGTGAGATCCTAGATAAAGAATTAGCGCGCAGTGGCCTTGCGAAATCGGTTTCACTCATGGATATTGCTAGACATTTTTCATTTAAAACAGAAGATGAATTATTTTCAGGTCTTGGTCGCGGCAATATTCGTATTGGGCAAGTATTGCATGCAATACAACCTAAAGTTGTCGACAAGACCCCTATGCCACCACCGCTCGCGGAGCGCAGCAGTAAATCAAATATTGCATCAGCCATTGTTGGCGCTAACGATTTATTAAGTCGATTTGCTAAATGCTGCAAACCAATTCCAGGCGACCCTATTGTTGGCTACATCACCCAAACCAATGGTATCTCCATTCATCACAAACGCTGCACGAATATCGGCAGTCTGGTAAACCCAAATCGTTTTATTCCAATCGAATGGAATAACAGCAAAACAACAGCGTTCGTCACTGATTTAAAAATATTAGCCGAAGATCAAAATAAAATATTGCACGATATGACCGCATTATTTGTTGATGAAAAAATTAGATTATTAAATTTTAATTCAAATGCGAAAAGAGATCATGGCAAAATTGTGATTTTAGTAACGCTTGAAATTTTTAATATGGAACAATTAACGTCTATTAAAAAGCGGATCGCGCAATTGCCTGGGGTGATTGAAGTGATGCGGGTTAAATAATTTAATCCACGCCAAAATGTAGCCTGGACACGCTTTTTGTGTCCGGGATTGGTTGTTGCATCTGGATACCTCTCGATACAACAACCCCGGACACAAAAAGCGTGTCCAGGCTACATTTCTCAGTTGCAGCGAATACTGGAGGATGGTCTATTGGTGCGCTGGGATGACAGTCCGGGGATGAGAGTCCGCCGCAACACGTTTTTCAAGTGTGGCTAATCTGGCTTGTAGAGTCACCATCATTTCCCTTAATTGCGCTATTTCAGTTTGAATATCATTATCCTGCTTATGATTACCATCACTTTCAATCGCTTTTTTATCTGGTGCAAATAAGCGATTATTAGTTTGGGCGGTTACTGGGTTTTGAGTAATAACATCAATCACTCGGTTCAAGCGCATATCGGTATGTGTGTGTTGAATGGCAAGATCACCTAAATTTTCAGTGGTTTCTTGTAGCACGCCCATGCTGCTTAATTGCAGTTGCGCGAGGCGGTTTGCGGCTTTTTTCATTAATTTATTGCGTTCGCGTTGAATATCGGCTAGTAAGATATTAGCGGTATTAATTTTTTCTTCACAAGCAGTAATGCATGGGTCGCCATAAATCAAAATGGCAACAGTGATATCTTTGATGCCGATTTCTAAAGATAATTGTAAAACAGATTGTTGGGCGTGGTTTTTAGCTTCAATGTCGAATGGCAGTTCGACAATATATGAAGCGGCTTCAACAGCTATCATGAATGCTTTTACTTTGTTTATGTCTTTTTCTAAGATTAAATCGTGTAAAAAGGAATTGCCTGTTCGTTTATTGGTGTTGGGGGCAACGATTTCTCGATGTGAACAGATTAAGTTGCGCAAGCTGTTAGGCGATTCAAGAGGGTTAAATGCCAATAAATATTGCATAACTAAGAGTGCGCCACCGGAAGTGAATTTAGTTGCGACGATATTTGCTCTGAGTGCTTCTACGAATGAACCAAGCTGAGCATCACGTTTCTTAGCAAGCTCAAGACATTCGTCTGTGATTGTATAAATGTTTGAGAGCTTTTCAATAATTTCTCTACTCGCATTGTTCTCTATTGCATATCTTAGCGCATTAGGGGAGTTATTCTTTGGCATTTTGTCAAATAGATAATCAAACATGGCAGGTTGATTGCCAATCAAAGCTAACTCTAACTCTGTTACATTGAGTGAGCTGTCAAATTCGTCAATTTTGATGCCCATTTTTTCTAAGCTTTTTATTAATTCAATGTCGCCAATTAATGCAGCGACGTGAGTTGGTGTGAGTAAGCTAAATGTGTTTGGTGCCTGTGGTATTGCACGGCCGCCGGTCGCCCACCCATAATGACATTGCCATTGAATATTGCAATAACCAGGGTGCGTTACATTATAGTATTGCCAAGAATTATTTTTATGCCAATAGATATATCCTGAATATGAACCAGCCATCATCATATTTATAACGAAAACTTGAGATTTAACACAACCCGTTTCTGTATCAAGATGTGCAGAATTTTCATGATGAGATGTTACACTTTTTTTGCCGAATTCCTTAATGATAGGATGGGGATGCTTAGCCAGAATTGTAGCGACTTCACGATTAATGTAATGCATTGCAACGGTTGTTAAATCGGTATAGGCAGTTTTTGTCATGGCCTTTTTGAGAGCAATATTAATTTTTTCAATAGGTGATTGCTCTTGAGCGAGAGCAGTCGTTAACTTCTTCGTTGAAGAAGTTGTTGCTACGGTGGAATCTAAGTTATTAGTAATTCCAAACACTAAAGCTGAAAAACCATTTGACGGCTTGACTGCTGCTTCTTTTCTAGTTGAAAGACTCATAAATTCCTCGTTTTTTATTAAAATAAACTACTTTTACATTTAGATTCACCAGAATCTCGGCAATCTGCGTTGTCACTGAAACTGTTACTACAATCTTGGAATCGACTGTCGCAATGTTTTCGTCCTTCACCGCCGCCACTATCTGAAAAACTGCTAAAAAAAGATGATGTGCATTTTCTTGGTTGATAAGCTGTTGAAAACGTAAATTGACTGTTAGCTAAAGCCGTTTGATAGTTGAGGTTATCGGTATAGCAAATACTAGGACGCGAGGTACTACTGAATTGCGGTAAATTCACGTTACCAAGATGCAAAGAGGCTGCTTGAGTAAAATCACGTTGTGATCGTTGCAAGCTCGTAACATTTTCTCTGCATCTTTCTGCAATATCATTACTTGTTCTTAGCGCTGAAATAACTGAGGAAGTGCTGCTTTCATGGGAACTAGAATTAAGCGCTTGATAAGGTGCTCTGATTTCCATATAGGAATCTGTCCCTTGGCGCAGTGTAATAATACAAGAACCTTGCTGACACTGCGTGGAAACTAAACGGCTACCTTCAGCACCCATATGAATTTCTAAACCTAATCCTACTTCTAAGCTTCGATTTCTACCTTCAAATTCAAAGTTAACTTGATAGCGTGTATCCGTAGTTGTGCTTTGCTCGCTAGTGGCAATTGCCGTATGTGGTGTTGATGTATCAATATCTCGTGAGTAGGATTGGTTGCTTTCAGAATATTTTGTATCGGGATATGGCGGCGCTGAAGTGGCTTGCTCGATCAAGCTATATAATTTATAGGGTTGTGCTAGGTGCCTCGCAACATTAACAGGTAGACGAGTGCGAGTTCCAATTAGAACGGCAATTGTTGAAGCAATACCTGCGATTTGTTGTCCCATTGAAAGAGTTGGTTCACTTGATGCCAATTCATCCATGATTTTATGCATTTTATACCAGTCATTAACGATTGACATAGTATGGCCATTAGCGAAGTAAAAGCTTTTTATAAAATTAAAACTGTAAGCCATCGGTAATGTTAAAATAGAATGGTCAGCTGTAGGAAGCGGAGCGTGAATAGCAGCGTTGATTGCTCTGGGAATTAATAAAACATGTTTAAGCACATTACTACCAGCAAGATGCGCTAGCGCTGTTAATCTCTGTTGTCTTACCATCGCTAATTGTGCTTGCCTATCCATGACATCAGCAGCATGTTCAGCCGCCATTTCCGCAGCAGCAACTGGGAGTGATTTCACAAATGTTGCGACAGTGAGTGAGGCTATAAAACCAAATTTAGTTAAATGCACTTTTTCTACGATTTTGCGCATCGTGGTTAGCGTTAAAGGTTTGTGCATTGAATTACCCCAAGCCTGCTTGGTGGAAAGATATAATCGGTATAAGTCATCTTCAGTCATAGTAGCGAGATGATGGCGAATAATGGCATCATGAGTATTGGCTTTAAGAATATTTTCATAAAATCTCAATTCAGCTACTTGTGATGTGGATAATTTATATTTACCCATGAGCTGCATATTATTTTCCATCTCAGCGGAAACGTTTAAAGCTTTTAATGCTTGTTGCCATTGTACTGAAGATGGTGGTGGCGCAGTGCCGATAGTCTTATGTGAGACAATACCGAGTATTTGCTCTCTGAATTCTTGTAATGGCATGCCAATCTTTTCACTCAATGCTAAATTAGACAACGATTGCTCCCGCATTAAGCGCTTTAACGCTTGGCGTTTATAGTGCCACTGACCATAATCATTTGTGAGTTCTTTATTTTCTGTAAGCAGAGCTAATAAATTGACATGAGCGTCAGCAAATGGTGCGAGAACGGGAAGACTAAATCCTGCAGTGTGAATTTTTGCGAATCTATGCAAAGCAATAATTTCTGCACTATTAAATTTCAGTGCCGAACTGTCGTTAATAATCGATTTTAATCTAGATGCATTTATGCCTGTTGCATGCGACACTGTTGTTAATGCGAAACCTTTTGCTCTGGCTTCATCAATTAATGCTTTCGATACAGCGGAAAATTCTTTGTGTTTAGGAGGCGCTTTCAATTCTACTGGTCGAGTATTAAGACCAATAGCCACATCTAGCACTAACTCCCCAGTGGGAGCTATCTTTTTATTAAGTTGATCACATAACTTGAGGTAGTCGATATTTGATCGAGAAGCTAGCCCTTTTACCGAAAGCCATTGTTCAAGCATTATTCTTTCAATGTTTTGAAAATAGTTTTCAGCTAAATCGGGGGGAATTCTGGTTTTCATCATCATGCTACCTATATTAGAGGTCGCATATGCTAATAAGAAAGAACAACGGAAACTATCCGTTGTTTTACGGAGGTACCACCATTTTAAATATATCGATTACAATCGAAAGCATCTCAATTGGAAAGCAAGCGGATTGAAATCCCTATTTTTCTATATCAGCTAAAAAGCGATTGATTTGTAGGAATACCTCATTAGGTTTTTCAATAAAAGGGAAATGGCCGCATTTTTCTATAGTGATAATCTGTGCGTGTGGGATGGCTTCTTTGATTTCTTGAGCTGTCCACAAGGGAACGATGTCTTGCTTGCCATGTAAAATTAAAGTTGGCACGTTTAATTTTTCTAGTTGCGGGAATAGATTGGTATTTGGTCTTAGCCAAGAAGTTTTTAACATCAGCTCCATGACTTTTGCGCCACTTTTCGCTGATAATACGCTCATCTTTAAGGTTAATTCTGCTGTATCTTTGGGATCGTAAAAATATACTGAAAATAAAGTTCTGTATAATTTAGATATTTCTAACGCTGTTAATTTTTCAAATTCCTGGTAGTTAAATAAAGGACCAATCTCGTTTTTTATGGGCTGTGTTCTTTTGGTAAATTCATTAACAAATGCCTGCTGTCCCTTAAAGTCAGCTGGAGCAGTGTTTAGAAGAATAAGGGCAGTGAGATGATCGGGATACCTAATTGAGTAATTCATCGCGAGAAATCCGCCCCAGGAATGGCCAAGCAATATGAACGTCTTAATTCCAAGTTGCATTCTTAATGCTTCCAAGTCATTCGTAAATTGATCAATATTGATGTAAGAGGAATTTATTTTTGTTTCGAGCGACTTTCCTGATCCACGTTGATCGTAAAAAATGACTTTGTGATTTTTTGCAAGTTCCAACATTTGAGGTAAAAGGTAGCCTTGATCCAAACCTGGACCTCCATGCAGAACAATAATAGGTGTTCCGGAACCAAACGTTTGATAAAAGAGCTTACCCTGGTCAACCTGGATAAAACCAGAATCATTGCTTTTAAGTTGGGTTGCTTTGTTTGAACGATCACAGCCTGCTAGGATAAGTAAAGTCGAAAAACATAACATTAGAATTTGTGATTTTAATAACACTCGCATTTATTTATCCTCGAAATAATTTAAAATGTAACCTCAATTCTTCTTAAACAAGTAAAATTGACATCAATACGTTTGACCCATATCAATTCTGAGTAATGTCACACCAGAATAACTAAGAGAATTGAATGAGGATTTATTATCAATAACTATTCATCTAAACTTTTGTGGCGTATTTATTGCAATGCAAAATTTACAGCAGACACTGCCTGCAAATAAACAGGATCTACAATTGGCAAGATTGAATTGCTCTGATCAACGACTAAAGGATATTCTGTGCAGCCTAATATAACAGTACTCAAATTTTTGTGATTAGCAATTAAATTCGAGAAATAATTTCTAGATTCTTGTGTAACAACGTTATACATCAACTCTGCGTGGATTTTTTGCATTTCTTCTCGCTCACGAGCATTTGGTATCTCAACTTGAATGCCATTATCTTCGAGTATTTTTGAAAAGAAGCCATCTTCCATTGTAAATTTGGTAGCAAGTAACAGAACTTTCTTTTGACCATTCGTGTTTAAGTGATCAGCAACTAGTTGTTTCATAACCTCACCTTCATTATTGTTACTGGGTGAGAATTGAATTTATCCGCTTTTATCTTATGCCACCCGAGACCTTCATAATACTTAGATATGCTAGGATCAAAGGTAAACAAGTAAAGTTTTTTAAAACCAAACTCTTTTGCTGTTAAGAGCGCAACATCAATCAGCATTTTTCCTATGCCTTGTTTTTGATGCTTAGAGGCTACAACCACATCTGCAAGCCATGGGCCTAAATCAGGCTGAAACTCTTCCTTCAATTTGAATGTGCAAAATCCTACCGGAATCATCTCATCGAGAGCAACGAATGATGTTATGCCATGCTGATTAAGCTCATCATACGTCAACGACTCTATGTCTTTAACTTCAAGCTCTGGAAACCAAATTTTACCTAATTCTTCATGCCAAATACGTGCGAGTTCTGGTATAGCACTTTGATGGTTTTTCAAAAAATCGATCTGTATCATACAATTTCCATCAATTTTCTATTGTTTATTACAAAATATAACGTAATAACCCCCACAAGAATAAAACTAACCAAGATAATCCCGATGTTTTGAAATGATCCCACATAAAAATATCCAGCAATTTGTAGTCCAATCGAGGTTAAAACAAGCCGGCCGCCTTGGATAATTGCTGAAATACGCGCCTTTGCATGCGGCATAAAATTGAGGCACAGCGGGTAAAGTATATTGGAAGGAATAATTTGGCCGATAATGAATGGTAAAAATGCCAGCGTAATAAGAAGTGGTTCAGGTTTATCTAGCCAGGTAACGATAGAAATAATTATCAAGCTGACAAAGAGAATGCACATTGCGAGTCGCAATATATTTTTATGCTCATAATAAATATTCTTGATGATCAACCCAAACAATATACTACCAAGTGCGAATGTAACAGCCAATACACCCTGATAATAGCCAAAATGAGACAGGCTGACTCCGAAGTCTTTCAAATAAAGCAATGGAGACATGCCGACAAAAATCCAGTACGGAACGAATAAAAATAATATATTCGTCATTAGTAGCATCAAAGGTTTGGAATTGAAAAGTACCATATAGCCACGCAAACCGCGCATGGACAGCGCTTCGTTATTTTGCGAAGCCTCATGTGATGGGATAAAAATCAGTGTCATGCTTAGCGCAACTAATCCCATTATAAAGAGCACAGTAAAATTACCTTGCCAATGAAAATACAATGTAATATAGCTGCCAATAACAGGCG
Organism: uncultured Coxiellaceae bacterium; assembly: GCA_964623075.1. Lineage (GTDB taxonomy): Bacteria > Pseudomonadota > Gammaproteobacteria > DSM-16500 > DSM-16500 > Aquicella. Next base: position 256,496 of record CAZUVD010000003.1, on the reverse strand, counting down.
CAGCACCAGCCGCAAGATTCAAAGAACCGTTTAATATCGCTATTAAATACTGTTGTTCCTTTAGAGGATAAGAGTCAGCAATAATTAGAAAACTGAGAATCGCAGGTGCTGCTACTCCCACGCCCTGCAAAAAACGACCTGCCAGCAAAAAATCATACGATGTCGGCCACAGACAAAGAATACTGCCAACGGTAAATATTATGAGACCAAGCAAGATAATCGGTTTACGACCATAACGGTCCGATAAATCACCTAGAAATATCAGGCTCGTAAAATATCCGATAAAATTGACTGACAACAACGCCTCAGTCCATGAAGGTGTCAGGTTAAAATGACTCTGTAGCTCTGGAAAGCTAGGTACAAAAAGATCGAACTCCATGCCTGTTAACAGATCCATTGCAATAACGGTCATTAAGATCATGGCTTTGATGAATGGCTGCTTCATAGAGATTCTTAACTCGCCTAGCATATAGTATTTTTATTCTGTGAATCAAATTTTACACAGAATTACTAATGGTTACTATCCGAAAAATAACGGATATGGATACGTTTAAAATATATAGAAATTTACGTATTCTCCAGCAAATTATGTCAATTCAGATAATTTTAAAATTAATTCAGTTTTATTTTTACATGAAAATTTGTGTTTAAAATTATTAAGATGAGTTTCAATGGTGCGTGGAGAAACCTTTAATTGATATGCAATCGTTTTAATTGGATGACCTTTTAGGAATTCATGTATCACTTCTAGCTGACGAGTAGATAGTTTTACACGTTGAGATGTCGATTTGATATTTAAAATAACATCATCATTAGCAATGCAGTTGGTAAAATCTAGTATTTCTTGTCGATGCGGCAAAATAAGTTTTCTTTTATTAACCGCTTGAATCAGAGGCGCCGCTTTGGTTCTAAAATATTCTGTAAAACTTCTAAAGACATCCATTTTAGATAGGTAAGTATTAATAATTTCTGGGCGACCTTGTGTAGTTGCAAATCCAAAAAACTCGCAATAGTTGTCATGGGGTTCAATGATATACATCCCATGATCTATCTTTCGCGATCTCAACACTTCATCACAAACAGTTTGATCAGGCAAAGTATCCCAGTGTGCTACCGTGGATTTATAAATACTCGGATCGCATTCTGTATTGCCTCTTAAATAGCATTTTTTGGCTAAATACATTTGTTGCGATTGAATATCATTAGTCAAATACACTCGACCGCCGTCTGTGTCATGCAGAGTATAATTGAAATGAATAATCCCAAGCTTCTGCAGCGGCTTCATGATTTCTGATACATCCTGACACGTCGTAAAGTAAGGATGATTTTCATTTAAATGTTGCTTTTGCATAATGACTCGCTGTGTACCTGATTGATTATTATGAAGTTTGTATTCAGGCGAAACTCGTATTTTGTGTGCAAAACATTACCATACAATTAATACATAGGCAAATTCATGACGAATCGGACGAGGGAGCATAAAAACCTTCAGCGCTTATCAAAAAATTAAAGTAGCCTGGACACGTTTTTTGTGTCCGGGGTGGTTGTATCTGGATCCCAAGGACTTGTACCGGGATGACGTACCCCGGACACAAAAAACGTGTCCAGACTACAATTTCTTTAAGAAGGCGAGTTTTTCGGCGATTTTGATTTCTAATCCGCGGTCGGTGGGAAAATAATATTGTCGTTCGCCCATTTTTTCTGGGAAATATTTTTCGCCTTTAGCGTAAGCGTTGGGTTCATCGTGAGCGTAGCGATAATTTTTACCGTAATCTAAACTTTTCATTAATTTGGTTGGCGCATTGCGAATATGTAATGGCACTTCTAATGCGCCCTCTTCTCGCGCATCACTCATCGCTTGATTAAAAGCGACATAAACAGCGTTACTTTTGGCAGCAACTGATAAATAAACAATTAATTCTGCAATTGCCAATTCTCCTTCGGGTGAACCTAAACGCTCGTACACTTGCACGGCATTTAATGCCATCTCTAATGCGCGTGGATCTGCTAAACCAATATCTTCAGAGGCAACACGAATCATGCGTCTAGCAATATATAAAGGATCACAGCCTCCATCTATCATGCGACAATACCAATATAAAGCAGCATCAGGTGCCGAACCGCGAATCGATTTATGCAGAGCGGAAATTTGATCGTAAAACGCTTCGCCTTGCTTATCAAAGTAACGCAAATTCACTTGTAATACTTCTGTCAGCATTTCCTTTGTTATGGTTAGCGATTTTTCGCTATCTGCTAAATCAGATAATATTTCTAAAATATTTAATGCTGCGCGTGCATCACCATCGGCAGCACGCGCTAATATCAAACGTAATTCATCTGGGAATACTATTTTATAATCACCAAGGCCACGCTCTTTATCCATGATGGCACTAGCAATCACTTGTAAAATATCTTCTGTTTCTAATCTTTTTAAAACATACACGCGAGTACGTGACAACAACGCATTATTTAATTCAAAGGATGGATTTTCAGTTGTTGCACCAATAAAAACAAATGTGCCATCTTCAATAAACGGCAATAGTGCGTCTTGCTGTGATTTATTAAAGCGATGAACTTCATCGACAAATAATAATGTCGCCTGGTCTGCTGCTTTTGCCGCATCAACCACTGCACGAATATCTTTTACACCAGCACTTATTGCCGATAATTTTTCAAAACGGGCATTGGAATGCGTTGCAATGATTTGCGCTAACGTTGTTTTACCGGTGCCAGGCGGCCCCCATAAAATCATCGAGTGCAAAACACCTTGCGAGATGGCTTGATTTAACGGTTTGCCTGCACCCAACAAATGCGTTTGACCAATAAATTCCGCCAGCATTCTTGGACGCATCCGTGAAGCGAGTGGTTGCAAAGCAAGATTTGCTTTATTTTCTTTTACTGGTTTCATCAATCACATCCATGTTTGCTGTTTTTTTAAAAACAAACAAACTATTGGATAAGGCGATATTTGATTGCACATGTTTAAATTCAATTTGCGTACTATGACCCAGATGGTCTTGCAAACTCATTTGTTGCAACACATTACCGGCAAAACCCATTTCAACTAAAGCAAAAGGACTATCTTCTGCTTTTGGTTTTAAACTGTACCAGGAAAGATTTGAACCTTTTTTAGTGATTTCTTTCACCACATAATCATGCTCAATTGACGCATTTTCATGGCTTAACAATAATGCAGGTGATTCGCCTGTTGCTTGGTGCAAGGCACGAATAGTGACTTGCTCTAAATCCTTATCAACAATATATAATCTCGAATCATTGGCAATAATTAATTGCGGAATCGGCTTCTTGGTATCCCAACGAAATTTGCCAGGGCGCACTAATGCCATGCTGCCAAATGATTGTTGAATTTTTTTGCCGCGATTATCTTGTATCGTTTGCACGAAATCCGCTTTCATGCTGTGTACGGCATTCAAACGCGCTTCGATGGTTGTGCCTGCAATTGCCGCTTGATTAAATGCAATCGCCAGCACAACACCTTTCAATAATCTTTTAAAACGTAAAGACATGGATTGTTTCCTCATTCAGTTACAGCACCCGCTAACACTTCACGAGCACCCGATTGATCAACTGTACTTACAATACCTGCTGCTTCCATATCTTCCATGATTCTTGCTGCACGGTTATAACCAATACGCAAACGACGTTGTACCAACGAAATGGATGCACGACGCGATTCAGTCACAATACGCACGGCTTGATCATACAAAGCATCTAACTCACCACCACCATTTTCACCTTCACCATTAGCACCCGCTTCACTACCGCCTTCGGTGACTTCCATGATGTATTCTGGTTGGCCGGCACTGCGCCATGCAGCAACCACACGATGCACTTCATCATCTGCAACATAAGCACCATGCACCCGAATAGGCACACCCGCACCTGGTGGCAAATACAGCATATCGCCATGCCCTAATAATTGCTCAGCACCTTGTTGATCTAAAATAGTGCGTGAATCAATGCGTGATGACACTTGGAAAGCAACACGGGTTGGAATATTTGCTTTAATTAAACCAGTGATAACATCAACCGATGGACGTTGTGTGGCAATAATTAAGTGAATACCCGCTGCACGCGCTTTTTGCGCAATACGCGCAATCAAATCTTCTACTTTTTTACCGACCACCATCATCATGTCAGCCAACTCATCAACCACTACAACGATCAATGGCAATGAACTCAATTGCACTTTGGCTGATTCTTCATCGGTGACTAATGCGCCTGGCATTAACAATGGTTCACCTTGTTTGATTGCATCAGTAATTTTTTGATTGTAACCAGCAAGATTTCTAACACCGAGTGCCGCCATTAAACGATAACGTTTATCCATTTCAGCCACACACCAACGCAATGCATTCGCTGCATCTTTCATATCGGTAATCACCGGCGTTAATAAATGTGGAATACCATCGTAAACAGACAGCTCTAACATTTTTGGATCAATCATGATAAAGCGTAATTGATCAGGGCCTGATTTAAATAACATACTTAAAAGCATTGCATTTAAACTAACTGACTTACCAGAACCCGTCGTACCTGCCACCAATAAATGCGGCATTTTCATTAAATCAACGATGACAGGAACACCAGCAATGTCTTTACCCAACACTAAACTTGCAGGCGACAAGGATTGCTCATAACGATCTGATTCCAACATATCGAGCAATGTCACTAATTCGCGATTTTCATTTGGTATTTCAAGACCAATAACCGACTTGCCAGGAATGACTTCAACGACACGCACACTCACCACAGATAATGAACGCGCAATATCTTTAGCAAGCCCGGTAATTTTACTCACTTTAATCCCTGGCGCTAAATCTAATTCGAAGCGTGTAATCACAGGGCCCGGCAACACAGCAACAACACGCGCTTCAACACCAAAATCTGATAAGCGTTGCTCTACTAACTGCGATAATTCTTCAAAAGAAATATTAGCAAAAGGTTTATCCGTCATCTTTGGTGTTGGATTTAACAATGAAAATGGTGGCAATGTTCCTGGCGCCATGCGAATCGAAGGATCAGCAGGGATCACTTTCTTTTCTCGTACTTTTTCTTTCGCAGGCGGCGGCGTCACTGCCGCGCCAATTAATTTTAGCGGGGCTGGTTGCGCACGCGGCATGGCTTCGACGATAACCGGTTCTTCGCGCTCTTTGACAACCGGTCGTTTAGAATTCATGATTTGCAATTTAACCGCTGCGGCTACCTTTTTGGCTTCAGCCCGACGTTCAGCTACTGTTTTTAGATAAGCGCGAATTTTCCCAAAAAGTGTTGCAGCGTATTCACCAAGCATTTCAATCAATGCTAACCAAGAAAGACCTGTGACTAAAGTGATACCACACAATAACAATGTCATTAATAATAACGTGCTGCCTTCTTTATTAAATAAAGCAGATAAACCCTTTCCTAATAAGTCGCCAACAATACCGCCTGACTCTGCTGGTAAATGCGATTTAGTGTGCCAATAAAAACTAACTAACGCACAAGCACCCGCGATTGAAAAAAACCAACCTAGGGATTTATAAATCCATTCACGGGATTTCTTTTTAGGAACGACGACTAATTCTTTTTCACGTACACCCAACCAACTGGTAAAGACAATTAAAACAGGGAATAAATACGCGACCCACCCAAACAAAGACAAAAACACATCTGCAAACCAAGCGCCTACTCTGCCGCCTAAATTGTGAATATGCTTGCCAAGACCAGTGCTTGACCAACCCGGGTCACTCGCATTAAAAGTCACTAACGAGATAAGTAAAAATAATGCGCAAGCGATGCAAACGATGAATAATCCTTCGCGCAAGCGATGACGCATCTGCATGGATAAAGGGCGTTGCTGTTTGTAATCCGTTTGTTTATATCTATTCTTCATGATTAGCTTAATATTCAGTTAATTGTTTACGTCTGAAATGCGTTCTCGTACTATATACCGCTTTGCAGGAATGAGAAACAAGAACAATGTCAAATCATCATCGTTTAATCATCTTAGGATCAGGACCTGCTGGCTGGACAGCTGCAGTGTACGCAGCTCGCGCTAATTTAAACCCACTCATGATCACTGGTCTCATTCCAGGTGGCCAATTGAGTCTCACCACCGATGTTGATAATTGGCCAGGCGGTAAACACGGCTTACAAGGCCCTGACTTAATGGAAAGCATGAAGCAACATGCTGAGCGATTTAACACAAAAGTGATCTACGAAGAGATTACTTCTGTTGATTTGAAAGTGCGCCCTTTTGTTTTAAAAGGTGAATCCACTTACACTTGCGATGCATTAATCATTGCCACGGGAGCAAGCGCTAAATACCTAGGCTTACCTTCTGAAGAAGCATTTAAAGGCAAAGGCGTATCCGCTTGTGCGACTTGCGATGGCTTTTTTTATCGCAATCAAAATGTCGTGGTTGTTGGTGGCGGTAACACGGCTGTAGAAGAAACGATTTACCTTGCTAACTTAGTTGGTAAAGTTACTTTAATTCACCGCCGCGATAAATTGCGCGCTGAAAAAATCATGATTGATCATTTAATGGAAAAAGCCAAAACCACCGGCAAAATCGATTTTGCTTGGGATAGCGAAATCGAAGAAGTAATTGGCGATCAATCCGGTGTTACGAAAGTTCGCGTTAAAAATGTAAAAACACAAAAAACGAGCGATATCGACGTTACTGGTGTATTTATTGCCATTGGGCACAAACCAAACACTGATATTTTCCAAGGTCAATTAGAAATGGAAAATGGTTACATTAAAATCAAAGGTGAAGGCGCAAATTCTACCTCCACAGCGATTCCAGGCGTTTTTGCGGCTGGTGATGTGGCTGATCCTATCTACCGCCAGGCGATCACTGCGGCGGGCACAGGCTGTCAGGCAGCACTTGATGCTGATAAATATTTGGATAGTTTGCATCGCTAGGCTATACTACCCCAATCCAAAAAGTGAAATATTATACAAGAGAAAAAACATGTCGAAAGAAGAACAAATAGAAATGGAAGGCACCGTGATTGATGCGTTACCCAACACGATGTTCCGCGTTGAACTTGAAAATGGCCACGTCGTGCTCGCGCACATCTCTGGCAAAATGCGTAAAAATTACATTCGCATTTTAAAAGGTGACAAAGTCACTGTTGAAATGACACCGTATGATTTATCTAAGGGTCGTATTACTTTCCGTCATAAGGAAGGTGGTGGCGGTAAACCGCAGTCATCCCAATCGAATTGATCTTGTCATCCCGGAAACGCCGAAGGCGTTGTCCGGGATCCACTTTTAAATCTGTACAAAACAATAAGCCCTGGATTCACATTGATGGATCCCGGACAACGCCTTCGGCGTTTCCGGGATGACAAGATCAATTAACGTTCGACACTTCCGTATCTTCAATCAAAAATTTCAACTTACCCTTATCCGCTGTCACTTTCACATGACCACCATTGCTGAGTTTGCCAAACAATAATTCCTCGGCTAACGGTTTTTTGATTTGCTCTTGAATCAATCGCGCCATAGGTCTTGCACCCATGTTTTTATCGTAACCATTTTTAGCAAGCCATGTTCTTGCTTCATCATCGACTTGTAAAATAACGTGGCGAACTTCTAATTGTGTTTCTAGTTCTGAAACAAATTTATCGACGACCGATAAAATCGTTTTAGTATCGAGTGCTTTAAATTGAATAATCGCATCTAAACGATTGCGAAATTCTGGTGAAAACACACGATTCACCGCAGACATCACATCAGATGTGCTATCCTGCGCAGTAAAACCAATATTCGTTTTATCCATAATTTCAGCACCAGCATTCGATGTCATGATTAATATGGTGTGACGAAAATCTGTTTTACGACCATTCATATCAGTCAGCGTGCCATGATCCATAATTTGCAATAGCAAGTTATAAACATCAGGGTGCGCTTTTTCAATTTCATCCAATAAGACAATTGAGTGTGGCGTCTTATTAACAGCTTCTGTTAATAAACCACCTTCATCATAACCAACATACCCAGGGGGCGCGCCAATTAAGCGTGAAATCGAATGCCGCTCCATGTATTCAGACATATCAAAGCGCAGCAATTCAACACCTAATATTTTAGATAACTGTTTACAAACCTCGGTTTTACCAACACCGGTAGGTCCCACAAATAAAAATGATCCAATAGGTTTAGTAGAATCACGTAAACCTGATCGAGATAGTTTGACGGCAGCGCCCAATGTTTCGATCGATTCGTCTTGACCGAAAATCATCATTTTCAAATCGCGTGTTAAGTTTTTTAATACTTCGCGATCAGAAGCTGACACATTGCGTTCAGGAACGCGGGCAATTTTCGCAACCATTTTTTCGATATCGACCACTTCAATAATTTTTTTACGCTCTTCTTCTGGTTGCAAATATTGGTATGCGCCAACTTCATCGACTAAATCAATGGCTTTATCTGGTAAATGGCGATCGCTAATATAACGAGCCGATAAACGCGCAGCAGCATCAAGTGCATCGTCAGTGTATTTCACATTGTGATGCGCTTCGAAACGCTCACGTAAACCTTTTAAAATACTAATCGTTTGCTCAACGGTCGGTTCTTTAACATCAATTTTTTGAAAACGACGATCAAGCGCGTGATCTTTTTCAAACACGCTACGATATTCTTTGTACGTGGTCGAACCAATACACGTTAAATCACCTGAGGCTAATAATGGTTTTATTAAATTAGATACATCCATTAAACCACCCGATGCAGCACCTGCACCAATGATAGTGTGAATTTCATCAATAAATAATATTGCGCCTTTTTGTTCTTTTAATTGATGCAACACACTCTTTAAGCGTTTTTCAAAATCGCCGCGATATTTTGTACCGGCTAATAAGCTACCCAAATCTAGCGAATAGATAACGCTATCAAATAAAACAGTAGGAACTTTTTGCTCAACGACTAAACGCGCTAAGCCTTCAGCGATCGCCGTTTTACCAACACCTGCTTCGCCAACTAATAATGGATTGTTTTTACGTCGACGGCATAGCACTTGTAATGTGCGTTGAATTTCTTCTTCACGACCAATGAGTGGATCAATCAAACCCATCTTCGCCCGTGCATTTAAATTAGCCGTATAAAGTTCTAATGGACTCGTTCCATTTTCATCACCCATTGCTTCTGAATCTTCATTGTAATTATTAGTGAATGGATGATCTTCGCGTTGTTGCGTGGGTGGTTTAGGTTTGGCGGTGCCGTGCGCGATAAAATTAATGACATCTAAACGACTAATATTTTCTTGGCGAATGAAATACACACTTTGACTTTCTTGTTCGCTAAAAATAGCAGCCAAAATATTAGCGCCTGAGACTTCTGTTTTGCCGGATGATTGCACCTGGAAAACAGCGCGTTGAATGACGCGTTGAAAACCTAACGTAGGTTGCGTGTCTCTATCGTGGATATTGAGTGGAATAACAGGAGTGGTTCGATCAATGAATTCGGTTAGATTGCTGCGTAATCGATTAACATTCGCACCGCAGGCTTTCAATACATCTAAAGCTGAGGTATTGTCTAACAAAGCTAAAAGCAAATGCTCAACGGTCACGAATTCGTGACGCTTAGTACGAGCCTCCTTGAATGCCACGTTCAGGGTGTATTCTAGTTCTTTGTCTAACATAGCATGCCCCTCCTCCTACTATCATACCGCAACCTCAGCCGTACACATTAATGGAAATTCTTTTTCCTTAGCAAATTCAACGACTTGCAGCACTTTTGACTCAGCATAATCCTTCGCGAACGCTCCTAAAATAGTCATTCCTTTCATATGTGCTTCTAATGTCACATTTGATGCTTTTAATCTGTCCATAAAAAATAATTTCTGCAGCATTTCAATCACTATTTCCTTGGGCGTAAAATCGTCATTGTGCAAAATAATTTGGAAGAGCGACGGTTTTTCATGTTTTATTGCCTCTTCCGGTAAATTTGTACCATCTTTATCCAGTTGAAATTTCATCTCTTACACCCTTCTTATAGTCGATAAAATGTGTAATTTCCTTAATGCGGAAATATATTTTTATTGAAAATCGCTTAGAAAACGCTATGAAATGAAAGCGCTAGGCCATCAAAACTGGATGAATTATACACGAATGAGGTGAAATGTATAGTATTTACACATAAAAGCAGCCTGGACACGTTTTTTGTGTCCGGGTTTGTTTGTGTGGCCACCAAACCCCGGACACAAAAAACGTGTCCGGGCTACGGTTACATATGCTTAATAATCGCATCACCAAAGCCAGAACAGCTGACTTCTTTGGCATCCGGCATTAATCTAGCAAAGTCATAAGTCACAGTCTTTGCCGCGATCGCGCCTTCTACGCCTTTCACCACTAACTCAGCGGCTTCTGTCCAACCCAGATGGTTTAACATCATTTCAGCAGAAAGAATAATCGAACCTGGGTTCACTTTATCTTGCCCTGCGTATTTTGGTGCTGTGCCATGGGTCGCTTCAAATAACGCCACTCTATCGCCAATATTGGCGCCAGGGGCGATACCAATACCGCCGACTTGCGCTGCCAGCGCATCAGAGATGTAATCGCCATTTAAATTTAAGGTAGCGATAACGCTATAGTCTGCTGGACGCAATAAAATTTGCTGTAAAAAAGCATCAGCAATCACATCTTTAACGATAAGATCTTTGCCAGTTTTTGGATGCTTAATCACGTGCCATGGGCCACCATCTAATGGTTTTGCACCAAACTCTTTGGTAGCAACTGCATAACCCCAATCACGGAAAGCACCTTCGGTGTATTTCATGATATTGCCTTTGTGCACCAACGTGACTGAATCTTTGTTGTGATCAATCGCGTATTGAATCGCGCTTTTGACTAAACGACTCGTACCTTCTTCAGAAACAGGTTTAACGCCTATACCGCAATTTTCTGGAAAACGAATTTTCTTAACTTTCATTTCATCGCGTAAAAATTGAATCACTTTTTTGGCTTCCGGAGTACCTGCAGCCCATTCGATACCAGCATAAATATCTTCTGAATTTTCACGGAAAATCACCATATTGGTTAACCAGGGTTCTTTTAACGGACTTGGCACCCCTTTGAAATAACGTACTGGTCGCAAGCATACGTATAAATCTAAATCTTGGCGTAGAGCGACATTTAACGAGCGAATACCACCACCAACCGGTGTGGTTAAAGGGCCTTTGATCGCAACGGCATAATCTCGCATCGCGGTGATGGTTTCTTCTGGTAACCAGGTATCTTTGCCATATACTTTTGTCGCTTTTTCACCAGCGTAAATTTCCAGCCAATGAATCGCGCGCTTTTCGCCATATGCTTTATTAACAGCTGCATCGACTACTTTTTTCATAACAGGGGTAATGTCCACACCAATACCATCACCTTCGATATAAGGAATGATAGGATCATTAGGTACGTTTAAACTTAAATCGTTATTAACAGTAATTTTGGAGCCGGTTGTCGGCGTTTTGATGTGTTGATAAGACATTTTATTTCCTCAAATTTAAGCGAATTTCAGCGCCCACATTTTAGGGTTAGCACCCTCAGCATAGCAAGACAAAAATCGATCGAGCTGATATCCTTGGGGCTATGAATAAAAAGCACATAATTATAGGCATGTCTGGCGGTGTTGATTCGTCTGTTGCTGCATATTTGCTCAAAGAAGCAGGGCATCACGTCGAAGGCATTTTCATGAAAAATTGGGAGGGTGATGACACCGATTCTTACTGTCCCGCAGCAGCCGATTTAGCCGATGCCGAACAGGTTGCTGACCAATTGCATATTCCCTTTAGCATGGTGAATTTTGCGGATACTTATTGGCAATGTGTGTTTACCCACTTTCTTGAGGAATACCGTAAAGGCCGCACCCCTAACCCTGATATTTTGTGTAATAAAGAAATTAAATTTAAAGCATTTTTAGAATACGCAAAATTGCGTGGCGCGGATTTTATTGCCACAGGCCATTATGTTCGCAAAGAACATTGCAATGATGCTGTGCATTTATTAAAAGGCTTAGATGCCAACAAAGATCAAAGTTATTTTTTACATGCATTAGATGAGGCGCAAATTAGCAATAGCGTTTTCCCCATTGGTGACATTGAAAAACCAAAAGTGCGCGCCATTGCTGAAAGTTTGGGTTTAAAAAATCATGCCAAAAAAGATTCGACCGGCATTTGTTTTATTGGTGAGCGCAAATTTAAAACCTTCCTCAATGATTATTTACCCGCACAACCTGGTTTGATTAAAACCTTAGAAGGTAAAACGATCGGCAAACATGATGGTTTAATGTTTTACACCATCGGTCAACGTCAAGGCTTGATGATTGGCGGCTTGAAAGATAGCGCAGAATCGCCTTGGTATGTTGCTGAAAAAAATGTAGCGGAAAATACATTGATCGTTGTGCAAGGTACCAATCACCCTGCACTTTTTAAGCAAACATTAATCGCAACACAATTGCACTGGATTAATAAGCCACCTGTTTTACCAGCATCACTTCATGCTAAAACACGTTACCGACAAGCAGACCAAGCTTGTGAGATTAAGCAATTACAAGGTGACCAATACATCGTCACTTTTACGCAACCACAACGAGCCATTACACCCGGGCAATCGATTGTCTTTTATCAAGATGATATTTGCTTAGGTGGTGGTATCATTGAAAGTTAAACAATTAGGAGACAATGATGGACAACAAGGACAACTTCGCACTCATGGCTATTTCACCACTGGATGGTCGTTATTATGAAAAAATGGGTTCGTTACGCGCCATTTTTAGCGAATTTGGTCTCATTCGTTTTCGCGTCATTGTAGAAATTCGCTGGATAGAAATGTTGGCTGAATTCGCCAAGCTGCCTGAAGTGCCAGCGCTTTCCGCCCATGCTAAAACGATTTTAAATGACATCATTGAAAATTTTTCCGAACAAGATGCCTTGCGCATCAAGCATATTGAATCTGGCATCAATCATGATGTGAAAGCAGTCGAATACTTCATTAAAGAGCGCATCTCAGGTAACGAAGAATTAGCTGCAATTATTGAATTTATTCATTTTGGTTGCACATCAGAAGATATTAATAATTTGGCCTATGGCTTAATGTTATCAACCGCTCGCCAACAAGCTATTTTACCGGCTTTAGATGACATATTAACGTTATTAAAAAAATCAGCGCATCAATTTGCCAATGTGGCGATGTTAGCTCGCACTCACGGTCAGCCAGCAACACCCACTACAGTCGGTAAAGAATTTGCAAACACCATTGCGCGCTTAAATCGTCAAATTGAACATATCGTCAATATTCCCATCTTAGGCAAAATGAATGGTGCATCAGGTAATTACAATGCCCTGCTTTCCGCTTACCCCAAAGTGGATTGGCAACATTTAAGTAAAAATTTCGTCAATAAATTAGGTTTGGCCTGGAACCCTTACACCACTCAAATTGAACCGCATGATGCTATCGCCGAATTATTCGCTGCTATGATTCGGATTGATACTATTCTCATTGATTTTAACCGGGATGTTTGGTCATACATCGCTATTAATTATTTCAAACAAAAATCCTTTGCTAATGAAGTTGGCTCATCCACTATGCCGCATAAAGTGAATCCGATTGATTTTGAAAATGCAGAAGGCAATTTGGGTATTGCAACGGCGCTTTATGAGCATATGATTTGTAAATTACCCATTTCCCGCTGGCAACGTGATTTATCCGATTCCACCGTGTTGCGTAACATGGGTGTTGCCATTGGCCATACCCTGTTAGCCATTCAATCGACTTGCAAAGGGTTGTTAAAATTAGAGCCAAATTTAGCCGTGATTGAAGCCGACCTTGACCAACACTGGGAAATTTTAGCAGAACCGATTCAAACCGTGATGCGCCGATTTAAGATCGAACAACCTTATGAACAATTAAAAACATTCACACGCGGTAAAGCCATTGATAAATCTACTTTGCAAGCCTTTATCTGTGCATTATCCTTACCTGAAGATATCAAACAACAGTTATTAGCCATGACACCCAAAGATTACATTGGACTGGCCGCGGAGTTAGCTAAACGGATTTAGTGCGATTAACTATTTAAGGATGAATTATGTTGAAATCGCTTTATTACGCATTACGGAAGGCAATCGTCAATTGGTTAACGTATGAACCCCCTTCCGCTGATATTATGCCTTATGATTTTAGTCGCCTAAAATATGAAATTCGACCGGGTGATGTTTTGTTAATTGAAGGTCGCAGCCGTATCAGTCAAATCATTCGCACCATTACACAAAGCTCTTGGACGCATGCAGCACTTTATATTGGTCGCATGATTGATTTTGAAGATGAAGAAATTCAAAATTTAATCCGCGAAAAAACAGATGCCAAAGATAATGTGCGATTGATAATTGAAGGCATGATGGATAAAGGCACGATTATTTCAACATTAAGCAGCTATCGCAATCACCATATTCGCATTTGTCGCCCGATTGGTATCACACCATCTGATATGCATCTTGTGATTAATTATGCGATCAAATCGCTTGGCCAACCTTATAATGTGCGCCACTTATTCGATTTATTTCGCTTTATGTTACCCTGGACACTTATCCCTAGACGTTTTGGTTCTAGCCTATTTCGCACAAGCACTGGTGAACCGGAAAGCGGTATTTGCTCGTCAATGATTGCCGAAGCATTTACTTCGGTGCAATTTCCTATTCAACCATTTGTAAAACCAGATGAAATAACGGGTGTCGAAATTTTTCAACGCAATCCCCATTTATTTACACCAAAAGATTTTGATTACTCGCCTTATTTTGAAATTATCAAATATCCATTATTTAATCCTGACGAACCACTGCCTTATTATCGAAGGTTACCTTGGACGAAAAGCGGTTTCTTACATCAAGATAAAGGCATTTTAACAGGGCCTAAAAAGAAAAAGAAAAAAATGCGCCTCTTTGGCGGCTCATCAGATGATGACTCAACTAATCTTGAGCAAAATCCTGATAAAAACAAAAATGAAGGTACTGATTAGGGAGCCATGTAAAATGAAAAAAAGTTTTATATTTAGCTTATTGATACTACCCAGCTTTGCCTATGCTTTTTTTTGCCCTAATAATTTTAGCCAAGTTAATTTTGGTGACAATATAGAAGCGGTACGTGGCACTTGTAAACCGGATAAAGAAGAAACCAAAGACATTCAACCAACCACCCCGCAAGAATGGAATTACTACATTCCGCAAACGGTTGCGATGAGCGCCAATGAACAAACAACGGGGACGATGAAAACATCTTTTGCCTTTGATAAAGATGGCAAAGCGATTAATTTAACCGTAAATGGTATTGGTGTTGGCTCAACTGATATTTGCGGCACCACGATTAATTTAGGTGACTCCATCGAAACGGTTAAAGCCGCCTGCGGTGAACCTGCTTTTATCAATCAACAACAACCACCCGCAGAGACTGCCGCCAAAAAAGAGAAAATGATTACGTTTATTTATAACAATACGGATCCGGCGGTGAAGTTGATTTTTGTAGGAAATATATTGGTAAAGAAGGAATAGTTTGTTCGTGCCCGTGAACGTGCCCGCGTGCGTGCCCGTCTTTTGATTTTCAAGAGGTGGCAAAAACGGGCACGCTCACGGGCACGATCGCATTCACGATCGCGATAAAAAATTGTTACCGAATCTCAACCCCAAACACCAAAGTCTTCGTATTTTTAGGTTCTTTTTCCCAAGGTCTAGCATAAACAAACGTCAACGTAGTATGCCGCTTTTTCCCAAACGCCGCAGGCAACACTCTAAACGTCCATTCCTCAAACCCTGGCGCACCCATTAATTTGGTTTTAGCCGCAACGAATTGATGTTGCGTTGATGCTAACAAAGAAGAATCGATTTGTTTTAAATTCCACGAATAACCTGTCGTTGGATTGGATTTTAACTTGATAATAAATCCTGATTGTTTGCTATCAACACTAATCTGCAATTGATCTTCCGTAAAAACCGGCATGGCTTTACTTTCACTCATACGCGCAAAAGCAATGATTGCACCAAAACTGAAGGTTAAAAATAAAATAGCATGTAAAATATTTTTTAATTTCATGACTTATTCCTCGTTTTTTGCAATCGTGTCAGAATCGATTCTTTTAAAGCATCACTCACAATCGTCTCAGTGGCAAGATACCACAAATCTTCATTGGTAAATTTTTCACATTTCACCGCATCTTTTGCTGTCATCACAACAGGATAGGTTGGGAAGAAAATTAAATCGCTTGATTGATACTGATAATGATCAGGAAAAGCATGCGGAATAACATCAACACCAATATTCGTTAACGCTGTAAAAAAGCGCTCAGGATGACCGATCGCAGCCACAGCGTGCACTGTTTGCCCCGCAAAGTGCGACAAGTCTAATTCTACGGATGAAACCACATTAACATAATGGCTAGGCTTTAATGTCATGCCCCATTTGGCAACAGCAATACCTTCATTGGTAATCACAAAATCAACATTATTTAAACGACGAATAGGTTCGCGCAACGGCCCCGCTGGCAACACACAATAATTACCAAAGTTTCGTTTACCATCAACAATCACAATTTCAATATCACGACCCAAACGATAATGTTGCAAACCATCATCGGTAATCACCACATCACACTTTTCATGTAATAACAAAAAATTAACGCTGGCAACACGATCAACTGCAATAACAACGGGCGCACCACTAAGACGCGCCAATAACACCGCTTCATCACCAACATCTATTGGGTTTGATTCAGGGGTCACTAAATGAGGTGTCGCATGATGTTTGCCACCATAACCACGACTCACGATACCCGGATGATAGCCCGAATCACGCAACACTTTCGCTAACCAAATCACAAACGGTGTTTTACCCGTCCCACCCACTGTAATATTACCAACAACAATCACAGGGACATCAAAATGAAAGACTTTGAAAATGCCAACGCGGTAACAAAATCGCCGCCAATAAGCAATAAAACGGAATAGCCACGAAAATGGCAATAAAAGGTAAGTAGTAAAAGTTAATCGATCACGATACCAGATCCGTGAGAGATCAAGCATTATTCACCACTTCTTGTAATGATGGCGCATCTTTAAATTGCATACGATACAGTTTTGCATAATGACCATCTTTTGCTAACAAGGCATTATGATTACCCACTTCGATAATGTTACCGTTATCCATGACAATAATTTTATCCGCATGCTCAACGGTTGATAACCGATGCGCGACCACCAGTGTTGTACGACTCTTCATTAATTCTTCTAATGCCGCTTGAATGAAACGCTCTGATTCTGTATCAAGCGATGATGTTGCTTCATCTAAAATTAAAATCGGCGCATTTTTCAAAATAGCGCGCGCAATGGCAATACGTTGACGCTGACCACCAGACAGTAGCACACCATTTTCACCAATCAAGGCATTCATACCTTCTGGCAATTTATTGATAAACTCAATGGCATGGGATGCTTTTGCTGCTGCAATCACGTCTTCTTTTGATACTTGCTCAAAACAGCCATAAGCAATATTACGCTCAACCGTATCATGAAACAAAGTCACATGCTGCGACACCATCGCAAATTGACGACGAAAATCTTTTAATTTGTAATCTTGAATCGAGACATCATCTAATGTAATTTCGCCATAATAATTTTCATATAACCGCGACAACAAACTAATAATAGTAGATTTACCACTACCCGAACGCCCAACTAAAGCAACAATTTCACCAGGCTCAATCGTAAAGGAAATATCTCTTAATACTTCTTTGTTATCGGAATATTTAAAACCAACATTGGTAAATTTAATTTTACCTTGAGCACGGCCTGCTATGGTTTTGGTTCCATTATCTTGTTCGGTTTTTTCATCTAACAATTCAAATACACTTTGCGCACCTGCCAGGCCGCGGTATAACTTCGTTTGCACGAAGGCTAAATCTTTCATTGGCTTTAACAATGCCAACATTGCAGCCACCATCGAAACAAACCCACCCGGTGTTAGCAATGAATCTGCTATGTCTAATGTCATCATGTAAAGCGTCAATGAGAGAGCAAATGCTGTGATAAATTGCACGGCAGAAGCACTGATTGATCTTGCTGCCACAATTTTCATTTCACGTTGACGATTAATACGCGCTGCGCGATTAAATTTATTGATTTCGTATTCTTGTCCTCCAAAAGCACGCACGACTTTATAGCCTTCGATACTTTCTTCCGCATAGTGGCTCATTTCAGCAACAGAGTCTTGAATACTCAAACTAAGGCGACGAATACGTAAACTCGCCACACGCATGGTAACTGTCACTAACGGTAAAATGATAAAAAATAACAGCGTTAGCTTCCAGCTGATGATAAACATGTTAAACACTAAACCAATAATCAAAAAGGTAGCTTGAATCGCTGTCGTTAATACTTCAGCACTCGCATTGGCTACTTGATCGACACCGTATAACAAAACCGATAACACAGAACCTGATGTCGTATGGTCGTAATAACGCGCAGGCAAACGTTGCATGTGCGCAAATAAATCTTGGCGTAAACACATAATCACGCCGCGTGACGCAGATGCCATGTAATAATTTGAAAAGAAACTAGCAACACCACGGAATAAAAAGACGCCCAATACTAAGAATGGCGCGTAATGCAAAAAGTGATGGTTTTTAGCAACCAACCCTTTATTGAGTAGTGGTTTTAAAAAATAAATAAACCAAGCATCGACTCCTGAATACAGCATGCTCGCAACACCAGCGATCACAACCGCTATCCAGTAACGTTTGACATATTTCAATAATCGGGAGTAAACCTGAAAAGCGTTTGCTGCTTCTTTTGGTTGCTTTAGCTTAAATCGTCTCATCTAGATTGATTTCTTACTAGTTTTTAATGACCTGTATGCTAGCATAATCATGCTTTAATGTCATGCAAGCTAGACATTAAATTGACACCTTTAGCCGGTTATGATTTTCTACTACAAACCTCAAGGAAAATGCATGTCATCACTACAACAGATCATTGAACACGCCTTCTTAGACCGCGCCAAATTATCGCCAAAGAACACCCCGGCTGATATTAAGCAAGCTGTGCTTGAAGTCATTGATTTATTAGACACTGGCAAAGCCCGTATCGCTGAAAAAACAGCTGACGGTTGGCAAATAAATGAGTGGCTAAAGAAAGGCGTTTTGCTTTATTTTTGCACAAATGAAAATCAAGTTATCCCGGCTGAATTCACGCAATTTTATGACAAAGTGCCACTTAAATTTGAATCATACACACCTGAGATGTTTCAAACATCGGGCGTTAGAATCGTGCCGCACGCCATCGTTCGCAAAGGCGCCTACCTTGCCCCAAACACAGTCGTCATGCCTTCTTATGTTAATATTGGTGCTTATGTTGATTCCGGCACATTGATCGACACTTGGGCAACCGTTGGTTCATGCGCTCAAATCGGTAAAAACGTGCACATCTCAGGAGGCGCAGGCATTGGTGGTGTTTTAGAACCATTACAAGCAAGCCCCACCATCATCGAAGATAATTGCTTTATCGGCGCGCGCTCTGAAATCGTGGAAGGCGTGGTCATTGGTGAAGGATCCGTTATTTCCATGGGCGTTTTCATCGGTCAAAGCACTCGCATTTACAATCGAATCACAGGCGAAACATTTTATGGCAAAGTGCCGCCAGGCTCAGTTGTCGTTGCAGGCAACTTACCGGATAAAAGCGGTCAATATAGTTTGTATTGCGCCGTGATTGTTAAACAAGTCGATGCAAAAACACGCGGTAAAGTAAGCCTCAATGAACTCTTGCGCGAACAGGAAATGTAATCCCATGGAAACACTTGATGTTGTCGAATTAACCAAAGCATTACTCAGCAAACCATCACTAACACCACATGATGCAGGTTGCCAAGATTTTTTAATTGAACATTTACAACCACTCGGTTTTAAATGTGAAAAAATGCGTTTTGGTCAAGTCGACAATCTCTACGCCCGTTTTGGCACCAAAGAACCCCTATTTGTGTTTGCAGGTCACACCGATGTCGTACCAACAGGGCCTGAAGCTGACTGGACATCCAGCCCCTTTTTCCCGGAAATTCGTGACGGTTATTTATATGGTCGTGGCGCTTCCGATATGAAAAGTTCCATCGCTGCAATGCTTGTTGCCGTACATTCCTTTTTAACAACCCATGCAAATTTTGCGGGCTCTATCGCTTTTTTGATCACTAGCGATGAAGAAGGACCATCCGTTGATGGTACGAAAAAAGTATTAGAAACATTAGCCGCCAGGGCTGAAAAAATTCACTACTGTCTGGTTGGCGAACCTAGTAGTGATATTACCGTCGGCGATCAAATTCGCATTGGTCGTCGCGGTTCATTACATGCAAAATTAATCATTCATGGTAAACAAGGTCATGTTGCCCATCCTCAACTGGCTAAAAATCCTATTCACCACTCATTATTAGCCTTACAAGAATTAACAAACACCACCTGGGATAAAGGCAACGATCATTTTCCACCAACCACCATGCAGATTTCCAATATTCATAGCGGCACCGGTGCCACCAATGTCATCCCTGGTCATTTAGAATGTTTATTTAATTTCCGCTATAGCACTGCTTTAACCCCCGAACAAATTCAAGCAAAAACGGCTGATATTCTGAACAAATACCATTTAGCTTTTGATATTGATTGGCAACTAGGCGCACAACCTTTTTTACCACCACACGGTAAATTATTAACCGCAGTCACATCAGCCATTCTTGCCAGAACCGGTTTAACCACTCGTCTTTCAACCGGTGGCGGCACATCAGATGGTCGTTTTATCGCGGCTTATGGCGCAGAATTAGTCGAATTAGGACCATCGCATGCAACCGCCCATCAAATAGATGAATGCGTCAATGTGGATGATTTGCACATTTTAGTAAAAATTTATACGCAAATTCTGGATTTACTGTTTTCCCCTTAAAATTTAAAAAAATAAAATAACCTCTTTTGTTTTAATCAATTGCACTCACTGCAGAGTTAGTTTATCTTACTGAGCCTCTGGAGAGATGTCCGAGCGGTTGAAGGAGCACGCCTGGAAAGCGTGTAAACGTTTTACGACGTTTCGAGGGTTCGAATCCCTCTCTCTCCGAGAATCTATAGTAGCGAGTATTGGTCCCTTCACGACGATAAGTCGTGAACCCCGCCAGGTCCGGAAGGAAGCAACGGTAGCAACTGATGCGTGCGTGTGAGTGTGGCTGGTGCTCGCTACTATAGATTTCTTTAGGGATTCAGGTGTCACATGAGCTATCAAGTCCTTGCGCGTAAATGGCGCCCTCACACATTTCAAACCATGGTCGGCCAAGAACACATTCTGCGCATGCTGAGTAACGCACTCGACCAAAAACGTTTACATCATGCTTATTTGCTAACGGGAACTCGCGGTGTTGGTAAAACCACTCTCGGTCGTATTTTAGCGAAATGCCTTAATTGCGAAACCGGTGTCACCTCCACGCCTTGTGATCAATGCGCCACTTGTAAAGCCATCGATAGCGGCAAATTTTTAGATTTATTTGAAGTCGACGCAGCCTCACGCACCAAAGTCGAAGACACACGTGAAATGCTAGAAAATGTGATGTATGCACCCTCACAAGGTCGTTATAAAGTTTACTTAATCGATGAAGTTCACATGTTGTCAAACAATAGCTTTAATGCGCTATTGAAAACACTAGAAGAACCGCCTGAACATGTTAAATTTATTTTAGCAACAACGGATCCAAAAAAAATCCCAGTCACTATTTTATCACGTTGCTTACAATTTCATTTAAAACGCATCTTGCCAGAACAAATTGCTACACACTTGCAACACATTTGCCAAACAGAAAATATCACTCACGAACAAAGTGCGCTTGAAAAAATTTCACAAGCGGCAGATGGCAGTATGCGTGATGCTTTAAGTTTACTAGATCAAGCGATTGCTTACGGCCATGGTGAAGTGAAACACGATGATGTTTATGCGATGTTAGGCAGTATGGCGCAAGATGACCTATTACCCCTTGTTAGCGCATTAGCAGCACAAGATGGTAATTTAGTATTTGAACATATTCAGCGTTTAGCAGAACACGCACCTGATTATCAACAAGTATTAGAAACTTTAATCAGTTTATTCCATCAAATCGCAGTCGCTCAATGCGTACCTAATGCAACTCGCAATAATGAAAAAATTTCAGCGCTTGCCAAAAGCATTAGCGCCGCTGACATTCAGCTTTATTATCAAATTGCCCTCTTAGCAAGACGTGATTTAGATTTATCCCCAGGTCCCTTGCAAGGTTTTGAAATGGCTATGTTACGCATGCTCGCATTAAAACCGGTTTTACAAACAAATGAGGTTGCAACAACAACAGCAGCACCGACCGCGGCACCTATTGCTAAAACAAAAGCAGAAAAACACCCCACTCCTGTTGCTGCCAGCAGCCCGCCGCCTATTCCCGCCTCAAACGACTGGCGTATCTTGTTACCTAAACTTGAATTATCTGGCATGGCTTATGCACTTGCCGCCAATTGCACCTTGGAAGGCATCAACGGCAATAAGGTAACTTTGATCGTTTCAACCAAACATCAAGCCATGCTCAACCCCAAATTATCTGAACGCATTACCGAGGCGCTCACACGTCACTTCAAACAACCTATGCAGCTGGAAGTAAAAGAAACAACCGAAGAATTGATTACACCTAGCACTCAATTACTCAGTGAACAAAAAGAAAAATTAAAATCAGCAACGGAACAAGTCATGCAAGACCCCAAAGTTAAGCAGTTAATTGATATGTATGATGCTACCGTTGAAGTCTCATTGCTGTCATAATAAATCACAACAACAACCTTAACAGGAGCAAACTATGAACAAGCCTACCGGCGGTGACAAAACTGGCGATAAAATCGGCCTCAATGAAATCATGAAACGCGCACAGGATATGCAAAAGAAATTGCAAGATATTCAAAAGCAAGTCGCGGATATGGAAATCGTTGGTCAATCCGGTGGCGGCATGGTAAAAATCAGTGTGACTGGTCAACATTATGCTAAGAAAGTGGTTCTTGATTCAAACTTGTTGAAAGAAGAAAAACAAATCATCGAAGACTTGATCGCTGCTGCTATCAATGACGCGACCGATAAAATCGAAAAATCATTGCGCGATAAAATGGGCGGTTTAGCGGGCATTAAACTTCCAGACGAATTTGGCGATTCATCTAAGTAATGCGCTTTAGTCCGCTGCTTGATCAATTAATTGAAGCCCTGCGCTGCTTACCCGGCGTTGGGCCCAAAACCGCCCAGCGCATGGCTTTATTATTATTGACTCGTGGTCGCGACAATGGGCATCGCTTAGCAAAAGCCTTAACAGAAGCCATGGAACAAATCGGACATTGTCAGCACTGCCGCATTTTCAGTGAAACAGACCTCTGCGATATTTGTTTATCGCATCAACGTGACAATAGCCTACTTTGTGTTGTCGAAAATCCCATTGATGTCAGCGCCATTGAACAATCCGCGAGTTTCCGAGGTAAATATTTTGTGTTACTGGGTCGCCTATCACCGCTAGATGGTATTGGCCCTGAAGAAATTGGCATTACCGCCCTCAAAGCTCGTTTTGCTAATGGTGATATCAAAGAAGTGATTTTAGCAACCAATCCAACAGTGGAAGGAGAAGCCACTGCTCACTATATCTCTGAATTAGCCAAACAATATCAACTCAAAACAACCCGCATTGCTCACGGCGTTCCTATCGGCAGCGAACTGGAATACATCGACGCAAGCACACTTGCCCATGCATTGACAGGTAGAGATATTATTTAAATGAATGTTAAATTTTTTTGCGCTTTTCTGTTATCTTCCGTTTTATTTTTTTGTAACACCACTTTCGCCGACCAACTCATCATCGAACCGGATATGGGTCGCGCCCCACTATTAAATAGCATCAATCGTGCTAAACATTCGATTGATCTTGTGATGTATGGTTTTACAGACGAAACGTTACTGGATGCCTTACTCAGCAAAAAAAATCACGGCACTGATTTAAAAGTGATTCTTGAACCAAGCCCTTATCGGGCGACGGATGAAAATAGCGATACGATCGCTCTATTTAAAAAGAATAATGTGCAATGGGTACCAGGTGTTGACAATATGCGCCTGACTCATCAAAAAACATTAATCCTAGATGACAAACAAGCAATCGTTATGACTTTCAATTTCACTCATTCCTCATTTGATGCTAAAGCCTCGCACCCGCAACGCAATTTTGGTTTAATAATCGATGATCCGCGCAAAGTACGTGACATTCTTGATGTCTTTAATAACGATTTTCAACATCAACGTCCAAGCATGAAAAATGACGATTTAATTTATAGCCCCTACAATAGCCGCGAAAAATGGCTGCAATATATCAATCAAGCAAAACACTCTATCAAAATGTATGCGCAATCTATTAGCGATAATGACATCGTTAACGCATTAAGTCATGCTGCCAATCGCGGCGTCAAAATTGAGATACTAACAACCGACAAATCAAAACAGCCTGTTTACAACGAATTAACACAATCTGGTGTTGATCTTGAAATCAGTAAACATTACTACATTCACGCAAAAGTCATGATGATTGATGATCAAGTAGCGATTCTTGGTTCTATTAATTTAACTCGTGCGTCATTAGATGATAATCGTGAACTCGCCGTGGTGATTCGCGATGCGCACATTATCCAACAATTAAATGATACTTTTTTACAAGATTGGCAGAGCAGCGAACATAAAATCACGCGCCGCTCGCACCAAAAAACATTTAAACGTCAATTACACCAATTTATTAAATCAATGCAATTTTGAGCGGTATTCATCACCCGTCACTGTTGTCGATGCGACTAATTCAAATTTGGGAATGACAACGCTATAATGTTTTTCATCTAAATTTTGAAATTCATAATGACCTTCCATCGCGCCGCGTGGGGTTGCTAGCTGACAATAACTGGTATAATGAAATTGTTTACCCGGTTTGATTAATGGCTGTAAACCAACAACGCCCGCGCCATGTACTTCTTCTAACTTGCCGGTTGCATCAGCAATCCGCCAATAACGATGAAGTAATTGCAAAATTTCATCACTGTTATTCGTGATGGTCACTTGATAAGTCCAAACATATTTATGATGATGCGGATCCGATTGCTCAATCACATAATGTGACTCTACCGTCACTATCACTGATTTATTTTCAATCATTTGATTTATTTCTCCCTGATTATCGAATCGCATCAATTAATTTTTGATGCACCCCACCAAATCCTGAGTTACTCATGATAATCACATGATCTCCGGATTTTAATTGCGGAGCAAGACCCGAAACTAAGGAATCAACATCTTGATACATTAATGTCGGCTGCTTGAATGTCGCTAACACTTCTTTTAAACCCCAATCTGCATCCGTCGCACGGCAAACCACCATATCAGCTGTTGCTAATGATTCACGAATACGACCTTTATGCACACCGGTACGCATGGTGTATGAACCAAATTCTAAAACAGCAATCATGCGTGCTGAACCAATTTTAGCGCGCAATCCCGCCAAAGTAGTTGCAATCGCCGTTGGGTGATGCGCAAAATCATCATAAACAACCACCCCTTTGCTTTCACCTTTCACTTCTAATCGACGTTTTACGTTTTTAAAAGTGCTTAATGCTTTTATAGCAACAGCTGGTTCAACACCAACAAAATGCGCTGCCGCAATTGCCGCTAACGCATTATCGACATTGTGATTACCCAATAATTCCCACTCAACACGACCCACATTTTTATCTAAATGATAAACAGTAAAAGCACTACCATCTGCATTATCTAAACTCGCTCGCCATTCCCCTTTTGCACCGCCAAAACTAGCGGTCGGCGTCCAACAGCCGCGCTGCAAGACATCATCAAGATTTTTTTCATCTGCGTGACGGACAATTAAACCATTACCCGGAATGGTTCTTACCAAAAAATGAAATTGTTGTTTGATGGCTTCTAAATCGGGAAAAATATCCGCATGGTCAAATTCAAGATTATTTAATATCGCAACCAATGGTCGGTAATGCATGAATTTGGATCGTTTATCAAAAAACGCGCTATCATATTCGTCTGCTTCAATCACAAAATACGGTTCCTGGCCTAAACGCGCCGAAACACCAAAGTTTTCAGGAACACCACCGATTAAAAATCCAGGGTTGAGACCCGCTTGATCTAAAATCCAGGTCAACAAACTAGTCGTTGTGGTTTTACCATGCGTACCCGCTACTGCTAAGACTTTACGGGTTGCTAAAATATTTTTGGCCAACCATTCGGGACCGGACATATAAGGGATGTTATTCGCTAATACATATTCCATCGCAGGATTGCCACGCCTGATCACATTTCCGACAATTACCATGTCAACATTCTTATCAATATTTTCTGGCAAATAGCCTTCGCGTAATTCAATACCACATGCGCTAAGTTGCGTACTCATGGGCGGGTAAACGTTTAAATCAGACCCAGACACGATGTGGCCTGCACTTTTTGCAATAATAGCAACGCCACTCATAAAAGTTCCGCACACACCTAAAATATGTAATCTCACCTTATATTCTCCATTGTCTCCGTGTATCATGAGTGTGCTATTATGATCAAAACATGGAATCTTCGCAAAGGATAATGCCTAGATGGATCACCACGGATTATTTGACGCCATAACAGATAGCGCTATTTTACTCGACAAAGCAGGTCGAGTCGTCAATTGGAATGCAGGTGCTACTGCATTGTTTGGCTATTCCCGTAAAGAAGTCATCGGCCGCTCGATTAATCTCATTTATGACCGCAACTACCCTTTTCCTAAAATTATTCAAGATTTAAGTAATCAAAAACAACGCTGGCAAGAAGATACTATTTTTGTGCGCAAAAATGGCATGAAAGGCCACTGCCGATCGCATTTAGCGCCGATCAGTTCAAACGATCAACATAGAGCGATTTTGATTCATCATAATATTTCTGCTTTTAAAAAAGCATATGAAGAACAAATCAACGCCCATGAAGAAGCGCAAGCCAAACTACAAGATTCCTTATCCAGTATTTGGAGCGCTAATTTATTATTAATTGAAACGCTGAATTCCCTCGATCAAGTTGAAAGAAAATGGCGCGAAAGTGAATTACGTTTCCATTTATTAGCAGAAAATGCGACTGACGTTATTTCTCGTCATACACCCGATGGCACCTTTTTATATGTATCCCCAGCTTGCGTCAGCTCGCTTGGCTATAACCCAGATGAATTATTGCAATTAAATATTCATCAACACATCCACCCTGATGATCAATTAAAATTAAAAAAAGCTTTTACCCGTAGACGCGATCAAATTAACAACCGATTAGTCACCTATCGCATCCGCCGTAAAGAAGGTGAATTCCGTTGGTTTGAAAGTAACGTCCGCTTGATTATCGACCCCAATTCCCGATTCATTAGTGAAATTCAATTGGCATCTCGTGATGTGACTGATCGCGTTTTAGATAAAAAAGCACGTTTACGCGGTCAACAATTAGCGCACGTGTTTCGCTTAAGTACCATGGAAGAAATGGCATCTGGCATGGCGCATGAAATCAGCCAACCCCTAGCGGCTATCGTTAACTATACTCGTGGTTGCGTTCGCCACTTAGAAAAAAACCATTATGATCATGATCAATTAAAAAACGTGATGGAAAAAGCGGCCACCCAAGCAGAGCGGGCGGGCGAAATCATTCAGCGCTTAAAGAATTTCTTCTGTAAAGGCCAACTCATTAAAACATCATGCATGATGAATAACGTTATTCGCGAAACCACGAGCTTAATGAAAAATGAGTTAATGCAATCAAAAACCAAAATTGAGTTTGATTTTGATAAAAATATTCCCTTAATTTTCATCGACAAGATTCAAATTCAACAAGTAATGCTTAATCTAATTCAAAATGCGATTGAATCGATGACGCAAAATCATATTAAAGAGAAACGCATTCATATTCATACTATTACAGCAAGCTCAGAAACCATTGAAACAACTATCACCGATAGTGGCCCTGGTTTTTCTAAAGAAGTTATCAATAAAGTATTTATGCCCTTCTTTACCACCAAAGCACATGGTCGCGGTATGGGGCTCGCTATTTGCCGATCCATTATTGAGGCACACGGTGGCGAATTTACCATTAACCCAAATACCAGCGGCAAAAGCTGGATTCGTTTTTCATTACCTATTTCGATTTAAAGGGAGTTAGCCATGTCTATTTTAGATCCGATTGTTTATATCATCGACGATGAACAAGCGATGGTTGAATCACTCACGTGGATTATTGAATCCATTGGCTTGAAAGTCAGATCTCATATCCGCGCTCAAGATTTCTTAGCCGAATACGATCCACAACAACATGGCTGCTTATTATTGGATGTGCGTATGCCCGGCATGAGCGGTCCTGAGCTGCAATCGAAATTAAATGAACAAGGTTCACCTACCCTGCCTATTATTTTCATCAGTGGTCATGGCGATGTGCCTTTAGCGGTACGAGTCATGAAAGGTGGTGCTATCGACTTTTTAACCAAACCGTTTAACGACCAAGTATTAATTGAAAGCATCAACAAAGCATTACGTACAGATAAAGCCAACCGTGAAAAACGCCAAGAAAGCGCCCAAGCTCGCGCTAAGTTCGCACTTCTATCGCCACGTGAAGTTCAGGTGCTGCAAGGAATCGTTGCTGGTAAGCCGAATAAAGTGATCTCAGCTGAATTAAACATCTCTCTAAAGACAGTGGAAGCCCACAGAGCCTCGGTGATGAAAAAAATGGGCGTCAAATCTGTACCCGAATTAGTGCGACTAGTGCTGACAAATAGTATACAAGAAGAGACGGTTGATGAAGAATAATACACCGCCAGTCTCTTACGCCAAGAACTTAGCCAACCCCTCCATTTCCTGATGGGGGAAACCCTATGAATAGTAGGTAACCCCACGTAAACCCTTATGGTCTACTCCCAATTTTTATAAGCGTTAATTCGTGCCATGCTTGGTATCCTTCACTAAGTATTTAGTGATTTAAAAAAGACAAATGAAAAAGGATTTTCAGGAGAAGCAGTCATGGAAGATAAAAAACAAGTATTGATCGTCACAAACGCCATCACCGACGAAGAAGTCGTACAAATTCGTGATGCGTTTTACAAAGAACAAAAAGATAATAAAAACAACGCTGATATTAAATTGACGCTGGTACACGTTATTCCACGTTTACCAACTTGCTATTTTAATATTCCAACCATGGGTACATTGGTTGAAAAATATTATGACGAAGCTAAACACTCTCTTAGCCAAGTGGGCAAACATTTGGGTATTGCGAAAAAAGATCAATGGTTGATTTCAGGCATCATCAGAACTGAAGTGCTGAAATTAGCAAATAAATTAGGTTCTAGTTTTATCTTGGCAAGCGCACATCAAATCCAAGAATTACAACGTTCCTTGTTTTTCAAAAATATTCATCAATACGCCATGATCAAAAATATTAATCATTTAGAACAAAAATAAAAACAGCTTTGACGCTTCTCATTGCCATGAAGCCTGTAAAGTGTCCCGTATTTTTTCTCCCAAAAAATACGGGATTTTTTTTGCAAGTCATCACTGGAAAACAAACCCCGTCATTGTGAGGAGCGCAGCGACGAAGCAATGACGCTTGCAATCGCTCCTCGCAATGACGAAATCAGGCAAAAGCAGCTTCTGCTTTAAATCCAACTCGCTTCACCGCTTGATCTAATTCTTTCAACACTAATAACAATTCACGCATTTTTGAAAGCGGCCACATATTCGGACCATCGGATGGTGCTTGATCAGGATTTGGATGTGTTTCCATAAATAATCCAGCGATACCCGCAGCCATTGCCGCACGAGCTAATACAGGAACAAATTGTCGCTGACCACTCGATTTATTACCTAAACCACCCGGTAATTGCACCGAGTGTGTGGCATCAAACACGACCGGACATTGTGTTTCGCGCATCACAGCAAGCGATCGCATATCAGATACTAAATTGTTATAGCCAAATGATACCCCACGCTCACAGACCATGATTTGCTGATTACCCGTTTCACGTGCTTTTTCGACGACATTTTTCATCTCCCACGGAGACAGAAATTGTCCTTTTTTAATATTCACAGGAATATTAGCTTTCGCAACACGCTGTATGAAATCGGTTTGTCTGCACAAAAATGCCGGTGTTTGCATGACATCAACCACGCTTGCCACTTCATCAATTGGTGTATTTTCGTGAACATCTGTTAACACAGGTACATGCAATTGTTTTTTAACAGCCGCTAAGATTCGCAACCCTTCTTCAATACCAGGACCTCGATAACTTTTTGCGGAAGTTCGGTTCGCTTTATCGTATGACGATTTATAAATAAAAGGAATTTGTAATTCTTGCGCGATTTTTTTTAATTCGCCTGCAGTATCTATCGCAAATTGTTCACTTTCAATGACGCAAGGCCCTGCTATTAAAAAAAATGGTTGCTCAATCCCAACATCAAAGCCACATAATTTCATTAAACCATTTCTCCGGTTTTTAATTTGTTTTGCTGGAAGCTAATCGCCGCACGAATAAAGCTTACAAATAATGGATGGCCATCACGCGGTGATGAAGTAAATTCCGGATGGAATTGACAACCCAAAAACCACGGATGATTTGGCAATTCGATTAATTCCACTAAATCTTCTGTTAGTGAACGACCAGAAACAACCATGCCCGCTTTTTCAATCTCTGGTAATAAAGTATTATTAACTTCATAACGATGACGATGACGTTCAATAATCGTATCTTGATTATAAATTTTGCGTGCTAATGAACCTTCTGCCAATCGGCATTTTTGTCCACCTAAACGCATCGTGCCGCCAACATCTGATTTTTCATTTCTCACTTCACGCTCACCTCTGTGATTAGTCCATTCCGTCACTAATGCAATCACGGGAAATTGTGTTTCAGCTTCAAATTCAGTACTACTTGCACCAGGCATGTTTGCGACATTTCTTGCAAATTCAATCATGGCAATTTGCATGCCTAAACAAATACCAAAATAAGGCACTCGTTTTTCACGCGCGTATTTTGCTGCTAAGACTTTACCTTCGATACCACGCTTACCAAAACCACCTGGTACTAACACAGCATCAACTGCCGATAATAATTTTTCAGGGCCTGCACGTTCTAAATCTTCTGAATCAATATATTCGATATTGACGCGTGTACGTGTTTGAATACCTGCATGCTTTAATGCTTCAGATAACGATTTATAAGAATCAGCATATTCCGTATATTTGCCAACCATACCTATCGTCACTTCATTTTCAGGATGTCGATAAGCATCGACCACAGCTTCCCATTCTTGGAAATCGGCCGCTTTTGCTTCTAAACCTAAATGCTGCATAACAATATTATCTAAACCTTGTTCGTGCAACGCGATGGGTAATTGATAAATGAAATCGACATCGAGTAACGGAATAACAGCTTCTTTTTCGACGTTAGTAAACAAAGCAATTTTAGAGCGCGCACTATCTGCAATCGGTCTATCACTGCGGCATAATAAAATATCGGGTTGAATACCAATCGAACGTAATTCTTTTACCGAATGCTGTGTCGGTTTTGTTTTAATTTCACCTGCTGTTGGAATGTAGGGTAATAACGTCAAATGAATAAATAACGCTTGTTGACGACCCATTTCCATTCGCATTTGACGAATAGCTTCTAAGAATGGCAGTGATTCAATGTCACCAACCGTACCACCAATTTCAATTAAGGCGACATCAACATTGCCTGCCCCTTTGATGATGCAATGTTTGATTTCATCGGTAATATGCGGAATGACTTGCACGGTACCGCCCAGATAATCGCCTTTACGTTCTTTACGAATCACGTTGGCATAAACGCGGCCGGTAGTGAAATTATTCGCTTTAGTCATTTTGACTCGTACGAAGCGCTCGTAGTGGCCCAAATCAAGATCCGTCTCCGCACCATCTTCGGTGACAAACACTTCACCGTGCTGTAACGGGTTCATGGTACCGGGATCGACGTTGATGTAGGGGTCGAGCTTCATGAGGGTGACTTTAAAACCGCGCGCTTCAAGAATAGCGCCGAGGGATGCCGCTGCTACACCTTTGCCTAAAGATGAAACAACACCACCAGTGATGAATATATATCGAGTCATGGACCTTATCTCGGGAAATAAGAAACTCTAACAAAACCGCCCTTTGTTAACAACTAATTCCTACCGACCTTGACTATGCCGGTATATCCTTTTACGCTTTACTCTTCGATGATTCATATTTCTTGAACTGGGAGAGATATCAATGTGGATCCAAATGTTTGCTGCTGTCGTCATTTTGGTTTCAATCGTAGTTGGCGTACTTGCTTTAACGCTACCTCGTGAAGCCGTGATACAAGTCATAGTGTTTCGTGATTTCTTTGATACTACTCTGCCAATTCTTGGCTTTGGTGCCTTAGTTAAATATTTATGCACTTTTCATTGCGATAGCTGTGGCAAAAACAAACACAAATAATCGTTAAACTGCATCGAAGTGGGGCAAAAACCCCGCTTCGCCTGCCTTCGCTTTATATCGGTCGTCAATAAAATATCCCACTACCGCAACCAATTCTTCACCAATAAACAATAATGGCAAACGTTCCCGCATCCAGATTGGCACGCTCCATTCTTGTAGCATTTTTTTCAAACTGTGCCGCCCACGTTTTGCCATCCAGATCATCTCACCCCCGGCACGGAATTTAACAGTGACAGTAGGAAAATGGGCTGCTATCCCCTCGCTAATTTTAGATTGAGCACAAAGCGTACCAATACCTGCGATCGTTAAATTATCAGGTAACTGCCAAGAATAAGGCGAGCTTGGCAAAACGGCTGGCAGCGGTTGCACCAAACATAAGGCATCACGAAAACGTCTGATTTGATAGCCATTGGCTAATGTCAAACAAGGGTTGCGATCACTGCCCGCAATAATGATTTCATGACAAATCACATCCATCTTGATGGTATCTGGCAAAACGACATTTTGTTGCGCCAACCAAGTACGCACCACCAACCGTTGCTGCGGCAAGGTAAGCGCTCGAAGCTTGGTAATGGAGAGATGATTTGCTGCCTTATCTTCTACTTCTTTTAAAAGAGATAAAGCATACTCTTCAAGTAACGCTTGAGATTCAGCGCAATGATTTGCACTGCGGGCGAGTGCTTGAATCGCTTTTGGAAAACGCTTTGTTAGCACCGGCAACACATCATGCCGTAAATAATTACGCGAATAACTTTTATTAGTATTGGATTCATCATCCACCCAAGCGAGCTTCATTGATTCAGCGTAATCTCGTAATGCTTCACGCGTCACCGATAATAAGGGGCGTGCTAATAAACCATGCCCTAGCGTTTTGGTAACAGGCATTGCTGACAATCCCTTAGGACCTGCTCCACGCAGCAATTGCAGCAACAATGTTTCTGCTTGATCATCTTGATGATGCGCGGTTAACAACACATCGTCTTTCGCTAAACATGACGCTAAAGCTGCGTAACGTTTTTGCCTAGCTTCCGCCTCAAATCCACTCTCAGATTGATGATCAATTTCTACTTTCTTTTCAATGAATTGAATGTTGTGAGTTAAACAAAGACTTTTACAAAAATCTGCCCATTTAGCGGCATGCGCACTGACTTGATGATTGATATGAATCGCCTGTAATTTAAAACCTAAGGCGCTTTGTTGCTCTACGCATAAGGCAAGCAACACGCTTGAATCCAAGCCGCCGCTTAAAGCGAGGTGATAGGTACGATCGACACTGAAGCTTAAAAAGAAATCTCGCATCAACTGCGAGAGTTTATTTTTATGTTCCATAAGCCATTAAACGCTTATAGCGTTCTTCTAAGAGCGTATTGATAGGCATGGATTGTAAAACAGCTAATTGTTTGACTAGATTCTTTTTAATGGTTTCAGCGGTGGCATCATAATCTCGATGCGCGCCACCGAGCGGCTCTGGTAATACGCCATCGACTAAACCTAACTTATGGATATTCTCTGCCGTTAAGCCCATGGCTTCTGCTGCTTCGGATGCTTTTTCTGCACTCTTCCACAAAATAGAAGCGCAACCTTCAGGTGAAATCACGGAATAAACAGAATGCTGCAACATATACACCCTATCACCGACGCCAATAGCCAATGCACCACCAGAACCACCCTCACCAATCACGGTACAAATAATAGGCGTTTTTAACTTTGCTAACACAAACAAGTTGCGCGCAATCGCTTCACTTTGATTACGCTCTTCAGCGCCAATACCAGGATAGGCTCCCGGGGTATCGATAAAGGTAATAATCGGTAAACGGAAACGCTCTGCCAATTTCATGATACGCATCGCTTTACGATAGTCTTCTGGGTTTGGCATACCAAAATTGCGTTCGATTTTTTCATTGGTTTTGCGGCCCTTCTCATGGCCGATCACCATGACGGGTTGCCCTTCTAAACGAGCGATGCCTGCCATGATGGGTAACCCCGCAGATGACATACGGTCACCTGAGAGTTCATCGAATTCGGTAAAAATACGAGAGATATAATCTTGCGTGTGTGGGCGTAGTGGATGCCTTGCTAATTGAGTCACTTGCCAAGGAGTCAGCTTACTGAAAGTATCTTTCAATAAATGCTGGCATTTGGCTTCAAGACGCGAGATTTCTTCGCTTAAATTGATTTCAGCATCGGTACCGACCATGCGTAACTCATGAATCTTCGCTTCTAACTCAGCGATCGGTTGCTCGAAATCTAAGAAATTAATGTTCATTTTTTACACCAAATCCACTGCCAAAGACGTTTATCATACCTAATTTTGGCTATCTTTTGTAGCCTGGACACGTTTTTTGTGTCCGGGTTTGTCTATGCGACCACCAAACCCGGACACAAAAAACGTGTCCAGGCTACATTTATGGTATGATTGCGGGCACTGACAAGGGAGCAAACGAGCTTAACAATGACAGGACACCCATTTGTACATCTTCGCATCCATACTGAATATTCATTAAGCGATGGTTTGATTTATATTCCAAGCTTGATGGAAAAAGCAGCTGCTGACAACATGCCAAGCGTTGCCATCACCGATCAAAGCAATTTATATGGCGCCGTCAAATTTTTTCAAAGCGCGATGGCTTTTGGCATCAAACCAATTATCGGTGTCGACATTTGGCTAGAGTCACTCCATGCAAAAGAAGCCCCTACCCGCTTAACGTTACTCTGCCAAAACAGGCAAGGTTATTTAAATCTCCTGAAATTAATTTCTAAAAGCTATCTGGAAAACCAAGTACTAGATCGCCCAATTGTTAAACGCGCTTGGCTGCTTGAATTAAACCATGGCTTGATCGCTCTATCGGGTGCCGATGAAGGCGACATTGGTATCGCCTTACTTAACAGTGAACTTGAAAAAGCCAATACCTGCGCGCACGAACTCAGCCAACTGTTTGCTAATCGTTTTTACATCGAACTAAATCGCACTGGGCATGATGTTGAAGCAAGCTACATTCCGAAAGCAGTCCATTTAGCTGAGCAATTACAGTTACCGGTTGTAGCCACCAATGCCGTTCGATTTTTAGCATTAGAAGATTTTGATGCTCATGAAGCGCGCGTTTGCATACAAGAAGGCGTCACACTAAATGACCCGAATCGCTCCAGGCGCTACACAGATCAACAATATTTTAAATCAGCAGCAGAGATGCAAGCATTGTTTGCAGATATTCCAGAAGCACTCGAAAATACCATCGAAATTGCTAAACGCTGCAACTTAACATTTACTCTTGGCAAAAGTGAGCTGCCTTTCTTTCATGTGCCAGCAGGTGACACCACTGAAAGTTATTTAAATAAAGTGGCGAACATTGGTTTAAATCAAAGGCTCAGTCATTTGTTTGATACCACAAGCGCTGACTTTGCCGAAAAACGCATTGCATACGATCAACGCTTAATTCGCGAATTAGATGTAATTAACAAAATGGGTTTTGCCGGCTACTTTTTAATTGTGGCTGATTTTACTCGCTGGGCGAAAGAAAATGGTATTCCGGTAGGCCCTGGTCGGGGTTCGGGTCCTGGCTCATTGGTAGCTTATGCACTCAATATTACGGATTTAGATCCACTTGCTTTTGATTTATTGTTTGAGCGCTTTCTCAACCCGGAACGTGTCTCCATGCCTGACTTCGATATCGACTTTTGCATGGAAGGTCGCGATCGCGTCATCGAATATGTCATGCAAAAACATGGGCACGATTGCGTCTCACAAATTATTACTTACGGTACCATGGCGGCAAAAGCCGTAGTGCGCGATGTTGGTCGTGTGCTAGCGCTTGGATATGGTTTTGTCGATAAAATTGCAAAATTAATTCCGTTTGAATTAGGTATTACGTTAGAAAAAGCATTAGAACAAGAACCGCTACTCAAACAACGCTATCAAGAGGAAGAAGAAGTTCGCACCTTGATTGATCTTGCCTTAAAACTAGAAGGCATGACGCGCAATGTGGGCAAACACGCAGGTGGTATTGTCATTGCACCTGGAAAATTAACGGATTTCGTACCACTCTATTGCGAACCCAATGAAGCAAGTCACCCGGTAACACAATTTGATAAAGATGATGTTGAAGCAGTCGGTTTAGTAAAATTCGACTTTTTAGGTTTAAAAACTTTAACCATCATTGATCGCGCACTGCATGTGATTAATCACCATCGCGAAATGAACCATGAACCACCCGTTGATATCAGTTTAATTGCGTTAAATGATGCAAAAACGTTTACCCTATTAAAAGCTTGTCAATCAACCGCGGTATTCCAACTTGAATCGCACGGTATGCGCGATTTAATTAAACGCTTACAACCCGATTGCTTTGAAGATTTAATTGCGTTAGTTGCCCTCTTTCGACCAGGCCCACTGCAATCTGGGATGGTGGATGATTTTATTAATCGCAAACACGGTCGCGCGAAAGTTATTTATCCACACCCACAATTAGAACCGGTATTACGCCCAACGTATGGTGTGATCTTATATCAAGAACAAGTAATGCAAATCGCACAAGTTTTAGCAGGTTACACCTTGGGCGCTGCTGATATTTTACGTCGCGCCATGGGTAAGAAAAAACCGGAAGAAATGGCAAAGCAACGGGAAATTTTCTGCAGCGGTGCCGTTAAAAATGGTGTTGCTGCCGATGTTGCGACCCACATCTTCGATTTAATGGAAAAATTCGCCGGATACGGTTTTAACAAATCGCATTCTGCCTCTTATGCTTTAATTGCTTATCAAACCGCCTGGTTAAAAGCACACTACACTGCTGCATTTATGGCGGCCGTGCTTTCTTCGGATATGGATAAAACTGAAAAAGTCATCATCTTTAAAGATGAATGTGAATTATTAAAAATTCATGTATCGCCGCCTGATATTAATCGCAGTGATTATTTCTTTAAGGTGATTGATGATCATCACATCATGTATGGCTTAGGGGCTATTAAAGGTGTTGGACAAGCCGCTATTGAAAATATCATGGAAGTTAGAAAAAACGGTGACTTTAAAGATATTTTTGATTTTTGCGAGCGCGTGGATTTACAAAAAATGAATCGACGCACGTTAGAAGCCTTTATTAAATCAGGCTGTTTTGATTCATTAGGCAAACATCGCGCTATCTTAAGCGCCACGTTGCAAAATGCGTTACAACAAGCTGAACAATCCATGCAAAATCAAAAAATGGGTCAACAAGATTTATTAGGTGGCTTACCTGAAAATAGCACATTGCATTATATCGACGCCGAACCTTGGAGCGACGATGTGCAATTACTTGGTGAAAAAGAAACGTTAGGTTTTTATTTAACGGGTCATCCGATTAATAAGTATTTGCACGACATAAAGC
The DNA here is from genome assembly GCA_964623075.1 of uncultured Coxiellaceae bacterium. Classification (GTDB taxonomy): domain Bacteria; phylum Pseudomonadota; class Gammaproteobacteria; order DSM-16500; family DSM-16500; genus Aquicella. Next base: position 218,563 of record CAZUVD010000003.1, on the reverse strand, counting down.
ATTTAACAACGGGTCGCATTGCTGAACTTTCGCCAAATGCGCAGAAAACAGCGCGTGCAGCAGGTGTTATCACCAACATTCGTGTCCGACAAACAAAACGTGGCGATCGTATTGGTATTTTTACGCTGGATGATGGCAGCACGCAAATTGAAGTTGTTTGTTTTTCAGAAGTTTTTCAAAAATATCGTCCGTTATTTACGGAAGATCAATTAATCATTGTCGAAGGCGAAGTTAGCTTAGATGAATTTAGTAATAGTCCTCGCATCGTTGGTCGCGAACTTTATACCATTGAAAATGCACGTAACCGTTTTGCTAAACATTTAACAATCGAATTGCATGATCATCAGCAATTAGATCCGACACAATTAAAACATTTGTTAGCGGACTTTTTAGGTGGCAATTGTCCGGTATTATTACGTGTTTTACGCGACAACATTCAAACCACGATTCGCTTAGGTAAAAATTGGCAGGTACAACCGTCTGATGCGTTAATTTCAGCGCTGAGTTTGCAATTGAAAAAAGTGGAAGTGGGATATTTGTAGCCTGGACACGCTTTTTGTGTCCGGGGGTTTTCCTCCGTCGCAGAAAAAAGCCCCGGACACAAAAAACGTGTCCAGGCTACTTAGCAGGTGCAAACGTCTGATGCGTTAATTTCGGCATTGAGTTTGCAGTTAAAAAAAGCGGAAGTGGGATATTTGTAGCCTGGACACGCTTTTTGTGTCCGGGGGTTTTCCTCC